>CAWEBB010000001.1:0-21577 GCA_963807085.1 uncultured Alphaproteobacteria bacterium
CATCATAGGCATTACAGCTGCATCCCCAAGTTGCCCAGCTCTCGGCAGAGAGCATCCGTTCCCGCGCTTCTTCATGATACTTCTTCACACGCAAGCAAGATTATCAGTGGTCCGCCCGGTAACCCCAGCCCAAATTGATGAGGTTGGTACAGCTTTCCAAGTACTCTCGGTAAATACCCGGTTGGCGGCATAGGCAGTTTCTAGGCCATGGTGCAGCTTCGAAAGTCCTGCCGCGACATATCTGATGATTCATCAGCTTTGCCGAGGACAGTAGGATAACCGTGAAATCCAGTAGACGTCGATATTCCTTGGCGCCTTCAGCGAGATCGGCTGCGTGTTGCTCATAAGGCGCTTCAGCCTTACCTCGCCGAATGTTGGGGTGGTTTTCACCTCTTCCTTCTTGGCGGCGGAATCGTGTCTGCTGCGATTTTGCCTTGCAATGTTTTGGGCCGGGCTCCGGGTGGTTTTGGGCGTCCAGGGCGCGCGATGCCCGCCGATCACATACCAGCGTTGCCGTCCGTTGATCCGGTATTTCAGGGACATAGGACTTTGCCTTCGTCTGGAGCGGACGCCGAAGCCAGCGACCCTGATGTTGAGATTAAGCCGCCTGGTTCGAGGCCGCGGCACCACATCAACAGTGATTTCGGACGCTTGCTGGGGTTTGCCATGCCACCGCTCTGATTGCTAAGTTTTAACTACAATTTATAGCAACCATGATGCCGCGTTTCAATGGCGTTCGGTGGCGATAACAGTCTTAATAATGCAGGATTTCTGCGGCTTTTAGCGATCAATGTGTGTTGGTGGCATCTTAAAACATCAAACTCTTAATCAGCGGGTCGTAGGTTCGATCCCTACCGCACCCACCAAGGATTTCGGTCATGTCCCAGTGCGTGGTGTAAGAGTGCCGGTCCTCGGCGAGGTCCGAGGGTGATCAGGGCGCCACGGCGGGCAACCTGACGAGGTGATCATCGATTATCCGGGCCAGGCTTTCCAGCGCCATGTAGCGTCGGGCGACGGCCCATTCGTCATTTTGCTCCAGCATCAGTGCGCCAACGAGGCGGATGATGGCCGCGTCGTTGGGAAAGATGCCGACAACATTGGACCGGCGTTTGATCTCCTTATTCAATCGTTCCAATGGATTGGTGCTGGCAATCTGGGCCCAGTGCTCGCGCGGAAAGTCCATGTAAGCGAGCACGTCCTCCCGTGAAGCGTCCATCATCTGGGCCAGCCCCTCGTTCTTCTCGCGCAGAGCATCGGCGACCACCTGCCACTGCTTCTCCGCCTCCACCTTGGTCTCCTGGGCAAAGATAGTTTTGAGCATGGCGGCGACGGCGCCTCTGTTCTTGGCAGGCGCATGCGCCAAAGCATTGCGCATCCAATGAACTCGGCAACGCTGGTGGGTGGCGTTGAACACACGGCTCGCCGCGGCGCGCAGTCCCTTGTGATCGTCGGCGATGACCAGCTTGACGCCCCGCAGGCCGCGATCGGCGAGCGAGCGAAGAAACCCGGTCCAGAACGTCTCCGCCTCTGATGGGCCAACCGCGATGCCGAGAATTTCCCGCCGGCCGTCGCCATTGACTGCGACGGCCACTATCACTGCGCGACTGATGATCCGTCCGCCCTCGCGCACCCGGATGTAGGTGGCGTCGAGCCAGAGATAGGGCCACGCGCCTTCAAGCGGGCGGTTGAGGAAGGCCTGCACCCGTTCGTCGATCTCGGTACAAAGCCGTGAAACCTGGCTCTTCGACACCCCGCCAGCGCCCATGGCCTTGACCAGATCATCGACAGCACGGGTTGAAACGCCGTGGACATACGCCTCTTGAATGACGGCAACGAGGGCTTTCTCCGCCGTCCGGCGCGGTTCCAGAAAGCTCGGGAAGTAGGAGCCCTTGCGCAGCTTCGGGATCGACAAAGCGATCCGACCGGCGCGCGTGTCCCATCCCCGTTCGCGATAGCCGTTGCGCTGTGCGGTCCGAAGCGGCGAGCGGGCCCCCTTCGCTGCGCCAGTCGCTCCTTCAACTTCCGCCTCCATCAGCCGTTCGGCCGCAAAGGCCAGCAGGTCGCGCACCAGATCGGCGTCCGCACTGTTTTCAACAAGCTCAATCAAAGCCATCCTATCGTCGGTCATTGTCATCTCCGGTTCGGTTTCGAGTTTCCCAACAAGAACCTCTACCGAAGATCGGCAATGGCCGCCCGCGCCGCCTTCCGCCCGCTACAGCGCTATGAGGGGCGCGCGGGCGGACGGCGGCGCTACCGCCTGCTGTTACACCACGCTACGGGACACTGCTAGGATTTCAAACATTTGCGACGAAGTTACAGTGAAGATAGCAGGCGCAAATTTGCTTGGGGTAACATTTGGGGTAACGGACGCTAAGCCTTCCAACCCACTTCAGAAGGTAATGAGGCAATGACCCGCACCGTCGGTCGTTGCCAGTAAGGGCGAATAGCGCGTGCAGGGTATCGCAGGCTCGGATCGTGCACTGGCCGAGCGCATTTCCAATCTGGACACCCGCATTAACCTATCGGTTTCGCTGATATTGTGATTATGGGGTGGCCCGCCCCCCTCCGGTAAACCCGGGGCGTGTGTGTAAATGCCCCCAGGGCGACCATGCGGGGTTTGCGCCCAACGAGGCGCCCGAGCCCAGTGTTCGGCATGATGCCCTTGCGGACGACCCAACGGATCCGGCTCTCGAGGGGACATAGCCCCCCCACCATAAGAATTGATACTCACAAAAATACCACCAAAGACACTAGCGTGCTATCTCTCCGATGTGAACGCAATGGCTAGTGGGATGCATGCCAGTCTGGAAACAAATACTTGTCATGGTGCTGCTCGCGGGAGCCGTCTATGGCGGGTACGTGGCGTATCAACATATTTTCGTCGATACGTCGACCGAAGCTGCGCGCGCGCCCGAGCCCCGGCCTGTCATCGTCGAAGTGGCGGAGGCCGAGATGCGCACCTTGCGGCGCACCGTGGAAGCCGTCGGCACAAGCCGGGCGCGGCGGTCGGTGGAAATTACCCCCCTCGTCTCGGGCCGGGTGACGGACCTGCTTATCGAGTTCCGGCCAGGCCGTTCCGGCCGGGGCAGTGCTGGTCCGGCTGGATGACGAGATCGAGCGCGCCGACTTGGCCGAAGCCGAGGCGCGCCTCCTCGAGGCAAAACAGTCGCTCGATCGCATCAAGAGCCTGCAAAGCCGTAATGCCGCAGCAATGGCCACCCTGGAGGAGGCGCAGGCTCGGCATGCAGAGGCGAATGCGTCGCTCGACCGGGCGCGGTGGCGGCTCCAAGACCGCACGGTGCGCGCACCCTTTGCCGGCGTTGTCGGGCTGACGAACTACGATATTGGCGCCCGGGTCGATGATAGCACTGTCCTGGCGCGGCTCGACGATCTGTCGGAGATCGAGGTCGAGTTCACGCTGCCGGAGATGCTGTTTGAGGAGATCTCGATCGGCCAGCGCGTCTCAAGCCGCAGTGTCGCCTTCCCGGATCACAACTTTCTGGGAACGGTGGCGGCGATCGACAATCGCATCGACCCCGTAAGCCGCGCCTTTCGCGTCCGCGCGGTGATGCCCAATCCGCAAAACCTGCTGCCGGCGGGGATGTTTATGGCGCTTGAGATTATCCTGTCGGAATCCGAGTTTCTGGTCGTGCCGGAAGAGTTGATTGTGGTGCAGGCGGCCGAGGTTTATGTCTACGTCGTCGGCGACAACACCGCCCATCGCCGGTCGGTTGAAACCGGGATGCGCCGTGACGGCAGCATTGCCATAGTCTCGGGTCTGGAGGCGGGTGAGCGTGTCGTCATCCGCGGTCTGCAGCGGGTTCGCGACAAGTCGAAGGTGGAGCTCCTCGGCGGACAGGCCGGGGTGGTCGGACAGGCAACCTCAATTCAGAGTGACAACCGCTCATGACGCTCTCCGGTCTCTCCGTTCGCCGGCCGGTGCTGGCGGCAGTGGCCAGCCTGCTGATCATCGTCTTCGGCCTTGCCGCCGTGCAGACCCTGCCGATCCGCGAGTTGCCCGATGTCGACAACGCGGTAGTCAGCGTCACTACCACCTACCGCGGTGCGGCATCCGAGGTGATCGACACCGACATCACCGAGACCATCGAGGGCGCGGTCGCATCGATCGCCGGCATCCGCTCGATCAGTTCGGAGAGCCGCCAGGGGCGCAGCCAAGTAACGATCGAGTTCGAGACATCGCGCGACGTCGATGTCGCGGCCAACGATGTGCGCGATGCGGTGGGCCGGGTGCGCGGCGACCTCCCCGAAGCGGCGGACGAACCGCAGGTCGTCAAGAGCGATGCCGACGCCGACCCGGTGATGCGCCTCGCCGTGACGTCGGATCGGATGACCACGGCCGAGATCACCGATTACATCGACCGGTTCGTCGTCGACCGGATGGCCACGCTGGACGGGGTTGCCAATATCGAGATCTATGGCGAGCGCGCGTTTGCGATGCGGATCTGGATCGACCGGCGGGCGTTGGCGGCGCGCAACCTGACGGTGGCCGATGTCGAGGCCGCGCTGAAGCGCAATAACATCGAATTGCCGGCGGGCGAGGTGATCTCTGCCGAACGGCAACTCACGGTACGGCTGAACAGCCGGCTGCGAAGCATCGATGACTTCCGGGATGTCGTGCTCGACCAGGTGGCGGGCTATCCGGTTCGGCTGGGCGATGTGGCGCGGGTCGCGCCCGGCGTCGAAGATGACACGGTGATTGCGCGTAGCGACGGGCGCGATGCTATCGGCTTGGCAATCCTGCGCCAGAGCCAATCGAACACGCTCGCCATCTCGCGCGCCGTGCGGGGAGAGATTGCGGCGCTACAGGACAGCCTGCCCGAAGGAATGGAGATCATCGTCGGCTCGGATGACGCGATCTTCGTCGGCGCCTCGATCCGAGAGGTGACGATCGCGCTCGGCATCTCCCTGGTGTTGGTGGTGCTGGTGATCTTGCTCTTCCTGCGCAGCCTGCGCGCGACGATGGTTCCCGCCATTACCATCCCGGTGGCGCTAATCGGCAGTTTCATTCTCATCGGCGCCCTGGGCTTCTCGCTCAACACGCTGACTTTGCTCGCGCTCCTGCTCGCCATCGGGCTGGTCGTAGATGACGCCATCGTCGTGCTGGAGAACATCCAGCGTCGCATCGAGGACGGTGAGAGCCCAATCGTTGCCACCTACCGCGGCTCGGCGCAGGTGACGTTCGCCGTCATTGCGACCTCGCTGACGCTGATCGCCGTATTCGTGCCGCTCTCCTTCATGCCGGGCCAGGTGGGGCGGCTTTTCGTCGAGTTTGGCTGGGTCATGGCCGGGACGGTGGCGATCTCCACGTTCGTCGCGCTCTCGGCGTGTCCGGCGCTCGCCTCAAAATCCTGCGGCCCAGCCGGCATGCCGCACCGGTCGGCCAACTCGCGGCCGGACCGCGGCGCGAGATCTGGTATCAGCGATCCTACCGGAAGGCGCTTCGCGGTGCGGTGCGCATGCCGCTCGTGGTTTTGGCTGTGGCTGTAGCCGTGACCGCTGGCGCAACGCCTCTCTACGAGGGGCTGCCGCGGGAACTGGCTCCGCGCGAAGATCGCGGCGTGGGTTTCGTGCCGCTCACCTCTCCACAGGGCAGTACGGTTACCCACACCGACCGCGCGGCTCGGCAGGTCGAGGAAATTCTCGCGCCGCTGCATGCCTCCGGCGAGATCGAGACTGTCTTCACCTTCACCGGCTGGGGCGGGCGTACTTGGCGCTCCTTCGTTGTGTTTCGCCTGGCACCCTGGGACGAGCGCGAGCGCAACGTCGATGCGATCGTGCGCGATATTGCGCCGCGGATGGGCGAGGTGACCATCGCGCGCGGTTTTCCAGTGACCCCGGCGGGCCTCGGGTTGCGCGGCAGTTCGACGCCGGTGCGGGTGGTGATCGGCGGCCCCGACTTCGAGAGCGTCAAAGGCTGGGCGAACGAGATGCTGGCGCGTGCCGAGCAGACCCCGGCCTGGTTAATCCCGAGATTAACTTCGAGGAGAACCTGCCGCAACTTGATGTTAATATCCACCGGCAACGTGCCGACGATCTGGGCATCCCCGCCGAGGTAATCGCCGCGACCTTACAGACCATGTTCGCCTCGCGGGAGGTAACAGGCTTCGTCGGCCGCGGGCGAGAATATCCGGTGATCGTGCAGGCCGAGGATGCCGACCGGCGGATCCCGTCCGACATCTCGAACATCTTTATCCGCTCCGGCGACGGGCAGACGCTGATACCGCTCGGCGCGCTGGTGACACTGTCGGAGAATGCCGCCGCGCCCTCGCTGCGCCGCTTCGACCGGCTGCCCTCGATCCATCTCAGCGCCGCCCTGGAGCCGGGCTTTGACCTCGGCACGGCGCTCGACAGCATTGGAGGAAGCAGCGGCCGATATCCTGCCGCCGAGGCCGCCTTGGCTATGATGGCCAGTCGCGCACGCTCAAGGATACGTCGTAGGAGCCAATATCGTCTTCGTTCTGGCGCTGCTGATCGTGTTTCTGGTGCTGGCCGCGCAGTTCGAGAGCTTCATCCACCCGTTTGTCATCATACTGACGGTACCGATCGGCGTGGCCGGGGCAATCTATGCCATGGCGATCGGGGGATTGTCGCTCAACGTCTACAGCCAGATCGGCATCATCTTGTTGATCGGGCTGATTGCCAAGAACGGCATTCTGATCGTGGAATTCGCCAATCAGTTGCGCGACCAGGGGCTGACGCGTGCGCGAGGCGGTGATTGAGGCCTCGGTGCTGCGGCTGCGCCCGATCATGATGACCGTGATTTCCACCGTTCTGGGCGCATTGCCGCTGGTGTTGGCGACGCGGCGCCGGCGCCGAAAGTCGCATCGCCATCGGCACGGTGATCATTGCCGGACTGGGGCTATCGAGCACACTGATGCTTTTCGTAACGCCGGTGCTTTATGACCTGCTTGCGCGGTTCACGGCGCCACGCGGCGCGGTCGAGAGGGCACTGGAGGCCGAACTCGCCGGACTCACCAAGCCGGCAGAGTAATACGCCGCACCCAAAGGGCACAAGGTCATTTGCAGGGAATGTGCCGGCTGAATGGTCTGATACCAACGTGGACTGATCAGAACCGGTGTGCCCAGTCGCGCATGCCAATTGAGATGATTTTACAGGGCTGATCGACGAGCTGGACACCCGCATTAACCTCGCGCACTTTCCGAATTTGTAATTCAGTTGGCCTATCGCATTGATGGAGCAGTCCGATGGAGCAGCGCGGATTTTTCAGCCTTTCGGAGCATCTGGAGAAGCTCAGCGAGCACGGCGACCCGCTGGAGGTGCTCGATGCGACGGTGGATTTCGAGTATTTCCGCGGCTGGCTGGTGGAGGGCCTCGGCTATGGCGATGGCCGCAAGGGCGGACGGCCGCCGTTCGATCCGGTCTCGATGTTCAAGGCCCTGATCCTGCAGGCCCAGCACAATCTGTCGGACGCAAAGATGGAGTTCATGATCCGCGACCGGCTCTCGTGGATGCGGTTTTTGGGCTTCGATCTTGGCGGTCCGACGCCGGACGAGAACACGATCCGGCTCTTCCGCAACAAACTGACCGAGATCGGCACGCTCAAGCGGGTGATGAAGGCCTTCGACTGGCAGTTACAGAAGAAAGGCTACATCCCAATCGGCGGGCAGACCTGTGCTCGACCCCGATCGGCTATCATCGATGCGAGCCTGGTGCCCGCGCCGAAGCAACGGAACACCGAGGACGAGAAAGCCGCGATCAAGGCCCGAAAGTCGGCCGAGGAAATCTGGCTGGACCAACCGAACAAGGCAGCGCAGAAGGATACGCAAGCGCGCTGGACCCTGAAGTGTAAAGCACGTGACTTGATCTGCCACTCTTGCTCCACTGGAGCGCAAATGAGGAGTGTCGATCCATGACCAGCATTCAAGATAAGATCATCAAACCAAAGTTGGGGCTGTTGGAGCTAGCCAAGCAGCTCGGCAGCGTCAGCCAGGCCTGTAAGGTGATGGGGTACTCGCGGGACAGCTTTTACCGGTTCCGCGATCTTTATGAGCAGGGCGGGGCCGAAGCGCTGATTGATCTCTCGCGCCGCAAGCCGCTGCTGAAGAACCGGGTGCCCGAGCACGTGGAGAAAGCCGTCGTTGATCTGGCCATCGAGAACCCGGCGCTGGGCCAGAAGCGGGCGTCCTGGGAACTGCAGCAGAAGGGCGTGATGGTCTCATCGTCCGGCGTGCGTTCGATCTGGCTGCGCCATGACCTGGAGACGATGAAGAAAAGGCTGAAGGCGCTGGAGGCCCGCTCGGCCCAGGAAGGCATTCTCCTGACCGAAGAGCAATTGGCGGCGCTGGAAAAGGCCAAGCAGAAACGGGCAGCCCACGGCGAGATCGAGAGCGACCATCCGGGCTTCCTTGGTAGCCAGGACACCTACTATGTCGGCACGATGAAGGGCGTTGGGCGGATCTATCAGCAGACCTTCATCGACACCTACGCCCGCACCGCTCAGGCCAAGCTTTATACGGAAAAGACGGCGATCACGGCGGCCGATCTGCTGAACGACCGGGTGATCCCGTTCTACGCCGAGCATGGTATCGCCCTGCTACGCATCCTGACCGACCGCGGCACCGAGTATTGCGGCAAGGTCGAAAACCACGCCTATCAGCTCTACCTGGCCGTCGAGGACATCGACCACACGCGGACCAAGGCGAACAGCCCGCAGACCAACGGTATTTGCGAGCGCTTCCACCGGACCATCAAGGATGAGTTCTACGACATCGCCTTCCGCAAGAAACTTTACCGCTCTGTTGAGGAACTCCAGACAGACCTGGATTATTGGCTAGCAAAATACAACGAACAACGGCCACACTCTGGGAGGTATTGCTATGGCAAGACACCCATGCAAACCTTCCGGGAAACGCTGCACATCGCTGTTGAAAAGACCATCCGAACGCCGGATTTATCTGACAGCTACAAACCCGCTCTCAGCATTGCTGAGTAGCCTGTCCGTCAGATCAAGTGCCGAGTTTTACACTCCGTCGGCGCTTGGCTCGGTCTGACAATCCGTCGCTACCAATCAGGAGAGGTAGACTATGATGGCCACATATCTCGACGAGGCGATCGTCATTTGCGCGGCCTTCTTTACGAAGCCGCCACACTCATCCTGACCCGCAGTTTGGCCGACAGTGTCCTGCGGACATGGGGCCTCAAGCTTAGGGAGCGGGTTGGCTTCAAGCGAGCTGCCGTTGCCGTAGCCCGAAAACTGGCCGTGACGATGCACGCGATGCTCAAGACCGGCGAGTTGTTTGACCGAAGCGCCGGAGCCACAGCATGAAATCTGGAAGATAGCGTTCAAGATCTGAACGCTTGAGACGTCCCTGCCGGGACGTGGGCCGAGCTATTCCGTTGATGGGGTTGCACCGCTGGCTCAGCAAAGTGCGTCGTCCACATTGAAGGCTCCTCCCGCGAAGCTCCATCATGCGGCGGCTGATGCCGACCGCGAAGACAACCGTGCACCCGGCAAACGTATCTCGAGCCGAAAAGAGGCTTGACCCTCCCACCTCGATTAGACAACTCCATCAGTTCATTTGCCCGGCGCGTCCGGCAATTGAGCCCCGATGATCGGCAGGACGAACACCGCGAAACAAGCCGCAGGGGCGAGTGAACGGTACCGGGTTCGATGCCAGTAGCTGGCGGTACCCGAAGCGCTTTGCGAACCGACCCGTTTTGACCACTGAAATTGGCCGTGTTTTTTAACTCATTCCAAACGGGCACCTTATCGGCAAACTCACCAGCTCCGGAGACTATCGGCTCCGAGAGAACACTTCTCTGACCTTTCGCGCCGAGGCCAGTCAACAGCCCGCGCTATGACCTTCGAAAACAGGGCGAAATTCCGGCTACGGCTCGTGGCGCAGAACCGGTTCGCAAGGGCAATTGGCTGAGCGAAGGGAACTGGGATCGAACGTTCTCCGGGAAATTCGGTGCGATTTAGGCTGCCGTCAGCAGCAGTCTCCGACACGTATTGCTTCGGCGCGCCATGTGCAGAGTATTGGTGCGAGGCTCGCAACGCCTCGGCGGCGTTCGTGTCGACAATCACCTCATCGCCGTCATAGGTAAAGCGATGGTCTTGCGGCTGGTCGCCGGTGACGGTTTTGCCGGAGCGGCGGCCGAGTGGGTCGAAAGCACTTTACAGTTCTGGCCGCTTGCGTTCCGCGTTACGCTACTTACTATCGGGAAAACCAAAATGCAGACGCCAATAGCCTGTTCACTTTAGAGTTCAGGGCAGAATTGCTTCGAGATATGCGCAAAAGTTGGTGACGCCTGATCAAGCGGCGGTTTGAAGGTGGCGGAGGCCGTCGCGGAACTCAACCCCTGCGATGACCTCGGGCAGGCGGTTCCGGCCGTCGAGTTTGCGCCATTTCTTCTGCGCCGACATCATCAGCTTAAAGGCCATGGCCAGGCCTGTCTTGCGGCTGAGGCAGCCCTTGGTGCGTTTCGTGCGGTGCCGCACGGTGGCGAAGGTGCTCTCGATCGGATTTGAGGTCCGGATATGTTTCCAGTGCTCGGCCGGGTAGTCGTAGAAGGTCAGCAGCGCGTCCCGGTCCTTGACCAGCTTGGCGACCGCCTTGTCCCATTTCACGTCGTAGGTTTCGACGAAGAAATCGAAGGCGACGTTGGCTTCGGCCTTTGTCTCGGCCTGCCAGATGTCGTGCAGATGCGCCTTGGCCTTGGCCTGCACCGACTTCGGCATCGCGTTCAGCACGTTCATGGTCTTGTGGAGCCAGCACCGCTGCTCCTGCGTCGTAGCGAACACCTCGCGCAGGGCCGTCCAGAAGCCGAGCGCGCCGTCGCCGATGGCCAGCTTGGGATCGTGCTTCAGGCCGCGGCGCTTGAGATCGAGCAGCACCTCGCGCCAGCTCTGGGTGCTTTCGCGAAAGCCGTCGGTCATGGCCAGCAGTTCCTTGCGGCCGTATTCGTCCGCTCCGACGATCACCAGAACGCATTGTTTTTCCTCAGCCATCCGCGGCTTGAAGTAAACGCCATCCGCCCAGATGTAGAGGAAGCGCCGGCTGCCGAAATCGCGCTTTTGCCAAGCTTCGTAGTCTGTCCACCAATCGGCCTTCAGCCGCGTGATGGTCTTGGCGGACAGGCCCTTGGCGTTCGGGCCCAATAGCGCTTCCAAGGCCTCGGTGAAATCGCCCGTGGACACGCCTTTCAGGTAAAGCCACGGCAGCAGCTCTTCGACCGATTTCGCCTTGCGTAGGTATCGCGGCAGGATGCTGGACGTGAAGTTAACCTTGTCCGCGCCAGGCTTTCGATCACGGACACGCGGCACCTTCACTGGCACCGGGCCGATTCCGGTCATCACCTCGCGTTCCGGCAAGTGACCATGGCGCACCAGCCGCGCGCGACCGTCGTCGAGCTTCTCTCCCGAAAAGGCGGCCATCAGCGCGGCCAACTCCGCGCAGATCGCCTGTTCGATCAGCTTGCGCGCCCCGTCGCGGAGGACGTCGGTGAATGGGTCGGAGCCAAATCCCGATGGATCGGGCAGCTGGGTGATGGTAGTCTCTGACATGTGGCATATCCCTTTCTCGGCAGAGAATGGACGGCGTCCGAACACCGCCATGATATGCCGCCCCTCAGGGCATCACCAACTTTCGCGCGTTTCTCAATTGCTTCCAAAAACACCAACCCCTAACAGAGGAGAGAGAGTGAGCGACATCATTCTGAGCGCCGAAGGGTTGAGCAAGGAATTCAATGGGTTCTTAGCCGTCAAAGAAGTCAGTCTGTCAGTACGTCGTGGCTCTATCCACGCACTGATCGGTCCAAACGGTGCGGGCAAAACAACCTATTTTAATATGTTGTCCAAATTCCTGGAGCCCAGTGCCGGGCGCATTGTCTACAACGGCCAGGATATCACTCGCGTGAAGCCTGCCAATGTCGCGAGGCTTGGATTGGTTCGGTCGTTCCAAATCTCCGCCGTTTTTGGCAATATGACAGCTCTGGAGAACGTGCGGGTGGCATTGCAGCGCAAGCTCGGCACGACGTTTCACTTCTGGCGGTCGGAAAGCAGCCTCAACGCCTTGAACGAAGAAGCGATGCACCATTTGGAGACGGTGGGTCTCGCCGACGCCCATGCCGCCCAGGCGGCAATGCTGCCCTATGGCCACAAAAGGGCACTGGAACTGGCCACGACGCTGGCCCTGAACCCAGAAATGATGCTGTTGGACGAGCCGATGGCAGGGCTTACCTACGGCGATATCGGCCGGATCACGGATTTGATCCGCGATGCCGCCCGCAGTCGCACCGTCTTACTGGTAGAGCACAATCTGTCGGTCGTCGCGGATTTGTCGGATACGATCACCGTGCTGACGCGCGGGGAGGTTCTGGCGGAAGGGCCTTATGCCGAGGTATCGCAGGATCCCCGGGTGATGGAAGCCTATTTGGGGACGCCTAGCGATGCCGCCTAGCGCGAAACCGTTGTTGAGCGTTTCCGATCTTCACGCCTATTACGGCCAGTCACATGTGCTGCAGGGCATCAGTTTTGATGTTCGAGAGGGCGAAGTGCTGACGCTGGTCGGCCTCAATGGCGCAGGCAAGACCACGACGCTTCGCTCGATCATGGGGATGGTGGCGGACCGCAAGGGGTCGGTCGTATTTGCGGAAACAGAGACGATTGGCATGCCTTCTCACCGGATCGCCCGGCTCGGCATGGCCTACTGCCCGGAGGAACGCGGAATCTTTGCGTCGCTCTCCGTGACCGAGAACCTGATGCTGCCGCCGGTGATCCGAGCGGGTGGCATGTCGGCCGCCGACATTTACGAGATGTTTCCCAACCTGCGCGAACGCGCGACCAGCCGTGGGACACAGCTTTCGGGCGGCGAACAGCAGATGCTGGCGATTGCGCGAATTTTGCGTACCGGCGGGCAATTCCTGCTGCTCGACGAGCCAACCGAAGGCTTGGCGCCGGTCATTATCCAGCAGATCGGACACTGTATCCAAAGACTGAAAGAAAAAGGCTTCACCATACTGTTAGTTGAACAAAATTTCCGGTTTGCTGCCCAGGTAGCGGATCGATTTTGTGTGGTCGAGCAAGGGCGGATTGTCGACGAACTCGCCCGAGAGGAACTGTCAGCGCGAATGCATGAGTTGGAGGCGCATCTGGGCATTTAAGACGGTTCGAGTTCACCAGCCCCACACCTTTAATCGCACACAATAGCAACACGAATGGAAGGAAGCGCCATGTTTGAAACGGGATTCAAAAATTTGCCGGTTCGCGGCGACAGGCAAAGCAGTCTGCACCGCATCTTTGAGCGCAGCCACCGATTGAAGATTGGGTAAAACCGGTGTTTGGCAACCTATTAGGACTGTATTGTGCAGTTGCGCAGGATTGGCCGGATACCGGCCGCTTTATTGCCAATCGATGGACCGGAACCGAAAACACCAATCTGCTGGTCCCGGCATCTTCCTCTGCCGCTACCTTGGTGGATACCATCGGCGAATTCTAATGGCCGACGGTTTTTCGTGGCCCCTGATAACGAAATGGAGTGTTGAGATGAGAACGAAACTTGCAGCGGCGATGATCGCCGCAATGGCATTGGCCAGCGGTGGGGCCAATGCGGAAATATCCGGCGACGTGGTCAAGATCGGCGTGTTGACAGACATGTCGAGCCTTTATGCCGACATCAACGGCCCGGGAGCCGTGGTTGCCGCGGAGATGGCCATTGAGGATTGGGGAGGAACGGTCCTCGGCAAGCCGATAGAACTCGTGTCCGCCGATACCCAAAACAAGCCCGACGTCGGCCTCTCGGTCGCGGGCCGATGGCTCGATGCGGATGGTGTGGACATGATCATCGGCGCCTCCTCTTCCGCTGTTACTTTGGCCGTGCAGCAGATGGTGGCTGAGAAGAACAGCGTCTTGCTGGTCACCGATGCGGCGGCAACAACGATTACCGGCGAAGCCTGCAACAATAATACGGTGCATTGGGTCTACGACACGGCAGCGCTCGCCAGAGGCACCGGCTCGGCCGTGGTGAAAGCCGGTGGTAAAACCTGGTTCTTCTTGACCGCCGACTACGCGTTCGGCTACGCGCTTGAAAAGGACGTGACAGAGGTAGTCGAGGCCAATGGCGGCGAGGTGCTCGGCAGCGTTCGCCATCCGCTCAATACCTCGGACTTTTCCTCCTTTGTCCTGCAGGCCCAGGCCTCCGGCGCAGACGTGGTCGGGCTCGCGAATGCGGGCGGAGACACAGTCAACGCAATCAATGCGGCGTCCGAATTTGGCCTCGTCCAGGCCGGCCAAAAGCTTGCCGGCCTTCTGATGTTCATCACCGATGTGGACAGCCTTGGACTCCAGACCGCGCAGGGCCTGCAACTCACCGAAGCCTTCTACTGGGACGCGAACGATGAGACGCGAAAATGGTCGAAGCGGTTTTACGATCGCTTCGGCAAAATGCCGACCTCGGTGCAGGCAGGCTATTATTCGGCGCTGATGCACTATTTCAAGACGATTGAGGCGCTGGGCAAGGATCAGTCCGGCGACGACGTGGTCGCAAAGATGAAGGAGATCGAGACCGACGACAAGCTGTTCGGCAAGGGGTACATCCGGCCGGATGGCCGCAAGATCCACGACATGTACCTTTTCGAAGTGAAGGCGCCTTCGGAATCGGAGAAGCCTTGGGATTACTACAAGCTCGTGCGCACCATTCCCGGTGAAGAAGCGTTTCGCCCATTGGAGGAGGGCGGCTGCTCTCTGGTTAATAAGTAACGCATATAAACCGGCAAATTTGGGGTAGCGACGGAGGCGAAACAGCTAATGTTGGAGTTATTGGGAATTTCGCCTCCGGCGCTGTTCGGGCAATTGCTGATAGGCTTGATTAACGGCGCCTTCTACGCCGTTCTCAGCCTTGGCCTAGCCGTAATTTTTGGACTCCTGCACATCATTAACTTTGCGCATGGAGCCCAATATATGCTGGGCGCCTTCACCGCATGGTTGTTGCTTCATTATTTGGGGATCGGGTACTGGTGGTCGCTGCTGCTGGTGCCGCTGATTGTCGGAGCGATCGGGATCGTTCTCGAACGGTTGCTGCTGCGGCATGTCTATCGGCTCGACCATGTCTACGGTCTTTTGTTGACGTTCGGCGTCGCCTTGGTGATCGAGGGGCTGTTTCGAGAGCAATTCGGCAGCTCCGGCCAGCCCTATCCGATGCCGGAGGAATTGCGCGGACTGGAAAACCTCGGCTTCATGTTTCTCCCATATTACCGGGGATGGGTGATTGTCGCCGCCATCGCGGTATGTTTCGGTACCTGGTTCCTAATCGAGCGTACGCGCCTTGGCTCCTACCTGCGAGCGGCAAACGAGAACCCGGGATTGGTGCAGGCATTTGGCGTCAACGTACCGGTCATCGTCACGCTGACCTATGGCCTGGGCGTGGCGCTGGCCGCGTTTGCCGGTGTGCTGGCCGCACCGATCTATCAGGTCAGCCCGCTCATGGGCGTCAACATCATTGTCGTGGTGTTCGCGGTGGTGGTGATCGGCGGCATGGGGTCGATCCTAGGGGCGATCGTCACCGGCTTCATGCTGGGCGTTATTGAGGGCCTGACGAAGGTCTTCTACCCCGAAGCCTCTAATACGGTGATCTTCGTTATCATGGTTCTGGTCCTGTTGCTGCGGCCGGTGGGTCTGTTCGGGAGAATTTGAAGTGATGCCCCAACCCACTACCGCTGCGGAAGGGATCGGCAAGCATAACGCGCTGCTCTTCCTGCTGTTCGTCGCCGCCCTGATTGGCGCGCCTTACATTATCTATCCTGTCTTTTTGATGAAGGCGCTCTGTTTTGCACTCTTCGCCTGCGCCTATAACCTGTTGCTCGGCTATGGTGGAATGCTCTCGTTTGGCCACGCGTTGTTTTTCGGTTCGGCGGCCTATGTTTCGGCGCACGCGGCCAAGGAATGGGGCCTGTCGGCAGAGCTGTGCATTCTAATCGGTACGGCCTACGCCGCGGCGTTGGGCGTTGTTGTCGGTGGGCTCGCCGTCCGCCGGCACGGCATCTACTTTGCCATGATCACGCTCGCGCTCGCGCAGATGATGTACTTTTTCTATTTGCAGGCGCCGTTTACCCATGGCGAGGACGGCATTCAGGGAGTGCCGCGAAACGATCTATTCGGCTTGGTGTCCATCGGCGAAAACCTGCCATTCTATTACCTGGTCCTCGCCATCTTCGTCGCCGGCTTTCTGTCGATCTATCGGATTATCCGCTCGCCGTTCGGCCAGGTGATAAAGATGATCCGAGAGAATGAGCAGCGCGCCATTTCCCTCGGCTACCGGATCGACCAATACAAGCTATTGACGTTCGTTCTTTCTGCTACTTTTGCGGGCGTAGCTGGCGCTACCAAGGCATTGGTATTTCATATCGCCTCGCTGACCGATGTGTTTTGGGCGATGTCGGGTGAAGTCGTGCTGATGACCCTGATTGGCGGCTTGGGCACAATATTCGGCCCGGTCGTGGGAGCAGCCTTTGTGGTAGGGCTGCAGGATTATCTCGCCGACTACGGATCGTTGGTGACGATCATTCAGGGTGTCGTCTTCATTGCCTGCGTCCTGGTCTTTCGACGCGGAATAGTCGGCGAACTCCGCCACCGCTTGCGGAGAAAAGATAGGCGCCAAGCGCATGACAAGCAGTAGCGATACTGGCTAATACCACCGCCCATTAACGGGCAGAGCTGGCCTGGGAAATCTGAACAGGTTGGTTAAGTGGAATTTAACCGCGCCGGGTTTGCCGGACGCTGGATGCTCGGTCGAAAGTTCCACCGCTTGGATCCACATCGCCAGCATCAGGTTCATAGTAAGACCGTATGTCCGTCTCGGTTGTCGAGGTGGCTCGTTCTAAGCTTTGGGTCCGAGGGTGGCTCGGATGGGCCGGGCCGATCCCCACGGCTGGAGGACAAGCCATGGCCAAGGAAGCATTCATTGGGATAGACGTCGCCAAGTTCAGGAACGCGATTGCGATAGCGGATGGGGGACGAGACGGAGAGGTGCGTTATTACGGCGAGGTCGACGCGTCGGCCGCCAGCATGCGCCGGGTTGTCGAACGCATCACCGGCAGGTTCGACCGCGCGCATTTCTGCTACGAAGCCGGCCCGACGGGTTATGGGCTTTACCGCCTGATCCGCTCCCTTGGCACGAGTGCATGGTGGTTGCTCCCTCGCTGATTCCGAGGCGGCCGGGCGACCGGGTGAAAACGAACCGCCGCGACGCGCTCTCGCTCGCGCGATTGTTGCGGGCCGGCGAGTTGACGGGGGTGTGGGTTCCCGACGAAGGCCACGAAGCCATGCGGGACCTGGTTCGGGCGCGGGCGGCAGCGGTGGAGACCCTTCGGGTACACCGCCAGCAGGTCAGCGCTTTCATGCTGAAGCATGGCCGGACCTATCCCCGCAAGAGAAGCTGGACGATGCGCTACCTGCGCTGGCTCCAGGAACAGCAGTTCGATCACCCGGCCCATCAGATTGCGCTGCAGGAGATGATCGAAGCGGTAAGGGTATCGAAGGAACGGGTTGACCGGTTGGAAGGCGCGATCGAAGAATTTGTCCCGCGCTGGTCGTTAGCGCCGGTCGTCCGTGCGCTGCAGGCGCTGCGCGGGGTTGATCTGATCGTAGCTGTAACCTTTGCCACGGAGGTTGGCGACGCCAGCAGGTTCGAGAACCCACGCCAGCTCATGGGCTATCTCGGCCTGGTTCCCGGCGAGCGCTCTACCGGCGATACGATCAGGCGGAGCGGCATCACCAAGGCGGGCAATAGTCGGGTACGGCATATGCTCATCGAGAGCGCCTGGACCTACCGGCATCCGCCGAAGGTCGGTGCGAAAAAGCTGTACCGGCTGGAGCAGGCGCCACCGAAGGTGCGCGAGATCGCGTGGAAGGCGCAAAGCCGCCTGACGGCCCGCTATCGCATGTTGAGCGGACGCGGCAAGCGAACAACAGTGGTCTGCACGGCCATCGCCCGGGAACTGGCCGCCTTCATGTGGGCGGTTGCCAAAGAAGCGCGGTCAGCCTGATCGGGTTGCAGTGCGCTATTTCCTTGCGCATGGGTGGAGGCGGAACCCCGGCAGGGGGTAAGTCCGTCAGACGCTTTGAGGCCGGCCAAGAGCCGACGCCCGCAGTAAGATCGGAACAGCCCCGGACGCAAAATCGGAAATGCGGTAGCCAATCCGCGCATCAGAGCTTGATCACCGACGTCCTTCGGTTCCGCCTCCGCCCATGCGCAACCATCCCCGCGAACAAACCGATGCCAGTATCGGACAAGTTGCTGCACGCAAAACCTTGACAGCGGACATCAGAGCGATGCGTGCGCCCCACGTTGTTGAGGGTGGTGAAAAGGTTGAAACGATCCTGATGAGAAGGATCGTGAAATGAAACGTTTCGTCCAAAATGACATCCATTTGTTAGACAACATTCGCGGCAGTGTTACGCGAATGGAGGTTCTGGAGGGGCCGACAGGGCGGCGGTCGTGGCCGGACGACGTGAAGGCGCGGATCGTGGCGGAGAGTTTCGAGCCGGGGGCACGGGTGTGCGATGTCGCCCGGCGCCATGGGCTGGCGCCGCAGCATCTCTCAACCTGGCGGGGCTTGGCTCGGAAGGGAAAGCTCGACGTTGCGATCGGGCAAGAGGATATGCCGGCTTTCGCAGCGCTCGAAGTTTTCGATGAGGAGGCTGCAGAGATCTGGTGCTGATTGAGATTGAGGTTGACGGCATCACGGTCCGTCTTGGCGCCGACACGTCTGCCAACCGGATCGCCGAGATCGCTGCTGCGCTGCGCCTCGCCCGGTGATCGTTCCCTCCCAGGCGGTCAAGATCGTGATCGCAACCAAGCCCGTGGACTTCCGCAAGGGCCATGACGGCCTGGCCGCCTATGTGAGAAGGAACTCGGGCTGAAGGCCCATTCCGGGATTGTCGTGGTCTTTCGCGCCAAGCGCGCCGACCGGATCAAGATCCTGGTCTGGGACGGAAACGGGCTGGTGCTGACCTACAAGCGGCTGGAGGTGGGCAAGTTCGCCTGGCCGTCCATCAAGGACGGCGTGATGCGGCTTTCAAGGCACAGTTGAGGCCCTGTTCGAGGGTCTACAGGAATATCCCTGCTGGTGGATTCTGACGAACCATCGGACGAAGTGGTCCGGGTATTGGATCCGCGTCATCCGCTTTATGGGCGGTCCTTCCGCGTGATCCGCCAAGTGGCACATGCAGGCGGCAATTCTCCGCCATCGTATGAAGTTGAGCATCATAATGGATCAACGTTGCTGATCCCGACAGCAGCAACGCAGCAGTATGCCGAAGACGCGAAAATCAGATTAAATTGAGCGTTGAGGCGGTCTCTTGTTGCGGTGGCGGAATGTCTCGAAGATCATGAGCATAGACCCCAAGAGCTTGTGGGCGACGTTGTCCCCAGCTTTGCGGCGTCAAATCCTCGACGATATCGCCGCGGTTCTGGCGGAGGTGTTTCGTGAAGTCCGAGTTGGTCAAGCCGACCCATCTGGCGCGCAGGGCGGTGGTTTACGTCCGACAGTCGACACCGCATCAGGTGGTGAGCGACGAAGAGAGCCTGCGCCTGCAGTACGCGCTTCGTCAGCGCGCCCGCGAACTCGGCTGGCATGACGCCGATATTGACGTCGTCGATACCGATCTTGGCTTGAGTGGAGCCTCTGCTGCAAGGCGGGATGGCTTCAAGGAACTGGTCGGACGTGTTGGTCTCAGCGAGATCGGGTTGATCCTATCGATCGATGTGACCCGGCTTGCCCGCAACTGTTCCGATTCGTACCCGCTCCTGGATATCTGCGGCCTGCGCGGCTGCCTGATTGCCGATCGCGATGGCGTCTATGATCCCGGCAGTACCAACGGCCGCCTGCTTCTCGGCCTGAAGGGGACAATCTCAGAGCTTGAGCTGCATACGATCCGCAGCCGTCTGACCGCGGGTCTGCTCGCCAAGGCCGAACGCGGCGAGCTTGCCCTCATGCTGCCGATCGGCCTGATGCGCGATCCAAGCGGGGTGGTTGTCGAAGGATCCGGATCTCGCCGTTCAGGAACGGCTTGAGCTTGTGTTCCAGACATTCCTGAAGTTCCGCACCGTCGCCAAGGTCATGCGCATGCTGAACGATCGTGGTCTGGCGCTGCCGCGCCGCGACCGGCACGGTGAACTGCGCTGGGCGCGAGCAACAGTCTGCGCGGTGACAGCGAGGGTGAAGAACCCTGCTTATGCCGGTGCCTTCGTCTATGGACGAACCCGCCTCCGTGGCGCTGCGTGCGGAGGCGGTTCGCCGGCAAAAGTCGCGCGGCCGGTGGATGAATGGCGGATTGTCGTGAAGGACCGGTATCCGCCCTACATCGACTGGCCAACCTATGAGAAGATCCGCGACATCGTGCGAGACAATCGGGCCGAGTACATGCGCAACAAAACGAGAGGTGCTCCGCGCAACGGCGAACTTCTGCTGCACGGCATCGCCTGGTGCGGGCGATGCGGGCACAAGATGTACGTTCGCTACAAAGGTGGCGGAGAGTATGTGTGCAATCACCTGCGCACCCACACGGGCTTGCCAGTGTGCCAGCACATCCGCGCTTCCGGTGTGGATGCCGCCGTGGCCGACGCATTCCTGGCGGCGCTGGCGCCCGCCGAGCTTGACGCGCTGGCGCGGGCGCGGCGCACACAGCAGCAGGTCGACAAGGCCTTGCGCACCAGCGCGGAGCGCGAGCTTAAGCGCCGCAAGCGCTATGCTGCGGCACTGGCTGAGCGTCAGTTCAACCGCGTCGATCCTGATAACCGGCTTGTCGCCGGTGAACTCGAACGTCGGTGGGAAGCGGCATTGATCGAGGTCCGCACCGCAGAGGAAGCCCTTACCCGGCAAACTTTGGCGGAGCCCGTCACGCAGATACCATTGGGCAAGCCCCTGAACAGCAAGGTCGTCGCCCTGTCCGGTCGTTTGCCGCAGATCTGGGCAGACGACGCCACAACGGATAGAAACGCAAGGCGCTATTGCGGTGCCTGATCGAAAAGGTCGTTCTCGATCGCGGCGAGCGCGACGTCCTCGGGTCAGGATCGTGTGGCGCGGCGGCGCGGTGACCGAGCTTGAGGTAAAGATGAAGGTCAACTCCGTCGCCAAGCTCACGCGCGGAGAAGAAATGCGTGTGCGGCTGCTCGATCTCGCAAAAGCCGGCATGCCTGACGATGAGATTGCTGCCGTCCTCACCCGCGAGGGGCACCGCTCGCCCAATTGCGCCGACAAGGTCCTGCCGATTACCGTACAGCGGATCCGGCTCGGCGCCGGGATCAGGATAACGGTGCAGCGCCACCGATGGGCCCAGGAGTCCACGTCGCTCAGCGCCACACAATTGGCCGCTCGGCTAAACATCCCCGTCAATTGGATCTATGTGCAAATCAGGCAGAAGCGTCTCCTGATCGACCGTCAGCCGACCGGAGCTTACCTGTTCCAAAACTCTCCTTCCGTGATCAACGCGGTCCGTGACCTCCGCAACCACACCATTAACCACCTTGATCTGAGAATCGATTCAGCCTCACCAGGAGGGGTATCAACATGCATGATCGTTCGAGGGGATCGATT
>CAWEBB010000002.1:0-96071 GCA_963807085.1 uncultured Alphaproteobacteria bacterium
TAGACATTTAGGAGACCCCGAGGTCCAACAGAAATACTTGATTTACACAGTATAGTACCTCTGCCTCATCATTATTTCGCTCGGCATCCGGCCTTCTAATGTCGTAGGCGCGATCATAAATATATATCGTTTCCATATTTTTATTTACCACTCCAAGAAAGCCATACCACAATAACAATTTTGTAAGAGCGTGTTTGAGAAGCATCACGGCCAGCGCTGGAGCAGCGTAGCAGATGCAGCGATGACGATCAGGGTTTCAGCGACGGCGGGAAGCTGCTCGTAGTCCCGGACGAGCCTCCGGCACTTCATGATCCACGCGAAGGTTTCGCCTGCCGAAACTGATGGCAGCGTCACCATGAGCGGCCCGGCGGACTGCCGGCTGCTCGGCCGCTGGCGCATCACAAACCGCGACCTATGGGACGCCGAACACCCCGATCTGGTTGAACCGGCCACCGTTTGCTTCGAAGCGAACGGACACGGCTCCTTCGCCTTCGGCGCGCTCGATGCGGGCTTGAGGCTCGAATATGGCCGCACGATCGTTTTCTTCCACTTCGAGGGCTTCGACGAAGGCGACGAAGTCCGCGGAACCGGATCCGCCGAACTCATGGACGACGGAGCGCTTGAAATCGAGCTAAACTTCTTCGATAGCCACGACACCATCCTTACCGCTCGCAAAGAATGACTTCTTCAACAGCCTACTAGCAAATGCTTCCACATGCTGTTCGGTTTCATCCTTGAACGTCGAATTTTTGACAAAATCACGATAATCTAGCAGAGTAGGCAAATGTTTATATTGAATTATCAATGCTTCGATATTAAACGCATGGGATAAATCTAACAAAAAAGCCGCCCGCATATTATGATGTTTTTAATCTACGATATAGTCCGCTAATAGCGGAAGAGGCTTCTCCCTTTCGTTCCGGCGCTGCGAGATGTTGATGTTTCGGATGGCGGCGCGGGTGATGGCTTCCTGGTGCATGCAGGGCTCTGAGCAATTCTGATCGACGTAGGCAGCGGCTCGAGACGGTTGGATGCACCGCGGACAGGCGACGGCGATCTCGCATTCCGGGGTGTGGCGCCGTGATCTGGTACTCTCAGACGCGCTGCTCGACGAAGTCGCGGGCGGTTGCTGGCGCGAGGCGGGCTCCGAGGCCGAGCAGGGTATCGAACGCCACGGCTGTGTGGCGGCGACGGTTCCACCTGAAGACGAACTCGTCGAGGTAACGCCTGAAGTGCTGGCGACGGAGGCCATGGTAGGTCCCGAGCGCCCATCTCTTGAGGTTTGAAAAGACGCGATGGGTCCAGCGCAGGATGATGTGGGCGGCCATCTTGCCGACGACTTTCGGCTCGTGCACATGGTCGGGCAGGCCATTGTAGCCGGACCATCCGTCCGTGACGACGCGGGCACCGGCGGCGGCGACCGCGACGACGAAGGGCTTGAGCGTGGCGCCGGAGAAGTCGGCGATCGGCGCGAGACGAATGCGGCGCGGCTTGCCTTCGGGCAAGAGCTCCACCGCGCCGGCAACGAGCATCTTGCCCTGCGAGCTGCGGCCTTGACCGCCAGCGGGCGGGTCGTCCTTATGGCGCAAGGCGATCTCGGTCTCGTCAACTTCGACGACGTCCTCGAGAAGGCTTCGCTCGGGATCGACCATGGCGCGGCGGAGCTTCGTCAGGAGCAGCCAGGCGCTCTTGTAGCTGCCCAGGCCCAGTTGGGCCTGCAGTTGCAGGGCGGAGATCCCGTTGGAGTGGCTGGTTACGATATGGATCGCCGTGAACCAGGTCTTCAGCGGCAGATGGCTGCCGTGCATGACCGTGCCTGCGGTCACGGACGTCTGCCGCCGGCAGGCCGCGCACTCCCAGGTGAACGCCTTGGTCTTCAGCAGCCATCCCTTCGTGACGCCACAGCCCGGGCAGACAAAGCCCTCCGGCCACCGGCGACGCGCCAGATAGTCGGCGCAGGCCGCATTATCCGGAAATCGCGCCTCGAACTGGGCGCGGGAGAGCGGGCGGTCATGTTTCCAGCGGCTCGGCATGCGAGAACATTAAGCGAACGCACCTCGCGACGCAAGCGCAGATCACCACATTTTGTGCCGCCGGAGCCAACGGGAGAAGCCTCTAGCGGAAAAATCATTCCAGATGAAGCAGAAACCTCTGCGATCGCGTGTAAATTGACATTCCTAACTGCATTGATGATGTGGTTACGGAAATCAATTTTTTTCAAACAATCAAGCTCTTTAAATGCTCCCCTGCTTCGATAATAGCGTCAGTTAACGAACGGTGACCACCTGGGTAGGCTGCAAACACCTTATTAGTCATCCGTAACACCTATGAGCAACTGGATTAATCCTCAAAACTGTTAGCGGTGCCTCAAAGACCGTCAATCGATTGCTTTGAGGCGCCGTCTTGGTGACCTTAGGCTGCACCCACCTTGTGCGGCATGTACCAGCTTTGGTCCGCACCCGCGCCGACATTGGTGATGCGCACGTCCAGTAGATAGGGTTCACCCGCCGCTTGGGCGTCGCTCCCGCGTTTGAGTGCCGCCTCCAGTTCGCCCGGCTCATCCACGCGCATGCCTTCGATACCCTGCGCCTTTGCCAGCATGACAAAGTCGATATCCGGGTCACCGAGGAAGGTTTCCGGGTACTTGTTTTGCGCAGCCATGTTGCCGCCCCACCCCGCAAAGTTTGCCCGCACGGTCTGGTACTGCATGTTGTTGAACACGACTGTCAGAACCGGCAGGCCATACCGGGCCATGCTCCAGAAGGCGCTGGAAGAGTACATTACCGCGCCGTCGCCGAGGCCCAGCGTTACTGGCCTGTCCGGCGCCCCCAACTGCGCGCCGACGGCGCTGCCGGGGCCATAACCCAGGCTCGCGCCATAGGTCCGCACATAATCCCATTCGTTCTCGCCATAGCCCAGCGGCATCAACTGGTCCGCCGCGCGGAAGGCCTCGGACACCAGCATGGTATTCTCCGCCAGGGTTTTGCCCATGGTATAACCCAGGAAGTCCGGATGGATCGGCTTGCTGCCGCCCAGCTTGCCCATGCGCTCCACCGTCTTCGCCGCGCGCGCCTTGGCCTGGGCCGCAAGGCTCTGCTTGCGCTTTTGAATGTGCGCCAGGTTGGCGTGGTCCGGCTTCCAGAGCGCGTTCAGCGCGGCGACCGAGTGCTTCACGTTGCCGACGACGCCGATGTCGACGTTGTGGGTGCTGCCAATCATGTTCGGATCGTGGCCGATTGCCATGATGGTGGCGGCGTCTTTGAAGCGATGATCGCCCTCACCCGCGCGGGTGCTTTGCCGGTAGCCGATGCAGATCACCACGTCATAGCCGTTCGGCTCCATAGTATCGATCGGGCCGACATAGTTCGGATGGCGCAGCGGAAAGGCCGAATAGTCGAACATGCCGTGTGCGGCCGGCAGGGAGTAATTTTCCGCCAGCGTCAAAACCTCTTCATAGGCCTTGGCCGCATGAATGTCCGGGCCGACCAGCATCAGCGGATTCTCGGCATTCAGCAGCGCGTCATGCATGGCCTCCAGGGTCGATAACGCCGGCGCCATGGCCAGTTCGAGCGGTTGTGCCGTCTCGATCTGTGCTTCAACGTTCTTCGCATCCAGCGCCAGGCCGTTATAGGCGACATAGACCGGCCCGGACGGCATGCTCATCGCTTCCTTGAAGGCGCGGCGGGTTGCCATCGGGATGCCGCGGGGGTCATTGACCTCCCATCGGTTTTTGGTCACGTCCTGCACCGTGCTCATCTGAGCAAACCCGGCCTGCGCGCCCAGCGGGTTGTGGTCGCCGAACGAGCCATTGTCGCGCATCGCGGCGGTCACCACCATCGGCGTGCCGTCGAAGTAGGAGTTGAACAACTGGCCCGTGCCCTGGCGCGTGCCGGCGGCGAGGTGGACGTTGACGAAGGCCGGCTTCTTCGCCGCCTTGGCGTAGCCGTCCGCTGCCGAAAGCACCAGCGCCTCGTTCAGCAAGAGAATCGGCTGCACCCCGTCGACTGTCAGGAAGGCATCGAAAAAGCCGGCCTCCGCACTGCCGGTGTTGGTGAACGCGTAATCGACGCCTTGGGCGACGAGTTGGTGCATCAGCAATTCGCCGCCGGTGCCAACGACTGTTTTCTTTTCACCCATGGGACTGGTTCCTGCCATTTTTGTGGTTCCGCGAACGCGGTGCTGCTGGAAGTATAGGCAGCTAACGAAGCTGGCGGCAATCGCAGCATGCGAAAAACCGCCCGGCGGCGCTATCGTCGACGATCTGGAAAGGACCTGCCCCGTGACCTATTCCATCATTGCGCAATGTCCGGAAAGCGGAACCTTCGGTGGAGCAATCGGCACCTCGTCGCTCGCCGTGGGTAATCGCTGTCTGCATATCCGGCATGGCTTCGGCGCGTTTCTCAGCCAGCATCGCACCGATCCGCGCCTGGGCGTGCGCGGCGCCGATATGCTGGCCGCAGGCAGCTCAGCGGCAGAGGCAATGGCCGCGGTCGTGCAGGCGCCCGACATCGGTTGGCGGCAACTTGCGGCACTCGATGCCCAGGGCGGAAGCGCCTTTCACCATGGCGACATGATTTACTCTATCGCTGCCGAAGCCGTGGGAGAGCGCTGCATCGCCATCGGCAATATTCTGGACAATGACCGGGTGCCGGCCGCGATGATCGAAGCGTTCGAGGATTCAGCCGGGCGTCAACTGGAAGACCGGCTGGTCGCGGCCCTTGAAGCAGGCCGTGATGCTGGCGGTGAGGCATTAGACGCACTGCACTCTGCCGCGCTCCGCGTATCCGGTGCAGACGGCATGGACCGCTGCGACCTGCGCATCGACCGGGCGGATGAGGCGGCCGGCGCATTACGGGATCTGCTGACGGCCTTCGGCGATCAGGCAGGGAGCCTGCGCCGTCTGGCCTTCGCGCCCGGCGACGTGCCGGTGTCGCGCGCGCTATTCGATGCCTCCATGCGCCGAATCAGGGAGCTGGGCCTGCAAGAGCGCTTTCCGGCGGAGCGTCAGGCTCATCGTTGGACGGTCAAGGGCTGAAGCAGTCCGGCGCCACTTTAGTCCAAGATCAACTTGAAGCCCTCATGGCTCGCCTCGAATCCCAGCCGCTTATAGAAGGCGTGAGCATCGGCCCTGACCTTGTCCGAAGTTAGCTGCACGAGCGAGCAACCCCGGCGGCGGCATTCTTCCACCGCCCATTCCATCATCTGCCCGCCCAGCCCGGTGCCCCGTGCGCTCGCCGCCACCCGCACTGCTTCGATCTGGCCGCGCCACGAGCCGAGCCGCGAAACCCCCGGAACGAAGCTGAGTTGGAATGTGCCGACTATTGTGCCGTCTCTTTCTGCCACGACGAGCAATTGATTCGGATCGGCATCCACCGCCCGGAAAGCTGCTGCATAGCGTGGATTAAGCGGCTCCGCTACATCCTCCCGCCCGCGGCCGAGGCCATCGTCGGCAATCAACAGGACAATGGCCATCAGGTCGGCTTCGGTGGCAGCACGAAAAGCTACAGGCTTCACCGTCAAGGCCGCATAAAGCTGTTGTCTTCATCATCGGAGAGATTGCGGGCGACAAACTCCAACTCGCTCGCCACCGCTTCCGGGGCCTGTTCCTTCAGCAGCAGTTCGATTGCCTGATCCAGCAACGCCCGGCCGATCTGGTCCAACGCCAGACCATTCTTGATGCCTTCTTCGGCAGCCGCAAGCGCATGGGGGCGAACAATATCCGTAGGGCTTTTGCTCATCGGGCAGACGCATCCTCTCCTGCCTGGGCCGCATAGATCGACGTATAGCCGCCGCTCCAATCCGGCGGAATCTGACATGGCCGCGGGTCGTGATGCGCCCAAAGGGCCGGCTTGCCGCGCACCAACTCATAGACATGCGCCGAGGGGTCGGGGTGTGGGGTATAGGCCCTGGCGTCGGCACTGGTGAAGCAGTTCAGAAGCAGCGGGCGCGGGTTTGGCGACTTGCTGGCCGGCGAAAAATGGGCCATGCGGCAACTATGGATGGTGAGCGTGCCGGCGGGGCCGGTCAGGTACTGAACCTTGCTCATATCCATCTTTGCCGCGTCGTCTTCGCCGAAATGGCCGGTCCAAGTCCCGTTTTTCGCATATTGATTGTAAAGTTCGCCTTCATGGCTGCGCGGCATCACGGCCAGCGGACCATTGTCCATGTCGGTATCGGCCAGATAGCAGCCGATGGTCAGGACGTTGTAATTGGTATGCGGAAAGAACTGAGCGTCCTGATGCCATTTCACCGTGTCGCTTTCGCTGAACCATTTGAAGTTCAGCTTGGAGTGATGGAAGAGCACGTCGGGCCCCAGAAGATCCGCCGCAACGTCCGCCAGCACATCCCGCGCGAAGGCCCAGTAAGCCTCGTGCTGTTCATCGGGTCGTTTCAGGCGGCGCAGCACTGGCTTTTCGGCCGAGTGTTCCGGTGCGATGTCGAAGACCCTGCCAGGTTCGGTTTCAGCGCGAGAGGCTTCTACAAAGCCCGCGGTTACGGCCTTAAGCCTTTCCACCCTATCCAAATCGACAAACCCCGGCAGCCCCAAATAGCCCTCGCGGAAGTAAAATTCGCGCTGTTCTTGCCTGAGCACCCGGGGCGGGTAGGCCAAAATTTCCTCCGGCGTCATGGGCAGCCTCTTGTCATCCGGTGTTCCTAGCGCTCATTCTGGTCAAACGTGGCGAGAACGCAATTGATCTAGCGCAAGACGCGCCAATGAAGCGAGGCATCTCCGTGAAAATCATCGTGATGGGCGCAGGCGCACTCGGCTCCATCTCCGCGGCCTTGCTTCACGAAGCCGGCCATGATGTTTCATTAATCGCCCGCGGTGCGCGGGCGGAGCATTTGCGCAAAAACGGCGTGGCTGTCGAGGGACTGGCCGAGGTGACGGCACCGGTCCCCATCGTTACCGACACGACGACGCTGACGGATGCCGACCTGCTGATCCTCACCGTCAAGACCTTCGACACCGAGGCCGCGTTGCAACAGCTTGCCCATGTGAAGGTGGCGTCCTGCCTGTCCCTTCAGAATGGCATGATGAAAGACGATCAACTGGCCGCGGCCTTTGGGCCGGAGACTGTGCTGGGCGCCATCGCCAATTTCTCGGGCGGCGTGCGCGAGGATGGGGTCACGCTCTTCACCGTTAACACCAGCATCACCATTGGCGAGCCCGCGGGCGGCGTCTCACCCCGGGCGCAGGCGGTGATCGACGCCTTGAATGGGGCCGGCATCAACGCGCATGGCAGCCATGACATCCGCTCGACCAGTTGGAGCAAGTTCATTATCTGGTCCGGCCTGGCGATCGTCAGCCCGTTGACCCGTCAGGCTACCGTCACCGCGTTTTCAGACCCCGACACCGCCCTGCTGTTGGCCCGCATCCAGCGGGAGGTGCAGGCCATTGCCGAGGCCGAAGGAGCCGCGCCGGAGCCGGTGCCCCCCTATTCCACGCCGGAATTCCTGGCCGCCAAGGACGAAGAGGCCGCCGCCCGGCTCGCGCTCGAAACCGGTGAGCGGTTCCGTGAAACCGCTCCCCTCCACAAGCACTCCATGCTGCAAGCAGCCGAACGCGGCGCACGGCTCGAAATCCATGAAACCCTGGGTGATCTGGTTGCGCGCGGCAAGAAACTCGGCGTGCCCGCACCGACCGTTGAAGCCGGCTACCGCATGCTGGCCCTGGTGGACCGCGTGAACCGCGGCGAGGCGGCGTAAGATGAGCGTTGGCCCTGAAGTCTATCCCTCACCCGATCCGGAGCGGCTGACGCTCTATGGCAGCTTCACCTCGTCATCGACTTTTAAGCCGATGCTATTTCTGACGCTCGGCGGCTTGGCCTTCGACTTCCGCACCGTGAACCTGAAATATGGCTGGCAATACGAGCCCGCCTACCGCGAACAGGTCAACCGCTATGGCAAGGTGCCGGTGTTGCAGCACCAGAGCCTGACCATCGTCGATTCCAACGTCATCCTGGACTACCTGGCCCGCGCCACCGGCGTCTTTCAACCGGCGACGGAACAGGAGCAGTGGCAGGCGCGGGAGTGGCTCGCCTGGGAGGCTGGCAACATCACCAACGTCGCCAAGGTCCGACACTACCATCGCTTCCGGGAAGTCGATCCCGCGGTCATGGCCTATTACGTACCACAAGCCGAAGCGGCAATCGGCTTCGTGAACAACTCGCTGCAAGGCCGCGACTGGCTGGTCGGCGACGCCCTCAGTATCGCGGACTTAGGCTGCTGGGGCCGCATGGTCTTCATGGCCGAAGGCGGCCTGGAGATCGAGCGCTGGCCGAACGTGCTCCGCTGGAGTCAGGCCATCGCGGCCATGCCCGGCTACGCCTACCCCTATGAATTGACGCCCAAGAAGGACCGTTCATTCCAGGCGCGGGCGTGAAGCTCCGCGCCAATTCATTCCAGGCGCGGGCGTGGAGCAATGCGCCAAGCAAACAGAAGGAAACATCCCGATGCTCGTTATGGACGCCATGGCCCAAATTCTGCGGAAGGAGGGCATCGAGACCATGTTCTGCTTCCCCACGACCCCCATCATCGAGGCCGCCGTCGCCGCGGGGCTGCGGCCCGTCATCTGCCGGCAGGAGCGGGTCGGGGTCGACATGGCCGCCGGGTTTGCCCGCGTCGCCAACGGCAGGCCGCCCGCGGTCTTTGCCATGCAATATGGGCCGGGGGCGGAGAATGCCTTTCCCGGCATCGCGTCAGCCTATTCCGACAGCGCACCGGTCCTGTTGCTGCCGCTCGGCCACAACCGCGACATGGCGCAGGTGTTCCCGACCTTCAAAAGCTCCCGCACCTACGCCTCCGTCACGAAGCAGGTGGAGGAGATCACCATGCCGGAGCATGTGGGCGACGTGATGCGCCGGGCCTTCAATGCGCTGAAGAACGGCCGTCAGGGCCCGGTGATGGTCGAAACGCCGAACGATGTCGTAAAGGCGGAATTGGCGGCAGCGCCCGACTACCGGATCGTCGCCCGCACGCGATCCGCTGGCGATCCGGAAGACATCGATCGCGCGGCAGAAATGCTGGTCGCTGCCCGCACGCCGATGCTGCTGGCGGGCCAGGGTGTGCTCTATGCCGAAGCGTCGTCAGAACTGGTCGAACTGGCCGAATTGCTGCAAGCAGCCGTGATGACTACGAACGATGGCAAGAGCGCATTTCCGGAAGACCATGCCCTCGCACTCGGCACCGGCGGCATTGTCTACACGGCCCACGGCAAGGCGCTGCTGGCGGAGGCCGATGTGGTTCTGGGCGTCGGCTCCAGCCTGACCCCGCACCGCATCACCAGCCCAGCCCTGCCAAAGGGCGGAAAGGTCATCCACGCCACCAACGACAGCCGCGACTTAAACAAGAACTACACGACCGAAATCGGTATTCTTGGCGACGCCAAGCTGGTGCTGCGCGCTTTGGTGGATTGCGTGCGCGACCGCCTTCGCGGCGCCCAGCGCGACGACAGCATGGCCAAAAAGATCGCCAGCCACCGCGAGCCCTGGCTGGCGGAATGGCAGGCCAAACTGACCAGCAATGAAGCGCCGATGACGCCCTATCGCGTTATCGGCGAATTTATGCGCGTGATCGATCCCGCCGAGGCTATCGTCACGCATGATTCCGGCAGCCCGCGCGACCAGATACTGCCCTTCTACCGAGCGACGGTGCCGCGCTCCTATATCGGCTGGGGCAAGTCGCACCAGCTCGGCACCGGCCTCGGCCTCGCCATCGGCGCAAAGGTGGCAGCGCCCGACAAGTTCTGCGTCAACTTCATGGGAGACGCGGCCTTCGGCATGACCGGCCTGGACTTTGAGACGGCCGTGCGGAGCGGCATCCCCCACTGCACCATTGTGCTGAACAACTCGACCATGGCGATAGAGATCCCGCACATGCAGCTAAGCCACGAGAAGCACCGGGCGCGCGATCTGGGCGGCAACTACGCCGCCTTGGCGCGTGATCTCGGCGGCTGGAGCGAACGCGTCGAAGATTCGAACGACGTCGGTAACGCCATCCTGCGTGCCAAACGCGCGACGGAGGACGGCAGGACCTGCCTGCTGGAATTCATTACCAGCGCAGAAACCGCTTTCTCCAACCGAAGCTGAAGACGGTGGTGGGTCGGGCCTTCATTTTGAGACGAAGCGGCTTGGGAGGACTCGGTAGACCATCGCCAAGGCATGACCCAGGCCATACGCTGGGAGGGGTGGCTCCGCGAGTAGGATTCGAACCTACGACCGATCGGTTAACAGCCGATTGCTCTACCGCTGAGCTATCGCGGAATACCCAACACGCCGCGCCGAAGCGCTGGCTTGAAACCAGAAATTAACGCGCCGCTCCGTGCTTGCCAAGCCCTGATCCGCTCGGGCGAAAGGCCGTCTCGTCGCAGTCGCGCCCGTCACAGCCGTGTTCGTCACCGCCTTGTTCGTCACCGCCTTGCCCGCCACAGTCATGGCAAATGGTGACGGCGCAGAAACGCCCACGCCGCCGTCGGCCCATCAGCGTCGAGGCAGCGCGGCCCCATCACCTGCCGCAGTTTCGGCGTCAATTTGAAGGACAGGGTGGAGGGCAGCCAATGCCCGCCGCCACGGATCACCCAGAACAGCACCGACGGCGCATCGGACGCCGCGCCCCAGGACCACCGCTCGATCCTGCAATCGTCGTCAGGCGCCACGTCCGGCAACCAGTCCCTTGCTACCGGCTGCGTCCCTTTCAGGCCGTGAGCCTCCAACCAGAACTTCAGCGTATCCAAGGCCGAGCGGAGAACAATACCGCCCTTCAGCAGTTCGCCGCCTTTCCAAGGAATGACGGGGTCTGCCGTCCCCAGCGCAATCATTATCGGGCGCGCAACGGCGGGCTCCGACAGCTTCCACGCCGGTAGCGTGGCGTTAAACGCCGCCCCTGCCGCGAACTTTTCGGGCCGCTCGATCAGAAGACGAAAGGTCATCATGCCGCCATTGGAAGCGCCGGCGACATAAATTCGCGTGGGATCGGCCTGCCGTTCCTCCACCGCCCATTCCGCCAGCGCCTCTATAAAGCCTGTGTCATCGGGCGGACCGTTCGTCAGCGGCCACCTGTTCCGCAGATCGAACCAATGCTGGGACTCGCCCGCCTGATCGCCGGTACGCGGGTCAGTGCCATTCGGTGCGAGCAACAGAAAACCATCCCGCTCCGCAAGGCGCAGCCAGGATTGGTGCGGAGAACTCGCGTTCCTGAACATCTTGCGCGCGCTTTGCCCGCCGCCATGCAAAACGATTACCACGGGCGCACCCGGCGCGAATCGCGCTGGCCGGAACTCCAGGAACAGACGTTCCGTGCCATTAAAGGGAAACCGGCGCTCCAGCATGCCCGCGGGCACCGGCGCGGCCGGCAATTGGGCTTGCGCATCGCTCAGGCAGGGATTCAGACTGATGAAAAAAAGAAAAATCATCGAAACGACCTGCGCCCAGTAGCCGGCGAGGCATCTGACATTCATCAACAAAACCCCGAAACGTTGGAGGCGCGAACCGGAATCGAACCGGTGTACGAGGATTTGCAGTCCTCTGCATCACCACTCTGCCATCGCGCCATCCAGCAACTGTCGCTGCAAGGAGAGCCGGTGTCGATAATCGCGCGCGCGCGCCTCGTCAAGCGGAAAGCCGCAGTGCGACGCAGCCGTCGCGGCATATGCCTTGCCTTCAGAAGAAAAATTGGATGCAATGAAACGATATCTATAGTATCCGCGATCAAACTTTCGACCGCCTTGCTATACGGGTTTCCCCGGCTTTGCGCTGACCCTGTTTGGCGGCTCAAGCAGCGGCCCGTTACCGAAGAAGGATTTGACGCCCACAATGGCTAACTTCGACCTTGCCCGCCACAATATGGTTGAGAGTCAAATCCGTACCAATAAGGTTACGGACAAAAGGCTTCTCGACGCGCTGCGTCGCGTGCCCCGCCATTTGTTCGTGCCGACCGCCCAACAATCGGTCGCCTATGCCGACAAGCCGTTGCGGCTGGACAATGGCCGCTCCCTTCCATCGCCGATGGTCGCCGCCCGCCTGTATCAAGCCGCCGAGGTGATGGCAGACGATCTGGTCCTCGTAGTCGGCGCAGCATCCGGCTACAGCACCGCGGTGCTGGGGCAACTCGCCAGTGCCGTTGTCGCACTGGAGGAAGACGAAGATCTGGTTGAATTCTTCCGCAACGTCTTGAAAAGCGATGACGAAGAACTCGCCGACCTCGGGCCTGGAGATAATGTTATTCCGGTAGTCGGTCCATTGACCGAAGGCTGGCCCCAACAGGCGCCTTACGACGTGATCATCGTGGAAGGGGCGGCCGAAGAAATGCCTCAGACGCTGCTGGACCAATTGGGGCCCGACGGCCGGCTTGTCGGGGTATTGCGCCAGCCGGGCCAGCCGGGCCGTGCAGTGCTCATGCGAAAGGAAGGCTCAACCGTTGGCGTCGTCGAATTGTTCGACGCCATGCTGCCGGTGATGCCTGGATTTACTCGTCTCCCGGAGTTCGCACTTTGATAAGTCGATTGACAATGGCCCTTTTGGGGTCAGCAGCAATGGTGGCGTTATCTGCGGGCAATGCCACTGCAGACATGGATCGGATGCGGGCGGCCTTTGCGAAAGCCTATCTCACCAATCCCACGTTGGAAGCTCAACGGGCCCAAGTGAGGGCGGTCGACGAAAATGTTAACCAGGCAGTGTCACTCTCCCGGCCGTCGGTAACGCTGAGGGCGTCAGCGGGCGCCGGCATGTTTTCCAACGATACCGGCATTAGGCAAACCGACGGCAGCAGCACCCCGATCTCCAGCGAACTCGAGGTCGCACAGCCGCTCTACCGGGGCGGCACAAATTCGGCCTCGGTGAAACGGGCCGAAAATCAGGTGCTGGCCGCGCGCGCTGCCCTGGTCGGTACCGAGCAGCAGATATTCCTGGACGCTGGACGCGCTTATATGGATGTGGTCCGCGACCAAGCCATTGTGGATCTTCGAAGGAATAACGTCGTCGTACTTCGGCGCCAGTTGCAGGCTACCCGTGACCGTTTCGAAGTCGGCGAAGTCACGCGCACGGACGTCAGCCAGGCCGAAGCGAGGCTAGCGTCCGCAGAGGGGGATTTTGTCCAGGCCGAAGGCGATCTTGCATCGTCTCGTGCGACATTCACACAGATCGTGGGAGAACCCCCCGGTTTTTTGGAATTCCCCAGGAGCTACGACAAGCTCCCGAACAGCCGAGAAGAGGCAATTCAATTCGGCGCCGTGAATAACCCCCTCGTCATCGAAGCGACGTTCAATCACCTGGCCGCAGCGAGAGACGTCCGGGCAATTTATGGCGAATTGTTGCCGAGCGCCGATCTGGTCGGGCGGGCCCGGTATGATTCCGAGGTTTATGACGCCAGGACGGAAGGGGCGAGCGCCGAAGCGTTGCTGCAGTTGACAGTGCCGCTCTATCAGGGCGGATCCGTGCGTTCCCGCGTACGCCAGGCAAAGCAGATCGCGTCACAGCGGCTTGTCGAGATCGAGCAGGCCCGGCGCAACGCCATCGAAGAAGCGGTGATCGGCTGGGAGCAGCTTGTTGCGGCCGTTGCCCGGGAAAAGTCGCTGCGGTCAGAAGTCCGCGCCCAGGAAATAGCCCTGGAAGGCGTGAAGCAGGAGGCGCTGGTGGGCACGCGCACCGTGCTTGATGAGTTGAATGCGGAGCAAGAGTTGCTAAATGCGCGCGTCAGCTTGGTGGATGCGCGGCGAAACCAAGTGGTTGCGGCGCTGGTTTTGGCCGTTTCGACCGGGTTGCTGACCGTGGAAGCACTCGAGCTCGAAGTGCCTCACTACGATGTACGCACGCATTACGAATCAGTTCGCAGCACTTGGACCGGCACGGGTGTCGATGCAAACTGGCAGCCAGCTAGCGGCAAATAGGCGTCGGAGGACGTGATCGATGGCAGACAAACCCAACCATGGCCAGAAGCCATTTCCGAGCGCAAAGGAAGGTGCGACAGACGATGACATTTTCGCCGAAATGGGTCGGATGCTGGCACAGGATCAATTGAACCCCCCTGCCCCCGCCAAGCCTGCGACAGCAACAGCAACCGCGCAAAATGCGGCAGCCACGAAAGTGGCGGACAAAGATCCTCTCGATCTCACACATATCGTAAAGGCGGGCAAATCGCAGCCTGCCAGGCCTGCCGCCGGTACCGGTTCTGCGGCTCCGATCGTGGCCACTTCCCCACCCACCCCGCGGAGCCAGGGCACCAAAATCGGTGAGGCTGTCGCCATGCTAGAGGGCGAGCCCAAACGTGTCGCCACGCCTAAACCCGCCATTTCGCCGGACGCTTCGGGCGCAATGGTTTCCAGCCGCAGCCTTGATGCCATCGTGCAGGACGCTGCGCGCCCCATGATTCAGGCGTGGATCGACCAGAACATGGAACGCATCGTGCGCGAGGAAGCCGCCAAAGTCGCGGCGAAGGTATCGTCAAAACCCTGACAATAGTCGTTTCGGACTATTGTTGCCGCTAACGCCTGGAGCGTACGTTCCGGGCGTTTTCCCATTCTAAGGGTTTCGCTTTGCAGGCGGCCCGCTGCGTTCCACCCGCGAGAGACGAAAATGCCGGATACAATTACCCCTACCGCCAAGCAACCACTCGACAAGACGTTCGCGGCCGGCACGGTGGAAGCGCGCCATTATGACGATTGGGAGAGGGCCGGCGCGTTCGCCGCCGATCCCAATTCCAACAAAGCTCCCTATACCATCATCATGCCGCCGCCGAACGTCACCGGCAGCCTGCATATGGGCCACGCGCTCACGTTTACGCTGCAGGATGTGCTGATCCGCTATTATCGCATGGCAGGCCGCGACGCGCTCTGGCAGCCAGGCCAGGATCATGCTGGCATCGCGACCCAGATGGTCGTGGAGCGGCAGTTGGCCGAGGAAGGCAAGACGCGGCACGACCTGGGCCGCGAAGCCTTCATTGACAAGGTGTGGGAATGGAAGGCGGAGTCGGGAGGTACAATCTCCAGCCAGCTCCGCCGCCTGGGTGCGTCTGCCGACTGGCCGCGCGACCGATTTACGCTGGACGAAGGCGTCAGCAAGGCCGTGCGCAAGGTGTTCGTCGACCTTTACAAGGAAGGCCTGATCTACAAGGACAGCCGCCTGGTCAACTGGGATCCGGCGCTGGAGACCGCCATCAGCGACCTGGAGGTCGAGCAGAAGGAGGTCAAGGGCCATCTCTGGTATTTCCGCTACCCGGTGGATGGACAGCCAGACCGCTTCCTGACCGTCGCCACCACGCGGCCCGAAACCATGCTGGGCGACACCGCCGTCGCCGTACACCCTGACGATGAGCGCTACCAGGACCTGATCGGCAAGCACTGTGTGCTGCCCTTGGTCGGCCGCAAGATCGTCATCGTCGCCGACGAGTACGCTGACCCGGAGACGGGCTCTGGCGCGGTTAAAATCACACCCGCCCATGACTTCAACGACTTCGAGGTCGGGCGCCGCCATAATCTTGAGATGATCAACGTCCTGGACCGAAAGGGCCGGATCAACGAAAACGCATCCAAGGAGTACCAGGGCCTGGAGCGGTTTGAGGCCCGCAAAAAAGTTGTCGCGGCCATCGAACAACTGGGCCTCCTGGAGAAGATCGAGCCGCACGCGCACACGGTCCCCTATGGCGACCGCGGCGGTGTGCCGATCGAGCCCTACCTGACCGAACAATGGTATGTGGACGCCGAAACCCTGGCCAAACCGGCCATCGAGGCCGTGGAGACCGGCCGCACCAAATTCGTGCCGGAAAACTGGTCCAAGACCTATTTCGAGTGGATGCGCAACATCCAGCCCTGGTGCATTTCCCGGCAGCTCTGGTGGGGACATCAGATTCCGGCCTGGTACGGCCCCGATGGCGAAATCTTCGTCGCCGACAATGATGCGGAGGCCGCGAGACTTGCCAGGGCGCATTACGGCGAGGACAAGCCGCTGGAGCGCGACCCGGACGTGCTCGACACCTGGTTTTCCAGCGGGTTGTGGCCATTTTCGACGCTCGGTTGGCCGGAGCAGACGCCGGAGCTGGCACGCTACTATCCCGGCGACGTGCTGGTCACGGGTTTCGACATCATCTTCTTCTGGGTCGCCCGCATGATGATGCTGGGCATCCATTTCATGGGCGACGTGCCGTTCCGCACGGTCTACATCCACGCGCTGGTCCGGGACGAAAAGGGCCAGAAAATGTCAAAATCCAAGGGGAATATCATCGATCCCCTGGAGGTCATCGACGAATACTCCGCCGATAGCCTGCGCTTCACGCTTGCCGTGATGGCTGCACAGGGCCGGGACATCAAGCTCGCCAAGAACCGGGTCGAAGGCTACCGCAATTTCGGCACCAAGCTGTGGAACGCGGCCCGTTTCTGTGAGATGAACCGGTGCACCCTGCCCGTCAATTTCGACCCGGCGACGGTCAGGCAAACGGTGAACAAGTGGATCGTCGGCGAGGTGGCGCGCGTCGCCGCCGAAACCGCGCACGGCATTGAAACCTACCGCTTCAACGAGGCGGCAGGTGGGCAATATCACTTCGTCTGGAACACCTTCTGCGACTGGTACCTCGAGTTCATCAAGCCGGTCCTGAACGGCGATGACGCGGAAGCCGCGGCCGAAACCCGCGCCACCGCAGCCTGGGTGCTCGACCAGGTTACGCTGATGCTGCACCCGTTCATGCCCTTCATCACCGAAGAGCTGAACGAGCATTTCCGGTTTGTGGCTGACCGCCCGCTCATCACCGCTGATTGGCCGGTGCTGGAGCGCCTGGACGCGCCAGAAGCCAAAACCGAGATGGACTGGGTCGTCCGCCTGGTCACCGATATCCGTGCGGTGCGGGCCGAGTTGAACGTGCCCGCCGGCGCGCAGATCCCCTGCCTGGTCCACGGCGCCTCCGCCGAAACGCGGGCGCGGCTGGAACGGCATGCCGGCTACATCCACCGCCTCGCCCGTCTGACCGGCGTTGAAGCGGCCGGCGAGATGCCCAAAGGCGCGGTGCAGATTGTGGTAGACGAGGCAACCTATGGCCTGCCACTCGCCGATGTGATCGACGTCGCGGCCGAGCGCAACCGCCTGGCGACCGCCATCGCCAAGGCGGAAAAGGATTTGGGGGGCCTGGACAAGCGCCTTGCCAATCCCGGCTTCCTTGCCAACGCCGACCCAACCGTGGTCGAGGAGACCAAGGAAAAACGCGAGAGCGTGGCTGGCCAACGCGACAAGCTGGCCGCGGCCGCGGCACGCCTGGCGGAGATGTAAAGTTTCGGAAGGCAAGCCATTCTGACACAAGCCGGTCCGAAGTGCCGTCGTGCGGTCATTCGGCCCGAACGAAATCCACCGTCACTTCCAGAGGCGCGTCCGGCTTGCCGATCAGGTCGATTTCCAGCGTGAGTGCGCCATCGGTTTCAGTGAGCGCCGCGCGCTCTTCCGGCTTCAGACTGAGGAAATAGTCGCCGGTCCGGTCAGCCGGAAAGATGGCAAAGCGACCAATTTCGTGCCCGTCCGGCAATCCAACGACAATGCCAAAGGGCGTCAGAGAAGGGTTTTCGATGGCGCCGATCCGGATGTGCAGAACCTGCCGAGCCGCATCGGGTTTGGCCTGTATTTCGGTCTTGACCTGCGGTGCGTCCAACGAAAGCCGCAACCCCTCGCCTCCCCCTGCATGGGATACTGCGGCACCGACGATGGCGGCGCCATATAGCACCGCCGCCGCCAGAATGCGCCAGCGCATCGCCTACTTCCCCCGTACCGCGACGGGTGTCGTGATCAGGTCCATGCTGCCGATGGTGATCGGCGGCGGCGAGCGCTGGCCCGTCGCGTGCGGCACGGGAACCAGCGTCAGCTCCACGCCCTCGTCCCCGGAAAAGCGGCCGGATTCGCGGAGCGCCGCCAGGGTGTCAGTAACGTCCACATAAAAGTCCGGCACGTTGCCGTCCCGCGCGATCTCGGCCATCATCTTCCCCATGAAGAAGCCGAAGCTGCCCGCATAGTGGGGCGTATCGATACCGGTGTTCGGGCCTGCATCCGGCTTGTTCACGTACACCCGGATATAGGTGTCGTCGTTCGCCGGCGGGCGTATATCCGAGACCCGCAACAGCACCCGCTCCCCGCCGGTGTCGCTCTGCGCGTCGCCGCCCGAACCATTCGGCGCTGAGTTTTTCGGCATCCCCATGCGTTTCAGCATGGCCGCGTCGGTCTTGACCTTGAACTGGACGGGCTTCAGCGGCGTCAATACCTGCCGCCCGCTGACCTGGAATGTCTGCCGAACGGAATGGCGGATATTCCCGCCCCGCTCCAGCGCCTCGCGGGTCAGCACTGCCGTAAGCTGGGCCCCCTGACCCTTCGGCGAATTGTCGAACCGATAGCTGATCAACGGCAGGATCACGGTCAGACCACAGCTCATCTGGGCGGGGTTGCCCGTGCCGTCTACGAACATGCCCGTCAGGTTGAACTGGGTCCAATTGGTGTCGGACGTGTTCAGGTTGCCGCGCTTGTTGTTCCAGGTGTCCCACATGCAATCGATCATGTTGTGATGGCACCAGAATACCGGATCCTGCGGCGACTGGAACGTGCCCATGGTGCCGCCGACAAAGCCGTGAATGTTGTTGTGCGGGGTCGCCTCCACCTCGCCATAGCCGCCGCCAGCGCCGCCGCGCAGCGCCGTCGAGGCATAGCTGGCGAACTGCTCGAAATTGGTGAGGTCAAGAATGTCCTCCATGACGGAGGAGCCAATATAGGAAAGGCTCGCTTGCGAGGTGGGACCGGCCGAGCGGGGGGAGTGGTTCAGCGAACCGCTCCAGAAACCCGCGGGAATGGCGCGATCCGCCTGCCAGTTCCAATAGGGCAGCGCGAAGTCCTTGACGCCCGTCAGCTCTCGGCAAATCTGCTCGAAATAGAACAGATAGGCGCGGTGCCAGGGCAGGAAGTACCAGTTGCCGTGCGGGCAGAAATTCTGATGGATGTTGGCCTGGGCCAGCCAGTTGCGCGGATCGCCCGCCGGCAGCGCCTTCATCTGCGCGACCGCGTCGGCATAGGTCGCCATGTCAGTGGCCGCCGCTGCGCTGGTCGAGCGCCGGCGTATAGGACGATTTTCAATGGCTTCTACGATGGATTCGCAGCCGCCGGTCGCGGCCAACAGGGCTAGCGCCGAGAGCGAAACGCCGCCCCGAAGAATTGAACGGCGGGAAAGTTGCGTGGTGAGCATGGCAATGATCCTCCTTCACGTTCAAATTATCGCTTACGGGTGGAGGCATGTGTGAAATTCTTCACTTGCGGTGGTGTTTCGTTATCTGAGGCTGATTTTCTGCTGCCAAAATACCAGCGCCATCATAGCACTGCCCCGCCCTATCGCCGCGCTCAACGTCCCGCGCGCAGCATCGCGTCGGCCACTTTCTCAGCGATCATGATGGTAGGGGAGTTGGTGTTGCCGCTGGTAATCGTCGGCATCACGCTCGCGTCGATCACCCGCAGACCCGCCAGGCCATGCACCCGGCATTCGATATCGACCACCGCCGTCGGATCGGTCGCCGGGCCCATCTTGGCCGTGCCCACCGGGTGAAAGATCGTCGTGCCGATATCGCCTGCGGCCCTCGCCAACTCGTCCTCGCTTTGGAAGGCGGGACCGGGGCGGAACTCCTCTGGCTTGTATCTGGCGAGCGCCGGTTGACCCACGATCGCGCGCGTGATGCGGATCGACCGCGCTGCGACCATACGATCGCCCTCGGTCGAGAGATAGTTGGGCGCGATTTCCGGCTGCTGGCGGGGATCTGCCGATAGCAAACGCACCCTGCCGCGGCTTTCGGGCCGCAGGTTGCAGACGCTGGCGGTGAAGGCCGGGAACGGGTCCAGTGGCTCGCCGAACTTGTTCAGGCTCAACGGCTGGACATGGTATTCCAGGTCCGGCGTCTCGAGTGCCGGGTCAGACTTGGTGAAGACACCCAGCTGACTGGGGGCCATGGACATGGGTCCGCGCCGGGACAGCGCGTATTCCAGGCCGATCTTCGCCTTGTTCAGTAGCCCCAGAGAGCTTTGATTCAGGGTATTCACGCCTTGCACCTTATAGGCGCAGCGCAATTGCAGATGGTCCTGCAGGTTCTCGCCCACGCCCGGCATCTCGTGCTGCACCTGGATGCCGTGATCGGCCAGCACGCCGCCGGGGCCGATGCCGGAAAGCTGCATCAAATGCGGCGAGCCGATGGCGCCCGCGGCCAGGATCACTTCGGCATTGGCCGTGACCTGATGCGGTTCGCCATTGCGGGTGAAGGCGACGCCGGTGGCCTGGCGGCCTTCCACCAGGACCCGGTCGGCCAGAGCGCCGGTCATCACCTGCAGGTTCGGGCGGCTCCTCACCGGCTTCAGAAAGGCGGTCGCCGCATTCCAGCGCCAGCCGGCGCGCTGATTTACCTGGAAATAGCCGACGCCCTCGTTGTTGCCGCGGTTGAAGTCGCCGGTGCGCGGGATGCCGTGCGAGACGCAGGCGTCGGCGAAGGCGTCCAGGATTTCCCAGGCGATGCGGGCGGGCTCCACCCGCCACTCGCCGCCGGCGCCGTGAAAGTCGTTTGCGCCGTCGAAATGGTCTTCGGAGCGCCGGAAATAGGGCAAGCAATCGTCCCAGCCCCAGCCGGTATTGCCGAGTTGCCGCCAGTGGTCGTAGTCGCGCGCCTGGCCGCGCATATAGATCATGCCGTTGATCGACGAGCAGCCGCCGATCACCCGGCCGCGCGGATAGCCGAGCGAGCGGCCGTTCAGCCCCTTTTCCGCCGCGGTCTGGAACAGCCAGTCCGTGCGCGGATTGCCGATGCAATAGAGATAGCCGACCGGGATCTTGATCCAGATATAATTGTCCTTGCCGCCCGCCTCCAGCAGCAGCACCTTGGTCTTGGGATTGGCCGAAAGCCGGTTCGCCAGCACACATCCGGCCGAGCCGCCGCCGATGATCACATAGTCGAAATCGGAAAGGGTCTTCATAGGGCACCGTCTTTCGGCTGCATTGCTTCCCGGTTCGCGTGGCGGGAAGCTGGACGCAATCTTTCAGTAAGTTGTCTATTCAGGCGGGACCGAGGAGCCGGGAGTCCCTGCGTTTTAACCTTATACGGCGCGCGCGGACGAGAAAGCCGGAAGTGCCGTGAACACTGGACCGTTGGCGCTCGATACTGCCGGATCGGCGTCGATGTGGGCGTTATTACGGCGGATAACAGCGGCGACTGCAAGGCCTGTGCCTTCGCCTGCGCTTTCGCAGCCTCAGGCTCCGCCACCTTGTGGTCTGATCGAAGCTCTTGCTACCGTAAGTGGTTCGATGCTGAACAATTCATCCGGACCGCCATCTGTAAACCGATTGATGGGAGATTCTTTAAAGACCCAGAACACCGCGCCGCCGCGCTGCCGCGGCGGATCCACCTTTACGATTGGCATGACGCTGACGGCAGCATAAAAGATCGACACCCACAGCGGGCGGGGCTTCAACCAGGCCACCTGTTGAGGCCCAGTCGGCAGAGCAGCGGGCGGGGCGATTAAATCGCCGAAACGATCTATTTGCCGCTGCAGGCTGCTCTGATTTTTTGGATTTCGGGCAGGTTCACCCGATCCATTCGGATCGCGATCTGCTCGAGCTGCGAAAGGAGACGCCATAATGGCCACGTTTGAGCGATACTGCGCACCAGGTGTGTTCAACCCGCCGACCTATGCCCAGGCGGTCAAGATCACGGGCGGATCTACCATGCTCGTGCTCTCCGGGCAGGTGGACTATGACGACAAGGGCGGCGTCGCCAACCCGGGCGACATGAAGGCCCAGGCGCTCGCCTGCTTCCGCCACGTGAAGGCGCAGTTGGAGGCGGGCGGCGGTTCGATCGAGGACATCGCCCGTTTGAACATCTATGTCACCGACATGGGCCGCATCGGCGAATACCGCGAAGCACGCCAGGAAGTGTTTGGCGACTTGAAAGTCGCGAGCACATTGGTAGGAGTGACAGCCTTGGCGCAGTCTGATTTCGTGATCGAGGTCGAGGCCATCGCCATCCTCTAAATGCCGCCCATCCAAGGACCAGCACGCTCATGACCGCCAAGTATAAAATCGCCGTTCTGCCGGGCGACGGCATCGGCAAGGAAGTGGTGCCGGAAGGCATGCGTGTGCTGGAGACCGTGGGCTCCAAGTTCGGCATTGAGTACGAGTTCACTCAGTTCGACTGGTCGTGCGAGGACTACGCCAAAACCGGCCGGCTGATGCCCGAGGACGGCATCAAGCGGTTGCGCCCGCACGACGCCATTTTCCTCGGCGCTGTTGGCTGGCCTACTGTGCCGGACCATATTTCGCTCTGGGATATGCTGATCCCGATCCGGCGCGAATTCGACCAGTACGCGAATGTGCGCCCGGTGCGTCTGTTGGCTGGCGTGACCTCGCCGCTGGCGGGGCGCGGGCCGGAGGATATTGATTTCTACGTGGTGCGGGAAAACGTGGAGGGCGAGTATTCCGAGATCGGCGGGCGGCTGTATGGCGGTACCGAGCATGAAATGGTCAGCCAGCAGACCACATTCACCCGCCGCGGCGTCGATCGCATCCTGAAATACGCCTTCGAACTGGCGATGACTCGCCCGCGCAAGAAGGTGACGTCTGCAACCAAGTCCAATGGCATCATCCACACCATGCCCTATTGGGACGAGCGTTTTGCGGCGATGAAGAAGCATTATCCGGAGGTCGAGACCGACCAGTACCATATCGATATCCTGACCGCTCATTTTGTGGCGCATCCGGACTGGTTCGACGTGGTGGTGGGCTCCAACCTGTTCGGCGATATTCTCTCCGATCTGGGGCCAGCGGTGGCGGGCTCCATCGGTATCGCGCCGAGCTCCAACATCAACCCGGAAGGCATCTATCCTTCCATGTTCGAGCCGGTGCACGGCTCTGCGCCCGACATTGCCGGCCGGGGCATTGCCAACCCCATCGGCCAGATTTGGTCCGGCGCAATGATGCTGAGCCATTTGGGCCATCAGGATGCCGCTAATGCTATCGAGCGCGCCATCGAGACCGTGTTGACCGGCGGTGGGCCGAAAACCCGCGACATGGGCGGCAACGGCACGACCGAGGAAATCGGCAAAGCCATCGCGGAGGCGGTCAGCGCCGCCTGAGCATTTTCATCTGATGTCTTCGAACAGCTTGCGAGCCACGTAGATCGGGTGTCGCTCTTTCGGTCGCATGGCGGGAACGAACACCCATGCGCGCCGTTCTATGCGTGCATCGTGATTGTCGAGGGGTAACTTTTATGGAAAGTCCGCGCACTAGGCGCGCAGCTGTGTGTGGATTGTTGCTTGCCGCACTTTTCCAGACGAACATCGCGGCTTTGGCCGAAGAGAAAGCACCCTCGGAAAAAAGCGAGCCGGGTGGCGGCCTGACCCTGGCAATCGAGAATGACGTTTTTGCGGGGACCGACAAGAACTATACCAATGGCGTTGCCTTGCACTATTCATTCGCGCCCTCGGATACACCCAGGCTTTCTCACTGGATTAGCGACGATCTGCTCGGCGCGAAGGCGGATGCCTATGTCCGCACCGGTATCGCCATTGGCCACACCATCTTTACCCCCCAGGACACGAACGCCGATCCAGCCCCGCCGGACCAGCATCCTTATGCGGGCTATCTGTTTCTGCGCGGTACCTTGTTGGTGGATCATGGCGACATGGCCGACTCGGTTGCGCTGGACCTGGGTATCGTCGGTCCGGCGGCGGGCGGGAAATGGGTGCAGAACAACTTCCACGATCTGATCGACGACGATCCGTCTCGGGGCTGGGATAGTCAGATCAACAACGAGCCGATCATCAACCTGAACGTATCCCGGCGTTGGCGGGTGCCGTTGCTGGGCGATACTGAGGGGCTGGGAGTCGATACGGTGCCGACGATCGGCGGCAGCCTTGGCAATTTCCGCACCGCAGCATCGGCCGGCGCGATATTGCGCTTCGGCCAGGATCTTTCAGCCGATTATGGACCGCTCCGCGTCCAGCCATCGCTGTTCACGCGGGGGCTGGCCGGCGAGCCGACGCCTTTCGCCTGGTATGTCTTTGCCGGCGCAGCGGGCCACGCGGTTGCCTATGACATCACGCTGGACGGCAATACCTTTCGCGACAGCGCCAGCGTGGACCGCAAACCCTTTGTCGGCCAAATTTCCGCGGGTTTGGTGATGCGTATTTATTCCGTGAAAATCGCCTATTCGATGGTATCCACCACGGCTCTGTTCGACGGCGAAGGCGCCGCTCAGCGCTTTGGCTCCATCAATGTTACGGTTGGTTTCTGATTAGGAAGGATTTCTGCCATGTCGACTTCATCGATCAGCCGGTATCCCGTGCCGAAAATCAACGAATTGCCAGACGACCTCAAGGAAACAGTGCTGGCGGTTCAAGAGAAAGCAGGCTTCGTGCCTAATGTTTTTTTGGCCTTGGCGCACCGGCCGGACGAGATGCGAGCGTTTTTTGCTTACCACGATGCCTTGATGGAGCGTGACAGCGGCCTCAGCAAGGCCGAGCGTGAGATGATCGTCGTCGCCACCTCCAACGACAACGGTTGCCTTTATTGCGTCATGGCGCACGGCGCCATCCTGCGCGTTCGGGCCAAGAACGCGCAGATCGCCGATCAGGTGGCGGTGAATTACCGCAAGGCCGACATCACGCCCCGGCAGAAGGCGATGCTGGATTTCGCCATGAAAGTGTCGAAAAACTCCCGCTCTATCGCCGATGACGACTTCGAAACCTTGCGGGGCCATGGCTTTACGGACGACGACATCTGGGATATCGCCGGCATCACTGCCTTCTTTGGCCTGAGCAATCGCATGGCGAACTTCATGTCGATGCGCCCGAATGACGAGTTCTTCGCCATGGGCCGGGATAGCATCAATACACGCTGACGCCGCAGGGCCCGACCCTGGTGAAAGGGCGTTTTGTCGGCTACCGGTATGGGAGTGGAGCCGCCTTCAGCACTGATCCGCGCGGGGCACAAATCGATCTACACTTGGCCGCAGAATCACATGTGTCATCCCGCGCGGAAATGGGACGGCGGATAAACCATGCGCGGGATCCCAAGATCATTTGACACTTGTCTTCTTAATCTTCTCGGCTGACCAACGGTAGACTGCCGACCCTGTCGGCCGCCGCTCTTTTAAATCGCGATCGGAAAGGCATTGCGGCGGCTGACGAAACCACCTCACTTATGATAAGATGCAGGAAATGAGGGCGAACAAGATGTCGGACCAAATCGCAAAGAAGACCGCGGAAGATTTCCGCCTTTTCGCAGGGCAGGAACCGCGAGCCCAACCGCCAAAGCAAGCCGCCAAGCCGGCGGCAGGCGCCGAACCACCGTCCAGCCTCCATCAGGGACGAAGCAGCGCGGCAGCCGTCGAAGCGGCGATGGAACGGGCTATCCGGCGGGTTCTGGTGACGGCACCGGCCGGCGATGTGCCGTCCATGGAAATCATGGCGCGGCTCGATGAGATGAAGGCGCGCGCGGCGGAGCGGGATGGGGAGTTGGCGTTCGAGTTGCGGAATGGCCTTCCCGGCCGTATGCGGCGCGAAATTCACGAGCAACTCCGCCCCACCGAAGAAAGGCTTGCGGCCTTGGAGCAACAATTGACAGCGCCGGCGGCCGGCCGTGGTAGCGGGAAGTTGTTCGCCAGTGCGGTTCTGTTCGCCGTTCTTGCCGGGTTGATCCTGGCTGCGGTCGTAATTTTCGAACGGCCCCTGCGCTACTGGGGGCAAAACAACCTGTATCCGCTGATCGGAATGAACCTGCCGGAAGCCCAGCGCGTGCAACCCTCCGAAAAGAAAGCGCCTCCGTTGGGCAACCAGTAGCAGGTTTCCGGCCTTTTGCGGCCTTTGGTAGCCTATCGAACGGGCGTAAGAGGCGATCAGACCACCGGGCACATGCCGCCATCCACATTGATGGCGGTGCCGTTGATGTAGCCGCCGGCGTCGCTCGCGAGGAAGCAGGCGAGGTTGGCGAACTCCTCCGACGTGCCGAGCCGGCCCATGGGCAGATTCTTGCCCATATTGGCGAGAAACTCCTCCAGCGTCTTGGATTTGTCGCTGGCCTCCCAGCGGCGCACATGCTGGTCGGAGACGATCAGGCCGGTATTCATGGCGTTGACCAGCACGTTGAAAGGCGCGCCTTCGCCTGCCATCACCTTGCTGAGCGCCATGCCCGCAGCCCGGGTCACGGCCGTCGGCGCACCGCCCGCCCGCGGTGCCTTGGCGCCGGTGTTAAGTACGTTGATGATCCGGCCCCAGCGCCGCTCCTTCATCGCCGGGAAGGCCAGGCGGGAGAGGCGGACCTGCGCCATCAGCTTGAGGGCTAGGTCGGCCTCCCAGATTTCGTCGGTGATTTCCTCGAACTTGCCTGTTTGGGACTGGCCCGCATTGTTCACTAGAATGTCGACTTGGCCGAATTGGTCACAGGCGCCGGCATAGAGTGCCTTGCAGGCTTCAGGGTCGGTCACGTCGGTTGGAATGCCTTTCGCGGCGCCCTGATTGGCAGCGTTGATCTCGGCTTCGGCCTTGGCAAGAGTGTCGGCATCGCGCGCCGCCAATACGACCTTTGCGCCCAATTCCGCGAATTTCATGGCCATGGCGAAGCCCAGGCCCTTGCTACCGCCGGTGATCAGAGCCGTGCGTCCGTCCAAACGAATATCCATCGGGTTGTTTCCTTATAGAGGTTGATGAAGCGGATTAGAGAGACTTCGTCCCCCGTATTCAAGGCGGCCGCTCAGGCCTTCACGCCGCGCTCCGGCTCAGGGCGGCCTTCGACGATGCGTCGAGCGTGGAAACGTTCCAGGTCGAGGGTCACGAACCGGCCGTCCAGGATCAGTTCCGCCATCGCCCTGCCGACCGCGGGCGCATGCTGCAGGCCGTGGCCGGAAAAGCCTGTTGCCATCAGGAAGTTCTCCGGCTGGCCCGGCCAGTTGCCGATGAGCATATTGCCGTCGAAACTGTTGTAGGCGTAGTGGCAGGCCCAGGCGTTTTTCAGCTTGATTGTCTCAAAGGCCGGGTTGCGGTGGGCGATGCGCGGCCAAATGGCTTCCTCGAACAGGGAGTGGTCCGGCTCCCAACGGAATTCGCCTGCCGTCTCGAACTTGGTGGTGCCGGTGATGAAGCCGCGCCCTTCCTGGCGGTACGAGCAGGGGGCGCCATCGATGGTGAGCGGCAGCTTGGGCAAGGGCTGCTCGGGCTCGAAATAAAAGGTCGGGCGGTGCAATGGCCGCACGGGAATGTCGAAGCCCAGCATCCGGCAAAACTGCCAGGCCCAGGCGCCGCCATTGTTCACCACGATGTCGGCGGCCAGACGCCGTCCGTCCGCCAGCAGCACGGCGCGGACGAGGCCACCCGATGCCTCAATGTCCGTCACTTCGCCATGGATGTATTGCGCGCCCATGAAACGCACCTTTTTCCGCAGACCGGTTACTGCGCCGTAGGGGTCGGTCCAGCCGTCATTCGGCGAATAGTTGGCGCAAACCACGTCATCGGTGCGCATCACCGGGAACAGCGCCTTCAACTCGTCCGCCGTCAGCAGTTTCACGCAGCAGCCCATGCTCTTTTGAAAGGCGTAGTTGTCTCCCATCACCTTCGCCTCCGCCGGTGTGTTGGCGAGAAACAGATAGCCCTGCCGCCAGAAATCCAGATGGGCGGGTTCGCCATCCACCGCACAGAGTTCGGCGAAATTGCCGTAAAATTCATGTCCGTACTGAGACATGCGCAGATTCTCTTCCTGGCTGAAGAGGACGCGCACGCCGGCATGGGAGCGGGCAGAGGCGGCGTGTTCATAGGTCGGGTCGCGCTCGACAATGGTCACGTCCAGCCCCGGCTCGCGGACAAGCAAGTGATAGGCCGCGCTGCACCCGTGCAGCCCGCCGCCGATGATGACGATGCGTGACATTGGCCCTCCTCCTTTGCTGGCGAGAGAATGCTAGCCGTCTTTGCGCGCCTCCACCACTTCCCAGGCCCGTTTGGCGAGCGCCAAACCCTGGGCGCCGACGATGGCGGCATCCTCGCTGGCAGCGTTGCCCGCCAACCCGCGGGCGCGGACGCCGTCCAAAATGGCGGCGAAGCGGAACATGGCGTGCACCATGTGCGCATCGGTGACGGTGTCGGGACGGCCTGCCGCGACGCGGTAGTGCTCGATCAATTCCTCGAAGGGCGGAATGCCGAGCGCCTGCCGGTCCTTATCGCGGATGCCGAAAAACTCGTCCGACCGGGTAAAATAGAGGATGCAGAGGTAGGCGAGGTCGCTCAGCGGATGACCCAGGGTCGAAATCTCCCAGTCGAACACGGCGATGACGCGGGGTTCGTTCGGGTGGAACATCAAATTACCGATCCGGAAATCGCCATGGGCGACGCGGCTCTCGTCGCCCGCCGGCATGTGCTGGGGCAGCCACTCGATCAGCCGATCCATTTCCGGGATGTCCTGGGTTTTGGTTTCCAGGAAATTGCGCGACCAGCGGCGGAACTGGCGCTCGTAATAGGAACCCGGCCGCCCGTAATCGCCGAGGCCGATGGCGTCCGGGTCGTAGGAGTGCAGTCTGGCCAAAGTCTCCGCGGCGTTCAGGAACATGGCCCGGCGCTCGTCCGGCTCGCAGCCCGGCAGGGCGGAATCGGTGTAGACGCGGCCCTCCATCTTTTCCATCACGTAAAAGGGCGTGCCGACGACGCTGCGGTCATCGCAATAGTGGAACTGGCGGGCGACTGGAAAACCCTGTTCGTGCAGCGCCTTTTGCACGCGATATTCGCGGTCGACGGCATGGGCGGACGGCAGCAGTTCGCCCGGCGGCTGCTTGCGCACCACATATTCGGCATCGTCGAAGGCGGCGAAATAGGTCGGGTTGGACTGACCGTGGCTGAATAGCTTAAGCGTCATCGGGCCGCTCGCGGCGGGCAGGACGCCGCTCAGATACTCGGCCAGACGGTCCTCGTCGATCTTGAGCGCCTCGGTAGGGGCAATAGTTGCAGTGCCTTCGTCAGTGCTGGACATTGTTTCAATCTCGTTTGCTTGTCGGGGCCGCTGCGGCCATGGCAATCTGTCGCCAACACTAGAAGGCGAAGCAGAAGGAAAGCGCAAGGTGGACTACGACGTCATTGTGGTGGGTGCCGGCAACGCCGCGCAGGCTGCCGCCAACTCGGCCAGAGAAAACGGGGCCGAAAAGGTGCTGATCCTGGAGAAGGCCAGCGAGGCCGACCGGGGCGGCAACACCCACTATTCCGGCGGCCTGCTGCGCATCGCCTTCGACGATCCGGAACAACTGCGCGCTTTGGTGCCGGACGCGGAGACGGAGATCGAAGGTTTCTTCTCGGACGTGGAGAGCTACACCAAGGATGATTTTTGGGGCGACCTGTTGCGCGTAACGGCGAACAAGACCGACCGCGAGCTGGCAACGATCCTGATCGACAACTCCTACGACACCATCCGCTGGATGCACGAATATGCCGGCATTCCGATGGAGCCCGCCACGTCGCTGGCAGGCATCCGCGTCGGCAACCGGGTCAAATGGCAAAAGGGAGCCGTGATCCGGGCAGAGGCGGAGGGCGTCGGCCTTTCCCGACACTGGTTTGCCAAGAGCGAGGCCAACGGCATCGAAATCCGGTATGAGACCGGCGCGCTGGACCTGCTCCAGGACTTAGGCGGCACCGTCGTCGGCGTGAAGGCCAAGGGGCCGGACGGTGTCGAGGAATTGCGGGCGAAGGCGGTCGTTCTCGGCTGCGGCGGATTCGAGGCGAATGCGCAATGGCGGGCGCAATATCTCCAGCCGCCGTGGGACCATGCCAAGGTGCGCGGCACCAGGCACAACCAGGGAGACGGCCTGCGCATGGCCTTTGCCATCGGCGCCATGCCCTGGGGCCAGTGGAGCGGCAAGCATTCCACGCCGATCAGCAATGAATGGCCGGACTTCGCCGACCGCAAGCGCACGGACAAGTCGAACCGGCTCTCCTATCCGTATGGCGTGATGCTGAACCGGAACGGCCTGCGCTTCGTCGATGAGGGTGAGGACATGGGGCTCTACACCTACGCCAAATATGGCGGGCAGATCCTGAACCAGCCGGGCAGCATGGCCTGGCAGATTTTCGACCAGAAGACCGACCATCTGCTGGAGCCGCGCTACAAGACCAGCGAACCGTTCCATGCCGATACGCTGGCCGATCTGGTCGCGAAGCTGGAGTTCGACGATTACGCTCAGGCGCTGCGAAGCCTGGAGGAATTTAACACTGCCGCGCCCGCGGATGGCGACGCGCGCTTCAACCCGGCGGGCAAGGATGGGGTTTCAACGCAAGGCCTCAGCCCGAACAAGAGCAATTGGGCGCTGAAACTGGATAAGCCGCCCTTCGTCGCCTACTCGGCAACGGGCGGCATTACCTTCACCTTCGGTGGCCTGAAGGTGGACGAGCATGCCCGGGTCATCGGCACCGACTGGCGGCCGATCAAGGGCCTTTTCACCTGCGGCGAGATGGTCGGCGGCCTGTTCCACTTCAACTATCCGGGCGGCACGGGCCTGGTCTCCGGCGCCGTGTTCGGCCGCATCGCCGGGCGGAGCGCGGCGCGGGGCGTTTAGCCCGGCCTAGCGCCCCTCCGCATAGCCTTTCAGGAAGCTGGAAAGGTTCTTGCCCAGATCGGCCACATTATAGCCGCCTTCCTGCACCAGCACCGTCGGCAGGCCGAGGCGGGCAATGGCCTCGCCGATGCGGCCAAAGCCTTCGGTCGAAATCGAGAGATACCCTATGGGATCGGCTTCATAGGCATCGAAGCCCAGGGACACAAGCAGCGCATCGGGCGCGTAGCGGCGGACGGCGTCCAAGCCATCCCCCAATGCCGATAAATAGTCCTCGTCATTGGTGCCCTGCTCCTGTGGCAGGTTCAGGTTGTAGCCCAGCCCTTCACCCTCACCGCGTTCGTGTGCATAACCGGCGAAGAAGGGGAAATATTCCGCCGGATTGCCGTGCAGCGAGCAGAAAAACACGTCCTTGCGCCGATAGAAAATGCCCTGGGTGCCGTTGCCGTGGTGCACGTCAACATCCAGGATGGCGACGCGCGGCAGTTCCAGCAGCATCTCGGATGCCGCGATCGCGACATTGTTCAGATAACAGAAGCCGCCCGCCGTATCGGCAAAGGCGTGGTGACCCGGCGGGCGGCAGCAGGCATAGGCCACGTCCTCACCGTCCAGCACCGCCCTGGCCGCGCTGACCGCGATATCGGCAGAGGCGATGATGGCTTTCCAGGTTCCCTCCACAATCGGCGCCGAGTTGGTGGCGATATAGTATCCGGCCTGCCCCAGAACGTCCGTCGGGCGGCCCGTCATGTGACGGCCCGGGTAGGCGTTCGGCTGGACGGCCGGCGGCGGGTTCGGCAGTTCCTGCCAGCGCTGCCAAGCGGTTTCCAGAAACGCCAGATAGTCCGGATCATGCACGGCAGCCACGGTCGACAGGCCGGCCGGTTCGGGCGCCGCGATGGAGTGGCCACCATCTTTCAGCGCCTTCACCAGTGCATCCGCCCGTGCGGCGACTTCCCAATGGGGCACCAATTGGCCGCGGCTGATGATCTCGGGCGGTTGGTGGGCCAAGTGGGCGTCGGAATAAAAAGCGCGCATCGTGTCTTACCAACTCCGTTTGTCTTCGATCACTTCGCCGCCGAGCTTGGCGACCATGGCGCGGATTTCGTCGCCGATCGTATCGATTAAATTCCTATCGGTTGCTCGCACGATCAGCTTCACGCCGTTGCCACGCGCTGTATTATAGAATGGGTAGCTGCCGATATCGCTTTCCGGGAAGCGGTCTTGGATACCGCTTAGAGGCGCGGCTATGTCGCCTTCCATCAGATGAGTGGTGATCGCCCGCGACTCCACGATGTGCCCCCGACGCAAATAGGGTTTGGTCGCTTCGAACATTGCGTGCGCGATACGAGGCACGCCCGCCAGCACGAACACGTTTTCGATCTTGAGGCCGGGCGCGATCATCGCCTCATTGTTCACCAGTTCCGCGCCTTCCGGGGCCAGTGTCATGCGCTTGCGGCTGTCGGTGAATTCCTGACCGCGCTGCTTATAAAAGGCGTCAAGCCGGGCGAGAGCTTCGGGATGGTACCCCACTGGCCGATCAAACGCGACGCCCATGGCCTCCGCCGTGATGTCGTCGTGGGTCGGACCGATGCCGCCGGTCGTGAACACATAATCGTAGCGGCGGCGAAGCGCGTTCACCGCGTCGGCGATTTCCTGGTGGTCGTCCGGAACAACCCGCACTTCCTGAAGGCGAATGCCGATATCGTTCAACCCGCGCGCGATATAAGCGATGTTCTCGTCCTGGACGCTGCCGGACAGGATTTCATTGCCGATCACCGCGATAGCGGCGGTTACGACCGTTTTGTCCGACATCGAGCTATCGGCAGATTCGGCGGCAGCCATGGGAAGTCCTTCACGCTTTACGAACCGGCGCATTATAGAACGCCAGACGCTGTACGCCAGCCGGGATCAAGCCGCGGCAAGTTTGGGTCGACAATATAACAAAAACCTTATATAGATGCTTCTTGAGATTAGAGGAGGCTTTCGATTGACACAAGAAAAGCGGCCGGAGATCGGAGAGATCCTACGCCATCGAATTATGGTTCTGGGGGGTGCGATGGGCACCATGATCCAGGCCGAAAAACTGACCGAAGCAGATTACCGTGGCGAGCGGTTTGCCGAGCATTCATGTGACGTGCGCGGCAATAATGACCTGTTAAACCTCACTCAGCCAGAAATCATCGGAAAAGTTCACGAAAGCTTTTTGACGGTCGGTGCGGACATCGTCGAAACCAATACGTTCAACGCGACCTCGATCAGCCAAGCGGACTATCAGATGGAGCATCTGGTGTCGGAGATCTGTCGAGCGGGCGTCGCCGTCGCGCGCAAAGCCGCCGACAAATGGAGCGCCAAGACGCCGGACAAGCCCCGGTACGTGTTCGGCAATCTGGGCCCCACCAACCGGACATGCTCCATTTCGCCAGACGTGAACCGGCCGGGCTACCGCGCCATCACCTTCGATCAGATGCGTGACGCCTATAAAGAACAGGCGACCGCGCTTTATGACGGCGGTGTCGATGCCTTCGCCGTCGAAACCGTGTTCGACACGCTGAACTGCAAGGCGGCGCTCTTTGCCCTCGACGAGTTGTTCGAGGAAAAGGGTGAACGCCGCCCGGTAATGGTAGCCGGCACGGTGACGGACTTGACCGGCCGGAACCTGTCCGGGCAGACCGTGACGGCGTTCTGGTATGCTGTTCGGCATGCCAAGCCCATGGCGTTCGGCCTGAATTGCGGCTTTGGCGGCGAACAGCTCCGCCCCTTCGTCGAGGAATTGGCGCGCGAGATCGAAGTGCCGATGGTGGTCTATCCAAATGCCGGCCTGCCGAACGAATTGGGCGGTTACGACGAAGCACCTGAAATGACCGCCGCCTTTATCGCGGATTGGGCGAAGAATGGCTGGCTTAACATTGTCGGCGGCTGCTGCGGCACGACGCCAGCGCATATCGAAGCCATCGTCAAAGCGGTGGAAGGAATGAAGCCCCGCACAATTCCCGAAGACAAAAAGCGCATGCGGCTTTCGGGCCTGGACCCGTTTGTGACCGCAGCCTAAAGGAGCGTGCAGAGACCATGCAACAACGGCAAGCAACTTTCATCAATATAGGCGAACGCACCAACGTTACCGGCTCTGCGCGGTTCAAAAAACTCATTATGAACGGCGACTATGATGCCGCGCTTGAAGTGGCGCGCCAGCAGGTGGAAAATGGCGCGCAGATCATCGATATCAACATGGACGAAGGTATGCTTGAATCCGAAGAGGCGATGGTCACCTTCCTGAACCTGATCGCGGCGGAACCGGATATCGCCCGCGTTCCGGTTATGATCGACTCCTCCAAATGGTAGGTGATAGAGGCCGGGCTGAAATGCGTTCAGCGGCAAGGCTATCGTCAACTCCATCAGATGAAGGAAGGCGAGGAAGCTTTTCTGGAGCAGGCCCGCAACTGTACGCCGCTACGGCGCGGCGGTGGTCGTCATGGCGTTCGACGAACAGGGCCAGGCCGATACTGACGAGCGCAAGATCGAGATCTGCACCCGTGCCTATAAATGCTGATGGAACGATGGCTTCCCGCCAGAAGATATTATCTTCGATCCCAATATCTTCGCGATCGCGACAGGCATCGAGGAACATAACAACTACGCGCGTCGACTACATCGAGGCTACGCAGGTGATCAAAGAGAACCTGCCGCATGCAAATGTGTCGCGGCGGGGTGTCCAACCTTTCCTTCAGCTTCCGCGGCAATGATGCGGTGCGCGAGGCGATGCATTCCGTCTTTCTGTACCATGCCATCCAGGCTGGTATGGATATGGGTATTGTCAATGCTGGCCAGCTTGAGGTCTATGACGAAATTCCGAACCGGACCTGCGCGAGGCGGTCGAAGATGTAATCCTGAACCGACGCGATGACGGCGACCGAGCGTCTGCTGGAGATCGCCGAGCAATATCGCGGCAAGGGCGCGCAGGCGCAGGTGCAGGACGATTACCTGGCGCGAGTTGCCGGTTACCGAACGGATCGAGCATGCGCTCGTCAAAGGCATCAATGGCTACATTGTGGACGATGCGGAAGAGGCACGCCTCTCGGCAGATCGGCCGCTTCATGTGATTGAAGGGCCGCTGATGGACGGCATGAACCGCGTCGGCGACCTGTTTGGCGCCGGCAAGATGTTCCTGCCCCAGGTGGTGAAATCGCGCCCGGGTCATGAAGCAGGCCGTCGCCCATCTGATTCCCTATATCGAGGCGGAGGCAGAAGCAAGGGCGAAGCCCAGCAGAACAAGGGCAAGATCGTAATGGCGACCGTAAAGGGCGACGTCCACGATATCGGCAAAAACATCGTTGGCGTGGTGCTGCAATGCAACAACTACGACGTCGTCGATCTGGGCGTCATGGTCCCGGCCGCCAAGATTCTGGATACGGCCATCGAAGAGAAAGCGGACATTATTGGCCTTTCCGGCCTGATTACGCCTTCACTTGACGAAATGGTCCATGTCGCCGAAGAGATGGAGCGCCGGAACTTTACCATTCCGCTGCTGATCGGTGGCGCGACCACCTCGAAGCTGCACACGGCGATCAAGATCGATCCGGCCTATGACAATCCGGTGATCCATGTCTTGGACGCATCGCGCGCCGTTGGCGTCGCGGGGCAGTTGCTCTCGGCCGAGACCAAGCCCGACTATGTGAATGGCATCTCGCAGGACTACGAAAAGCTGCGCGAGAACCGACGCACGGGGTCGTCGCGCAAGGCAATGACCTTTGATGAAGTGCGGGACAACAAGGTCAAGATCGACTGGAGCGCATATACGCCGCCAGAGCCGGCCTTTTTGGGAACGAAGACGTTTGGCCGCTACCCGCTTGACGATCTGGCGCAAAGGATCGACTGGACGCCGTTCTTCCGCACTTGGGAATTGGCCGGCGTTTTCCCGAAGATCCTGGACGACCCGAAAGTCGGCGAGGCCGCGCGCAACCTGTTCCGCGACGCCGAGGCTCTGTTGAAGCGGATTGTGGACGAGAAGTGGCTTGAAGCCCGCGGCGTCATCGGCTTCTGGGCGGCGAACAGTGACGACAAGGAGGACGTGTATCTCTACGGGCCGGAGCGGGTGAACGAGCCCGTCGCAACGTTGCACTTTCTGCGCCAGCAAGTGCACAAGAGCAAGGGGCGCCCGCATCTCTGCCTGGCAGATTTCGTCGCCCCGCAGTCTTCTGGCCTGACCGACTATGTGGGCGGATTTGCCGTGACCGCCGGCCACGGAATTGACCCGATCGTCGCCGACATGCAAAAACGACATGACGACTACAACTCGATCCTGCTGAAAGCATTGGCGGACCGATTGGCCGAGGCTTTTGCCGAACGGATGCACGAGCATGTTCGCCGGGAACATTGGGGTTATGCGGCCGACGAGGCGCTCTCCAACCAAGAGCTGATCAGCGAGCAATACCGCGGAATCCGCCCTGCACCGGGTTATCCCGCCTGTCCCGACCACAGCCAAAAGACGGACTTGTTCCGCCTGCTGGATGCAGAGAAGGAAGCGGGGATCGTGCTTACTGACGGGTATGCGATGATGCCGACCGCGGCGGTCAGCGGCTGGTATTTTGCCCATCCAGAGTCGGCTTATTTCGGGATCGGCCGGGTGGAGCGCGACCAGTTGCTGGACTATGTGGAGCGCACGGGCGTGTCCGAACGCGAGGCTATCAGGCGCCTGTCGCCGGTGCTCGCAGAAGGAGCCGACAAGCCTTCAAAAGGAGAGGAAGAATTGTCGAAGGCTGCCTAGATTTCTTCCGGACACCTTATGGATCGGTGGAATTGCTTAGCGTATTCATGTTAAGTTGGCACCGCACGGTGCCCCGCGTTGTCTGACCCGTACTTCAATCGACTTTGTGTGACGTCAACGCCTGCCGGACAGAATTGAGGGTTTGAACAACAGAGGATTTCTGGTTCATTGAAGCCATCGAGGAGCGCAGATGAACAAGAAATCCGGAACATCGAAGGATGCCGCTGACAAGCTGGTCAGAGGCATCCAGCGGAAGATCCGCAAGCACTACTCCGCGGAAGAAAAGCTCCGCTTCGTATTGGTCGGTCTGCGTGGCAAAGAGAGTATCGCCGCGCTGTGACGGCGCGAGGGCATCGCCGAAAGCCTGTGCTACACTTGGTCGAAGGAATCTCTGGAAGCCGGCAAGCGCCGTCTGGCCGGAGATAAGCCCGAATCTTGGTGACGTCTGATCAGGCGGCTGCTTGAAGGACGATGCCATCGCGGAAGGCAACGCCTTGGATCAGTTCACGCATGCGGTTTTGGCGGTCGAGCTTTCGCCACTTCGCCTGGGCCGACATCATCAACTTGAACGCCATGGCCAGGCCCGTCTTGCGGCTGAGGCACCCCTTGGTCCGTCTTGTGCGGTGGCGGACAGTGGCAAAGGTGCTTTCGATCGGGTTGGTAACCGGTATGTGATTTTCGGTGCCCATGTTCGGCGAGGTTCTTCAGGACCTGGCGTATGCTGCGAGCATCCGGGACAGAGGCACCGGGAGCACGAAGGTGCGGGCAGGCCGATCTGTACGATGAGCTGCGAGCTCGTGTTAGTAGCTGGCCGCCTCTGCGACTTGCCCGGTTGCGCCGAGAGCGCGAATCCGTAGTTGTCGTGTCGCCCGCCGCTCCCGCTGTTTTTAACGGGTAAGGGAGTCGCGCATGCGACGCGTCATCGGAATAGATATTCACCGCACCTTCGGGGAGGTGGTGATCTGGGAGAACGGCCTGACCAGGCACGAGGGGCGGGTCGAGATGACCCGAACGGCCCTGGAGGGATTTGGCAGGCAGCTTCTCAAAACGGACGAAGTGGTGATTGAGGCAACCGGAAACTGCATGGCGGTTTCCCGGGTCCTGTCGCCCCATGTGTGTCAATCAGCGCTGAACTCTGACCCCCAATCGGCGCGCAATTTTGACCCCTTGTCGGTGAACTGATCGGCGGCCCGTTTCTCGCGCAGGTGGTGCAGGGAGAGGGGCCTGGCGACGTGCAGTCACCAACGAACGGAGCGGCGCCAGGCCCCTCTCCTGTCAGTTCCGGTTGCGAATGCGCCAGCTGTCGTTGCCGGTCTCGATGATGTCGCAGTGATGGGTCAGCCGGTCGAGCAACGCCGTTGTCATCTTGGCGTCGCCGAAGATGGTCGGCCATTCCGCGAAGGCGAGGTTTGTCGTGACCAGGATCGAGGTTCGCTCGTACAGCCGGCTGATCAGATGAAAGAGGAGCTGACCGCCGGCCTGAGCGAAGGGCAGATAGCCGAGCTCGTCCAGGATCACCAGATCGACGCGGGTGAGCTGATCGGTGAGCCGCCCGGCGCGCCCTTCGCGGAGTTCGGCCTCCAGCCGGTTGACGAGATCGACGGCGCTGAAGAACCGGACGCGGCGTCGGTGATTGACCGCGTTCGCGCCGATCGCGGTGACCAGATGCGATTTGCCGGTCCCGGCGCCGCCGACGAACACGGCGTTGCGCGTCTCGTCGAGGAAGTCGCCATCGTGGAGGCTGCGCACCAGCGCCTCGTTGACCGGAGTGGCGTCGAACTCGAACTCGGCCAGGGTCTTCATCACCGGGAATTTTGCGGCACTCATCTGGTAGCCGATCGAGCGGGCGGTCTTCTCCGCCAGTTCCGCCTTCAGCAGATCGCCCAGGATCTCGACAGCGCCGCGCTGGTGCTGGAGACCGGCGCGCATGATCTCGGGCGGAGCGCATGATCTCGGGCGGAGCGCATGCCCGCGAGCTTTAACTCGCGCATCATGTCGATCAATTCATGCCGCTCCACGGACGGCCTCCCCGGCGAGCCGATCGTAGCGGGCGCAGTCGGCGAGTGGCTCGTGGCGAAGTCGCAGATGCGCGGGGAGGACAACCGGCTCCCCGGGCGCCGCCTGCCGGGTCTGACGCGAGAGAATGTTGAGGATCGCATCGGCGCTGCACAGCCCGGTATTCATCGCTTCGGCGCAGGCTTGCCCGACCGTCTCGACGCCATGGTCCCGGGCGGCCAGCAGCAGCGCGACCATCTGTCGGTCGCCATCGTCAAGACCGGACAGTCGCTCCTGCGCTTTGCGCATCGCTGGCGGCAAAATCAGTTCCTTGAACGGGGCGCCGTTCCTCAGAGCGCCAGGTTTGCGTTCAAGAACTGGCACATAATGCCAGGGGTCGTAGATCGTCCGGTCACGTCCAAAGACACGGTCATGCTCGCCGACGATCTCGCCGTCTTGCAAGAGCACGATTCTGGTCGCGTAGGCGCGCAACTGCACCGGACGCCCCGCCGCTGTCGCCGACACGCTGTAGCGGTTGCGGTCGAAGGTCACGAGGCAGGTCTTGGACACCGCGGCCGTAATCTCGTGGAAGCCGCGGAACGGCCCCTGCAACGTCACCAGCGCCGCACGCTCTTCCTCGAAGATCTGCAGGACCGTCCGGTCCTTGAACTCGGGGTGTCGGGCTGATCCGGCATGGGCAGAGGCAGTTGTGCCGGTGCTATCGACTTTTGAACCATCATGCGCGGTCTCCATCGGTGAGGCTTCATCGACAAAGTCTCGCCGAAAACCGAGGGCACAGAGAAGCTCATGCACTTCCCGCAGCGCATCGATAGCCAGCATCGGGCTGCCAAGCTTCATCGCCTAGCATACGGCGGCATCCAAAACCCAGGATGGCGCGAGAACCGTAACACCTTCATCACGCTCAAGGCCGACAATCTGGCCGTCACTACGACGGAAGGTACGGTAAACCTTCACCTCGGAGCCGAAATAAGCATGCCATCGATAGTGGACCCGGTAAGATTGCCCGACATGGGCAGAATGAACGGGAACTCGCTCTCAACAGAAAAAATGCGCTCTTCGCCGGCCATGAAGAGGGCGCCAAGGCCTGGGGCAGTGAAAATCCAGCCTTGATAATCACGGATGCTCTAGCCGCGGCCCAAATCGCTTTCGTGGCATATGTGCCGCGCCGGTCGGTGTTAACCATTGTTCTCCTGCGAATTTACCCCCGCTTCGCCGAACGTCGCCATACCGCTATGAGACGCGAGCGCCGCCCTGACGATCGACACCGCCAGCGCCCCACCCGACGCCTCGCCCAGCCGCATGCCGAGATCCAAGATCGGCTGCTTGCCGATATGCGCCAGCAATCGCCCGTGCCCGAGTTCCGCCGAGCAGTGCCCGGCCAGACAATGGTCGAGCGCATCGGCGCGCATTTCGTGCAGGACCAGCGCGGCCGCGCCGGTGACGTAGCCGTCCAGCATCACCGGAATACGGCGCAAGCGAGCCGCCAGCAGCGCTCCCGCTACCGCCGCCAATTCCCGCCCGCCGACGAGCGACAGAGCGTGTAACGGATCGTCCAGTGCCGCGTCATGCAGTTTCAGGCCGGCGGCGACAACGGCCGCCTTGTGCGCGACCCCTGCCGCAGTCAGGCCGGTGCCGGGGCCGCACCAATGCGTGGCATCGCGGTCCGTCAGCGCCGCACAGACCGCCGCTGCCGCCGTGGTGTTGCCGATGCCCATTTCGCCAACCACCAGCATCTGCGCATCCGGGCGCAAGGCGACGAAGCCTGCCCGGAATGCCTGCATGCATTCTGCCTCCGTCATGGCAGGGCCTTGGGTGAAGTCCCCGGTGGGACGCTCCAACGCCAGGGGCAGAACATCGAGTTCCGCCCCGCTCTCTCTCGCCAACTGGTTGATGGCAGCACCGCCCGCCTCGAAGTTGGCGACCATCTGCACCGTGACCTCGGGCGGGAAGGCGGAGATGCCCTGCGCCGTTACGCCGTGATTGCCGGCCGCGATCAGAATCTGGACCCGCTCCAGCGACGGCTTTTCCGCGCCCTGCCAGCCGGCCATCCACACCGCCAAATCTTCCAGCCTGCCAAGCGAACCCGGCGGCTTCGTCAGTTGCGCCTGCCGGGCCTGTGCGGCCTCGGACGCCAAGGGATCGGGGCCAGGCAGGTCTTGCAGCATGGCACGCAGGCTTGCGAAATCGGCTGGCGGCTCTAGGGAAGCAGGCATTCAAGTTCCATCGGTAATGGTTCAGGTCTTTTGGTGATGAGGGTGTGGGTGATGACGGAAACATCGGGCGAACACAACAGAGCGGCGGCCGGTCTGGCGGCGCGTATCCGGCAGGAATGGTGGAGCGCCTGGGCCTTCCTCACCCGCCTGCCCTGCCCGCCCTTTCAAGCGCGGCCGCTGGGTCAGGCCGCATGGGCCTTCCCCGCCGCCGGATTTCGCGATCGGCTCACTAGGCGCCGCCGCGATGGCGGTTGCCCAGCATATGGGGATCGGTGCTTTTGCGGCAGCGGCCATCGCCACGGCGGTCATCGTCTGGGCGAGCGGCGCGCTGCATGAGGACGGGTTGGCCGATTGCGCCGACGCGTTCGGCCTGCCTCGGTCTGTGGAACGTACCCACGAAATTCTGAAAGACCCGCGCATGGGCACTTTCGGCGTCATTGCGCTCTGTCTGTCGCTGCTCATTCGCGTGGCATTGACCGCCGAGGTCGGACCGCTCGGCCTGATCGCCGCCGAGATGCTGAGCCGGGCGACGATGACGGCGGCGATGACCTGGTCCCGGCCGGCCGGCAGTGGCCTGGCTCAGGCGGCGGGTCAGGCTTCGGCAGCCACGGCGATCATCGCGGGCGCGCTTGCCTTGGGCGTCGGGGCAGCGCTGGCGGGTGCGAGCATTGTATGGGGAGCGGTGGCCGCAGGCATCGCCACGGCCATGCTGCTGGCCAAGAGCCGGGCGCGGCTGGGTGGCCATACGGGCGATGTACTGGGCGCGGTCCAGCAGCTGTCTCTGTTGGCATTTCTCGCCGCCGCCCCGGGCGGCTCATAAAAAACCCGGCCCATAAAAAAACCGGCGTGAGGATCACTCCCCGCGCCGGTTCTTTTCGATCAGCGAATGCCAGACCTAATTGCGATTGCCGAACAGGCTCAGCAGCAGCATGAACAGGTTGATGAAGTCCAGATACAGGCTCACCGCACCCATGATCGCCATCTTGGCCACCGCTTCGCCATGCGCGCGGTATTCCAGGAAGTCGTTCTTGATCCGCTGCGTGTCATAAGCCGTCAGCAGCGTGAAAATAACCACGCCGATCACCGACACCGCGAACTGGATGGCGCTGGAGCCAATGAACAGGTTCGCCAAGCTCGCGATAATGATGCCGATCAGGCCCATTATCAGGAAGCTGCCCATCTTCGTCAGGTCACGCTTGGTGGTGTAACCCCAGATCGACATGGCGGCAAAGGTGCCGGCGGTAATGAAGAACACCCGCGCAATGCTCTCGCCCGAAAAGGTGGCGAAGATGGTTGCGAGCGATATGCCCATCGCGGCGGCAAACACCCAGAACACGATCTGAAGCGTGCCGAAGCTCATGCGCTGAATGCCGAAACTCAGTACCATGATGAATGCCAGCGGCGAGAGCATCACCACCCATTTCAGCGGCGAGCCATAGACCGTGGCGCCGAGGCTCGTCAGGCCGACCACCTGGCCGCTTTCCACCACGAAGGACATGGAGAACATCGCCCACGCTACCACACCGGTAACGACCAGACCGGATACCATGTAATTGTAAACGCGCAACATGTGCGCGCGCAGGCCCTCGTCGATCTCCCCAGCGTAAGCGCCGGTCCGTACCTGTGCCTGCGTGCGAAGATTTTCGAACGCCATCGGATTCCCCTTTTTGTTCTGACTTCAGTCGGCCCGACCGTCGGACCGCTGCCCCGCATATATTGGGAATTGCGGCTGGGAACGCAAGACCAGCCACCGTCCCGGCGGCTTTAAGTCCTGATGCCGCCACCGGCGTCGTCGGGTATTTGCTTCGGCTTCTCTTTCGGTTTGTCTTCCGGCGGATCTTGGGAAGGCTCGCCCGGGTGGACACGGCGAATGATGATGTCGCCGTTGGGCAGAACCTCCGGCAGTTCGTATTGCGGCACCGCCTGCAACACCAATCCCAGCGTATCCAGCACATTCTGGAGCGCTTCATCCAGGTGCTCTACCGGCCCCTTCACCGGATTATCATCCTTTGCCCGGGCACCTGCCGGCAGTATGGCTGCCAGCACAACTGCGACGATCAGAACGCGCATGGGGAAGGCTCGCATCGGATTCTCCTTCTTCTGCCCAAATTATGTAGGCACGCTCAGGGATTGCGCAACAAGGCTGCCGGCTTCTGGCCCAGCGCCTGCCAAACACCTGCAAAGCCAGCGATCAGCGTGATCACCAACGCCACCGGCGCCGTCAGCAGTACCGCAGCCCAAGGCATGGACCAAAGCATGCCCATTACCTCTGTCACGACCACATAGGCCGCCGCCGAGCCGATGCCGGCGGCTATTGCGACGGTGCCCAGACCGAGCGCACCGAATTCCCACAGATACACGGCCAGCACGTTCAGCCGGGCCGCACCCAGCACCTTCAGCACCACGGCGTCCCGCCGCCTGGTCTGTTGTCCGGCCGCAACCGCACTGGCCAGCACCAGCACGCCGGCAATCAGGCCCACGCCCGCAATCACCCGAATGGCATTGCCGATTTGCCGCACGAGCGCATTGACAGCCTCCAAAGCCTCCTTAACCCGGATGGCGGTGATGTTGGCGAACCGCTCGCCCACCGCCCTGACCAGCGCGCTGGCTTGGTCCGGTGGCGTCTTCGTCGTCGCCAGGATGGTGTGCGGCGCCGCCTCGAGCGCGCCGGGGGCGAATATGGTGGTAAACTCCATGCGCAGCGAGCGGAAATCGACGTTGCGCAGGTTGGCGATTGTCCCTTCAATCTCTCGCCCAAGGATATTGAAGGTCAGCCGGTCGCCGACGCCGATACCGAAGCCCTTGGCAATATCGGCGGAGAAGGAAATCATCGGCGGCCCCTGATAGTCGGCCGGCCACCATTTACCGGCCGTGATCTCCACCTGATCCGGCGGGGTGGCGCGGTAGGTCAGGCCGCGCTCGCTGCGCAAGGCCCAGGCTACGTCCGGCGCCACCTGCGCAGGATCTGCCTGTTGGCCATTGATCTTGGTGATGCGGGCGCGCAGCATCGGTGCGTGGCTGAGGTCGTGGTTGCCAGGGATCGCGGCAAGCGTTTCCTTGAATGCCTCGTACTGGCCAGGCTGTATGTCGATGAAGAAAAAGGTCGGCGCCGCATCCGGCAGATCATCCTCCAGCGTCCTGCCCAGATTGGCCTCGATCGCGGCGACCGCCACCAGCACCGTGACGCCAAAGCCGAGCGACAGCACCACGCTGACCGTGGGAGCGCCCGGCCGGCACAGATTGGCGAGCGCGAGGCGCAAGCTTGCCCGCCAACGGGCGAGGCCGGTACCAAGCAACCGCCGGGCGATGCCCGCCAGCGCCCAGGCCGCGCCGAAGAACAGCGCAAAGGCCACGGCAACGCCACCAACGAACCAGAGCGCGAACGAACGGTCGGCCGCCGTGACGACGGCCAGCGCCGCCAGCGCGGCGAAGAAGCCCGCGATCGCCAGCCACTCGATCAGGCCCGGCCGCACGCCCGCGGGCGCCACCAAGTTTCGGAACAGGCCCGCGGCCGAAATCTTCCCCGCCTTCAACAGCGGCCAGAGGGCAAAGGCGGCCGTCGTCAGCACACCAAACATCGCGCCCAGCAGCAGCGCCTTGGGATAGACCGCGGGCTCCAGGCTGACTGGCAGGATGGACGCCAGCAGCGCGCCGAGCGCGAACGGGGCGGCAACGCCGATCAGACACCCGGCCGCGATCCCGACAAGCGCCAACGCGCCCACCTGAAAGGCATAGGTCAGAAAGATCGTGCGGGCGGGCGCGCCAACGCATTTCAGCATCGCGATGGTGCTAGCCTTCGCGCCGAGAAAGCTTTGCACCGCGTTAGCAACGCCCGATGCCGCCGATCAACAGCGCCGTCAATCCAACCAGCGTCAGGAACAGGGTCATGCGCCGCACCATCCGGGAGAGGCCAGACGAGGCCTCGTTCGCCGGGATCAGCCGCCAGACCGCATCCGGATAGCGGGATTGCGTGGCGGCCACCCATTGTTCCGCCCCTTCCCCGGCGGCAGCGCAAGACGATAGCGGTATTGCACCAGACTACCGGGCAACAGCAGCCCGGTGCCCGTCACGCTGTCCTTCGCCACCATCAGGCGCGGGCCGAAATTGGCGAGGCCCATGGACCGGTCCGGCTCATGCTCGATAACGCCGCGCAGTTCGTAGGTTTGGGAGCCAACGCGGATCGGGTCGCCCACGTCGAGCCCCAGCAGATCCAACAGTCCCTGCTCCGCCACCGCGCCCCAACGCTCCTCACCCTGTCCATCTCGTTGCCCAAGCGCATCGGCGAGCGGCAATGGCGGCGACAATTCCATTGTGCCGAACAGCGGATAGCGTTGGTCCACGGCCTTCAGCTCCGCCAGGCGCCGCTCCGTTGCGTCGGCGCCGCCGGCCATCACGCGCATCTCAATGCTGCTGGAGAGCCGCTCCGCCTCGTCTCGCAGATAAGCCTGCAACTCGCCCGGTGGCGGCTCATAGAAGCTGCGCACGATCACGTCGCCGCCGGCCAGCGCCCGCGCGTCCCGGTGCAAGGCGTCCTGGATCGCCTGGCTGACCGCGTTCACCCCGGAAATCGCGCCGACGCCAAGCGCGAGACAGGCAAGGAACACTCGAAAGCCAGCTATGCCCGAGCGCAACTCCCGCCGGCGCCCAGGTTAGAGCCAACAACATACCGCTCATGCGGCCGCGTCCGCTGCCTCGGTCAGTATGCGTCCGTCGCTGACCCGGACCTGACGCTGGCAGCGGGCGGCAAGCGCCGGATCATGGGTGATCAGCAACAGGGTCGTGCCTTCCCGCTCGCACTGCTGGAACAGCAGGTCGATGACGTGGCCGCCGGTTTCGCCGTCGAGATTGCCGGTCGGCTCATCCGCCAACAACACCTTGGGCTGCGGAGCAAAGGCGCGGGCGATGGCCGTCCGCTGCTGCTCTCCGCCGGAAAGCTGCCCGGGATAATGGCTCAGCCGGTGGCCCAGGCCGACCGCCTGTAATGCCGCTTCCGCGCGCTCGAACGCATCCTTGCGGCCCGCGAGTTCCAGGGGCACCGCGACGTTCTCCAGCGCGGTCATTGTCGGCACCAGGTGGAAAGACTGGAAGACGATACCCACATGATCCCGGCGAAAGCGCGCGAGGGCGTCTTCCGACATCCGGGTCAGGTCGTGGCCGGCAACGGAGACGCGGCCGCTCGACGGCCGTTCCAGCCCGGCCAGCACCATCAGCATGGTCGTCTTGCCACTGCCGGAGGGCCCGATGATGCCGACGGTTTCGCCAGCCTGGACGTTCAGGTCGATGCCGCGCAGAATGTTGACTGGCCCTGCCGCGCTCTTCAAAGTGAGATGAACGCCTTCCAGAGAGATCGCGGAGCGAGACGGTGCGAGCATGGTGGCCCTTCGGGCTGGGGGAGATAAATCGGAATGGTCGGGGATGCTTTCCTAGGCGATATGGCGTGCGGCTCTCGCTGTTCAATGTGATTGTGGGCCTATGGCTGATCGCCGGCCTCTCGGTCGCCGGGGAGGCGCTTGCTGCGGCACAGCGCCTGCTGCTGTTCGGTGATAGCCTGACAGCCGGCTATGGCTTGCCGGAGGATCAGGGCTTCGCTGCCCAGTTGCAGCGCGCACTGGATGCGCGCGGCCATTCGGTTGAGGTTATAAACGCGGGCGTTTCCGGCGATACCAGTGCGGGCGGGTTGGCACGGCTTGGCTGGTCGCTCGACAGCAACCCGACCCATGCGGTGGTCGAACTGGGCGCGAACGATGCCTTGCGCGGGTTGGATCCTGCCGCCATGGAGCGGAACCTGGACGGCATCATTACCGGCCTGCAAGATGCCGGCGTAAAAGTGCTGCTGGCGGGCATGGCGGCGCCCCGCAACCTCGGCCCGGAATACCGGGAGGCGTTCGAAGGTGCTTTCGTCCGGCTCGCGGCGAAGCATGATATCACGCTATATCCCTTCTTTCTGGAAGGATTGCCCGGTAACGAAAAGTTGATCCAAGCCGACGGCCTTCACCCCAACGCCGCCGGCGTGGCGGTGATAGTTGAGCGTATTATGCCATCGATCGAGACTCTGCTTGCGACAAAGCCGGCTACGGGAGAAAAAGAATGAGCGGGCTGACCACTTCCCTTGCATTTGCGGCCGGTCACGGCGGTGGCGCAGATTGGCAGAGCGCCGTCGAGGAGACTCTGGCGCGCCTCGGCACCGTGCCATCCGGCAGCAATCTGGGCATCGTCTATATCAGCGACTCATTGGTGGGCCAGATGGACGGTGTCATCCTCACCCTGCGCCAGCGTACCGGCATCGCCCATTGGGTCGGCTGCGTCGGCATGGGGGTGCTGGGCGTGTCGGTGGCGACCAGTGGCCCCACCGCCTATCGAGGGGTGGCCGGGGAATATTTTGCCGTCCCCGCGCTCAGCGTCCTGACCATGCGCCTGCCACCCGAATCGTTTCGGCTGATCCCGGCCCAGCGGAACGAGGAAGCGGAGTTGGGCGCGGAAGGCGACGATTGGCTGGCGGTGTCTCATCCCGCGATTGGCCTTGTGCATGCGGACCCGCGCCACCCGCATCTGGGCGAGTTGATCGGTGACCTGGCGGAGCGGGCCGGCTATCTGGTGGGCGGGCTGTCGTCCGCCCAGGGGCCGATGCCCGTGATCGCAGACCAGATCGAAGAAGGCGTCGCCTCCGGCGTTCTGTTCGCGCCGGGGCTTGGCATCGCCACCAGCCTGACCCAGGGCTGCACGCCGATCGGCCCGATGCGTGCGGTAACGAAAATCCACGAGAACCTGCTGATCGAGCTGGACGGGGCTTCCGCACTGTCGGCGCTGCAGTCCGACATTGGCAGCGACAAGATTGAAGACCTGCGCGCTGCCGCCAACAGCCTGCATGCGGCGCTGCCCGTGCCGGGGTCCGACCGGTCTGACTATACCGTCCGCAACCTGACCAGCATCGACCCGGCCCAAAGTATGGTCGGCATCGCCGCAACCCCGGACCCGGGCGATAAGGTCATGTTCTGCCGCCGTGACCCGGAAGCGGCGCGGAAAGACCTGGAACGGATGGCATCCGACATGGCCCAGCGGCTGGAGAACCCACCCAAAGGCGGGATCTATATCTCGTGCCTGGCTCGCGGCCCTAACCTGTTTGACAGGAACGAAGAACTGAAGATTATCCGCGAATCCTTGGGCGATTTTCCCATAGCGGGCTTTTATGCGAACGGAGAAATCGCCGGCAACCGCATCTATGGCTATACCGGCGTCCTGACGGTCTTCTCCTGATGCGCCTGTTCGTGGCGATTGAGATACCGGAAGCCATCCTGCAGGCCTGTGCACGGCTGCAAAGGGGTGTGCCGAACGCGCGCTGGATACCGCCGGAGAACATGCACCTGACCCTTCGCTTTTTGGGCGAGGTGCGTGGCGCCGACTTCGACGACCTGATGCATGCATTGGCCGACGTCGTCGTCCCGCCCTTCGAGCTTGAGGTGGCGGGCGTTGGCCATTTCGAGAGCGGCCGCGTTCCGACTGCGCTGTGGGCCGGCATCCGCCCCAGCGAGGAACTGAAGCGCCTTCGCACCAAGGTCGAACGCGCGGTGCGCTCGGCTGGGCTGCCACTGGAGACGCGCAAATTCACGCCGCACATCACGCTCGCGCGCCTTGGCGAAACCGATCCGCTGCGCCTGCGCAATTTCCTGCAGCGCTATTCCCTGTTCGCGCCGGGGGCGATACCGGTGGAAGGCTTCACCCTGTTCTCCAGCCATCTGGGCAAGGGCGATCCGCACTACCGGGCCGAGGTAGACTATCACTTTAATCTGCCGGTCTATTGAGCCGCCTATATCAATGACTCGGTGGTTCAGGCTTCGTCGATGATCCGGGCGAAGGCGTGATAGTCGTTTTCACCGAAACAGACGAAAATCACCCGCTCGATCCCCGGCAGGCGCTTTGTTTCTCCGCGCACGGTTGCCAGGGCGATGCGGCAGGCGCGCTCGAACGGAAAGCCATAAACGCCGGTGGAAATGCTCGGGAAAGCGATGCTGCGGCAATCGTGTTCGGCGGCCAAGCGCAGGCTGTTGCGATAGCAGGACGCAAGCGCCGGATCGTCGTCGCGCGCGTTCGACCAGACCGGCCCTACCGTATGGATGACATATCTGGCGGGCAGTTTGTAGCCGCCGGTGATCTTGGCCTCCCCGGTTTGGCACCCGCCCAAGGTCCTACACTCCTTCAGCAATTCCGGGCCTGCCGCCCGGTGGATGGCGCCATCGACGCCGCCACCGCCGAGAAGCGTGCTGTTGGCGGCGTTGACGATGGCGTCCACGTCGAGCCTGGTGATGTCGCCTTGGTGCAGTTCCAGATGTGCCGGCATGGCTGGCCCTTTCCTTTTCCTTGTCGATGTCGGCTCGCGGTCAATTGCAGGCGCGCGAGCGCCGGCACCTTCCGGATGCTCAAAGCAAATTTCCGCGGATGGTTCAATGCGGATGGTGCAATGCAAGCAAAGCCGAATAAGGCGATCTGCATCTTCCCTTGCGCGCGAAAGCGTGCAGGATCGGCAGGGTAACGCACGGGCGCGAAAGCCGCGCCGAACAGACCGCCATTCGAAGGCCCCTAATCATGAACCGCCTGTTCATCGCCAACCGCGGCGAGATCGCCATCCGCATTGCCCAAACCGCCGCCGATATGGGCATCGAGACCGTGGTCGCATATAGCGCCGACGATGCTGCCAGCCTGCACACCCGTATGTGCGACCGGGCGGTTGCGTTGGATGGCGTTGGGCCCGAAGCTTATTTGAATATCACCGGTGTGGTCGCTGCGGCGAAGCAGGCAGAGGCCGACGCGATCCATCCCGGCTATGGCTTTCTGGCGGAGAACGGCGACTTCGCCCGGGCCTGCGCCGATGCCGGACTGACCTTTGTCGGCCCCACAGCGGAGACGCTGGACCTGTTCGGTGACAAGGTGGAGGCCAGGCGCCTGGCGGCGGAGTTGAACGTGCCGCTGCTGCCGGCCACCGACGGCCCCACCTTGGTGGACGTGGCCCGCGCCTTCTTTACCGACCTGGAGGCCGGCACGTCGGCCATGCTGAAGGCCATTGCCGGCGGCGGCGGCCGCGGCATGCGCCTGGTGCATCGGGAGGAAGACCTGGTCGAAGCCTTCGAGCGCAGCCAATCGGAAGCACGCGCCGCCTTCGGCCGGTCCGACGTGTTCATCGAACAATATCTGCCGCATGCCCGCCATATCGAGGTGCAGGTGATCGGTGACGGCTCCGGCCAGGTGGTCGTGCTGGGCGAGCGGGATTGCTCGATTCAGCGTCAGCATCAAAAGATCATGGAGATCGCGCCGGCTCCGAACCTGCACCCTGCCGTGCAGGAGCGCCTGCACCAGGCAGCCGCGGCTTTGGCCGAAGCCGCGAAATACAAGAGCATCGGCACCTTCGAATTCCTGGTCGATGGCGACGACCGCGGCGCCGACACCACCATCGCCTTTCTGGAATGCAACCCGCGCCTGCAGGTGGAGCACACGATCACCGAAGCCGTTACCGGCCTGGACCTGGTGCAGATGCAGTTGCAGATCGCGGACGGTCAGGAACTGGCCGCCGTGGTGGCCGGCCCGCTGAAGACGCCGGAGCCTCAGGGCTGCGCGATTCAGGCGCGGGTGAACATGGAGACCATGCAGCCGGATGGCTCGGCCCGGCCGGCGGGCGGCACGCTCACGGCCTTTGACCCGCCGACGGGCCGCGGCGTGCGCGTGGACCACTACGGCTATACCGGCTACCGCACCAACCCGCGCTTCGATTCGCTGCTGGCCAAGGTGATCGTGCATTCGCCGAACGATTACGCCGATGCCGTACGTCGCATGGAACGGGCGCTCCGCGGTTTCCGCATCGCCGGCACGGCCACCAATCTGTCCTTTCTGCATGCCATTCTAGCGCATGAGACGGTGCGGGGTGGCAAAGTCTACACCCGCTTCATCGAAGAGAATATCGACGACCTGCTGGCCGCCGAACCTGCCGCCGCCATGCATTTCACGCCGGCAGGTTCGGCGGCGAAGGGACGGGCAAGCGCGGGCGCCAGGGTCGATCCGAGCGATCCGCTGGCGGTGTTGCTGCACGGCCGGGAGCACAACGCAGAAAGCCGGGCGAGTGCCGGCACCGGCGTCGCCTTCGACGAGGTTCCGGAGGGGCCGGAAGACACCGAGGCCGTGCGCGCGCCGATGCAGGGCACCGTCCTCTCGCTGGCAAAAGAGGTGGGCGAGACGGTGCGTGCGGGCGAACAGCTTCTCATCATGGAAGCCATGAAGATGGAGCATGTGATCGCTGCCCCGATCAGCGGCATTGTCCGCGAAATCACGGTGCCGCCGGGCGAGACGGTGTTCGAGGACTATCCGCTCGCCTTCATCGAGCCCAGAGACGTGGAAGCCAACGACGCCGGCGAAGACGAGGAGATCGACCTGGATCATATCCGTCCCGACCTGGCCGAGGTGGAAGCCCGCCGGGCCAAGACCCTGGACGAAAACCGGCCGGACGCCGTCGCCCGGCGCCGCAAGACCGACCACCGCACCGCGCGGGAGAACATCGCCGATCTGGTGGACGAAGGCTCGTTCCACGAATACGGCGCGTTTCAGGTGGCGGCGCGGCGCCAGCGCTCCAGCATGGAAGAGCTGATTGACCGCACGCCCGCCGACGGCCTGATCGCGGGCCTCGCCCACATCAACGGCGACACCTTCGGCGACGAGCAGTCCCGCGCCATGGTCATGAGCTACGACTACACCGTGCTGGCCGGGACCCAAGGCTTCAACAACCACCACAAGAAGGACCGCATGTTCAAACTGGCGGCGGAAATGAAGCTGCCGCTGGTCCTGTTCGCGGAGGGCGGCGGCGGTCGGCCGGGCGATACGGATAAATATTTCTCCGCCGACCTGCACATTCCGGCCTTTAACCTGTTTGCCAAGCTATCCGGCTTAGTACCCATGATCGGAATCACGACGGGGCGCTGCTTTGCCGGCAATGCGGTGCTGCTCGGCTGCTGCGACGTGACGATCGCGACCGAGGATTCCAACATCGGCATGGGCGGGCCGGCGATGATCGAGGGCGGCGGCCTCGGCGTCTACACACCGGAAGAGGTCGGGCCGATGGACGTGCAGACCCGGAACGGCGTCGTCGACATCGCCGTCAAGGACGAGGCGGAAGCGGTTGCCGTCGCCAAACAATACCTCTCTTACTTCCAGGGGCCGGTAAACCATTGGGAGGGGCCCGACCAACGCTGGCTGCGCCGGGCCGTGCCGGAAAACCGCCTGCGCGTCTACGAGGTGCGGGACGTGATCGAGACGCTGTGTGACATGGGCTCGGTGCTGGAACTGCGGCGCGATTTCGGCCGCGGCATGGTTACCAGCCTCGCCCGGATCGAGGGCCGACCCATCGGCATCGTCGCCAACAATCCGAAGCATTTGGGCGGCGCCATCGATTCGCCCGCGGCGGACAAGGCGGCCCGCTTCATGCAGCTTTGCGACGCCTTCGACATTCCGGTGCTGTTCCTGGTGGACACGCCCGGCAACATGGTCGGGCCGGAACACGAAAAGACCGCGCTGGTGCGTCATTGCTGCCGGCCGTTCGTGATAGGCGCGAACATGACCGTGCCGTTCTTCACGGTGTCGCTCCGCAAGTCCTACGGCCTGGGCGCGCAGGGCATGGCGGGTGGCAGCTTCCACGCGCCCTGGTTCTCGGTCGCCTGGCCGACGGCGGAGTTCGGCGGCATGGGCCTGGAGGGCGCGGTGAAGCTCGGCTACCGCAACGAGTTGGCCGCCATCGAAGACCCGGAGGAGCGCCGCCGCGTCTATGAGGAAAAGGTCGCCGCCATGTACGACCAGGGCAAGGCGCTGACGGCGGCCACGAATTTCGAGATCGACAACGTCATCGACCCGGCGGACACGCGCGACTGGGTGCTGGCCGGCCTGCGCGCCTCGCCCGCCGCCGAAGCCGCGGGAGGGCAAGAAACATGCGTGGGTGGATACGTGGTGAGGACGCCGCTCCGCATGCGAGCCACGAGTAACAAAAAAACAATCGGCTTTCGCTCTCGGCAAATCCATTCCAGCGCTTCTAATCACAGCAATTGCAATGCTGGTAGATTGGCGGAAACGGCGCAAAATTGCGTAAGGATGCTTCCTCGCCTTCCCTGCAATCGAGGTTCCTCGCAATGACGACGGTAAAAAAATAGGGAGACACCCGTGCATGACCATCGGCACCCACCTCGACCTGCCGGCCGAAATCCAAGCCGCCGTCCAGAACGCCATCACCGTCGTCGATGCGCACATGGCGGCGCTGAACGCGCGCAACCCGGACGCCATCGCCAAGACCCTGCACTTCCCGCACTACCGGCTGGCGGGCAGCGTGTTCAAGGTCTGGGAGACGCCCGACACTTATCTGGACGACTTCTACGCCCGCGCCGGCGAGGGCTGGGGCCGCAGCCAGTGGAACCGACAGCAGGTGATCCATGCCGAGGCCGACAAAGTGCATCTGGACATGGAGTTCACCCGCTTCCGCACCGATGGCTCGGAGTTGGGCACCTATCGCTCCATCTGGGTGATCACCTGCATCGGGGGCCGCTGGGCGGCGCAACTGCGCAGCAGCTTTGCCCGTTAGCTTTTGAGATTTGCCGCGGCCCTGCCCCACTTGCATAAGCTCACCGGAGGATTAGATATTCGGACAATCGAATTTATGACTATAACCTCCGCGCACTGTTACCGGCATTTTTACGAGCGAAAGGCCCCGGCCGATGGAGAATTTCACCCCTGTCAGTGGCCTGATCGGCGGCATGTTGATCGGCCTCGCGGCGGTCCTGTTGCTGGCCCTGAACGGCCGGATCGCGGGCATTAGCGGGATCGCAGGCGGCTTTCTCGGCGGCCTTGTGGGCAAGATCGGCGAGGATACACTCTGGCGGGCGGCCTTTCTGCTTGGCCTGGTGCTCGGCCCCTTTGCCGTGGCGCTCGGGACGGGCGCAATGCCGGTCATCGAATTGCAGGTGGGCTGGCCGGTGCTGATCGCGGCGGGCCTGCTGGTGGGCGTGGGCACGCGGCTGGGCAGCGGCTGCACCAGCGGGCACGGAGTTTGCGGTATGGCCCGCGGTTCGGAACGCTCCATCGTGGCGACTGCAATCTTCATGGCGGTGGCCGTCGCCACCGTATTCGCCGTCCGCCACGTGATCGGAGCGTGAGGCCATGCTGACCGCCCTCACCGCCCTGATCGCCGGCACCGTGTTCGGCGCGGGCCTCGCCATTTCGGGCATGATGAACCCAGCCAAGGTCATTGGCTTTCTCGACATCGCAGGCGATTGGGACCCGACGCTTGCGTTTGTCATGGGCGGTGCGGTGCTGGTGGCGGCCCCGGGCTTTGCCGTGCTGCGCAAGCGGGGGCAAACGGTCTTTGGCGGCAAGCTGAATTTGCCGACCCGTCAGGATCTGGATGCCCGGCTGCTCGGCGGCGCAGCGCTGTTCGGGCTCGGCTGGGGGCTCGCCGGGTTCTGCCCAGGCCCGGCCATCGCCGGCCTCGCGACCGGGATCGGCGGCGTCTATGCGTTCGCCGCGGCCATGATCGCCGGCATGCTGCTGTTCCAGCTGCTGCCGTCGAAGGAAAATGCCGGGTAGGTCTTACCCTGGGGCGGGCTGCGCGCTAGCATGGCGCCAAATCACGCCAGAACGCTCACGAAGGACCGCCCCATGGCCAAGCTCCCCGCCCTTGCCGTTACCGCCGTGCCTCGCCGCCGCGCCCAAGTGCTCGACCTCGCCCAGGAGATCGAAAAGCGCGGCTATGCCGGGCTCTATACGCCCTCGACGCTCGGCGGCATGGCGTTTTGCGAGGCGCTGTCGGTCACGACCAAGCGCATCCCCTTCGGCATCTCCATCGCGCCGATTTATTCGCGCACGGTGGACGATTTCGCCATGAGCGCGGCCTTCATGCACGAGATGTCGGGCGGACGGTTCACCCTCGGCATCGGCATCAGCCACGGCCCCTCGCTCCAGCGCATGGGCGTGGTGCCGGGCAAGCCGCTGGGCGATATCCGCGACTTCGTCACCCGCTACAAGGCGATTGAGGGCTACGGCGACCTGGCCCCCGTGGTGCTGGCCGGCATGCGGCCCAAGATGATCCAGCTTGCGGGCGAAATCGGCGACGGGCTGGTGTTTGCCAACGCCGTGCGCTCGGCTGCCAAACAGTCCATCGGCCATCTGCCGGAGGCCTGCCAGAAAGACCCGAATTGGTATATCGGCTGCATGACGCCGACCTGCATCTCAGACGATGTGGAGGCGGCCAAGGCCGTGCATCGCAAGACGCTCTGGCGCTATGCGCAGCTGCCGAACTACCGCAACTACTGGAAGTCGGTGGGCTTCGAGGAGGAAATGGCGGGCGTCGAGCAGGCCATCGCCGACGGCGAGCCGGAGAAAATCCCGCACTTCCTGACCGACCGCTGGCTGTCGGAAACCACCATGTTCGGCACGGCCGCCCAGGTGCGCGATCAGGTGGATGCCTGGTACGACGCGGGCGTGAAGACGCCGATCCTGGTGCCGTCGAGCACGGCGGGCAACCAGCTCAAGGCCGTGCAGGAAGTGTTTGACGCCTACGGGACGTAGTCTCGACAGAAATGGGGGAGTGTGCGGATGGCCCCGCCACGCAAGAAGTCACCAGCGGAGCCGATTTTCGTGAACCGCGATGGTCCGCTCGCGCGGTTTGCAGAGGCAGCGGCGGATATTCCGGCGGACGGTCTGCGGCTGCTGGTGTTTCATGGCGTCGGCGGCCAGGGGAAGTCGGCGTTGCTGCGGCGTATTAAAAAACTTGCGGAACCTGGACCAAAGCAGCAAGAGCAGTTTGAGCACCTCCGAACCGCGATGCTGGATTTGCATGGGCGGTCCACTTCTGATCCGGACTTGCTACTGGTCTGGATCAGGAATGGCCTGGCTGCCGCGGGCGTTTCATTTCCGGTCTTCGATCTGGCGCTGGCGATCTACTGGGAGTTGGCCCGGCCTGAACAACCCTTGCCCAATCTGGTCAACGCGTGGCTGGCCCGCTCCACAGAAGCTGGCCTGACGATCTTGCCGGAGGCGGTTCAAGGTCTGCGCGAAGCCGCAGAGCAGACCGTCGAGACCATTCCAGGGCTTGGCTTTCTGCTCTCCAAAGGCGGCAAATGGGTCATTGATAAGCATAAGCGTCGGTATCTGGAACTGAAGCGACCGGACCTGCAAGAGTTGTACGCAACCCCGGGCAGACCAAAGGAACCCTGGCAGTTGGCGGATTTGCTGCCCTGGATGCTGGCACAGGACCTGAACCATCACTTGGGCGAGCATCCGGACGAGCGCTTCCTGCTGCTGGTGGATGAGTATGAGGGCCTGTTCCAGGGCGGGGATTCGGGAACGCATTGGCGCGAACACCCGTTCGACAAGCACATGCGCGCGTTTGTGTCGGAGACGGACGGATTACTGGCGGTGTTTGGCTCCCGCCGCATGCTGCCCTGGGGAGAGGACGCGGACTGGCGGGAGGATTTGGCGACGGCGGACTGCCCGCTGGAGGGATTGAAGGACGACCACGCGCGGGACTGGCTGGCGCTGGTGCCGGTCGGGGACCAAGGCATCGCTGACGCCATGCTGGAGGGTGCGCGCGAGGAGAAGCGGCCGGACGCGCTGGTCTATCCGCTGCTGCTGGACTTGCAGGTGGCGCATTGGCGGAGCCTGGAGGGTCGGGGCGTAGCGTTCGGGCCAGAGGATTTCCGCACAGAGGCCGAGAGCTTTCGGCCCCGCTGCGCCGAACTGGCCGAGCGGTTAATGCGCGGCTTCCCGGAAACCCACAGCCTGATCGCGACGGTCAAGCGGCTTTGCGTGGCAAACCGCTTCGACCGGACGGGCTTTGGCTTCGTGCTGGACCACTTCAAGACCGGCCTGCCGCTCGATTTCTTCGACGAGCTGCCGAACCTTTCCTTCATCACCGAGGGCGACGATGGCTGGCTCACCATGCACCGGGCCGTGGCGGAGGCCATCGCCGAAACCCTGCCGGACGAGCGGCGGCGCGAAAGCGTTGAAGCCCTGCAGGCGCATTTCGAGGAACGGGCAACGGTGGAACGCGGCCTGGACGTAACGGATGAAACCGTCGCAGCACCATTCGAGGCGGCGGACCTGAGGCGGCAATTGGGGGCGGAGGAGTATGTGGAGTGGTTGGTGCCGCTGGCTGCGAAGATCCACCAGTCGGCCCGCTACGCGCTCGGTGAACAACTCTGGCGCGATGCCCTGGCATTATGCGAGATGAACTTTTGCGCTGAACACCATGATACCGCCACCAGCTACAACAACGTTGCCTCCAACCTGCACGCCCAGGGGCGCTACACCGAGGCCAATCCACTTTATCGCAAAGCTCTGGAGATCCGCGAGCGCGTACTGGGGACAATTCACTCCGACACGGCCCAAAGCTACAACAATGTTGCCTATAACCTGCAGGCCCGAGGCCGCTATGCTAAGGCCAACGTGCTCTACCGCAAGGCCCTGGAGATCCGTGAGCGCGTGCTGGGAACCAACCATCCGCGAACCGCCACCTGCTACAACAATCTCGCCTTGAACCTGACCGCCCAGGGGCGCTATGCGGAGGCTGAGCCGCTCCACCGCAAGGCCCTGGAGATCCGTGAGCGCGTGCTAGGAACAGACGATCCCTCGACCGCCGCCAGCTACAACAATGTCGCCTATAACCTGAACGCCCAGCGGCACTACGCGGAGGCTGAGCCGCTCTATCGCAAGGCGCTGGAGATCCGCGAGCGTGTGCTGGGAATCGACCATCCCTCGACTGCCGCCAGCTACAATAATGTCGCCCATAACCTGAACGCCCAGGGGCGCTATGCGGAGGCTGAGCCGCTTTACCATAAGGCCCTGAAGATCCGTGAGCGGGTGCTGGGAATCGACCATACCTCGACCGCCGCCAGCTACAACAATGTCGCCTATAACCTGAACGCCCAGGGCCGTTACACGGAGGCCGAGCCGCTTTACCGTAAGGCCCTGGAAATCCGTGAGCGGGTGCTGGGAACGGACCATCCGCGAACCGCGACTTGCTATAACAATGTCGCCCACAACCTGAACGCCCAGAGCCGCTATGCGGAGGCAGAGTCCTATTCGCGTAAGGCGGTGGTAGTCGCGGAGCGGCTGTTGGGATTGGAGCATCCGTCCTCGCAGCTCTACCAGGCGAACCTGACCGCCTTGCTGGAGCGGCTTGACAAGAAAGAGTGAAGACCGGACCGCTGCCCCTCCCCCTTGCCGTCATTGCGCGGAGCCGAAGGCGACAAAGCAATCCAGGCGGCACGTCCGAGTGGCTCCAGCCAACCCTGGATTGGCGCGCAGCGCCTGCGCCTCCACTCGCAATATGGCACGAGACAGACCCTCCCTTAGGTCAAAAAAACAGCAACAGTTTTACGCTACCATGCTAGCGCACATCGCAACCCTCTAGCCTCCCGATGCAATCGGCGGAAGAATGGCGCTAACCCGCCGCCAACCATCCGCCAGAGGAAGCAGCCATGCACCTAGGCCTGTTCAGCTACAATGTGGACTACGGCGCCCGCCCGGACGAGATCGCCCATGCCGCCGAGGAACGCGGCTTTGAGAGCCTCTGGTTCGGCGAGCACACCCACATTCCCGCCAGCCGCCAAACCCCCTATCCCGGCGGCGATCCGCTGCCAAAGCCCTATTACCACATGGCCGACCCCTTCGTCTCGCTGATGGCGGCGGCGGCGGTGACCAAGGACATCAAGCTCGGCACCGGCGTCTGTCTGGTGGCCCAGCACCACCCCATCGCGCTCGCCAAGACAGTCGCGACCCTGGACTATCTCTCGCGCGGCCGGGTGCTGCTGGGCGTTGGCGGCGGCTGGAACCGCGAGGAGTGCGAGAACCATGGCATGCCCTTCGCCAAGCGCTGGAAATATCTGCGCGAGAGCGTGGAGGCCATGAAGCAAATCTGGACCCACGAGGAGGCCAGCTATGAGGGCGAAATGGTCCGCTTCGAGCCCATCATCTCGCACCCCAAGCCGGTGCAGCCGGGCGGCCCGCCGGTGATCTATGGCGGCGCGACCGAGCGGGGCCGCGAGCGGGTGGCGCGCTATTGCGACGGCTGGATCCCCATCGACGTGCTAGTCAAAGACCTGCCCGCCCAAATCGCCGACGTGCGCCAACGGGCAGAAGCCCATGGCCGCGACCCCGACGCGATCGAGATCTCGGTGTTCGCCTTCGAAGGGGCGTCGAGCGATGCGCTCAAGCAGTACCGGGACATGGGCGTTGCGCGCGTCGCCCTGATCACGCCCCGGCGGCTGGAGGACGCGCTGCCGGCCATGGACGATCTGGCCGAACTCATTCCGCAGGTAACCTGAGCCATGCCCCAAACCCTCTTTGAAAAAATCTGGGACCGCCACGTGATCCAGCAACGGCCGGACGGGCAGTGTCTGCTCTATGTGGACCGACACCTGCTGCACGAGGGGTCGTTTCACGGCTTCGGCTATATCGCCCAGCGCGGCATGCCGGTCAGGCGCCCGCAGCAGAGCTTCGCCATCGCCGATCACTATGTCCCCACGACCTCCCGCAGCGTCGACGACATCGAGGACGACACCGCCCGCGGCCTCGTCACCGGCCTGCAGGAGAACGCCGAGAAATTCGGCATCAAGCATTTCGGCATCGATGACACGGGCCAGGGTATCGTGCATGTGGTCGGGCCGGAACAAGGCATCACACTCCCCGGCCTGCTGCTGGTCTGCGGCGATAGCCACACGGCCACCCACGGCGCGCTCGGGGCCTATGCCTTCGGTATCGGCGCGAGCGAGGTGGCGCACGTGCTCGGCACCCAAACGCTTTGGCAGATAAAGCCCAAGACCATGCGCATCACCGTCGACGGCGCGCGCCCGGCCGGCGTAACGGGCAAGGATGTGGTCCTCGCGATCATCGCCCAGATCTCCGCCGCGGGCGCGACCGGACATGCCGTGGAGTTTGCGGGCTCGTTGATCCGCGGCCTTTCCATGGAAGAGCGGATGACGGTCTGCAACATGACCATCGAGGCCGGTGGCCGCACCGGCATGATCGCCCCGGACGACAAGACCTTTGCCTATCTGCAGGGCCGCCCCTACGCGCCCCAGGGTGAAGATTGGGAGGCGGCGCTGGCCGACTGGCGCACGCTACCGACGGACGCAGGCGCGCTGTTCGACACGGAGGTGGAACTGGACGGTGCCACCCTGGAGCCCATGCTGACCTGGGGCACCAGCCCCGAGCACGCCGTCGGCATCTCCGGCGCCGTCCCCAACCCCGACGATGCCGAGAACGCGGAAAAGGCTCAGGAAATCCGTGAGGCGCTGGACTATATCGGCCTTTTGGGCGGCAAGCGCCTGCAGGACGTAGCGGTCGACAAGGTGTTTATCGGCTCGTGCACCAACAGCCGCATCGAGGATTTGCGCGCCGCGGCCTCCATTGCCAAGGGCCGCAGGGTGCAGGTGAAACAAGCGATCATTTCTCCCGGTTCCATGCCGGTAAAACGCCAGGCAGAGGCGGAGGGTCTGGACGCCATCTTCAGGCAAGCCGGCTTCGAGTGGCGGGAAAGCGGCTGCTCCTTGTGTGTCGGCATCAATGGCGACCTGGCAGAGGCAGGCGAGCGCGTTGCCTCTACCAGCAACCGCAATTTCCGAGGCCGCCAGGGGGTGGGCGTGCGGACGCACCTCGTCTCTCCCGCCACAGCCGCTGCTACTGCGGTCACAGGCCGCTTCGCCGATCATCGCGCGCTTGCTTAAGGACCCTGCCGATGCCCCTGATCCCCTTCATCCAGGTCTCCGGCGTGGGCGTGCCACTCGACAAGGCCAATGTCGACACCGACCAGCTTATTCCGGCCCGGTTCCTGAAATACCCGCGCGACGAAAGCAACTGGGACCGGCTGTTCCACGATCTGCGCAAGGAGCCTGATTTCGTGCTGAACAAAGAGCCCTATAAGTCCGAAGGCCAGATCCTGGTGGCCGACCGCAATTTCGGCTGCGGCTCGTCCCGCGAAAGCGCCGTCTATGTGCTGCAGGATTGGGGCTTTCGCGCCATAATCGCGCCCAGCTTCGGCGACATCTTCTTCAACAACAGCTTCAAGAACGGCTTCCTGCCCGTCCGCCTGCCCGCCGAAGTCTGCGCCAAAATGCGTGCGGACCTGTCCGCCGATCCGGGCGCCGCCATCACCATCGACCTGGAAGAGCAGACCGTGGTGGGGCCGAACGGTGCGGTACACCGGTTCGAAATCGACGACTTCAACAAATACTGTCTTATCCGCGGCCTGGATGATGTAGACTTCACCCTCGAGCACATGCAGCAGATCGAACAGTTCGAGCGGAACAACCGCCCGCCATGGCTCGGGCACAACACTTGATCGAGATCAAGGCTCAGGGCTCTGTACCGAACCAACACTGACGAACACTGTAAGCAAGGAGATTGAGCGATGGCCAGTCAGGCCGAAGTCAAACAAACGCTGGAGCACCGTCTAGCCGAACTGACGGAACGCGTTGACGAGATCGCAGAAGAACTGCGGGGGCCAGTCAGCCCGTCCTTCAGCGAGCAAGCCACCGAGCGGGAGTCTGACGAGGTTCTGACCGACCTCGAGGCGGCCAGCATAGCCGAAATCGCCGCAATTCGGGCCGCCATGGACCGTTTGGAAGATGGAACCTATGGGGAATGCGTCTCTTGCGGCAAGGATATTGCGCCGGCACGGCTGGAGGCTATCCCGTATACGGCCCTTTGTGTGGACTGCGCCAGCGCCCAGGAAAGCAACCGAAGAGACTAAAAGTTCTGGATCGATCAGCATGATGCCGCTACCCCTTGTCCGATGACCACCATCTATATTGATGCCGACGCCTGCCCGGTGAAGGATGAAGCCCTGCGCGTCGCCGAACGGCACCGACTGCCCGTATGCATTGTCTCCAATGGCGGCATACGGCCGAACCCGCACCCGCTGGTCTCGACCATCATCGTGCCGGACGGTCCCGACGTGGCGGACAAATGGATCGCGGACCGCGTCGGCCCGGGCGATATTTGTGTCACGGGTGATGTCCCGCTGGCATCGCGCTGTATTGAGGCCGGGGCAAAGGCCATCCAGCACAATGGCGAACTGTTCACAGTGGCGAACATGGGCCAACGACTGGCGATGCGGGATCTGATGGCGGATTTCCGGGCGGCCAACCCCCTGGTCCAGGGCGGAAAGGGGCGCACCTTCTCCAAGGCCGATCGGTCACGGTTCCTCGATCGCCTGGAACATCTGGTGCGCCAGGCACAGCGGGAAAAGCCCAGCGCCTAACGGCTGAATAGCCGGGGGATCTTTACCGTGACGGTTTCTTGGTTCCAGCCACGGTTCCGCACATGGGCCTGAATGATGACGTTTTCGAGCTCGTCCGGGATCATCACCCCACGCAGGCTGCGCGTGAATGGCTGTTCGTCGACATGCGGATGGGACAGAACCCGCTCTCCCAGAAGTTTTCCATCGGGTGCCAGCACAACCCATTTGTCGACATAATTTTCCCAACCGGTATCGTTATGCCGGATCGTCACCGAAAAGTCGTAGCCGCCTTCGGCGCTGTGCTCGATGGTGACGTCTTCAATCATCGCTTCGCCGGCCGCCGCAGCGAGCGGCATGCTCAGGCAGGCGATCAAAAAACAACCCAGCGCGCGCATCGCTCGCATTGCCGCCTCCACGAATCGGTATAGCTATGGCATTATTGCTTGTCGTGTGGGACGAAGCAAGCGCCTGCGCATACTTTGAATTGCCCCAACGCTGGATCCCGTCGATGGCCGATCTATTTTCCAATGCCGCCAAAGCAGACTACACGGCTGCCGATATCGAGGTATTGGAAGGTCTGGAACCCGTCCGGCGCCGGCCAGGCATGTACATCGGCAGCACCGACGAGGCGGGCCTGCATCATCTGGCGACGGAGGTGCTGGACAACGCCATGGATGAGGCCGTTGCCGGCCATGCCAGCGTCATCGACATGGAATTGGATGCCGAAGGCGCGCTGACGGTCCGGGACAATGGCCGGGGTATACCGATCGATCCGCACCCGAAATTCCCCGACAAATCGGCGCTGGAAGTCATCCTGACCACGCTGCATTCGGGCGGCAAATTCAGTTCCAGCGCCTATGCGACCTCAGGCGGGTTGCATGGTGTGGGCGTTTCGGTCGTCAACGCGCTTAGCGCGTGGTTGGTGGTCGAGGTCGCACGCGACCGCAAGCTCTACCGGCAGACCTTCCAGCGCGGGGCGCCGGACGGGCCGCTCGTCACGGTCGGCTCCATCGCCAACCGCCGCGGAACCAGCGTGCAGTTCAAGCCTGATCCCGAAATTTTTGGCGAACATGCCCACCTTCAGCCGGCCCGCCTGTTCCGCATGGCGCGGTCAAAGGCCTATCTCTATCGCGGCGTGAAAATTCGCTGGCGCTGCGACCCCGCCATCCTGCCGCCGGAGAAGTCCGATCCCGGCCGAAGCGGAACTGCAATTCCCGAATGGCCTGGCCGATTTCCTCAGCCTGCTGCTGGACGAGCGCGTGCCGCTGCTGCCGATCTATTCCGGCGAACTGACCCTGCCGGGGTCGGCCGGCCGTTGCGAATGGGCGGTTGCGTGGTGCGATGACCATGACGATCCGCACGGCCATTCCTATTGCAATACTATCCCTACGCCGTCCGGCGGCAGTCACGAGAATGGCTTCCGGAACGCGCTGCTGCGTTCGGTCAAAGCATTCGGAGAGTTGTCGGGGCACAAGAAAGCCGGTCAGATTACCGGTGACGATCTGATGGGCTCGGCTGCCTTCGCGCTTTCGGTGTTCATTCCAAACCCCCAGTTTCAGGGCCAGACCAAGGAGCGGCTGGACAGCCCCGAAACCCAGCGCCTGATGGAAGCCAACCTGAAGGATCACTTCGATCATTGGCTTTCGGCCGACCCGAAGACCGCCGGCGTTTTGATTCAGCATCTGATAGAGCGCGCCGAAGACCGGTTGCGCCGCCGGGCGGAGCGGGACTTGCAGCGGAAAACGGCCACCAACCGCCGCCTGCGCCTGCCGGGCAAGCTGGCGGACTGTTCCGCCACCGGTCCGGAGGACACGGAAGTTTTCCTGGTCGAGGGCGATTCTGCCGGCGGCTCCGCCAAACAGGCACGCAATCGCAAGACCCAGGCGGTGCTGCCTTTGCGCGGCAAGATCCTGAACGTCGCCAGTGCAACGGCGGAGCGTCTGCGCACAAACCAAGAGCTATCGGATTTGGTGCAGGCCCTCGGCTGCGGCGGCGGCAAGCAGTTCGAGATCGAGCGGCTGCGCTATGAGCGCGTGATCATCATGACCGACGCCGATGTGGACGGCGCCCATATCGCCAGCCTGCTCATGACCTTTTTCTTCCGGGAAATGCCGGGCCTGATCAGCCGCGGCCACCTGTTTTTGGCCTTGCCGCCGCTCTACCGGCTGGCGGCTGGCGGCACCACGATCTATGCACGTGACGACGCCGACCGCGAGCATCACCTCGCCACTACCTTCAAGGGCCGGAAAAATGTCGAGGTCAGCCGCTTCAAAGGGCTTGGCGAAATGCCCCCGGCGCAACTGCGCGAGACCACCATGAACCCCGCGACGCGGACATTGCTGCGGGTGGAATTCGGCACCTCCGACCAGGATGCCTCCAGCGCCCGCGAGGCCGGCGATCTGGTCGAGCGGTTAATGGGTCGCAAACCGGAGTTGCGCCTTGCATTCATCAAGGATAATGCCCAATTCGTAAATAACGTCGATGTATAATGCGGACTGAAAAGCCTTGCATCGCAGCCCCGGAACCAAGTATGTGCGAGTGTTAGCCGTTTGCGGTGTAACCGTGTTATTGGCAGGCTGCCTGGATGTGTCCCGCGTAAACAACAGCGGTTTTGGCCGGTATTCGAACAGCACTGCCACATATGCAGCAAGAAGCGGCGAGATCCCCTTAGTCGTGCTGGGTAATCCCACGGACGCGCCCCAGACGACGTTCGATAAAGCCGTCGCTCAAGGGCTGGACGGCACGTACGTCATTCCTGGGGTTAAATTTGTTCCAGAAGCTTCGTCAGCACCGGAGGGCTATCGGACTGTCGTTTACTTCGGCGGTGTCGGCGGCAGGCAGGCGTGTGAAGCATCCGAACCGCCGCCCCAGGTAGCGAATGGCGGGGCGGTTACGGCCGCCTTCTGCCTTGACCGCGAAACACTTTCTTATGCAGATGGAGAGATGCCGGTTATTTCCGGGGTGGATGATCCATTGCTGCAAAATCAGATGACGGCGCTGGGTCTAGAGATCTTTCCACCCGAAAATCCGAACTATATCGGCGGCGATTGCGGTCCGAAAAGCGGGGGTTGCTGATAGTGCGTTGACTTGACATGCATATATTGCTACCGCAATGAAAACATTGTGATGTTCAATCGGCAGTGTTAACAACATCAACACGTAAGGTACTAAATGTCATTTGACGCCTTGGGCCTCAGCGAAGAGGTCCTGCGAGCTGTGGCTGACTCGGGATATACCGAACCTACACCTATCCAACGGGATGCCATCCCCATTGTATTGATGGGCCGAGACGTTCTGGGATGCGCGCAAACCGGTACCGGTAAAACCGCCTCCTTCACATTGCCGATGATCGACATACTGGCCTCCGGACAGGCCAAAGCCCGAATGCCCCGCTCCCTGATTCTGGAGCCAACGCGCGAGTTGGCGGCGCAGGTGGCGGAGAATTTTCAGAAATACACGAAGTACCAGAACCTCAATTACGCGTTGCTAATCGGCGGCGAACGCTTCGCCGACCAGGAGCGGGCGCTCGACCGTAGCTGCGATGTGCTGATCGCAACGCCGGGCCGGCTGATTGACCTGTTCGAGCGCGGCAAGGTCCTGCTCTCGGACGTAAAGGTCTTGGTGATCGACGAAGCGGACCGAATGCTGGACATGGGGTTCATTCCGGATGTGGAGAAAATCGCCAGCCTGATGCCGCGCATGCGTCAGACGCTGTTCTTCTCCGCCACCATGCCGCCCGAAATTCGCAAGCTGGCCGATCAGTTCCTGATCAACCCCAAGGAAATCACGGTTGCCCCGCCGACCTCACCCGCCGCGACGGTCGTGCAGCACAAGGTTGTTGTGGCCGACCGGGACAAGCGGGCAGCGCTTCGCCAGTTGATTGAGCAGGAAGATGTGACAAATGCGATTGTTTTCTGCAACAGAAAGCGCGATGTCGACGTCCTTCTGTCTTCGCTCAAACAGCATGGTTTCGACGCCGCCGGCTTGCACGGTGACATGGCGCAGCCCGTGCGGATGGCGACATTGGAGAAGTTCCGCGACGGCGAAGTCCGGCTGTTGATCGCCTCCGACGTCGCCGCGCGCGGGTTGGATATTCCGCTCGTCGGTCACGTCTTCAACTTCGATGTTCCGGTCCATGCCGAGGACTACATCCACCGCATCGGCCGCACCGGACGCGCTGGCCGGTCCGGCAGGTCTTTTACCATTGTTGCGCCCGATGACACCAAGCTGCTGACCGCCGTCGAACAGCTGATCGGCAAGGAAATTCCGCTCGTCGAACTCGACGATTTCAACAATGTCGAAATGGAAGAGGTCGCTGGCCGCCGCCGCCGCGGCGGCTCTTCAAAGCGTGACGCGCCGAAAAGTGAGCGTTCGACGAACCGCACCGATCGCAAAAGCCAAAAGAGCGAGCGGGAAACCATCCCGCGCGAGCCGGCCCGGGCCTCTGGGTCCGACGATCAACCGCGCCATTATGCCAGCAGCAACCGGGCGCAACCGGCGCGCGGTCGGCGCCCCCGGGAGGATGACACCCCCTTGGGCTTCGGCGACGAAGTGCCGGCATTCATGCTGTAACCAGCGTTTATGCTGTAAAGCGGACTTCGACCTGCCCGAGCGGCCCGAAATCCGCCAAATGCGTCTCCCCGGGCAAGGGCGGGATCATGCGGGTGCAGGTGCCGGTGCTGACCACCTCGCCGGCCTCTAGACCATCCCCTAGGGCGGCGCGCTCGTTCGCCAGCCAGTGCAGCACGTTCAACGGATCGCCCATCGCGTCGGCCCCGGTTCCTTCGCGCCGCAAACGGCCGTCGGTATAAAGCGCCACCGCTGCGGATGTCAGGTTGCGCGCCCGCCAGTCCTCGAAACGCTGCCCCAGCACCAAATGGCCGGAGGCGCTGCCGTCCGCCAGCACACCCTCGATCGGCGGCATGTCCGCGTCTCGAAACCGGCACTGCGCCACCTCGATGGCCGGGCGGACCGCCGCGACCGCATCGGCCACCTCTTCCCAAGTATAGGGTCGGTCACGCGGCGGTAGCGATTGCCCCAGTTCCAGTGCGAATTCGCATTCGGTCAGAGGGTTCAGCAGCGGCCCATGTTCCAGCACATATGGGCTGTCGACGATGAACTGCCGGAACACCCTGCCATAGATCGGCTCTGGCGACCGCAGCCGCCGTTGCATGTTTGCGCTGGTCGCGGCCACCTTCCACCCGGCAGGTTGCCAGCCCAACGCCTGCGCGACGGCGTCATGGTAGGCCGCCCGCCGGTCCGGCGGCACCAGTTCCGGCGGCAATCCTGGCACATACTGTTGTTCGCGCCTGGCGCGGGCGAGCAGATCCGCCAGCCGTTGCATCTCCGGCGCAAGCGGCTCGATTGCAGGCATGCTCACGCCGCAATCCTGACATACTCGAAATCGCCGCCCTTGTTGTCGATGCCGACACGGGGCGGAGCGATCCAACCGGCGTATTGGCCGGGTTCCGTAACCGGTCGCATCAGCGACTGAATATAGGCCGAATCGTCCGCCGTCGGCAGGAAGGTGCCCTTGCGCTCGTCCCATTCGGGATCGCTCAGGACCTCCCCCGTCGGGCAGACCCGCAGGCCCGCAAAGCCGCCGATCTGCCGGTAAAAGGCCTGATGCGGCAAGGTAATCTGGAAATCGATGCCGCGATCGCTCAGGATCTTGTTCCAACGCGCCACGCCGGCGGCCGCGTCGTCAATATAATCATCGCGCAGGCGCATGTTCAGCGCGGCGAGCGCCGGCTCCTGCACCTCGCGGAAGCTGCCATCGACGAACCGAAGTACCGGGTAGGTGTCGTTCACCAGCCTGTGGTCGTCCTGGATATGAGGCTCGCGGAACCGCCCCTTGATGCCGGCGTTAAAGGCGTTGGCGGCGTTGGTCGAAAGCTCGTTGCCGAACAGGTCCAGCGTCAGGGCGAAATGCAGGTTGGCCTTGCGCTGGAGCGCCGGCAGGTCAATCACGCCCAGCTTCCGGATTTGCTCCACGTCGTAGGGGTCGGTAATCCCGGCCTCGTTCATGGCGTCGGCGGTGCGCTGGATAATGCGGCCGACGCCGCGTTCGCCGACAAACATGTGATGGGCCTCCTCCATCAGCATGAAGCGGCAGGTGCGGGAGAGCGGGTCGAAGCCGGATTGCGCCAGGCTCTCCAACTGCATCTTGCCGTCCCGGTCGGTGAAATAGGTGAACATGAAGAACGACAGCCAGTCCGGCGTTCGCTCGTTAAAGGCGCCCAGCATGCGCGGCTTGTCGGCATCGCCGGAGCGGCGCTGCAGAAGCGCCTCCGCCTCCTCGCGGCCGTCCGCGCCGAAATATTTCTGCAGCAGATAGACCATCGCCCAGAGGTGACGCCCCTCCTCCACGTTCACCTGGAACAGATTGCGCAGATCATAAAGGCTCGGTGCGGTCTTGCCCAAGTGCCGCTGCTGCTCAACGCTTGCGGGCTCGGTGTCGCCCTGGATGACGATCAGCCGGCGCAGCAGCGCACGGTACTCGCCGGGTACTTCCTGCCATGCAGGTTCCCCATAATGCTCGCCGAAGGGAATGGTTCGCGCCTCTTCCCGGGGCGCCAGCAGAATGCCCCAGCGATAGTCCGGCATTTTGACGAAGTCGAATTTGGCCCAGCCGTCCCGGTCCACGCTTACCGCGGTGCGCAGATAGACCATGGCTTCCTGAAAACCCTCCGGCCCCATATCCTGCCACCAGTCGAGGTAGCCCGGGTGCCAACGCTCCAGCGCGCGCAGAACCCGGCGATCTGCACCGAGGTCAACATTGTTCGGAATGGAGGTGGTGTAATCAATCGCGCCGATGGACATGGCAGCAACTCCTTCGCTGGAGGGCGTTCACTCCGGCTTTTCTAGTATATCGGACGCTGTCTGTCTGCCGTGAATGGGGTTGGGATGGTGGCGGCACGCATGTGCCGTTCGCACAGACAAAAACGGCGGAGACCGTTTCCGGTATCCGCCGCTTCCGTATCGTTGGCCGGCTAGGGCGCAGAAACTGCGTCCGCCTGATCCTGGCTCGTTATTTCACGAGAGTCAGGTTCTCCGCCGACGCCTTGCCGTTCTTGCCCGGCTGCAGGTCATATTTCACAACCTGACCTTCGCTCAGGCCGGAAAGGCCGGCGCGCTCAACGGCCGAGATGTGCACGAATGCGTCTTTGGAGCCGTCTTCCGGTTGAATGAAGCCGAAACCTTTGACGGAATCGAACCACTTTACGGTACCTTGGGTCATTACTAGTCTTTCGGTAGTTTGTTTGCAGCCAGGCACTCCCGGCCGCTCGTCGCCTCAATAGATAGAATGTCACTGGGTATTGAGGCCGAGGTATTTAACCGAAAGCATCGTACGCAAAGAAATTCAACCGTGAGACAGATCTTAGATAGGCACAGTCCCCGAAATATGCAAGTGAGATCATTCCGTTTCTGGGTTTTGCCACCGAAATATTCTGGCTTTACGCACCGGATAGGGCGAAATCCAGCCAACGGTAAAGCCATCGTGGCCGAGCGCTGCAATTTCGCCGCACCCGCGGCGACGTTGAGGGCTAACGCTATATGTGACCGCCTCCCTCTCAGCGTCGCCGATGCCAACGAATGGTTGATACCCGTTACAGTGAGACCAAACTCTGAGCCCGACCGTAGATTGCTACTGAATAACCGTCCATTTTTGCCGTTGTCCGTTCAATATGGCTGGGTGGCATCGGCCGAGCCAAATATCGACCCGTAGTATCGCCTTAAAAAGAACAGGAAACCGTCCCATGTCTCGGCTTGCGAACAAAATCGCGGTAGTCACCGGCGCCGGAAACGGCCTCGGGCGAGCCATCGCCGAGCGCTTTGCGGCGGAAGGCGCGCGGCTCGCCATCGGCGATGTAGAGGGCGAGGCGCTCGAGGCAACCGCCAAGACAATCCGCGCTGCGGGCGGCGAGGCTGTGCTGACCGTCGGCGACCTGACCGAGGAAGAGACCGCGGAAGCGCTCGTGCAGAGCGCCATCGACGCGTTCGGTGGACTGGACATTCTGGTCAACAATCTGGGCGGCAGCCGAAACAGCAAAATCTGGGAGATGTCCGTGGAGGATTGGGACTTTGTCATGCGCCTCAATCTTCGCGGCATGTTCCTTTGCACAAGGGCGGCGGCGCGGTACATGAAGGAACAGCGCTCCGGACGCATTATAGGCTTATCCTCCGGCAGCCGCGAAGGTACACCTTGGACCGCCTACTACCAGGGCGGCAGCGCCTATTCGGCAGCGAAGGCAGCCGTACATGGCTTCATGCGGGACGTTGCCTTGGAACTGGCCGAGTTCAATATTACCTCGAACGCGATCGCCCCCGGCCCCATCGATACGGAACGCGCAGGCGCGGCATTGCGCCAGATGAACCAGGAGGTCGAGTTCAGTCCCAACAAGATGACGCCGCTTGGCCGGTTGGGCCTGCCGGCGGAAATCGCATCGGCCGCGGTGTTTTTGGCCTCTGACGAGGCAGGCTATATAAGTGGTCACACTCTTGCCGTTGCAGGTGGACGATGAAGATGAATTTACGAATCCTCCGCGTGCCAGCCGCAGCCCTGATTTTAGCCGCGACGCTGGTGGCTTGCACGAAACCGACGCCCTATGCGCCGGCCGGCGACAATGGCTACGGCTTCACAGAACAAAAGATCGAAGACCAGCGCTACCGGGTCACATTTTCCGGCAATTCGGTGACCGATCGGGAGACGGTCGACAATTACCTGCTCTATCGCGCCGCAGAACTGACCGTGGAAACCGGCAACGACTACTTCCAGATCGGCTCCAAGGAAACCGACACCGCAACCACCTACAACACCTCCGGCCCGGATGTCGGCGTTTTCGGCAGCCGCGGCGGCTATGGTTGGGGATGGGGCGTCGGCACCACTTTTGGGACCGCTACTCCCGTTCGCAGCTTTGAGGCCAGCGCCATCGTGCAACTGTACAAGGGCGAGAGGCCGGCGGACGATCCTTCCTACTACGACGCCCGCGCGGTGCTGCAAAACCTGGGGCCGCAGGTGAAACGGCCGGGCCAAGAGGATAGCTAGGCAAGAACCGGACAGGCACGCGCCGCAACCCGCGCCGCCCGCTTGTTGTGTCGCTTTCTATTGCTTGCCGCCGCGCGGGTTGGTCCAGCCCTTCCCGCTCTTTTCCTCGTACTTCTTGATGGCGTCCTCCACACTCTTCGCCGCGGCATTAACGAACTTCTCGCGGTTTTCGGTCGAGTAGTCATAAGAGAACTGACGCAGCAAATTGCTCTTGCGGAAATGCGGAGCCACATAGCGCGCGATCAGCTCGTAGGACCGCTTGGTCTGCTCCCAATCGGCCCAATTGTGCGCCAGTTGCATCAGCGCGCCGAAGCCGCCGGAGCCGCGCAGCAGGTGTTCGATGAATTCGACGGCATCGTCCGGCGTGCCGATGCAGGCCGACTTGGTCTCCGTCAGGTATTCGATCGGATCATCGACGCCCGGCGGAATGATCGGGAAAGTTGCCACGTCGGAGAAATACTGCGTCCACTTTTTCAGGCCGAACGCCACATTGTCCCGCGCCTTCTGGCGGGTCTCGGCGATGTGCATCAGCGTCACCATGCGCCAGTTATCTCTGGAGACGCTCTGGCCGTGTTCCGCCGCCGTTTCCTCGCAGGTATCCCAGTTGCGCGCGTGCGCTTCGAGCGCCGCATCCGACGTGCCGCCGATGGAGAGCATGCCCACGCCGTGCCGGCCTGCCGCCAGCGCGCCGGTGGGGGAGCGGCTGGAGGCGACCGCAACCTCTGGCCCGCCTTCCGAATACATCGGCAGTTGCAGGCGCGCGTCCTGCAGCTTGAACCAGTCGGTCTCGGCATTCACCAGCTCACCGCGCAACAGTGGCATGACCACGTCGATCGACTCGTGCATCATGCGGCGCTGCTGTTCCGGGTCGACACCCATGCGGTAGGCGTCGCCCGCGAGCGCGCCGGGGCCGAAGCCGAACATAAAGCGGCCGCGCATCATGTGGTCGAGCTGGGCGACCCGGCTGGCGACCATAAAGGGGTTGTGATACGGGAGCGAGATCACGCCCGAGCCGATCCTGATGCTGCGCGTGCGCTCGGCCGCGACGGCGCAGAAGATTTCCGGGCTGGAGATGATCTCGAAGCCGCCGGAATGGTGCTCGCCGATCCAGGCTTCGTCATAGTCGAGCCGGTCCAGATGGCAGACCAATTCCATGTCCCGGTCGATGGCCAGGGTAGGGTTCTCGTCCATTGTATGGAACGGGGCAAGGAAAATGCCAAAGCGCATATGATTGACGGACATCAGGGCCTAGTCCTTTGTGCGTGAACGGGAAAGCTGGCGCTAAGATTAAAGGATAACAGCCGCGCTGATAAGGGACTTGGCAACAGATGATCTTGCGTCCGAATATGCCGTGACCGCTGAAAGCCGCATTTGAGGATTGTGAAATGACCGACGATTGGCCGAGCATCCTGGCCCGTACCGGCCTGGAAAAGACCTATGAACAGTTTCCGGACGATGTGCGGGAGGCGCTGGCATCGGCCCTTGGCCTGGTCGAGCGGATGCAGGCGGATACCAGCTATACGGACGAACCCGCCCACGTGTTCCTGGCGGCCCGGGCGCTGGAAAACAAACAATGAGCGACGAGCTTCACTATATGAGCGCCGCCGAAGCCGGCCGAAAGATCGCAGCGAAAGAACTGTCGTCTGCTGAACTGACCGATGCGCTGTTGGCGCGCACCCAAGCCATCGACGGCAAGCTGAACGCCTATATCCGGTTGCTGGGCGACCAGGCGCGGGCATTGGCGAAAGCCGCGGACGATGCCGTCGCAAAGGGCGAGGTGAAGAGCCCGCTGCACGGCGTGCCGGTCGCCCTGAAAGACATAATCGACCTGGAAGGCGTGCACACTACCGCACACTCCAAACTGCTGCTGGACAATGTGGCGAAGTCCGACGCCTTCGTTACCGCCAGACTGAAACAGGCGGGCTGCGTGATCACGGGCAAGCTCGCGACCCATGAATTCGCCATCGGCGGCCCGGCCTTTGACCTGCCCTTCCCGCCCGCGCGCAACCCCTGGAAGCCGGAGCATCATCCGGGCGGCTCGTCCTCCGGCGCGGGCACGAGTGTTGCCGCGGGCATGGTGCCGGCGGCGCTGGGCTCGGACACCGGCGGCAGCGTGCGCAACCCTGCAAGCTGCTGTGGCATCGTCGGGATCAAACCCACCTATGGCCGCGTGAGCCGCAGGGGCGTGGTGCCCCTCTCCTTCTCGCTCGACAATGTCGGGCCGCTGACCCGTACGGTCGAGGACAACGCCCTGATGCTGAGCATGATCGCAGGGCACGATCCGCAAGACCCGTCGAGCGATCCGCGGCCGGTGCCGGACTATACCGCAGGCCTTAAGGACGGCGTGAAAGGCCTGAAGATCGGCTTGATCCGCCACTTCTACACGCAAGACCTGATCGCCGACGAGGAAATGGCGGCGGGCATCGAGGCAACCGCCGACCTGTTGCAAAGCATGGGCGCGGAGGTGCAGGAAATCCGCCTGCCTTCGCTCGGCCAGTACGCCGCCTGCAACCGGGTGATCCTGCTGTCGGAGGCCTACGCCATTCACCAGAAGGACCTGCAGACCCGGCCGGGCGACTATGCATCGTCGACCCGGCGGCGCATCCTGCCGGGCGCTTTCATGAGCGGCGCGGACTACGTCAACGCCCTGCGCATGCGCGAGAAACTGGTCGCCGCGTTCAACGACGCCATGGAGGGGCTCGACGCCGCCATCACCGCCTCCAGCATGGAACCGCCGGTCAGCATGGGCAACATGCAGGAGGTGGAGCGCACCTATCCCCGTCAGGCACGTGCGCCCTTCAACCTGATCGGCAACCCTGCCATCGCCATTCCGACCGGCATGCATTCCAATGGGCTGCCGCTGTCGCTGCAAATCGTGGCGCGCGCGTTCGACGAAGCCCTATGCTTCCGCGTCGCCTGGGCGGTGGAGCGGGAGTTGAGCGGCGAGGTGCGACGGCCGCCGGTTTAGCCGCGAACCGCCGACAACAACCGCCGTCCCGATCCTGTCCGGCCTGATGCAATCTGGGGAGAACAGCGATGCTGAGCCTGGTCATCGCCACCGCCGTATTTCTGGCCATCCACTTCCTTGTTTCCGGCACGCGGCTGCGCGGCCGCCTGGTGGCTGCCATCGGCGAGGGGGCCTACATGGGGCTTTATTCGGCCGCATCGTTGGCGCTGATCGTGTGGATGAGCATGAGCTACGGCCCGGCCCTGGCCGATCAAGGCAACGCTTTTCTCTGGACCGCTCCGGCCTGGTGGCCGCATGTGGGCGCCGTGTTGATGCTGATCGCGTTTCTGTTTGCCGTGGTGGGCATGACCACGACCAACCCGGGCGCGGTAGGCCAGGAGAGCCGGGCCGCCAAAGGCCCGCACGGGATCCAGCGCATCACCCGTCATCCCTTCCTCTGGGGCGTGGCGCTCTGGGCCGCTTTCCATCTGGTGGCGAACGGCGACCTGGCGAGCCTCGTGCTGTTCGGTGGCTTTCTGGTGCTGTCGCTCGGCGGCACCATGATGATCGACGCCAAGCGACAGCGGAAGCTGGGTGAGACATGGGAAGCTTATGCCCGGCACACCTCCAACCTGCCGTTCGCGGCCATCATGGCAGGCCGGCAGCGCCTGGCGCTGAAAGAACTGGGCGGCTGGCAGGTTATTCTGGCCATCGCGCTCTATGGCGTGGTGTTCGCGATGCACTCGCTGCTGTTCGGCGTCTCGCCGCGATAGCGGTCAGCGATCGTCCATGCCCTTGTCGGCCAATTCCTAAATCGCCTTGTCGTTCTTGGCAAGGCCTTCCAGGTTCATGCCTTTCAGCACATGGGGCGCTTTCGTGAATTGGGTATTGTCGTAGGCGACGATCTCCACTCGATTGCCCCACGGGTCGTAAAAATCCAGGAAGCGCGAGCCAACCATTTCAACGTCCATCTCCTCCAGCTTAGCGCGGACGGCTTCCTTGTCGGTGACGACCAGGCCGAAATGTCGATGCTTGTCTTTTGGCCGGTCATCAACCTTGGTTAGATTAATGAACTGATCTCCCAGATCGAGGAACGCCGCCGTTCCGCTCTTGCTGCGTAGGGAGAATTCAAGCAATTCGCCATAAAACGCGAGCGCTTCCTCGATATCGCCAACTTCGAGGGCGATGTGATTGATACCGACGGCGCGCGCTTTGGAAATCTCTGGCATGTTTCTCCTCGCCTTTCGTCTGGTATGGGAAGGCATATGGCCATTACCGGCCATTGGTACCACCCGGCAGTTGACCTTCCCCGCCGTTCGCCGCAGCATCGGCCTCAACCAAAGTCGTACGCCCGCCGAGGAAAACTCCCAATGCAATATATCCGCGTTGAACAGGATGGTCCGGTCAAGACCATCACCATGACCCGGGGCGAGAAGCGCAATGCGCTGAACCTCGCCATGCTGGAGGAGATGACCGCGGCGTTCCGCGCCGAGCCCGCATCGGCCGACCGGGTTATCGTGCTGCGGGCGGAGGGGCCGGCCTTCTGCTCCGGCATGGATCTGGCCGAGCGGCTGGAAAAGCCCGCCACGCCCGGCGAATCGCCAATCGAGGTGATGCTGCACGCCATCGAGATGAACCCGCTGCCCGTGGTCGCGGTGGTGCATGGAGACGCCATCGCCGGCGGCAACGAGCTGGCACTGCATTGCGACTTTGTCGTCGCCTCCACCAGCGCGCGCTTCGGCATGAGCCTGGCGCAGATCGGCCTAGCGCCGACCTGGTTCCTGACCAAAAAGCTGATGGAGGTGGCCGGACCGGTGGCGGCGCGCGAAATCCTGCTGCTGGGCGATCCCCTGCCGTCGACCAAAATGCACGAGCTGGGCATTATCGGCCGGGTCGCACCGCCCTATGACCTGCAGAAAGAGGCGCAGAAGGTGATCGACCGGCTGGCGGCCAACGCGCCGCTCTCGCTCCGGGCGATGAAGAGCATGATGGTGCGCCAGATGGCGTTTCGCGACGGCACAGAGCACGAGGAGCAGGATGTGTTGGTCCAGGCGGCGCGCAACTCCACCGACTCTAAAGAAGGCATCCGCGCCCGCCTCGAACGGCGCACCGCCGACTTTAAGGGAGCTTGAGGACCGATGGCGATCGCGATTTGGATGACCAAGCCCTGGCGGCCGCTGACGCCGGAAGAAGCCGACAAGGTGGCAGGCAATCTGGGCGTCTATCAACTGGCGAACGACGCGGGCGAGGTGCTCTATATCGGCGCTGCCACCGGCAAGTCCCTGTTCGGCCTGCGCGGCGAAATCCAGGCAAAAGCCGCCAATCCGCCGGAGGGCGCCACCCGCTTTCGGCTGGAGGTGAACACCAGCTACCGCACCCGTCACCGGGAATTGCTGATGGTGCACCAGTTCGATCACGGCGGCAGCCTGCCCCCACTCAACCCGGCCGAGGACGGCCGCGGTCTGGGCAAGATCAGCCCGGGGTGATGGCGCCTTTGCCGCCACTGCGAGGCGGCCAAGCTGCCGCAGCAATCCACTTGCCTTTCTACGCGACTGGCCCTGGATTGCTTCGTCACCTGCGGCTCCTTGCAATAACGACAAGAGCTTCGAGCAAGTAATCCGGCATAACCACTAAACGACGGAAACGCCCCGATGGACCTCTCCCTCTCCGAAGAACAGAAAATGATCGTCGACCAGGTGCGCCGCTACGTGCGCGACGAAATCTGGCCGCTGGAAGACAAGCTCGACCCGGACACGGACGAGCTGGACCCGGACGATTTCGCCCGCCTGACCGCCAAGACCGAGGAAATGGGCCTGTTCGGGCTCGACATTCCGCCGGAGTTCGGGGGGCCGGACATCGACATCGTCACCCGCACGCTGATCGCCATCGAGATGAGCCAGCACCGGGCCGGCCTCTACGCACCCTGCTACAACACCTTCGGCGGCGCGGGGCTGGCGCAGATGTTCGAGGCGAACGATGAACAGCGGGAAAAATGGCTCTACCCGACCCTGCGCGGCGAGAAGAAAGTGTTCTTCGGCCTCTCCGAGCCCTCCGGCGGTCAGCGACCCCGCCCGCGCCATCCAGACCCGCGCGGTGGAAGACGGCGACGACTAGGTCATCAACGGCGCCAAGCTCTGGATCAGCGGCGCGGACAAGGCCGACTACGGCCTGGTGTTCGCCCGCACCGACCCCAGCAAGGGCCGCGGCGGCGTCACCTGCTTCATCGTCGATACCGACACGCCTGGCTTCCACGTACGCCGCATCGTGCACACGCTGCGCTCCGCCCGCTACGCGACGGAGTTGCAGTTCGACGGACATGCGCATTCCGAAGTCGCAGATCCTGGGCAAGTTGAACGGCGGCTTCTCCATCGCCAACGACCGGCTGTCGCGCCAGCGTATTCCCTATGCCGCGACCTGCATCGGCGTCGCGATCAAGGCGCAGGAACTGGCGATCGAGTACGCCAAGATCCGCGAGACCTTCGGCGCCCCTCTCGCCTCGCGTCAGGCGATCCAGTGGATGCTGGTCGATAACGAGCTCGACATCCGCGCCGCGCGCTGGCTGACGCTGGAGGCGGCTTCCAAGGCACACAATGGCGAGCCGTTCCGCATGGAAGCCGCCATCGCCAAGGTGATGGCGAGCGAGGCGGGCGGGCGTGTGGTCGACCGGGCAATGCAGATCCATGGCGGCCTGGGTGTGGCCAAGGACATGCCGTTCGAGCGCTGGTTCCGCGAAATGCGCATCCGACGCATCGGCGAAGGCCCGAGCGAGGTGCAGCGCCACGTCATCGCCCGCGACCTGCTGGGCGCGAGCCTGCGATGACCGACCCCGCCCTCAACCGCCTGCCGCTCGAAGGCATCAAGGTTCTCGATCTTGGCCAGATCTATCACGGCCCCTATGCCGGGCTGCTGCTGGCGCAGGCGGGGGCTGACGTGATCAAGGTGGAGCCGCTCAGGGGCGATTCCCTGCGCGGGCGCTCGCGGAAGGCGGGCAGCATTCCCTGGTCCATGGCGGCGCTGAACCAGAACAAGCGCGGGCTGGCGCTGGACCTGAAGTCCGGCCAGGGCAAGGCGCTGCTGTTCGATCTGGCGCGCCAGGCCGACATCCTGCTGGAGAACTTCGCGCCGGGCGTGATGGACCGGCTCGGCTGTCGGCGCGCGCGAGTTGCAGACCGCGAACCCGCGCCTGATCTATGCGAGCGGCTCCGGCTTCGGGACGACCGGGCCGGACCGGGACAAGCTGGCCATGGACCTGACCATCCAGGCGTCGAGCGGCATGATGAGCGTCACGGGACCCGAGGGCGGGCCGCCGATGAAGGCGGGCATGGCCGTCTGCGATTTCTTGGGCGGCATCCATCTCTATTCCGCCATCATGACGGCGCTCTATGAACGCAGCGTCACCGGCGTTGGCCGGGCAGTCGAAATTGCCATGGTGGAAGCGGCGCTTCCCGTGCTGACGACCAATATCGGCGGCATGCTGGAGAACGGCGGCGTGCCGGTGCCGAGGCGCGGCAACAAACACCCGGCAAAGGCGGCCGCGCCGTACAATGTCTATGAATGCCAGGACGGCTATGTGGCCCTGCTTTGCATCCGCGAGGAGCACTGGCACAGCGTCGCCAGGGTAATTGGACGGCCCGAATTGCTGGACGATCCGCGCCTCGCCGACCCGGCCAGCCGCGCGGCGCATGACGATTTTGTGGACGAGGCGGTGAGCGCCTGGAGCAGCAGGCTGCCAAAGGGCGAGGCGGCGAAGCAGATGCAGGACGCGCATGTGGCGTGCGCGGTGATCCGCGATCTGACCGAAATCATTAGCGATCCGCATATGCGCGGCCGCGGCGCGCTGTTCGATCAGGATCATCCGGTGCTGGGCCCGATCCCTATGGTGCGCTCGCCCCTGCGTTTCCAGGGCGCGCCGCTGCCGCCGGACAGCCCCAGTCCCGATCTGGGCGAGCATAGTCGAGAGGTGCTGGGAGAGTGGCTCAACCTCAGCCAGACCGAGATCGACCTGCTCTATGCCGAGGGCGCGGTGGCGTAGCCGTCGGAACGCGCCTTCAGACAAGCGCCCGATGGCCGGGGCCGCTTAGATAACACCGAACGCCAGCATAGCGTCGGCCACTTTCTTGAAACCGGCCACGTTAGCGCCCCGCGCATAGTCGACCGCTCCGTTTTTATGTCCGCCATGTTCGACACACGCAGCATGGATATCGGTAATGATCTGGCGCAACGCATGGCGCAGTTCATCCGCATCTCTGTGGCGGCGGGCTGCGTTTTGGCTCATTTCCAGGCCGGACATACCGACACCGCCCGCATTGGCCGCCTTGCCCGGACCGAAGAGAGCGCCTGCGGCGCGAATGGCGCCGATGGCATCTCCCGTGCAAGGCATATTGGCACCTTCGACCACCGCGCGGCAGTTATTGGCCAGAAGCGCTTTGGCGTTTTCCTTTGTCAGTTCGTACTCTGTCGCGCATGGCAGCGCCACGTCGCAGGGAACATCCCATGGCTTTTTGCCCTCGTGATAGGTGCCGCCGAACTCGTCGGTGTAGGCCGCGATGCGCGCGCCTGGCCTTGCCTTGTGCCGCTTGACCCATTCCAGCTTCTCGCAGGTGATACCGTCCGGGTCGTGAATGAAGCCACGGGAGTCCGAAAGCGTTGCCGGTTTGCCGCCGCGGTGAATGATCTTTTCCGCGGCGTGGATCGCGACATTGCCGGCGCCGGAAATGACCGCCGTCTTGCCTTCGATAGCGTCGTCGACGTGATGCAGCATGTCTTCCAAAAAATAAACTGCGCCATAACCGGTTGCTTCCGTCCGCATCAAAGAGCCGCCATATTCCAGCCCCTTGCCGGTCATGACGCCGGAGAACGTATTGGTCAGCTTTTTATAGCGTCCGAACATATAGCCGATCTCGCGACTCCCCACCCCGATATCGCCTGCCGGCACATCCATATCCGGCCCGACATAGTGAAAAAGCTCGGTCATGAAGCTTTGGCAAAAGCGCATGATCTCGCGATCGCTGCGGCCCTTAGGATCGAAGTCGGCACCGCCCTTGCCGCCGCCCATCGGCAAACGGGTCAGTGAATTCTTGAAAATCTGCTCGAACCCTAGAAATTTTAGGATGCTGGGGTTAACCGTCGGGTGGAAACGGATACCGCCTTTGTAGGGGCCGATCGCGTTGCTGAATTGCACCCGATAGCCCCGATTAATCTGGATGTCGCCGTTGTCATCTTCCCAGGTGACACGGAAGGAAATAATCCGGTCGGGCTCGGTCAGCCGGTACAGGACCCGGTTTTTGCCATACTGCGGATTGCTTTCGATGAAGGGAACCAGGCACTGAGCTACCTCAGCGACAGCATGGTGAAACTCCGGCTCACCCGGATTGCGTGCAACCACCCAATCCATAAAATCGGAAACATTCAGGCTTTCTGTCATCATCCTACTTCCATCTTTATTCGCTCCACCGATAGGCTACGGGTCGCTTTGTGAATTGGATGACATTCGGCGCGGTCGATCGTTCGGGCGGCCTCGGCCAGCTTCCATGCCTTGCTCCGTCATCCGCCCACTTGCGGAATTGGCCAGCGGAGCGACATGATACTGAAAGAGACACAACCGGGCGAGCGATCCGTCCGCCTCCCGGGATAGGCATAAGAAGGGACCAGGCCCATGACGATCCAACGCATTCACCACGTCGCCTATCGCTGCAAGGACGCGCTGGAGACGGTCAAGTGGTACGAGAGATATCTCGGCATGACCTACCAATTGGCTTTTGCCGAAAATCAAGTGCCCTCCACCAAGGAACCCGACCCTTATATGCACGTGTTTCTGGATTGCGGAAACGGCAATGTGCTGGCCTTTTTCGAACTCCCCACCAAGCCGGAAATGGGCCGGGACGAGAACACGCCCGCCTGGGTGCAGCACATCGCTTTCGAGGTCGAGAGCATGGAGGAACTCCGCGACGCCAAGGCGAAGCTGGAGGCGGATGGGATCGAGGTGGTCGGGCCGACCGACCACACGCTGTTCGAGAGCATCTACTTCTTCGACCCGAACGGGCACCGGCTGGAACTGTCGGTCAACACGCCGATCCCGGGCGTGATGGAGCGTCTGGACGAGGTGAAGTGGCCGATGCTGGAAGAATGGGCGAAGACCAAGCGCGCCCCGGATCATGCCAAGTGGATGCATGATGGCTCACTGAAGAAATAGCGATTAATTCAGCCTTATTTTTTCATTCTTGTAAGGGCGTCAGCGCGCCTGTCGGGACGACGGCGATACGCGCTATCCCTGTGCGGTTGGCGTGTCGGGCCGGGGGCCATCATGTCGGCTGTGCAAAATATGTAGGGCAAGGGTTGGCGACTGCCGATTGAAGCCCGCCTCGGCGGCCACATTCCGCGCGAATCCCGCACGGCGCCCTTCATTTGGTCAGCCCAAATCGACCGTCCCAAAGCATATCAGAGGAACAAAACCCTGCTCAAACAAGCCTTGCTGCGGGCCATAAACTACGCTAGTAACAAGCCCTATTCCTGACACCTTCGGTAGTAACCTGATATGAATGTACTTGCTAAAATATTGATTTTGGCCGCCATACCTACCGTCGCGTTTGCGGATGTGTCCGAGGAAACGCTCCAGTCCATTTCTGTCCCGGACAAGGTCGAGACTTCTATCGGCACGCTGGAGTTTTTCGATGGCGTACCGACTGGCGCTACCGTTGCCGCAGTCTACGACAATCTTGACCGGATGCGCGGACTGCAAGTGTTTCTCGACAATGTCGGCGCGGTTTCGATGTACAGCGTGCGCACGGGTCTTGCCAATGCAGGCGCCGAGGGAGCGAACAGGATCGCCATCTTCGAGCAGTTGATGAATTCGCAAACCCTGGTGGTTACCGCCAACACCTCGACGCTCTATGCATATACTTACACGGATCTTGCCAAGGATGGCCCGACCGTCATTGAAATCCCGCCAGGAATGCTGGGCTTCCTCGATGATGCCTGGCAACGGTTTGTCGGCAATATGGGTGTTACCGGACCGGACAGGGGCAAAGGAGGTAAGTACCTGGTCTTGCCTCCCGGCTATGCCGGCGATATCCCCGACGGCTATTTCCTGTTGAAGCCGTCCACTAATAGGAACTTTCTGTTCCTGCGCGGCTCGATCAAGGATGGCCTGAAGCCTGCCGTTGACAACATAACGTCAGGCCTGAAGGTTTATCCGCTGAAAGAGGCGGCAAATCCGGCCACAACCGAATTCGTCAATATGTCGAACAAGGCTTTCAACACCGTCTTGCCCAGCAATTTCAGCTATTTTGAGAACCTTAACGCAATCATTCAGGAAGAACCGATCGATGCCATCGGTCCCGAGGTTCGCGGCGCCATTGCCGCCATCGGTATCGTCAAGGGCAAGCCGTTCGCACCGGACGAACGGATGAAGAAATTGCTGACTGAGGCCGCGACCCTCGGCGATGCCTCGGCCCGTGTCATCACCTATCACCCGCGGATAGACGGTGTAGCAATCTATCCCGACACCGGCAGTTCCTGGACGATGGCCTTTGCCAACAAGAACACGTCATTCCTTGCGGACGGGACGATGGATCTGGACGCGCGCGCGCTGTTCTATTTCAACGCCGGCGGCGTGACGCCCGCGATGGCGGTAACCAGAGCGGGAGCAGGATCCGATTACGCACTGGCGTTTTTGGATGCCGACAAAAAGCCATTCGACGGTTCCAAGACATACCGGCTGCACCTGCCGCCAAATGTCCCGGTGAAAGATTTTTGGGCGGTCACCATGTACGACACCCAGACACGGTCGCAACTTCAAACCAGCCAAAAATTCCCGACGGTCGGCAGTCAGACCGAAGGAATGCAGAAGAATGCGGACGGCTCCTACGATATCTATTTCGCGCCTGAGGCACCCGACGGGAAGGAAGGCAACTGGCTCGAGACGGTTCCGGGCAAGAGTTGGTTTACCATCCTGCGGATGTACGGCCCGCTCGAGCCGTGGATCAACAAGACCTGGCGGCCGGGCGAGATCGAGTTGGTCAACTAGGCGGCACGAGATCAGTAAAACAACTCACATTGCTACCTTTCCGTTTCCAGTCACCGGAGATCACCATGAAGTCTGCTATTTTCCCGGTTGGGCTTGCCTTAAGCCTCGCCTTTTCGGTATCGGCGCAGGGCGAGGTCTCGAACGAAACCATAAAGTCACTTGGCGCGCCCGATAAAATCGAGACCCGGGTCGGCACGCTTGAGTTCAAGAATGGCGCACCAACCGCGGAGACGGCCCAGACAGTCTTCGACACGCTCGACTTCACCCGCGCACTGAATGTCTACAACAACAGCTTCCGCGGCGCCTCGGCGTTGGGGTTCGTCAAGGGGTTCCAGAGCATCGGCGCCGGGCAATGACGTGGTCATTTCGAGGAACTGTTGGATTCGACCTCCCTGTTTCTGACCGGCAACGCCGATACCGTCTATTATCTCTCCGTGATCGACGTCTCGAAGGGGCCGATGGTGATCGAACAGCCTGCGGACGGGCTCGGCACGATCAACGACATGTGGTTTTCCTGGGTCATCGACGTCGGCGGGCCGGGGCCCGACCGTGGCCTGGGCGGCAAGTACCTGATCGTCGGGCCGGACTACGACGGCCCTCTGCCGCAGGGCGGCTATTTCGTCGCGCATTCGAAGACCAACAGGGTTCTCTATGCGGCGCGTGCCTATCTGAAGGAGCAACGATCCGAAGCCGGCGGTCGATAACATCAAGGCGACCATGAAGATCTATCCCTACGCGCCGGGCGGCTATGGCACCAGCCATCGCCGAGGCGCTGAAGGGCGAGGTCCGCCTTGGAGGCCAGCCAAAATCCCCGACGACGAAGTTCATCAAGGCCAGCGACATGTCGTTCAACACCATCCCGCCGAGCGATTTCGGCTTCTACGAGATGGATCAACGAAAACGTCCAGAACGAGCCGGCCACCAGCTACGATGTCGAACTCGCGGGCCAGCTTGCTGCCATCGGCATCGTCCACGGCAAGGAATTCAAGCCCGACGAGCGGATGAAGAAGATCCTGAGCGACGCCGCCGCCGTCGGAGGCGCGGCGGGGCGGGCGCTGAACTGGCGCCCGTTCGAGGTCCATCCGGACTGGGCCTATTACCCGGATTCGATGTGGGGCAACATGCTCTGGGAGGGCGGCGCCTTCTTCGAGACCCCGCCGCCTGCATTCGCGGACGGGGAATTCAAACCCTTCCGCCGACCGGCGCGCGCACGCTCGATAGCCGCACGGCGTTCTACTACGGCTACACGCTCGACAGCCCGGGCATGATCATGCGGATACCCGGCGTCGGTTCGCAGTATCTGATGGGGTTCCTCGACGCCAACGGCGATCCCTATGACGGTGCGAAGACCTACAAGGTAACGCTGCCCAAGGACATCCCGGCGCGGGCGTTCTGGTCGTTCACCGTCTACGACAACCAGACCCGCTCCATGCTACAGACACCGCAGAAATACCCGCGCGCCGGCAGCCAGAGCTACCCCTCGCCAGCGGCGGAAGCAGCGGCTGATGGCTCCACGACCGTCTACTTCGCCCCGACCCAGCCGGAGGGCGTCGCGCGCGGCAACTGGATCCAGACCGACCCGGAGAAGGGCTGGTTCACCATCCTGCGGCTCTACAGCCCGTTGCCTGCGTTTTTTGACAAGACCTGGCGGCCAAGCGAAGTTGAGCCGGTCCAATAGCACGCTGCCAGAGAGACCGGAACCGAGTTGTGCTTCTCAAATTAGGAACCAGACAACGGATCTTATAGCAATGAAATATCTTCCCGCTCTCTCGCTTCTATTTGGGATTGTCGCAATGTCGATGCCATTGCCTGCCAGTTCTAGCGACGCCATCACCGTCAATGTAGACAACTTCGACCGCGCCCAGACAGACTTCGAGTTCGACGGCATCATCAAGCTCGCGGGCGGCATCAACAAATTGCACAGCAACCGGGCGCCCACGCCGATCGACAAGCAGAATGTCATACGGATGAACCGCGACACGCTCTACAGCCTCGGCGTTGTCGATATCTCCAACGGCGCCACGGTAACCATGCCTGACGCCGGCAAGCGCTACATGTCGCTGATGGTCATCAACAACGATGGCTACGTCAACGAGGTGTTCTACGGCGCCGGCACCCATGAGTTGACCGTGGACAAGTTTGACACGCCGGTCGTCGGTCTCGTCATCCGGACGCTCGCGAACGCCGAAGACGAGGCAGATCTTGCCGAGGCCCACAAACTTCAGGACATGATCGAGATCTCGGCCAAGTCCGACACCCCCTTTGCCATGCCCGAATACGACAAGGCGAGCTACGAGGCTACGCTTGAGCCCGTTCTCGAACTCGCCAAGGGGTTGAAGCGCTACATCAATACCTTCGGCTCAAAAAAGGAAGTTAACCCGATCCATTTCCTGATCGGTACGGCCTCCGCCTGGGGCGGTCTCCCGGACAAGGATGCGGTCTATATCAACGTGCAGCCCGATCTGCCGGTCGGAGAGTACGAGGTTACGGTCAAGGATGTGCCGGTGAAGGGTTTCTGGTCGATTAGCCTCTACAACGAGAAGGGCTATTTTCAGCAGAACGAACTCAACGCCTACAACCTCAACAACCTCATCGCCAAGCCGAACAGCGACGGGTCATACACTATTCGCTTTGGAGGATGCGGAGACGGGGTTGAGAACTGCCTGCCCATTATGGAGGGCTGGAACTACGCCGTTCGCATGTATGAACCCGAAAAGTCAATTCAGGATGGAACATGGACCTTCCCGGGACCGCCGGTCCCGCGGGCAAAATAGAGGCAAGCATTTGGGCCACTGGCATTGAGAGCGCATGAAATCCGGTGGGTTAGCCCATACAAGCAAACCACCAAATCTGAACGCGGCAGGACGGACAGGTCGACCACCGTCTACATCGGCCCAACCCAACCTGAGGACGTCGGCCGCGGCAACTGGATCCAGACCAACCCGGACAAGGGCTGGCTCACCATCCTGCGCCTTTACAGCCCGCTGCCTGCATTCTTTGACAAGACTTGGCGGCCAACCGAAGTCGAACCGGTGAATTGATCTGACTATGGCGCCCTGCGCCTTCCAATCAAGGAGAAGACCCAATGCATTCTAATAACGATGATCGCCGGAACTTTTCGGCGACCCGCCGGTCCATCGTTGCCTCGGCGGCCGCGCTTCCCGCCTTGGCGTTCGCCGGCCGCAGCCAGGCGCAGGAAGCCAAACAGGGCACCGCCGACTTTTTGTTCGTCCAGACGGCAAGCGGGATGGCGTTCGACCCATCAAATAACCGTCTGACCTTGCAATCCGTCAGCCCGGTAACCCTCTTCTTCTCCGACCGTCCGGAGCGCATCGCCGGGAACATGAAAACGGACGCGTTCGTGCCGTTCTGGAGCGATGGCACCAACAGCTTCCTGTCCGACCCCCCCAATGCCGACATATCGGTACTCGATAACGACAAGCTCATCCAGACTGTCGTCGTGCTGCGTGACCCGGTCCTGAGTGGCGACGACTTGCATTATACAGTCGAAATCATCGATGGCGACATGCCCGACCAAGCCGACAATGTCTCTGTCTTCATCGACATCATCGGTATGCCGCTCACGCCTCTTTCGTTCGCAGGCGTGCGCCGGCGGGCGTATAGGCGCGCCATCTGGCGGTGATGACCTTGTATTGCGGCCAATTTCACGTCTGCTATCTTGCAAAGGACTACAGTATGATTGTTCGACTGTCATCAGCTGCCGTCCTGGGGTTGGCACTGTTCATGTCTCCGGTGGCGGCCGACGCGCAAGCGCCGAAGTCGATTATGACACCCGAGAGCGTCAACACTAAGGTTGGCACGCTTTCCTTCCAGAACGGAACACCGAGTGCGGAGACATCCGCCGCAGTCTACGACCATCTCGACTTTACCTATGCCTTTCGCGCCTTCACCGACACGTTCAAGGGCGTTAGCATCCAGGCGGTCCGCGAAGGATTCGAGGCTGCGGGCATCAAAGACAACGAGGTCCTCATTTTTTCCGAACTGATGGACGCCGGAGTCGCTGTTCCTGACGGCGAACGCCGACACCGTGTACTACCTAAGTGTTGTTGACCTCTCCAGCGGACCAATGGTGGTCGAGACGCCACCCGACGCGCTCGGCACCTTCGACGACATGTGGTTCCGCTGGGTGACCGACTTTGGCCGGCCGGGCCCCGACCGCGGCGAAGGCGGCAAATACCTGCTCGTGGGGCCCGGCTATGACGGGTATCTTCCCGAGGATGGTTTCTACCTCGCGCATTCCGAAACGAACCGCGTTGTCATGCTCGGCCGCTCGTTCCTGACCAACGACGACCCCGCGCCCACGGTCAAGGTCATCAAGGACACCCTTAAGATCTATCCCTACGCGCCGGGCGGCGTCGGCCTGCCGATCGCCCGCTACCTCGAGGGAGGGATCGAGCTCGGCCGCAACGCGGAACCCAAGACGCCCGTCTTCCACGAAGGCACGGGCCTTTCGATCAACACCATCCCGCCGAGCGACTACAGCTATTACGAGATGCTCGATCGCCTCGTGCAGAGCCAGCCCGCGAACGTGCTTGATCCCGAGCTGATGGGCCCGATTGCCGCCATCGGCATCAGGAAGGGGGAGGACTTCGCGCCGGACGACCGGATGAAGGGCATCCTTGAGGAGGCGGTGAAGGTCGCCAACGCCACCGGCCGCACCCTCAGCTTCGATCCGCGCAATCCGGACTGGTACTGGTACGAGGGCTCGCAGTGGTGGAACCCGCTCTTCCAGGGCGGCTACAACTTCGAGACGCCGCTGCCGCAGATCACCAAGGACGGCGCGAAACCCTATCCGGCGACGGGCTACAAGCAGAACGACGCGCGCACATCGTTCTTCTACGCCGCGACGGGGATCACGCCGGCTATGGCGATGCGGTTGACTGGCGTCGGCTCGCAGTACCTTTTCGGCACCAAGGACGCCAATGGCGAATGGATGGACGGTGCGAAGACCTACAAGGTGACGCTGCCCAAGGGCATCCCTGCCGAGGCCTTCTGGTCCTTCACCCTTTACGACAACCAGACCCGCTCAATGCTGAAGACCCCGCAGAAATACCCACGCGCCGGCTCGCAGAACTATCCGTCGCCGGCAGCTGAAGTGGCCGAGGACGGCTCCACCACGATCTGGTTCGCGCCAGAGCAACCCGAGGGCGTGGCCCGCGGCAACTGGATCCAGACCGACCCGGACAAGGGCTGGGTCACCCTCCTGCGCCTCTACAGTCCGATGCCGGCGTTCTTCGACAAGAGCTGGCGTCCGAGCGAGATCGAACTCGTTCAGCAATAGGCAGGCGGACGCGCACGCCAGGGGCGGCGGTACTAACAGCCGCCCCTGTGCCGCCGGCGGGCGGCCGGATCTGGCCAGACCGGACTTGGCCGGCCCACCATTGCTGCCTATATGTGACCGGCAGCAACCTCGGAAAGTGCCGATATTTCAGAACAGTAGCCTATCTGTGTTTCATCGACATCGCATCCGCATCAGATAGGCATTCGATCGACATTTGGCCGCCTGAATGTAGACAAATGGTGATCAATGTAGATTTCCGGTTACCCGGGACCCACTGCGGTATAATGTTACCGTTATTTCACAAATCAGCCACGATGATCGGCTCCAGCGCCGATTTGCTGAGGATTAGGTCGGACGCCTTTTCCGCGATCATCATCGTGCCCGCCGCCAGGTTGGCCGACATCATGCGCGGCATGACCGAGGCATCGACCACGCGCAGCCCCTCCATGCCATGCACCCTTAGCCGATCGTCGACCACGGCCGTCTTGTCGGTCGCGGGCGACATGCGGCAAGTGCCCATGGGGTGAAAGGTGGTGGCGCCGATGCGGCGGGCGGCATCCAGCAACTCGTCGTCGGTCTGGACGGCTTCGCCGGGGATTTCCTCGCCGTCGTAATACGGCGCTAGCGCCTCGGTATTGATCAGGCTCCGGGCAAGCCGCATGGCGGCGACCACCATGCGCTGGTCGGTCTCGTGCGCCAGATAGTTCGGCTGGATCGCCGGCTTCTCGAACGGATCCGTCGAGCGCGCGCGCACATAGCCGGTGCTCTCCGGCCGATGCTGCCAGGCGGCGAGCGTAAAACCCGGCCACTCCGCCAGCACCCCATGCTTACCCTCGTCATAGCTCGCCGGCGTGAAAATAAACTGCAGGTCGTTGCTCTTGGTACCCGGGTCCGAGTGCCAGAAGCCGTACACCAGCGAGGGGTTCAGGTTCACGATACTTTCGGCCCCCGCCAGGTATTTGGCGATCTCCCATGTGCGGCGCAGGCCGTGGGCGCGCTCGTTCAGGGTCTCAACATTCTTCACCCGCACGACGAAGCGCGGGGCGTAGTGGTCGCGCAGGTTCTCGCCGACGCCGGCCAATTCGTGCTTTACCCCGATGCCCAGGTCTTTCAGCAGGCCCGCAGGCCCGATGCCCGAAAGCTGCAACAGTTGCGGCGAGTTGATGACCCCGCCCGACAGGATCACCTCTTTGTTCGCGTGCACCTCGGCGGGCGCACCGCCCCGGCCGCCCTTGGCATAGGCGACGCCGACCGCCTTCTTACCCTCCAGCAGAACGCGGGTTGCAAAGGCGTTGGTGATGACGGTCAGGTTGGGCCGGGACTTGGCCGGATGCAGATAGGCCCGCGCGGTGCTGACCCGGCGGCGCGAGCGCACGGTGCGTTGGACATAGTTGATGCCCTCCTGCCGCTCGCCGTTATAGTCCGGGTTCTGCGGAATCCCGATCTCCGCCGCGGCCTGGATAAAGGCATCGCAGAGCGGGTGTCGGTAGGGCAAAGTCTCAACCGTCATGCTGCCCTCGCGGCCGCGAAAGGTGTCGTCGCCCTCCCCCACACGGCTCTCGCAACGCTTGAAATAGGGCAGCACGTCGGCATAGCCCCAGCCGCGATTGCCCAACTGCGCCCAGAGGTCATAGTCCATGCGCTGGCCGCGATTATAAATCATGCCGTTGATCGCACTGGAGCCGCCAAGCGTCTTGCCCCGCGGCATTGCCATGCTCCGGCCATTGATATGCGGGCCGGCTTCGGCCTCGTACATCCAGTTGATGTTAGCGTTCGCCAGGTTCTTGATGAAGCCCGCCGGAATGTGAATGTAAATGTTCCGGTCCGGCGGCCCAGCCTCCAGGATGCAGACCGAATGCTTGCCGTCCGCGCTCAGACGGTTGGCCAGTATGCAGCCCGCCGAGCCCGCGCCGACGATGACATAGTCGAAGGTATCCGGCATGAGGCTCGTTCGGCGCGATGGAACGCCGCTCCCTGGGAATTCTGTGATTCGTAAGGCTAACCTTCTGAGCGCCCGCGGCAAGCATCACCTACACCCGCACCACCGCCGTCGCGCCGAACAGGCCCGCCGGGCGCACCCACAGCATGACGATGACCAGCACGGCAGCAATCACGCCGCCCGTGCCGCCGCCCGTCCCCAGCATCGGGTCCAGATAGCCTGACGCCATGTTCTCGGCGACACCGACCACGATCGCACCGACGAAGGCACCGGCAAAGCTGGTGAGGCCGCCAATGACCACCACCGGCAACACCTTTGTCAGCACCAGCCCCATGCCGAAGCCGCCCAGCCCGTCGATACTCCAGAGAACACCGCCAGCCACGCACAGCACACCGGAGATCATCCAGGCCAGGGCCAGATAGCGCGTCACGCTCATGCCCATCACCGTCGCGGCCTGGGGATCGTCGGCAATGGCTCGGATGGCAATGCCGGCCCGGGTGAACCGGAAAAACAGCGTCACCGCCACCACCAGCACGACTGCGACCAGGCTGGCCAGCAGGCGGGAGGGCGGCACCGGCACGCCGCCGAACCACCAAAGCCCATCGACAAGCGGAAAGGGAACGGTACCCGGCAGTCCGCCCAGCGTCAGCGTCGTTCCGCCCCGCATGAAAACACCCACGGCGAGCGTAGCCATGACCATGGCGACGACGGGACGTCCGATCAGCCAGCGGACGACCAGCAAGTTGAAGATGATCGCAAGCAGTGAAACCAGACCGACGGCAGCCGCCAAGGCCCCCAGGAGCGGCAGCCCCACAGCATGAACGCCGGCACCTGTCGCCCGCGCACCCAGATTGACCCACTCTCCGAGGGAGAAATTCAGTACCGCCGACGCCCGGTAAACAACCACAAAGGCGATACCCACCAGCGCATAGACCGCGCCCGAGAGCAGCCCGCTGACCAACAGCGCCAGAAAGTAATCCATTGCTGCGCGGGTCCGCCCCTGCCCTCGCGTTAATACTCGCTGAACATGCGGATAATCTCGTCCCGATCGCCGGTTCGGGTGAGCGCCAGCATCAACAGGATGCGCGCCTTTTGCGGGTTCAGGTTGTCGGCCGCGATAAAGCCCCGGTCGTTCATCGCCTTGCGCTGGGTGACCCGGCCGCTGCCGGCGCGGGTGGAGACAACGACGCTAACGCCCTGCTTCACCGCCTCTTCCAGCGCCGCCATCTCCCGTGGGTGGCTCATGCCGGGGGCGAAGCTCGCGGCGACGATGCCCTTCGCTTCGGCTTCGACAAAGGCCCGAACCGCCGTGCCGTCGACGCCGCCATAGGAATAGGAGACATCCACCCGCGGCAGCTCGGTCAATCCGCTGATATCGAACTCGGTCTCGGGCATACGGCGGCGGAGCGGCTGGCGATAGTAGCAAATCGCATCGCCGTCGGCATGGCCGAGGACGCCAAAGTCCGGCGTGCGGAAGGTCTGAAGCCGCAGGGTCGAGGTCTTGGAGACCTCGCGGGCGCTCTGGATCTCGTCGTTCAGCACGACCAGCGCGCCCATGCCGCGCGACTGCGGCGCGGCTGCGACCCGGACGGCGTTATAGAGGTTCAGCGCCGCGTCACTGCTTTCGGCGCTGGCGGGTCGTTGGGCGCCGACGACCACCACCGCCTGCGGCACTTTCAGCGTCAGGTGCAGGAAATAGGCAGTTTCCTCGGTCGTCGCCGTGCCATGGGTGATGACGACGCCGTCGAGATCGGGCTGTGCAGTCGTGACCTCATGCACCAAGCGCGCCAGGTCCAGCCAATGGATCGGCCCGATCTCCGGTGAGCCGACCGCCTTGTAGGGAATGAGCGTCAGTTCGGCCGCCTCGCGCACTACCGGGAATTTGTCGAGCAACTCGTGCACACTCATCTTTTGGCCGGAATGGGCATAATCCAACAGGTCGAGCGGCCCGTGGCCGATCGAAGAAATGGTGCCGCCGGTGCCGATGATCGCGACTTTCGCCATAAGAAATGCCTTTTCTGCGGATTGGGCGTGAAAGGCTGCCACAATGGGAAGCGCAGCGCTAGAATGGGGTATGCTTCAAATCCGATGAGATCGAAGGACTGCCTCCATGAAGGTTCACCCGCAAATTGCCGAAGCGTTAGAAGCACTGGCCCAGGCCAACCTGCCGCCGCTCGACAGCCTGGAGCCCCCCGCCGCGCGCGAACTGATGGAAGCCGTCTCCCGTGCCCGCGCCAGCATCCCCGCCGAGATCGAGCGCGCCGAGGACCGGACGGTGCCCGGCCCGGCGGGCGATATGCCGGTGCGGGTCTATTGGCCGAAAGACGCCGCCGGCACGCCCGGCGCGCTGCTCTACCTGCATGGCGGCGGCTTCGTCATCGGCAGCCTGGAGAGCCACGACACGATCTGCCGCAACCTCTGCGCCGGGTCGGGTGCGGTGGTGGTTTCAGTCGACTACCGCATGGGCCCGGAACACCGCTTCCCGGCCGCCGTGAACGATTGCTGGGCGGCGCTGGAGTGGCTGGCCGCAAACGCCGGCGAGCTTGGCGCGGACTCGGGCCGGCTGGCCGTCGCGGGCGACAGCGCTGGCGGCAACCTGGCGGCGGTCATGGGATTGATGGCCAGGGACGCGGACATGGACGCGCTGAAATGCCAGGTTCTGATCTATCCGGTCAGCGATCTGGCCTTTGGAACCGAGAGCTATAGCCTGTTCGGGGAAGGCTACGGCATCCTCACCAAAGGCGCGATGCACTGGTTCGTCGATCACTATGTGACCGGCCCGGCCGACCAGAACGACTGGCGCGGCTCCCCGATCAAGGCGCCGAACTTCGAGGGCGTCGCCCCGGCCGTGGTGGTTGTCGCCGAGTGCGACGTGCTGCGCGACGACGGCAATATGATCGCCGAAGCCCTGCGCAAGGCGAGCGTGCCGACCGAGCACCTGTTCTATCCCGGCATGATCCACGGCTTTTTCGGCATGGCCCCGGATGTGGATGCCGCGACGGCAGCTCAGGCACGGGTGAGCGCGGCGCTGAAAGTTGTATTGCAGTAGCCCGATCGTGCTTTAATCCTGACCGACGATGACGTGTTCGTCGGTCAGGATTGTGGCCGTGCAGGCGGAGTCGAGAAACTTGGTTTCATCCGCCTTGGTGCGCCGATAGCCTTCACAGGCCGCCGAGCGCCGGGCTGCAGCCATATCATCGAACCAGGTGATCGCCAGCCCGTCGAAGGCTGGCGGTTCCGGCTTTCGGTAGGCGCCCAGGCGGACCGGGCACTGCACATAGCGGCCTAGCCCCTCGATCCCACAGACGATTGGCCCATGCGTCTCGCGCCAATAGGCTTGCGCCGCGGCGGGATCCATGCCGGCCTTGTATTTCACCAGCGAGACGATCTTGATGCTGCCCGCCGGCGCCGATCGGTCTCTTACCACCGTCTCGGTCGTCAACAGTTCCACAAGCCTCGCCGGATCGACGAAATTGGCCTCGTCCCGCTTGGCCGCCGCGAATTCCAGGGATCGGCTCGCGGCGATCAGCGAGTCCTTGTCGTCCAGCCACAGCTCGGCAATGCCGTCGCAGGCGGGTTCACCCTGGCGATAGGCCCCGGGGCGGACATGCGACTGCACATAGCGCCGGAGCCCCGGCAGCCGCGCCACGATGGGCCCGTGCCGGTTCAGCCAGTGGTTCTGAAACGCCTCGACGCTCATGCCGGGGCGGCGATAGACAATTTCGACGACTTTAATCATCGGTAGCTCGACCACGGGGCCCGCGCCCGTGCCCGCCGGCATCAGGCGGCCACTTTATCCAGTTCGCTCAGGATTGCCTTGCCCATGCCCTCGGTCGAGACCAGCTTGCCGCCCGGTGTCATGATATCGCCGGTGCGGTAGCCGGCGTTCAGGACATTGTCGACCGCCTTTTCGACCATGTCGGCATCCTCGCCCATGTCGAAGGAATAGCGCAGCAGCATCGCGAACGACAGCACCTCGGCCAGCGGATTGGCCTTGCCCTGCCCGGCGATATCCGGGGCGGAGCCGTGCACCGGCTCATAGAGGGCCTTGCGGCTGCCGGTGGTGGGATCCTCCGCGCCGAGGGAGGCGCTGGGCAGCATGCCGAGCGAGCCGGTCAGCATCGCCGCGCAGTCGGAGAGAATGTCGCCGAACAGGTTGTCGGTCACGATCACGTCGAACTGCTTGGGCGCGCGCACCAACTGCATGGCGCAGTTGTCGGCGTACATATGGCCGAGCTCAACCTCCGGGATATTCCTGGTCGTGGATTTTCTGCACTTCCTCGCGCCACATCACGCCGGATTCCATCACGTTGGCCTTTTCAACCGACATCACCCGGTTATCGCGTTTCTGCGCCAGTTCGAAGCCCACGCGGGCGACGCGCTGCACCTCGTCCGAGGTATAGACCTGGGTGTTGATGGCGCGGCGGCGGCCATCGGGCAGGGTTTCGATGCCGCGGGGCTCGCCGAAATAGACGCCGCCGGTGAGTTCGCGCAGGATCATAATATCGAGGCCGGACACCAGGTCCTTCTTCAGGCTGGAGGCTTCTGCGAGCGCGTCAAAGACGATGGCCGGGCGCAGATTGGCGTATAGGCCCATTTCTTTGCGCAAGCGCAGCAGGCCACGTTCCGGCTGCTTTTCAAAAGGGATCGTCTCCCATTTCGGGCCGCCGATGGAGCCGAACAGCACCGCGTCCGCCGCCATGGCATCGGCCAGAGTTTCGTCGGTCAGGGGGGTGCCATGGGCATCGATGGCAGCACCGCCGACCAGGCCCTCGGATAGATCGAACGAAACATGCCGCCGCTTGTCCATCCAATCGATAATCCGGCGGACCTCGGTCACGACCTCAGGTCCGATTCCGTCACCGGGCAGAACAAACACTCTTTTGTTGGCGGGCATGGTTGACTGCGTCTTCTTGTTTCAGGGACCAGGGACACGCCTTTCCCATGAAATGCGCCATGGCGCAAGGGCGCTCGCCGCCCTGCAAGCCGTCGGTAAAGGCATTCCGCCTTATATCGACGGCAGACGCCCGTAGAACGAGCGACCAGACCTAATTTTGCAATTCCGATGCGACGCCCTGTTCTCTGGCCCACAGGGCCGCCTGGGTGCGGTTTGCGACGCCCAGCTTGCGCAGCAGATGCCGGAGCTGGGCCTTCACGGTCATGTCGGTCGTGCCCAGCTCGTTGGCGATCATCTTGTTCGAATGGCCCGCGAGCAGCCCTCGCAAGATGTCCTTTTCCCGCGGCGTCAGACGCGGCCGGCTGCACACGCTTCCCCCCCGCGCCAGCAACTTTCCAATTCGCGTCGGAAACAGCCCCTCCCCCAGCGAAACCAGGCGGATCGACTGGATCAGCGCTTCGGCCGACATGTCGGTAAACAGGCAGCCCTCTGCCCCGGCCTTTAGACAATCGGCGAGTAGACTGTCGGCGCCGGGCGGAGCCATCGCCAAGACCGACGCGCCCGGCCATAGATCCCGGAACTGCCGCCGCCATGCCTCGCCGGAAGCGGCCGAGAAGTCTGGCGACACCGCCAGCACGACCCGCGGACGAAGCCCCAACGCTTCCGCCACTTTGACGCTGCCGATATCATCAAACTCGCCCAGCACCAGCAATTGGTGCCGGCCCATTAGGCTCTTCACGCCTTCACGGTAAAGCGGATCTCCACCGACAACAACCACTCCCAAAGACGCCCGACCTGCGTCGGCTTCTGCCGTCTCGTCGTCCGTGCGCGGTATATTGGTCCGGGTTCGCCTGCCTAGCCATCATCAATAACCCTCTCTTAGCCTTTGCCCCAAAAGCGGTATGACTGAACGAGCGCAGGACGCGCCGGCTTCGATCGCCAGGTAATTATCCGATGGAACCGTTAAAATTTGCAGAACCGCGGATCGCGGATACAGCAAGCCGCGCGCACGGCAGACTGAAAACAGACCCGGACCTTGCAAACTATTGTCGCTCAACGGCTCCCACCCTGTATCCAACAAAATACGTAACTGAACGAAGTAGAGGACATAAT
>CAWEBB010000003.1:0-128373 GCA_963807085.1 uncultured Alphaproteobacteria bacterium
GCCCGACAGAGACTACCATCGGGCTCGACATATCGAAAGACACGCTTGATGCCCAAAACCTGGAAAGCGGTGAAAGCAGGCGCTTCACCAACGATGCCGCCAGGTCACAAGCGGCTGATTGCCTGGATCGGCCAGGCAACCGGCGCCAACGGGCCGGCGCGTGTGGTTTACGAGCCAACAGTCGAATCACCGGCTCGTGGAGCGTGCCCTGGCCAAGGCCGGGTTCGCCCTGGTCAAGGTCAACCCGCGTCAGGCGCGCCGTTTTGTCGAGGCCGCGGGAAAACTGGCCAAGACCGACCGCGCGGACGCCGCCATGCTGGCCCAGATGGGGGCGGCTCCGGCTCCCGGCGCGGCCACTGCAAAGCGACCTGCTCCATAATCTGAAAGAGTTGTTGGTCGCCCGTGACGCACTGGTCCGGGACAGGACCGCCGCCAAGAACCGGGCCAAGCGGCTCACCCTGCCATTGCTGCGCCACCAGAATGCCCGGCGCCTGCAACAGATCGGCCGCCAGATCGAAGCGGTGGAAGCAGCCATCGCCGCGCTGATGGACAGCGATTCCGCTTTGGCGCAACGCTTCGCTATCCTGATCAGCATCCCCGGCATCGGGGCGTCGGCGGCCTACACACTGTCAATCGAAATGCCGGAACTCGGCGATCTCGATGGAAAACAGGCCGCGAGCCTGGCCGGCCTCGCGCCGGTCGCCCGCCAGTCCGGTCGTTGGACCGGCCGCGCCTTCATTCGCGGCGGCCGGTCCAATGTCCGCCAGGCGCTCTATATGCCTGCTCTCGTCGCAATCCGGTACAATCCGCAACTGGAAGCGGTCTACCAACGCCTCAAGGCAGCAGGCAAGCCATCAAAAGTCGCCATCACCGCCACCATGCGCAAGCTCATCACCCTCGCCAACGCTCTTCTCCGCGATGGCCGCAAATGGAGCGAAATCATCCCTTGATGATCACGGATACTCTAGCCTGTGGGCTTCAACCGGCGGGCTGCAACGACTTAACGGCCGAAATCAGCCGGTCGGCCGCGCGAAGCGCTTCGTCTTCCGTCGTCGGCCGGCCAAAGGCAACCCGAACGGTGGCTCGCGCATCCTTTTCGGACAGCCCCAGCGCCGCCAAGACATAAGACGGCTCCACCGCGGCGGAAGAGCAGGCCGAGCCGGTGGAAAGCAACAGGTCCGGCACCGAGGCCAGCAACTCCTGCGCGTCGATCCCCGGAAAGGTCAGGTTCAGGTTGTGCGGCAGGCGATACTCCATGCTGCCGTTCACGCGGGTGGAAGGCAGCGCGTCCGTCACCCGTTCCAGAAACTCGCGCGGATGGCAGACAATCGTTCGGTATCCGCCTGCATGTCTTCCGCCGCCACCTCTGCCGCCATGCCCAGGCCGATACAGAGCGGCGCCGGCAGGGTGCCGGAGCGCATGGCCCGTTCCTGGCCGCCGCCATAGAATAATGGCTCCAGCCGCACGCGCGGACGACGGCGCACAAAAAGGACGCCGATTCCCTTGGGACCATAGATTTTATGGCCGGAAACGGACATCAGGTCGATCTGCTGCTCGCGCACATCGAGCGGGATCTTCCCGAAAGCCTGGGCCGCGTCGGTGTGAAACCAGGCCCCTCGCTCCCGGCAAAGTGCCCCGATCTCGGTGACGGGCTGCAACACGCCGATCTCGTTGTTGGCCGCCATTATGCTGACCAGGGCGGTACCCTCGGTCACCGCGGCGGCAAGCGTCTCCATATCGACCAGGCCGTCCGGTTGTACCGGCAGGATGTCGATCTCCATTCCCTCCTCGCCCAGCCGCTTGACGCTCTCCAGCACGCATTTGTGCTCGCTCGCGAGCGTCACCACATGGTTTCGCGGTTTGGGGGCGGAGCGGCGGAAGCGGCCGGCGCCCAGAATGGCCATATTGTTGGCTTCGGTCGCGCCGGAGGTGAAAATGATCTCGCGGGGCTCGGCGTTGATCAGCCGGGCTATAGCGGCGCGGGCGTTTTCGACCGCCTGCTCAACAGCGCGGCCGGCGGCGTGTTCCGCGGAATGCGGGTTGCGCGAACTGCTCCGAAAAATAGGGCAGCATCACCTCAAGCACCCGCGGGTCGCAGGGCGTCGTCGCCTGATAGTCGAGATAGATAGGAGCGTTCATGGTGTTCCAGAGATAAGGTGGGGTGCAGCCGATGTCACCCGTGCTCAAGCCGCATTTTTGCGGGTGTACAGATGCTTCCACCGGTCCGCAAAGGCATCAATTTCGGCTTGTGTCGTGCCGCTGCCGATGCTGACGCGGATCGCGCAGCGCGCAAACTCATCGGCTACACCCATCGCGGCTAGCACCGGGCTCGCCTGCACCTTGCCGCTGGAGCAGGCCGCGCCGGCACTGACACAAAAGCCCGCCAGGTCGAATGCCATCACCTGCGTCTCCGCCGGAACGCCGGGCATGGCGATACAGGCGGTGTTGGCGAGGCGGGGCGTGCTGTTGCCGAAGACCACCGCGCCGGCGGATGCCAATTCCGCCTCCAGCCCATCGCGCAGGCCGGCCTGCCGCGCCTGATCCGTCAGGTCGCCGGGTATGGCGGCCAGCGCCGCACCGAACCCGGCAATACCGGCAAGATTCTCCGTGCCGGGCCGCCGTCCCTGCTCCTGTCCGCCCGCCGCGCGGTCGGCAGCGAGGGGCAAGCCCGGCCGCAGGATTAACGCGCCGACACCGGCAGGCCCGCCGATCTTGTGGGCGGAGACCGTCAACAGGTCCGCGCCCAATTCCCCCATATCGATTGGCGCCTTGGCCAAGCCCTGCACCGCATCGCAGTGCAACAGCGCCCGCGCCGCATGCGCCATTTCCACTGCCTCGGCGACCGGCTGCAGAGATTCCGGTTTCGTTGTTGGCGAACATGACGGAAACCAGGGTGCCTTGCCGCTCTTCGTCAGGGATATCTGCCAGCGCTCGCTCAAGCGCGGCAAGGTCGAGACGGCCGTCACGGTCAACAGGCAGTACCAATTCCGGTCGGCAATGGGCCGCGACGGACGCGTGCTCCACCGCGCTGGCTAGCAAGCACTGGCGGCCGGTCCCGGCGAGCGCCAGCCGGTTCGCCTCCGTGCCGCCGCTGGTGAAAACGATGTCTTGCGGACGCGCGCCCACGTGGTCCGCCAACAGCGCCCGCGCGTCCTCCACCACCCGCCGGGCGTTCCGGCCGGAACGATGAACTGACGAGGGGTTTCCGCCCAAATTCAACGCGGCGACCATCGCCTCGGCCACGCCCGGTTTGACCGGTGCGGTCGCATTGTAGTCAAGATAGATCGCGTCGGCGCTACACATCACACTTCAAACGGCAGAAACCGATAACGAATTCAAGTGATTCTTTCGTCATACGTGCTATATAAAATACCCAACGTCGCGCAAACTGCTTAATCCCGTATTAAAAAGGCGGCGGCGACTGTCCAACATAGTCCGACAAAGACTAGGCGTTAGAGGAACAAGAGCAACATCCTATGCCTGAGGTAATCTTCAATGGACCCGACGGCCGCTTGGAAGGCCGTTATCATCACACCCCGGATCCCACAGGTCCGCTCGCCGTGATCCTGCACCCGCACCCGCAGCACGGCGGCAGCATGAACAACCGGGTCGTATACGAGCTGTTTCAGATCTTCAAGAAACGCAATTTCTCGGTGCTACGCTTCAACTTCCGCGGCGTCGGCCGCAGCCAGGGCACCTATGGCCGCGGCGAAGGGGAGCTTTCGGATGCCGCGGCGGCGCTCGACTGGATGCAGACGCTGAAGCCGGATGCGAAAGACGTTTGGGTTTCCGGCTACTCCTTCGGCGCCTGGATCGGCATGCAACTGCTGATGCGGCGGCCGGAAATCGGCGGCTTTTTCTCCATCGGCGCGCCCGCCAACCTGTACGACTTCTCGTTCCTGGCCCCCTGTCCGTCTTCCGGTCTGTTCCTGCATGCCGGCCAGGACGAGATCGTGACGGAAGACGCCGTGAAGAAGCTGGTGGAGAAGCTGCGCGCCCAGCGAGGCATCTCTATCGACTATGAGCGGGTGCCGGGCGCGACCCACACCTTCGGCACGCATCTGGAGCAGATGACCAAGGCGGTCGAAAAATACCTGGACCGTCGCATGGCGGAAGCCGTCGAAGCGGCTTAGGGCAAATAGAGCCTGCCGCCGCTCATCCGCTTCGGCGCGCCAGTCGTGCCGGGAAAGCTGAGCGGCAGTCCTCTAGCCGACCGCGCTGCGAGGTAGGCAAAAGCCTCTGCCTCCAGCGCGTCGCCGTTTTTCCCGATGGCCTCGACAGGCTCGACGGGCACGCCGAGGCGCTCGCGCAATGCCTGCATCAGCCCCGGATTGTGCCGGCCGCCGCCGCCGACGAACCAGGCGCGCGGCGCATCCGGCACATGAGCGAGGGCCGCCGCCACACTTTCCGCCGTGAAGGCCACCAGCGTTGCCGCACCGTCGGCCGGCGACAAATGGCTCACCGCGCTCAACCCGAAGTCCAACCGGTCCAGCGATTTCGGCGGCTTGCGGAGGAAATAGGGCGAAGCGAGCATCTGTTGCAACACTGCATCATCCACGGCACCAGAGCGCGCCAATGCCCCGCCCTCGTCCAACGGCCTGCCGGTATGGCGAAGCGCCCATTCGTCCAGCAGCATATTGGCCGGGCCGGTGTCGAAGGCGATCAAATCGTCCGCCCGCTCGCCGATCCAGGTGACGTTGGCGACGCCGCCCAGGTTGAGAAAGGCGCAAGGCCGGGGTGCCTCCCCAGCCAATGCCCGATGATAGACCGGCGCGAGCGGCGCGCCCTCGCCACCCGCCGCCACGTCCGCCAGGCGCAGATCGCCCACGACCGGCAGCCCGATGGCTCGCGCGAGCCGGGCCGCATCGCCCAACTGCCAGGTTCGCCCCTCCGCCGGGCGATGCACCACCGTGTGGCCGTGGAAACCGACCAACGCGACCTCCGCGGCGGCGCTGCCGGCCTCCGCCATCAGCACCCGCACCGCCGCCGCATGCAGGTCCGTCAACTCGGCCTCCAGCGCCGGGGCCTTTTGCTCCGGCGCTTGCAGCGCGTCGGCCATGCGGGCGCGGAAAGCGGCGGGATAGGGCCGGAAGACGAACCCGCGTGGCTCGGCGATGCCCTCGCCATCGGTCCAGAGCAATGCTGCGTCCACGCCGTCGATCGAGGTGCCGCTCATCAGGCCGATAACCAGGCAGGGGAAAGTGAAGACCGGGGAAGATTGTTCCATCATGGCCGTCATGCTACATGGCCGGCTTCGCCCTGCAACAGGCAGCCACTGCAATGCCCCGTTCGGATTTCCTCGCCGCGCTGACGGAGCGCGGATTTATTCACCAGTGCACCGACCTCGACAGCCTGGATGCGCTCTCTGCAAAAGGGTCGATCCGCGGCTATATCGGCTTTGACTGCACCGCCGATTCGCTGCATGTCGGCCATCTGGTTTCCATCATGATGCTGCGCTGGATGCAGAAAACCGGCAACCAGCCCATCGTCCTGATGGGGGGCGGCACCACCAAGATCGGCGATCCGTCGGGCCGCGACGAGACCCGGCAACTGCTGACCCATGACGATATCCAGGTGAACAAAGCCGGCATCTTCAAGGTGTTCGAGCGCTTTCTGAGCTTCGGCGACGATGCCGCCATCATGGTCGGATAACGACGAATGGCTGAGCGAGCTGAAATACATCCCGCTGCTGCGCGAAGTGGGCCGGCATTTCACGCGTGAACCGCATGCTGACCATGGACAGCGTGAGCATGCGACTGGAGCGCGAACAGCCGCTGACCTTCCTCGAATTCAACTACATGATCCTGCAAAGCTATGACTTTGTGGAACTGTCCAAGCGATATGGCTGCCGTCTGCAGATGGGCGGCAGCGACCAGTGGGGCAAATCGTTTCCGGCGTCGAGTTGGGACGCCGGCTGGAGCAGCCGCAGCTCTTCGGCCTGACCACGCCGCTGATCACCACCGCCGACGGCGACAAGATGGGCAAGTCGGTGGGTGGCGCGATCTGGCTGAACGAGGACCGGCTGCCGGTCTATGACTACTGGCAGTTCTGGCGCAACACGCTGGACGCGGACGTGGGTAGGTTCATGAAGCTGTTCACCGAACTGCCGCTCGACGAAATCGCCCGGCTGGAAGCGCTGGAAGGCGCGGAGGTTAACGAGGCGAAGAAGGTGCTCGCGACCGAAGCCACCGCCCTGTTGCACGGCCGCGCCAAGGCAGAGGAGGCCGCCGAAACCGCCCGGCGCACGTTCGAGGAAGGCGCGCAGGCCGAAGGATTGCCGACGATCGAGATGCGGGCGGCGGAGTTGGAGACCGGTGTCGCCGCCTACGATCTGCTCAAGCGGGCCGGCCTCGCGACCAGCAATGGCGATGCAAGGCGGCTGGTGCGCGGTGGCGGTGCGCGGCTGAACGATGTGGCCCTGAAGGATGAGAACCGGACGATTGGCTCCGCCGATCTGACGGATGGAGGCACGCTCAAACTCTCCGCCGGGCGCAAACGGCACGTGCTGGTGAAGCCGGTCTGAGGGATTTGTGTCCCGCGTTCCCGGCTTGACCAGGGACCCTGACCGGAGAGCCAAACTCCAAGCACTTCGCTTGTGTGAAGCTCTGAACGCATGGGCTCCCACTTGCGCGGCAGAGGAGCCCCCCAGTTTCGAAACCGCGCTAAGTCGAACAGCCCTGAACCTGATCGTAATAAACGACCAAATTGCCCAGCGATTGCGCTTGCGCTTCCATCAGCCCGCCGCCTTCCAGTTCATTGCGGATGTGATCGACATATTGCCTCAAGGTCGGCAGCTTGCCGCCGAACGCCGAAAACCGGAGGTCGAAATGCGCACGTTCGAACAGCGCCATTATATTGGTCAAGGCGACGTAAGTGCACCCCGGCGAGTAATTTCCATAAAGCCCGGTGTCTTTGGCAACGTCTGCCTGCAACTCCATCTGGACCTGATCATTAATTTGCTTGAACAGAGACTTACAGGGCTTGTTCTTCATTTTGTTGAAATCATAGCACTCATACGCCTTTTCCAGCGTCGCCATATCAACCTTCTTCATGTCCTGGAATTGGGCGGAAGCAGGGCTTGTCCAAAGAAAAAAACACACCCGATCCCAATGATCGTTCGCCGAAGCATCGATTTCTCTCCCCGAACCGGTTGTTTTTGCTGCGTCATGAAGCCTCCGATTTTACGCATGAGCCTCAGCGCGCTCAACTGCCTTTTGCCTCGCGACGGCAGCGGCGGTGAGCGCTTTCCGCCAACCGACGAAGATCGTGGAAGCCGCCCAGGCCGACGGGCCCCGCCTTTGTCATTCTTCCTTCATTCTTCATTGTGTCACTAACCGGCTCGGCTTAGGTTGCGCGCCTCTTAGATCAATGGCTCAATATAAAGAGCCGTGAATACAAGAATGAAGGAGACACCCATGGAACGCCGAGATTTTCTGAAAGGTGCGACGATCGCCGCGGGGGCCGCCGCCGCAGGCACACTCGCCGCGCCCGCCATCGCCCAGGGTAAGCGCGAGTTGCGCCTGGTGATGTCTTGGCCGATCAATTTTCCGGGTCTCGGCACGTCCTCGGTGCGGATGTCCAAGCGCATCACGCAATTGTCCGAAGGCAAGCTGACGATCAAGCCTTACGGCGCCGGTGAACTCGTGCCTGCCTTTCAGGTGTTCGATGCCGTATCGGCGGGCGATGCCGACATCTATCACTCCGCCGACTATTACTTTCAGGGCAAGTCGCAGGCATTTAACTTCATGACCGCCGTCCCGTTCGGCATGACGGGCTTGGAGCAATACGCCTGGATCTACTATGGCGGCGGCCAGGAGTTGTGGGACGAGTTGTCTGCTGGCTTCAATCTGAAGGCGCTTCCCGTGGCGTCCACCGGCACGCAAATGGGCGGCTGGTTCCGCAAGGAAATTAACAACGTCGACGACCTGCAAGGGCTGAAAATGCGGATGCCGGGCCTGGGCGGCGAGGTCTTGCGGGCGGTGGGCGCGACACCGGTCAACCTGCCGGGCGGTGAAATTTTCCCCGCGCTGCAATCTGGCGCGATCGACGCGACCGAATGGGTCGGCCCGTGGCACGATCTGGCGTTCGGCTTCTACAAGATCACCAAGAATTATTACTATCCGGGCTGGCATGAACCATGCGCCGTTGGCTCGCTCGGCTTCAACAAAGACCTCTGGGAAAGCTTTACCGACGATCAGCGGCTGATGCTCGAAGCGGTCGTCAGCGCCGAAGCGCAAATCCAAACGGCCGAGTACAATGCCCGCAATCAGGACGCCCTCAACACCCTGATCGATAAGCACGGGGTGAAGCTGCATCGTTTCAGCGACGAATTGCTGACGCGCTTTAGCGAAGCCTCGGCCGATGTCATCAGCCAACTGGCGAATGCGGATGAGATGACCAAGCGCGTCTATGACAGCTATTCCGCCTATCAGAAAAAGGCGATGGCCTGGGCCGAGACGAGCGAGCAGGGCTTTATGAACGCACGCGCCCTGCGCAGCTGATCCGTCCGCAATCTATTGACGGCGCGAGCAATCGCCTCACGCCGTCATCGCGGGCCGCCCGGCGAAGCAATTCAGGTAAGGCGATCCTGATCCGCCGCTGCCTGACGTATCGTGGGGCGGCTTCGCCGCCTGGCAATGACGGAATTCCGCCTATGCTCTCCACTCTCATCCGCGCCATCGACAGTATGAACGAGCATATCGGCCGGCTTGTCTCCTGGCTGGCATTGTTCATGGTGCTGATGCAATTCGCTGTCGTGCTGATGCGTTATGTATTCGGCATCGGTTGGATTTGGGCGCAGGAGAGCATTATTTACATGCACGCCGTCGTCTTCCTGATCGCAGCCGGATATACGCTCCGGCATAACGGCCATGTGCGGGTCGATATTTTCTACAGCGGGATGAGCGAAAGAGCGAAGGCGGTCGTGGATATTGTCGGCGGGCTGATTTTTTTGCTGCCGGTGTGTGCCGTGATCGCGTGGTCGTCTTCCGGCTTCGTGACGAGCGCCTGGAGCATTTTTGAAGGCTCGCCCGAGGGAAACCAGGGCATTCCCGGCGTCTATCTGCTGAAAACCTTGATTCTGGTATTCTGTGCGCTGGTCGCGTTGCAGGGGCTGGCGCTGATGGCGCGGTCCCTGCTGATCCTGGCTGGGGCAAAGCCGCCGCCGGGGCCGAAATCCGACATGCAGGGAGAAGGCGTATGACGCTGGCGGAAATCCTTTCCCTCCTCCTGTTCGGTGGCGTCTGCGTGGGGCTGATGGCGGGATTCCCGGTTGCCTTCACCCTTGGCGGCGTCTCGCTGCTGTTCGGCCTGCTGGGCAACCTGCTGGGAGCGTTCGACCTCTCGTTCTTCGGGTTCATCCCGAACCGCGTCTATGGCGTGATGACGAACGAGGTGCTGCTGGCGGTGCCGCTGTTCGTGTTCATGGGCGTGATGCTGGAGCGGTCCAAGGTCGCCGACGATCTGCTCAATACAATGGGGGCGCTGTTCGGCACGATGCGCGGCGGCCTGGGCATCAGCGTCTGCGTGGTGGGCGCCTTGCTGGCGGCCTCGACCGGCATCGTCGGCGCGACGGTCGTGACCATGGGGCTGCTGAGCCTGCCCACGATGCTGCGCTGGGGCTATGACCCGAAACTGGCGGCAGGCACGATCTGCGCGAGCGGCACGCTCGGCCAGATCATCCCGCCCTCCATCGTGCTGGTGGTCCTTGGCGACCAGATCTCCAACGCCTATCAGGACGCCCAACGCGCGTTGGGCAATTTTGCGCCGGACCCTGTGTCGGTCGGCGATCTATTCGCCGGCGCGCTCATTCCGGGCCTGGTCCTGGTCGGCCTCTATATTTGCTGGCAGTTGGTCATTGCGGCGCTGCGGCCGGAAGCGGCGCCGGCAGTTTCGGAAGCCAACGCGATCGGCACGATTAAGCCGGCCAAGGCGCTGGGCGCGCTGGTGGTGCCGATCATCCTGATCGTGGCCGTGCTCGGCTCGATCCTCGCCGGTATCGCCACGCCCACGGAAGCGGCGGCGGTCGGCGCCATCGGCGCGACCCTTCTGGGCGGCCTTCGCCTCACCTCCGGCTCGCAGAGCGCGTTGATGCTGATCGGCGGGCTGGCGTTGATCGCGGTGCTGTTCTTGACCGGCGCGCTCGACCTGCGGCTTGGGCGGAACGAACTGACCGGGGCCGAGCAATACGGCATCTATGCGGCGGCCATCTGCTGTGTGCTGCTGGCGCTGGGCATTCTGGACGCGCTTCGGCGCACGCACGCCGACGGCACCCTGCGCGAGGTGATGGAGCAGACGGCCAAGATCAGCGCCATGGTGTTCGCCATCGTGATCGGCGCGCAGATTTTCAGCCTGGTGTTCCGCGGTTTCGGCGGCGACGACATCGTGCACGAATTTCTGACCAGCCTGCCCGGCGGCGCGTTCGGCGCTATGCTGGTGGTCATGCTGATCATGTTCGTGCTGGGCTTCTTCCTCGACTTCATCGAGATCACGTTTGTGGTCGTGCCCATCGTCGCTCCCATCCTGTTGATGATGGACATCAACCCGGTGTGGCTGGGCATCATGATCGCCGTAAACCTGCAGACGAGCTTCCTCACCCCGCCCTTCGGCTTTGCCCTGTTCTATCTGCGCGGCGTCGCCCCGCCTTCGGTCAGCACGATGCAGATCTATGCGGGCGTCATCCCGTTCGTCGGCTTGCAGGTGCTGATGCTGATGATCCTCTGGGTATTCCCCCAAATGACGCTCTGGCTGCCCCGGCTGGTCTATGGAACGGTGGCCGGAGGCTGATGTCTGCGGCCCCTATGCCGTGAAAGGCGTGTATCGAGGGGGCCGGCCGATGTGCCCCCCCCCCCGATACAGCGCACTTGCATCATTCGGCGTAATCGTAGTCGCCGTTGTGCCATTCGTAAAACACGTAGCCTGGCGCCGTGACGTCGCCCTTGTCATCGAAGCCGAAATCGCCCAGTACGGTGCTGAACTCGTTGCTCTTCAGCGCCTCTGCCACATCGTCGAAGTCGGTGCTGCCGGCCTTTTCGACCGCCTGTGCCCAGGCCTGGATCGCGCCATAGGTGTAGAGCACATAGCCCTCCGGCTCGATGCCCGCATCGCGGAATTTCTTCACTACCGCGGCGGCGGCTTCGTTCTTGCGCGGGTCCGGGCTGAAGGTCATCAGCGTGCCTTCGCCCGCATCGCCGGTGATCGCCCAATATTCCTGGGTCACCAGTGCGTCGCCGGAGATAAGTTGGGTGTCCATGCCCTGCTCACGCATCTGGCGGACCATCAGGCCGGCCTCGGTGTGATAGCCGCCGACATAGAGCACGTCGATCTTGTTCTGCTTCAGCTTTGTGACCAGCGCCGAATAGTCTTTCTCGCCCGCGGTATAAGCTTCGTACATGGCAGCCTCGCCACCGGCCTTTTCCAGGTTCTCGCGCGTCGCATCGGCCAATCCCTTGCCGTAAGCGGTCTTGTCATGGACGATGGCGATATTCTTGCCGGCATATTCCGTGGCAAGGAATTCGCCCGCAACCTCGCCCTGCTGGTCGTCACGGCCGCAGACGCGGAAGACGCCGGGGCCACCCTCATCGGTCAGCTTCGGGTTGGTCGACGCCGGTGAGATCTGGATGATGCCCTCCTCGTCATAAACGGCCGAGGCCGGGATCGACGAGCCGGAGCAGAAGTGCCCGGCCATGAAGACCACGCCCTTGTTCACCATCTGATTTGCAACCGCAACCGCCTGCTTTGGATCACAGGCATCGTCGCCCACTTCCAGTGCCAGCTTCTCCCCCAGCACGCCGCCGGCCGCGTTAATGTCGCGCACCGCGGCTTCCGCGCCGGCCTTCATCTGTGCGCCGAAGCTGGCATATTGACCGGTCATCGGACCCGCCGTCGCAATGGTGATATCGGCCCAGGCGCCTCCGGCCACCATCGTCAACGCTGCGGCCAAAGAAATCGTCTTCAGCATCGTTTACCTCTCCCAGAAAGCCGCGGGCCAGTCCCGCGATCGTAGCGCCACTTTGGTATCACCGCGGATCGGCCGGCCGCAATGTTCTTTGGTGGCAGGTGTGAAGGTTTGCCCCCTTTTTTCTCGACAATAGATCAGGTTAAGCTGACAACCGTTTGCGAGCGGCGCGGCCTGGGTCGGCGCGGCTGTCCTTTAATCAGATGAGGAGTCTGGGATGAAAAAAGTGTTGGCATTGGCAGCGGTTGCGGGCTTTGCGGCCAGCAGCGCGGTTGCCGGAACACTGGAAGACGTGAAGAAGAAAGGCTACCTGGACTGCGGCATTAATACCGGTTTGGTTGGCTTTGCCGCTCCCGATGATAAAGGTGACTGGACAGGGTTTGATGTCGATTTTTGCCGCGCGGTAGCGGTTGCGGTTTTCGGCGACAAGACAAAGGTAAAATTCACACCCACCACCCCCAAGTCACGCTTTCCGACGCTTGCGTCCGGGGAAATCGACCTGCTTTCCCGGAACACGACCTGGACATTCAGTCGCGACGTAAACCTGGGCTTCGAGTTTGCGGGCGTGAATTACTACGACGGTCAGGGGTTCTTGGTACGCAAGGACCTGGGGGTCAAGAGCGCGAAGGAACTCAACGGCGCCAGCATTTGCATTCAAACCGGCACCACGACCGAACTCAACCTGTCCGACTACTTTAAAACTAATGGTATGGAGTTCGAACCGGTCGCGATCGAGACGAACTCCGAAGCCCGCCCAGCCTATGAGCAGGGCCGCTGCGACGTTTATACGACAGACGCCTCCGGCTTGGCTGCAACTCGCGCTGTTCTGGACGATCCAACCGCGCATATCATTCTGCCCGAAATCATCTCGAAAGAGCCGCTCGGGCCAGTGGTCCGTCATGGCGACAACCAGTGGGGCGACGTTGTCCGCTGGACCTTGAACGTAATGATCGACGCCGAAGAATTGGGCATCACGTCAGCCAACGTCGATGAGATGAAAAACTCACAGAACCCGGAAGTTCAGCGGTTGCTGGGTGTCAGCGGCGAATATGGCGAAATGCTAGGCCTGTCCAAAGACTGGGCCTATAACGTCATTAAAGCCGTCGGCAACTATGGCGAAAGCTTCGACCGTCATATCGGTCCGAACACGGCAGTTGGGCTGGAACGCGGCCTGAACGCGCTCTGGTCGCAGGGCGGTATCCTGTACGCGCCGCCGTTCCGGTAAGGCTTGGCTACGCAAATAGATAAATCGAGCAAGGGGGCGCCTTTTTGCCGGGGGCCTCCCTTGTTGGCATCTGATGTGGTTGAGTTCGATGCGAATGCCGAACTGTGACTTGGCCGCCGCACCCTTCGAAGTAGGGGAACAGGAATGGTGATTCGATGGCTGTAGTAGGCAATGCAGTAACTGGCCCACCGGCGAGCGGCTCTTTCTGGAACGACCAACGGTTCCGTGGCATCGTCGCTCAGGCAGTGGTGATGGGTATATTAGGCCTGCTGCTCTACTTCGTGATTTCAAACACCATTCACAATCTGAAACAGCGGGACATTGCGACCGGCTTTTGGTTTCTGACCCAGCCAGCCGGGTTTGAAATTCAGATGACACTGATCCCGTATGGCCCGGAGTCCACCCACGCGCGGGTGTTTCTGGTCGGATTGTTGAACACGCTTTTTATCTCCATCCTGGGCTGCGTATTCGCGACAATCTTGGGCTTCGTTCTGGGCGTTTTGCGCCTATCCGGCAACTGGCTGCTCAGCCAAATCATCTACTGGTATGTTGAGTTCACCCGCAACGTACCGCTGCTGTTGCAGATTATCTTCTGGTACACGGTCTTCTTGAAGCTCCCCCGGGTGCAAGAAAGCATAGGGCTGGGTGACAGCATTTTCCTGAACAATCGAGGATTGTTCTCGCCCTCTCCCATACTGGGCGATGCCTTTGACTTTGTCGTCATCGCCTTTCTCCTCACAGTTGCCGGTGCCTGGGTCATCGGCCGTTGGGCCAAAAAACGTCAGGAGGCAACCGGCGGAACCTTTCCCGCATTCTGGGTTGGGCTGGCGCTGATCGTTTTCGGTACGATCGTAGTTTACTTCGCCGCCGGGTCGCCCATGGAATGGCAATATCCTGAAAGAACGCGCTTCAGTCTGCGGGGCGGCATGCAGATCGCCCCGGAATTCATGGCGATGCTGGTGGGGTTAACCCTCTATACCGCCGCCTTTATCTCCGAAATCGTGCGGTCCGGCATCCTTTCGGTGCACAAAGGGCAGCGCGAAGCCGCTGCCGCGCTCGGCTTGAAACATAACTGGACCATGCGCCTGATCATTGTGCCCCAGGCGATGCGCGTGATCATCCCGCCGCTGGCCAGTCAATATATGAACCTGACGAAGAATTCCTCGCTCGGCTTCGCCATCGGCTACGCTGAACTGACGGCCGTATTCGGCGGCATCTCGCTGAATCAAACCGGCCAGGCTATCGAATGCATGGCCATTGTCATGGCAGCCTACCTGATTATATCCCTCAGCATTTCGGCCTTCATGAACTGGTACAATGCGCGTATGCGGCTGGTCGAAAGATAAGGGGGAGGCAAAGGACCATGACCGCACCCGAAGCCGAAATCAGCCGTTGGAAGCCCGTTGAGAGCCGTCCTCCGCCCGTCGCCTCCAGCGGCGTCATCGGTTGGATGCGCGCGAACCTGTTCTCCAGTTGGCTCAACACCTTCCTGACCTTCGCATCCATCTATCTGCTCTATAGCGTGATCCCGCCCCTGATCGACTGGGCCTTCATCGACGCGTTATGGCAGGGCACCAGCAACGAAGACTGCCGCGGCGCTGCCGGGGCCTGTTGGCCTGTGATTGCCGTACGCTGGCAGCAGATGATTTATGGCTTTTATCCTCAAACGGACTGGTGGCGGCCCAATCTGGCCTTTTTTCTGCTGCTGGTAGCGCTATTTTACGGCCTGTACGACAAGGCGCCCGGGCGGAAATACGGGTTGTGGTTCGTCTGCGCCTACCCCTTCATTGCCTATGGTTTGCTCTATGGTGGCTTTGCGGGGCTGGAATACGTCGAGTCGCCCCAATGGGGCGGTCTGCTGCTAACGCTCGCGATGGGTGTGACCGGCATCGCGGTTTCCATCCCGCTCGGCATAGTGCTCGCGCTCGGCCGGCGCAGCGAACTGCCCGTGATCAGCCTCGTTTGCACCCTCTTTATAGAGTTCATCCGCGGAGTTCCGCTGATTACATTGCTGTTTTTCGGCAATGTAATGCTGCCGCTGTTCCTGCCGGAAGGCATGAATATCGACAATTATCTGCGCGTCGTCGTGGCGGTGTGTTTCTTCGCCAGCGCTTACATGGCCGAGGTCATCCGCGGTGGGCTTCAAGCAATTCCAAAGGGCCAGTATGAGGCCGCCGCCGCGCTGGGTCTCGGATATTGGCGGATGATGGGTTTCATTATCTTGCCGCAAGCTTTGCGTATCTCAATACCCGGCATCGTCAACACCTCGATCGGCCTCTACAAAGACACGACTCTGGTTTCGCTGGTCGGCCTGTTCGACCTGCTGGGTATGGCCCGCGCCATCGCCGCCGACGCCAAATGGGCCGGGCTGGAGATCGAGCTGTACGCCTTCATCGCCCTCATGTTCTTCATCTCGTGCTTTGCCATGTCTCGCTACTCGCTCTGGCTGGAGCAGCGGCTGGCCCGCGGCGACCGTCATTAGTTTAAAGGCTCAACCGTTATGAACGATCAGGCACCCGCGATCGAAATGCGCGGCGTCAACAAGTGGTTCGGCAGCTTTCACGTGCTGAAAGACATTGACCTGACGGTGCAGGTTGGCGAACGGATCGTCATTTGCGGCCCCTCCGGGTCCGGCAAGTCGACGCTGGTGCGCTGTATCAACCGACTGGAAGAACATCAGGAAGGCGAGATTATCGTCGACGGCATCGCGCTGACCGATGACCTGAAACATATCGACCAGGTGCGGTCGGAGGTCGGCATGGTCTTTCAGTCCTTCAACCTGTTTCCCCATCTGACCGTCGTGGACAACTGCACGCTCGCGCCGATCTGGGTGCGCAAAATGCCTAAGGCCGAAGCGGAAAAGCGCGCCATGACCCTGTTGGAGCGGGTGAAGATACCGGAGCAGGCGGACAAGTTTCCCGGCCAGCTTTCCGGCGGCCAGCAGCAGCGTGTTGCTATTGCGCGGGCGCTGGCGATGGAGCCGCGCATCATGCTGTTCGACGAGCCGACATCCGCGCTCGACCCGGAGATGATCAAGGAAGTACTGGATGTGATGGTCGATCTGGCGGAAAGCGGCATGACCATGCTGTGCGTCACGCACGAGATGGGTTTTGCCCGGCAGGTGGCCGACCGGGTAATCTTCATGGACGAGGGCGAGATCGTCGAAGAGAATGAACCGGAAGAGTTCTTCAATAACCCGCAGAACGACCGGACCAAGCTGTTCTTGAGCCAGATTCTGTAGCCTTGCGGCAAGAGCGAAACGGCGGGAGCCAAGCCAATGGAGATGCCGTCGCTTCTGGCCTATGCCTTCGACCGGCGCGGCGGCGCCACCGCCACCACCCCGAATGCACCGCACGCGGACTTTCTCCTGTGGGTCCATGCCAGATGGGAAGATCCGGCGGCGGCCGCATGGGTGCAACACCAGGCGGCGCTCTCACCGGACGTGGTCGATGCGCTGATGGCGCCGGATTCCCGGCCGCGCTGTACGGTGGTATCCACATCCCTCGGCGACGGCGTGTTGATCAATCTTCGCGGCGTCAACCTGCACGAAGGCGCAGAGCCGGAAGACATGATCTCGGTGCGGATATGGCTGGAGGCGGGGCGGATCGTCAGCACCTGGCGCCGGCCGCTTTTTGCGCTCCGGGACATGCTCGACGGTGTCGACCGGGGCCAGGGGCCGGTCAGCCCCGGCGACTTCACTGCCCGGCTGGCGCTGCGCTTGGCCGACCGGGCCGAACCCATCGTCGCCGACCTCAACGAGGTTATCGACGACATGGAAGAAGAAATCCTTGCACCGGACCAGCCGACGGGCATGCACGGAAAACTGGCGGACACCCGGCGCACGGCCATCATATTACGCCGGTACATGTTCCCCCAGCGTGATGCCCTTTCGACGCTGGCCATCGAAGACCTGGACTGGCTGAGCGAGCGGGACCGCAGCAAGCTGCACGAGGCCACCGACCGCATCACCCGACTGGCCGAAGAACTGGATGCGATCCGCGAGCGCGCCGCCGTGGTGCAGGACCAATTGATCGAGCGGAGGGCGGAGGCAATGAACCGCAGCATGCTGATCCTGGCGGTGGTCGCGGCGATGTTTCTGCCGCTCGGCCTGATAACGGGCTTGCTCGGCATCAATGTCGGCGGCATTCCCGGCGCGGAGACGAGTTGGGCGTTTTGGGCCGTCTGTGGCCTGTTGCTGGTGATTGCCGGATTTCAGCTTTGGTTGTTCCGCCGGCTGAAGCTGATTTGAGCTACGCGCCGACCGACCGCTCGCGTTAGAGGGTAGGCACGGGCCGGAATTTCGGCAAAATTGGCCTCCATTCCATTCGCAGGGCGGGAGTTGCCATTACATGACCTGGCGCATCGGTGTCGATATCGGCGGCACCTTTACCGACGTGGCGCTGATCGAAGAGGCAAGCGGCGCCATCGGCGTCGCCAAGACCCCGACCACGCCCGAGGATTTCGGCCGCGGCGTGCTGAACGGCCTGAGCGACGCCCTCGCCAAATACGGCATGCCGACGGCGGAGGTAACGCTGCTCTCGCACGCCACGACGGTCGTCACCAATGCGCTGCTGGAGAACCAAGGCGCACGCACCGCGCTGGTCTCGACCAAGGGCTTCCGCGACGTGCTGGAGTTGCGCCGCTCCGCCCGCGCCGACCTCTATGACCTGTTCCAGGATCCGCCAGCAGTGCTGGTGCCCCGGCACCGGCGGCTGGAGATTACGGAACGCATTGCGGCAGACGGCTCCGTCGTAATTCCGCTGGCCGAGGACGAACTGCCAGGACTGATCGATCAATTACAAGCGCTGGAGGTGGAGGCGGTCGCCGTCTCGTTCCTGTTCTCCTTTCAGAACGACGCGCACGAAAAGGCGGTGGGCAAGGCCATCCGCGCCGCCATGCCGGGTGTGCCGGTTTTCCTCTCCTGCGAGGTGCTGCCGGAAATTCGCGAGTTCGAGCGCACCTCAACCACGTCCGTCTGCGCCTATGTCGGGCCGATCCTGGAAAGCTATCTGCGCCGCCTGCAGGAGGCGATCCGGTCGCTGGGCCTGCCCGACCTGATGGTGATGGGCTCGGCTGGCGGCGTGCTGGACGTGCCGGCGGCGCTCGCCATGCCGGCGGCTGCGGTGGAATCCGGCCCCGCGGCGGGCGTGATCGCGGCCCAACTGATCGGGCGGCAGTTGGACAAGCCGAACCTGCTCTCCTTCGACATGGGCGGCACCACGGCCAAGGCGTCTCTGATCGACAACGGCCGCGTCGAGACCACGGCGGAGTACGAGGTCGGCTCGTCTGCCAGCCAGAGCCGCTGGCTGCACGGCACCGGCCATCCGATCCGCGTGCCCGTCATCGACCTGGCCGAGGTCTCGGCGGGCGGCGGCTCCATCGCCTGGATCGACCCGGCGGGCGCGCTGAAGGTCGGCCCGCACAGCGCAGGCGCGGTGCCGGGGCCGGTCTGCTATGGCCAGGGCGGGACCCAGCCGACCATCACCGACACCAATCTCGTGCTGGGCTATCTTGACGCCACCTCGCTCTTGGGCGGCGAGCTGCCGATCGACTATGCCGCGGCGGAGCGAGCCCTGCGCGAGCAGATCGCCGAACCGCTCGGCCAGAGCGTGGAGCAGGCGGCGGCGGGCGTGCTCGCCATCGTCAACAATGCCATGGCGGAGGCGCTGCGCATGGTCTCGGTCGAGCGCGGTCACGATCCGCGCGACTTCGCCATGGTGGCCTTTGGGGGCGCCGGGCCACTGCATGCCTGCGCGCTGGCGGACGAACTGGACGTGCCGGAGGTGATCGTGCCGCCGATCCCCGGCGCATTCTCGGCCCTGGGCCTGGTGGGCGCGGACATCCGCCGGGACTATGCCCGCACCGTCTACGCGCCGCTCGAGACGCTGTTGCCCGGGCACCTGGCGGTGATCTGGGACGAGATGGAGGCGGAGGGCCGTCAGATGCTGGCCGCCGCGCGCGTGCCGGAAGATAGCCGACAGATCCTGCGCCAGGCCGACCTGCGCTATGGCCGCCAGGCGTACGAGCTGACCGTGGATGCGCCGGACGGGGCGGTTACAGAGGCGACGTTGGCCGCACTGGCCGATGCCTTCCACGCCGCGCACGAGCGCACCTATGGCCATAAGAACGAGGCGGAGGCGGTGCACATCGTGACGCTGCGCCTGTCCGCGGTAGGCCTGCTGGGCGACCCGCATTTCGCCGAGGCGACCGGCGACGGCGAGAGCATGAAGGGCGAGCGGCAAGCGTGGTTCCCCGCCAGCGGCCGCGTGCCGACGCCGGTGCACGATCGCGCCCGCCTCGCCGCGAAACAGAAAATTGCTGGCCCGGCCATAGTCGAGTCCCTGGACTCGACCTTGGTGGTGCCGCCCGGCTGGCAGGCCAGGGTCGATGACGCCGGGTTCATCCGGCTGGTGCGAGGATAAGACCATGACCGACCCGAAATTCGATCCCGCGACCTTTGAAGTCGTCAAGAACAGCCTGATGAAAATCGCCGAGGAGATGAAGATCGTCCTCGCCAAGACCGCCTACTCCCCTATCCTGAAGGTGGCGGGCGACTATTCCTGCGGCGTCTTCGACACCAGCGGCAACATGGTGGCGCAAGGTCCGGACCTGCCCATCCATCTTGGCTCCATGCCCGATGCGGTCCGCGCCGTGGTGCAGGTCTTCGGTTCTGATGCCGACGGCGACGACGTGGCCGAGGGCGACGTGTTCATCCACAACGACCCTTATTTCGGCGGCTCGCACCTGCCGGACGTGAACGTGGTGACGCCCGCATTCCATGAGGGCGCGCTGCTGGGATATTGCTGCGTGCGCGCCCATTGGCCGGATATCGGCAGCGCCACGCCCGGCTCCTATGGCGCGGTGACGGAGATCTATGGCGAGGGCCTGCGCCTGCCACCGGTCCGGCTCTATAAGGACGGCCGGATCGACCGGAACATCGAGGCCATCATCATGGCCAATGTGCGCACACCGGAGGAGCGCATCGGCGACTTGCGCGCCCAGGTGGCCGCCAACCGCCGCGCCTGCCAGCGTCTGGCCGCGCTTGCCGGAAAGCACGGGGCCGACGGGCTGAGGGCGATCATGGCGGAGGTCATGGATTATTCCGAACGCATGATGCGCCTCATGCTGCAAAAGCTGCCGGACGGCGAGGCGCGCTTCGAGGATTTCTGCGACGGCGACGGCATCATCGAGGACGGCGCGGACGACGACGAAATCTTTTGGGTGCGCATGCGCATCCGGAAGCAGGGCGACACGATCGCGGTAGATTTCGACGGCTCCGACCCGAAGGTGCCGGGGCCCATCAACGCGCCCTTGAGCGTGACCGCCAGCGGCGTTTATGCGGCCTTGAAGATGGTGATCGACCCTAACAGCCTGATTCCGCCCAATTCCGGCGCCTGGCGGCCGATCACGGTGACCGCGCCGGAGGGCTCCTGCGTGAATGCGGAATTCCCCTCCCCCGTGGTCTATGCCAACCACGAGATGAGCCACCGGGTCTGTGACATGACCTTCGGCGCCCTGGCTCAATTCATGCCCGACAACGTGATGGCCTGCAGCCAGGGCACCAGCGCCATCGTTAATTTCGGCGGGCAAGACCCGCGCAACGGCAACCGCTATGTCTCCTATGAGACCATCAAGGGCGGCACCGGCGCGCGTCCCGGCAAGGATGGCATCAACACGGTGGCGGCGGGCATTTCCAACACCATGAACACGCCCATCGAGGTGCTGGAGATGAGCTTCCCCTTGCGCGTGGACTACTACGAAATCACCGCGAACAGCGGCGGCGAGGGCCAGTGGCGCGGCGGCTGCGGCGCGCGGCGGGCCTGGACGGTTCTCGGCCACGACAGCCGCGCGACCGTGTGCTTCGAGCGCACCCGCTCCGCCCCTTTCGGCATTTGCGGCGGCGAGGCAGGCGCGGCGGCCAGGATCAAGCTTCGCCTGCCGGACGGCCGCGAGCGGGCGCTGGTTTCCAAGGGCGCCTTCAATGCGCCAGCGGGATCACAGGTGATTATCGAGGCCCCCGGCGGCGGCGGCTATGGCGACAAGACCAAGCGTGGTGCGGCGGCGCGGGAAGCCGATGCCGTGAACGGGTATGTAGAGTAAGGTATTACCCCTTCGCTCGCTCGATCGCCTCCTTGATCAGACGGCGCGCGTTGCTTGCGTCCAACCAGTCGCCGATCTTCACCCACTTGCCGGGTTCCAGATCCTTGTAGTGCTCAAAGAAATGCTGGATCTGCTGGAGCGTGATCTCCGGCAGATTGTCGTAGTTGCGCACCCCGTCATAGCGCCGCGTCAGGTGCGGCGAGGGTACGGCGATGATCTTTTCGTCCTGGCCGCCATCGTCCTCCATCAGCAGCGCGCCAATCGGCACTACATTGATGACGCAGCCGGGAACCAGTTGGCGGGTATTGCAGACCAGCACGTCGATCGGATCGCCGTCCTCCGACAGTGTGTGCGGCACAAAGCCGTAATTCCCCGGATAGGTCATGGGCGTGTGCAGAAAACGGTCCACCACCAGCGTCCCGGCGTTCTTGTCCATCTCATACTTGATCGGCTGGCCGCCGACCGGCACTTCGATGATCACGTTCACGTCTTCCGGCGGGTCGTTGCCGATGGCGATCGCTTCTATGCGCATGGTTCCAGCTTTCCAGTCCAAGGTTTTGCGTGAGCGCAGGCACAACAGCCCTGCCATCATACCGCCTAAGGAATATCGTCTTTAAGGAATATCAGCGGGCCTGACCTCGTTGATCAGCGGCTCGTCCCGGACATAACGCGGCAAATTATCGAGAAACAGTTCCATCCAGCGCGTAGCGCCGCCGCTGCCTGCAAACGAGGTGTGACAGGTCATGCGCACCTTCGGATGGGTCCAAAGCGGATCGTCGGTCGGCAGCGGCTCCGTGTGGAACACATCCAGCACCGCCGTCGCCAGTCGCCCTTCGTCCAATGCGGCCATCAGCGCGGCATCGTCGATCAACGGCCCACGACCGACATTCAGCAGGATCGCCCCCTCCTTCACATACGCGAAGAAATCGGCGTCGGCGAAGCCGCGGGTCTGATCGTTCAGCGGGCAGGCCAGCACGATCACGTCCGCATCGCCCGCAAAATGCCCGATCTCGGCAAGCGTCCCCGCCCGGTCCACCAGCTCATTTGTTTCCGGCGAGCGGCGGATGACGGTGGTGGAGGCGCCGAACGCCTTGACCTTGCGCGCGGTCTCGCGGCCGATCGGGCCAAAGCCGACGATCAGCCAGTTGGTGCGCCAGATCTCGCGGAAGGGCGTGATCTGCCATGTCTTCGCCGCCTGGATCTGCCGCTGCTGCTCGAATGGCTGAAAGAGGTTCAGAACCTGCCCCACCAGATACTCGGAAATGGCCATGGCCTGGGCGCTGGAGTTGCAGACGCGCGTGCCCTTTTCCTTGATCCGGCCATAGGCGGGATGGTCCAGGCCGGCATTGAAGGTCTGCAGCACGTCGATGCTCTTGATCCGCAGCATCAGGTCGAACACGGGTTCCTGCGCCTTGTCCCGCGAAATGAAGTTCGAGAGCCAGAAATAATCGACCTCGGTCTGTTCCGGCGCGATCTCCGCCCCGTCACGGTAGAGCCTGCCCTCGGCATCGAAGGTCAGCACGGCGATGTCGAGGCCGAGCGCATCCAGCCGCTCGCGGATCGCGTCATAGGCGGGTGCGTAAAGCGCGACGGTCTTGGTCATGGAAGGCCTCGGACAATGGCTGGGAAAAGGGATGGGAGCCGGACAAACCTATAGGCCCGAACGGAGAGCCCATTGCAAGTTAAGCTGCCGGCCGGTCCAGCCCATAATGCTCGCGCAGGGTGTTGCCGCCATATTCGGTGCGAAACAGGCCACGTTTCTGCAGGATCGGCACGACCTCGGCCACGAACACGTCCAGCATTTTCGGCAATACCGGCGGCATCAGGTTGAAGCCGTCGGCCACGCCCTCCCGCAGCCAGGTTTCCATGAAATCCGCCACCTGCTCCGGCGTGCCGGCATAGATGAAGTGCCCGCGCGCGCCCGCAAGCGTCGCCAGCAACTGCCGCAAGGTCGGCTTCTCGCGCCGCACCATGCCGATGATGACCTCGGTCCGGCTGCGCGCCGCCTGCACGGTTTCCGGGTCCGGAAAGTCGTCTGGCGACAGGGGCGTATCCAGCGGCAGATGGCTGAAATCATGCCCGCCGAACCGGCCAGAGAGCCGCCTGCGCCCGACCTCCACGTCGGTGAGTGCGTTCAGTTCCTCACGGTACTTGATCGCCTCCGCCTCGGTGCCGGCGATGGCGGGGAGAAGCCCGGCAGGATGATCGCCTGGTCCTCCCGGCGCCCGGCCTTGCGCACGCGGGCCTTCAGGTCATGGTAGAATTCCTCAGCCGTCGCGCGCTCCAGGTGGGCGGTGAACACGGCCTCTGCATGGCGGGCGGCGAAATCGCGGCCCGTGTCCGACGAGCCCGCCTGCACCAGCACCGGCCAGCCCTGCACCGGCCGCGGCATGTTCATCGGCCCCTGCACGCTATAATGCTTGCCGCGATGGCCGACTGCGTGGATCTTGCTCATGTCGGCATATCGGCCGGTCTCGCGGTCATCCAGCACCGCGCCGTCCCCCCAGCTATCCCAAAGCGCCTTGGCGACCGCCATGAATTCCTCCGCCCGCTCATAGCGCTCGGCGTGGCTGATCTGGGCCTCGTCGCCATAGTTCTTCGCCGCGGGCACGCTCCACGAGGTGACGATGTTCCAGCCCGCCCTGCCGTTCGAGATATGATCCAGCGAGGCGAACTGGCGGGCCAGATTGAAGGGCTCGGTATAGGTGGTGGAGCAGGTCCCGATCAGGCCGATGCGCTCTGTCGCCATGGCCATGGCGGTCAGGCTGGTGATGGGCTCCAGCCACGAGCGCGCCGCCTGGCCCGCATCCTCGCCCAGCGAGAGCGAGTCCGCCAGAAAGACGGAGTCGAACAGACCCTTCTCCGCCTTTTGCGCCAGGTCGTTGTAGTAGCGGATATCGGTCAGCGGCAGCGGCGAGGCGTCCGGGTGCCGCCACGAAGCCTCGTGATGGCCGCGGGAGTGGATGAACAGGTTCAGGTGCAGTTGGCGTTGCATGGGCGGGTTCCTGAATGACGGGACAGCCATGGAAGCAACATTAGTGCGGGCGTGCAACCGAACCGGAAGAGACCGGCAAAGGTGCGGCTATGACAGCCGTGCGCGCGAGAAAGATATCAGGTCTGCAACTTGGTGGCGGACCGCAAGCGACGGCTTTTCAATGAAATACCAGGACAGGGCGGCGCAGCAGATTGCGATGGGAAAAGATAACGTTATATTTTCCCATGGCAGCATCGGTCCGAATAAAAACACGACCAATTGCTGCGTTGGAAAGGCATAGATGTATAGGCCGTAAGAAAAATCACCCAAGGAATTATACCGCCGCAGGGCCCCACCTGGCAGATAGGCTACGAGAAAAGTGGTGTAGCTGAGCCAGAGCAGAAAGATTTCGATAAATACAAGTGTTTCATACATCAGAATTGCAAAAGCGCCCAGGGCAACACTGCCAAGCCAGCTCAACGGCACCCGGTCACGCCAGGCATAGAGAGCAACGCCAAAGGCGAACGGCAGCGAAATATCGCGGAACAGCTTCAGCTTGACGGGTACCGCTTCGGCGATGACAGGAAGGCCGACGGCGGCATACACCGCCAGATAGCCCAACAGAACCAGCGTGATGGACAGTCGCTTACGGAACAGCCCCAGCAGGCCTATGAGCAAAACACCGGCATAGCACGCGAGCTCGTGTACCAAGGTCCAAAGCGACCCATTGATCGCACCCGGCAATGGCTGGTTTTGATACACGCCCGGCAGATCATACTGTAGGCTGACCAAAGTAATATTCCGGATTATATAGGATACGACACCGGAATCAGAGAAATAGTCTCCCACTGCCAATCTGGTCAGCAATGGTCCATAAAGCAAGGCAGTGACAAACACGACGAATATCAGCGCCGGAAACAGCCGCATGCCCCGCGCAGCAATCCAGTCCGAGACGCGATTGGCGCGATCGAAGCTCCGGGCAATCAAAAAGCCGGAAATGGCAAAGAAAATAGCGACGGATATCCAACCGAGCGACCGGTCCAACACACCTTCCAACGGTTCGATAGTCCCCGCGCCCAACGAAATGGGGTAGGCATGAGATACCAACACCGCTGCTGCAGCGATAATCCGAATAAGATTGAAGTTATTGTCCCTGCCGCCGCAAACATCTGCCAAATAAACCATCGTATTCTACACTCCCAAGGCTCCGGCGGTCGCAAAGCCGCAGGTTCGCCAGCGCACCCCAAGCATTTTTGTGCGTTTGCGCTTTCTGATAGATCGTAAACGAGGCACAAGGGGCGACCATCGGCTCTGCGTTGAATTGGCAGCAGGCTTGATTATTGCGATACTCCACAGTTGGCCTCCTCTGACACCCCAAGGATATCCCATGAAACTTAACGCTTGGTTCCCCACCGTCACCATTGGCAACGACCCTGCCGCCATCCGCGATTGGGCGCAGGCCGCCGAAGAGCTGGGCTATGACTATATCGAGGTGCCAGACCACGTCTTTGGCGCTACCGCGCGCGATGGCTGGGAGCCGCGCTACGCCGCCGACGCGCCGTTCCACGAGACCTTCACCACCATGGCCTATCTGGCCGCCTGCACTACGCGGATCAAACTGTCGTCGGGCGTGCTGATCCTGCCCCAGCGCCAGACCGGCGTGGTTGCGAAGCAGTGCGTGGAAGTAGACCTGCTGAGCGAGGGGCGCCTGCGGCTCGGCATCGGCGTCGGCTGGAACCATGTGGAGTACGAGGCGCTCGGCTGCGAGTGGAAGACCCGCGGCGCAAAACAGGCCGAACAGATCGAGGTGCTGCGCAAGCTCTGGACCGAGGACTTGGTCACTTACAAGGGCCGCTTCCACGACTATTTCGAGGTGACGGTGGTACCGGCACCCCGGCAGCGGCCGATCCCGATCTGGCTGGGCGGCTCCGCGCCCGCGGTGATCGAGCGCGCGGCCCGGCTCGGCGACGGCTGGATGCCGATCCTGGCGCCCGACGACGCGGGCAGGGCGGCGCTGGAGACCTTCCATGGCCATCTGGAGGCGTTCGGACGCAAGCGCGCGGACGTAGGCATGGAGGCCTGGCTGCGCTTTTCCGAGAACGCGCCCCAAGCCTGGGCCGCCGCCGCGGACGGCTGGCGCGCGCTGGGCGCGGACTACGCCATGCTCTACCCCATGTGGCGCGACGAGAGCGTCGACGCCCAGATCGAAATCCTGCGGCGGTTCAAGGACGTGGCGGGGGGCTGAGGCGCGCCCTCCAGCGGACGGGACCCCCACCCATTCGCTAACGAGGCAGCGCCGAGACCCGGGAAAAAGGAAACAAGAGAGGTGCCGGCCCGCCGCTCTCTGACGCTTCCCCCAGGCGCTTACCCGTTGACACTCCCCGCTGGTTCCGCCGCAATGGTGGGCAAAAGGATACCGTCATGCCCATGGACCAACTCGCCCCGCCCGATCCCGTTGTCCGCGCGCGGACGCTCGGGCCGGAACTGCTGGCCGCGGCGGACGAGATCGAAGAGACGCAGCAGTTCCCGGAGCCGCTGCTCTCCCATATCCACGACGCGCGGCTGTTCCAACTGCTGCTCCCCCGCTCGGTCGGGGGCGAGCAGGCGGACCCCATGACCTATCTCCGCGCCTTGATCGAGGTCGCCCAGTGCGAGGGCTCGGTCGGCTGGAACATGTTTGTCGGCAATTCCGCCTGCCTGATCGCGCCCTTCCTGCCACAGACGAGCGCCCGCGCCGTGTTCGGCGACAAGCGCGACGTCTGCGCCTGGGGGGCGGTCAACGGCCAGGGCGCAAGGGCGGTCGAGGGCGGCTATATCGTCGACGGCGCGTGGGATTTTGCCAGCGGCTCCGCCCAGGCGACCTGGATGGGCGCACACGGGCCGGTGACGGAGCCGGACGGCTCGCTGCGCCTGAACGAGCGCGGGACGCCGGTCATCAAAAGCTGGCTGTTTCCCAAAGAACACGCCGAACTGCTGAACAACTGGAACCCGGTCGGGCTGAAGGGCACCTGCTCCCAATCCTACCGCGTGCACGAGCTGTTCGTGCCGGAGGAATTCACCGCCACGCGCGAATACCCGGAAGAACGGCGGGAGCCGGGGCCCTTGTACGCCATTCCCCAGCAGGGGCTTTATGCCGTCGGCGTGGCAGGCGTGGCGCTTGGGCTGAGCCGGGCGATGCTGGACGCCTTCCGCGATCTTGCCATGGAAAAGACGCCGCGCGGCCGCCCGCGCATGGCCGAGGACAGGCTGGTGCAGGCAGGCTTCGCCCGGCAGGAGGCGGCGTGGGGCTCGTCGCTCGCCTATCTGCTGTCGGTACTGGAGGACATTTACGCCCGAGCCGAGGAGTGGGCCGTGATCGACTTCGGCGAGCGCGCGCGGCTGCGGCTCGCCTGCTCCAATGCCATCCACCAGGGTCTGGCCGTGGCCGACTGGGTGCACAAGGAGGCGGGCGTCAGCGCCATCTTCCCCGGCTCACCCTTCGAGCGGCGCTGGCGCGACATCCACACGGTCAGCCAGCAGATCCAATCCCGCGGCGCCCATTTCGAAATCGTCGGCTCCATCATGCTGGGCCAGCCGCCGGACGTGTTTTTCTGAGCCGAAATTCGCCGGGATCGGGAGGGAGCTAGCAGCCCTACCCCGCCTCGAACGTCACCAGTTCCGCACCCTCGTCCACCTGGTCGCCCTCGCCGAAGCGCAGGGTGGCGACCGTGCCGTCGGCGGGCGCGGCGATGGTGTGCTCCATCTTCATGGCTTCCAACACCAGCAGCGGCGCGCCTTTCTTGACCTTGGCGCCCGCCTCCACATGCACCTTGGTCACCTTGCCCGGCATGGGCGCGGTCAGCTTGCCGCCGCTCGTGTCCTGGCCGAGCGCCGCCGTGCCCGGGTCGTGCACGGCAAACCGGTACGTGCCGCGCCGCGCCATCACCGTTACGCTCCCGCGTTCCACGTGCACGCCGACATTGAAGCGCCGGCCGGCAATCTCGACACCCAACCGCCCCGGCGTCCGATGCACGACGCGGGTATGGGCCGGAGAGGTGGGCAGGGTCATATGGTATTCGCTGCCGCGATAGGCCACCTCCACCGAAAAACGCTCCTCGCCCCAGTCCAGGTCCACGGTTTCGTGCGCCCGCTCGTTCAGGCGCCAGCCGTGAGTCGTGTTCCAGGGTGAGTACGGGTCGGCGGTGCGGACTGCGACGGTATCCGCCTCTGCGCGGCGGGCGTCCAGCAGCGCCAGCACCGCGGCGGCCACGATTTCGTCGCTGGGGTATGCCTCCTCCCGCAGCAACTCCTTCTCGTGCTGCTCAATAAAGTGGGTGTGCACGTCACCTGCGGCGAAGGAGGGATGGCGCGCGATCGCATGCAGGAAGGCGCGGTTGGTGGTGACGCCCGCGATCTTCGTGTCGGCCAGGGCCGAGCGCAGCCGGGCCACGGCCTGCGCCCTGTTTTCGCCGCGCACGACCAGCTTGGCGATCATCGGGTCATAATGGGGCGAGACCTCGTCGCCCTCGACCACACCGGTATCGACGCGCACGAACACGTCGCTTTCCGGGAATTTCAGCACCTCGAGCCTGCCGACCTGCGGCAGGAACCCACGTGCCGGGTCTTCCGCATAGAGCCGCACCTCGATCGCGTGGCCGTGCAGGCGGATGTCGCTTTGCGACAGCGGCAGCGGCTCGCCGGCAGCGACGCGCAACTGCCATTCCACCAAGTCGGTGTCGGTGATCCACTCCGTAACAGGGTGCTCCACCTGGAGGCGGGTGTTCATCTCGATAAAGTAGAAGTTTTGCTGCTCGTCCATGAGGAATTCGCAGGTGCCCGCGCCGACATAGTCGATGGCGCTGGCGGCATTCACGGCCGCCCGGCCGATGGCGGCGGAGGTTTCGTTGGTCAGCCCCGGCGCGGGCGCTTCCTCCACCACTTTCTGGTGGCGGCGCTGAATCGAACAATCGCGCTCGAACAGGTGCACGACCTGCCCCATGGAGTCGGCGAAGATTTGCACCTCCACATGCCGCGGGCGTTGCAGGTATTTCTCCAGCAGCACGGCGGGATCGCCGAACGCGCCGAGCGCCTCACGTTGGGCCGTCTCCAGTTGCCGGCCGAAATCCTCTGCCGTTTCGACGATGCGCATGCCGCGCCCACCGCCACCCGCGACAGCTTTGATCAGCACCGGAAAGCCGATTTCCTCCGCCTTGGATTTCAGGAATTCGGGATCTTGATCATTGCCGTGGTAACCCGGCACCATCGGCACGCCCGCAGGCTCCAGCATGGCTTTGGCGCCGCTTTTCGAGCCCATGGCTTCGATCGCGTCGGGCGGCGGACCGACCCAGATCAGGCCCTTGTCGAGGACGGCCTGGGCGAACTTGGCGTTTTCCGAGAGAAAGCCATAGCCTGGATGCACTGCCTCTGCGCCCGTGCGCGCGGCGGCGGCGATGATGTTGGCGATATTGAGGTAGCTCTCGCGCACCCCTGCCGGGCCGATGCAGACGGCCTCGTCGCATGCCTGCACGTGCAACGCATCCCGATCGGCTTCGGAATAGACCGCGATGGTGCGGATGCCCATGCGGTGGGCGGTGCGGGCGATGCGGCAGGCAATCTCGCCGCGGTTCGCGATCAGGAGGGTGCGGAACATGGGGGCTCTTAGCAGCTTTCGATCGACCAAACCGGTCTTGGCGCTTACCCTAGCACCCCGCCACCGCCATTGCGAGGCGCTGGCGCCGCGAGAGGCGGATGTCTTTGGTCCCTCATACAGACGCCTTACCGGCGCTTGCTGGCGATGGGGCGTGATCCTCGCTATATTGAGGGCTGAACTTCGCCGACGGAGCCCCGCACCATGACGCTCGTCATTGACGACCCGGAATTCGACCGCCTCGCCCAAGAATTGGCCGACGCCACCGGTGTTTCGGTACAAGAAGCCGTGCGCGATGCGCAAGCCGCGAAGCAGTGGGATGCGTGAAGGCGAAGCCTACGAAGAAAAGAGAGATTGATTGGGAGGGCATCCGAAACATTCAGGAAGCATTCCGCAATGCGCCGCTACTGGATGACCGGACGGCGGACGAGATTATCGGCTACGACGAATACGGGCTTCCGCATTAGCGGTTATCGATACCTCTGCGTTCATCGCGCTTCTGTTCGAAGAACCGGAAATGGCCGGGTTCGAGCGGTTGATTGCGGCCGCGCCCGAATTAGTGATGTCGGCTGCATCATACGTGGAAGCAGGCGTCGGTGTTCTTGGTAGGCACGGCCCGCAGTATTTACGACGCATCGACGAAGCGTTGGACCGGTTTGACATTCCCATCGTTTCCGTCACGCCGGAACATGCCAGTCTCGCCATCGCCGCCTATGAGCGGTTCGGCAAGGGCCGGCAGCCGGCGGCGCTGAACTACGGCGACTGCTTCAGCTACGCGCTCGCTCAAGCCCGTGGCGAGCCGCTGTTGGCAAAGGGGGGATGATTTGCGGCAGACCGATGTGCGGATGGCTGCGTGAAACCAACGGCAGCAACTGACTGAGCCCTTACATCCGGAACACGCCGAAGTCGGTTTTTTCGACCGGCGCGTTCAGGCTCGCACTGAGGCTCAGGCCCAGCACCATGCGGGTTTCGGCAGGGTCGATGATGCCGTCATCCCAAAGCCGGGCGCTGGCATAGTAGGGGTGGCCCTGACGCTCGTACTGGTCGCGGATAGGTTGCATGAAGTTATCGCGCTGACCCGGATCCCACTTCTTGCCCGCACGCTTCAGCACGTCGTCGCGCACGGTCGCCAGCACGTTGGCCGCCTGCTCCCCGCCCATCACGGAGATGCGGGCGTTCGGCCACATCCACAGGAACCGCGGCGAGTAGGCCCGGCCGCACATGGCGTAGTTGCCCGCGCCGAACGAGCCGCCGACGATCACGGTCAGCTTCGGCACGCGCGCGTTCGCGACCGCCATCACCATTTTGGCGCCGTCCTTGGCGATGCCGCCCGCCTCATACCGGCGGCCGACCATGAAGCCGGTGATGTTCTGCAGGAAAATCAGGGGCACGCCGCGCTGGGCGCATAGTTCGATGAAGTGCGCGCCCTTCTGCGCGCTCTCGCTGAAGAGAATGCCGTTGTTGGCAATCACACCGACGGGATAACCGAACAGCCGCGCGAAGCCGCAGACCAGGGTCGAGCCATAGAGCTGCTTGAACTCGTCGAGCTCGGAACCATCCACCACCCGCGCGATCAGCTCGCGCGCATCATAGGGCCGTTTCAGGTCGGCCGGAACGGCACCGTAAAGCTCCTCCGGATCGTACAAAGGCGCGCGCGGCGGTTCGATGCCGACGCCGGGGGTCTTTTGCCAGTTCAGGTTGGCAACGATCTGGCGGACAATGGCGAGCGCGTGGGCGTCGCTCAAGGCCAGATGATCGGTCACGCCGGAGGTGCGGCTGTGCAGGTCGCCGCCGCCCAGGTCTTCGGCGCTGACCTCCTCGCCGGTCGCGGCCTTCACCAAAGGTGGCCCGCCGAGGAAGATCGTCCCCTGCCCCTTCACGATTACCGCCTCGTCCGACATGGCCGGCACATAGGCCCCGCCCGCGGTGCAGGAGCCGAGCACGGCGGCAACCTGCGGAATGCCGGCGGCGCTCATATTCGCCTGGTTGTTGAAGATGCGGCCGAAATGCTCGCGGTCGGGAAAGACCTCGTCCTGCTCCGGCAGGTTCGCACCGCCGCTATCGACCAAATAAATGCAGGGCAGCCGGTTCTGTAGCGCGATTTCCTGGGCACGCAGATGCTTTTTCACGGTCATTGAGTAATAGGTACCGCCCTTGACCGTCGCGTCGTTGGCGACAATCACGCATTCCACGCCGGAGACACGGCCGATGCCGGTGACGATGCCGGCGCCCGGCGCCTCGTCGCCATACATGCCGAAGGCGGCGAGCTGCGAGAATTCCAGGAAGGGTGCGCCCTGATCGATCAGGCCGTGCACCCGGTCGCGCGGCAGCAGCTTGCCGCGTTCCAAGTGGCGGGCGCGGGAACGCTCGCCGCCGCCGAGCTTTATCTGCCCGACCTTGGCCTGCAAATCATCGACCAGCGCGCGCATGGCGGCGGCGTTGGCGCGAAACTCCTTGGAGCGCGGACGCAGGGCGCTCTCGATCACCGGCATTGTTGCACTCCCATATGCGAGGGCCGTCAGTGTTGGCCTGTGATCCGCAAAAGCGCAAGCAGGTCGGAACAAAGACGCCGTGAATTCTGCGGGAATCCAGCACGCGGCAGGACCAAGCATGAGCCCAGTCGCTCCTTCTGTCCAATTTATGGAGGCGATATCCCTCAGAAATCTTACAAATGTATTAATACGACTGAATATTAGAAAAATTTTGTATCTCTTTGTATGTCATCAGCGCTTCAAATTACAAAAAAAATCATGGGAGAAAGCAAAAGATGACCATCAAGAATCCACCACATGCATTGAATGGTTGGAGAACTGCGCTGCCAGGTACCGTTGCCATTGCGGCAATCCTGGCCGCCGTACCGTATACGGCTGTATCGACGATGCTGGCCGATCCTGACGGAACAGGCACGTCGAGGATCTTTCCCTACTTGACGACGACCCCCGTCTCCACAAGCCAGATCAGCGTCGGCTTCTGCGGGATCCGGGACGAAGTAGAGGTTAATTCATCAAGCGCCGGCTTTGGTAACATTCAGGTACGTGTGCTCAACGGCACCAAGGTCGAGGCAATCGATATCGATAACGCATCAATCCAGCCCCAGCCCGTCGGTTCTTTGGGTGTTTATGCCATCGACGGTAATACTGAACTGACCGTCGATGGTGTGTCGTCCGGCGGAACGACCTCCAGCGTCACGACAGCCGGCGACATCAATATCGGTGCGCCACGCGGCTTTACCGGTTTCACCGCGGCGGGCGAGCCGCGGTATTCCTTTGCCGGGCCGAACGCCGCCGGCGACCATATGACCGATCTACGAGGCAACGCCCTCTTCCATGGTGACGGCACGCCCGTTCACGCTGAAGCGCAGGTGTTCGGTGCCTTTATGGTCCTGGGCCCCGAACAACAGCAACGGGATGTCCGCATTTCGGCACCCGGCCATCTCGACGTACTGAACGGCACGGTCGTCCAGTCCAGCAACGACGTGATCATCTCGCCAATGGCAGAGCCGGGGCTGACCTTGCAGGCGCCTTTCGGCGGAAGCTCCTCGTCGGTCACGGTGGCATCGGGCCACACGCTCCAAGCCCATAACGTGATCGTCAATCCACTTGGCCTGCTGACCGGCAACGGCGGCACCATCATGGAAAATGTCATTTTGAACAACGGCACCATCGCGCCGGAATCCTCTTTCGGGACGATGCTCATCGAAGACAACCTGAACATCCTTACCGGCCTTTTGGAGACTGAACTCGGCGGCGCAATCGCCGGTCTGTTCGATCAATTGATCGTCACGGGCGACCTGACCTCGATCACCGATCTGAATCTGAAAATCAGCTTCATCAACGGCTATATCCCGACCGAAGGCGCCAGCTTCGCCTTCCTGGACATTCTCGGCGAACTCCTCGGCGCTTGACCTGCAACTCGTCGATCTGAAGGTGCAAGGCCGCAGACGACCAGCGTGCTGGCGGGACGGATGTCGCAGAATTATTCGCCGATGGTTTCCAGGGCCGCCAGCACGTTCGCCCGGTCCGTGATGTAGTAGGTGGGGCGTACCGTCCTTCAACGACGCGCCCGCCACCCGCAGCGCCCATTCGATGTTAACGCCGAGCCGGTAGAGATGAGACGTCGGTCATCGTACGCAGCCCTTTCGACCTAATCCCTTCAAGCGCGCCTACTCCAACTCAATGCCGAAGGTGCCGCAACCTCTAATCCCGCCGCGACGGCCGGCCCTACAGCAACAGCACGCCAACCAAACCCAGAAAGGCGAAGAAGCCAATCACGTCGGTCGCCGTCGTCAGCAGCACCGAAGATGCAACCGCCAGCCATGCCCGCCCGATCCAGGATGCACCTTATCTCGCGGCGCTATCGTCCGGCGAGACCGGCTCGCCCGTCATACCTCCGGCAGGCGCGCGGTGACCTCGATCTCGATCAGCAGTTCCTCGCGCACCAGGCCGCAGACGATCAGCGTGCTGGCGGGACGGATTTCGCGGAATTGTTCGCCGATGATCTCCAGGGCCGCCGGCACGTTCCCCCGGTCGGTGACGTAATAGGTGGCACGCACCACGTCCTTTAGTGACGCGCCCGCCTCGCCCAGCGCCCATTCGATGTTTTTGAAGGTCTGGCGGGTCTGCCCGGCAATGCCGTCGACCACAGTGCCGGCGGCGTAATCCTGGCCTGTGCAGCCGGAGACGAACACCAGATCGCCGTCGACCACAGCCCGGGAATAGCCGGCGGTTCGTTCAAAGGCCGAGCCGGTGGAGATGAGACGCCGGGTCATTGCATTCCGTCCTTTCGACGCGATCGATCAGGCACGTCTACTCCAGCCCAATACCGCAAGGGCCGCAACCTTGAATCCCGCCGCCACACCCAGCACTGCCGCATACCCGCCGAAATACCCGACCAGCACGCCATAGAAGAACGGACCGAAGGCGGAGCAGAATTGAATGGCCGTGCCAGCGACGCCATAGATCGCACCGAAAGCCTCTGCCCCGAACTCGCGGCGCACCACGATCGGCGACAGCGTCGTGATCTGGCCCAGGCAGAAGCCATAGACCAGGCTGACGGGCAACAGCACCGGCACGCTCGGCCAGAGCGCGAATGCGGCCAACACGACTGCCTGCACCGCCAACACACCCACGCTGTAACGGCGCGGGTTCACCCGGTCGATGACGCGCGCCAGCACCAGGCGGCCGAGTAAGCCCATGAAACCTGTAGCGCCGACCAGCAAGCCCGCTGCCTCCGCCCCGATCATCGGCTCGGCAAGGGCGTAGTGATGGGTGAGGAAGCCAACCTGCACCAACAGCGCCAGAGCAAAGCCTACCGCCACGCTCCAAAGCTTTCCCGAGCGCAGCGCCGCCCGGCGCCCGGCCGGGTTCGGCGCGGGCGCCGGCACGTCGGGGGCGCGCGCCACGAGCCCATCGCCGTCGCGCCCCTGCCCCAACGCCGACGGGCTCCGCACCCGCAGCACCACCAGCGCCAGCGGCACCATTACGATGACCAAGACCATAGCGGCAAGCAGGGTCGCGGCTCCGAAGCCCACCCCGGCGATCGCGAACACCAGCGCGGGCACCACGACCATCGCGCCGACGCTCGCGCCGGTCAGCGCCAGCGCGATGCTGCGCCCCTGGTGGCGCTCGAACCAGGGCGCGATGGTGGCGCTCAGACCCGTCACAGACATGGTGCCATAGCCGAGCCCCATGCAGAGGAACGCGGCGTAGAGCTGCCAGACCTCCTCCAGCCGCCCGACGGCGGCGACGCCCGCCGCCAGCAACAGCACCCCGACGGTCATCACCGGGCGCGGTCCCCAGCGATCGATCCCCCAGCCGATGGCGGGCAAAGCAACAGCGTTGGTCAGGTAGAACACCGTCAGCGCAGAGGCGACCAGGGCGGTTGGCCAGCCGTGCGCCGCGCGGATTTCGGCCAAATACACGCTGCCGCCGAAGACCCCCAGCCCCCAGGTAAAGACCGCGGCAACGAAGCAGACGCCCACAACTCGCCAGCCGTAAAAGGCACTGCGCCAGCCGGTGAACATCTAAACGGCCCTTTCGGTATACTCGACCGGGATGGTAAGTTCTTTACATCGGAAATGGCAATGAGAAGGTACGCGAATATCGTTCCGTGCCCTCTGTCCCGAGGGCCGGATCATCGCGTCGGGGATGGCCGCCGGGTCAGCATTAGCCGTCACGGCCGGCGGCCGGATTTCTGCAATTCCGAAAGACCGGCTGATTGCCGTAGGTTACAGTAACAGCACGCCGGCCAGCCCCAGAAAGGCGAAGAAACCAATCACGTCGGTCGCCGTCGTCAGCAGCACCGAAGATGCAACCGCCGGGTCGATCTTGAGGCGCTCTAGCGCCAGTGGAATCGCGACCCCGAAGAAGCCGGCCACGATCATATTGACGACCATTGCCGCCGCAATCACCACGCCGATGATCGGATTGCCGAACCAGGCGCCGGCCAGCACGCCCGCGACAATCGCGAACAGGCAGCCGTTGATGCTGCCCACCGTCACCTCTTTCCGGAGGATGCGCATGGCGTTGCGCCGGTTGAGCTGGCGCATGGCGAGCGCCCGTACCGAGACGGTCAGCGTTTGCGTGCCGGCGTTGCCGCCCATGCTGGCGACAATCGGCATCAGCACCGCCAGTGCCACGATCTGGTCGATAGTCGCCTCGAACATCGCGATGACGGCCGAGGCAAGAATGGCCGTGCCCAGATTGAGGAGCAGCCAAGTGAAACGCGCCTTGGTCGTGCCCCAGGTGCTCTGATAGAGGTCGTCCTCGGCAACGCCGCCCAAACGCAAAAGATCATCTTCGTGCTCTTCATCGATAACGTCGACAATGTCGTCAATCGTCACCACACCCAGCAGCCGCCCGTCTTCGCCCACCACCGGGGCGGAGGTCAGATTGCGCTGCCGGAACTCGTGCGCCAGATCTTCCTGGCCCATTGTCACGGTGAACGAAATCAGCGGGCTTTCCATAATATCGCTAATCTGCACATGCCGCCGGTTCCGCAGAATACGGCTGAGTGCGATCTGGCCGATGGGCGAGTGACGCGGGTCAATCACGAATATGTCGTAAAAATCGTCCGGCAGGTCGTGCGAGTTGCGCAGAAAGTCGATAGTGTCACCAACTGTCCAGAACCCCGGGATCGCCAGCAGGTCGCGCTGCATCAGGCGACCGGCGGTGTATTCGGGATAAGTCAGGCCTTGGCGTAACAGCACCTGATCGGCTTCCGGCAGGCGGCCCAACAGGTCTTCGAGCTGCTCCGGCTCCAGGTCGCCAATGACCTCCAGCGCGTCATCCGACTCCAGGTCGGCGACAGCGGCGGCCAGTTCTTCGGGCTCCAGAACCTCCAGAATTTCTTCGAGGACGGCATCGTCCAGTTCGGGCAGCACTTCCGGGTCGAGCGTATCGCCCAGATTGTTGATCAGCCCGATCCGTTCCTCTGAATCGAACGCCTCCAGCACGTCGGCGACGTCTGCCGGCGACAACGGCTCGACCAGCGCGCGAACGGTCTCTTCGTCATTCGCGCGGACGGCTTCTTCGATTTGGTCGATCAGGTCGCTGCTGAGGACGCCGGCGGTGTTTTCCACGTCTTCACCGGGAGCGGTTGGCTCAAGCTGCTCAATCTCTGCCATAGGCCGCTCCTCCCGTCACCGTTACGGACGTGTACCCAGTCGATACCTCATTCGATATTAAGTGGGTCCCGACGCGGCGAGGCGCGGGTCACCCGATGCTCCTGGTAAGTGGTGCGGTCGAGAAGACTCGAACTTCCACGGGATTTCTCCCACAGCGACCTCAACGCTGCGCGTCTACCAATTCCGCCACGACCGCTTATGTTCCGAGGAGCGAGGAACATCATATGCCGCAGAGCCCGACAGGGCGCACGGCAAGAGACGAGGCAAATAGCAGAGGGATCGCGATGGATCAAGCGCTCGTTCGGCCTGTTCGGCACCCTGGGCGGCACCCTGATACACCCGTGGAATGGACGGTGGCGGCCGCGCCGGTCGATTATATTGACGCTGTCCGAGCGATGGAGGAACGCGTCGCCGCCATCCGCGCGGGCGAGGCGCCGGAATGGGTGTGGCTGGTGGAGCATCCGCCGCTCTATACCGCCGGCACCAGCGCCAACGCCGCAGACCTACTGACGCCCGACCGGTTTCCGGTGTTCCAGACCGGACGGGGCGGCCAATACACCTATCACGGGCCGGGCCAGCGCGTCGCGTATGTCATGCTGGACCTGCGCGCGCGCAAGCTGGGCGTACGGGACTATGTCTGCCGCCTGGAGGACTGGATTATCGCCGCGCTCGCCCGCTTTGGCCTGAAGGCTGAACGTCGCGAGGGCCGCATCGGCATCTGGATCGACCGCGGACCGGATGGGCTCGGCAGTCGGCGCGAGGACAAGATCGCCGCCATCGGCGTACGCGTCCGGCGTTGGGTCAGCTATCACGGCATCGCCGTCAATGTGGAGCCGGACCTGGACCATTTCGGCGGCATCGTCCCCTGCGGCATCGCGGAGCACGGCGTTACCTCTTTGGCGGACCTCGGCTATTCCGTCGCGATGGCGGACCTGGACGCTGCCCTCGCGGCCACCTTCCCGGAAGTGTTCAGTGAGACGGTGGCGCGCGGCCTTTCTGCTTGACCGCAGAATAACATCGGGGCCAGCCTTTACCGGCGTCCGCTTTTCTCATCCCCGAGGCTTAATCCCATGAACGGTGATCTGTTCGCTCCCGATTACAAGCCGCAGCCCTTTTGGTGGGAGCGCAGCCCGCTGGCCGATAGGCCGGACGTGCCGTTGCCGGAAAAGGTGGATGTGGTCGTGATCGGCTCCGGCTATACGGGCCTCGCCGCGGCACTGCAAACTGCGCGCGGCGGGCGCGATACGGTGATAATCGAGGCCGACGCTATCGGTAGCGGCTGCAGCACGCGAAACGGCGGCCAGGTCTCCACGTCGCTGAAACCCAGCTACGGCATGCTGGCTGAGAAATACGGTCCGGCGCTCGCCCATGACCTGACAAAGGAAGGCCACAGCGCGCTTAAATGGATCGGCGAGTTTACGGCGGAAGAAGACATTGACTGCGATTTCCGAAAGGTCGGTCGTTACTATGCCGCCCACTCGCCAGGCAACTTTGAGAAGCTGGTCAAGACCATCGAAAACCCGCCCAAGGGCCTGGAAACCGGAGCCTATGTGGTGACCAAGGCAGAGCAGCCGGCGGAAATCGACAGCCCGCTCTACCACGGCGGTGTGGTGTTGCCGAAGCACGCCTCGGTCGATCCCGGTGCCTATCACATGGGCCTGCTGGGACGCGCCACAGAAGCCGGCGTGACGGTGGTCGAACATTGCCGGGCGCTCGGCATCGACGGGCAGAAGGGCGACCTGTCCGTCCGCACCGAAAAGGGCACGATCCGCGCGCAGAACGTGATCGTCGCCACCAGCGGCTACACGGCCAAGCCGACCCCGTGGCACCAACGCCGCATCATTCCCATCGGCAGCTATATGCTGGCGACCGAGCCGCTGGAGCCGGCGCTGATCCAACGCCTGATCCCGAACGACCGCGTGATCTCCGACACGCGCAAGTTGGTGGTCTATTACCGCACCTGCCCGGAGCGGAAACGCATTCTGTTCGGCGGCCGGGTGTCGGTCGCCGAGACCGACCCCACCGCGGCTGCGCCCGCCCTGCACGCGGAGATGGTGCGGCGCTTCCCGGACCTGGCGGAGACGCCGATCACCCACGCCTGGATGGGCTTTGTCGGCTACACATTCGACGAGATGCCCCATCTGGGCGAGCGGGACGGCGTGCACTATTCCATGGGCTATTGTGGCTCGGGCGTATCGCTCTCCGGCTATTTCGGCACCAAGATTGGGTTGCAGGTGCTGGGGCGTTCGGAGGGAGACAGCCCGCTCACCGGCCTGGATTTCCCCACGCGGCCCTATTACTGGGGCAAACCCTGGTTCCTCGCCCCCTCGATCCGCTATTACCGCTGGGCCGACGAGCGGGCGGCTTAGGGAGCAGCCGAGATAGACAGTCCGACGTCTGGCGTCGTAGCCTCTGAACCTTCAATCGCAGGAGTTCCTACCCATGTCTGCCGACCCGAACCGCGTGCTGTGCTGCGGCGAAAATCCGTTCATCCGCATTTCTGAGACCGATGGTGAAGCCGAGACCACGGTCGCCAGCTATTGGCGCAACGTCCTCTCGCCCGCCGGCCCCGGCCACGTGCTCTATCTCAAGAGCGAACTGACCGACAACCGGTGGCGCATCTGGTCCGACAACATCGCCATGACCCGCTGGCTGCAGCAGACCATCCAAGGCACGCTGAACCCGGAACTGGCCGACCTGTCGATCCCGGTCGAGGACGCGGTGTTCGTCAAGGATGGCGACCCGCATCGCTTCTATACCGAATATGTCAGCAGCGATTACGACGACCTGACCTTAACGTGGTACGATTTAGGCGATCCGCTGATGATCCACACCCAGCCGGGCTCCGGCCCGGACGAGCGGCCCTATGGCGTCAATACGGTCCTGATTCCCGTTTCCGGCACGCGGCTCATCATGAATGGAGAGCAAGCCAAGGGGCAGGCGTGGCCCCGCGAGCGCGACGGCCGCCCCTTCAGCACCTCGGCTCTCGCCTTCTGCGAAAGCTGGACCGAAAAGCGCTGATGCGCGACCGTTTCGGCGGCACGGCGGCGCCCGCTCGCGCCGGCGCTCGACGATGATCTTCCGTGGATCCCCTGTGACTCCCCGTTTCCCAAGGTTCTGCCATGTTCCGTATCGGTATTGACGTTGGTGGAACCTTCACCGACTTGGTCGCCGTCGATGATGCCGGCGGCGTCACTTTTGCCAAGGCGCCCTCGACACCGGCCGACCCGTCGATCGGCGTCATGGATGGGTTGAGACGTCTCGGCCAGACACTCGGGCTGCCGCTGGCCGATCTGCTTGCCGATACCCAGCGCATTGTGCACGGCACCACGGTTGCGACCAACGCCCTCTTGGAGCGGAAAGGCGCAACGGTCGGCCTGCTGACGACCGAAGGGCATCGCGACGTGCTGGAAATGCGGGAGGGGCTGAAGCCCGACCGCTACAATCTGCGCATGCCTCGGGCCGAGCCCTTGATACCGCGCGACCGGCGGTTGGGCGTGCGCGAACGGATGCGGCCGGACGGGCGGGTGGAAACGCCGCTCGACCCCGCCTCTGTCGAGCGGGCGGTCGAAACCCTGCGCAGGAAGGGCTGCGATTCCGTCGCCGTCTGCTATCTCCACTCCTATCACGATCCCGCCCACGAGCAGGCCACGGCCGAGATCGTGCGGGCAAAACTGCCGGGGGCTTATGTCTGCCTCTCGTCTGACGTCTTCCCCCAGATCAAAGAGTACGAGCGGGTCTCGACCACGGCCGTCAACGCCTATGTCGGCCCCGCATTGGACCGCTATCTGACCCGCCTCGAAGCCCGGCTGACCGAGGCCGGCTATCGCGGCCCCGTCCTGATCATTCTCAGCCATGGCGGCGTCGCCCCCATCGCCGAGGCGATCCGTATTGCCGCCGCGACCGTGTTGTCCGGCCCGGCGGGCGGCGTGGCGGGCGCACGCTATGCCGCACAATTGGCCGAAGCGCCGAACCTGATCCCGTTCGACATGGGCGGCACCTCCACCGACATTTCGCTCATTTCCAACGGCGAGCCGACTCTCTCGGCCGACCGGGGCATCGCCAACCAGCGCATCGCGTTGCAGGCGCTCGATATAGCCTCCATCGGCGCGGGCGGCGGGTCGCTGGCGAGCGTCGATGCGGGCGGTTTGCTGAAGGTGGGCCCCGAAAGCGCCGGCGCCGATCCCGGCCCTGCCTGCTATGGCCGCGGCGGCACCCAGGCGACGGTAACGGATGCCTCCGCCCTATTGGGTTTCTTCGATCCCGACAACTTCCTCGGCGGCGCCGCCACACTGGACGCGGCCGCCGCCGATGCTGCGCTGGACCGCCTCGCCGGCCACCTGGGCGTCAGCCGCGAGCAGGCGGCGGAGGGTGTCCATCGCGTCATCAACACACAAATGGCGGAGGGCGTGCGCCTGGTATCGGTCCGCCGCGGCATCGACCCCCGCCAATATGCGCTGCTCTCGTTCGGCGGCGCGGCCGGCCTGCACGTGACCGAGGTCGCGCGCCAGCTCGGCGTCACCCGCGCCATCGCCCCCCGCGTCGCCAGCGTGCTGTCGGCCTGGGGTATGCTGGCGACCGATCTGCGTTTCGAGGCGAGCCGCACCCATATCGGCGACACCGGCGCGCTGGATGCGGACGCGGTTCGCGCCACCTTCGACACCCTGAAAGAAGATGCTACAGCCCGGCTGAAAGGCTTTTTCGACGGCGAAGTCTCGCATCGTTTTGCCGCCGACATGCGCTATGGCGAGCAGATTTTCGAGATCGACGTGCCGCTGGACGATCTGGACTGGCACGCGCCCGACATGCTGGCGCAGATTGCCGAGCGCTTTCACCAGCGGCACGAGCAACTCTATACCTACGCGCTGCGCGACCAGGAAGCAGTTCTGGTGAACGCGCGGGTCGCCGCCGTGGGGTCGTTGCCGGACCTGCCGCAGGAACCGTTGGCCGAGGCTCACCCCCCTGCCGCCCCCCGCGGCACGCGCCCGGTTTACATGAGCGGCTGGCACGAGACCCCTATCTATGCCTGGGACGATCTCGCCCCCGGCCAGACCCTGAGCGGCCCCGCCATCGTCGAAAGCGCCACCACTACCCTGGTGTTACGCGGCGGCGACACGGCGACGGTAACGCCGCATTTGTGGGTCGATGTCTCGATAGGCAGCTAGCTAGGGCACCGCCTGATCGCCCGACCCTATGTTACTGCTGGCGCTTCGTCACCGAGATGGCGAAAGCTTCGGTGATGGTGGCGTCGATCTTGTCGCCGGCTTCGCGCGCCGCCGCGAACTCCCGCATTTCGGGTTTGACGACGACCGTTCCCATCTGGCCATCGGGCGTGCGGAAGGTTGCGAGATGGGTTTCTGGATCATAGGAAACAAACTCGACGACCAAGTTTACCACCTGTGCTGCGCCGCCGGCCGGCTTTTCACCTTCGGCGGCGCGTTCAGTCACCACCGCCCCGGTCGGCGTTTCGCTGCTGCTTTCGTCGGCCATCCGCAGGGCGACGGCCTCGTAATATTCGATTGTGATCTGGTCGCCGATTTCCAGCTGATCGAAGTTCCTAACCTCCGGCCCGACGACCATATCGACATAGTTCCCTTCCTCACCACGAATCAACAGACGGCGCTCTTGGCGATCGATGCCGCGGATCTCGGCCTGACGGGTAATGGTGTCTTCCCTTTCGGCGGTAGTAGGGCCGGGCTGGGCGCAGGCAGACACTGACGTCAGAAGTGCAATCGCCATCAAGTGAAGTAAAAACCGAGGCATTGGAATTCTCCGCTGAATTTGTTTGATGAAAGGCATTGGAGACTACCGAGACACTACGGGCGATGCCGCGTCAAGCTCAACCCGATGCCGCCCAATCCAGATCATCGCCATGGTCAGCGCTACATTAACCAGATCGCGCATGGCTCCTCACAGAAACCTTATTCGTGTGTGTGCTAAAATAGCGCTACCAGCTAGAGCACCGCATCGTCCGCAGCGCCATTGGAGTCATATGTGAGCGAAGCCAGCGACTCTCATCTTTGGCGAACAGCGAAAACGCTGACTATCGTGGTGTTCCTCGCCGCAGGGCTGGGCGCGTTTTTTTTCTTCGATCTGGACCGATACGCCTCGTTCGAAATGCTCGCGGCCGAACGGGCGAACCTGGCCGCTTGGGTCGATGCGCATCCCGTAAGCGCGCCGCTCATGCTTGCCGGCATCTATGCGCTGGTGGTGCTGTTTTCCTTGCCCGTCGCGGCCTTCATGACACCGGTTATCGGATTTCTGTTAGGCACCGTGCTGGGCTCGATCGTTGCGGTGGTCGGGGCGACGGCCGGGGCGACGGCCCTCTTCCTGTTGGCCCGCACCGCCTTTGGCGAACGCTGGCGTGGCTCGGTCGAAAAGGCGCTTCGGCGGTTTGACCACGGCTTCAAGGAAAACGCCTTCCAGTATCTGCTGATCCTGCGGCTAATACCGGTTGTGCCGTTTTTCCTGCTCAACATCCTGCCGGCGTTCGCGGGCGTGTCGCTCCGCAGCTATGTGGCGGCGACCGCGATCGGCGTCATCCCGGGCGCTATCGTCTATGCGAGCATCGGCGCCGGACTCGACGCCGTCTTTGCCCGCGGCGAGGTGCCGACATGGGCCATATTCCGCGACCCGGCGGTGATCCTGCCGCTTGGCGGGCTGGCGGTGCTGGCCACACTGCCGATGATCTATCGCCGATGGAAAAACAGCAAAAGCGGCAAGCACACAGAGGCCACACCTACTATTTAAAGCCGCATTCAAATCGAAGGAAGTCGCGATGAGCGAAGTACGGCCCGATCTCTGTGTGCTGGGCGCGGGTTCCGCCGGCCTGGTGGTCGCGGCCGGCGCCTCGCAGATGGGCGCGCGCGTGGTGCTGCTGGAGCCGGGCAAGATGGGCGGCGACTGTCTGAACTACGGCTGCGTCCCGTCGAAAACACTGCTTTCCGCCGCCGCGCAGACGCCCGTCCCGTCTTATGCCAATGCCATGGCCGATGTGGAGCGCTCCATCGCCGCCATCGCGCCCAACGACAGCCAGGAGCGGTTCGAGGGCTTGGGCGTCCAGGTGATCCGCCAGGCCGGACACTTCACCGATGCGCGCACGGTCAAGACGGAGGACGGCACCCGTATCCGCGCCCGCCGCTTCGTCATCGCCACCGGGGCCACCGCCTTTATTCCGCCGGTGACGGGCCTGGACGATGTCCCTTACCTGACCAACGAAACGCTCTGGCAACTGCGCGAGCGACCGACGCATCTGTTGATCATGGGCGGCGGCCCCATCGGCTGCGAGATGGCATTGGCGCATATGCGCCTGGGGTGCAAGGTAACCGTGATCCAGCGCTCGACCCTGCTGCCGAAGGACGACCCGGAATTGGTCGATTTGCTGCGCCGCCGGCTGATCTCTGCGGGAATTTCGTTGCGCGAAGGAGTCTCGGTCGACGCCGCCGCCAAAAATGGAGCAGCGCTGACGCTGACCTTGTCGAACGGCGAAACGCTGAGCGGCTCGCATCTCCTGGTGGCGACGGGACGCAAGCCGAGCACCGACAACCTGAACCTGGCGGCCGCGGGCATCGAAACCGAACGCGGCGCAGTCAAGACGGACGCTCGCATGCTCAGCACCAACCGGCGGGTCTATGCCATCGGCGACGTGGCGGGCGGGCCGCAATTCACCCATGCCGCGGGCTATCAGGCAGGCGTGGTGCTGAAGCGCGCGCTGTTCGGCCTGTTCTGGACCAAGGCCGACCATGGCCTGATGCCCTGGGTGACCTATACCGACCCGGAACTGGCGCATATCGGCCTGAACGAGGCGATGGCGCGAGAGAAGCACGGCAACATTCGCATCCTGCGCTGGCCGTTCACGGACAACGACCGGGCCGTGGCGACGGGCCGGACGGAAGGGCTGGTGAAGGCGATCACCACACCCAAGGGCAGGGTTCTGGGTTGCTCCATTCTGGGCGCCGATGCGGGCGAGTTGATCCTGCCCTGGTGTCTTGCGGTGCAGAACAGGCTGAAGATCGGCGCGCTGGCCCAGGTGGTGGCGCCTTATCCCACGCTTTCCGAAGCCTCGAAGCGCGCGGCCGGCAGCTTCTACACCCCGAGCCTGTTTTCGACCCGCACCCGCAAGGTGGTGCGCGCGGTACAGCGCTGGTTACCGTAGCGTGGAGAGCAGATGAAGCCCGTTAGTACCGTCCGACCGCTAGAGGTGAGCGATGCCCCCCATGCCGCCGTATATTCTTCTGCGCAGTATATGAGGGCGCCCGACCGCATTACTCCTTTGCACAGCGCCGCGCCTGGGCGGGCGACACGGTCGATCCTGATACCTGGCGCCGTCGGCTGGCAGGAGCTGGGGTGGGCAAGCAGCTTTATGCGGCGATTGAGCAAAAGGCACGTACCTTGAGCGCACCTCTCCTGACCACACAGGCCAGCAAGGCGGCAAAGCCCTTCTTCGAACGCCAGGGCTGGACAGTGGATGCGGCACAAACGGTAGAACGGAACGGTGTCAGCCTGACCAACTACCGGATGCAAAAGGTTTTGTAAGGTTGGCAGCCCTCCGGCTGCATCTTAGCCCCTTCCCAGCCCTGCTCCTCCGCGGATAGTCTTGGGTCAATAAAACATTCCGAAAAACTCAAGGAAACACCCATGACTATTCTCGTAATCGGCGGCGCCGGATTTATCGGCCGCCGTATGATCCCGATCCTGGTGAACCAGGGGCACGATATCGTCTGCGCCGACATCAATTTCGCCCTCGCCGCCTCTATCCTGGAGCCGTTGGGCGACAAGGTGCGCGTGGTGCGCTGCGACGTAACCCAGTTCGACGACGTGGTGCGCTTGGTGCATGAGGTGAAGCCAAAGACGCTGATCAACCTGTCTTATTTCATCGGCTCCGACATGCCGCCGCATGTGGCGACCAAGCTGAACGTGGTCGGCATGGACAACTGCTTTGAGGCGGCACGGCTCGGCGGCGTGCAGCATACTATCTTTGCCAGCTCGCTGGCGGTCAGCGGCCTGCAAAAGCACTTTGGCGAGCGCCTGGTGAACGAGGACGACCCGAAACACGGCACGCTGCAATACGCCGTGAACAAGATCTTCAACGAGTTTCAGGCCCAGGACTATCGCGAGAAATACGGCATGACCATCACCTGTGTCCGGCCAGCGAATGTGACCGGGCCGGACAAGGTGGATGGCTCCATCGACCATGTGCGCTGCATGGTGCTGCCGGCGCGAGGGGAACCGGTAAGCTTTCCGCACGCCGACACGGTCCGCTGTCCAATCCATGTGGACGACATCGCCGAGGTGTTTGCGCGCGTCGCCATGAAGGACAAGCCGCAGCACACCACCTATAACAGCGGCGGCCACACCATCAGCATGGGCGATCTGGCCAAGATCGTGCGCGGCTACCTGCCGGACGCACAGATAACCTTCGACGCCGAGACGGGCGGTAAAGACCTTTCCGGCAATTATCTGATCGACAACTCCCGCGCCGTCGAGGAGTTCAGCCTGCAATACCCGCCGTTCGAGCAGCGCGTGCGCGAAATTATCAACACCGTGCGCCGCGAGGAAGGTTCGGCCGAGGTTTAGCGGCAGCCACCCGAAGCGAGCCGCAGCGAAGGTGCTTGTGGGCGCCGGGTTCAGGTGGAACACTGCCGGACCCAACAACGAACGAGCGAAAGAGGAAAACCAGGATGCGCTTAGCGGACAAGGTCGCGATCATCACCGGCGGCGTCTATGGCATGGGCAAGGCCACGTGCGAGATCTTCGCAAAAGAAGGCGCGAAGGTCGTCATCGCCGACGTGGAAGACCAGGCGGGCGAGGAACTGGCCCGGCAACTCACCAGCCAGAACCTGACCGCCATGTTCCACCATCTGGACGTCACCAGCGAGGCCGACTGGGCGGCGACGGTGAATGCGGCAACCGATGCCTATGGCCGGCTCGACATTCTGGTGAACAATGCCGGCATCTCCGGCAGCGCGGCGGAGGATCTGGACGATACCGGCATGTGGAACAAGCTGATGGAAATCAACGCCACCGGCCCGTTCTTCGGCATCAAATACTGCGCGCCCGAGATGAAGAAACAGGGCGCGGGCGCCATTGTTAATATCTCGTCCATCAGCGGCATTATCGGCCAGGGCTTCATCCATCCGGGCTACAATGCCTCCAAGGGTGCGGTGCGCCTCATGACCAAGCAGGCGGCCGCCCGCTTCGGGCCGGACAATATCCGTGTGAACAGCGTGCATCCGGGCCTGATGCCGCCCATGCGCACCAGCGGCCGCACCGCCGATCCGGCCACCCGAGCCAAGATGCTGAAGCGCGTGCCGCTCGGCCGGAATGGGGAGGTCTGGGAGGTTGCCAACGCCACCCTGTTCCTCTGCTCCGATGAGGCCAGCTATATCACCGGCGCCGAACTGGTGGTCGATGGCGGTCACTGCGCCGTATAGCGGTTGTTGGCTCCATCAGGGCTTCTTCCGCCGCCGGCGGGCAATGGCGTTCATCCCGGCAACCACCTGCTCTTCATCAACGGATGCCGGGTCGAATGGCCCGCCGAACCATTCCAGAAGCTCTTTATGTTCGGGATGCTTGGGCGCCGCCATGATCTCTTTGAAGTCCTCGAAGCCCGGCGGGCCGCCGCAATCTTCGGGAGGCGCTGCCCATTGTCCATCCAGATAGCGCGGATATTTGGCCTCAGGGTCTGCCTCGAAAAGTTGCTCCACCTCGATCAAATGGACCCAGTCATCGCCCATGTCATAAATGTAGAAGAACTCTTTGGCACCGCTCTCGACGATTTTGCCAATCTGGACATTGCTGGCTTTAAAGATCCGATCTTCGCTGCCGCCGAAGTCCTCCATCACATCGCTGTAACGACGTTCATTGATTTCAAATTCCCATAAGTGGGAATTGGTCCACAAAAAGGTTGCCTGGATGCAGGCATGCAGCCCGTTCAGCGACAACGACAACGGAACCTCGACCCTGCGCCACGGCACCGGATCAATGTAATCTAGTGATACACGCAGGCGGGCAGCATTCGGCATGGCTCTTATCCTTGTTGGAAATGAACCTCCTCAAAATTCTGCCATTATGCAAGAGGCGTCAAACACCGGCGGCAGGATGACGAAACGGCGCGGTTCCCGCCCGGGCGGCGACGTTTTTCTTGCATCCGGCCTGCACATTGCCTTATCCCCGCCTCGGGCAGCGTAGCCGCAGCGCACAAGACGGCGATGGGCTGCCTGCCCAACTGGCTATTGCCCGGGCTACGTCCGCGTGCATGGGAGGCACCTTTTTAACATGGATGAAATGATCGTCACCGAGGGCCTGACCAAGGAATTCGGTGCGAAACGGGTTGTCGATGCCGTGACCCTCACGGTGCGGCGTGGCGAGGTTTTGGGGTTTCTCGGCCCGAACGGCGCCGGCAAATCCACCACCATGAAGATGATCACCGGCTATCTGCGACCGACTGCCGGCCGCTCGATTATCTGCGGGCAGGACGTGCTGGAGAATCCCATCGCCGCCAAGCGCTATCTGGGGTATCTGCCCGAAGGGGCGCCGCTCTACCCGGATATGAGCGCGCGAGGCTTTCTGGAGTTCATCGCGTCGATCCGCGGCCTGCGGGGTGCGGAACAGCGCCAGGCGATCGCGCGCGCCATCGAGATGACGCAGCTTGCCGAAATCCTCGGCCAGCCCATCGACACGCTGTCCAAGGGCTTTAAGCGCCGGGTCGGCCTGGCGCAGGCTTTGCTGCACGATCCCGAGGTACTGATCCTGGACGAGCCCACGGATGGCCTCGACCCCAACCAAAAGCACGAGGTCCGGAGGCTGATCCAGCAAATCGCTTCTCGCAAGGCAATCGTGATTTCAACTCATATTCTGGAGGAGGTTGACGCGGTCTGCTCCCGCGCCGTCGTCATCGCCCGCGGCAAGGTTATCGCCGACGATACGCCCACCGGCCTCGCCGCCCGCTCGCCCCGGCACAACGCTGTCCGTTTCGAGGCGCCCGCCAATGAGGCCGAGGCGATCAAGCTGGATCTGGGCGCCCTCGAACGCGTCGCCCGCGTTGACGACCGCAGCACCCGGAGCGGCCGCACCGAAATCACCGCCTTCCCGAAAGCGGGGGCACTGATCGCGACGGCCATCGCCGAACGCGCCGCCGCCCTCAACTGGGCCATTACAAACCTGCAGCAGGAGCGCGGCAATCTGGATGATGTCTTCCGGCAGCTGACGAGCGGGGATGGACAGGCGGGCAAGGAACAAGCCAACCGCCGGCGGGAGGCGGCCTAATGCGCAATATCGCTACCATCTTCCGGCGCGAGTTCGCCGGCTATTTCGCGACGCCCGTCGCCTTCATCTTCATCATCATCTTTCTGGCGTTGGCGGGCTCATTCACCTTTTACATGGGCTATTTCCTGGAGCGCGGTAACGCCGATCTCCAGACGTTTTTCCTGTTCCATCCCTGGCTTTATCTGCTGATGATCCCCGCGGTTTCCATGCGTCTGTGGGCAGAAGAGCGGAAACAGGGCACCATCGAGCTGTTCCTGACCCTGCCCATTAGCCTGACCCAGGCGGTGCTGGGCAAGTTCCTGGCGGCCTGGGCCTTTGTCGGGCTGGCGCTGGCACTGACCTTTCCCATGTGGATCACTGTCAACGTGCTGGGCGATCCTGACAATGGCGTCATCGCGGCCGGCTATATCGGCAGCCTGCTGATGGCGGGCTCGTACCTGGCCATCGGCGCGTGCCTTTCGGCCATCACCAAGAACCAGGTCATCGCCTTCGTCATCACCATCACCGTCTGTTTCCTGTTCACCGCGGGCGGCGCCAACGCCGTGCAGGGGCTGCTGCAGGGCTGGGCGCCAGAATCCGTGCTGCAGACCGTGCAAAACCTCAGCTTCATGGGCCACTTCCAGCAGATTGCGAAGGGCGTGATCGACCTGCGCGACGCGGTGTTCTTCGTTGCCGTGATCGCCGCATGGCTCGCCGCCAATGTCATTGTCGTAGACCTGAAGAAAGCGGATTGATCCGATGGCAGACCAGGTGAGAAACCCGGTTCGGCAGCGCAATCTGCTGTCCGTGCTGGGCCTTATTGTAATCGCGGCGCTGTTCGTCGCCGTTGTCGTGCTCTCCAACCAGATGTTCCGGTCGGCCCGGCTGGACCTGACCGAAGACAAGCTGTTTACCCTGTCGGAAGGTACCTATCAGGTACTGCAGGGGATCGACGAGCCGATCCGGCTGCGTTTCTACTATTCCTCGCGCATCGCCGAGGAATTGCCGGATATCGCCGCCTATGCCCAACGGGTGCAGGAATTGCTGGAAGAATATGCCAGCATTTCCGATGGCAAGATCCGGTTGGAGGTGCTGGACCCCCAGCCCTTTACCGACGAGGAAGACCGCGCCGTTGCCGTCGGCATCCAGGGCGTGCCGATCGATCAGGGCGGCGATCTGGTCTATTTCGGCCTCTCCGGCACAAATTCGACCGATTTCCAGCAGGTAATCCCGTTCTTCGACCAGCAGCGCGAGCGGTTTCTGGAATATGACCTGACCCGCCTGATTTTTAACCTCGCCAATCCCCAGAAGCCAAAGGTCGCCATGATGAGCGGCCTGCCCATTTCCGGCTCGGAATACACGCGCCAGATGCCCGGCGCGCCGGACGATTCCTGGATCGTCTGGGGGCAGTTGCAGGACCTGTTCGACGTCGAGGAAATTCCGCAACGGGCGACCACCATCCCGGACGACACCGACCTGCTGCTGCTGATCCATCCGGACCAGATCGACGAGCGCAGCAAATACGCCGTCGATCAGTTCGCCTTGAAGGGCGGCAAGGTTATCGTCCTGCTCGATCCGCATTCGGAGGTACAGGCAGCGGACCCGCAGCGCCGCCGCGGCCCCAGCCCCATCGTCGCAGCCGCTTCCAGCCTGCCGGACCTGCTGAAGGCATGGGGCGCAGAGATACCGGTGGAGGACGTAGTGGGTGACGCCAAACTCGCCCGCCGCGTGCAGGCCCCGACCGAAGGACCGGTCGCCACCAGGGTCGCCGCCATCGACTACCCGCTGTGGCTGGCGGTGGTGCCGCCCTACCTGAACCAGGACGACCTGATCACCAGTCAGCTCTCGCTCATCAACTTTGCCTCGCCCGGCCATGTGGAGCCGTTGGACGGCGCATCCACCACCTTTAAGCCGTTGATCACCACGTCGGAGGAAGGCGGCATTGCCGATCTGGCCATGGCGCAGCAGGGATCAACCAAGATCCTGGAGCAGACCAATCAATTCAAGCCTGACGGCCAATACACGCTGGCCGCCCGCCTTTCCGGTCCCGTGCAGAGCGCTTTTCCCGATGGCCCGCCGAAACCGCCCGTCATTGAAGAACTGGAGAAGGCGATCGCCGACGCGAAGGAAGGCGAAGACACCAGCGAAAAGCAGGCTGAGTTGGACAAGGAGTTGAAGGCGTGGGAGGAAGCCAAGGCAGCGCATCTATCCGAAAGCCAGTCTCCCCTCAACGCCGTTCTGATTGCCGACGTTGACTTCCTGGCCGACGGCCTCTGGGTCAGGGTGCAGGATTTCTTCGGCCAGCGCGTGCCGGCGCCTTATGCCCAAAACGGCAATCTGCTGATCAATTCGGTGGACGCCTTGGCCGGCTCCGACGCCCTGATCAGCCTGCGTTCCCGCGGTGTGTTCCAGCGCCCCTTCACGCATATCCAAGACATCCAGCGCAAGGCGGAACGCGAGTTCCGGCAGAAGGAACAGGAACTCCTGCAAAAGCTCAACCAGGCAGAAGAACGGCTGCAACGACTCCAGACCGATGCGCGCGGGGCGGATGGCGCCATGGTGCTAAGCACGGAGCAAAAGGCGGAAATCGAAAAGTTCCGCGCCGATACGGTGCGCATCCGCAAGGAATTGCGGGACGTTCAGTTTCAACTGCGCAAGGATGTGGAACGGGTCACCGGCTGGGTAAAAGCCATCAATATTGGCGCCATGCCGGCATTGGTTGCGATTTTTGCCCTGATCCTGGCGCTGGTGCGCCGCGGCAGGCGCCACCGCGCTCAGAACGCCTAGAGGTGACGCGATGAAAACATCGACCTTTGCCGCACTGGCCGTGGTGACGGCGGCCGCCATCGGCGGCGCGTACTATGCCACCCAGGAACGGGAAGCGGTGATCGCGGAATCCTTCGAACGGCAGCCACTCTATCCGGACCTGCTTTCCCGGGTAAACGACGTCACTTGGCTGCGCGTTGCAAGCCAGGCCGACGGTCCCCTGACCATGGTCAGGGAGGGCGATCATTGGATTCTGGAGGAAAAATACGGCTACTACGCCGATATTGAGAAAATCAGCCAGACCCTGGTCGAGCTCTCCAGCCTGGAGACCCTGGAGCCGAAAACCCAGAAGCCTGAGAATTTCTCGGAACTCAACGTGGAAGACGTGGAGGCGCCGGAAGGGACCATCACCAACTCCGTCCGAGTGACGGCCAAGGCCGGCGACGAGGTGCTCGCGGATATTCTGGTGGGCCGCGATCGTCCGGTGGATATCGGCGGCGGCGTGTTCGTGCGGAAAAAGGGCGAGGACCAGACGTGGCTCGCCAGCGGTTCGTACCAGCCCAACCGCAAGGCGCTGCAATGGCTGGACCGCAATATCATCAACGTGGATTCCCGCCGCATCCGCCGCGTAACCATGCAGCATGCCGATGGCGACGGGTTCGAGGTCGCAAAACCCGACATCGCATCGGAAGACATGGCCTATGCCTCGTTCGTGCCGCCGGGGATGGAACCAAAGCCAACCCACGAAATGAACAATATGGCCAGCATCACGGACTTCCTGGTGCTGCAAGACGTGCGGCTGGCCGAGGAACTGGACTGGAGCGAGCCGGACTCAATCCTGTGGCTCGAAACCTATGATGGCCTGAAGATCAGCATCACCGCCGTCAAAGACGGCGAACATCCCTGGTTCCGCCTGTTCGTGGAAAGCGTCGCGCCCGACCCGCGGTTGGCCGATTTCGTCGCTGCGAACAAAGGTGAGGACTCCGCCCAAGGCCGCATCGCCGACCAAATGAAAACCGCCGAGGAAGTCGCCGCCGAGGTCGAAACAATGAGCGAGCGGCTTGCCCCCTGGGCCTACCGCTTCACCGATTACAAGAGCGGCAAAGCCACTCAGCGCGCCGCGGACATGCTGCAGCACGCGGGCAAGGGCCAGGAGGATTGATCCGGCCAGCGTTCGGCCTACCACCCCATCTTCACTAGCCTCCTGCGGCGGACCTACGGTATGAATGGCCGCGTCCGATATCATTACAGGGAGCCACCTCCGTGAAACCTCTTTTTTTGCCGTTACTTGCTGCCGCCATTTTGGCGCCGGCCATCGCATTCGCCGGCGTCGTCGATCGCGTGCAAGAGACGAAAACCCTTCGCATCGGCTACCGCACGGATTCGCCGCCCTTCTCGTACGAGCCACGCAAGGGCGACGTGGCCGGCTACTCAGTCGATATCTGCCGCGCCGTCGCCGACACGCTGAAGGCCGATCTGAAGCTGGACACCATCTCGGTCGACTATATCGCGGTGACGGCGGAGAATCGGTTCAAGGCAATTGAAGACGGCGAGATCGATATACTGTGCGGGCCGGATACGATGACCATCTCCCGGCGGGAGATTGTCGATTTCTCGCTGCCGATTTTCGTCGATGGCGCAGGCCTGATGGTCCGCCCCGACTCCGCAGTGTCCAACCTCTCCGACCTCGCGTCGATGAAGCTTGCGGTTGGCGCCGGCACCACAACCGAACAAGCGGTGCGTGCCAGCTTTCCGGATGCCGACATTACCACCTTCGATGATCACCAGGCGGGTTTGGCGGCTCTTAAAGCGGGCGAGGCAGACGCCTATTTTGCGGATCGGACGCTTCTTTCCTACATGCGGTTTCACGATCCCGAGGCCCAAGATCTGCAGATTGCAGACGAGTATCTGACGGTCGAGCCTTATGCCCTGGCCCTGCCCCGCGGCGACTCGGATTTCCGGCTGACGGTGGACAAAACGATCAGCCGCCTGTTTCGGTCGCCGGAGATGAAGGCGATTGTTACAGACGCATTTGGTGAGGCCAAACTCGGCTCCGTCGTCCGGGCGCTTTACCGTATTGTGCCAATGCCTGAATAGGACCGAGTAGGATCGCCAGTGGTTCGATGCCAACAGATGGTACCCATCCGTTGGCTGAATCGAACCACCCAACTATTGAGAAAGTGGGCTGACGAACGAAACACTTTCGGGTGCAAGCATTTCGATCAGACCACCAGGAAACGGTGCGCGACACGTCGTTACTCAATGCCCTCTTCAGCCGCCGCTCAGTCCGCCCCCGGCGGCTGAAGGCTCCCGGGCCTTCGCCTGATGAGATCGGAACCATTACCCTGGCGGGCCTGCATGGCCCGGACCATGGGCAGTTGCGGCCGTGGCGGCTAATCCATGTGCAAGACCGCGAGGCCATGGCAGAAGCGTTCGTGGCGGCGGAACGGGAATTGCGGCCGGATGCCCGCGCGAACGATTTCGCCAAAGCGCGCGAACGGGCGCTGAACGGCCCGAGCCTGCTGGTGCTCGTCGCCCGCATCGACAACAACCACCGGGCGATCCCGCCGCAGGAGCAATGGGTCGCCGTTGGCGCGGCGCTGAACCAGATGCTGCTCGCCGCCGAGGCGCTGGGCTATGCCGGCGGCATCGTAAGCGGGCGCAAGACCGGCACGGCAACGTTGCGAAACGCGCTGAAAATCCAAGACAGCGAACATATCGTGGGTTTTCTCACCTTCGGGTGCCCGGCCTCTCCGCCTCCTGCCCGGCCGGCCCTCGACCCTGCCCCCCATATCAGCGAGTGGCCGCCATTCAAGCATTAGCGGCCAAGCGGAAGGCCGCCGAAAGCTGGTGGTTAGCCATCCCCGGCAATGTGCGCGGCGCGTGCTGGATCATCGTTGCGGCGGTTTGGCTGACGGCCATGGCGGTGACGATCAAAGTGCTGGGCAAGACCATGTCGCCCTGGGAAATCGTCCTGCTGCGCTCGGTTTTCGCGCTCCTGCTGATCATGCCGGCCTTGGCGCGGCAGGGCTTTGACAAGGTGCGGACCCGGCGGCCCGGTATGCACATGATCCGGGCGTTGGTAGGGTTTTGCGGCTTCACCTCCATGGTGTTCGCGGTGACGCATCTGGACCTGGCGCTATTCACCACCATGGGCTTTACCCGCATTCTGTTCGTCATTCTGCTGGCAATCCTGTTTTTGGGCGAACGGCTGAATGTCAGACGGGCGGCCGCCACGCTGGCGGGCTTTCTGGGCGTGATCATCACCATGCAGCCGGGCGGCCAGGGCGGCTTCGATCCCTGGATTTTGGTGGCGCTCGGCTCTGCCTTGTTTGCGGCGGGCGTTTCCACCAGCATCAAAAACCTGACGCGGACAGAAGCGCCGATCACGATCCTGTTCTGGGCCTATGGCCTGATGGCGCTCTTGGCCGCCGGCCCGGCCCTTTACACATGGCGAATGCCGACGCTGCACGAGTTCGGGTTGGTCGCCATGATCGGCGTGTTCACGACACTTGGCCAAACCTGCACCGTCATGGGTCTGCGCGCGGGTGACGCGACCGCAGTGGTGCCGTTCGACTACACCCGCCTGCTCTATGCCGCCGCCATCGGCTTTTTCGCGTTCGGCGAGGTGCCGTCTATCGCCACGTTCATCGGGGCTGCGGTGATTATCGCCTCGACCCTCTATATCGCCGTGCACGGCTCTAAAGCCTAGCCTTGCGGGCCGGTGCCGCCCCCTTTATCCCCTCCGTCTGAAGCAGCAAGCAGGGAAACCCGACAAATGGCGCCGATCCGCGTTGCCGTCGATATCGGCGGCACCTTTACCGACTTGCAGTTGCTGGACGAGGCAAGCGGCGCCTGCTGGGCCTACAAAACCCCCACGACCCCCGCCGACCCATCCGAGGGGCTGCTGATCGGCCTGCAAGAGGCGGCGGAAGCGTATCGTTTCGGGCTTGCCGATATCGGCCTGATCCTGCACGGCACCACCATCGCCACCAACGCCGTGCTGGAGCGCAAGCTGGCCAAGGGAGCGCTGCTGACCACGGCGGGCTTCCGGGATGTGCTGGAGATCGGCCGCCACCTGCGCACCGACATTTACGGCCTGAAGGCGGAGCCGCGCTCGCTGCTGATCCCGCGCCAGCACCGCCATGACGTGACCGAGCGGGTACGGGCCGACGGCACGGTAGAGACGCCGCTGGATGAGATGCAGGTGCGCTGCCTGGCCCGGCAATTCGCGGCAGGAGGCATTCAGGCGGTGGCTGTCTGCTACCTGCACGCCTACCGCTCCTTCGCACACGAGGTGCGCACGGCGGAAATCCTGGCCGAGGAAGCGCCCGGCATCCGGATCTCGCTCTCGCACCGGGTCAGCCCCGAAATGCGCGAGTTCGAGCGCACCTCCACCACCGTGCTCAACGCCCTGCTGATGCCGGTGGTGGGTGCCTATCGGGACCGTATCGAAACGCGCCTCGCAGACGCAGGTATCGGCGCGACGCTCTATCTGGTGCAATCCAATGGCGGCGTCACCACGCCCGCCACGGCGGCCGAGCAACCGGCGCGGCTGCTGCTTTCCGGCCCGTCCGGCGGGGCGATGGCCTTGCAACAGCTATCCGTCCGGGCGCGCGAGGCCAATCTGGTCGGCCTGGATATGGGCGGCACCTCGACCGATGTGACGGTGGTGCGCGACGGCCAGACCTCGGTCGTGACGGAAGGCTCGATCGATGGCTTGCCAGTGCGCCTGCCCATGATCGAAATCCGCACCATCGGCGCGGGCGGCGGCTCCATCGCCTATCGCGACGCCGGCGGCGGCCTGCGCGTCGGCCCGGAAAGCGCCGGTGCCGTGCCCGGCCCCGCCTGCTATGGACGCGGCGGCGAGCGGCCCGCCGTGACCGACGCCAACGCCGTGCGGGGCGTGTTCGATCCGGATTTCTTCCTGGGCGGCGCCATGCACCTGCATCTGGACAAGGCGGAGGCCGCGGTGGACGCGCTCGCGGCGCCGCTCGGGCTCGACCGGGCGCGCACCGCGGCGGGCATGGTGCAGATTGCCAATGCCAACATGGCGAGCGCCGTGCGCCTCTCCCTGTTCGAGAAGGGCGCGGACCCGCGCGACTTCGTGCTGGTGCCCTTCGGCGGCGCGGCGGGCCTACACGCCATCGGCGTCGCCGAGGAACTGGACATGCGCCGGGTGCTGTTCCCGGCCGACGCCTCCACGCTGTCGGCGCGCGGCATCCTGTTTGCCGACATCGCCCACGATTTCGCAGAGACCCGCCTGCTGGCGGCATCGGAGGCCAACCTGCCGGTGTTCGCCGAAATGGCGGAACGGCTGAGGGCCGAGGGCACCGCGGTGCTGACCCGCGACGGCGTGCCGGCCAACCGGCAGGCATTGGAGCTGCTGGCCGACATTCGCTACCGCGGCCAGGCCTACGAGATCCTGGTGCCGTGGACCGGCGCGGTCGATGCGGCGGGCCTGGCAGCCGCAGTTGCGGCGTTTCACGCCCTGCATCTGGAGCGTTTCGCCCACCACGACCCGGACGACACGCCGGAAATCGTCACTCTGCGCCTGGTGGCGCGCGGCCTGTTGCCCAAAACGGATGCGGCGGTCGCCGGGGCGCCTGTAGCCGCCGAGCCGAAGGGTCGGCGCCAGGTCGATGGCGCAGACGTGCCAGTCTATGCCCGCGAGGCTCTTGACCGGGAGTGGCTCCCTGGGCCGATGGTGATCGAGGAAGCTTATACCACCCTGCTGTTGTCAGCCGGCTGGCGCATCCGCTCCATCGGCGCTGGGCATTTGCTGGCGGAGAAGGCATGATCGGTCCGCAACAAGGAGGAACGTCCCGATGAAGATCAAACGCCTGGAACATGTCGCCATCACCGTTAAAGACATGGATGACGCCCGCAACACCTGGATGAACGTGCTGGGCATCGGCCAGGAATACGAGGAGCAGATCGGCCAGACCAAGCTCGCCATGCTGCCGGTCGGCCAGACCTATATCGAACTGCTGAGTTCGGAAGGGAAAGAGTCGCCGGTGAACGAATGGATCGGTCAGCACGGCGAGAGCATCTGGCACCTGTGCTTCGAGGTGGAGGACATCGACGCGGCCATTGCCGAGCTGAAGGGCAAGGGCGTGAAGCTGCGCACCGACGAGCCCCAGAACGGCCACGGCGGCAGCCGCATCGTGTTTCTGGATCCTGCCTCCACCGGCAATGTGCTGATCGAACTGGCGGAGCTCCCGGAAGGGCATTAGGCACGGCAGCCCGTCCCGTATGGTCAAAGCCGGTACAGGCGCGTAATCTGGCCCGCTTCCAGTTTTAAGCGGCTAGCGGGCTAGGAACAGATGGCGAAAGACCAGGACGGCGCGATCTTTATCGGCGCGGACGAAGGTGGCGGCAACCCGCAATACTTGACGCTGAGGCGCGCCAACCGGCATGGCCTGATTGCCGGTGCGACCGGTACCGGCAAGACCGTGACCCTGCAGAACCTGGCCGAAGCCTTCAGCCGCGCGGGCACGCCGGTATTTCTGGCGGACGTAAAGGGCGACCTTTCGGGCCTCTCCCAACCGGGCGAGCCCAAGGATTTTTTGGCGAAGCGTGCCGATGCCATCGCCCTGGAAGACTATGCCTTCGCCGCGCCGCCCGTGGTGTTCTGGGATCTGTTCGGCCGCCAGGGCCACCCGATCCGCACCACCATTACCGAAATGGGGCCGCTGCTGCTCGCCCGCATTCTGGGCCTGAACGACACCCAGGAAGGCGTGCTGGCGATCGCCTTTCAGATCGCCGACGACGAGGGCATGCTGCTGCTGGACCTGAAGGATCTGCGGGCCCTGCTGGTCGACCTGGCGGAGCGGCGCAAGGATATCAGCGCGGCCTACGGCAACATCTCTACCGCCTCGGTGGGCGCGATCCAGCGCCGTCTGCTGGAACTGGAAAGGCAGGAGGGCGACCAGTTTTTCGGGGAACCCGCGCTCGACCTGATGGACCTGATGCGCACCGACCGCAAGGGCCGCGGCATGGTCAATGTGCTGGCCGCCGACGAGTTGATGATGGCGCCCAAGCTCTATGCCACCTTCCTGTTATGGCTGCTTGCGGAACTGTTCGAGGAGCTGCCGGAAATCGGAGACCCGGACCAGCCGAAACTGGTGTTCTTTTTCGACGAGGCGCATCTGCTGTTCGAGGACGCGCCCAAGGCGCTGGTCGACAAGATCGAACAGGTCGTGCGGCTGGTGCGCTCGAAAGGCGTCGGCGTCTATTTCGTTACCCAAAGCCCGGCGGACGTGCCGGACGATGTGCTGGGGCAGCTGGGCAACCGGGTGCAGCACGCGCTCCGGGCCTTCACGCCCCGCGACCAGCGGGCCGTCAAGACCGCTGCCGAGACCTTTCGGCAAAACCCTGAATTCGACGCGGCGGTGGCCATCACCGAATTGGGCGTCGGCGAGGCGCTGACCTCGTTCCTGGACGAGAAGGGCTCGCCCGGCATCGTGCAACGCACCCTGATTCGCCCGCCGACCTCCCGCCTGGGACCCGCCACCAAGGCAGAGCGGCAGGCGGTGATCGACGCCAGTCCTGTGGCCGGCCGCTATGAAAAGGCTGTAGACCGGGAAAGCGCCTACGAAGTGCTGCAGACCCGGGCGGCGAAGGCCGCGGCCGAGGCGGAGGCCGCCGAGAAAGCGGAGGCGGAGGCGCGCCGAAGCGCGCTGGAGGAGAAAGAGCGCGAAAAGACTGCGCGCGCCGCCCACGGCTCGTCGGGTTCGGCGCGCTCCCGCGGCCGCGACACGGCCTTTGAAGCGGCCACGAAATCCGCGGCCCGCTCCATCGCCAATACCATCGGCCGCGAACTGGTGCGGGGCCTGATGGGCATGTTGCGGCGTTGACAATTTGTCGTCGCTCCCGCGCATGGGTGGGAAGAGTCTTGCAATGCCGCAAATCGCATATCACCTTCGGCTTCGCTACACTTTCTGGTAGTATCCTCCCGGTTGCAACGAACGGACGCTGTATTTGATGAGCATCACTGTCTCCACCTTACCCAATGGCCTGCGCGTCATCTCCGACCGGATGGAGCATGTGGAGACCGTCTCGCTGGGCGTCTGGGTCGGCGCCGGCACCCGGCACGAATCGGCGTCGATGAACGGTGTCTCCCATCTTTTGGAGCATATGGCTTTCAAGGGCACCGCACGCCGGAATCCTGCCGAAATCGCCATCGCGATCGAGAATGTGGGCGGCATCATGAACGCCTATACCAGCCGCGAGCAAACCGCCTATTACGCCAAACTGCTGGCGGATGACGCCGCCTTGGGGCTGGATGTCATCAGCGATATCCTTTGCAACAGCACCTTTCCGCAAGACGAGCTGGAGCGCGAACGGCAGGTGATCCTGCAGGAAATCGGCCAGGCGGCGGATGTGCCGGAAGACGTGATGTTTGACGCCTTTCAGGCCGAGGCATTCCCCTATCAGGCCCTGGGCCGCACGGTGCTGGGCGACCCGAACGTGGTGCGGAACATCAATCGGGACGAGATGATCGGCTATATGCAGGACCGCTACCTGCCCGGTCAGATGATCGTTGCGGCGGCGGGCAAGATCGATCATGACGCCTTCGCCAAAAGCGTCGAGCAGCAATTCGGCGGCTGGGCCGCTGGCACGTTGGATGAAACCGAACCGGCTGCCTATCGCGGCGGCGATGTGCGGGTCGAGCGGGACGATGTCCAGGCGCATATGCTGCTGGGCTTTCCGACGCTGTCGTATCTGCACGACGATTTCTACGTGTTGCAGGTGCTCTCCACCCTGTTCGGTGGCGGCATGTCATCGCGCCTGTTCCAGGAAATCCGCGAAAAGCATGGTCTGGTCTATTCCATCTATTCGTTTGTCTCCGGCATGCGGGATTGCGGGATTTTCGGCATTTACGCCGGCAGCGGGCCGGAAACCGCGGACGAAGTGTGCGAGCGGGTGGCCAGGCAATGCGCCGGCATCGCCGCCTCCGTCACCGAGGACGAAGTCGCCCGCGCGCGCACCCAGTTGAAGGCGCAGATCATGATGGCGCGCGAAAGCACCGGCCACCGGGCCGAGCAGGCAGCCTCGCACCTGCTGGCATTCGGGCGGCGCAAAACGGTGGAAGAGGTCGTCGCCAAGATCGACGCGGTCGATCCGGCCGCCGTCTCCCGTATGGCGGAGCAGGTGTTCGCCGCCAAACCGACTTTCGCCGCTGCCGGTGCCGTGGAAACGCTGCCGCCGGCGGATGCGATCCGGGAATGGCTGGTGGCGTGAGAGTGGTCAGGCGGCCTGCAATTCGCGTCCGGCGCTGACCTCGTCGCTCACCTCGACCGACAGGACATAGGTGATCTGCTGCATGCACCGCCCCAGATAGCCGGCCAGGTGATCGTCGAGCCCCGCGATCTCCACGGTGATTTCGAGGCGCGTTTCCGTGCCGGAGACGTTGCCGGCGACAAGGGAGCCAGCGAAATGATCGGGAATCAGGTTGCGCTTGGTGAATAACTCCAGCACGCGGGACATGATGGACGGGTCCGGCACGGCGGTGACGGAGTAACGGGCGACAGTGTTGCGCCGATCAAAATTCGACATGGAAAAGCTCGCATCGTAACAGGTGGGAATATAACGGCGTAAGGCCCGGCCCTCCTAGAGGACCGGGTAAATAATTCGCCGAATCTGGCCTACTGCGTGCGAAATATCATTCATGGCGGGTTTCATAGCAGAAAAGCAGCTCGTTTGCAAAACAAGAAACGAGCCGCCCGGGGCGGATGAGCAATGCGGGGGGATACGCCAAGACTCGACTCTATTCTTCCTTTCCCCCGTCCTTGCCGATTGCTTGCGTCAACGATACGCGCCCGCTGCCGGGGGAAAGAGGCTGTTGCTGGCTTTCATGCGGGGCCCAGCCGGTCAGGAAGGCGATCTCGAACGGGATCGCCTGCCCCGCCAGGCGCTGCACCGCGTCCAGCAGCACGTCCCGGCGCAGAAACTGACGCGAGCGGCTGGCAAGCACATTGCTCTCTCCCATGCCGCGCAAATCGGCAAGCAGCCGCATCGGGTTCTGATAGGTAACTGTCACCGTCTCGGCATCCGCGACCGGCAGGGCAAACCCCGCCCGCTGCAGCAGCGAGCCGGCGTCGCGCACATCGGCAAAGGGCGCCACATGCGGACTCGCGCCCCGGCCGAGCGCCGCCTCCGCCGCCAAAAAGGCATCCCGCAACGGCGCGAGCGTGCCAAAGCCGAACAGCCCGGCCAGCAACAGCCCGTCGGGCTTCAGCGCCCGCCTGATCTGAGAGAGCGCGCCCGGCAGATCGTTGGTCGTATGCAGCGAGAGCGGGCTTACCACCAGGTCCAGGCTGCCGTCGGCGAAGGGCAACAATTCTTCGTCGGCAACGGCGGCGAGTCCCCCGCTTTCTTCACCATTCGCTCGGAATATTCCGCCTGTATCAGCGTCTCGATGCCGAAGCGGCCCTGCAACTGCGCCGCCATGCGGCCGGTGCGCGCGCCGAGCACCAGCGCCCGGGGAAAGGCCCGCTGGATGAACTCCAGCCGTTCGGAAAAGCGGCTGGCAACCTCGTCATAGAGAAATGCATGATCCGCAAAATCGGCGGCGGCGCGGTCCCGGCGGGCTCGCACCAGGGTGCGGTCGAAGATGGTGGGCGCTGTCATGCCGCCCCAGTTACCATTTCCTAACCATTTTGCCAGCACGATTGCGCGCGGCCGACCGCCCAACTAGCAACGGCGTGAGGGCATGACTAGACTGCGCGCCAACTGTCGACCGACCCGGATCAGAGGAAAAGCCATGCCCAAAGCCACCACGCCCGAGACAATATCGGCCAAAACCCTGCACGACGCTATCCTGAAGGCGCTCGGCAACGACGGCAGCGAACTTGCCATTGTCGATGTGCGGGAGGAACAGGCTTTCGCCGATAACCATCTGCTCTACGCCATTTCCGTGCCGCTTTCGCGCCTGGAGTTGCTGATGGCCGACCTCGCCCCGCGCAAGGGCGCACCGGTTGTGGTCTGCGCCGCGGGCGAAGGCGAGGACCTGGCGGCGCGGGCGGCGACGAAGCTGGCGGACTATGGCTACAGCGACGTTTCTGTGCTGGAAGGCGGGGTCGCGGGCTGGGCGAAGGCCGGTTATGAGACCTATGCGGGCTTCAACGTGCCCTCCAAGGCCTTTGGCGAGCATGTGGAGCACCATTTCGGCACCCCCTCCGTCTCGGCAGAGCAACTCAAGGGCATGATGGATTCGGGCGAGGACATGGTGATCCTCGATAGCCGCCCGATGGACGAATACAACACCATGAACATTCCGGGTGGCATCTGCTGCCCTGGTGGGGAACTGGTCTACCGGGCCCAGGCGATCGCGCCCGACCCGTCCACCACGGTCGTCGTGAACTGCGCGGGCCGCACCCGCTCCATCCTCGGCGCGCAATCGCTGATCAATGCGGGCCTGCCGAACAAGGTGGTGGCGCTGCAGAACGGCACCATGGGCTGGCACCTCTCCGGCTTTCAACTGGAGCATGGCAACACACGGCTGCACCCGAATGTCGAACTGCCGCACGTGCAGGCCGCGAAGGAGCGCGCCTCCGGTGTCGAGCAGCGCTTCCAGGTCCCGCACTGCACCTTGGATCAGGTGAGGCAGTGGCAGGCGGACAAGAGCCGCAGCCTTTATTTGCTGGACGTGCGTACCGCAGAGGAATTCGCCAAGGGGCACGTGCCGGGCTCCAAGCATGCGCCGGGCGGCCAGTTGGTACAGGCGACGGACCGCTATGCCGGCGTGCGCGGCGCGCGGCTGGTGACCATCTGCGACAACGGCGTGCGCTCCACCATGGCCGCCCACTGGCTGAAGCAGATGAACTGGGACGTCTATGTTCTGGATAACGGCCTGGAGGCAGGCGCGCTGGAGACGGGCAGCGGCGCGAAGCCGGTGCTGGGCGATCCGGCGGCGGCAAAGACCATCGACGCGGCCGCGCTGAAAACAGCGCTGGATGCGGGCGAGATGGCGGTGATCGACCTCGGCTACTCTCGCGATTACCGCAAGGGCCATATTCCGGGCGCGCATTTCCTGATCCGCTCGCGCTTGGCCGAGGACAAGGGCAATCTGCCGAGAGCGTCCGGCTATGCCGCGACAAGCGAGGACGGGCTGCTGGCCGCGGTCGCCGCGGCGGAACTGGCGGAGGCGCTGGGCTCACCGGTCAAGGCGCTCGCCGGTGGCACGGAGGCCTGGAAACAGGCGGGCCTGCCACTGGAGGAAGGCGAGAGCAACATGGCCAGCGAGCCGGCCGATGTCTGGCTGAAGCCCTACGAGCGCAAGGGCACGGTGGAGGACTTCATGAACGAATACCTCACTTGGGAAATCGCGCTGGTCGATCAGATCAAGCACGATGACACGGTGAAGTTCTGGGCTCCCTGAGCGGTCATCTGACGGAGTTGGCGGGGCTGGGCGGAAAGGCGCTCGCCCCCCTTTCCCACGTGCTGAACGTGGCGCTTCCGCCGCGCTGCCTGTCATGTCAGGAGCCGATGGCGCCGCCAGGCGGCCTCTGCCCCGCCTGCTGGCCCAGTGTCCGATTTGTGGCGGAACCGGTCTGCCAACGCTGCGGCACGCCACTGGAGCAACCGCTGCCGGGGCCGTGCGGCCATTGCCAGGTATCGCCCTCGTCCTTGAACCGCATCCGCGCGGCGATGCTCTATGACGACGGCAGCCGGGATCTGGTGCTGCACCTGAAACATGCCGACGCTCTCGCCGGGGTGCCGGTCATGGCCCGCTGGCTGCAAAGGGCGGGGGCGGAGATGCTGCGCGACGCGGATTTTCTGGTGCCGGTACCGCTGCATTGGACCCGCCTGTTCCAGCGCCGCTATAACCAGTCTGCCGAACTGGCGCGGGCACTTTCCCGGCTGTCGCGGGTCAAGGCCCTGCCGGATTGCCTGATCCGCAACCGGCGCACGCCGTCCCAGGGCGGCCTTTCCCGCCAGCGGCGCCAGCACAATGTCCGCGATGCCTTCAAGCTCACGGCTCGCTACCAGGCCCGCATCTCCGGCGCGAACATCGTGCTGATCGACGATGTGATGACCACGGGGGCGACGCTGGAGGCTTGCGCGGCGGCTCTGTTGGATGCCGGCGCGGCCCGGGTCGACGCGCTCACCCTCGCGCGGGTCGAGCATGACGCCCCTTTGGCTTGACCTTTCGGCATCCAATGACTTGATATGGTAGGAAGAGCAACAGGAGCATTCGCAATAATGGCGAAAGTCGAAGTTTACACCAGCATGTGGTGCCCATTTTGCTACCGGGCGAAAAAGCTGCTGAAGACCAAAGGCGTCGCGTTCGACGAAATCGACGTGGACGGCAATCCGACCCTACGCAGCGCCATGTGCGAGCGCGCGGACGGGCGGCATACCGTACCGCAAATTTTCATCGATGACGAAGGCATTGGCGGCTGTGACGAGCTATATATGCTGGACCGTGAAGGCAAGCTCGACCAGTTGCTGAACGCCTGAACCAAGCCGGAGCGACGCCCGATGGCAGAGAGATTTACCGCCGCCTGTGTCCAGACCACCTCGGTCAGCGACACCCATGCGACGCTGGCCGCCGTCGGCGATCTGGTCCGGCGCGCGCGGGATGCGGGCGCGGATTTCATCACCACGCCGGAAGTGGTCAGCATGCTGGGGCCGCGCAAAGACGTGTTGGCCAACGCCCAGACCATGGAAAACCATGACGGCATCGCCGCCTTCGCCGCCCTGGCAAGGGACACGGGCGCGTGGCTGCAGGCGGGCTCCATGGTGGTGCGGCTGAAGGAGGGCGAGGAACGGCTCGCCAACCGCTGCATGCTGTTTTCGCCCGCAGGCGAGATCGCCGCGACCTATGACAAGATCCACATGTTCGACGTGGATCTGGAGGGAGGCGAGAGTTACCGTGAAAGCGCCACCTATCAGCCGGGCGAGCGGGCCTGCCTGACCGATCTGCCGTGGGGCAGGCTGGGCATGACGATCTGCTATGACATGCGTTTCCCCTATCTCTACCGCGACCTGGCCCATGCCGGCGCCGACTTTCTGACGGTGCCGAGCGCCTTTACCGTGCCGACGGGGCGCGCGCATTGGCATGTGCTGCTGCGGGCGCGGGCTATCGAAACAGGCTGCTTTGTGCTGGCCGCCGCCCAGGTGGGCGAGCACTTCTCGAAGCGCAAGACCTATGGCCATTCGGTGATTATCGGTCCGTGGGGCGAGGTACTGGCGGAGTTGGAAGCGAACGAAACCGGCTTCATCACCGCCGAGATCGACCCGGCCAAGATAAAGGAGGCGCGTCAGATGGTGCCGTCGCTCTATAACGACCGTCCCTATGCCCGCCCGGAGACGGCCTCGGGGCGCAAGGCGGCGGAGTAGTGTGGGTTCGGTGGCTGCTGCTCTCTGTGGCCGCCGCGTTAAATATGAGCCCAACAACCATGGGCGCAGCCCATGCGGACGAGAAGCCTGAGACGGTCTCCGCGTATCTGGCGATGGGCTATTCCATCGCCGACAAACGCCAGGAGAAACGCTGGCTACCGGGAAAACCGCCCTATGCGGATCTGAAGCGTCTGGTCTATATCACCACCTACCGGTTGGAGCGGGACGGCAGTATCGTGGTCTGCGAGGTGGCATACGACAGCCAGCAGGACAGCATGCAAACCACTTGCCGATAGACCCTCGTTGCGACAACGGCTCGTTGGCGACCGGCGTTAGCACCCTATATAGTGGAGCGCTGGAAACGGGCGTTTGCCCGGAGCATTGAGGCATCGGAATGATCAAATACGATCTGGGCTGCACCAACGATCACGCGTTCGAGGTTTGGTTCCGCGACAGCGCCGCCTGCGACGAGCAGGTCGCGGCGGGCGGCGTTATTTGCCCCCATTGCGGTTCAGCCGAGGTGCGAAAATCGCTGATGGCGCCGGCAATCAACAAGGCTGAACACCGGGAGCCGGAGCGGAAACGCGCCATGGCGCTGGCGCAACATCTGCATTTGATGCGGGAATTCCGACGGCAGGTGGAAGAGAACTGCGACCATGTGGGCGCAGACTTCCCGGAGGAAGCCCGCAAAATCCATTACGGCGAGACCGAGCACCGCAACATTTTCGGTGAAGCTGACCTGGAGGAAGCGAAAGAGCTGATCGAGGAAGGCATCGACATCTTTCCGGTGCCGGGCCCCTTCCGAGACGACGCTTGACTTTAGGAGGGCCGGGCGACCAGCGGAGGATTTTAGCGCACCACCGCAGACGGTGTCGGCGCAAAAAAGAAAGCAAGCCCGTTTCACCGGCCTTGCCTTCGCGCCGCGCATTGACGGCTTTTTTTGGCGCTGTGTTCCTCCCTGGACTTGAGCCGCCTGGCGGTTAACCAGCAAAGACAATTAACTGCTCATCCAGCTATGGCATCTTAGCTATGCAGATCGCGGGTGTCTGCTATGTTTCCATAATGCGGAAATGCAAATTACCGAACCCGCCTGATCTCGAAGGCGGGCACCGCCGTATCGGAATAGACATCTAATTTCGCGAGCCGCACATGTACAGCACTGATTGTTGCGTCGTCAAAGACAACTTCAACAAGATCGTGCGCAAGCGTCTCCAGCAGGTCGGTGTGCGGCCGCTGCGGCCAGTCGGTGGTAAGGTACCGGTATAAGCGGCTATAGTCGATGCAATCGGCGATACTCGCCGGTCGCGGCGTCGGCTTGCGGTAACATTCTACGTCCACCCGGACCCTTTGCCGACGGTCCGGCGCGCGCTCCCAGTCCCGGATGCCGATATGCAGTTGCAGAACGAGGCCGGTCAGCGACACGCATTCCCAATCGCCCGCCATTGGCGGCGCGCCGAAGCCGGCCATCACGTCTCGTCCTTCGGCTTGCTTCTTGGTTGGCCGGGCAGGTAATTGCCGCCTTGCATCAGGTGCTTGCCCGCATCCACATAAAGCACCTCGCCCGTCACCTCGGTCTGCTCCAGCAAATAGCGGAGAGCGCGAACGATGGCGTCGGCTTGCGGCCCGCGGCCCAGCAGCGTGTTGCGGTGGGCGCGCTCGAACGCTTCTTCCGTCGGGTGGCCGCTGTTCAGGATCAGGCCGGGCGCGATGCCGTTGACCCGCACCCGCGGCGCCAGCGCCTGGGCCAGCATCCCTGTCATGGCGGCCAGTGCGGCCTTGCTGAGCGTGTAGCTGAAAAACGAAGGGCCGGGCCGCAGCACGGCCTCGTCCAGCATGTTGACGATCAGGCCCTCCTGCCCTTCCGGCAGATACTCGGCAAACTGCTGGGCCAACAGGGCGGGCGCGCGCAGGTGCACGTCCATATGCTGCTGCCAGCTATCCACGGTGAAGTCATCAGCGGAATCTTTCAGGAATACCGATGCGTTGTTCACCAGGCATGCAGGGGCACCAAGTTGCCGGGCAACCGCAGGGATCAACCCGATTGCCGCTGCCGTATCGCCAAGGTTCGCCTGAAAGGTACCGGTCCGATGGCCCGCTTCCCGCAATTCTTTAACCAATTCATCCGCCGCACCGGCGGACCGGTTGTAATGAACGGCGACCGCGTAGCCCGCCGACGCCAGTTCCCATGCCATGGCGCAGCCCAATCGGTGGGCGGAGCCGGTGACGAGCGCTACCTTCTGTGTCATGGCCGTTTCCATAGTCCAGCCCGGGCAAAAGGCCAAGCCCGCGGTGGGGCCAATGCCGCGGTCGCAGGACTTCGCGAGCCGCGGCGGCGGGCTCAATTGACAGCACGCCGCTCCAGCCTGTAGCGGAAAGCCTCCAGATAAGCCAAGAAAGCCCGGCCATGCGTCTGACCCGTTATTTCCTGCCCACCCTGAAAGAGACCCCTGCCGAAGCGCAGATCGTCTCGCATCGGCTGATGCTGCGGGCCGGTATGATCAAACAACAGGCGGCGGGCATCTATTCGTGGCTGCCGCTGGGCCACCGCGTGCTGAAGAAGATCGAGCAGATCGTGCGGGAGGAGCAGGACCGGACGGGCGCGCACGAAGTGCTGATGCCGACCATCCAGTCGGCCGATCTGTGGCGCGAGAGCGGGCGCTACGACGCCTATGGCCAGGAGATGCTGCGCATCACCGACCGGCACGAACGCGACATGCTCTACGGCCCGACCAACGAGGAGGTGATCACCGACATCTTCCGCACCCACTGCAAAAGCTACCGCGACGTGCCGCTGAACCTCTATCACATCCAGTGGAAGTTCCGCGACGAGGTGCGGCCGCGGTTCGGCATCATGCGCGGGCGCGAGTTCCTGATGAAGGACGCCTATTCCTTTGACCTGGAGGCGGCGGGCGCCAAGGCATCCTACAATAAAATGTTCCTCGCCTACCTGCGCACTTTCGAGCGCATGGGGCTGAAGGCCATTCCGATGAAGGCCGACACCGGTCCGATCGGCGGCGACCTTTCCCACGAATTCATCATCCTGGCCGACACAGGCGAATCGGAAGTGTTCTGCGACAGGCGCTGGCTGGATATGGACCTGACCGCCCGGGGCGTCTCTTACGAAGATAATCTGGAACCGCTGTTCCAGGAACTGACAGGCATCTACGCCGCCACCGACGAGATGCACGATCCGGCGAACTGCCCGATCCCGGCGGAAGAACTGGAAACGCGCCGCGGCATTGAGGTTGGTCACATCTTCTATTTCGGCGACACATACTCCAAGCCGCTGGGCGCGGAGGTTTCGCTGCCGGACGGCAGCCAGGTGGCGGTGCACATGGGCTCCTATGGCATCGGCGTCTCCAGGCTGGTCGGCGGCATCATCGAGGCGAGCCACGACGAGGCCGGCATCATCTGGCCGGAAAGCGTCGCGCCGTTTCCGGTCGGCCTGATCAACCTGCGCACCGGCGACGATGCGTGCGATGCTGTATGCGCCGATCTGGAGGCCAAGCTGGCCGCCGCCGGCAAGGAGCCTCTCTACGACGACCGGAGTGAGCGGGCTGGGGCCAAATTTGCCGACATGGACCTGATCGGCCTGCCCTGGCAGGTCATCGTCGGCCCGCGTGGCCTGAAAAACGGCGTGGTGGAACTGAAAAACCGCGCCACCGGCGAGCGCGAGGAGCTTTCGATCGACAGCGCGCTGGCAAAGTTGGCGGGGTGATGTTCCACCGTTGCTCCCCTCAACTCATCCTGAGTAGCTCCGGCATTCTGCCGGGGTGTAGCGAAGGATCCTTCCCCCACGGGCGCCTTCCTATACGCCGCGTTGCGGCTAATCAGGATGAAATGAGCGGTACGCAATCATGATCTTCTCCGCCTTCGAGCGCCTGGTCGCGTGGCGCTATCTGCGCGCGCGGCGGCGGGAGCGGTTTGTCAGCGTGATCGCCGGCTTCTCGTTCACCGGCATCATGCTGGGCGTTGCGACGCTCATCATCGTCATGAGCGTCATGAACGGCTTTCGGGCAGAACTGCTCGGCCGGATCATGGGGGTGAACGCTCATGTCGTCGTCAGCGGCTATGGCGGGCCGTTGCGGCCCGACTACCCGGACCTAGTAGACAGACTGGCGGCCGCGCCGGGCGTTGCCTATGCCGAGCCCATGGTCGAGGGTCAGGCCATGGCGTCGACAGAAGCCGGCCAGGCGAGTGGCGTCCTGGTGCGGGGGCTGTCTGGCGACGCCATCCGAAAACGTCCAATACTGGCCAGTAACGTGATCTTCGGTAGCCTCCAGACCTTCGGGCAGAACGGCAACGAAGTCATGATCGGCAACCGCCTAGCCAACCAACTGGGCCTGACCGTCGGCAGCAAGCTAAAACTATTGTCGCCCAAGGGCAGCGTCAGCCCCTTTGGCTCCGTGCCGCGCGCCAAGACCTTTACCGTTGCGGCGCTTTTTAATGTGGGGATGTACGAGTACGACTCGAGCTTCGTCTATATCCCGATCCAGACGGCCCAACGCCTGTTCGGTACCGACGATGGCGTTTCAGCCATCGAATTGCTGCTGGACGACCCGAACGCGCTGACCGGCGCCATGGAGACCGTGAGGGCCACTCTGCCGAAAAACCAGGCGTATCGGGTCTATGACTGGCGCAACTCCAACGCATCATTCGTGCAGGCCTTGCAGGTAGAGCGGAACGTGATGTTCCTGATCCTGTCGATGATCATCATGGTGGCGGCGTTCAACATCATCTCTTCCATGATCATGCTGGTACAGGACAAGGGCCGGGACATTGCCATTCTGCGGGCCATGGGGGCGACCCGCGGCATGATCATGCGCATTTTCTTCCTGAACGGCGCCTCCATCGGCGTTTCGGGCACGATTGCCGGCTTCGTGCTGGGCCTCGTGTTCGCGAAGAACATCGACACGCTCAAGGGCTGGCTGGAGGGCCTGACCGGCGGCGAACTGTTCTCGGCCGAGATTTATTTTCTCTCGAAACTGCCGGCGAAGGTGGACTCGTTCGAGGTCATGCTGGTGGTGCTGATGGGCATCGGCCTCAGCATTCTGGCAACCCTTTACCCAAGCTGGCGAGCGGGACGCCTGCAACCGGCGGAGGCGCTGCGCTATGAGTGAGGCCGCGGCGCTCGAAATGGCCGGCATCGTCCGCGAGTACCGCCAGGGCGATCGCCGCCTGCGCGTGCTGGACGGGCTCGACCTGACTCTGCAGCCGGGCGAGATCGTGGCGCTTGTCGCCCCCTCAGGTGCGGGCAAGACCACGCTGTTGCAAATTGCGGGACTGTTGGACCAGCCGGACGGCGGCGTGCTCAAGGTTGGAGGGGAGGACTGTGCCCGGATGGGCGACGCCGAACGCTCGGCCAAGCGGCGGGCGGAAATCGGCTTTGTCTTTCAGTTCCATCATCTGCTGCCGGAATTTACGGCGCTGGAAAATGTGGTGCTGCCGCAATTGATCGGCGGTGTCTCCCGCCGGGCGGCACGGGTGCGGGCACAGGAACTGATGGACGCGGTAGGGCTGGCAGAGCGCGTGACGCACCGCCCGGCGGAGCTGTCCGGTGGCGAGCAACAGCGCGTCGCAATCGCGCGGGCCCTTGCGAATTCCCCCCGCCTGCTGCTGGCCGATGAGCCGACCGGCAACCTGGACCAGCACACGGGTCAGAGGGTCGCGGACCTGCTGATCCGCATGGCCCACGAAAACGGCGTCGCGGCACTGGTGGCGACCCACAACCGGGAACTCGCGGCCCGCATGGACCGGATGGTGCGCCTGGGCGAAGGGAAACTGGCCGCCGAGCGTTAGTTCCGGTCGCCGCGCCGCCCGAGCAGCCACACCATGGCCCCGCCGGAAATCACGGCGAAGCCAAGGCTGGCGAAGGCCCAGCCCCAGCCGGTGATGCTCTGCGGCCCACCGGCTGCATCCAGCACCACGCCGAACAGCACCGGCCCGACCAGCCCGCCCGCCGCATTCGCCAGCGCCATGAACATCACCAGTCTGCCGCGGCTGCCGGCTTCCGCCATGGCCATTGCGCCGGCATTGACGCTGCCGGAATCCGCCAGCACCAGCAGATTGTGGCCCAGGATCAGCGCCAGCAGCAGCCATAGCGGCCATGCCGCCGCGAAACCGACGGCGCAGGCAAACAGGCCAGACGCGATCATCAGGAGCGCGGTCACACGAGCGTAGCCCCATTTCTCGCCGGCATCGCCGCCGGCGAAGGAGGTTGGCGAGCCGATCAGAATGAGCAACGTGACGGTAATCGGGATGAGCCAGACAACGTCCTCGTGGCCATACTGTATGGCGGCGAACACGTAGAAGGCCACGCTCCACGAGCGCACGCCCAGAAGTTCCACCGCGTGCATGAAGGCGCCGAAGCCAAAGCCCAGTACCGGCTTGTTGCGCACGACCGGCCCCATGTCGAAGAGCGAGCGCCGGGGCCCCTTCTCCGGCTCTGCCGGCTTCAGCAGCAGCAGCGCCAGCAGAAAGGCAACAAACGCGGTGAGCGCTGGTAAAACATAGGCCGCCTGCCAGCCGAACGCGTTGGCCAGCGAGGCCGAAATCACGACGCTGGAACTGGCGCAGATCGGAAAGCTGGAGATATAGCGCGAGGTGGCCCGCGGCCGGTCCGCCTCACCGATGCGGTCGCTGATGGCCTTGACGCCGACCATATAAGTGCCGGCAAAGCCCAGGCCCTGGATGCCGCGGAACACCAGCGCGCTGGTGAAGCCGTCGGCAAACAGCGCGAAACCTCCGAAGCCGATTATGTTGGCCCAGGCGCCCGCCAGCATGATGCGCCGGGCGTCAATCCGATCGGTGATGGTCAGAAACGGAATGGCCAGCGTCGAGGTCAGGCCCATAATGCCGTTCAGCCAGCCCGCCTCCGTCCCGGAGAGGCTCCATTTCTCGATGAAAAACGGCAGCAGCGTCGCCGTCGCGTGCATACCGAGCAGGTTCAGGCCCAGGAATGCGCACATGATCCAGATGAGGGCGCCGGAGCTCATGAGGCTATGAAAAGACCTGACAAATTCGATTCCCGGAAGCGTAAGGTGCCATCCGGAACCGCGTCGCTTGTGCACAAGGACCTGACGGCTGCGGCTCGCCACGATGCGTCTTCAAGGGAACAGTGGAGGAACCCAGAGAAACACCTCACCCAAACAGAAACGGCACGCCGCTTTCCTCGGCCACGCGCTTGATCTCGTTATAGAGCGTGTAGGTCATGGGCACGCCGTTCGCGAGGCGCTCGGTACGGGCGGCCTCCTCCGGTTCGCCCGGCACCAATACCGGCTGGGCCGGATCGAGCGGAGCCACACCATGCATCTGGTCGATCAGCGCATCCGTGTCCGCCTCGAACGCGCCCGGCTCGCCGCGAAAGAATATCGGGTCGATGGCGAGAAAGAAGCTGCCGACATTGATGAAATCACCGGGCTCGCCGGTTTTCAGGTCGCGGCCGCCAAAATAGGAGCCCGTCAGCACGCTGCACAGAATGTCCACCATCATGGCGAGGCCATAGCCCTTGTGACTGCCGCCCTCCTCTGTCCCGCCGAGGGGCGTCATGCGTTTCGGCGTGGCGTAGAATGCGGCCTCCGCGTCGGTCTCCGGCGAGCCGTCCTCGCGCAAGGCCCAGCCGACCGGCATGGGCTTGCCCGCCCGGCGGTAAATATTCAGCTTGCCGACCGCGACCGTGCTGGTCGCCATGTCCAGTGAGAAGGCTGGGTTGCGCCTGGTGGGCGCGGCCATGGCGATGGGGTTGGTGGAGTACATGGGCTCACGCGCCCGCGGCGGCACGATGGAGCGCTGGCTGGTGCCGGTCATGGCAATGCCGATCATGCCCTGGTCCAGCGCCATGGTGGAGTAGACGCCGGCCGCGCCGAAATGGTTGGAGTTGCGGACCACGCCGATGGCGACGCCCATGTCTTTCGCCTTGTCGATGGCGCTCTGCATCGCCGTCTTGGCCGGCACGTGCCCCAGCGCGTGGCCCGCATCGATAAAGGTAATGGCAGGCAGGTCCTTCACCACGCGGATGTCGCCAGGGACGATGATGCGGCCCTCTTTGCGGCGGTCATGATACTGGGGCAGCATGCCGATGCCATGGCTGTCGATGCCACGCGCATCGGCCTCCACCATCAGCTCGGCGGTGGTCATGACATGCTCGTCCGGCATGCCCCATGAGGCGAGCACGCGCTCGATCTGGGTTCGGATGGTGTTGATGGATACGGTGGGCAAGGAACTGGCTCCCGGGCAGTACGTGGCTTGGCAAATGCAGAGATGGCGCCCTTCGGTACGCCCCGGCTCAAGGCCGGGGCTACGCAGGATGAAACAACCAGAACCTTATCAGAAAGCCGGACGAGCCGGACCTTCCAGTTCGGTCGTGCCTTCGGGCGTCACCTCATAGATCGACAGCGGATGGCGCATGACATTGTCGCTGCCGAAGCGCACGGTGCCGGCCGTTCCAGCAAAGCCCTGGGGACGGCGGATGAACTCCGGCGTGAGGGGCCGCGCGCCTGCCAGCATCGCTTCCATGGCGATGCGGGCGCCATGATAACCCAATGCGGCGATGCTTTCCGGCGTCGCCTGGAAATTGCTGCGGTAGGCCTGCACGAACGGGTTGATTTCGGCCTCGCTCATTCGGGTATACCAGCCACCCAGCAACGAGGGCTCGGACGAAAGATTGACGTTCGTCCAGATATCGGTGCCGGCCAGTTGGGCAAAGCCACGGCCCGCATTGTACAGGTCCAGCATTGAGCCGATGGCCACCAGATTGTTGTCACCCAGTGGCAGCAGGATCGCATCGTAATCGGACACGGGCATGGCGTCGACACCATCGATCCGCTGCATCACCTCCGCCAGCGCTCGATTGCGGCCGCTGCCGGCCCAGTTATTGTAAACCGTGGCCATGCCGCGCAGCATCTCGCCGCGCATGCCGCCGAACCGGCCCGCTTCCGAACGCAGAAAACTGGCAGGGTCTCCCGCCGCGCGGACCTGGGGCTTTAGTTGGCTCGAATAGCTCTGCCACTCACCGCGGCGGGCTTGGTAGTTGGTGACCTGCTGAACCTGGTTGGAAATTTGGTTGAAGTCGGCGCCTTCGGGATAGGTCGCCCTGCGCACAACAGCGCCGCCGGTCGCGAACACCGCGGCTTCCGCCGCCTGGATCGTGCGCGCCGTATATTCGTTGTCGGGACCGATGACGATCAGGCGCGTTTTCTGTTGCGCCGCCAGATAGGAGACCATGCGCTCGACCTGGGCGGCGACGCTCAGGCCCATGACAAAGTTTGAACCGCCCGCCTGGGCCGGATCGTTGGTGAAGGCGAGCAGCGGCACGCCAGCGCCCTGCAATCCCTGGCGTACGATGGGCACGTTACGGCCGAAAAGCGGGCCCAATACCAGCTCGACATCGGCGGCCCGCGCTTCGCCGGCGGCCCTCGCCGCGCCTTCCGGCGTGCCGCGCGTATCGAAGGGAAGGATTTCGACATCAAGGTCGGGGCGTTCGAAAAGCGCTACAGCGGCGGCATTGACCAGCTGCTGGCCCACTGGGCCAAGGTCGCCAGAAAGCGGCGCCAGCATGGCGACTTTCATGGTCCCCGTCCGGGCGGCGGACGCCGGCGCGCTGGCTGTCTTTTGCGGCGATTTCACTGCGACGCCACCGCAGGCGGCCAATGCCAGTCCCGCCAGTAAAACCGCAAGAGTGCCTATTGATTTGATCGGGCGCATCGCCTTCCCTTTATCGAGTATGATTGCCGCTGGACCATAACCGATGGCAAGCTGCCGGACCAGCCGCCGAAGGAGAATTAAGCCATGCGTGCCGCCGTGTTAGACGACTACCAACATGTTGCCATGACATCCGCCGATTGGACACAACTTCCAGCCGACTTGACGGTCACCTGTTTCCACGACCACGAGCCCGACCCCGACAAGCTTGGCGAACGGTTAAAAGGCTATGAAGTCATCTGCATCATGCGAGAGCGCACCCCCTTTACCCGCGCCGTGTTCGAGCGCCTGCCCGACCTGAAGCTGCTGGTCACCACCGGCATGCGCAACGCCAGCGTCGACATGCAAGCGGCGAAAGATCACGGCGTTACCGTCTGCGGCACCGAAGGCAGCGGCCACCCCACGCCGGAACTGGCGTTCGGCCTGATGCTGGCGCTCGCGCGCAACATTCCAAATGAAAATGCCGCCATGCGGCACGGTCATTGGCAAACGCAGGTTGGGCTGGGGATGAAGGGACGGACTTGCGGCTTGCTCGGGCTCGGCAGGCTGGGAAGCCGCGTCGCCAAATACGCCCAGGCGTTCGAGATGGAAACCATCGCCTGGAGCCAGAACCTGACGGCGGAAGCGGCGGCGGAAAAGAACGTGCGCCGGGTGGAGAAAGACGAGCTGTTCCAACAGTCCGACTTCATCTCGGTGCATCTGGTGCTCAGCGAGCGCTCGCGCGGCATCGTCGGCAAACGCGAATTGGAGCTGATGAAGCCCACGGCCTATATCGTCAACACCTCGCGCGGCCCGATCATTGACGAGGACGCGCTGGCGGATGCGCTGCGCGCCGGCACCATCGCAGGCGCGGGTATCGACACCTACAGCGTCGAGCCGGTGCCCAAGACCAACCCATTCCTGGACCTGCCCAACACCGTGCTGACCCCGCATCTGGGCTATGTGACCCACGACACCTACGAAATCTTCTATGGCCAGACGGTCGAGGCTATTCTGGGCTGGCTGAAAGGCGAACCGGTTCGCGTGATCGACGAATAGAGGAAAAAGAACAATGACGGAATACGCCCCCTTCGACGACAAGAGCCAACCGGGCCTGCACACGGAGAAATATTTCCGCACCACGCTGACGGCACCACGCGAGGACCTGATCCCCCTGCCCCGCACCGCGACCGAGCTGAGCGGTCCCGCATTCGGCGAGGCGGACGTCGGTGGCTTGGGTGTCGATCTCACCCAGTTCAACACCATTGTCGGCTCGCGTATGATTGTCGAAGGCAGCGTGCTGGACGAAGACGGGCGGCCGGTGGCGGGCTCGCTGGTCGAGATGTGGCAGGCCAACGCCTCGGGCAAGTATCCGCATGAGGTGGACTCCCGCCCCGCCCCGCTGGAACCGGACTTTGTCGGCGCCGGCCGCATGCTGACCGACGCCGACGGCAAGTACCGCTTTGCCACGATCAAGCCCGGCGCCTACCCGGTGCCGAACACGCGCAATTGGTGGCGACCGCCGCACATCCACTTTTCGCTTTACGGCCCGGCCTTCGCCAGCCGGCTGGTCACCCAAATGTTCTTCCCCGGCGACCCCCTGAACGAGCTGGACGGCATCCTGCAGGCGGTGCCCGATGCCGCCGCGCGCGACCGGCTGATCGCCAAGCCCGACGAGGGCCTGGGCGAGCATGAGTTCTCGCTGGGCTTCCGCTTCGACATCGTCCTGCGCGGGCGCGCCGAAACGCCGATGGTCGATTAGGGAGAGGCAAACGATGACCAAATTGGTTCCGAGCGCGGCCCAGACCCTGGGGCCATTCTACAACTACGCCTTCAAACGTCCGGACGAGCACGACCTGACCATGGGCGGCCGGCACGGCCCCGCCATAACGGTGACGGGCATGCTGTTTGACGGCGAGGGAACGCCCCGCCGCGACTTCCTGATGGAGTGGTGGCAGGCGGACGCGGACGGCCACTATGCCGGCAGCGCCGATGCGTCGTTCCGCGGCTTCGGGCGCTGCGTGACCGCGCCAGACGGCTCGTTTACGTTCACGACCGTCAAGCCGGGCGCGGTGCCGTTCGATGCGGCGGGCGGCGGCAATGCTTGGCAGGCCCCGCACGCGGCAATCGGAATTTCGGGCCCGGCCTAATGCGGCGTCTGGTAACGCGCATTTATTTCGGTGACGAGGACAACAGCGAATGCCCGGTGCTGGGTGCCGTGCCGGAAGCGCGCCGCGGCCTGCTGGTGGCGCAGCCGGAGGGCAAAGGGGTCTACCGGTTGGATATCCGCATGAACGGGTCGGATGGCTCGGCAGAGACACCGTTCTTTATGGATTAATAAGATTGCATCAGGCGCATGGTACCGCCTCACCCGTCGGGCGAAACATCGGCCCGTCGGGAGGGTTGCTCGCAGCGGCGAAAACCACCATTTCTAGCGGTCTGCCGCGTCGTCCTTCCTGAGTGGCCTTGATGAAAGAACTGTTTGATACGGCCGAAGACTTGGTTTCGGACGCGGCGGAAATGCTCGACCGTCACGTGCGGCTCGGCGTCACGGGACTGTCGCGGGCGGGCAAGACCATCTTCATCGCCTCGCTGGTGCATCACCTGCTGCATCCGGGCCGCCTGCCCGGCCTGCGGGTGATGGCGGAGGGCCGCTTTCAGTCTGGCATTCTGCGGCCAAGCCCGTCGGGTTCCGTACCGCGCTTCCCTTATGAGGAAGTGCTGACCAGCCTGATCGGCGGCGAAGGCCGCGCGCCCGCCTGGCCCCAAAGCACCCGCTCCGTCAGCGAACTTCGCCTTTCCGTGCGGTTCCGCTCGCCCGTGCTGCTGGGGTTTGCACGCACCATGACCCTGCATCTGGACATCGTCGACTATCCCGGCGAATGGCTGCTGGACCTGCCGCTGCTCGACCTCAATTATGGCGATTGGTCCCGGCAAGCCTGGACACTGGCCAATGCCGACGGACGCAGCGCCCTGTCCGCCGAATGGCGCGCGCTCGCCAAGGGACTGGACCGCCACGGTCGGGTCGATGAGCCGGCGGTGATCCGCACGGCGGCGGCGTTTGCCGCCTATCTCCAGGCGGCTCGGGATGCGCCCGAGCGCTATAGCATGCTCCAGCCGGGGCGGTTCCTGCTGCCGGGCGAACTGCAGGGCGCGCCGTCGCTGACCTTTTTCCCGCTGCCGGATGTCGATGGCCGGGGCGAGCGCGGCTCGCTGCTGCGCCTGATGGCAGACCGGTTCGAGTCCTACAAGCGCGAGATCGTCGAGCCCTTCTTCCGCCAGACCCTGCAACGCATCGACCGGCAGGTGGTGCTGGTGGATATGCTCGACCACCTGGCCGCCGGCCCGGAAAGTGTCGCCGACCTGGGTGCCGCCATCGACGGCACCTTGGGTGCCTTCCGGCATGGCGAGAATTCATGGCTGTCGTTCCTGTTCGGCCGCAAGATCGACCGGGTGCTGTTCGCCGCGACCAAGGCGGACCACCTGCACTCCAACGATCATCAGCGCCTGGCGGGCCTGCTCTCGCAATTGATGGCGGAGACCGGGCGGCGGCTGACCTATGGTGGCACCAAGGTGCAGGCAGAGGCGATCGCGGCCCTGCGGGTGACGGACGAGACCGAGGTGCAAACCTCGAGCGGGCGCTGGCCCGGCGTCGGCGGTCTGCCGGTCGATTCCGAGCGCCCGGAGGCGGTGCTGCCCGGCCGCCTGCCGGCCTCGCTCAAGGACGTAAAGGCCGATGGCAGCCTCGGCGCGGTCGCCTTCCGCCCGCGGCCGGGCGATGTTCAGGCAGACCGCGGCATGCGCTCGCTCAGGATGGGCCGGTCGCTGGAATTCCTGCTGGGAGACTATTTCGCATGAGCCGTTGGACGAAGCGATGAGCGAAAACGACGAAGCTCCCGGCCCTTACCGTCAGCCCCTTGTCACCGACACGCCAGAGAAACAGGCCGAGCGCCCGGTCGACCGGCGTCCGATGGACGACCCGGCTGTTTCCACCCTGCCCGAGCTTGAAGCCGAGATTGAAAGCGTCGACAGCGCCGCTGGGCAGGCCGCGGCCCTGCTGGCGCGTTCTCTGACGGGCACGGGGCGGCGGCGCTGGTTCTGGCGGGCTCTGCTGGCGGGTCTTGGATTGGCCACGACGGCGCTGGCGGCCTGGCTGATCGAGAGCGCCATCGCGGCCGCCATGCAAGGTGCGGTGGCGAGCCTGATCGGCGCGATCGGGTTGGGACTGATCGGCCTGGGCCTGTTGGGTCTGATCGCGGCGGAAATCGTGGCTTTGCTGCGGCTGCGCAGCGGCGCCGCCGTTCGTGGCAAGGTCGAGGCCGCCGTGGCCGGCGGGAAAGCCAGCGAGATCGACGAGGCATTGCAGGCGGTGGAAGCACTGCACGCCCACCGCCCCGCCCTGGAATGGGCGCTCGACCGGTATCGATCGGCCGCCGCCGACAGTGTCGATGCCGAGGAGCGGCTGGAGCTATACGAACGGACAGTGCAGGGGCCGCTCGACGAAGCTGCCCTGGTGCAGATTGTCCGCATCGCCCGCCGCTCGGGCGGCTTGACGACCATCCTGCCCAATCCGCTGCTGGATATTGGCGTGGCCGTGTGGAGTTCCGTTGCAGTGATCCGCGCCGTCGCGACGGTTCAGGGTCTGCGCCCCGGTCTGCTGGCGAGCGGCGCCTTGCTGCGGCGCACGGGAGCGGCGATTGCCGCCGCCGGCGCAATGGAATTGCTGCACGATGTGGCACCGGGCGTCGTTGCCGGTACGCTGCTGCGCCGCGCCGCCGGCCGATTGGGCGAAGGGGCGATCAACGGCGTTCTCATCGTGCGCGTCGGTTTGGCAGCCATAGAAGCAACCCGGCTCATGCCTTTCCGTGCCCGCGCCAGACCGTCGGCGACGGCGGTGGCGGGCAGGGTGTTCGGGCTTTCGCCGCGCGAGATGTCCAAGTCCGACTGACGGCTACCTCAAAAGCTCGGAGGCGGCGTCAGGTGGCGAAGTCGGGCTCTTCGGCGTAGAGGCGGCGCATCTGGGTCGGCCAGTCGCGGCTGACCGTGTTCTTGCCGTGGCGTTGCTCGATCTTGTCGCTGGTGGCCTGAGCGACTTCGTCCGAAACGAACTTCAGCGGGCGGCCGCTGGCATTCGCCATGGCCATGGCCGCTAACTGGGCCTCGCAGCTTTTCTCCAGGGCATAGAGGTTGCGCCAGGCCTCTGGAATGCTGCGGCCGCAGCACATCAGGCCGTGATTGCGGAGGACGATATTGTTGTTTACGCCCAGGTCCGCCACGATGCGTTCGCGCTCGTCCAGATTGGTCGCCGGGCCCTCATAGTCGTGATAGCTAAGGCGCCCGTGGAAGCGCAGCTCGTGCTGGGTGAGCGGCAGGATGCCGTCGGCCAGGCAACTGGCCGCCATGCCCTGCACCGTGTGGGTGTGGGCGGCGCAGACCAGGTCGTGCCGGGCCATATGCACCGACGAGTGGATGGTGAAGCCCGCGGCGTTGACGCCGTGGCCGCCCGCATCCATCAGCACGTTGCCGTCGACATCGACCTTGACCAGCGACGAGGCCGTGATTTCGGCGAACATCATGCCGAAAGGGTTCAGCAGGAAATGATCGTCCGGCCCGGGCACGCGGGCGGAAAAGTGGGTGCCGCCCAGGTCAACAAAGCCGTGGCGCGCCGCCAGGCGGTAGAGCGCCGCGAGTTCAACGCGGATCTCCCACTCCTCGGCGGAGACCTGGTCCTTGACCGAAGGGGTGGGTGCGAGGTCGAGATAGTCTAGGGGCATGGGGTGGTTCCTTTCTAATCTTGTGGCATTTCAATCCTGAAAAGGTGCCCGATCAACGCTCAGCTTGGTCTAGCTTCGCCTAGTCAGCACGGGCTTTAATCAAGGTGGCAGTTTGTGGGACTACCAGATTGTTGCTCTGCATAAATCTGGCACAAGCCGCTAAGACTTCGCTGACTATGGCCGTCATCGCCTCAGGACCTTTGTCTGCAACCTTAGGACCGACCGGGTTACCCATGATTTCCTTTTGGATACCCAATTCAGGGTCGTTGATGGTCCGATCGATCGTCACTCGCGAGGTTTCCAAATCCACGAATCCGGCATCGACCAGGATTGGGGGCAGGCGCGCTTCGGCATCGTAGGCGAATGGCGCCAGCGATTGCTGCGCAGCTTCCGAACCGACATGGCGCTCAATCACATCTGCTAAAATCTGAAAATAGGGGCTGATACCCGCCCAGACTGTTATTCCCAGCCGTCCGCCCGGTTGCAATACGCGACGCATTTCCTGCACCGCTGCTTTGTCATCCGGGAAGAACTGGATGCCCTGCTGACACAAGACGACGGTGAACTCCCCATTGCCAAAAGGCATTTCGGTAGCGCTGGCGATTTCCCAGCGGATCGGCGGCTCCATTCTTTTGGTGATCTCGCGCGCCGTCTCGATCATGCCTGGGTTAAGGTCCACCCCTGTGAGGCGGACTTTAGGGCCAACTTTGTGCCTGACGGTTCGCGCGACGATCCCCGTTCCACATGCGATGTCAAGAACGTCATCCTCCGGCATCACCTTAAACCGGTTCAGTGTGGCGGCCGCAAGCGGACCGAAGACTGCAGGCACCTTCTGCTCTTCGTATATTGCCGAAGCGGCCCCTTGCAGCTGAAACGTGTCAGGCACGGTCCGCACCTCTTCCTTCCTCGCGCGAGCTATGCTCGCTGTTTGTGGCGCTGCCGCTCCGGATCTCAATGCAAAAAGCTGGGGTCTTGCTTCTTCAACAGCCGCAACGAGCTTTCCCAGCCGTCGAGCTTGCTGCCGTTGTTCGACTTCAGCGAGCGCTGGAACTGGTGGTAGGTGCTGTCCTTGATATCGTCCGACAGCTCGATGATCTCGCCGCCGGAGGCCTCCAGCGCGACCTGCACCTGGCAACATTTTTCTAAGTTATACAGCAATGCCCAGGTGGACCGGATGTTTCGGCCACAGGTCAAAAGGCCATGATTTTCCAACACCATGGCGTCATTCTCACCCAGGTCGCGCTGCAAGCGGGCGCATTCGTCCGGGTCGTCGGCGATGCCCTCGTAGGCGTGATAGGAGAGCGCGTTGTAGAAACGCAGCGCCTTTTGATGCACGGGCCGGAGCGTGCCTTCCACGGCTGACAACGCCATGCCGCCGACCGTGTGGGTGTGGGCGACGCAGGCCACATCGTCCCGGCCCTTCAGCACGCTGGAATGGATGGTGAAGCCCGCGGCGTTCACCGGGTACGCGCTCTCGTGCAGGACGTTGCCCTCCATATCGACCTTCACCAGGCTGGAGGCCGTGATCTCGTCGAACAGCAGGCCATAGGGGTTGATCAGGAACTGATCGGCGTGTCCCGGCACGCGGGCCGAGATGTGGGTGCCGACCAAATCGTCCCAGCCATGCTGGGCGACAAGCCGGTAGAAGCCCGCGAGTTCGACTCGGGCTTGCCACTCATCGTCGGGCACTTTGCCCTTCAGGCTGGGGACGGTGTCAACGGCGGTGGCAGGCATGGCGGGTTTTCCTCATCAAATCTCTAGGAACGGTAGCTGTCATCGGTCCGGTCAAGCGCCGCCAGATGGGCTTCCCAATCGAAATTGGTCTTGCCCTCGGCGGCGTTCCGGAAGGTTTGGTCGAAGCCGGCGGCGGTCTTTTCCGCCACCTCGGGCGGCATCAGCGCCAGTTCCGTGCCGGCCCGGTTGGCGGCGGCCATGGCGGCAAGCTGGGTCTGGCAGACGCGCTCCAACTGATAGATCATCACCCAGGCGGCGGGGATGGTGGGCGCGGCCACCAGCAGGCCGTGATTGTGCAGGATCAGCGCCCGGTGTGCACCCAGGTCGCGCACGATGCGCTCGCGCTCGTCCAGGTTGGTGCTGATGCCCTCCCAGGCGTGATAGCCCGTGCGGCCCCAGAAATACATGCTGGTCTGGCTGAGGGGCAGGATCTTGGTCTCGACGCTGGCGAAGGCCATGCCAGCCGGAGTGTGCGTGTGCACGACACAGGCCACGTCCGGCCGGGCCATATGCACGGCAGAGTGGATGGTGAAGCCGGCCGGGTTCACCGGGAACGGCGAGTCCATGACCTTGTCGCCGTCCATGTCGACCTTGACCAGATTGGAGGCCGTCACCTCCTCGTACATCAGGCCGTAGGGATTGATCAGGAAATGATCCTCCGGCCCCGGCACACGGGCAGAGATGTGGGTGGCGGCCAGGTCGGTCATGCCTTCCGCCGCCACCAGACGATAGAGGGCGGCGAGGTCGGTGCGGGCCTGCCATTCCTCGGCCGTGACCTGCTCGCGGACGCCCGGCTGAGTGGGCACGCGCGCAGTTGCGACCGGTAGGGCGGTAACAGACATAATCACTGCTTCCCGTTAGTGCTTCCAGGTGGGGTCGGCGCGGTCGAGCAGGCGCAGTTGCGACTCCCAGCCGTCCTGCCGATAGCCATCGTCGCCCTTGTCCCACTGGGCCGCTACCTTCTCGCAGGCTTCCTGGGGCGGCACGCGCAGCGGCGCGCCCGTGCCGAGCGCCAGCAATTGCGCCTGCATGGTCTTCTCCAGCGTATAGAGCCGGGTCCAGCAGAGCCTGACGGTCGGCGCGCAGACCATGATGCCGTGATTTTGCAGCATCATGGTATGGTTGTGCTCGCCAAAGTCCGCGATGATGCGCTCGCGCTCGTCCAGGTCGAGCGCCACACCCTCGAAGCCGTGATAGGCGGTGCGGCCATAGTACCGCATGCTCTTCTGGGTGAGCGGCATCAGCCCCTCCGGCAAGGCAGAGACCGCCATGCCCGCCGGCGTGTGCGTGTGCGCGGCGACGGCCAGATCATGGCGCGCCATGTGCACGGCCGAATGGATGGTGAAGCCCGCGGCGTTAATGCTGTGGCCGTTCTCCAACAGAATGTTGCCCTCCACATCGATCTTCACCAGGGAAGACGCCGTCACCTGTTCGAAGCGCAGACCGTAGGGGTTCAGCAGGAACTCGTTCTCCGAGCCCGGGATGCGGGCGGAGAAGTGGGTGTAGGTCAGGTCGGTCATGCCGTGCTTGGCGGCCAGCCGGTAGAGCGCGGCGAGATCCAGGCGGAGGGCCCATTCCTCGGCGCTAACCTGGTCGTTCAGGGGAGGCGTTTCGCGCAAAGCGGCGGCAGTCATAGGCGCGGTTCCTTTTGCTGCGAGTGCGGCTGGGGATTGCTAAAGATTGCGACTATCGTACACCGTGTCGCGCGAAATTGCCAAGGGGTCGCGGTGTGGTATTGTATTTGGCGCGAGGCCGTGCCGAGGCGCTGTACCTGGGCGTGACCAAACCGGGGAGCTTGCCTCATCGACCGCCAGCAATATATCGACATGGAGACCGCCTGGGCGATCCATGATCGCGAGGCGCGGAACGCGCGCCTGCGGGCGCTGGCAGACTCCATTAACGACACGGCCCGCTCGGCTCGCAACGCGCTGGCGCTGACGGGACTTGTGGCACTCTATCTGGCTATTGCGCTGGGCGTAGCGAGTGATGAGGTCATCTTTACGGCAGGCGGCATCGCATTGCCGCAACTGGGCGCTACGCTCTCCATCAAGTACAGCTACATCTTCGCGCCGCCGGTGTTCCTGTTTCTGCACTTGCAGGCATTGCTGCACCTGGGCGTGTTGGTGGACAAGCTGAAGGCGGCCCGTGCCGAGTTTGCCGATTTCGCGGCGGCCGACAAGGCGGGGCCACTGCTCAGTTCATTTGCCTATCTACAGGTGCTTTCCAATCAGGGAGGCAGGATTGGCAAGTTCCTGGGGATGGTCACTGTCGCGCTGCTGCCACCAGCATTGCTGGGCATGATCGGCCTTTCTTTCCTGCGCTATCAAAGTCTATGGACCACGCTTTCCCACCATGTCTGGTTCACGCTGGATGTGGTGTTTGTGCTGTATTTCTATTGGTACTCGCGGCGCGTTCGCGCAGCGGGCGGCGGTTGGAGGTTCCTGCTGCCGCGCTTCCTTCTGGCGGGGCTGGTGCTGGCGCTGGTCTGGAGCTACGCGTGGCGGCCCGATCCGGAGCGATTGACCGGCGGCGATGTTTGGCGAACGGTCAGCGATCGGAAATACAATAGATGCGAGGCGGCGTTGTCCGACGGCAGTTCCTGGCTAAGCAGTATCCGTGACCTGCACACGCCGGTTTGTTTTTTCGGATTCTGGTTGGGTGGTGCGAATCCCGTTGATACCGGGCCTTGCGCGGTCTGGGGCTTTGGCTGCCGATATTTGGACGTCAGCGGACGGCAATTGGTAACAGAGCGGGCCGAAACGAGATACCGCCTGACGCCGGATGGCAAAGACGACGCGCGGCTGCTTGCCATTCGCCGGTTCCATGCCGAACCCCTCGACCTTGCTGGCCGTACGCTGCGCTTTGCTGTTTTCGACAGCGCTTTCCTGCCCAAGGCAAATCTTGCGAGCGCCGACTTGCGTGGTTCTTCCGGGCGGTTTAGCGATGCCACGGACGCGAACCTCGGATGGGCGCAGTTGCAGGGCGCGGACCTCGTGAAGGCGCAGTTGCAGGGCGCGGACCTCGGTGAAGGGCGGATCGCGCAGTTGCAGGGCGCGAACCTCGGATGGGCGCAGTTGCAGGGCGCGGACCTCGGATGGGCGCAGTTGCAGGGCGCGGACCTCGGATGGGCGCAGTTGCAGGGCGCGAGCCTCTGGCGGGCGCAGTTGCAGGGCGCGTTTGGCGCGCCGGCAGGTTGGCGGCTGGCGCTGCTGAGCGATGCACAGTTCGGCTTTGCTCCGTTGACCGACGAGCCGGAGGGCGGCACGCTGCTTCAGCGTGCCGGGCATGAGCTTTCCACAATCCTTACCGATGAGATGCGCGGGCAGAAAGTGTCCTGGCGCAGCGGCGACGTTAGCGTCGCCGACGAAGTACGGCAGCAGATGCTAAAGGGCGTAGAGGAAGGCTTGTTTAGTGGCGGCAAGCCGAAGGCGGATGATCTAGTAATCTTTCTCGACAACCCGGATCTACCGGGGCACGAGCGTTCGCCAGTGGGATGGCCTCCGCCGCCGGATACCAACGATCCGGCTTATTGGCTCGCATGGGCCCAATGGACCGCTGAATTTGCTTGCGAGAACGAGCATTACGCCCGCAGCAGTATGCGGCGATGGGAAACGCTGAGAGAAGGGTTGAATGATACCACACGTGAGGCGCTGATGGGCGCGCGGGAGGTGCGGGGCGACTGCCCCGGCCTCAAAGCCATTCCGGAAGACGAGTGGCAGCGGTTTGTGGAGGGGCGGTAACGCTCCCTCTACTTTTTCGGAAGAGTCGCAGGCACTCTCCGGAACCAGAGGTTCTCAGTGCAAGGTCGAGTTCTGAAGCCCCGCTAGCCGCTCCGCGCCTTTCGGTCAAGCTAGATTGACGGCGTGCCGCGCCTAACGCCGCCTTATCCGTCCCGGCCCTTTTTTGCCCATGGGGTTGGCCATCTGGTCTTCGATGCTGGTCCAAACCGGGCCGTCCGCTGACTCGGGTGCGGCTTTTTCCACCGGCGGATACGCGGCTTTCGACGACTCGATGATATCCGCTACCGGCATACCATAAACCTCGTCGCGGGAGCGCTCCGGCGCACGGGCCTTGCGGCCGCGCTCACTGGCCTTTTCCTCTGCGGCCCGTTTTTCTTCGGTCAGTTGCTCCGCGATCATCCGGTCCACGCGAAACGAAACGCCCTCCTGACGCGTGCGCTCCATTGCCGGCTTGCCAGTCTTATACGCCATGTCGCCGCCTAGCCGTGCCGCGGGCGGGCGGCCCCGAATTTCTCGATCTGCTCCGGCGAGGCATCCAGCTGGTACTTCGCCTTGTACTCGCTATAGGGCATGCCATAGATGCGCTCGCGCACATCCTCATAATCCAAGTTTATACCCCGCTCCTCGGCAGCGGCCTTGTACCATTTAGAGAGGCAGTTGCGGCAGAAGTCCGCCAGGTTCATCAGGTCGATGTTCTGAACTTCCGGGTGGTCGCGCAGGTGCTGAACAAGCGTGCGGAAGGCAGCGGCTTCAAGTTCGGTTTGCGTCTGTTGGTCCGTGGTCTGTTGGTCCATGGCGGCGGCTCCTATATGGCGGTCAACGTCGAAAGATGAATTCCTCACCTCTCTATTTTAGGACACAAGGTGGCGTTGACCAGTCCCTGCTTCCGTGGAAGCCTCAAAACATGATCGAAGCTCGCGCCCTTTTGGAAGCCTGTTTCCGTGCTGCCATTCAGCGCGCCGCCCCGGAGCGCGTGCTGGCCGCCCACCTGCCGCAGCCTCCGGCCAAGGGCAAGGTGGTCGTGGTCGGCGCGGGCAAGGCGGCGGCAGCCATGGCCGCGGCGGTCGAAGCCGCCTGGCCCGACGTGCCGCTCGAGGGGCTGGTGATCACCCGCTATGGCCATGGCAAGCCCACCCGCGCTATTGAGGTGGTCGAGGCCGCGCACCCGATCCCCGATAGCGCCGGTGCCATTGCCGCAGACCGGTTGGCCGGCATGGTGAGCGGCGCCGGGCCGGACGACCTGGTGATCTTCCTCGCCTCCGGCGGCGGCTCCGCCCTGCTGGCGCTGCCGGCAGACGGCATTTCGCTGGAGGACAAACGGCGGATTAATGCGGCGCTGCTGCGCTCCGGCGCGGCGATCGGCGAGATGAATGCCGTCCGCAAACACCTCTCGGCGCTGAAGGGCGGCCGGCTGGCGGCACTTGCGGCGCCAGCCCGCTTGTTGACGCTTGCGATCTCGGACGTGCCGGGCGACCGGCCGGACGTGATCGGCTCCGGCCCGACCGTGCCCGACGAGAGCACATTAGGCCAAGCGTTGGACGTGTTGCGCCGTTATGACATCCAAGGTCCCCGCTCCGTCGTGCAGCATCTGGCAAACCCAGCGGCCGAGACGCCCAAGCCCGGCGATCCCGCCTTCGCCAACACGGAATTCCGCCTGATCGCCTCGCCCCAACAGGCGCTGGAGGCCGCGGCGGAAGCGGCCCGGGCGGCGGGCGTGACGCCGGTGATCCTCTCGGACCGGATCGAAGGCGAAGCCCGGGAAGTCGGCAAGGCGCTGGCCGGGATCGCGCTGCAGATTGCCGCGCACGGCCAACCCGCCGCGCCGCCCGCCATCCTGCTGTCGGGCGGCGAGACCACGGTCACGGTGCGCAACGAATCGGGCCGGGGCGGGCGCAATGCCGAGTTCCTGCTGGGGCATGCGCTGGCGCTGGACGGGCACGTGCGCATTCACGCCATCGCCGGTGATACCGACGGCATCGACGGCAGCGAGGACAACGCCGGCGCCTATCTGGCACCGGACAGCTTGAGCCGCCTGCGGGCGCTGGGGCATGATCCGGCTACTCTGCTGAAGGAAAACAATGCATATACGGCGTTTTCGGCGCTGGGCGACCTGATCGCAACCGGCCCGACGCTGACCAATGTCAATGACTTTCGGGCGACGCTGATTTTGCCCGACACTGATTGAGCAAGGATCGCTGTTCCATGTACCGTGGCCGCCACGCCAAGATCGTCGCCACCCTGGGTCCGGCCAGCAGCTCGCCGGAGATGATCCGCCGCCTGTTCGAGGGCGGGGTGGATGTCTTCCGCCTGAACTTCAGCCACGGCGACCACGCCGGCCATGCCGAGAACATCGTCAAAATCCGCGCGGTAGAGAGCGAGCTTGGCCGCCCCATCGGCATCATTGCCGACATGCAGGGTCCGAAGCTCCGAGTCGGGACCTTTGCCGATGGCAGCGTCCAATTGACGGCGGGCGAGACCTTCCGTCTGGACCTTGACACCGCACCCGGCAACGCCGGGCGGGTGAACCTGCCGCACAAGGAAATTTTTGCCGCGCTGGAGACTGATGCGGACCTGCTGCTGGACGACGGCAAGATCCGCCTGCGGGTGTGCGAGCACGGGGCCGACTTCGCCGAGTGCGAGGTGATCGCCGGCGGCCCGCTCTCGGACCGCAAGGGCGTGAACGTGCCGGGCGTGGTGCTGCCGCTTTCGCCGCTGACCGACAAGGACCGGCGCGACATGCAGTTCGCGCTGGACCACGAGGTGGACTGGATCGCCCTCTCCTTCGTGCAGCGGCCGGAGGATCTGGCAGAGGCGCGCCGGCTGATCGCCGGGCGCGCCGCAATCCTGACCAAGTTCGAAAAGCCTGCCGCCATGCAGCGGCTGGCGGAACTGGTCGAGATGTCGGACGCCTGCATGGTCGCGCGCGGCGATCTGGGCGTGGAGATGCCGCCGGAAGAGGTGCCGGTGCAGCAGAAGAACCTGATCCGCATGGCCCGCCACCTGGGCAAGCCGGTGATCGTCGCAACCCAGATGCTGGAGAGCATGATCAAGGCCCCTGCCCCGACCCGGGCCGAAGCGCAGGACGTAGCCTCTGCGGTTTATGATGGCGCGGATGCCGTCATGCTGTCGGCGGAAACCGCGGCCGGCGACTATCCGGAGGAAGCCGTCACGATCATGAACCGCATCATCTGCCGGGTGGAATCAGACCCCGTCTTCCGCCAGGTGCTGGAAGCCCAGCACGAGCGCCCGGACCCGACCGCCGCCGACGCGATCACCGCCGCCGCCCGCCATGTGGCGGAGACGGTAAACGCGGCCGCCATCGTGACCTACACCACGAGCGGCTCCACCACCTATCGCGCCAGCCGCGAACGGCCGATGGCGCCGATCCTGGGGCTGACCTCGAACCGGCGCACTGCGCGCCGCCTGGCGCTGACCTGGGGCGTTCACAGCGTGGTGACGGAGGACGTGGACAGCTTCCAGCAGATGGTACAGAAGGCCTGCGCGGTGGCGGAACAGGAGGGGCTCGCAGACCCCGGCCAGCCACTCGTCATTACCGCGGGCGTACCGTTCGGCACCCCTGGCGCCACCAACATTCTGCGCCTCGCCTGGGTGCCCCGCGGCAGACTGGCGTGAACGGACTGGCGTGGGCAGACTGGCGTGGGCAGCTACCTGTCGGATGACGTAGGTTGAGCCTTCTTCCCGCCATCTGGTCCTTTCCCGCGTGACCGCCATCGCCGAACAATCCATTCAACGCCGCCTGAACCGGATGGCGATGCCGATCATCGTCTCCAATGCGACCGTACCGCTGCTGGGCGCGGTCGATACGGCGGTTGTGGGGCATCTGCCGGACCCCGCCTACATCGGCGGCGTCGCCCTAGGCACGGTGATCTATACCTATGTCCATGCCTCGCTGAACTTCCTGCGCATGGGCACGACCGGCCCCACCGCCCAGGCAGCCGGCGCGGGCCGGGGCGAGAAGGAAGGCCCCGGCTGGGGTGAGGTGCGCAACATGCTCTATCGCGCCATGCTGTTGGCGGCGGTGCTGGGCCTCGCCATCGTTCTCTGCCAGGCGCTGATCGTCGATGCGGGCCTTTGGGCGTTGGGCGGCAGTGCGGAGGTGGAGGCGCAGACGGCCAAATATCTGGCCATCCGCCTCTGGTCCACACCGGCAGCGCTGGCGATGTTCGTCGCGATCGGCTGGTTCTATGGGCTGGAGGACGGCCGGGTGCCGCTCTACCTGCAACTGTTCTCCAACGGCCTCAACATCGTGCTGGACCTGGTGTTCGTCTTCGGCCTCGGCTGGGGCGTGGAAGGCGTCGCCGCCGCCACTGTCATCGCCGAATATTGCGCCATCCTGCTGGCGTTCTGGTTCATGCGAAAGCGGCTCGCCGTCCTGCCGCACGGCCAGGGCCGGACCCGGGGTGCTCGATATGGCCCGCTTGCGCCAGATGATGGCGGTGAACCGGGATATTTTCATCCGCACGCTCACTCTGATCACCGGCCTGGCCGTTTTCATGAACCTGAGCGCCATGCAGGGCGACGTAGCGCTGGCCGCCAACCAAGTGCTCTATCAGATGGTGATGATCGGAACCTATGCGCTGGACGGCTTTGCTCATGCGGCAGAGGCGCTGGTGGGCGAGGCTTATGGCGCGCGCAATCGGCGGCGGGTGCGCCAGGCGACCTATGGTGCGCTGCGCTATTCGCTCTGGATTGCGCTTGGCCTCTGCGCCCTTTGGGCCGGCCTTGGCTGGTTCGGCATTCAGTTGCTGACCGGCATCCCGGAGGTACAGACGCTGGCGCGGGAATACCTGCCTTATGCCGTGGCGTTTCCGCTGGTCTCGGTTGTCGCCTTCGTCATGGACGGGGTGTTCTTGGGTGCGACTCAGAACCGGCAGATGCGGCACGCCATGCTGATGAGCTTTGCCGCCTATGTATTGGCGCTATGGCTGGTCCAGGATTGGGGCGGCAATGACGGCCTTTGGCTCTGCCTGCTGTTCTTCTTCAGTCTGCGCGGGGCGACGCTGTGGCTGTTCTGGCCCAAGCTGCTCCGGGCGACGGAGCAGCACTAACGATTGCGGCGGCCGCCAAACCGCGGCACCATGCGGTCCCCTTATGCAAAGCGATCTTTGGAGGACCACCCCATGGCCGATTATGAATTCCTGAAGCTCGAGCGGGAAGGTCCGCTCACCATCATCACCATCAACCGGCCGGAGGTCTACAACGCGCTGCACCCGCCGGCGCATTGGGAGTTCGACAAGGTCTTTACCGAATTTCGGGACGATCCGGACCAGTGGATCGCCATTCTCACCGGCGCGGGCGACAAGGCGTTCACGCGCCGGCAACGACCTGAAATACCAGGCGGCGGGCACCGGCTCGCGCCATCGCCCCGAATCGGGTTTTGCCGGTATTTCCGATCGCTATGACCAGAGCAAGCCCATCATCGCAGCGGTCAATGGCTGGGCCATGGGCGGCGGCTTTGAGACGGCGCTGGCCTGTGACCTGATCATCGCGGCGGAGAACGCGACCTTCGCCCTGCCGGAGCCGCGGGTCGGGCTGGCCGCTGGTGCGGGCGGCATTCACCGTCTGCCGCGGCACATCCCTTTCAAGCAGGCCATGGGCATGATCCTGACCGGCCGCCGGGTCGGCGCCAAGGAAGGCAAGGAACTGGGCTTCGTCAACGAGGTGGTGCCCCAGGGCGAGGCGCTGGCCGGCGCCAAGCGCTGGGCAGAGACCATCCTGGAATGCTCGCCAATGTCGATCCGCGCCTCCAAGCAGGGCGTCTATATGGGTCTGGACGAGACCAGCGTCGCGCACGCAATCCGCAACCAGGCGACATATCCGGCCTACAAGGCGATGAGCCAGTCGGAAGATTATGTCGAGGGCCCCAAGGCCTTTGCCGAAAAGCGCCCGCCGAACTGGAAAGGACGCTGATACTCGAAGGACGAATTTTCACCGCTACCCGGAGCCGCGATCGCGCATCACCCGCCTCGCAAATCACATATGGGCCGGTTCTGATCACAAATATGTGAATAGAATACGTCAATGTTTCACACACGTACAATGGCAGGCTTCGAAAAGGGAGCTCGTCGATCGCTACCCGGTCGGCCCTAGCTGTATTTGCGTGCTCAAAGAAGCTAGAAGAAAAAGGTGCGCAACGATGGTGTAACTAAGGAGCTACCTTATGCAACCCCTTAAAGCTTTGACAGCGACAACCGCTATTGCACTTTGTCTTTCGTTTCCGCTGCTCGCCCATGCCCAGTCGGACACGACAAAACCGCAAACAGACGCACCGGCAACACAGACGGACTCGTCCGGCACCACCACTACACCGGCAATGGGTGCTGCCAAGCCCGATTCGGGTGAGAAGAAAATGGACGAAGCGGTCGACAAGGCCGACAAGATGAAGGACGAAGCGGCCGACAAGGCCAACAGCGCCGACACCATGCAAAAGCCGGAAGCAAAAACGGCTGCGACCGGCCAGCCTCAAGTAGTGACCGAACAAGAGCCCACCCAGTTCTTGGCGGGTGATCTGATGGGGTCCTCCGTCTATAACGATCAGGACGAATCCATCGGCAAGGTGCAAGACCTTGTCCTGGATGAGGACGGCAAGATCGAAAGCGTCGTCGTCGCGGTCGGCGGCTTCCTCGGCATCGGCAGCAAACAGGTCGGATTGGCCTGGAATAGCGTGCAACACTCCTCAAGCGACGGCGAAGCCGTACTTCGCGTCTCGACAACCGCCGAGGAGTTGAAAGGCATGCCGGAGTTCCGCACCATGGAGGACATAAAGAGTGAAGCCGAGGCACAACAGTCAAATGCCACCGCTCCGGCGGGTGGGACGGACACCACACCGGGACAGGTCCCCGCAACCAAGTGAGCCTCGCTGAATTGACGTCCGTTCAACCGTCGGAATAACGGTCGATCGAACGGAACAACCCCGATCAAACACGGAGCCGCGTCGGCATATGGCGCGGCTCTTCTTTTTCACAGTCCCGTCCGACGCAACACCGCGCTGGTGAACGGGCAGCGGTCTTCGCGGGGCGCGGAGAAAGATGAAATAGTGGTAACCCGGAAGTGAAGCCGGCGGCACGGATTGGTTGTCGAGAACCTGGATAAATTCGCCGCACTATGCCATACATAATGTCGCATCAGATGCCTCGACCTCGTGTTGGCAGCAGGCAGTATGTTCCGTTCAGGTCGGGCCGTAACCGCAGGGACAGCGCCAGAGGAATGGCACCATGGCTCAAATCAAAAACCCGGTCGAATGGATTGCCGCAGAGGTCGGAGAGGCGTCACAGCACGTCCGCGCCGCCAGCCGCGCTGTCGAAGGCAGCGATACCGCGCCCGCGATCCGAAAAATCGCCGTCGCGGACCTGACGGAGGTGTTGCGGCGGGGGCTGAATGACTTCGGCGCCGCCCGCACCGACGTGATCTTTCTCTGCCTGATCTACCCGCTCGTCGGGCTGCTGATCGCGCGCTACGCATTCCACGCGCAGTTGCTGCCCTTGATCGTGCCTTTCGCTGTCGGCTTCGCGTTTCTCGGGCCGGCAGCGGCGGTCGGTCTTTACGAGATGAGCCGAGAGCGTGAGCAGGGCACACAGATTAGCTGGTACCACGCGTTTTCGGCCCTGCGCGCGCCCAATTTCGGCGCGATCTTCGTGTTGACCCTCGCGCTGCTGGTCATTTTTCTGCTCTGGATCGGCGCGGCCCAGTTGATCTACGACTTCACCGTCGGGCCGGAGCAGCCGGCCTCAATTTCCGCCTTTATCGCCGATGTGTTGGGCACCGCCGCTGGATGGGCGATGATCGTGATCGGCATCGGCGTCGGCTTCGTGTTCGCGGTGCTGGTGCTGGCCATCAGCGTAATCTCGTTCCCGCTGCTGCTCGATCGCGATGTCGGCCTGGGTGTGGCGGTCCGAACCTCGGTGCGCAGTGTTCGAAAGAATCCGGCCCCGATGGCCGCCTGGGGGTTGATCGTGGCGGGCGGTCTGGTGCTGGGGTCAATCCCCCTCTTTCTCGGCCTGATTGTGGTCATACCGGTGCTCGGCCACGCGACATGGCACCTGTACCGCAAAGTGGTGGAAGATTGACCCGGGAGGGCTGATCGCGACGCGCCCGGCTCAAGGCCGGGGCGGCTCCGCAATGACGGCGAGGGAGCGTGTCGGCATTCGCTGCCATTGGCATCAGCCGCACCTCCCCGGAGGCAACGGCGGTATCGCGCAGCAGCACAGCGGCAATTAGATCACCGGTCACGTTGACCACGGTGCGCGACATGTCCAGCAGGCGATCCACACCCAGGATGATTACCATCCCCTCGACCGGGATGTTCATGCTGGTGGCGACACTGACCAAAATTGCGATGCTGACGCCTGGCGTTCCCGGTGCGCCGATGCTGGAGGCGACAAGGGTGCCGGTGACGATCAGGGTCTGGGAAACGCTCAACTCGATGCCGGCCAACTGGGCCAGAAACAGGATCGCGACCGCCTGATAGAGCGCGGTTCCCGCCATGTTCATGGTTGCCCCCAGCGGTATCACCAGATTGGCGATATTCTCGGGCACGCCCAGCCGGCGCGCGGTCTGGATCGTCTCGGGCATGACGGCGGATGAACTGGAGGTCGAGAAGGCAAGCAATAGGTTTCCGCCGGCCGTTCGCATAAACGCAACGGGGCCGATCGATGCAAACACCCAAGCGATGACGGCATACAAGGCCAGCAACACCGCAAGGCCCAACAGAACGGTTCCGACATAGCCGGAAATGCCGATCAGCGTCTCAAAGCCGATCCGGGTTACCAGTTGGGCCATTAGGCCAAACACCGCGAACGGCGCCAGAAACATGGCCCATTTCACGATGTTCATCGAAATCGACAAGAGCGCGTCGATCAAGCCGAGAAAGGGCGCGGCCCGCTCGCGTTGCACCTGTGTCACCGACAGTCCTACCAGCAACGCCAGCACGACCACCGCCAGCATGTCCCCCTGGGCGATGGAGGCGGTCGGGTTAGACGGCAGAATGTCGGCGATCAGCTCCGGCAGCTTTTGGAAGGCCACAGGGGCTGCCTCGGCCCCGTCGGTTGCGGCGCCGGCATCCGCGGCCGCCGGAGAATTCCCGTTGAGCGTCCCGGCGGCTGGCAGGTTCGAGCCGTCGATGTCCGGCCCCACGACTTCAGGCGGGGCCGCGTCGGGCGTCTCCCCGGTCTGGCCCGGCACCGCCGCAGGCCCACCAACGCCCAGCATCCGGAGCGCAGCACCAGGCTGCAACCATTTCGCCAGGACCATGCCTATCGCGGCGGCAATACAGGTAGTGCCGAGAATGAAGGCAGCCAGGCGCAGGCCAACCGCGCGCAACTCCGCGCCGGAGCCCGCCCCGTTCAGGCCGCCGACGATCGACGAAAAGATCAGCGGCACCAGCACCATGGCGATCAGCGCAAGGAAGATCTGGCCCGGCAGCGCCAGCCAAAGGCCGATCAACTCGGCCTGCGCCGGGTCCACCCAGCCGGTTTCTGCGTTTAGCAGCAAGCCGACACCGAAGCCCAATAGCATGCCGGCGATAACCTGCGCCCACAGGCGCGTTCTGATCCAGGCACGCAGTTTGAAGCGCTGACGGGATACCTGAATCGTGGTTTCGGGTGCGGGTTGGATGACTAGCCTCCTCTCGCTCTGGTCCGTCACTTGCCGAATTAAGTCTTGGTTACAGTCAGACCGGTTTCGCCTGACTTGTGGCGCGGGCCTCCATTAGGCCCTGGATTTCTTCTTCCGTCAGGCCGGCCTCGCGCAGCAGCTCTAGCGAATGCTCGCCGAGGCGCGGGGCATGACGGGTGAGGCCGCCGGGCGTTTTGGAGAAGGTCACGGGCACCTTGATGTGCCGCACCCTGCCTTCGCTCGGATGGTCGCTGAAGGGGAACATGCCGACCGCATTCAGATGCGGATCGTCGAACAGGTCTTCCGGCGTGTTCATGGGCGCGGCAGGCACGTCCACCGCCTCCAGCGCCGCCAGCCAGTCCGCGGTGGTTCGGGTCGGCATGATTTCCGAAAGGTGCTGGTAGAGCTCGCCGATATTCTGGGTGCGGCCCGGCATGGTGTGGAAACGCTCGTCCGCCGCCAGGTCCGGCCGCCCGGCCAACTCGAAGAACGCCAGCCAGTGCTTGGTGGAATAGGGCATCATGCAGATATAGCCATCGGCCGTCTTGTGCGGCCGGCGGTAGGGCGAGAGCAGGCGCACATAGCCCGCCGGCGACTGCGGCGGCTCGAAGAAGCGGCCCTGCATGTGCTCGTTGATGACGAAGCTGGTGAAGGTTTCGAACATCGGCACGTCGATGCGCTGGCCCTCGCCCGTGCGCTCGCGGTGGAACAGGCCCATGCAGATGGAATAGAGCGCGAACAGTCCGCTGGTCTTGTCCGCCATGACGGATGGTGCGAAGCGCGGCTCGCCTGTCACCATGCCGGTGAGTGCCGCGAGACCCGACAGGCCCTGGATCAGGTCGTCATAAGCGGGCTTGTCGGCATAGGGGCCTTCGGGGCCAAAGCCGATGGCGTTGCAATAGACGATGTCGGGCCGCGCCTTCTCGATATCCTCATAGGCGATGCCCAGGCGCGCCGCCGCCTTGGGCCGCATGTTATGGATAAACACGTCGGCCGTGGCGCAGAGCTTATAGAGCGCCTCCCGCGCCTCCGGCTGCTTCAGGTCGAGCACGACCGAGCGCTTGTTCCGCCCTTTGATCAGGAAGGCGGCAGACATGCCCGGATGGCGCGAATTGCCGACCTGACGCGAGATATCGCCCTCCGGCCCCTCCACCTTCACCACGTCCGCGCCCATTTCCCCCATGATCTGGGTGCAATAGGGGCCGAACATGACGGTGGTCAGGTCGATGACGCGCACGCCGCTCAGCGGCCCGCGGGGTGCCGTTTCTGTATTCATTGCTTTGGGTTCCGCCAAATGGTTTCGCTAGCCTTAAAGCTGCGGGAAAGCGCGCCATGCTGCAAGGCGGACGCTGTTTGCCCGAACATTCCCTGAGCCCCTGGCTAGCAGTGCACCACATGGGTGCCGGAAAAATGGTGATAAACGCATGTACAATTCCTATCTGCTCTGGATCGGCATTCGGAACCGAGGGATGCCAGCTTTGTCATAGAATTTGTTGCCGTCTTTGGGAGTGCAGCCTTCGATGCCTGCCTTACCATTCTCTTGGCTAGAGAACCGGCCCGAAGGCCTGTATTGCGCGCCGGGAAATTTTTTCATCGACCCGCACCGGCCCGTTGAAAGGGCGGTGGTTACCCATGGTCACGCTGATCATGCGCGGCCCGGCCATACGAAAGTGTTGGCGACACCGGAAACCCTGGCAATCATGGGCGTGCGCTACAGCGACGATCATGCCCGGACAAAACAGCCTTTGCTGTACGGCCAGAGCTTGCGGATGGACGATGTCTATCTCCGCTTCGCGCCAGCCGGGCACATTCTCGGCAGCGCCCAGGCAGTGATCGAATACGGCGGCGAAAGGGTTGTCATCTCTGGCGACTACAAGCGCGCTACAGACCCGACTTGTGAAGCGTTCGAACCGGTGGAATGCGATTTGTTCGTGACGGAAGCGACCTTCGGCCTGCCGGTGTTCCGTCACCCGGACCCGACGGCGGAGGTGGCCAAATTACTACATTCGCTGACGCTATTCCCGGAGGCGACGCATCTGATCGGTACCTATTCACTCGGCAAGTGCCAGCGGCTGCTGGCGTTGCTCAGGGCCGCCGGCTATGAAGAGCCGGTGTTTCTGCACGGTGCGTTGGTGGCCGTGACGCGGCTGTACGAGGAACTGGGCGCGAATCTGGGCGAATTGCGGCCCCTTTCGGTCAGCGACAAAAAGCTGGCCGCCGGCAGTATTGTGCTCTGTCCGCCGGGTGCACTGGCCGACCGCTGGTCGCGAGGCTTTCCCGACAAGATTACCGGCGTGGCTTCCGGCTGGATGACCATCCGCCAGCGCGCAAAGCAGCGCCGGGTGGAATTACCGCTCGTCATATCCGATCACGCCGACTGGTCGGAACTGACCGAGACCATCGCCTCGACCGGCGCCGGCACCATATGGGTCACCCACGGACAGGAGGACGCGCTGGTCCACTATGCGACGAGCCTCGGGCTCACCGCGGCTCCCCTGTCACTGCATGGCCGCGGCGAGGAAGAAGCGGAGTGAGGTGCCCATCGTGAAACGCTTCGCCCACCTGCTCGAGCGGCTGGTCTTCACAAACAGCCGCAACGAAAAGCTGCGGCTGCATCCAAGCATTTTTCGCCGAAGCGCCAGACCCGGAGCGTGGATTGGGCCTCGCCGCGATCGCCGGCACGTTGGAAGTTCCGGGTGTTACGCCAGCGGTGGTTCGCGGTTTGGTGGAAGAGCGGACGGACCCCCACCTCTTTCGCCTGTCCTACGATTATGTCGGCGACCTGGCGGAAACCGCCTCGCTGATTTGGCCAGCCGAGCCCACCGGCGGGGCGACACCCTCCCTTGCGGAAACCGTCGAGCGGCTACAAGCAACAACACGGCGCAGCATCCCGCTCGCATTGGCAAAACTTCTGGATGCCCTTACGCCGAGCGAACGCTTTGCTCTGCTTAAACTTTGCATGGGCGGTCTGCGGGTTGGCGTTTCGGCCCGGTTGGTCAAACTGGCGCTCGCGCAGTATGGGGACAAGCCGGTCGAAGCAATCGAGGAACTATGGTTCAGTCTCGCGCCGCCCTACGAAAACCTGTTCGCCTGGCTGGAAGGGCGCGGACCGGTACCTGAAACCACCAGCCGGGTGATGTTCCGCCCGGCCATGCTGGCCCATCCGCTGGAGGAGGAGGACGCCGCCCGCCTCGACCCCGCAGAATTCGCGGTGGAGTGGAAGTGGGATGGCATCCGGGTACAAGCCGTCGCCTTCGACGGCGAACGGCGCCTCTACACCCGCACCGGCGAGGACATCGGTCATGCCTTCCCGGATGTGATCGACACGATGGAATGGCATGGCGTTATTGATGGGGAATTGCTGGTTGTGCAAGACGGCGAGGTGCAGCCCTTCGACCGCCTGCAAAAACGCCTTGGCCGGAAGGCGCCGCCGGCAAAGCTGCTGAGCGAAAGCCCTGCCCACATTCGCGCCTATGATCTCCTGGAAACGGCGGAGGCTGACCTGCGGCCTCTACCCTTTTTGGAACGCCGCCGGAAGCTGGAGCAGTGGTACGACGCCACCCAGCCCGCGCGGCTGGACCTGTCGGAGCTGTTCCGCACCCAAGACTGGGACGAGATTGAGCGCTTGCGCGCCGTTTGCCGCGCCACCGGCTATGAAGGGCTGATGCTGAAGCGCACCGACAGCCCCTACCTTGCCGGGCGGGTAAAGGGGCATTGGTACAAGTGGAAGCGAGACCCGCTCACCGCCGATTGTGTGCTGATGTACGCCCAGCGCGGCCATGGCAAACGCTCATCATACTATTCGGACTACACTTTCGGCTGCTGGGATGATGGCGACGAGGGCGCTCGCCTGGTGCCGGTTGGCAAGGCTTATTCTGGCTTCACCGACCAAGAACTGCTCCTGCTCGATAAGTACGTCCGGGACAACACGACCGACCGCTTTGGCCCCGTACGCGCGGTGGCGGCAGGGCTGGTTCTGGAAGTCGCCTTCGATGCCTTGCAGCGCTCCACCCGCCACAAGTCGGGCGTCGCCATGCGCTTTCCGCGGATCAAGCGCATTCGTTGGGACAAGCCTGCCGATGAGGCGGACAGGCTGCCGCACCTTGCCAAACACTTGGAATGATCCGCATTATTTCTACACAACGTGGTGGCCGCGTTTGCTCTTCAGGAAACTGCGCGTCCCCCGCGTTCTCCACGACCATTTGTTTTTGCCGAGGCGCACGGTGAACGGCCCAACCACCACACGCTGGAGACCTGCTGACGTCAGGCTGCCTTGGAAAACTGAGCCCCGTTTCACAATCACGCCTTGCGAATAGTTGCGGCATGCGGCACACCCCGCCCCATGCTGCGCATCACTGACCTGAATTTCTCTATCGAAGGTCGCCCTTTGTTTGAAGGCGCCTCCGCATTCATTCCGACCGGCCACAAGGTCGGCCTGATCGGCCGCAATGGCGCGGGCAAGACCACGCTGTTCAAGCTGATCCGAGGCGAGTGGCAGCCCGATGGCGGCGAGATTTCGCTGCCCGCCCATGCCCGCATCGGCGGCGTGGATCAGGAAGTGCCCTCCAATGAGGTCTCGCTGCTCGACACCGTGCTGGCCGCCGACACGGAGCGGGCCGCGCTGCTGAAGGAAGCGGATACCGCCACCGACCCCACCCGCATCGCCGAGATCCAAACGCGCCTCTCCGATATCCATGCCTGGTCCGCCGAAAGCCGTGCGGCGACGATTCTGGCGGGCATGGGCTTCAGTCACGAAGAGCAACAGATGCCCTGCTCCGCCTTTTCCGGCGGCTGGCGCATGCGCGTCGCGCTGGCGGCCGTGCTGTTCTCCGCCCCTGACTATCTGCTGTTGGACGAGCCCACCAACTACCTGGACCTGGAAGGCGCGCTCTGGCTCGAAAACTACCTGATGCGCTACGAGCACACCGTCATCATCATCAGCCATGACCGGCAGTTGCTGAACCGCGCCGTCGGCTCAATCCTGCATCTGGAGAACAGGGGCCTGACCTATTATTCCGGCCCCTATGACCAGTTTGCCCGCCAGCGCGCCGCCCAGCGGGCCTTGCAGGCCGCGCAGGCGAAGAAGCAGGACGCCCGCCGCGCCCATCTGCAAAGCTTCGTCGACCGCTTCCGGGCCAAGGCGACCAAGGCCAAGCAGGCCCAGTCGCGCATCAAGATGCTGGAAAAGATGGAGGTGATCCGCGCGCCGGAGGATGAGGCGCGCACCCGCTTCACCTTCCCGCAGCCGGAAGAACTGGCCTCGCCCATCATCTCCACCGAAAAGGTCTCGGTCGGCTATGACCGTAAGCCGGTGCTGAAGGCCCTGGACCTGCGCATCGACCAGGACGACCGCATCGCGCTGTTGGGCAAGAACGGCGAAGGCAAGACCACGCTCGCAAAGCTGTTGTCGGACCGGCTACAGCCGATGGATGGCCGGATCGTTACGGCGCGGAAGTTGCGCGTCGGCTTTTTCGCCCAGCACCAGGTTGAGGAACTGAACGTCAAAGACACGCCGCTCCAGCACCTGATCCGCGAGCGCCCGGACGAGCATGCGAGCCGCCTGCGCGCCCGCCTGGCCGGGTTCGGGCTGGGGCCGGACCAGGCGGAGACGCCGGTCGAGCGGCTGTCAGGCGGGCAGAAGGCGCGGCTTTCGCTGTTGCTGGCGACCCTGCCCGCGCCGCACCTGCTGATTTTGGACGAGCCCACCAACCACCTGGATATCGAAAGCCGCGAGGCGTTGGTGGAGGCGCTGAACGACTATTCCGGCGCGGTGATCCTGGTCAGCCACGACATGCACCTGCTCTCCATGGTTGCCGACCGGCTTTGGCTGGTGCACCACGGCAGCGTGCGGCCCTATGAGGACGACCTGGAAGCCTACCGCCAGATGCACCTGAAGGGCCTGCCCGGCTCGCGCGATCAAGCCAAGGCCGCCAAAGACGCCGAAAAGCAACGCGCGCCCGCACCGCAACGCCTGAGCCGGGAAGAGACCCTGGCGCTGCGCAAGACCACCCGCGCCTATGAGGAGCGGGTTGAGAAACTGAGCGGTATCAAGGACAAAATCGTCGCCACATTGGCCGACCCGGAATTCTACGACAAAGCCTCAGCCGACCAGGCCGAGACCTTGCAAAAGAAATACGCCGAAGTCACCGAAGCGCTGGAGCAAGCAGAAACCCGCTGGCTCGCGCATCTGGAGAAGCTGGAAGAAGCCGCCAACGTTTAGGACAATGCGGGGAGGCTGTCAGGTCATTCCGGCACCCCGGCGGCGCGCAAACCATTGGAAAGCCTTTCGATTTCGGCCGCGTCATTGAGAAGGTATAGCCGGGCCAAGTGCCTAACGCGGAAATTCGGCGCAATTCGTTGAAGTTCGCGCACTGCCATTACCGCGTCTGCCGTTCTGCCAGTCTCCTGAAAGATGTAAGCCCGTGTGAGCCACGATTGCAGGTGTTGTGGCTGGCGTTCTATCACCTCGTTCGCAAGGGCCATTGCTTCATGCAGTTGTCCCAGCGAGCGGAGCGTGGTGGAGAGACCGTTGATATACCAAATCGGGTAGAGGGGATTCAGTTCAATCGCCGCTCGATAGTGGGGAACGGCTTCATTGTAGCGGGCCGCATGCATCAAGGTATAGCCAAGAAAACAACGGATATCGGCATTGCTGGGGTAGAGTGCCACTCCGCGGCGAGCGTCTTCTATCGCTTCCTCATAGCGGCCGAATGGCGCGGCAGCCATGGCACTTAGCCCAATGACCCAAGATACACTGCTGTCGAGTTCCATGGCCTTCCTGGCGTATTCATCGGCGCGCATGAACTTGGTTTCGGAGTCGCCGGTATAGCCAAGCCGTCCGTCCCACCACCAGGTAAAACCGAGTGTCGCCCAGGCATAGGCATAGTTCGGATCCAGCTTGATCGCCCGCTCAGCCAGAGCCCGGGCCTCCAAAAAATTGGTGGTGGAGAAGCGCGTGTACAGTTCGGTTCCTCGGACACAAAGCTGCCAAGCCTCGGTATTATGGGTGCCGCGCGCCATAACGAAGGCGACCTCGCCGTCCGTCAAATTCACCTGAAGAGCGGAGACAATCTCCTTTGTAATCTCGTCCTGAATGTCGAACAGGTCGTCGACGGTCCGGTCGTAGTGTTCGGCCCAGACATGGCTACCGTCCGCTGCATCGATCAGCTGGGCCGTGATACGCAGCCGGTTGCCGCCGCTGCGCACACTGCCTTCGACCACATACCGAACCCCCAGTTCGTTTGCGATCTGGCGCAAATCCACCGACCTGTCCTTATAGGCAAAGGTCGAATTTCGCGCGATTACCTTCATCTGGGAGATCTTGGAGAGCGCGGTGATGATGTCTTCGACGATGCCATCGCCAAAAAACTTATGTTTCGGGTCGGAGGACATGTTGGTGAAGGGCAGCACGGCGATAGACGGGCGCTGGGCGTGGGTATGGATTGCCGGTTCTTCTACGGCGTCGCCAGACGCTGCACCGACCGGCAGCCACTGCCAAGCCCGCACTGGATCGGCAATGTTCTTCAGCCGCAACTCGCCCAGGAACTTTGCTTCGAATTCCACCCGCCCTTTCACCTGCCGGTAGGTGTCGTCAGCGATGCAGATGCCCCCCGGCTCGCACTCCCGCTCTAGCCGTGCAGCCACGTTGACGCCGTCGCCCAACAGGTCTCCGCCAAACGTGATAACATCGCCCACATTGACGCCGATGCGGAAGCAGACCTGTCGGCCCGCCTCCACATCTGCGTTGCGCACGACCATACCATCTTGAATGGCAAGCATGCAGCGCACTGCATCGACTGCGCTGGGGAACTCGATCAGCATGCTGTCACCGGCAGTATTGGCTATCCGTCCACCATGATCTGCCAGTAACGGGTCCACCAATTCTTCGCGATGGCTGCGCAAAGCCCGCAGCGTCCCTTCCTCGTCCTGCCCCATCAAGCGCGAGTAGCCAACGATATCCACCGCAACGATGGCAGCCAGCTTGCGCTGTTCGCGTTCCAAAGGGGTACTCCTTTGCAAGCGAATCGGGATTGGATCCGCTCCGCTCACAATAGGCCAATTATGCGGCCGCGTGAACAAGCCATTGCCCACGCGGCACGGCCAACATCATGCCGCGACCTCCCCCTCCAGGACCCATTCATTGTCCGCGGCATCGCCGGCGAGGGCGGTGGCGCAGATTACCAGCCAAGCATGATCGTCCGGCGAGTTGTGACCGCGGTCAAGGACGCATCCCCGGCTGCCAGCACGCCCACAATGTACAAGGTTCAATGGGACTTGCGGCGCGACTCCAGCTACCCGGCCGCATCCGGAAGAAGCGTGATCGCCTTCTCATTCAAGGGCTGCGCTCAGTAGCTCTTCGGCAGGCCCAACTGCCGCTCGGCGATATAGGAAAGCGCCAACTGCTGCCCCACCGGGGCCAGACGCGCGATCATCACTTCGCGCAGCATGCGCTCCACGTGATATTCCTTGGCGTAGCCCATGCCGCCATGGGTCAGCATGGCCCGCTCGCAGGCCTCGAAGCCGACCTCGGCACAAAGATATTTGGCGCCGTTCGCCTCCGCCCCGCAAGGCTCGCCATTGTCATAGAGCCATGCGGCCTTGTAGGTCAGCAGCCGCGCCGCTGCCAGCTTCGCCCAGCTTTCCGCCAGCGGGTGCTGGATGCCCTGGTTCTGGCCGATGGGCCGGCCGAACACCACCCGGTCGCGGGCATATTCCGCCGCCCGGTCGAGCGCGAACTGGCCGATGCCGATGGCCTCCGCCGCCACCAGGCAACGCTCCGGGTTGATGCCGTCCAGCAGGTAATAGAAGCCGCGGCCTTCCTCGCCGATCAGGTCTTCCTTCGGCACCGGCAGGCCGTCATAGAAGACGAAGTTGGTATCCACCGCCATGCGGCCCATCTTCGGAATCTCGCGGATTTCCACGTATTGGCGGTCCAGATCCGTGTAGAAAAGGCTGATGCCCTCGAACGGCTTGGCCACCTTCTCCCTGGGCGTGGTGCGGGCGAGCAGCAGCACCTTGTTCGCCTCCTGTGCGGTGGAGGTCCACATCTTGGTGCCGTAAATCTTGTAGTTGTTGCCGTCCCGCTCCGCCCTGGTCTTGATGGCGGCGGTGTTCAGGCCAGCGTCCGGCTCGGTGACGCCGAAGCAGCATTTTTCCTTGCCCTCGATCATGGGCACGAGCCAGCGCTTTTTCTGCTCGTCCGTGCCGTGCACCACGATCGGGTGAGGGCCGAACACATTGATATGCACCGCGCTCGCGCCCGACATGCCCGCGCCGGAGCCGGCGATGGTCTCCATCATGATGGCCGCGTCGGAAATGCCCAGCCCCGCCCCGCCATATTCCTCCGGCATGGCGATCCCCAGCCAGCCGTCATCCGCCAGCGCCTGCACGAAATCCTCCGGGAATTCGTGGCTGTTGTCGTGTTCCAGCCAGTACTCCAACGAAAAGTCGTTGCAGATCTTCTGGACGGCGTCGCGGATGCTCTGCTGTTGCTCGGTGAGCTGGAAATCCATGGCTCTGTGCTCGCTTGGGCTTTCGGGTCGGATGTTCGAGAGGGGCATGCGGCTTGGCGGCCCTGTTGCATCATCTTTAGTATAGTTTCCGCATTACGCGCCAGTTGGTTCGGCGCAGACGACCGGAAACACGCAGAAAGTTACGCCATGACCAAACCCGCCAGGGCCATCAAGCCGATCGTTCACGCCGATATGGACTGCCTCGCCGCCGCCCGCGCGCCTGCCGGCATGTTCGGCACCTCGATCGAAGATCAGCGCCGCGCCTGGGCCTACTACACCGAGCGGCTGAACCAGCCGCCGCCCGCCGACATGAAGGTCTGGGACGAGGTAGTGCCGGCAACGGAGTTCAACGTCCCCGTCCGCATCTACCGCCCGGCCGACGCCGACGCAAAAACGCTCCGGCAGTGCTCTACCTGCATGGCGGCGGCTTCATGAAGGGCGACCTGGACAGCTCCGACTCGGTCGCCTGGGGCTTTGCGGAGCAGGCAGCGGCGGTTGTCGTTTCGGTGGACTACCGCCTAACGCCCGAGCATCCCTACCCGGCCGCCTTCAACGATTGCTGGGCCTCAATGCTGTGGGTGCGGGATCAAGCACAGCGGCTCGGTGTCGATGCAGCCCGTATCGCCGTTGCGGGCGACAGCGCCGGCGGCAATCTCGCCGCCGCGCTGTGCCTGAAAGCGCGCGATACCGGAGAGGCCGCCATCGCCTGCGCCGCGCTGATCTATCCGGGCACCGGCCTGGATCAGGACTATCCAAGCTACAAAGAATTCGCGGAAGGCACCGGCCTGACCCTGGCCGGAACCACGGCGTATCGCGACATGTACCTGCCCGATAACCGGGACACGGACGACCCCTATGCCCGGCCGGTGATGGCCAAAGATTTGAGCGGCCTTCCGCCCTTTTGGGTGCACTCGGCCCAGATCGACCCGATCCGCGACGACGGCCGCGAGTTCGCTGCGAAACTGGCCCAGGCGGGTGTCAACGTCACCTACCGGGAGGCAAAAGGCATGACCCACGGCTTCATGCGCGCCCGCTTCTATGGCGAAGCCGCCCGTCACGAATACGACCTGATCTGCCGGTTTTTGCAGGAACAACTGCACGGGGCCGTCTGAACAGCCCCGCCTTCCTGGCTAATCCTTCAACGGGCCAGCCAGGCCGAACTGTTTGCCGTCCCGCTCGATCACTTCGATTGTCCCCTGCGTGCCCGCCTTGCCGGTGATGGAAACCTGGCTGAAGCCATAGCCCGCCTCCTCGGGGATTTTCATGATGCGGCCGCCCTCGATGCGGGTCACCTGCGGCAGCACGGTCACGACCCTGTCGTTGTCGACGTTCACCATAACGGTGGCCACGTCCTTGCCCATGCGGTCCAGCTTTTCCAGGTTCACGCGGGTCGGGAAGATAATGACGTATTTGCCCGCGTCGGCCGCGGCACAAGCATCGGCGGGCGTGATCCAGACGCTGTCCACGTTCTCGCTGCCGTCATGCTTGGCGAGCTGCCGGGCGGGCGTGTGCGCCACATAGAAATGCGTGTCGAAGCGCTTCGGCATGCCGGCGGGCGTGATCCAGTGAGCAAAATGCGCCAACCGGTCCAAGCAGGCGATCAAATCTTCCGCCTCCAGAAACGCGCCGAAGTCCAGCTCGTTGGCCTCCAGCCTGGCGCGATAGTGGTGCAGCGCCTCGCACTCGTCCGCCTCCAGCACCTCCGGCGCGCTCGCCTTGCGGCAGAGCAGCAGGCCGGTTTCCTCGAATGCCTCGCGGATGCAGGCGACGCGGAAGCGCAGGGCTTCCTCGCTCAGGCCTTCCCCTCCGTCGGAGCGTCGGCGCACCGTGTCGCTCGAATCGCCCGGATCGGCGCTGCCGCCGGGAAACACCAGCGCGCCGGTGGCGAAATCGATCTTGTGGTGACGCTTCACCATAAAGACCTCCATGCCTTTCGGCCCGTCCCGCAACATGAGGACGGTGGCGGCCGGGCGTGGGGTGACGGGTTTCTCTTTTTCGTCGCTCATTGGGCGAGAATTCCTGTTTGGCTTTGTCGTGACGCTCTTTCTAACGCCATTGCGCACTAAAGGCGAAGCAATCCATCCGATTGCGGCGTGAAGAGCCGTCAACTGCTTCGTCACGTTGCTCCGCGCACAGACGCCACCGCTAAGGAAGCGCCCGCTCGAGCACCTCCGCAACATGCAGCGCCTGCCGCGCTGCCCCGTCCTTGATCTGGTGGCGGCAGGAGGTGCCGTCGGCGACGATCAAGGTACCCGGCCCGGCCTCCCGCACGGCCGGCAGCAATGACATTTCCGCCATCGCCTGGCTTGCGTCCCAATGCTTGGCGTCATAGCCGAAGCTGCCTGCCATGCCGCAACAACTCGACTCGATCAGCGAGGTCTCCAACCCCGGCACCAGCGCCAATACCTGCTGCACCGCACCGACTGCGCCAAAGCTCTTTTGGTGGCAGTGGCCGTGCAGCAGCGCCTTGCGCTCTGCCAACGGCTTCAGGTCGAGCGACAACCGCCCGGCCCTCGCCTCGTCCGCGAGGAACTCCTCCAGCAGGAACGCGCGGGCCGCGAGCGCCACCGTCTCCGCGCCCGGCAGCAGCGCGTGGAACTCGTCCCGCAGGGTCAGCAGGCAGGCGGGCTCCAGCCCCACCACCGGCACGCCCGCGTCGACGTAGGGCTTCAGCGCCTCAACCGTGCGTCGTGCCTCCGCCCGCGCCTTGTCCACCATGCCGACCGAGAGATAGGTGCGCCCGCAGCAAAGCGGCCTGCCACCCGCCTCCACCGCATGCACGCGGTAGCCGCCCGCCCGCAATACTTTCAGCGCAGCACGCAGGATCGCTGGCTCGAAGGCGGAATTAAAGGTATCTGCGAATAGCACCACGTCCTTGCCGCTTCCCGCAAACAGCCCGGCGCCCGCCTCTGCGCTGCGGAACGGGTTGCCGGCCCACTGGGGCAACGAGCGCTCACGGTGAAAGCCAGCCAGCTTTTCCCGCAACCATCCGCTGCCGGGCAGTACGCTATTGAGATTAAGCACAGGCGCCAACATGCCTGTCCATTTGGCGTAACGAGGCAGGTGCGCGATCAGCCGGTCCTTCAGCCTCCAGCCATGTTTGGCGTGATAGTGGTGCAGCACCTCGATCTTCATCTTGGCCATGTCCACGCCGGTCGGGCATTCGCGGCGGCAGCCCTTGCAGCTAACGCACAGGTCCAGCGTCTCGCGCATTTCCTCGGAGGTGAGCGCGTCCGGCCCCAACTGCCCGCTCAGCGCGAGGCGCAAAGAGTTCGCCCGCCCCCTGGTCACGTGCTGCTCGTCCTGGGTCACGCGGAAGCTGGGGCACATCACATCGGGCGCCATCTTGCGGCAGGTGCCGTTGTTGTTGCACATCTCGGCAGCGCCCAAAAAGCCGCCCCATTCGCTCCAGTCGAGCGCGGTTTCGAGCGGCGCCGCGCCATAGCCGGGCTTGTAGCGGAACAGCGCGCGGTCATCCATGGCCGGCGGACGCACCAAGGTGCCGGGGTTGAACAGCCCCTTCGGGTCGAACGTGTCCTTCACCCGTTCATAGGCGCGAGCCAATTGCGGGCCCAGCATTCTTTCCGTGAATTCGGAGCGCACGAAACCGTCACCGTGCTCGCCGGAATGCGAGCCGCCGTACTCGGCCACCATTTCGAACGCGCCCTCGGCGATGGCGCGCATCTGCTTGGCCCCGGCCTCTTCCTTAAGGTTGATGATCGGGCGCACGTGCAGCAGGCCGACGCTCGCATGCGCATACCAGGTGCCGGAGGTTCCGTGCCGCTCGAACAGTTCGGTCAGGCGCGTGGTGAAATCGGCCAAATGCTCCAGCGGAATGGCGCAGTCTTCGATGAAGCTGATCGGCTTGCCCGCCGACTTCATCGACATGACGATGTTCAGTCCCGCCTCGCGCACGCTCCAGACGCGCGCCTGCCAGGCGCGGTCCGTGACCGGCACAACCGCACTGTCGAAACCCAGGCCGGCCATCGTCGTCTCCAGCGCCTCCAGCTTCGCTGCCAGCGTCTGGCCGTCATCGCCGGAGAATTCCACCAACAGCAGGCAGTCGGGGTTGCCCCGCACCACCTCCGCCATGGTGGCGGCGAACTGGGGCATCTCGCGGCTGAGCGTCAGGATGGTATGGTCCACCAGTTCCACCGCATCCGGCCCGAGCGCCACCAGCTCCTTGGTCGCCTCCATGGCGCTGCGGAAGGTGGGGAAGTGGCAGACGCCCAGCACCTTTTTCGCCGGCACCGGCTGCAAATCCAGTTCCAGGCCGGTAAAGAAGGCCAGCGTGCCCTCGGAGCCGACCAGCAGGTTCGCCATGTTGTGGCCTGCCGGATCGACCCGGTGCAGGTTATACCCCGCCACATGGCGTAGTACCTTCGGAATGCGGGCCTTCAATTCCTCGCGGTTGGCGATGGCGAGCTCGCGCATCTTCTGCACGAGCTCCACGTAGCCGGGCGAGCCCTCGCCCGCGTCCAGGTTGCCGGGCACCCAGCCGAAATGATGCGCCGAACCGTCCGCCAGGATCGCGTCGATGCTGCGCACATTGTCCACGGTCAGGCCGTAACGAATGGAGCGCGCGCCTGAGGAGTTGTTCGCCGCCATGCCGCCGATGGTGGCGCGGCTGGCGGTGGAAGGGTCGATCGGAAAGAACAGCCCGTGCTTCGCCAGCGCCTTGTTCAACTGCCCCAGCACCATGCCGGGCCTGACTCGCACCCGGCGGTTCTCCACGTCCAGGGCCATCTGGCAGTTGAACCAGCGGGCACAGTCCACGACCAAGCTTTCGCCCACGGTCTGGCCGCACTGGCTGGTGCCGCCGCCGCGGGGCAGAACGGTGACGCCTTCCTCCCGGGCCAGGGTCAGGACGGCTTGGATGTCGGCGATGCTCTTCGGCCGAACGACGCCGACGGGCTCAACCTGGTAGATGCTGGCGTCGGTGGCATAGCGTCCGCGGTCGAACGCGCCGAACAGTACGTCGCCCTTCACCTCGCGCCGCAGACGTTCGCCCAAGCGGCTGTCGCCCAGGCGCTTGCCGGTTTGGAGGGCACTGGCGGGGGTCAGGCCGTCGGGCATGCGGGGCTCCCTCGGTGTAGTTTACTCTTTTCCGCTTTCCGCCTTGCGCCAGGGCAACCGGCCGTCGATCTCGATTTGCAGCGAAAAGCTGAGAAAGGTGCGGATCAGTACGATCAGCCCCAACACATACAGATTATCCAACGTCGGTTCGATGGCTACTGTACCGACCAGATCGGCAGCAACCAAAAATTCCAGCCCCAACAGAATGGCCCGCGCCAGGGTGGCCCGGAATTTGTGATAGCGGCTTCCCCAATCGGCCGCCCGGTCGGTGCGGCCCACGAAAACGACCGCAGCAACAATCGCGCCGATCACGATAACGGCGACGCCGGTGATTTCGGCGCCCAGCGAAACGTGGTGCAATGCCGTCTCGAACCATTCCGGCGAAATGCGCGCAATACCGGTTGAATCCGCCTCGGTCACCTGGTTCTCCTCTCTCGAATGTTCAGAGAGAGCAACGCCGGGACGGCGGGTTAGGTTTCATCGGGCTGGTCCGGTGCCTTTACCCGACGTACTACGAAACGGGTAAGAAGCGGGCCAAATAGTTCAAAGAAAATCGTGGTCGCAACGGTCGTCACCAGAATTGGCTCCGCCAGGTTGGGGGCAGCCTCGGCCGCGACCAGCGCCCTGCCAAGCGCGACGCCCGCCTGCGGCGTCAGCGCCAGGCCGATCCAATGGCTCTCGGCCGGCGGCAGCCCGCCCAAGCGCCCGCCGAGCCCCCCACGAAGCGCCCAGCCACCCGCAGCCCGATGAAGGCCGCGGACAGCAGGCCAACCTGGTCGAACGCCGCCAAGTCCACCGTCGCACCCGCCAAAACGAAAAACACCACCAAGAAAGGCGTACTGATGTGTTCGATCTCGTGGAAGGGGTATTCGTGATGCTTCGCCAGGTTCACGACGACCACGCCCGCGGTCATGCCCGCCAGCAGGTACGAGACCTCAAAATGCAGCGCCAGCCCGGCGCAGAGAAGCACAATGCCCAACGCCTCCATCAGCGTCGGCTCGCCCTCTGCAATCCGTCCGGTGAGAAAAGCGGCCGGCAGCCCAACCGCGAGGCCAAGGCCGATGGCGCCCGCCACCTCCCGCACACCGCCGAGCAAGCCCGCGCCGATACCGCCACTGGCCTCTGCGACCACGCCCAAAATGACGCTGAAGACGATGACGCCCCAGGCATCGTCGATGGCGACAACGCCCAGCAATGTCTTAGCGAAAGGGCCTGTTCTGCCCGCGCCGTTCACTACATCGCGGGTCGCTGCCGGATCCGCCGCAAGTCCGATGCCGGCAAGCAATAGCACCATGGCGACCGGCACGCCGACGGCCGCCAGCCCCAGGCCAATGGTCACGGGGGAGGCCAGCGTGACGGCCAGCGATACCGTGATGATGGCGCGACCGTGAGAGGTCAGCGTGGCTTTCGATAGCTCGCCGCCGAGCAGAAAGGCGATCATGGTCAGCGCCAGCTTGGCAACGATGTCGTGCCAATCGTGCGGATTGATCGGCAGCAGGTCGATCCCGGCAGGGCCCACCACCAATCCAAACAGCACCAGCAGCGTAATGCGCGGCACGCTGGTCAACCGGCCGAGCGCGTCCAGCGCCAACCCCGCCAGCAACATGCTTCCGAAGGTAGCAAGCAATAGGCTGAGTTCCATCGAGCAGTCCGTTTTTCTTGCCTCTGCAGCCAAATTGGCGGCTGGCAGCGGGCTTGCGCGTTGTCCGGTTGGAAGGTTTGCTAGCGCAATTGCTCTGGCGTTTCACCCGTCAGATCGATTTTTCCGCGCTTGTCGGGAACCCGGCCGAAGCCGCCCGCCCCATACGACAGGCGGCGTCGCGGGCCGCATTGGCAGGCGTTGAACAAATGCCCTACAGACGCATTGGCCCCAATCCGGTAAGAGTGCCGGGAGATTAATTCTATAGCGGTTGAAACTGTCTCATGAGCGACCAAGAATTCGACCTGATCGTCATCGGCGGCGGCCCTGGCGGCTATGTGGCCGCGATCCGGGCCGCGCAGTTGGGTATGAAGACGGCCTGCGTCGAACGCGAACATCTGGGCGGCATCTGCCTGAACTGGGGGTGCATTCCCACCAAGGCCCTGCTGCGTTCGGCCGAGGTGTATCACACACTCCAGCATCTGGATGAATACGGGCTGTCGGCCGACAACATCGCCTTTGACGGGGCCAAGGTGGTGAAGCGCTCGCGGAATATCGCGAAGCAGCTTTCCCAGGGCGTCGCGCATCTGCTGAAAAAGAACAAGGTCACGGTGTTCGATGGCGCAGGCAAGCTGGCGGGCGGCGGGACCGTGGCGGTCAGCCTGACGAAAGGCGGGGATGAGACACTGAAAGCCCCGCATATCATCCTGGCGACAGGTGCGCGTGCCCGCGAGCTGCCGGGCCTGGAGCCCGACGGCGACAAGGTCTGGAGCTACAAGGAAGCGATGGTGCCGGAGGCGATGCCCGGCTCGATCCTGGTCGTGGGCTCGGGCGCCATCGGCATGGAGTTCGCCAGCTTCTATGCCGACATGGGCGCGGACGTGACCGTGGTCGAAGTGCTGGACCGCATCCTGCCGGTGGAAGACGCGGAAATCAGCGCTTTCGTCCAAAAGAGTTTCGAGAAACGCGGCGTCAAGATCATGACCAGCGCGAAAGTTACGAACCTGGAGAAGTCAGGCGAGGGCGTTTCGGCGACGCTGGAAACGAAAGACGGCGAGAGCACGATCGAGGTCGAAAAGGTTATCTCTGCCGTCGGCATCACCGGCAATGTGGAGAAAATCGGTCTTGAAGACACGAAGGTCGAGGTGGACCGCGGCCATATCGTTATCGACGAATGGTGCCAGACGGGCGAGGATGGCGTCTATGCCATCGGCGATGTGGCCGGGCCGCCCTGGCTGGCGCACAAGGCGATGCACGAGGGCGTGCTATGTGTTGAGAAAATTGCGGGCAAGGGCCACCCGCACCCGATGGACACCACCCGCATTCCCGGGTGCACCTATTGCCGGCCCCAGGTGGCGAGCGTCGGCCTGACCGAGGCGGCTGCCAAGGACCAGGGCTATGAGGTCAAGGTCGGCAAGTTCCCCTTCATCGGCAACGGCAAGGCCATCGCTCAGGGCGAGCCCGAGGGCATGGTCAAGACCGTGTTCGACGCCAAGACCGGCGAGTTGCTGGGCGCACACATGGTCGGCGCGGAGGTCACGGAACTGATCCAGGGCTACACCATCGCGCGCACCCTGGAAGGAACCGAGGCGGAACTGATGAATACCGTGTTCCCGCATCCGACCCTTAGCGAAATGATGCACGAGGCCGTCCTTGACGCTTACGGCCAGACCCTCCACTTCTAGAGCCATGGACAGCACCGCCCCCAATCAGCGGACCGGCCCCGCCGACCGCGCAGGTCCCGCCGATCGCGTAGGTCCCGCCGATCGCGCCATGCGTCACCCGGAAAAGGCGCACAAGCCGGACCAACTTTCCGGCCGAAAGCCCACCTGGATTCGCGTTAAGGCGCCTGTCGGCAAGGTCTATAACGAGACCAAGCGCATCGTGCACGAAAAGAAGCTCGCGACCGTCTGCGAGGAAGCCGGATGCCCGAATATCGGCGAGTGCTGGCAAAAACGCCACGCCACCATGATGATCCTTGGCAGCGTCTGCACGCGCGCCTGCACGTTCTGCAACGTCGCCACCGGCAAGCCTCCGGTGCTCGATCCGCACGAGCCGGAACGCGTGGCCGAAGCGGTGGCGGAGCTTGGCCTCCGTCACGTGGTCATCACCAGCGTCGACCGGGACGACCTGCCGGACGGTGGTGCCACGCACTTCGCCCGCACGATCAAGCACATCCGCGCCAAGTGTCCGGAAACGACGGTCGAAATTCTGACGCCGGATTTCCAGGGCAAGAAGGGCGCGCTCGATATCGTCATGCGCAACCCGCCCGACGTATTCAATCACAACCTGGAAACGGTGCCCGGCCTCTATCCCGAAGTGCGGCCCGGTGCAAAATATTATGGCTCGCTGAAACTGCTGGATCAGGTGAAAGACAAAGATCCCAGCATGTTTACCAAGTCCGGCATCATGGTTGGGCTTGGCGAAACCCGCCAGCAGGTAGCACAGGTGATGGATGACCTGCGCGCGGCCAACGTGGATTTCCTCACCATCGGCCAGTACCTGCAACCCACGCCCAAGCACCATAAGGTTGCCGACTATGTTACCCCGGACGAGTTCAACGCCTACGCCGCCATGGCGCGGGGCAAGGGTTTTCTGCTGGTTTCCGCCAGCCCGCTGACCCGCTCCAGCTATCACGCCGACAGCGATTTCCAGGCCCTGCGCGCTGCGCGCGAGGCGAAATTGGCGGCATCGGCCGCGGCCGGGGCGTGATCTCGATGCCCGTTATCGAGCCCCCCGCGATTTGCACGATCTTTATCACACCCGGTAAAGGCACCCATCACAAACCCTTGGCCGACTGAGCGAGGCTTGCTTTGCCGACCCATGCCGAACGACGCTTTCTGCCTTTCACGCCCGACCAGCTTTACGGTCTGGTCAGCGATGTGGAGCGCTACCCGGAGTTCCTGCCCTGGTGCATGGGCGCCCGCGTCACCAGCCGGGAGGACAATGTCATCACCGCCGATTTGATTATCGGCTTCAAGATGCTACGGGAACGATTCAGCTCCCGCGTCACCTTCCATCCCGATGAGAAGCGCATCAGCGTCGAATATACCAGCGGTCCGTTGCGCTACCTGAACAACCATTGGGCGTTCGAGCCCGTCCAGGGCGGCACGGTCATCGACTTTTACATCGATTTTCAGTTCAAGTCGCGCCTGTTCCAGCGCGTCGCGGGGCTTGTATTCAACGAGGCCGTGAGCCGAATGGTGAACGCGTTCGAAGCACGCGCGCGCAAGCTGTATAAGCCTCTACCGCGGGATGCCGATACGAGCTTGGCGCCTAATCCCGCGAGCGGGGATTGACCCGGCACTCCGGTGCTTTCCGCGGCTTGTGGGTCGATAGCGGTCGCACTATACCACTTTCACCTGCAGCCGCCCGACGCCCTCGACCTCGCCCACCAGCCGGTCGCCCTTCACCACCGCGGCGACGCCTTCGGGCGTCCCGGTCATGATGATATCGCCCGGCATCAGCGCGAAATAGCGGCTGATATAGGCGATGGTTTCCGGCACGTTCCAGATCATCTTGTCGATGGTGCTGTCCTGGCGGCGCTCGCCGTTCACATCCAGGGTCAGACGGGCCTTGCCCGCCGGATGGCCCATGTCGGCAACGCGGCGCAGGCCGGAGCACGGGGCCGCATGGTCGAACGCCTTGCCGATTTCCCAGGGCCGCCCCAGCTTCTTCGCCTCGCCCTGCAGGTCGCGGCGGGTCATGTCGAGGCCGACGCCATAGCCGTAGACGCAGGCGAGCGCGTCCGCCTCCGCAACGTCGCGGCCGCCTTTGGCCAGGGCGACGATCATCTCCATCTCATGATGCACGTCGCTGGTGCCGGGCGGATAGGGAAATTCCCCTGTGGTGGTGACACTGGTCGCGGGCTTCATGAAAAAGAACGGCGGCTCCCGGTCCGGATCGTGGCCCATCTCGCGCGCATGCTCGGCATAGTTGCGGCCGATGCAGAACAGGCGGCCGACCGGGAACAGGTCGTCCGTGCCCTCGACTGGCAAGGTGACGGCAGCAGGCGGCGTGATGGCATAGGTGGGCATGGGGTGGCGCTCCGGCTGGGAAGAAATACGGCGCGCTGGATGTAGCGCGCCTGCCGCGGCCTGCCAAGTCTTCCTGCCGCCCCAGTTTTCCACGCAACCGCACGCTACACCGGCAGCGGCCCGTTCGCCTTCAGCGTCTCCATGGAGAGGTGTGAGGTAACATTGTAGATCTCGATCCGCTCGATCAGGCGCCGATAGAAGGTGTCGTAGTCACGCGACGACGGCACCTGCACTTTCAGCATATAATCGATCTCGCCCGCCAACCGGTGAGCCTCCAGAATTTCGGGCAGGTCCGAAATCGCCTGGGAAAACCGTTTCAGCCATTCGGCGTCATGCCGGTTGGTGCGGATGGTAACGTAAAAGGTCTCCGGCACGCCCGCCAGTTCCGGGTCCAGCACCACACTGTAGCGCTGGATCAGCCCCGACGCCTCGAACCGCTTGATCCGGTTCCAGACCGCGGTGCGGGAGGACCCGACCGCGTCTGCCACCCTGTCCAGCGGCATGTTTGCTTCGCGCTGCAAGACCCGAAGAATTTTCCGGTCCAGTTCGCTCAATTCGGTCGATTGTTTTGCCAAGGCCCAATTCCAGAATTATTTTCTTGCGCCTCCAAAGAAACCGCAACATTTGCCACGATTTCGCTGGAAATCCGCGAATTCATGAAAACATTTCCTACTCCAATTTTTCCGATGCCGCAAGCTCAGGCCATCGGGACAGCCGCTATCCGCGCCAGTTACGGCCTTCGACCTCGCGGTCCCAGTGCAAGAAGTCGGGCCCCAACTCTGCGATGGTGGGGCAGCCCATCTGGGCCATGACCTTGTTGACCTCGTCCCGCAGCAGCAGCATAGCCTTCGCCGCCCCTGCCTGCCCGCCGGCGACGCAGCCATAAAGCGTCGGCCGCCCCAGAAAGGCAAATTTGGCCCCGCTCGCCAGCGCGATCAGAATGTCTGCGCCGCGGCGAATGCCGCCATCCAGCATCAGAGTCACGCGGTCGCCGACCGCGGCATCGATCGCCGGCAGCACGTCCAGCGCAGCCGGCGCACGGTCCAACTGCCGGGCGCCGTGGTTGGAGACGATCAGGCCATCCACGCCAATCTCCGCCGCCCGCACCGCATCGTCCACCCGCAGCACACCCTTCAAAATCAGCGTGCGCGGCCACAACTCACGATATTTTTCGATATCGGCCCAGGTCAGACTGGTCGGCAATTGGGTCGCCATGAACTCGCCCACCTGATCCGCATTCGAGCCAGACGGCGCGTATACCTGCCAGTTCGGGCACATGGCGATGCCGTGGCGCAGGTAGTCCTTCAGCCAGAAAGGCTTGGTCATGGCGTCCATCTTGGTGGCAAGCGAGAGCTTCAACGGCCGGCCGAAACCGTTGCGCCGGTTGCGCTCGCGGTTGGAGCCCACGGGCACGTCCACCGTCACCACCAACGCCGGAATGCCCGCTTCGTCCGCCCGGCGGATCATGTCATGGGAGATCGCCCGGTCCTTGGCCGTGTAGAGCTGGTACCAGCCATGCTCCGGCGCCTCCCTGGCCATTTCCTCCATGGAGGCGTTCGAGGCGCCGGACATGATGAAGGGGATATTGGCGTCCCTGGCCGCCCGGCAGAGCATCATGTCTCCGCCCCGGCGATAGTTGCCGACGCCCCCCGTCGGCGCGATGCCCCAGGGCATGGCATAGGTCCGCCCGAACAGCGTGGTAGACTGGTCGGGCTTGGAGACGTCCACCATGTAGCGCGGCACCAGCGCCCGCTTGCGGAAGGCCTCTTCGTTCTTGCCCAGCCCTTCCTCGCTGTCGACGCCGCCTTCAATGAAATCATAGATGAGCTTCGGCAGCCGGCGCTTGGCCAGCAGGCGCAGATCGTCAAGGTTGATGGCGCGGTCGTGGGTCATGAGGCGATCCTGGGAGTTTATGGGGCGCTTATGCGAGGCTTGTTGGTGGCCTATTGGAGGAGAGTGTAACGGTATTTGCGGCAGGGAAGAATACGCCGATTAATGGCAGTTGACCGTTTTCCAGCGACAGGTATTCCAGCGACTGGGCCGAAAGCCATGGCGAAAGCGTACAGCGGATCTGTGTTTTGCGGCGGGGTGCAGTTTAAAGTTGCTGGCGACCCGATGCAGCAAGGCTACTGCCGTTGCGCGGACTGCCGCCGATGGTCTGGCTCCTCCGTCTCCTGCTACGCCTTCTGGCAGAGCGGCGATATGCGGGTTACGGCGGGTGCGGACAAGGTCGTTACCGACAGCAAGACTAGCCAGGCGGAGCGCCAACAATGCTCGGTATGCGGCGGCGCAGTGATGACGCCCCTCCGCCAGCGCCTTCGTCAGTTCCGAAAGAATGCCTTCCTTGCCGAATAGATCGCTGGGTGAACGGCTGTCCGTCAGCTGGTCCAATAGGTCTCTGTCGATGCTCATACGTGAGGCTCCTTATCCAGCAGTTACCACGCCAGAGCACATAATTTAGGATAGTCCCTGACGCGTTGGCGCAAGCGCAGCGGCCCCGAGGGCAAGGAGGCGGTCTGCATCTCCCAGGGCGAGGCCTGCACGCCCTTCAAGGTCGGCTGCAAGGTCGCCAATCGAGGCCACCAACGGACACATGAAGAACGAGGGAAGGTTTGATAGCGCTGGCTGACCGGACAGGCTGGCGACGCCATCAACGCCCCCTGCGGCTGCCGGCCATACTCTGCGCCTCGCCCTGAACGCCCTGGCGCTTTTGCGGGGTATGAGCGGATGCGGGCAGCCTATGCCCATGCGATTGAGCAAGAATACCGCTTCTTCTCCTATGGCGATGCTTTCTGGAGCGGCCTTAGCGACTAGCCTCTGGAGTTGAGCGCCAACCAGAGGTACCCGTCCTGCACATGACAGGGGTAGACGCGCAGCTTGGCCTGGTTTTTCGACATCTCACCAACGAACTCCCAGCCCGGCGACAAGCCGTCCTCCAGTTTCGGCGCCCAGTCGCGAACCTCGCCGTTCTGCAGGTCGAAACAACTGTCGTGCCAGCGGCAAACCAAGCCGCGGTCCTCCGTGACCTTGCTGTGGAGCGGCAATGGCTCTGTTCCTGCATGATACCCCATGCTGCCGTCTAGAATCTCAGGGCGCCTTTCAAACAGCGGAATGTTGAGGTGAGGACAGGCATTATTGAAGGCGAAGAATGTGCCTTTATCATTCAGAATGACGACGTCCCGGTCCTCTAGAGCGATGACCAGATGCTCGCCGTCCTTCAAATCATCCTGGCGCAGCATGCGTGTCCAGGTGCGGCCGGTAAAGAACATTGTGTCCCTGCTTTCCGGCAGATCCAGTCGGCTCTGCCCCTCTGGGGTCAGGCCGTCGATCTCGTGCAGGGTCATCCGTTCGCTGGTGCCGGGCAAACGCACGCGAACGAAGTCGGCAACATTGACTGAGCCTGCCACCTGTTCCAACAGGGCGTCCGAGATCAGCAAGCGGGTTCCTGCGTTCTTGTTGGCGGTCTCGACGCGACTGGCGACATTGACCGTGTCGCCGATTGCCGTCATCCGCTCGTGACCCGCAGAGCCCAGGGTGCCGAGCACCACTTCACCGTAGTGCAACCCAAGGCGGATATCGAAATCCACGTCATAAAGGGACTTGAAATAAGGTTGCATCCGATCGACGGCGGCCAAAGTTTGGAGGGCGGCGTTGACCGCGCGCAGCGGCGCTCTCTCCTGCCCGTCTGTGCCGAACAGAGCCATCATGCCATCGCCGATGAACTTGTCGATATAGCCGCCGTTGCGCTCGACGATGTCCCCTGCCTGCACGAAATAGCGGTTGAGCAGATACATAACATCGTAGGCCAGCAACTGCTCAGAAAGGTTGGTGAAATTCGCAATGTCGCTGAAGAAGACGGTGACTTTGGTAATTTCGCCGGAGCGGCTGGCCACTTCGCGATCCAACTGGCTGCACATCATCAGATCGGTTTCGTCTAGGACGAGCCTGCGCAGGGTGATCGGGGCCGTTGGCCGCAATTGGCAAGCGAGGCGGACATGATCGTCGAGATGCAGGCGTGATGCCATTGCCTGTTCGACGTCATTGCGGGAATTGCAGGCGTCCAGCCCGTCTACCACCCAGATCCGGCACGTCGAGCACTTTGCTCGACCGCCGCACGCGTGCGTCAAGCCGATGTCCGCCCGCAATGCGGCGGTCAACACGGTGTCGTCGGGACCCAGATCAAATTCTGCATTATCTGGAAAGGACCGAACTATAATCATCGTGATCAGCCCTTTGGTCGGTCCGAAATGGACCGCAGTCGTTCAATTGCTTCCTGAAGCCCTGGACAGCAGGGTGACGAAAAGGCAGGCATGTATCAAGCCCTCATGGCTTCAGATAGAAGCACATTGCTATATTGCGCCCGGCCTGCATTGCTTCCTTGCGGACGGTCCTATCGTTTGGAGTGGGCATGAGCCTTTCCTTCAATCTCCTTTCAACAGCCGGCGCAGCGCGGCGCGGGCGCATCGCGACGGCACACGGCTCCATCGAGACGCCGGTGTTCATGCCGGTCGGCACCGCCGCCACGGTTAAGGCCATGCGGCCGGAGGACGTGGCCGCGACAGGCGCGCAGATCATCCTCGGCAACACCTATCACCTGATGCTGCGGCCGACGGCGGAGCTGATCGCGAAGCTGGGTGGGCTGCACCGGTTCATGAACTGGCCGGGGCCGATCCTGACCGATTCCGGCGGCTTTCAGGTCATGAGCCTGACTGATCTCCGCAAGCTGACCGAGGAAGGGGTGCGATTCCGCTCCCACATCGACGGCAGCTACCACCTGCTGACGCCGGAGCGCTCGGTCGAGATCCAGCATCTGCTCGACGCCACCATTACAATGGCTTTCGACGAATGCACGCCCTACCCGGCAACCCATGAACAGGCGGCCGAAAGCATGCGGCTTTCCATGCGCTGGGCCAGGCGCTCAAAGGACGCTTTCGTGGCGCGCGACGGCTACGGCCTGTTCGGCATTGTCCAGGGCAGCGTGTTCCCGGACTTGCGGCGGGAATCGGCGGAGGCGCTGCGGCAGGTCGGGTTCGACGGCTACGCCATCGGCGGCTTGGCGGTGGGAGAGGGCCAGACGCAGATGTTCGAGGCGCTCGCGTTCACCACCCCGCACCTGCCGGCCGACAAGCCCCGCTATCTGATGGGCGTCGGCACGCCGACGGACCTGGTGGGCGCGGTCGCGCGCGGCGTGGACATGTTCGATTGTGTGATGCCCACCCGCTCCGGCCGCACGGCCCAGGCCTTCACGCGCGAAGGAACGTTGAACCTGCGCAACGCGCGGCACGCCGAAGACCCGGCGCCGCTGGACATGGGCTGCTCATGTCCCGCCTGCACCGGCTATTCCCGCGCCTATCTGCGCCATCTGGTGAAGACCGGAGAGATTTTGGGGGCGATGCTGCTCACCTGGCACAACCTGCAGTTCTACCAGGACCTGATGGCTGCGATGCGCGCCGCGATCGCGGCGGGCCACTCGTTGCAGGGCGAGCCGGAGATTATGGTTCAGCGCCTGCTGCCGGCGCAGGGCGGCGAGAGCGATTTCACCTGACGTTGACCCACCGACCGATCAAATTCAATCGCCAGCGCGATCAATTCCCCCTGCACCTTGCCTGATTTCGGCCCTTCGACCCGCACCGGCTCATACCTGTCGGGCTTTCCACGCCATATAGCCGATGGCGAGGCCCTGGCTGATCAACTGAATGCCGATGAAGATGCCCAGCATCAAAAGGCTTAATTCCGGGCTGCTGAGCAGGTAGGCGGCGATCAGCACGCTGACGATGCCGCTCGCCAACACCCAGCCCCAATTGGGCAGCGGCCGGATAGAGAGCGAAAAGACGATCTTCGAGACGCCCTCGATCATGAAGAACACGATCATCAACAGGACCAGCGTGCCGACCGCGGCTGCCGGGTTGTTCAGGAACAGGAAGCCCACGACGACCGCCAGCACCGCCGATATGAGCTGGAGCCAGAAATGCGGCACCTTGGAGGAGCCGATCAGGCTGATCAGTTGAAAGATGCCGACCGCGATCAGCACCCAGCCGAGGAAAATCGCCAGCGCTACGGACGAAAACAGCGGGTAGATGATGGCGACAGCCCCGGCGATCACCAGCAACACCGCCTGAACGAGGAACAGCCACGCGTAGCGTCTGACCGTATCCTGCAGCGCATGCCGCATGGCATCGGAGGCTTGGGACAGCGAAATCTTGTCGGCCATCATTCATTCCACGCGCGGCGGGAGAGAGCCTGCGACTATACTGAATTAAGGCAGCGACCGGAAGCCTCGCCTGCGGTTAGGGTGAACAAGTGGCTCCACTGCCCCGCCCGCCAGTTGGGTCAGCGGCCAGTTGATCGAGTTCAACGGCGGCGGCTCGGTCGTCCGCCTGTCTGAAAGCTGCGGCAACCGGGATCGGCGGCCCGCCTCTCCGTATCAGGGCGTTCGACGACCCAGCGCCGTTCGATGACGACGAAGCCTTCCGCCCATGGCATGCGGCGGACGATTTCCAGCACCAGATTGGTCTTGTTCTTGGCCCAGACGACCAGCTTTCCGGCATAACCGCCGCCCGCAAAGACCCGCTCGACGAAGGGATAGAGGCTGCGCGAGTGCTGCAGCAGGCCTTTGGCGCCGTCGCGATCCTGCACATCGGCGCCATGGACCTCGACCCGCAACAGACGCCCATCGGTATCGGTCAGGATATGGCGCTTGCGGCCGTGGATTTTCTTGCCCGCATCGAAGCCTTTCCGCCCCCTTTTTGGTCCGCGCTGCGCACGGACTGGCTATCGATGATGGCGGCGGTGGGAGAGGCTTCCCTCCCGGCGCGCTCCCGGTCGGCCATCAGAAGCGCGTGGTTAACCGTTGCCCAAACGCCCTCGCCCTGCCAGCGGCGCAGATAGTAGTAGACCGTCTGCCAGGGCGGGAAATCATGCGGCAGCAACCGCCATGCCGATCCGGCGCGAAGCTGATAGAGAATGGCCTCGACGATCCGGCGCTTGCAGGCTTTTCGAGGCCGTCCACCGGGCTTTGCGTCCGGGATCAACGGCTCCAGGATAGCCCATTGGCTGTCGGTCAGATCGGTAGGGTAAGGCTTGCGTCTCTTGCATCGGGGCATCGGCGTCGGGCCTCATGTTCGGAAAGCCGACTGCCCATGAATCACGTGATTTGCCCCGATGGAATCCCCTTCTCAAACGCGCTCTCAGCCCCCGCACCGTCATCTGCCGGAACATGCAGCGTCATCGGCATCACCAGTTCTTCCGCCGGCGCCGCACCGCCGTCAACCGGCGCGACAACGAGGCCGTCGCACAAACAACGACCTCAACCATAAAGATCGAGGAGGGACATAGCGCCGACTGAAATTGAATCACTGCAGCGGCCGGTATCAGCCAACCTGGTTGTCGGTGTCGGTCAAGCAGCTCGACGATCTACAACGGAAACTGGGTTGAATTTCCTAATTCCTGCCAATAGCCTGACCGAAGACCTTTCAAATGGGGAATATGCGGTGAGAACTAAATTCCAAACCCAAATTGATGGTTCGGGAGCCGGCACCTTGCACAAGCTATCATCGCTCTGAGCCATGCCGCAACAAGCGTCGTTTTCCTGATCAACGGCCAGGAGTGACATGAATTTATTTCGCAAAGGGTTTTCTGCCATCCGACGGTTGCTTCATGTTCTCGCACGGCCGATGCGGCAGGTACGCGACGGGAGACAGATCGTCATTCAGCCCTACCGCGGGTACGGAACGCATGAGGAAATCTTCCTTATCGGCCGGGTGCTGCGGCAGCCGGGAGGCTCACGCGATGCACGAGAAACCCAGCTTCGGCGCGATCTGAAAGACGTCTTGCGCCGATTTGTACGCTGGGGAGTGGGTGCGCAGGGAATCGATGCGAGCATTGCTGGAAGTAAGGCCAAAGTAACGACCGATAGCGACGGCTATTTCCGGCTTCATGCGAAAGTGCAGCTTCCGCGCTCCTCGAAGCAATGGCACGAGGTTCATCTTTCCCTGTCGGGCGACCAGACGGGCGAGACAGTGACGCATGCGCGAGTGTATGTCCCGCCAGAGACGGCGCGATTCGTCGTCATCAGTGACATCGATGACACGATCATGGAAACCGGTGTTGCCAGCAAACTGACAATGATGTGGCGGCTCTTCGTCGAAACAGCGCAGGCCCGTACTACTTTTCCCGGCATCGCTGCCTTCTGCCGTGCTTTGCACGACGGCGCCTCCGGGCACGAGTTGAACCCGATGCTCTATGTCTCCCGCGCGCCTTGGAGCATTTATGAGGTTCTGGACGAGTTCTTTTCCATCCATCGCATTCCCGTGGGCCCAATTCTGTTTCTGCGGGAGTGGGGATTAACGCTGCAGTCTCCGCTGCCGCGTCGGGCAGAGGGGCACAAACGGGCGCTGATCACCAATATGCTGGCATTGTACGACGAACTTCCATTCATCCTGATCGGCGACAGCGGCCAGCATGATCCGGAAATTTATGCTGAGATCGTAGAAGCTCATCCCAATCGGGTGCGCGCGGTCTATATCCGCAATGTCAGCCGTGACCCGGCGCGGCTCCGCGAGATCGAAGTACTGGCCGAAAAGATAGTGCAGGCTGGCAGCAGCCTTGTGCTTGCCGCCGATACCTTCGCGATGGCTGAGCACGCGGCGGAGCATGGATTCATTTCAACTGCGGCGCGTGCCGATGTCTTTGAGGAGCACCAGGCGCAAGACCAGGAAGGCCGACAGCAAACCCGAAATGTCGAGCGACCCGGCAGAGGGGCGACGGAAGACGCGGTGGCCCACGGAGCGGTGGAGCAAGAACTTTCGAAGGGCGATAAAGATGCCGGACCGCCCAATGTCGTCGTCGAGCCAGGTTCAAAGGAAAGCTCGTGCTCTTCCACCTGATGCGGGTCCGGAGCATGCCGACAGGCATGTCGTTCATCGCTTCGCCGATCAATCGGGCCCGCCTGACGGCGCTGATCGACGATCGAAACAGCCCGCATCAGCGCCGGCGCCACTCAACCGCCTTGTTCGCCCATTCCATTCATTAGACGGTCCAGGAGGACCGGCGCCAGAGAATCGCCCGACCCAAACGGATAGGGATCTGCTCTCACACTTAACCCGGATTATTCACCGGCGATCAGTTTCAGGCTGGCGGGCGTGGTTTAAGCGGCTGGAATCGTGTGAATTTGCTTGCACACACATTCAGCACGTCCCGAACCGAGTTACACGCCCGCCATGCCGAATGATACCCCGATCCTACCCGGCCTGTCACCCGTCGATGGCCTCGACATCCACGCAAGGTTCGACGGCGGGGCGATGTCGTCGAATGGCGGGGCACTGCTGTTGCGGGAAGCCGGGCGCGCCAGAAAGCTGAGTACGCTGCTGGCCTCCTGCATCGCCGATGCGCGCGATCCGGCGCGCGTGGTCCACTCTTACGCTTCGATGATCCAGGCCCGCATGGTCGCCATCGCCTGCGGGCAGGAGGATTGCGACGACCTCGACGCCCTGCGCCACGATCCGGCGCTGAAGATGGCCTGCGACAAGCGCCCCGACGCCGATATAGGGCTGGCGTCGCAGCCGACGCTCTCACGGTTGGAGAACGCGGTGAACTGGCGGATGCTGGCGCGCATGGGGCTCCGGATGATCGATGCCTTCTGCGACAGCTACGCCCGCGTGCCATCTCGGATCGTCCTCGATATCGATGATACGGTCGACCTCGTCCATGGAGGCCAGCAGCTTTCGCTGTTCTCCACCCATGCGGGCGACACTTGCTTCCAACCGATCCTGATCTTCGAGGCCGGAACCGAGAAGCCCGTCGCAGCACTCCTGCGTCCCGGCAAACGCCCCTCGGGCGAAGAAGCCGCCAACGTGCTGCGGCATGTGATCCGGCGCATCCGATCCAACTGGCCCCGGGTCGAGATCCTGCTGCGCGGCGACGGGCATTACGGCACGCCTGAGGTGATGACCATACTCGAAGACATAGGCTGCTCCTATGTCTTCGGCCTGCCGGCCAATGCCCGCCTCAAGGCGATCGCGATGCCCTGGACCGAGGACGCCGCCACCCGCCGCGCCCTGCGCGACAGGGACTGTGTGCGGCGCTTCTACCAGACGAACTACGCCGCCCGCAGTTGGCGATGCGAACGCCGCGTCATCGCCCGCGTCGAGGCCAGGCGCGGCATCGGGGTCGAGACCCGCTTCATCGTCACCAACATTCCCGGCGGCCGGGCGAAGCATCTCTACGAAAAGCTCTACTGCGCCCGCGGGCGGATGGAGAACATGATCAAGGAGCACAAGCTGCACCTTGCCTCCGACCGCACCTCGTGCCACCGCTGGGAGGCCAACCAGTTCCGATTGTTTCTCCACACCGCCGCCTATTGGCTCATGCTCGATCTGCGCGCTGCCGCCCCGCGGAAATCCCGCTGGCGCACCGCCACCTTCGAAACCATCCGCACCACATTTCTGAAGATCGCCGCCCGGATCGAGGCGCTCAGAACCCGCATCCGCGTCTCCTTCCCCAGCGCAACGCCGAACAGGCCGGTCATCGCGCATATGCTCTCGGCCATGCAGACCGCGCCCCGTGACCGGCGCGGCGAAGATGCCGCCGACCGAACCCGTCCCCCACACCTCCAGCCTCATGAAAATCCGACCCACAAACTCCGTCAGACGGCGGAGCCGGTCCGCATGCCATCACGCCGCGCGCC
>CAWEBB010000004.1:0-12305 GCA_963807085.1 uncultured Alphaproteobacteria bacterium
ATTCCATCGCGGTCTATCAAGAGGGCGAGCGGGCGGCGCGTGGCGAGGTCACCCTCGCGGAGGCGGCCGATCTCATTGGCTGCAGCGCGATGTCGGTCCGACGTATGATCCAGGACGGTATCTTTCGGGCTCGACAGCACTGCAAGGGCGCGCCATGGATCATCAAGCGCTCGGATGTCGAGGCCATCGCTGCAGGCGGACCGGCCATTCCGCACGCAAAACGCCCGCCACCACCAAATCCGGATCAGACAGTCATTAAGTTCCAATGACATAGCGAGGTGAGCAGTATGACGCACGATCGGAGGGCGTGGGCAAGACGCATCTGGCCATCGGGCTTGGACTGAAGGCGGCGAACGCCGGCATCAAGACCCGCTTTACGACGGCGGCCGATCTGATGCTGCAGGTGGAAACGGCGGTGCGCCAGGGACGGCTGGCGGATCTGATGAAGGGACTGAGCCGGTATGCGCTCCTGATCGTCGACGAGATCGGTTATCTGCCGTTGTCGCGTGAGCAGGCCCATCTGTTCTTCCAGATCGTGGCGGCGCGCTACGAGCGGGGCTCGACGATCATGACCTCGAACCTGAGCTTTTCCACCTGGGACCAGGCGTTCGCCGGGGACCGGGTGCTGACCGCCGCCATGCTCGACCGGCTGCTGCATCACGCCCAGGTTGCGCAGATCCAGGGCGAGAGCTACCGGCTGAAGGACAAACGCAAAGCCGGTATCATCGGTCCGGCTTCAACCGGAAAGGACAAAACCTAACGGCCACCGCCGCATGCCAGCACGCGCTTGAGCTACACCAAAGGCTCCGCACGCGCTGGCATGCTCATAACACGGGCGGGCCTATTTTAAGCCGGCGAAGTGGGCCACTTTCCAACCGGCGTTGACACCGGCGGCTGGTGACGACGGCCAACACCTCTTCGGAGGTTTGGGCCGATACCGCCTATCGCTCGCAGCAAAACGAGGAATGGCTGGCATCCCGGATGCTGACCAGTTGCATCCATCGCCGCAAACCGAACGGCCGGCCGATGCCCAAGGCGACGGCGCGAGCCAATGCCAGGAAGTCATCCGTGCGGGCGCGCATCGAACATGTCTTTGCCCATCAAAAGACGCGCTTTGGCCTGTTCATCCGCACCATCGGCCTGGCGCGGGCCGAAGCGAAGCTGGCGCTTGCCAACATCGCCTACGACTTCGACCGCCTGGTGTTCCACGAACGCCGTGCTGTGGTGGCATGAGTCTGTGGGAGTCGACGCGATTGACTGTTCCGGCGGCGGCATGCAGGGCAGCCCGACCGAGTTCGCGCCCACCTATGGCTATCAGGTGCCCTACTCCGACGCGATCCGGCGCGAGGCTGATATACTGACCATGGCAGTCGGCCTGATCGTGCATGCTGAACAGGCAGAAGAAATTGTGGCGAAGGGGCAGGCAAACATCATCGCGCTGGCTCGGGAAATTCTCTACAACCCGAACTGGCCGATGGATGCGGCGCGCAAGCTGGGCGTCGACCATCTGGCGACGGTGCCGGACCAGCAGGCTTACTGGCTCGGCCGGCGCGAGGCGACCGCGACCGAGGTCGTGCCCAGCACCTATGGCAAGGGCTGGTAGGTGGTTGGCTGGAGCCGCCGTTGGCACTACGGGAACCGGTAGCGGATACCCAGCAGGAACCCGGTGCCCTCATCCTGCTGGCCGTCACTGGTAAGGCCGAAGCTGCTGGAACGGTGCTGATAGCGGAGGGTGGCGGCGATATCAGAACCTGGCTCCGTAAGGGTGAGTTCGAAGATTAGACTGGCCAGCAATTTTGATCCATCCGCCTCGGTAGGCGCCCCGGTTGAAAAGGACAGTCCATACCCCCCGGCAAAAGTCGTCTCGACCGTATCATTCCAAGGGAATCGCTGCCAACGCGCCACGCCGTGCCCGCTGAAAACCCAATCGCTCGCGCCATGAAAATGGCGGCCTAAATCCGCCTCCGCCTCGATTACAAAGGGCTCGGCAAGGCGGAACAATTCCTTGTTGATAGTGCCCATGACCACGACAGACTGGGTTTCCCATCGGCCATTGAGGAAGATCTCGCTCGAATCCTGGTTCGACCATGGCCCCGCCACGGCGGCGATCGACCAGCCTTGGCTGATCCAGGCCTTGTCATCACTGGCCGCCGCCCATGCCGGCAGCAGAACCAATCCTAGGGTCAGAAGCCAACGCAACGTGTGCCCCCTCTGCTGTTGAATGGGCCGCTTCTCACGCGAACACCTCCTTGATTCGGGCCCAGTCCTCGATGGCGTCTTCCTGGCCGGGCACCAGTTGCACGGTGAACTGGCTGTAGCCGGCGTCGCGGATGGCGGCGATCTGGTCTTTGATCTCGGCTTCCGTGCCGGTCCATGAGGTATAGCGGATCAGATCGGCGGTGACGTAGGGCCGTTCCTCCGGTCGGACGAACAGCAGGTGTCCGCGGTGGGTGACCAAATAGCGGTCTTTTTCTTCGGCCTCGAAGCCCGCTGCCGCCTGCACATAGCGGTCGCGCAGGTCGGCCAGCCAGTCCGGCAGTTTCTGGGTGTTGTGCAGACCCATGACCGCCTCATCGACGGCGCGGTGCAGTTGCACGGTCGCGCGCGGGCCCGCCTGGGCCATGGCGCGCTCGCTGTCTGCCGGCTCGCCTTCCGCCAGCACACAGCCGAGCGCGAAATGCACCGAATAGAGGTCGTCGGCCGCGTGGCCTGCCTCGCCCCAGGCGGCCTGCATATCTGCGAGTTGGCTGTTGGCGGGCTCTGGCCCGTTGGTGAAGGTCATCCAGTCGGCGCCGAGCTTGGCCGTCAGCTTCCGGCTTTTCGGCCCCATGGCAGAAATGGTGAGCCGGATCGGGTCGTTCGTGTTGATACACCCGGCCTCCGGGTTCAGGAAGCGGATGCGGGCGGGCTTGCCCTCAAAGGTGGTTTCGACGGTTTCCTCGTCGAGCAGACCCTGAACGACGCGGATATATTCCTCCATGTCGGCCAGCTTCATGGCGCCGAAGCCCATGGCGCGCCGCCCGGTAAAGCCGGTGCCGACGCCGAAATCGATGCGGCCGGGCGCAAGCTGGTTCAGGCTGGCAAAGGCATTGGCGGCAACGGCAGGAATGCGGTTCGAGGGGATAAGCACACCCGTTCCCAGCCGGATTTTCGTCGTCTTGACCGCCGCAGCGCCCATTGCGACGAAGCAATCGGCGCTGAGCATCTGCGTGTCATAGAACCAAGCATGGGAGAAGCCGAGTTCCTCGGCACGTTTGACGGTTTTCCAACAGTCCGCCGGGGTGGCGAGCGCGATACCGAAGTCCATCAGCCATATATCCTAGTGTGGTTTTGTTGAGCCTTTTGCGAGCGTACCGGGTGCGGACGGTGACAGCTCCAACGACACGTTACGGGTGCTAAACGGCCATATCCGCGCCGGCCCGACCGGCATCATCTCCAGCAGAAACATCTTGGCAGGCATCGCGCGTTGCGCTCAACTGAGGCGTTAGGCGTTTGCATCGCCTTATACTCCGGCGCGAAAAGCCGCAACCACCAAAAATATTAGGGAAACGCCATGCATTGCACCTTGCTCCTGGGTCCTCGCCAGAGAGGAAAGTTTCTGCGGAAAGCAGCGGCTTTGGCAGCATCCACAGCGCTGTTAGTCAGCATAACAGCGGCAGGGCCCGCTTGGTCACAGAAGCAGGGCGGCGTGCTGAAAGTCTATAACAGCTCAAATCCCCCCAGCCTCTCCATCCACGAAGAAGGCACCATCGCGACCGTGATGCCGATGGCATCCGTCTTCAACAACCTGGTACTGTCCGACCAGACCAAGCCCAGCAGCGGGGCCGATACCATCGTGCCCGACTTGGCGGAAAGCTGGTCCTATGACGAGACTCTAACCAAGCTGACCTTTAAGTTGCGCCAAGGCGTGAAGTGGCATGACGGGAAGCCCTTTACGGCGAAAGACGTGCAGTGCACCTGGCACTGGCTGATCGAAAAGGAGAAAGGCGGCTTCCGCAAGAATCCGCGCAAGGTTTGGTATTCCAACCTGAAGGAAGTAACGGTTGAAAATGATTACCAGGCGACCTTCCACCTGGAACATCCCCAGCCCTCGCTGCTGACGCTGCTCGGATCCGGCTTCGGCGTGGTTTATCCGTGCCACGTGCCGGCCAAAGAGATGCGAACGAACCCGATCGGCACCGGCCCGTTCAAGTTCGCCGAGTTCAACAGCAACTCCACCATCAAGGTTGTTCGCAATCCAGACTACTGGAAAGAAGGCATGCCCTATCTGGATGGCATCAACTGGGCCATCATCCGCAGCCGACCGACACGTGTGCTGGCGTTTACGGCGAAAGAGTTTGACCTGACCTTCATTGGTGACGTGACCATGCCGATCCTCGACCAGGTCAAGAGCCAAGACCCGGACGCAATCTGCGATCTGGCGCCCACCAACGTGACCGTGAACCTGGCGGTGAACCGGACCAATCCGCCGTTCGACAATCCGACACTTCGCAAGGCGATGGTGCTGGCGATCGACAGGCAGAGCTTCATCGACATCGTGACGCACAAGGCCGGTATGATCAGCGCTGCGATGCTGCCGCCGCCAGAGGGCGTTTGGGGCATGCCGCAGGAAGAGTTGGAGAAGCTGGAAAGCTATGCCGGCACGGTGGAAGAGCGGCGCGCCAAGGCGCGCGAGTTGATGGAATCCCAGGGGTATAACGCGAACAATAAGCTGAAGATCAAGGTTTCTACCCGCGACTTCACCGCCTACAAAGACCCGGCGGTTATTCTGGTCGACCAGTTGAACCAAATCTATTTCGAGGCGGAATTAGAAATAGTGGAATCGTCGCTTTATTTCAGCCGGATGATCAAGGGTGATTATACCGTAGCCCTGAACTTGACTGGATCTGCCGTGGACGATCCGGATGCAGTGTTGAAGGCCAATTATCTTTGCGATGCGCAGAACAACTACACCAACTACTGCAACCCGGCGATCGACAAGCTGATCACGGCACAATCCCGCGAGACCGATCCGGTCAAGCGCAAGGCGATCGTCTGGGACATTGAACGGGCGCTAATCGAAGACGGCGCGCGGCCCATGATCTATAGCGGCAGCGTCAACACCTGCTGGCAGCCTTACCTGAAAGGCATCGTCCGCAAGCGCGACAGTATCTATAACGACTGGCGCTTTGAGCAAATGTGGCTCGACAAGTAGCAATCCGCGAAGGCAGGCGTTCCATTGCTCCGAACGTCTGCCTATATCTATGGCAGTTGAGCTTGAGTGCGCCGTGTGGCTTTCTACGATCACGGCCTGCCCCTGACGGGGGACACTTTCAATGGAAACCTTATCGCGTTATGACCGCCACGACCGTTGAACCGACCGCCCGCAGCAGTAGCGAGCGCACTCTGCCCACCGGTGGCATTTGCTGCGACATCCACCCGGGGGTGCCGTCGAACCAGGCGCTGCTGCCCTATCTGGAAGACCATTGGGCCGACACGGTGCAGCAGCGCGGCGTGCACGATCTGGAGTCCATCGGCTACCCGCCGGACGCGCCGCTCACCTGCCGCCCCGACTGGCGGATTGCGGGCGAGAAACCCGGCTCCAGCCTGGCGCAGATGCAGACCGAAGCGCTGGACGGATTTGGTCTTTCCGCCGCCATCGCGAATTGCATCTATGGCGTGCGCCTGTTGTTCAGCGAGGACATGGCGAAGGGTTTTGCCCGCGCCGTCAACACCTGGATCGCCAAGGAATGGCTGGACAGGGAGCCGCGGCTGCGCGCCTCCATCGTGCTGCCGGTGCAGTCAGTCGAATATTCGATTGAGGAGATCGAGTTCTGGGCGGCCGATCCGCGTTTCGTGCAGGTGCTGATCCCGGTGATGCACGAGATGCCGCTTGGCCGGCGCTACTACTGGCCGATTTATGAGGCGGCCGAACGGCACGGCCTGCCTGTCGGCATTCACGCAGGCAGCAGCTACCGCCACCCGCCGACGCCGGTCGGCTGGCCCAGCTATCTGATTGAGGACTATTGCGCCCAGTCGCTCGCCTTTCAATCCATGACCACCAGCCTGATCTGCGAGGGAGTGTTTCAGAAATTCCCGGACCTGACCGTGGTATTCCTGGAGTCGGGCGTTACCTGGCTGCCAATGCATTTGTGGCGCATTACCAAGTTCTGGCGCGGCATGCGGGCGGAAATCCCGTGGGTGACGGAGCCGCCGTGGGAGATCGCGCGGCATCATATCCGCCTCTCCGCCCAGCCGCTGGACGGGCCGGGCGATGCGGAGACGATCGAAAAAATCGTGGAACATCTGCGCACCGACGAGATGCTGCTGTTCGCAACCGACTTCCCCCATTGGCAGTTCGAGGGCAAGGCGGCGCTGCCGCCGGGCTTGTCCCAAGACCTGATTCATAAGATGATGGTAGATAACCCGCGCGCCACTTATGCGCGCCTATAGGAGATTTGTCCCATGACCCCTCCGACAGTTCAAATTCTCGACACGCCCGAAACACAGGCCAAGTCTGCGTTGGCGATTGCCGACTGCGATGTGCATGTGGTGCCGGCCGACATGAAGAAAGAGCTGTTCCCGTTCCTGGAAAAGCGCTGGCAGGACTATATGGCCAGCTATGGCTCGCGAGCGCACCAGCCTTACATTACCGGCCCCGCCTATCCGAAGGGTCAGCCGGATGCAGCGCGGCGTGACGCCTACCCGCCGGGCGGCGGCAAGCCGGGGTCCTCGCTCGCCTTCATGCGTGAACATCATCTGGACCCGCTGAACGTGCAGTTCGCGACCCTGAACCCGCTGCGCACCGGCCAGGGCATGCAGAACCTGGAGTTCGGCGGTGCGCTCTGCCGGGCCATCAATGACTGGCAGGTGGCCGAGTGGAGCTCAAAGGAGCCGCGCGTCAAAGCCTCCGTCGTCGTGCCCTATGAAGACACGGATGTTTCGGTCGCGGAGATCGAGGCGCGGGCGGGCGATCCGAACTTTTGCCAGGTGCTGCTGCTTTCCCGTTCGGCCGAGCCCTTCGGGCAAAAGCGCTATTGGAAACTGTTCGAGGCGGCGGCGGCGAACGGCTTCCCGGTAGCGATTCACGCCTTCGGCTATGGCGGCGTGCCGGTAAGCGGTGGCGGCTGGCCTTCCTACTATCTGGAAGAAATGATCGGCCACGCCCAGGCCCAGCAATCGCTGCTGATGAGCCTGGTGATGGAAGGCGCGTTCGAACGCTCGCCTGAACTGAAAGTGGTGCTGGTCGAGGGCGGCTTCAGTTGGCTGCCGTCGCTTTGCTGGCGCATGGACAAGCTGATGGAATTTATGGGCGATGAGGTTCCGCACCTGAAGAAGAAACCGTCGGATTATGTGAAAAACCAGGTTTGGGCGACCACCCAGCCGATGGAAGAGCCGGAATTCAAGCCGCACATCCTAGACATGTTCGACTGGATCGGCTGGGACCGGCTGCTGTTCGCGACCGATTACCCGCACTGGGACTTCGACCATCCAGAGCAGGCGCTGCCGCTGCGCATCGATGAGGAACGCCGTCAGAAGTACTTCCTGCAGAACGCGCTGGAACTGTACAAGCCGCAACCGGTTTAGGGGCTGGAGAGGGCCATGGCGGCACCGGCTCGCGGCGGGCGGCAACGGGAAAAGCATGTGGTTGCGACCTTGGCGGAGATGCCGCCAGGGTCGCGCAAGCTGGTCACGGCCGGCAAGCGCGAGATCGCGCTGTTCAACATCGACGGCACGTTTTTTGCGGTGCTGGACCGCTGCCCGCACCAGGGCGGCAGCCTGTGCAAGGGCCGCTTGATTGGCTTGGTCGAGTTGGCGGAACCTGGGCAATACCACTATTCACGGGCCCAGCAGATCGTGCGTTGTCCGTGGCATGGCTGGGAGTTCGATTTGGCGACCGGGCAGAGCAAGGTGGATCCCAGTTCAATCCGCGTCCGTCCCTATCCGGTTGAAGTCGCCAGTGGCGCCGCGGTGCAGGAGGGCATGAAAGAAGGACCCTACAAGGCTGAGGTCTTCGACGTATCGGTCGAGGACGAATATGTGGTGATCGAGGTTTAGATGTCCGACGCCGCCGACAAAGGCCGCAAGCTGCTCGTCGAGATTTTTGGCGAAGACTATGTGGCTGCTCGCGACGGGCGGGAGACCGACTTCACCGCCGCCTACAACCGCCTGGCCGAGGAAGCGGGCTATGGCTTGGTCTGGGCGCGCCCCGGCCTGGACCTTATAACCCGCTCGCTGTTGACCATCGCCAGCCTGACCTCGCTCAGCCGGGCGGGGGAGTTGCGGGTGCATCTGCTGGCCGCGGTGAACAACGGCGCGACCGTGGAGGAAATCCGCGAGACAATCCTGCACACGGCTATCTATGCGGGCTTTCCCGCGGCGCGCGATGCGACCCAGATCGCTCAACAGGTGCTGACGGAATTGGGTAAGCTGCCGGGGCCGGAAGCCTGAGTTCGGCGCGGCGGCGGGAGTGCGCACGATCCGGGTGGCCGGGTGACACACTCCACGTCATCTTGGCTTCATCGGATCAAGCAGCCACGGAGGCTCTGCACCATGAATGCCACGATGCAACTTTCGCCCGAAACGACCGCGCCCCAGTATGAACTGATCGAGGCCGCCATGGCCTGGCTCGCCGACATGCGGGCGGAACAGCCCAGCCTCGAAGAGCTGGCCGAGCATATCGGCTATGCGCCGGCGCATCTGCAAAAGGTCTTCACCCGCTGGGTCGGGGTCAGTCCCAAACGCTTCCTCAGCTATCTGACCCTCGACTACGCCAAGCAGCGGCTGGCGGAGAGCGACAGCGTGCTGGATGCCGCGCTCGACGCGGGGCTGTCGGGGCCGGGAAGGCTGCACGACCTGTTCGTGGCCCATGAGGCGATCACGCCCGGCGATTACAAAAAGCGCGGCGAAGGAGTGACCATCTGCTATGGCTGGCACGCCTCGCCCTTCGGCCAGGCGCTCGTGATGGTGACGGAGCGCGGGCTCTGCGGGCTCGCCTTTGCGACCGGGAACAACGCCAAAGTGTTTGCAAATATGGCGGCGCGCTGGCCCGCGGCGCGTACCACAGAGGCGCCAGAGGAGACCGCGGCCCTGGCCGCCGCCGTGTTCGGCAAGGGAGGCGAGCGCATCCCGCTGCACCTCTCCGGCACCAATTTCCAGGTCCGGGTATGGGAGGCGCTTCTGCGTATCCCCGACTGGGGGCTGGTGCCCTATCAGTGGGTCGCGAAGGCCATCGGCCAGCCTAAGGCCGCGCGGGCGGTGGGTGCGGCGATCGGGCGGAACCCGGTCAGCTACCTGATCCCCGGCCACCGGGCCATTCTCTCGAACGGCTATCTGCGCAACTACGAATGGGGCCTGCCGCGCAAAATGGCGATGATCGGCTGGGAGGCGTCCCGGCGCGAGGCGGCCTAAGAGTCATGGCGCTACCCGGTATGTGGCGACGAACTCCTGGTCGATGGTCACGCCGAGTCCGGGACGGTCCGGGATTTCCAGGTAGCCGTCCACGACCGTGAAAGTCTCGACCGCCAGTTCGTGCAGCATCGGGTTCGCGCCGAGCGAATATTCGACGATAAAGCCGCTGGTCGCCGCCGCCAGCACGTTCAGCCCACTGGCAAAACAGAGCGCCCCGCCCGAAAGATGCGGCGCAAAAGCGGATCTGGTAGGCCGCGGCGATAGCCTCGATCCGCACCGCCTCCGTAATGCCGCCCGCGATGGAAAGGTCCGGCTGGAAAATATCCGCCGCCGACAGTTCCGCCAGGTCGCGGAAGGCGAAGCGGGGGGACTGGCTTTCGCCGCAGGAAATGGGAATGTCAGTCGCAGCCCGCACCTCCGCCTGCCCGCGCTTGTCGTCGGCGGTGACGGGCTCCTCCAGCCAGTCGATATTGCAGTCGGCGACCGCGCGGCAGAAGCGCTTTGCCTCGGATACGGTGAAGGTGCCGTGGGCGTCGCACATCAGGGCGATGTCCGGCCCCAGATAGTCGCGCGCGGCGTGCACCCGCTCGATTGAGTGAGCCAGCGTGCCGTCGCCGGAGCCGACCCGCATCTTCACCGCCTTGAAATTGCCCCGGTCGATATAGCTTTTGAGTTCCGCGCCGACTTCCGCCGTGGGCTTCCAGCCGCCGGAGGATAGGCCGGCATCTTCTCGTGCCGCCTGCCGCCGATCAGCTGGTGTACCGGCGCCCCCAGCGACTTGCCCAGAAGATCCCAAAGCGCCATGTCGATGCCGCTGGTCGCGCTGACCGCGTGCCCGCGCCTGCCCACACGGGAAAACATGGCCGCGGGCGATGGCGTAATGGGCGCGGCTGCCGTTATACATCACATCCCAAAGCCGCGAGATCTGGCGCGGGTCCTGGCCAATCAGCAGCGGGCCGAGTTCCTTCTCCACGATGGTCACCAGCCCGGCATCGGTGCCGGGAGCCGACCGCCGCCTTCGCCTCGCCATAGCCGGTAATGCCGGCGTCGGTCTCCACCTCCACCAATGTCGCGTCGAACGAGCGGGTGCGGCCGAAGTCGGAGGTGTGCTGTTGCGCTTCCGGGATGGCACGGATAGCCAGTGGGTACGGATGGCGGTGATTTTCATGGGGGCGTCTCCTGTCGTTGTCTGGAAGTGTTCGCCGCACCGCGGGCAGCGTCGAAGCGCCCGGCGATCAGGCCCGCTCGATCCGAATGCGGTGCTGCACCTCGGCGACCCGGTCCGCGCTCAGCAATCCCGCCTGTGCGCCAAACCCAGTGCAAGCCAAACCTCCCGCGGCGCTTGCCAGCTCGAGTTTGTCCGGCAGCTTCCCTCCCCGGGCCAGTGCCGCCGCCCGGCTGCCGGTGAAGGCGTCGCCGGCGCCGGTGGTGTCCACCACCCGGACCTGCAGGGCGCAGACGCGCCAACCCGTGCCGCCTGCCTCTGCCGCCACCGCGCCGTCGCTGCCGATGGTCATGATCACCGTCGCCTGCAGCCGTTCCGCCAAGTGCCGGGTCAGGGCCATGGGATCGACCACGGCCATCAGCCCGACCTGCGTGGCCAGAGCCTCGGCTTCCAGTTCGTTCACCAGCCAATGGTCGACAGCTCTCCAGGCCCGCTCCGGCAGTTCGCCAAAGGGAGCGAGGTTCAGGACGGTCGTGGCGCCCGCCGCCTTCGCCGCCAATAGCGCCTCGGCGGTTTCCGCGAATGGCACCTCCATCTGGCAGACCAGCACGTCGCCGGCGCGGATGTCGGTGAGTTGCGTGGCCTGCACCTTCCGGTTGGCGCCGCTGGCGACGATGATCGCGTTTTCGCCGTCTGCCGCCACCATGACCGAGGCCAGCCCGGTCGGCGCATCGGTCACACGGACGTCGTGCGTGTCGACGCCCGCCGCCTCCAACGCCTGCAGGGGGATCGCGGCCCAGGCGTCGTCGCCCACTGCACCCACCATGCGTACGTCGATAGGCTCAAGCGGGCCATCGGCCGCGCCAAGCTTCGCCGCCGCCACGGCCTGGTTACACCCCTTGCCGCCGGGGATGGCTTGGTAGTCCGCGGTCAGCACGGTCTCGCCGGGCGCCGGCAACTGCTCGACGCGTAAGGCAAGATCCGTGTTTATGGAGCCGAAAACGATGATAGTCATTCCGTCCCGCCTTCTTTCCAACGCGCGGCCGCAGGAGACACTTTGATGACTGACTTTACCGCTAAGACGGAAAGTCCGCTATCCGAATGGATGGGTTTCGAGACGGTGGAGGCGACGCCCGAGCGCACGCTGGTGCGCCTCGCGCTTCGCCCGGAGCACCTGAATCCCACCGGCGCGATCCATGCGGGCACCATGCTCTCGCTGGCCGACAATACCGCCACTAAAATGGCGATCCAGGCACAAGCCGGCACCGCCAACGAGGGCAAGTTCATGGTGACGGTGGATCTGCACGCCACCATGCTGCGCAACCAGACAGGCGGCACGATCGAGGCGGAGGCCGTGGTCGTCCGTGCGGGCGCAAGGGTGACGGTGGTACGCACCCAGGTAAAGGGGGACGGCGGCAAGGCGCTGATCGAGGTCACGACCACGCACATTCCGGCGTAGTGATCTGACCGAGACAGATGAGTCCACTAACTGCACGACGTCGGCGATGACCTAGGGCACATCACATGGCTGCTCCAAGCACTTAGCAGCCTCTCGTTGAGTGAGCCTAACGGTGGTAATTTCCTCCAGTGCAGACATTGATAGGCGAGCCGATCCAGCCTTTAGTCACCCAAATCGCTGCCAGGGTTCAAGTTCCTGCGCAGTGGTGTGCGCGAAAATTCCACGTCGGCTTTGTGGCGCAAGAAGAAATAGGGCGAGCTAGTTCTTTCCGGGATTGACAGTCCAGTCCTG
>CAWEBB010000005.1:0-13676 GCA_963807085.1 uncultured Alphaproteobacteria bacterium
CGTCATCTTCGACGACGTGTTCGTGCCGAAGGAGCGCATCTTCCTGAATGGCGAGGTCGAGGCCGCCGCCATCTTCGCCCATTCGCTGGGGCTTTGGGTGCGCATCAACGGCCTCAAAAACATGGCGGACGAGGCCGACATGATGATCGGTTTCGCCCAGCTAATCGCCGAGGCGAACGGCCTGGAGCGCTCCGACAATATTCGCTCCAAAATCGCCGACATGGTCATTCACGCGACATTGGTCCGGGCGACGCTCGAAGCGGCGCTCGCCAACGCCACGGTCAGCGCCGATGGCGTCGTTGCGCCGAACGAGCTTTACGCCAATGCCGGCAAGTACCAGGGCGCAGCCGGCCGGGCGCAGATGATCCAGAACCTGCAGGACATTGCCGGCGGCTCACTGGTGACGGCGCCCTCGACGCTGGACCTGGCGAACCCGGAGATCGGGCATCTGGTGCGCAAATACATGGGGACCAAGCAGTCCATCGACGGCAACTACCGCACGCAGCTTTTACTGGCGATGCGCGATCTCACCTCCAGCGCCTATGCCGGGTACCATTCCGTCGCAATCCTCCAGAGCGGGGGCGGCCTGCACGCCCAGCGCATCGTCACCCGCGCCCGCTACGACATGAAAGAGGCACGGAAGCGCGCGCTGGAGGCGGCTGGCCTGGACGACCCGACTGCGTGACGCGCGTTCAACCGCTCTCCCGCTATCGTTGAAAGGACACACTATGATCGCCAAATGGCTGAAACTGCGCATCAAACCCGAATGCCGTCAGGAGTTCCTGGATGCCATCGAGGTTGACGCCATCGCCTCTGAACGGGACGAGCCCGGCTGCGCCCGGTTTAACGTTCTCCAGGATCTGGAGGACGGCAATGTCTATTATTTCTACGAAGTCTACCGGGACGAAGCAGCGGTCGAGGCGCACCGTACCTTCCCGCACTATCAGGTCTGGAAGGCGGTCGGCCACGTGCTGGACGGGCCCGTCGAGCGCACCGAGACCCGCGCCGTATTCCCGGCGGACGAAAAATACTGGTTCCCGAAGTAGGGCCGCTCGTTACTTCCCGCCCGAAGCCGCCTTCATCTGTTCGGGCGAAAGGCCGAGCATGCCCCCCAGCACCTCTTCCGTATGCTCGCCGAGCGTCGGCACGCGGCCCGGCTTGCGCACCGGTGTGGCCGAGAGCTTAAAGGGCGACGCGACCACATCCTGTTGCCCGTCCCGATAATCGGCGGGCTGGATCATCTCACGCCCCGCTGCTTCGGGCGAGGCAACCGCTTCCTTCGGCGTGCGTACCGCCCCGCCCGGCACGCCGGCGTCGCGAAGGCGCTGCACCCACTCCTCGCGCGGACGCTTTTTCAGCTCCTTTTCCACTTCCATTTCCAGCGTCTCCCGGTTGGCCAGCCGGTCCCCCAGAGAGCCGTAGCGGGGGTCCGTCGCCATGTCCGGGCGTTCCAAGGCCTCACAAAAGCGCTTATACTGCCGGTCGTTGCCGACCACGATCATGATCTGGCCGTCCGCGCAGTCATAGGTGCCGAGCGGTGTCAGCACCAGAGAGCCATTGCCATAGCGCGGCATGTCCTCTCCCACCATCATCGGATACATGGCGGCATAGCCTGCAGCCGCCAGCATCGAGTCGAACAGGGAAACATCCACATGCTGCCCCTCGCCTGTACGATGACGCGCCTGGATGGCGCCCATCAGCGCCATTCCCGCATGCAGGCTGGTGAAAGTGTCCGCGACCGAGGCGCCGGCCTTCTGCGGCTCGATCTCTTTTGGCCCGGTCAAATACATCAATCCGGTTTCCGCCTGCGCGACCGGATCGTAGCCCGCGACCAGCCGGAACGGTGAGGAATGGCCGTAGCCCGAAATCGAGCAATAGATCAGCCGCGGGTTCTGTTCCTTTAGATCATCATAGGCCAAACCGTATTTCGCCATGACGTCGGGCCGGAAATTTTCCACCAGGATATCAGCCTTCTCGGCAAGCGCCAGACAGGCGGCCCTGCCCTGCTCGCTGCCCAAGTCAATCGCCACGCTCTTCTTGTTGCGGTTCAGGCCCAAGAAATAGGGCGCATCGCCCTGCCAGCCGGCCGGCCGGTAGTGCCGGAAATCATCGCCACCGCGCGGGTCTTCGATCTTGATGATCTCCGCGCCCAGGTCGCCCAGCATCTGGGTCAGATAGGGCCCTGCGATCACCCGGGTAAAGTCGAGCACCAGCATGCCTTCGAGCGGCGGCGCATTTTTTGTGGTCATGGGAGTCCCTTGGCGTTGCGTTTGGGTTTGACCGAGAGTGTAGCGGCTGATTGCCAGCCGCCAAGCGCCGCTGCACCTTCTTCGCCCAAAACCGGACGGGCGGTCCGGCCATCCATGCAGCCTTCGGCTTATGGCCAGACACGGTGCGGCCGCCCGAGGGAGCGGCCACGGCCGCATCAGCGATGGCGTGTGACCTTGAAGGTAACGTTGAACCGCCCGCTCTGCGACAGGGTGCGGGTGTAGGTCTCGCTGGCGCCCACCCGGGGCAAGTCGCGCGCAAGCCCGCCGGGGGTAAAGGTGATCGTGTCGTGGCCGATCAGATCATCATCGTCGTCGAGCTTGGCCAGCGGATCAATTCCGCTCACATCGAACTCGACGGGAAACCATGTCCAGGGTTCCGGAAGGTCGATGTCCGATTCCCACAGCTTGAATTCGACCACCAGCGGCGCCGCTGTATCGATGCACGTCCAGCGCTCGCCCTTGTAGCCCTCCACGACATCGTTGTCGCTGACCTCATGGCTGAACCGGTATGGACCAAGACAGCGTTGGTCGCTGGAGAGAACGCGGCGGTCGCCAGCGTCAACATTGCCCAGCACCTTGGTATAGATCGGGTTTATTGTGACGGCTGTCGGGCCATAGGTCGTCGAAAAAACGCCATAGACCTCGTTCGAGCCCGGGAAATCCGGACCGGTCTCGTCCAACGCCTCAATCGCCAGAACCTCCACAAGATATTGCCGTTCCTTGACCGGCACTTCGTCGTCGGTATTTGCTCCGCCATCAGGCTTTGTTGGCGGTTTTGTCGGCGTTTTCGGCAGGTTGTCCGGCAGCTCGTCCGGCACCTTGCCCCTTGGCGGCAGGGCTGAAGCAGGCATGGCCAGCGCCGCCCCCAAAACAGTGGCGAGCATCAGCCTTCCGCATCCGTTCAAAAGGGCCCGGCCCTGATTCCGGGAGGATTGGGTTTGCGTCATCATGGTAGGCACCTCCTTGGTTTCTGCGCCCATTCCCCACGAGGTAGTTGTGCGCTCCCCTCAGAAAAGTGAAATCTTCCCGTTCCCCCTCGCCCGAGCCGCGTCCCAGCCCACCATTGTCACCGGCGCACTCCGAACAGTCCGGTCCTATCCGCCCAACACTACCGCACCCTGTGCAGCCAGCGCGTCGATTTCGGCCTGCGCATAACCGGCCTCCAGCATCACTTCCGCCGTGTGCTCGCCGACCGCGGGCGGCTGGCGGAACAGGCCCAGCTCGTGGCCGTCCATCTCGATGGGCAGTCGCGGCAGCTTCACCAGTTGGCCGTTCGGCATATTCACCGGCAGCATGCCCCGGCCTGCATTCAGGTGCGCGTCGTCGTGCAGGTGCTTAGTCTCCGCCACCGGCGCAAAAGGAATGCCGATGCGTTCGGCGATTGCCACCATTTCCGCCATCGTGTGCGGCTTCACAAGTTCAGCAACCAGCGGCAGCAGGGTCGGGCGCATGGCGACGCGCGCCTCGTTGGAGGCATAGTCCGGATCGCTCAGCAGGTCCTCGCGCCCGAATTCCTTGCAGAAGCGCTGCCAGTGATTGTCGCTGGTAATGCCGATGAAGATCGGCTGGCCCTCGCGCGTTTCAAACAGCTCGTAGACCGCCCAGGCGCCCTCGCGCGCCGGCATCGGCGGCATTTCGCGGCCGGTGATCTTTTCGCCCGCCATGTGCTGGGTCATCAGCCAGGCGGTGCTTTCAAACAGCGCGCTCTTGATATACTGGCCCTTGCCCGTGCGCTTGCGCTCCTCCAGTGCTGCCAGCGCGCCGACCACGGCCATGGTGCCGCCCATCATGTCGATGATGCTGGCGCCCGCCCGCACCGGCTGGCCCACCGGCCCGGTCATATAGGCTAGCCCACCCATGAACTGCACCACCTCGTCCAGCGCCGGGCGGTGTTCATAGGGGCCGGAAAGAAAGCCCTTCAGCGCCCCGTAGATCAGGCCCTCGTTCAGGTGCCTGACCTGGTCGTAGCCGCAGCCGAGCCGCTCCATGGTGCCGGGGCCATAATTTTCGAATAGCATGTCGCACTGGGCGATCAAGCGGTGAGCGACGGCGCGGCCCGCTTCGCTCTTCAGGTCCAGCGCGATGCCCCGCTTGTTGCGGTTGAATGCCGTGAAGAACCCCGAAGCAAAGCCCGGCAGGCGGCGTGTCTTGTCGCCCGCGGGCGCAGGCTCCACCTTGATCACGTCCGCACCCAGATCGGCCAGGATCACGCCGGCGGTCGGCCCCATGATGGTATGGCAGAACTCCAGCACGCGGATGCCGGCAAGCGGCAAGGTAGCGGTCTCAGACATTTGTGCTCTCTTTACCAGCCCATTACGTCGAAATGAGGCCAAAACTCCGCGACCACCTGCTCATAGACGTCGCGTTTGAACGGCACAATCAGATGACAGAGCGTCCCCGGTGCAACCCACTGCCAGGCATCGAATTCGGGATGCGCCGTCGCGATGTCGATATCACTGTCCCGCCCCGTAAACCGCATCAGGAACCAGCGCTGCTCCTGCCCACGGTAGCGCCCGCCCCAGGCCCTGCCCAGCAGATGCGGCGGCAGGTCGTAACGGTGCCAAGTCTGGCTTTCGGCCACGATCTCGGCCTTGTCGGTCCCGATTTCCTCGTGCAGTTCCCGCAGCGCGGCCTCGCACGGGCTCTCGCCCTTGTCGATACCGCCCTGCGGCATCTGCCAGCCGTTCGGGGTGTCGATGCGCCGGCCAGCCCAAATCATCCCGGCCGGATTAACCAACATGACACCGACACACGGGCGGTAGGGCAGATCCGATGGCTTCATGCCGACCCCGCGATTCCTACCTTTGATTGTAGAGGGCGATCCCGCGCAGCAGGTCGAGCGCCCTTTCGAGTTGATAGTCCACGGGCGGCACCTCTGCGGCGGCGGCATCGCCGCCCTGTCCGCCGTCGCCTTCAGGGCGGTCGATATTATCGAGTGCGCCACGCAGGTCGGACTCGCGGCGGCGGGCGGAGACGTCGATTTCTTCGATTTTGGCCGGTTTCACCTCGATATCCGGCTCGACGCCTTTTGCCTGGATCGATCGTCCGGATGGCGTGTAGTAGCGGGCCGTGGTCAGGCGGATTGCGCCATGAGCGGGTATGGCCTGGATGGTTTGCACGGACCCCTTGCCAAAAGACTGCGTGCCCATGACGATCGCCCGGCGGTGGTCCTGCAGCGCACCCGAGACGATCTCCGAAGCCGATGCGGAGCCGCCGTTGATCAGAACGACCATCGGTATCCCCTCGATAATGTCGCCCGGCTCCGCGTTGAAGCGCTGCGCGTCGTTCTCGTCCCGGCCGCGCGTGGAGACGATCTCGCCCTGATCCAGAAAGGCGTCGGAAATAGAAATCGCTTCGTTCAGCAGCCCTCCCGGATTGTTGCGCAGGTCGAGCACCAGCCCGGTCAGCTTCCCGTCTGGCGCCTCCTTCTTCAGCCTTTCGACGGCATCGAGCAGCAGCATGGTGGATTGCTGATTGAAGCTCGTGATGCGCACATACCCGACCGAGCCTTCCAAGCGCGACCGCACGGACTGAATTTTGATGATGGCGCGAGTCAGGGTAACGTCGAACGGGTTTTCCTCGCCCCGGCGGATGGTCAGTGTAACGTCCGTGTCCGGCGGGCCGCGCATTTTCTCCACCGCATCCGCCAGACTCAGGCCCAGCACCGGCTCACCATCCAGATGGCTGATATAGTCGCCCGGCTCCAGTCCCGCACGGTAGGCCGGCGTGTCGTCAATGGGCGAGACCACCTTGATCAGGCCATTCTCCATCGTGACCTCAATGCCGAGGCCGCCAAACTCCCCCTTGGTCTGAACCTGCATGTCTTCGAAGCTTTCCTCGTTGAGGTAGCTCGAATGCGGGTCCAGCGACGAGAGCATGCCATTGATGGCCGCTTCGATCAGTTCCTGGTCGGATACCTTCTCGACATATTGCGCGCGCACCCGCTCGAACACATCGCCGAACAGGTTCAGATAGCGATAGGTTTCGCTCGATTTGTCCTGCGCCCCAACCGGACCGGCGGAAAACGCCATAACCGCCGCAACGAGTAGTATTCCGACACTGCGCAGCATTCCTGTCTCCCATTCGTCTCGAATGGCCGCCGCAGATCAGCTGCGGTCGACCGTAAACCAAGCCAGCGGATCGACCGGCAGGCCGTTCCGGCGGATTTCGATATAAAGCGAGCCATGGCCGGCCGTCAGCCCCAGCGGCTCACCCGCGAGGACCCACTGGCCCGCCATCGTTTCACTTACCCCCAATCCGGTCAGGACCGAGTGAAAGCCGCCGCCATGTTCCACGATCAGTAATATGCCATAGTCGCGGAATGGGCCAGCATAGACCACGCGGCCGTCCGCCGGCGCCAGAACGGGCGTATTCGGCGCGGCGGCAATGGCGACGCCCCGGGTAAAGCGCCCCTCCCCCTCGCCGAAACGATAGACGACACGGCCGATCACCGGCGCTATCAGCCCGCCCTCCTGCCCGTCCAGCCCGGCCAGACGCAAGGGCGGCGCTTCACTCCGCGGCGGGGTCAAGCCGCGCGAGGCTGCAAGCGCGCTCCGACGCTGCCTTTCGGCAGCGACGGCGGCAAGCCGGGTAGACCGCTCTGCGTCGATCCGGCCCAGAAACTCCCGCAGGCTGGCGGCGCTCTTGGCGAGGCGCTTGGCGATGGCCGCTGTCTTGTCCGCCGCCGTCACGCGCGCCGCCAGCAACTCGTTCTTGCGCTCCACCACCTCGGCGAGCGCGCGGGTGCGCTTTTCCAGATCGACCTTCGCCGCAGCCAGCCGCGCGCGTTCGGCCGCGACCTTGCCTTCCGCCTCGCGGATGCTGGCGATGTCGCTGGCAAGCAGTGCTGCCCGCGCTTCCAGTCTCGGTGCCAGCCCGCGCACCAGCAGGGCCGCGCGCAGCCGGTCGTCACTGCTGCCCGGCCCGACCAGCGCTGCCTCCGGCGGCAGCGCAGTCAGCCGAACCAGTGCGGCCAACACGCTGCCGACCTGCTCCCGCCGGCGCTCCAATTCCGCCTGGCGCGCATTCCGCTGTTCTTCCAGCTCCCTCAGGCTCCGGCCGATCGCAGCGATGGTCTTTTCGTGCCGGCGCAGGTCGGTCGCCGCCCCTTGCATCGCATGGCCCAACGTCTGCAATTCCGCCTGGAACGCCATCAATGCGGCCTCGTTGGCCTGTCGCTCTGCCTCCGCCTGCTTCAGCGCCACTTCGCTGTCGCGCAAATTTTCTGCAGCCGGCCGCCGCTCCGGGTCGGCGGCGGCGCTCAACCAAACAGCGCAAAGCGCTGCACAGCCCAGCCGCCCGGGTCGGCGCATCATGCTCTATTCCCGATGATAGGGATGCCCGCCCAGGATCTGCTGCGCGCGATAGATCTGCTCCACCAGCATGGCGCGGGCCAGCATGTGCGGCCAGGTCTGGCGGCCGAAACGAACGGTGCGCGTTGCCCGTTGGCGGATGCTTTCATGCAATCCGTCTGCCCCGCCAATGGCAAAGCCACAGGAGGATTTCCCTTGGTCCCGCCACTCGGAAAGCTGCTTTGCGAAAGCATTGCTGGAAAGGTCGTCACCACGTTCGTCCAAGGCGACAATCGGACCAGATTCGGGCAGCGCTTGCAAAAGCAGTGCCGCCTCTGCGGCCATTAAGCCACCGGGCGGCGACGGCCGCTTTTCCTGGACCTCGCGGATCTCGAACGGCCAGACGATCCGCTTTTCGTAGGTCTCGATCAGCGATTGAACCGGCCCCCGCCGCAGGCGGCCCACGGCGGCAATGACGATCCGCATCGGCGCGCCTGCTTTAAGAGGCGATGCTGCTGCGGGCGGTCTCCGGCGTGGTCAGACCCCACATGGCCTCGATCTTGTAAAACTCGCGCACCTCCGGGCGGAACAGGTGCACGACCACATCCCCCGCGTCGATCAGTATCCAGTCGCCCTGCGCCTGGCCTTCCACCTTCAGGCCGGAGAGCCGTTCCTTGACCGCCCTGCCGACATACTCGGCCAGCGCCTGCACCTGCCGTTGAGAACGGCCGCTCGCCACCACCATATAATCGGCGAGCGGGCTCTTTTCCGCCAGATCGATGATGACGATGTCCTCGGCCTTGTTGTCGTCAAGGACTTTTAGAATACGCTCCAGCAGCTTCGCGCCGGCATCGGTCATGACCGCGTTTCTGGTCGATGCGTTCGAAGGAATATACGCGTTCTGCGCCTCAAGATGGGGTGTTATGGTCTGGACCTCCTAAATCCGCCGCCACATGCCCGGCCTCACGCAGGGCAGTCGACGAAGCGGTGTGCAACTGTATGGAAAAAAACGCCCACGACGGCGGCGCGCAATCGGCCAACCGGCCCGCATCCGCCGTATCCACGCGCTGATGCGCGTATCGTTGGGCAACTTTGCCTAGCATGGCCCGCATAGAATAAGTTGGCCTGCCGAACACTGCAATGGGCACGGTCTCGGCAATTTCATGCCAGCGCACCCAGCGCGGCAACTGGATCATGTTGTCCGCCCCCATCAGCCAGACGAAATGCACCCCCGGGAAGCGCGCCTTCAGCCGGGACAGTGTGTCGACGGTATAGCGCGTGCCGAGATGGTGCTCGATATCGGTTGGGTGAATCCTCGGATGGCGCGCCATGGCGGCGGCCGACGCCATGCGCGCGTCCAACTGCGCCATCCCATCGGCGGATTTCAGCGGATTTTGCGGCGATACCAGCCACCAGACCGCATCAAGCCGCAGCCTCCTGAGCGCCGCCAGCGAGATGTGCAGATGCCCCGCATGCGCCGGATTGAACGAGCCGCCCAGCAGGCCGATCCTTCCGCCGCTCCTTCGCCCCAAGCCCTGAATGCTGGGCGCAACCGGATAGATCCTGTTCATGCCGAGCGGGGTTTAGGGCCGCGTCTGGCCATCGCCCTGCACCACATATTTGTAGCTGGTGAGCTGGTCCGCGCCCACCGGTCCGCGGGCGTGGAACTTGTCCGTGGAGATGCCGATTTCCGCGCCGAAGCCAAACTCGCCGCCGTCGGCGAACTGGGTCGAGGCGTTGTGCAGCACAATGGCGCTGTCGACCTCGCGAATAAAGCGCCGAGCCGCTGATGCGTCGTCCGTGACAATCGAATCCGTGTGGTGAGAGCCGTACTCGTTGATATGCGCCATCGCACCCTCGACCCCGTCGACCACCCGCACCGCAATGATGGCGTCCAGATATTCCGTACGCCAATCGCTTTCAACCGCCGGCGTTACCCGCTCGTCCGCGGCCTGGGTGAGGTCATCGCCCCGCACGGCGCAGCCGGCCGCCAGCAGCGCATCCATCAGCGGCCGCAAATGTGAATCCGCGGCCCGGCGGTCCACCAGCAGCGTTTCCGCCGCGCCGCAAATGCCGGTCCGCCGCATCTTGGCGTTCACGGTGATGGCGCACGCCATCTCCAGGTCCGCGCCCGCATCCACATAGACGTGGCAGAGCCCTTCCAGATGGCCGATCACCGGCATCCGCGCCTCGTTGAACACGCGCTCGGTCAGGCTCTTGCCGCCGCGGGGCACGATCAGGTCGATGGCGCCGCGCCCGCGCAGCATCGCGCCGACCGCACTCCGGTCCTTGGTCGGGATGCGCTGCACGGCATCTTCGGGCAGCCCCGCCGCCGCAAGGCCTTCGCGCAGACATCGATCAGAACGCCGGAGCTTTCGAAACTGTCGGAGCCGCCGCGCAGCACCGCCGCGTTGCCGGCTTTCACACAAAGTCCGCCCGCATCCGCCGTCACGTTCGGGCGGAATTCGTAGATCACGCCGATCACGCCCAACGGCACCCGTACCCGGCTGATGCGCAAGCCATTCGGCTGGGTCCATTCCTGGTCCGCAGCGCCGATGGGATCTGGGCGGTCCGCCACGGCGTCCAGGCCTGTAGCGATACCTTCGATCCGCTCCGGCGAAAGCCGCAAGCGGTCCAGAAATGCCGCGCTGATGCCGTTCTTCTCAGCCAGCGCGCAGTCGGTCGCGTTCGCGTCCAGCAGGCTGTTGGCCCTGGCTCGAACCCGGGCGGCCGCCTCGCGCAGGCCCGCCGTCTTGGCTTCCGGCATCGCCTTGCCAAGCACCTCGGTGGCTTTACGGGCCTTCGCTCCAATTTCGGCGATCACGGCGTCTGCTTCTACATCGGACAAGGGCTGTGTCATGACTTACCGCTTTCTCGGTCGGCTCTCGCTCTCCGGCACTAAGCCGAAGAACGGTCAGCGCCAGATCATCGCGGTAAATCATAGCGCCCCGGCCGCGATAGCCAAGCAACGCCTCTACTTCCGCGGTCTTGTGGCCGCAAATCTTCACCGCCTCCGCCTGTCATAGGCAACCAGCCCACGCGCCAGTTCGCGCCCGTCCAGGTCGGCGACGATCACCGCATCGCCGCGGCCGAATACCCCTTCGACCGCCTTCACGCCCGCCGGCAACAGCGAGCGGCCCTTGGCCAGCGCCGTGGCCGCGCCCGAATCGATCCTCAACGTGCCACGCGGGGACAGGCTGCCGCAATCCAGTTCTTATAGGCGGTACGCGGCGTGGTGGCGGCCTCGAACCAGGTGCAGCGCGCCTCGCCCCGTCGCAATGCGGCCAGCGCATGCGGCGCATCCCCGTTCGCGATCAGCATGTGACAGCCCGCGCCCAAGGCGATCTTGGCGGCCGCCAGCTTGGTCACCATGCCGCCGGAGCCATCCATCCCCGGCGCGCCCGCCATAGCCTCTATAGTCGCGTCCACCTCGCGGATATGCGGCAGGAACGTCGCGTTCACATCAAGCCGAGGGTCGCCGGTATAAAGCCCGTCAATGTCCGACAGCAGCACCAGCAGATCCGCGCCGATCATCGCCGCAACCCGCGCCGCCAGCCGGTCATTGTCGCCAAAGCGGATTTCCTCGGTCGCAATCGTGTCATTCTCGTTGATAACCGGCACCGCGCCTTTATTCAGCAACATTGCCAATGTGTTGCGGGCATTCAAGTACCGCCGGCGCATCTCGCTATCAGAAAGCGTCAGCAGTATCTGGGCCACCGGCAGGCCATGGGGCGCCAGCGCGGTCTCGTAGGCATGTGCGAGCCGGATTTGACCCGTCGCGGCGGCCGCCTGGCTTTCTTCCAACCGCAAGGGGCCGGACGGAAGTTTCAGGCTGCGCCGCCCCAGCGCAATCGCGCCCGAGGATACGATAACAGTCTCGATGTTGGCAGCGCGCAGGCCGGCGAGGTCGGATGCCAGCGCATCCAGCCAAGCCTGCCGCGGCGTACCAGTGGCCTGATCGACCAGCAACGCCGAGCCAATCTTGACCACGACACGTTTGGCGCAGTCGAACGGGATCGTCATGGCGTCAAACGGTTCCGGCTCTGTTTCCGAGGCCTTGCGATAAGCGACATGCTGCATAAGCCGGCCGCACAATTCATCAACGCCCGCACCCGTTGCCCCAGACAACTGCAATATTGTCGGGCTGGCAGCCTGCCGCTTCCGCCAGATAACCCAGTTGCAACGTGCGCTCGTCGGCATCCATGGCGTCTGTCTTGTTCAGCACCAGCAGTTCGCGCTTGTCCTCCAGCCCCGCGCCATAGGCGGCGATCTCGTCGCGCACCGTCCGGTAGGCCAGCGCCACATCCTGCCACATGGAGCCATCCACCAGGTGCACCAGCAGATCGCAGCGCTCGATATGGCCGAGGAACTTCGTGCCCAGCCCCGCGCCTTCGCTCGCGCCTTCGATCAGGCCGGGAATATCGGCCAGCACGATCGTGTCCTCGCCCCGGCGGACCACACCCAAATTCGGATGCAGGGTGGTGAAGGGATAGGCTCCGACCTTGGGCTTTGCCGCGCTGGCCGCCGCCAGCAGGGTGGATTTGCCGGCGTTCGGCAGGCCGACCAGACCCACGTCGGCGATGAGTTTCAGCCGCAGCCAGATCCACATTTCCTCACCCGGCCAGCCGGGATCGGCCCGCCTGGGCGCCTGATTGGTGGAGGTCTTGTAGTGCACGTTGCCAAAGCCGCCGTCACCGCCGCGCAGCAGCACCATACATTGACCCGGCTCGGTCATATCGGCCAGCACCATGTCCATGTCTTCGCTGAGGATCTCGGTGCCGGGCGGCACTTTCAGCACCACGTCCTCGCCCTGCGCGCCGGTGCGCTGCCGGCCCATGCCGTGCGTGCCGCGCGCAGCCTTAAAGTGCTGACGGTAGCGATAATCAATCAGCGTGTTGAGATTATCGACGCATTCGACGATCACGTCGCCGCCCCGGCCGCCATCGCCGCCGTCGGGACCGCCGTATTCGATGAATTTTTCCCGCCGGAAGCTGACGCAGCCGGGCCCGCCATCGCCGCTTTTCACGAAGATTTTCGCTTCGTCGAGGAAGCGCATGACGGGGTATCCTTTAGGCAAATCGCGATCCACCGGGATGAGAAATTTGCTCGTCAACTCCAGGTTCACGCGCCGGCTTTGTGGTCAGAGCCGGCGCGAACGCACGTTAATCGTCGCCGTCCATTGCCACGGCCGCAGATGCTTCTGCCGGCTGAACGGCGACAAAAGACCGCCCGCCCCGTTTGCGCTCGAATTTCACATGCCCGTCGCTCAGCGCGAACAGGGTGTGATCCTTGCCCATGCCGACATTGGCGCCCGGATGGAACTTGGTGCCGCGCTGGCGGACGATGATGTTGCCGGCCAGCACGTTCTCGCCGCCAAACTTCTTCACGCCCAGGCGGCGGCCCGCACTGTCGCGGCCGTTACGCGAGGAGCCGCCTGCTTTTTTATGAGCCATGGCTCTTTCTCCTAATAAGCCCGATCTAAAGGATCAGCCTTCGATAGCCGTAATCTGCAGCACCGACTGCAACTGCCGGTGACCATTCTTGGTCCGCGACTCTTGCGCCGGCGCTTCTTGAAGATGATAACCTTGTCGGCGCGGCTCTGCGCGACGATGGTCGCCTTCACGCTCGCGCCTTCGACGGTCGGGCTGCCGATGCGCGGGCTGTCGCCCCCAAGCATCAGAACCTGATCGATCGTGATTTCACTGCCCTCGTCGCCGGGCAAGCGCTCAACGGTGATTTTGTCGTCTTTGGCGACGCGATATTGTTTACCGCCCGTCCGGATGACTGCGTACATATAACCAATTCCGATAGGCGTTCCGGCGGCACGGAAGACCGGCCGCTCGGCTCGCGCTATTGTTTCCATGGTTCGAACCGAGTTCCGCTGCAAAAGCGAAGGGCAGAACCTAGTCATATGCGCGCTCCTGTCAAGAGGTCCGGTGCGCCAAAGTTGCCGCGCTATGCGGTCTTGCAGCCGCCCGCCTCTTTGCTTAGGTTGCGCGCCTGAACTTGGCAGGGCTGCGCAGGCGCCGGCCGGTTCGCGTAGGAGAGGTGCCGGAGTGGTTGAACGGGGCGGTCTCGAAAACCGTTAAGGGCGCAAGTCCTCGAGGGTTCGAAT
>CAWEBB010000006.1:0-13983 GCA_963807085.1 uncultured Alphaproteobacteria bacterium
AAAAGGTCGGCATTCAGCTTTTTGAGCGCCGACAGGTCGACAGGCTCATCGCTCCAGCCCTCGCTCTTAGCCGCGGGCTTGGCGTCCGTCTCCGCCTGCGCCTCGCCCTCGCCGCCACCGCCAAAGGCTTCAAGGTAGGGGTTCAGGTCCAGATCGCCCAACGCCAATTCGCCCTTTACGCTGGGCACGGCGCCGCCCAATGCGGCGCTGAGGTTGCCGGTGCCCTCGATTTCGTCGAAGGCCAGGGTCATGCCATTGAACGTCACCTTGCCGGGCGACGCCGAAAGATCTCCCACAATATCGAGCGGCCCAAACACGTCCCTTTGCGCCTGCAACGGGTTTCCGGCCCATTCCGCCAGGCGTTGCACCGACGGCACATCCAGCGTCAGCTTTCCGGTCGCGCCCGGCGCCCCGGCATCCAGCGACCCCTCGAAATCGAGGGCCAGGGGATCGCCGGTCAGCACCAGCGACACCGGGCTCACATCGCCTTCGGAAAGTGCCCGCGGGTTGGCAGCGTTCAGCTTCACGTTCAGCACCTTGTCATGCCATTCCAGGCTGCCATCCACACCCAGGGAGCTATTCATATCGGGCAGGGAGAAGAACGACGTTGAGATCCTCTACCGTCTCTGCCGTACCGCTGCGGTAATCCCGATATTCCAGCCGGCCATCGAGCAGACGCACGTCGCCCAAACGCAAGCTGTCCAGGCCGACGCTCTGGCTTGCATCCCCTCCGCTGGCACCGCTGCCGGCTGCCGTGCCGAGCTCCGCGTCGGGTTCGCTGCCGCTAAAGGCCCAGTTGGCCCGGCCGTTCTTGTCCACCTCCAGCAGGATGTCGGGTTCGACCAGGACGAATTCGCGAACTTCCACCTCCGACGACAGCAGCGGCAGCAAGGCCAAATGCATCCGCAGTTCTTTCAGATTCACCATGTTCGGGCGGCTGCCGCCTTCGACGTTGGCGAAGCGCACATCGTTCATGTTGACCATGACACTGGGCAACAGTTGCAGGCTCAGGTCGCTGCCGATGATAAGATCGCGGCCGGTTGCCTTTTTTGCCTCCGCCTTGATCTGCTCACGCAACCAGTCTTTGGGGATCAGCATCGGCACCACGAACGCCGCAACCACCAACAGCATGACCAATATACTCACGCCCAAAGAAATCTTACGCAGCATTGCCTTTCCTTCACGCCTAAGAGCACCTCCGGCGGAAAACATAACAGGGTTGACGCCCCCCTCCTACGCGGCAATGGCACCCTCTGGCCAGGGTCACGCGAGGGCCCTAGCATAAACTATCCGCAATCAGTGGGAGGACGGATGTCCCGCCGTTATTCGATCTGGGCTCTGGCGCGCAACGCGATCAGCAACCACGACAACTGGCCGAGAGCCTGGCGCAGCCCGGAGCCGAAGCCCGCCTATGACGCCATTATTATCGGCGGCGGCGGTCACGGCCTCGCGACGGCGTACTATCTGGCGGACCTGCACGGCTTCACCAATGTCGCCGTCCTTGAGCGCGGTTGGATCGGCGGCGGCAACACCGGGCGCAATACGACCATCGTGCGTTCCAACTACCTGCTGGACGGCAACGTGCCCTTCTATGAGCACTCGCTGAAGCTGTGGGAGGGCTTGTCGGAAGACCTGAACTACAATGTCATGTTCAGCCAGCGACGCGTCATCAACACCTGCCATACGGTTGCCGAGCGCGAAGTCACCATGCGGCGCTACAACTCCATGCGGCTGCGCGGCATCGATGCGGAGTTCCTGACACGCGAGGATCTGGCGCGGATCGAGCCTTCGATCAACCTTTCGCCGAACAGCCGCTTTCCCATCGTCTGTGCGCTGGCGCAGCCGCGCGGCGGCACTGCCCGGCACGATGCGGTTGCCTGGGGCTTTGCCCGCGCGGCGGACTTCTCTGGGCGTCGATATCATCCAAAATTGCGAAGTCACCGCCATCGAACGGGATCAACCCACGGGCCGCGTCATCGGCGTGCAAACAACGCGCGGCGAGATCAAAGCCAACAAGATCGGCATCGCCGTCGCCGGTCACTCGTCCCAAGTCGCCGAAATGGCGGGGGTACGCCTGCCCATCGAAAGCCACCTGCTGCAAGCCTTTGTCAGCGAGCCGGTGAAGCCTTTTCTGAACACTGTTGTCTCTACCGGTGCTGCGCATTTCTACATCTCCCAGACCGACAAGGGCGAGGTGCTGCTGGGCGGCGAACTGGACGGCTACAACTCCTACAGCCAGCGCGGCACCCTGCCGAAGGTCGAAGACGTCGTGGTGAACGCCACCGAAATGTTCCCTCGCATCGGCCGTCTGCATTTCATGCGGCAGTGGGCGGGCGTGATGGACATGACCATGGACGGCTCGCCGATCATCGGCAAACTACCGGCCGAAGGGCTCTACATGACCGGCGGCTGGTGCTATGGCGGCTTCAAGGCAACGCCCGGCTCCGGCTGGTGCCTGGCCTGGACCATGGCCAAGGACGAGCCACATCGCCTGAACGCCGCCCTGAGTCTGGAGCGCTTCCGGACCGGCCACATGATCGATGAAAAGGGCGCCGGCCCTTACCCCAAAGCCCATTGAGGGAGGGACGGAACCTATGATGCTCATCCCCTGTCCCTGGTGCGGACCGCGGCCGGAAACAGAATTCACCTATGGCGAGGACGCCACGCCGGCCCGGCCGGCCAGTCCTGACACCGTGAGCCGCCGGGAATGGACCGACTACCTCTACTTCCGCGAGAATCCGAGGGGCCTCCACACGGAGCTTTGGTTTCACGGCGCAGGCTGCCATCACTGGTTCATTGCCGAGCGAGATACCGTAACGCACGAGATCGCCACCACCTACGCGCCCGGCAGTCAGAGCGAGGCTGCGGAATGAATGCTGCTGTCGTGAGACAGGTCTGGCGGACGGATACTGGCGGCAGCGGCATCGACCGCGGCCAGCCGCACTCGTTCACCTTCGGCAACTACCGGCTGGAGGGCTTTGCTGGAGATACCGTTGCCTCTGCCCTGCTGGCGAATGGTGTGCGGCTCGTGGGCCGCTCGTTCAAGTATCACCGGCCGCGGGGCATTTTCGGTATCGGCTCGGAAGAACCCAACGCGCTGTTGCACATCGGCCAGGGCGCGCGGCGCACACCGAACGTGCGTGCGACGGTGCAGGAATTGTATCCGGGGCTGGTCGCGTCGAGCCAGAACCACTGGCCGAGCCTGCAATTCGATCTGGGCGCGGCAGTCGGCCTGTTCGGCGGCCTGTTTCCGGCCGGCTTCTACTACAAGACCTTCATCACCAACCCCAAACGCTGGCTGCTTTACGAGAAATACATCCGCCGCATGGCGGGTCTGGGCGAGCCGCCGCCGGAAGCGGACCCGGACCACTACGCGCACCGGCATGCCCATTGCGACCTGCTGATCGCGGGTGGCGGGCCCGCAGGGCTGGCCGCGGCACTGGCGGCGGGCCGGGCCGGCGCGCGGGTGATTTTGGTGGACGAACACCGGGCGCTGGGGGGCAACCTTCTGCTGGCCCCGCAACAGGTGGATGGTCAGCCGGGAGAGGTTTGGGCCGGGAAAGCCGCGGCGGAATTGGCCGCCACGCCCAACGTCCGTGTGCTGACCCGCACTACACTCGCCGGCGCTTACGAGCATGGCTTCTTCACGCTGATCGAAAAAGTGACCGACCATCTGGCCGAGCCGGAGCCGCACCTCCCGCGCCAGCGCTTCTGGACCGTCCGGGCCAAGGACGCCGTGTTTGCCCAGGGCGCAATAGAACGACCCATCGCCTTTGCCAATAACGACCGGCCGGGGGTGATGCTGTTGTCGGCCGTACGGGGCTATCTGGCCCGCTATGGCGTGTTGGCTGGCAAAACCGCCGTGCTGTTCGCCAACAATGACAGCGTCTACACCACCGCGCTCGAATTGGCCGGCGCGGGCATGCGGATCGAGGCGGTGGTGGATTCCCGCCCCTTCATCAGCGATGCGTCGGCGGCGGCCAAGGCAGAAAACCTGCGCGTCCTGAACAGCCACGCCGTGGTCGGCGCACGCGGTGTGCGCGGGGTGCGGGCGGCCGAGGTAGCGCCGATCAACGCGGCGGGCGATGTGCGGGGCGTGGACAACCTGCTGGCCTGCGATCTGATCGCGGTCTCGGGCGGCTGGAACCCCGCGGTGCATCTGCACGCCCAATCGCGCGGCCGGATGGCCTATGACCAAACCCTAGCTGCCTTCGTGCCCGAGCCGGGAAGCGGACCCTATCGCAGCATTGGCGCGGGCGCAGGTGTCTATTGTCTGCGCGGCTGTCTCGAACAGGGCTTTGCCGCCGGTGCGGAGGCGGCAGAGGCGCTGGGTTTCGCGGGTGCCGCTGCCCCGGATATACCGCCCGTCGAAAGCGAAGCCCCCGGCGCCATGCATGCGCTCTGGGCGGTAGAGGCGCCGAAAAGCGCCAAGCGCTTTGTCGATTTCCAGAACGACGTGACCATCAGGGACATCGCGCTCGCCTACCGCGAGAACTACGCCAGTGTTGAGCATTTGAAGCGCTACACCACACTCGGCATGGGCACGGACCAGGGCAAAACCTCCAACGTAATCGGCCTTGCCCGGCTGGCGGCCAGGCGGGGCGAGCCCATCCCCGCCGTCGGCACCACGACCTTCCGTCCGCCCTATACGCCCTTCCCCTTCAACACGATGGCGGCGGGCCGTCATGGCGAGATCGGGCATCCGGTCCGCCGCACCGCCGCCCACGACTGGCACGCCGCCAATGGCGCCGTCTGGACGGATGCGGCGGGCTGGGCCCGGCCATTGTATTACGCATCCGAAGGCCTGACCCCACAGGAGCGCATCAATCAGGAAGTTCTGGCCGTGCGGCAAGCGGTCGGCGTGGTCGATGTCTCCACCCTGGGCAAGTTTGATATTCAGGGGCCGGACGCCGCCGAACTGCTGGACCGGGTCTACATCAACAACTGGTCCAACCTGCCGGTCGGGCGCGGACGCTATGGCGTCATGCTGCGCGAGGACGGCCAGGTGTTCGACGATGGCGTCACGATGCGGCTGGCGGAAAATCACTTCCACATGACGACGACGACCAATAACTCGTCGCGCGTATTCCAGTTTCTGGAGTATCTGCTGCAAGTGGTCTGGCCGGACCTGAAGGTGTTCGTCACGCCCGTGACGGAGCAGTGGTTCGCCGCTGCCATCAGCGGTCCGAATGCCCGGGCCCTGCTGGCCAACCTGGCGCCGGACCTGGAGGTCTTCAACGAGGCATTCCCGATGATGACCGTCCGCTATGCCCAGGTCGCGGGCGTTCCGGCACGCATCTACCGGCTCTCGTTCTCCGGCGAGATCGCCTATGAAATCAACGTGGATGCGGACTATGGCCTGCGCGTCTGGAACGAGATCCTGACCAAAGGCGCGGCGCACGATCTGCGCGTCTATGGCACCGAGGCCATGGCCATGCTGCGCATCGAGAAGGGCCACTTCACCCATGCCGAAGCCGATGGCCGCACGACGCCGGACGATCTGGGCTTGGCGCGCATGGTGAGCGCGCAGAAGGATTTTATCGGCAAGCGCTCGCTTTCCCTGCCGGCCCTGACCGAGCCGGACCGCCTGCAACTGGTCGGCGTGATGGCGGCGGAGGGGCAGGCCATCCCCATCGGCTCCCAAATCGCGGCGAGCGACGACCTGGAGACGCCCCAGCCGAGCCTCGGTCATGTCACGTCGCAAGGTTATAGCGCGACTTTGGGCCGGCATATCGGCCTCGCTCTGGTCAGGAACGGGCGGGCAATGACCGGGCGGTCGCTCTATGCCGTTTCGCCGGTGCAGGGCCAGAGCGCCGCCATTGAGGTGGTGCCGCCCTGCTTCTACGACCCCGACGGAGGACGCCAGCGTGGTTGACAGCATCGACGAAATGAGGCCGCGGCCGCGCAGCCCTGTTGCCGGCGTATTTCCCGCAGCCCAGACCGCCGCGCCGGACGATACGGCGGCGGTAATCGTGCGCTCCCTGCCATTCGTCGGCTATGTCGCGATCAGGGGCAAGGTCCATAACCGTGGTTTTCTGGACGCGGTGAGAGACGTAATGGCCCTGGACCTGCCGCAGGCTGCCGGCGGCATCGCGGAAACGGAGACCTACCGTGTTTTGTGGCTCGGCCCGGATCATTGGCTTGTCGTGTGTGGCGACGGCGAAGGGCCGGATCTGGCCGAACGCCTGCAACCGGCCTTTGCCGGCCTGTTCGCTGCCGCCATCGATGCCAGCGGCGCACGCGCCCGCCTGCGCCTGTCGGGGCCCGCCGCCGCCGACCTGCTCTCCACCGGCTGCCGGCTGGACCTCGACCCGGCAGTGTTTGCTCCCGGCCAGTGCCTGCAAACACCGCTCGGCAATGTGACGGCAATCATTCATTGCGTCGAAGGTCAGCCGCCCACTTATGACCTGTACGTGCCGCGCAGCACCGCCATCTCCTTCTGCCGCTGGCTGGAACATGCGGGGCGCGAGTTCGGGTTGAAAGGCGTGCAGGCCTAGGACAACGCCGCCGTAAGATCAAAGCAAAAGGAAATACAAGCATGAGCGATGACTTGGCCGCGGCCCGCGCCGCGCTGGACGGTTTCATGGAAGCCTTCAATGCGGAGGACGCAGATGCGATCCGGCAGCGCTGGTACCATTTTCCCCATGTCCGCCTGCACAGCGGCAAGGTCACGGTGATGGAGACGCCGGACGAGTTCCACAATCTGGTCTGGCAACGTTCCGGCCAGTCCGAGGGGTGGGCGCGCACCGCCTGGGACTATGTGGAGCTCATCGACATCGGCGAAGGCAAGGCGCACTTCCGCGTGCAGTTCACGCGCTATCGCACGGACGGCTCCGCCATCGGCAGCTACAAATCGCTCTATATCGTGACGTTCAAGGATGGCCGCTGGGCGATCCAGGCGCGATCAAGCTGGGCAGCTTAGAGACGCTGCTCTAGCTGCTAAACCAGGCCGTGCACCTTGGCGAACGGATCCCAGGAGGGATCGCGCTTCCAGTCATATTCGGTACGGGTGGCGACGCGCTCGGCCTCGGCTTGGCCATAGAGGTTCTGGATCGCTGCGAGCGCCATGTCCATGCCGGCCGAAACGCCGGAGGAGGTCATGAACTTGCCATTTTCCACCCAGCGCGCTTCCGGCTTCCAGTCCACCTTCGGCCCCTGTTCCATCACCCAGGCGAAGGCCGCCTTGTTGCTGGTGGCGGCCTTGCCGTCCAGCCGCCCGGTGCGCGCCAGCAAGGCGCTGCCGGTGCAGACCGTCGTCACCAGCGCCGAGTTGTCGGCCGCCCGGGCGAGCCAGTCGATCAGTGTGCTATTCTCAACACCCGGCCTTGTGCCGGGGCCACCGGGCACCAGCAGCAGGTCGAAGGCCGAGCCATCGGCAAATATCTGGTCTACGATGGAGGCTGGCCCCTGGCGGCTTTCCACGGGCTCCGTGGTCTCGGCCACCATGCGGATGTCGGGCGCGTCCTCCAGCATGCCGAACATCTCCAGCGGCCCGAACAGGTCGAGCAGTTCAAAGCCGGGGAAGATGACGGCGCCGATGGTTTTGGGCATGGGGGATCCTATCGATTTAATGCGAGGCAGAATCAGGCCAACTCTGACTGGATGCTGCCAGCACCGAATTCTAGCTCAGGAGGATCGGCCCGCAAAGCGCTTCCAGCCATAATCCCGGCGCGCTCTTCATATTGCCGCTGTTGGCACGCTCGCGGGGAAATCATAGGCTGCATGCGATCAACAGCAGCAGGCCATGCACCCATGAGCTATCAACCCTTCCGCGCCGCGGGCCATGACTGGCGGCTCTATTGCGGCCGCCAAGTGCTGGAGCAGTACCTGCCCGAGGCAGCGACACGCGCCAGGGCCAAACGCGCTTTCGTCATCTGCTCACCCTCCATCAATCGGCGCACGGACACGGTCGAGCGCATTCGCCAAACCCTCGGTGAGCGTTTCGCCGGTCTCTCTGACGGCATCGAGAAGGACTCCACCTTCGCCTCCGTCCAGGCCGCCGCCGACGCCGCAAGTGAGGCGGGTGCGGACATGCTGATCGCCGCGGGCGGCGGCAGCGTGCTCGTCGCGGTCCGGGCCGTCGCGATCTTCCTCGGCGAGAGCGGCTCGCCGTTCGACCTGATGACCCAGTACCCCGAAGGCAGGCCGGCCCACAGCCCGCGCCTGAACGCGCCGAAACTGCCCATCATCAACGTGCCCACCACGCCGACCAGCGCCATGAACCGGGCGGGTACGGGGTTGAAGAATCCCGACCTGGATCACCGGATGGAGTATTTCGACCCCAAGACCCGTCCGCACTCGATCTTTCTGGACGAGGGCGTGCTGCTGTCCTCCCCGCCAGAGGTGATCCGCTCCACCGCGACAACGGTGTTTGCGGGCGCGGTCTCCTCCATCAGCCAGACGGGCGTCAATCCGCTGGTCGCGGGCGACCATGCCCAGGCCTTCCGCCTGGCCCATGACGCCTATCTGCGCCTGATCGAAGAGTTGGACAATCCGGCGCTGCGCATCGACCTGGCGCTGGCGGCCTTCCTCGCCAATCGGGCGGAGGACGATGGCAGGCGGCGCTTCACGGCCGGGCCGTTCAGCGGCAACTACGCCGTCTCCACCGCCCTGCATGTGCGCTATCCGAAGGTGGGCCAGGGGGAAAGCACATCCGTCGTACACGCGGCGGCGCTGCGCCTTGCCGCCGATCGGGTCGAGCCGGCGCAGGCCCGGCAGGTTGGCGAAGCGCTCGGCCTCTGGCAGGAAAACATCAGCCCGCAAGCCGCGGCGCACGCGGTCGCCGACCGGCTCGAGGCGATCTACCGCCAGGCCGGCGCGCCGACCAAGGTCAGCCAGCTTGGCATTCCGAAAGACGACTTGGCCCGCATCGCGCAGGAGACGGTGAAGAACTTCAATGCCAACCCCGGTGCGCGCTCCGCTGATGAGCAGGTGGCCGACGCGCTCCGGCTTCTGCAGGCGGCGTGGTAGCTTGATACGCACGAGACGCATGAGGCGCGCCGGCACGCGCCGGATGAATGGCAGCGAGAGGTAGTCCCGTGGATATTTTCACCATCGGCGCCATCCTGGTCGGGCTTTCGGCGCTGTTCGGCTATTTCAATTACCGGTTTTTGGGGCTGCCGCATACGATCGGTCTTGTGATCATCGCGCTCTCGGCCTCGCTGGTCGTCATCGGGCTGGACCTGTTGGATCCCAGCTTCAATGTTGCGGAGCAGCTGTCTGGAATGCTCCGCCAGATCGATTTCAACGATACGCTGATGCATGGCATGCTCAGCTTTCTGCTGTTTGCGGGCGCGCTGCACGCGGACATTTCGGCCCTGAAGAGCCGCCGCTATACCATCGCCGTCATGGCCGTGCTGGGCACGCTGATTTCCACCGCTACCGTCGGCGTCGGCCTCTGGCTTGCGGGCGGCTGGATCGGCCTGGACCTGCCGCTGATCTGGGCGCTGGTGTTCGGCGCGCTGATCAGCCCGACCGATCCGGTCGCCGTGCTGGGCCTGTTCCGCACGGTGACGGTTCCCGACCAGTTGCAGGCAAAGATTATCGGCGAGTTCCTGTTCAACGATGGCATCGGCGTCGTGGTCTTCACCATCCTGCTGGAAATTGCGGTTGCGGGCGGCAAAGGCAGCCTCGGCATGAATGTGGAGGAGGTCGCGGGCATATTCCTCCAGGAAGCGGTCGGCGGCGCCGTGCTCGGCGGGGTTGCTGGCTATATCAGCTACCGCGCGCTGCGGCAGATCGACGAGGCCAGTCTGGAAGTGCTGATCACGCTCGCGCTCGTCATGGTCACCTTTGCCATTGCGCTGGCCCTGCACATGAGCGGGCCGATCGCCATGGTCGTTGCCGGCCTGTTCATCGGCAATCACGGCATCGCCTTCGCAATGAGCGAGAAGACGCGGCGCTACCTGCTGGGATTTTGGGCGATGATCGACGAAATCCTGAACTCAGTTCTCTTCCTGCTGATCGGGTTAGAGGTGTTGGTAATCGCGGGCTTCGCCGACCATTGGGACGCGGCGCTGATCGCCATTCCGCTGACCCTGTTCGCCCGCCTGCTGGCGGTCGGCCTGCCGATCCGGGTCATCGGCCGCTGGGTGCCGTTCGACCCCGGGACGATACGGGTTCTGGTCTGGGGCGGCCTTCGCGGCGGCATCGCGGTGGCGCTGGCGCTCTCTCTGCCCGCGAACGAGTACAAACCCACCATCCTCGGCATCACCTACGCCGTGGTGCTGTTTTCGATCGTCGTGCAGGGCCTGACCGTGAAGCCGCTGGTTGGCCGGGTGATGGGCCAATCGGGCGAGCGGAGGAATGGCGATGACCGTTAAAGGACCGGGTAAAGGACCGGGTAAGGGGCCGGCGGATTTCCGGGACAGCCCGCTCTCCCGTATGCTGCGCCAGCCGTTCCTGGTGGGGCTGTTCCTGCCGATCCAGAGTGGCGGCTGGACGCCCTCCACCCTGCCGCGCTCGACCACTTGGACCTTCGACTACAACGCGGCGCTGACGAAACGGGCGGAGGAGATGGGCCTGGACCTGGTCTTTGGCCTGGCGCAGTGGGTGCCGAAGGGCGGGCACGGCGGCAAAACCCGATACCGCGAGACCTCCATCGACAGCTTCATGACCGTCTCGGCGCTGGCGGCGGTCACCGAGCGTATCCTGCTGATCTCCACCATCCACGTGCTCTACGGACCGTGGCATCCGGTGCATCTGGCGAAGTTCGGGGCGACGCTGGACCATATCTCCGGCGGGCGCTGGGGCGCGAATATCGTCACCGGCCATATCCCGCGCGAGGCCCGCATGTTCGGCATGGAGCGGCCGGAACACGGCAAGCGCTATGAGATGGCGGACGTGTTTACCGAGCGGCTGAAGCAGCTCTGGTCCGCGACGGAGAACATGAGCGTGGATGGCCCGTATTGGGCGATGGAAGGGGCCTTCGTCACGCCGAAGCCGCTCTACGGGCGGCCGGTGCTGGTGAACGCCACGGGCTCGGCGGACGGCATCGCTTTTGCGGCCAGGCACTCCGACATCGTGTTCATTACCAGCCCCTCCGGCAACCAGATGGCCGATGCGCTGGAAAGCCTGCCCGTCCACACGGCGGAGATCAGGCGGGTGGCGGCGGAGGGGGGGCGGAGCGTGCGCACCATCATCAACCCGATGGTGGTCTGCCGCCCCACCGAGCGGGAGGCTATAGCGTACCGCGACGCCATCGTGGCCGCGGCGGATACGGGTGCGGTCGAAGGGTTCGCTTCCGTGACCAAAGGCGGCGACGCCGTTGCCTGGAGCGGCCAGAGGCGCCAGTACGCGGCGCTCGGCGGCAACCTGCACATCGTCGGCTCCCCGGAGCAGGTGGTGGAGCAGTTCCTGGCGTTGAAGGAGGCGGGGGTGGATGGCGTGCAACTGACCTTCTACGACTTCGCCCCGGATTTGGAATACTTCGGCGAGGCCGTCCTGCCGCTGATGAAGGAGGCGGGGTTGCGGGTGGGGTGAAAAACGCCACGTTCACAAATCAAGTTAACTTATACCGAATTACAGCTTTAGCACATTTCTTTCAGCAAACCGGAGGTTGACTTCTAAACTCGAAAATCTGCAAATTACTCTTTGTCAGCCCGCCGCCTGATGATCCCTATGGGAGAATGTGATTGCGCTATTAATTTTTTTTGCGGAATATAAGATGGGAAAATTCATGACGAACTTGGATACGGTGCTATCTCAGCCGACGTTGCAAAATCTTCAGAAAGACTACGCGGAAAATCGTGGTGGGAATGGGGTGGGTTTTGTTTGTTGGCTCGAGGTTTAAGCAGTCCTGCAGGCTTGCCAACTTGGCCGGTATTAGCAGAAAAACTATACAATGAAGCCAAATTAATTGCTGGTCAAAACCAGATTTCAAGTGCTTTATATAATCATTTATTGTCAAGGTATAATAACGAAAACAATTTTTGGAAAAGGTTTGGAATTTTAAGCAAATTTTAGGAGAAACTACTTTTTCTCAATCAATTCGCCGCACCTAAAGGAGGGGGAAGAACTACAGCTACCAGACATTCACTCGTTTCTGATGTCTTTAAGGATAAAGGGGGTTATATCTCTTAATATAGATAATCTTATTCTTCAGTCTATGAATAAACATTTCGGAGATGAGGCTTCTCCCTTTCGTTCCGGCGCTGCGAGATGTTGATGTTTCGGATGGCGGCGCGGGTGATGGCTTCCTGGTGCATGCAGGGCTCTGAGCAATTCTGATCGACGTAGGCAGCGGCTCGAGACGGTTGGATGCACCGCGGACAGGCGACGGCGACTCTCGCATTCCGGGGTGTGGCGCCGTGATCTGGTACTCGACAAGCCTGCCCGAAAAGTGGTTGAACGATATCAGTAGGTTGTGATTCACCGTCTTTGCGAAGAGATGGAGGATCAGATGCCCTGGACAGATACCGCTCGCGTTGAGCATAGCCGCAAGACAGGTCGTTATCCAAGCGACCTGCTGGATCGGGAATGGGCGTTGATTGCGCCATTGTTGCCGCCAGCAAAAGCGGGTGGGCGTCCACGCACCACTGACCTGCGCGAGGTGATGAATGCGGTCCTCTATATGGGTTCGAGCGGCTGTCAGTGGCGAGCGTTGCCAAAGAACTTCCCGCCGACAAGCACGGTCCAAGGTTATTTCTACGCTTGGCGCGATATGGGGTTGTTCGCGACGCTCAACGGATTGCTGGTAATGAGCGCGAGAGAGTTGGAGGGCCGGGAGGCCAGCCCGACCGCCGGGGTGATCGACTCTCAGAGCGTGAAAACCACCGAAAGCGGCGGCATTTCGGGCTATGATGCGGGCAAGAAGGTTAAAGGCCGCAAGCGCCACATTCTGACCGACACGCTCGGATTGCTGCTGGTGATCCTCATCCATGGCGCCGATGTGCAGGACCGCGATGGCGCGCCCGCAGTGCTGAAGGCCGCCCGTTTCCGTTTTCCATGGTTGCGCCATGTCTTTGCGGACGGCGGCTATGCTGGAGACAAGCTGAGACGGGCCCTCAAGGGCAACGGCGAGTGGATGATCGATATTATCCGAAGAAGCGACAGAGCAAAGGGCTTCGAGGTCTTGCCTCGACGCTGGGTGGTTGAACGGACCTTTGCTTGGCTTGGCCGCTGCCGTCGCCTGGCAAAAGACTGGGAGACAACGATCGAAAGCTCCACCGCATGGGCCTACATCGCCAGCATTCGTTTCATGACCAGACGCCTTGCAAGGTACTGCTATAACGGCTGAACTTTTGAGTCAGGCACTGGAAGAGGCTTCTCCCGTTGGCTCCGGCTTTTTTTTTTTTTTTTTTTTTTTTTTTTTTTTTTTTTTTTTTTTTTTTTTTTTTTTTTTTTTTTTTTTTTTTTTTTTTTTTTTTTTTTTTTTTTTTTTGACGGTTGGATGCACCGCGGACAGGCGACGGCGATCTCGCATTCCGGGGTGTGGCGCCGTGATCTGGTACTCTCAGACGCGCTGCTCGACGAAGTCGCGGGCGGTTGCTGGCGCGAGGCGGGCTCCGAGGCCGAGCAGGGTATCGAACGCCACGGCTGTGTGGCGGCGACGGTTCCACCTGAAGACGAACTCGTCGAGGTAACGCCTGAAGTGCTGGCGACGGAGGCCATGGTAGGTCCCGAGCACCCATCTCTTGAGGTTTGAAAAGACGCGATGGGTCCAGCGCAGGATGATGTGGGCGGCCATCTTGCCGACGACTTTCGGCTCGTGCACATGGTCGGGCAGGCCATTGTAGCCGGACCATCCGTCCGTGACGACGCGGGCACCGGCGGCGGCGGCCGCGACGACGAAGGGCTTGAGCGTGGCGCCGGAGAAGTCGGCGATCGGCGCGAGACGAATGCGGCGCGGCTTGCCTTCGGGCGAGAGCTCCACCGCGCCGGCAACGAGCATCTTGCCCTGCGAGCTGCGGCCTTGACCGCCAGCGGGCGGGTCGTCCTTATGGCGCAAGGCGATCTCGGTCTCGTCAACTTCGACGACGTCCT
>CAWEBB010000007.1:0-194635 GCA_963807085.1 uncultured Alphaproteobacteria bacterium
GTCGCGGGCGCAATAGGCCAGCAACGTCAGGCATTTGACGCCAAGGTCGGTGTGCGGCTCCAGCCAGAAGCCCTTGGAATCCATGCAGTATTCGATGCGCAAATACATGCCGGTCAGGTCGATGCCGCACATATCCTCAAGCGCCGCCAGCACCTCTTCGGACTGGAGCCCCTCGGCCAGCGCCACGGCCGCTGGCTCCTTCGCCATCATCGCCCGATCGACGAACAGGCGCTCGTTGTTCCAGGCCCGGCGGCCGTCGGCGCCCTCCCAGCTCGGCGGGGTCATATCCAAAGCGTTGATGGCGTCGAGCACGTCGGCCGGAAAGGTCTCCGCCAGCCGCCAATGGCGGTAGGGCGCATCCAGGCGTTTGGCGGTATGCAAGGCGGACTTCACTTGGTTTTTTACCTGGGCAGCACATTGAACGGAATTCACGGACATTGACGGACTCGCACTTCTTGCATGGCACACCCACGCGCTACGGCATTTGGGGGCGCAAGTCTATTCATCAAAGGTCAAAACGATTTTGCCGGGCTCTTTCCGGTCCAGCAGCAAGCCGAACGCTGTGGCGTAGTCATGCACCGGCAGCACCGCACGGATCAGCGACTTTAGCATTCCCTGCCCCTGCCATTCCGCGAGTTGGGCAAACGAGCGGCGGATGCCTTCGGGGTCGTGCTCGAAATGGGAATTCCAGAACACCCCCGTGGCCGCCACGTTTTTGACCAGCAAATGGTTCGCGGGGATCTGCTGAACGCGGCCCGCGGCAAAACCCACGATCAACAGGCGCGCACCCCAATTGACGCAGCGCAGCGACTGATCGGCCAGATCGCCACCGATCGGATCGTAAACCACATCGGCTCCCCGGCCGCCGCACAGGTCCTTCACCGTATCCCGCAGGTCTTGGGCCGTGGTATCGATGACCGCATCTGCTCCCGCGTTCAGCGCAACACCCCCCTTGTCTGCACCGCGCACCTGGGCCAACACCCGCGCGCCCATGGCCTTGCCGATTTCGATCGCGGAAAGGCCCACGCCGGACGTCGCGCCCAACACCAGCAGCGTGTCACCCGGCTGCAGTCTGCCGCGCACGGCGAGACCGATATGCGACGTGCCATAGATCACCGGAAAGGCGGCAGCGCTGACAAAATCCACGTTGTCCGGGATCGGGAACACCCGCTTTTCCGGCGCAAGCACCAGACTGCCCATGCCGCCATATTGCAGGGCCGTCATCACCCGGTCGCCAGGTTTGACATAAGAGACTCCCTCCCCCACCGCCGCGACCGTGCCCGCCGCTTCGAAGCCGGGGGTGAAGGGAAAGGATGGTTTGACCTGATACTTGCCCTGGACAATCAGCGAGTCCGCAAAGTTAAGGGCGGCCGCCTGCGCACGCACCAAGACCTCGCCCGGGCCGGGCGAGCCGGCCAGCGGCTCTCCCAGCGTCAGGGCCGCGGGCGGACCCCACTCGTTGCAGATCAAGGCAACCATTGCGCAGTTCTTCCTCAGGCTATCGGCGCCAACTCTTGGCGACTAATCAGTGCCTGAGAGATAGCCCAGGCGGCGCACCTATTCCACCGTGACGCTTTTTGCCAGGTTGCGGGGCTGATCGACGTCGGTGCCCTTGAGCACGGCGCAGTGATAGGCCAGCAATTGCACGGGGATCGAATAGAGGATCGGGGCGACGAACGGGTCGATCTCCGGCATTTCGATGGCGAAGACGGCGCTTTCTCCGATCTTCTTGATACCCTTCGCGTCGGCAAAGAGGATGGGCTTGCCGCCGCGCGCCACCACCTCATGCAGATTGGAGGCGGTTTTTTCGAACAGATGGTCGCTGGGCGCGACCACGACCACGGGCACCGAATCGTCGATCAACGCGATCGGCCCGTGCTTCATCTCGCCTGCCGCATAGCCTTCGGCATGGATGTAGCTGATTTCCTTCAACTTCAACGCGCCTTCCATCGCCAACGGATAGGACGAACCGCGGCCCAGATAGAGCACATCCCGCGCTTCGCTGACCGTCTTGGCGATTTCGGCGATGCGGCCGTCGTGACTGAGGATCTCGACCATACGGGCCGGCACCTCCAGCAGCGCCTGGGTCAGTTTCACCGCGCGGGCGCCGTCGATGCTGCCTTTCGCCACCGCCGTCGCGATGGCGAGGGCGGCCAGCACGGTCAATTGCGTGGTGAACGCCTTGGTCGAGGCGACGCCGATTTCCGGCCCCGCAAGCGTGGGCAAGACAGCATGGCTTTCACGCGCGATGGCACTCTCCGGCACGTTTACGACGGAGAGGATCGTCTGGCCCTGGCGCTTGGCGTAGCGCAGCGATTCGAGCGTATCGATGGTTTCGCCGGACTGGGAAATGCACATCGCGATGCCGTTATCCGGTAATGGCGCTTCTCGGTAGCGGAACTCGCTCGCGATATCCACGTCGGTGGGAACGCGGGCAATCTGCTCCAGCCAGTATTTGGCCACCAGCCCGGCATAAAAGGCAGTGCCGCAGGCGTTGATCGTGAAGCGCGAGACCTGCGAGAGGTCCAGAGGCAGGTCCGGCAGTTGCACCGCGCGCGTGGCGGGGTTGAACAACGAGCGCAGCGTGTCGCCCACCACGGCGGGCTGCTCGTAGATTTCCTTCAGCATGAAGTGGGGATAGTTGCCCTTGCCGATCATCGCGCCAGAAACGGCAAATTCGCGGACTGCGCGGGTAACCGGCTCGTTCCGCTCGTCATAGACTTGGGCCGAAGCGCCCCGGATCACCACCCAGTCACCTTCCTCCAAATAGGAAAGCCGACGGGTCAGGGGCGCCAGCGCCAGGGCATCCGAGCCCAGATACATCTCTCCCTTGCCATAGCCGAGCGCGAGCGGACTGCCGCGGCGGGCGCCGATCATCAGGTCATGCTCGCCCGAAAACACAATGGCGAGCGCGAAAGCGCCCTCGACCCGGGCCAGCATCTGTTGAGTTGCCTCGACCGGATCGCAGCCGGTCTCCAGCGCATCGGTCAGCAGTTGCGTCACCACTTCCGTGTCGGTTTCGGTGCTGAAGTTCCGGCCGCGGCCCTCCAACTCGGCCCGCAACGATTGAAAGTTCTCGATGATGCCGTTGTGGACAACGGCCACCCGGTCGGTCGCGTGCGGGTGGGCATTGTTCTCTGTCGGCGCGCCGTGGGTGGCCCAACGGGTATGCCCGATACCGACCACGCCCTCGATCGGCCGTGCCGTCACCAGGTTTTCCAGGTTAACCAGTTTGCCCTCGGCCCGGCGGCGGTCGATATGGCCGTTCACCAAGGTGGCGATACCGGCGGAGTCGTAGCCGCGATATTCCAGCCTTTTCAGCCCATCAACCAGCAGATGCGCTACCGGCTGGGTGCCAACGATCCCGATAATCCCGCACATGCCACTCTTACTCCGTTAAAGTTATTTCGACGCGCCACTCATTATTCGGCAGTCCGCGTTTTCTTCGCTCTCTGCCTTGATTCCCTGAATCGCTCTGCCCAGCCCTCGCGCTGCTCCTGCGGCGCACGCTCGATGGCAAGCGCACCGGCCGGAACATTCCGGGAGACTGTACTGCCCGCCGCGATCAACGCCCCGTCGCCAATCGTCACCGGCGCCACCAGCGCCGTGTTGGAGCCGATGAAGGCACCCGCGCCGATATCCGTAAAATGCTTCTCAAAGCCGTCATAGTTGCAGGTGATCGTCCCCGCCCCGACATTCGCGCCAGCGCCGATGCGCGCGTCGCCGATATAGGCGAGATGGTTGGCCTTGGCGCCCTCCTCCACCACGGCTTTCTTTACCTCGACAAAATTACCGATATGCGCGTTCCGGCCGATATCGGCCCCCGGCCGCAGCCTTGCATACGGCCCCAGCACCGCACCGTCGGCGATGGCTGCACCTTCGAAATGGCAAAAGCCCTTAATCTCGACATTGTTGCCAATGGTCACCTCCGGCCCAAACACGGTATGCGGGCCGACGACCACGTCCTGGCCGAATTGGGTATCATAACAGAGATAGACGGTCTCCGGCATCGGCATGGAGACACCCGCCAACATCGCGGCCTCACGCAGGCGGCGCTGCAAGATCGCCTCCGCCGCGGCCAGTTCGACGCGGGAATTGACGCCAAGCAGTTCCTCTTCGACACCTTCGACGACGGCGCAGTCACAACCGTCGGCCCGCGCCAACGCGACCAGGTCGGTCAGGTAGTATTCGCCTTTGGCATTCTGGTTGCCGATCCGGCGCAACCAGCCGAACAGGCGCGCGCCATCGACCAGCATGACGCCGGAATTGGCTAGCGGCGCGGCCCTCTCCGCCTTGCTCGCGTCCCGGAACTCGACGATGCGCTCCAGCGCGCCCTCCGGCGATTGGATCAACAAGCCATAGGCGTGCTCGCCCGCCGGGCGCAGGCCGAGCACCACCACCGAAGGCTGGTCCGATCCCCGGTTCGGCCCGTGGCGCGCCTCAAGCATGGCCTGCATGGTCGCCGGCGTGATCAGCGGCGTGTCGCCGAACAGGATGAATACGTCACCGCCGAAGTCCTCCATCAGCGGGGCTGCGGCCAGCGCGGCGTGGGCGGTGCCGAGCGCTTCGGCCTGAACCGCCGTCTGGCATGGCGCGACGGTGGCTGCCACCTGATCCATGCCCGGCGCCACCACCACGCAGACTCGCGCGGCCCTCAGACCCAGCACCAGGTCGGTGACATGGCGCACCATCTGCTTGCCGCCCAGCCTGTGTAAGACCTTGGGCAAGGTCGACTTCATCCGCGTGCCCTTGCCCGCGGCAAGAATGATCGCGCCCAGACCGGCTGTCGTCATGTTGACCATCCATGTTGCATGAGGTTCGACCCTCGGTTATGCCAGCATCACCGCCCCAATGCAGAGCTTCCTTTGCCTGTCACAGCCGATAGCCATGGTTTATTAAGGAATGGCTGATGGCGTGATGGTGCCAGCCAAGATCAAGAGCCAGTTTAACCCGAACCGATGTTGGTCCTCTAATAGTATACAGGTTCGCCTCCGCCCACTCAATAATTGTTTCGGAAATAACGCCCTTGCCATTGCCCGACGCTCTTGTCCTCGACCTCGACGGCACGCTGATCGATAGCGCGGCGGACCTGGCCGACTCGGTCAACAGGCTGCTGCGCGAGACGGGGTACCCGGAAGTGAGCCTGGAAGCGGTGCGCGGCATGATTGGCGATGGCCTGGGCATGCTGGCTTATCGGGCATTGAGCGCGGCCGGCATCCCGCCGGACCGGGAGCAGATCCCAGCCCTCACGGCACGATTGCTGCAGCATTACATGGACCCGTCGCGCGAGCCCAAGACCCATGTGTTCCCGGACGTGCGGCAAGTGTTGAAGGAGCTTCGCGCCCGCGGTGTTCTGCTGAGCCTCTGCACCAACAAGGCGCAAGCGGCGACCGAACTGGTGCTGAAGAAAACCGGCCTTGATGCGTTGCTGGACAGCGTGATCGGCTACGATCTTACACCCGCGCCCAAGCCGGACGGCGCCCATGTCAAGGCGGCGCTGGCATCGCTCGGCGATCCGGCCCGCGCGGTCATGGTCGGCGATGGCTTGAACGATTTGCTGGCCGGCAAGGCGGCCGGCTTGCCGGTCGTGTTGGTGACCTATGGCTACGGCACGCCACAGGCGCTCGCCGAGGCCGACGCGACCATCGAGCGGTTCGCGCAATTGCCGGACGCGCTCGGCCGGTTAGGCTTTGGGCTTTAGCCATCGTTTTCCATCGCCAACAAGTGCCGCCACAACTCGCGCTGTGGCGCCGGATCATTCAGCGCTTTCAGTTCGCGCGCGATTCGCTGCCCCCCTGCCCGCCACGCCGGCATACCCTCTATCGTCTTACATACGCCCGCACCCCATTCCTCGATACGGTTGGAGACCAGCGCGCCCGCGCCCGTCTGCAAAACCCTGTCCGCGTGCGGCCAAGTGGCGCTGAACAAGCCGAATGCTCCTGTCAGCGCCTGTTCGGTCAGCTTGTTGGCAGAGCGCCCGCCGGCAAAGGGCGTGTCAAGGCTAGGGTAGAGGCAGATGTCGAACCGTTCTGTCGCCAATCGGCTTTCGTACTCGGACCAGGGCACGGGCCAGCGCAGCTTTACCCTCGCGTGATTCATGATGAAATCGGGCCACTGGTTTCCCGCAGGCAGAGTGACGTCGAAGTCGTTCCGCGTCTGCAGTAATCTCGCCAGCACCGGCACCAGAAAGGCCAGTTCCTCCTGATGGCTCACCGTGCCGAGATAGGCGATCTGGATCCTTTCTTGACTGGCCGGCGTCGACAATCTGTTCTCCAGGCCCGCCAGCAGACGCCCGTTCCACACCGGATCCATACGGATAGTGGCGCCAAAATCGTGTAAGTGATGCATCAGATAGCCGGAGCAAACGACGATCGCATCGGCCCGCCGCAACAGCGGCCGGAACGTACGCCGCCACCGCTCGCCCAGGCGCTGGCGATAGCTTGGCGGCAGGCCGGCATCGCTCGCGAAAGCGCCGACATTGTCATCCAGCAGATACACCAGGCGGCGGGTCCGGTCATCCAATGCCGCGCCGACCACCTCGGGCAGGTCCTGGCGGATGATCAGGTTGGTGCGGGGCGTGCGGAAGCTGTTCGCGCCGACCTGCTGAATGCAGCCCTCCCCGACCTTGTCCGAAACGAGATCGCCGCAGCTATTCAGGAAATAGAGCGTGGTCGTCGGCACGCGACTACGCCGCCACAGCAGCGAGTCGGGCCGCGCAGGGAAAAACGCGTTTCGCAACCTACTCATTAGGTCTCAAAGCCTGCAATGATCAGTAGTCGCCGGCGAGGCCTCATGCCTGGCCAAGACGCCGCAGCACTTCCATGGCGATGGCCGGCGAGGCGGTCAGCCCGGGCAATTCGATGCCATAGAGGTTGACCATGCCGGGAACGCCATGCGCATCCGGCCCCTGTATCATGAAATCCGGCTGAGGCTCGCCCGGGCCATGGATCTTGGGGCGTATCCCGGCATAGGACGGCACCAAGGAATGGTCTTTCAGGCCGGGATAGTAGGTGCGCACGGCCGCATAGAAGGAATCGGCGCGCCGCGGATCGACATCATAGTTCACCGCTTCGATCCATTCGACATCCGGCCCGAACTTGCACTGCCCTCCCATGTCGAGCGTCACATGCACGCCCAGCCCACCCGGCACCGGCATCGGATAAACCAGGTGCCGGAAGGGCTGCTTGCCCAGCAGCGAGTAGTAGTTGCCCTTGGCGAGATAATCCTGCGGCACCGTTTCCGGCGGCAAGCCCTTGATCGCCCGGCCGAGGTTCGGCGCGTGCAAACCGGCGCTGTTGATCACGGTCGCCGCCAACAGTTCCATCGGCTCTTCGCCGCCGACCCGCAGCAAAATGCCGTCGTCCCGTACCTCGCCGCCCAGCACGGGCGAGAGAAAGGCCAGCATGGCGCCCGCTGCCTCCGCATCGCCCTGATAGGCCAGCATCAAGCCGTGGCTGTCGATGATCCCCGTAGACGGAGAGAGCAAGGCGCCGACACAGAACACCTCGGGCTCGAGCTCATGCACGGAGGCGGGCGAGAGAGATTCCAGGTCCGGCACATTATTGGCGTCAGCCTGCGCCTTCAGGGTGTCGAGCCGCGGCAACTCGCTCTCCCCACTGGCGACGATCAGCTTGCCGATGCGCTTGTGCGGCACGCCCCGCTCTGCGCAGTAGTCGTAGAGGAAGTGCTTGCCCTCCACGCAGGCTTTTGCCTTGAACGAGCCGGTTGGATAGTAGATGCCGGCATGGATGACCTCACTGTTCCGGCTGCTGGTTTCCGAACCGATCATGTCGGCGGCTTCCAGCACGATTACGTCGCGCCCCGCTTCGGCCAGCCATTTGGCGCAGGCCAGCCCGACCACGCCCGCGCCGACCACCACGCAATCCACCCGTTCTGTCATGGTTACATTCGATGCCATCGAAAAGAATAAGGCATCGTTGTGGCTCGCCCGTTGCAGCGGGTCAACCGTCACGCCATTGTGACCGCCGTTTACTATGCAACGGATAGGCTTGAGGAGACACTGGGGTCTCTCCCGAATGCCAAAGGGATGGCGATGCGCGCCTCATTTCTCGCTGCGTTAATCATGGTCACGCTGGCGCCGTCTGCCACCGCCAATCCGGCCCAATGGCGGTTGGAAGGGTGGAAGACGAACTTCGAAAAGACAGAAGTGAAATTGCGCGAAATCATCAGTGGGGGACCTCCGCGAGACGGCATCCCGCCGATCGACGACCCGGTCTTCGCCCCACCGGGCGACGCAAACTATGCCGGCCGCGAGCCCGTCATCGCGCTGACCGTCAACGGAGACAGCCGCGCCTATCCCCTCTCCGTTTTGATATGGCACGAGATCGTCAACGACACGGTGGGCGGCGTACCGGTTGCCGTCACCTTTTGCCCTCTGTGTGACGCCGCCATCGTCTTTGACCGGAGGGTGGACGGCAGAACGCTTCGCTTCGGCACGACGGGCAAGTTGCGACACTCCGACCTGGTGATGTGGGACGACGCGACGGAGAGCTGGTGGCAGCAATTTTCGGGCCGGGCCATTGTCGGGGACTATGCCGGCACGGAACTGACCATGCTGCCCGGCCGCGTCGAATCCTGGGATCGCTTCCAGGAACGGTGCCCCATGGGCAAGGTGTTGGTGCCGAGCAATCCCGCCATGCGCCGTTACGGCGAAAATCCTTATGTCGGCTACGACGAGGCACCCTGGCCGTTTCTCTATAGGGGTGAGGTGCCGGAGGGCGTTTTTGCCATGGATCGTGTTGTGAAGGTCGGCGACCGGGCCTGGAGCCTGCGCCTGTTGCAAGAACGTGGCCAGATCAGAGCGGCGGGCGGCCTGATGTTGCGCTGGGAGCCGGGCCAGGCTACTGCGCTCGGCGAGCGCACGATCGCGGGCGGCGCCGATATCGGCAATGTCGTCGTGCAGCGACATGGTGAGGACGTGGTGCACGACGTAACCTTCCTGTTCGCTTTCCACGCCTTTCTGCCGGAGGGTATGATCTACATCGCCTGCGAACCGGGACAGGCCATCCCGAAACCGCCGCTGATGTGTTTCTAGTCCATCGGAATGCCGTTTCCGCGCGCTACCCTGTTCTTGTCCTGCTCCGAATATGGGTGATACTGCCGCGCTGTCCGTGACCGGCGAGGCAGAGTGCGCGATTTCACTTCCAAACAATGGCTGACGCTGCTGACCGTCCAGGCGGTCACGGTGCTGTTTGGCATCACGATCACCAGCGTTACCGTTATCCTGCCGCAGATGAAAGGCACGCTGTCAGCGACCCAAGACCAGATCGCCTGGGTGCTGACCCTGAATCTGGTCGCCACCGCCGCTGCAACACCGCTCACCGGCTGGCTGGCGGCCAAGCTTGGCTGGCGTTCGCTGATGCTCTCGTCGGTGCTGGGCTTCACCTTTTCATCGGTGGCATGCGGCATGGCCGAGTCGTTCGAGACGCTGTTGATCTTTCGCGTCATTCAGGGCGTGTTCGGCGCGCCGATCTTTCCCTTGGGTCAGGCCATTATCCTGGCACGGTTCGAGAAGCACCAGCACCCGATGGCGCTGATGATGTGGGGCGTGGGCGGGGTGATGGGGCCTATCCTGGGGCCGACCTTCGGCGGGTTGGTTGCCGACCTGCTCGACTGGCGCTGGTCGTTTTTCATGATCATGCCGCTGGGGCTGGCGGCCTGTATTCCCGTGGCCTTTTCCCTGGGCAGCGAGGAAAAAGGCACGGCCCGTCGCTTCGACTTTATCGGCTTTGCCTGCATCGCCATCGCCATTGGCGCCATGCAGCTGATGTTCGACCGCGGCCAGAGGCTCGACTGGTTCTATTCGCGCGAGATCATCATCGAATGCGCTTTGGCCGTGGGGTTCTTTTACTTCTTTGCCGTGCACGCGACCTTCGCCCGCGCGCCGTTATTCGATGCGGGCACCTTTCGCGACCGCAACTTCGTGCTCGGCATCTGGTTCGCGTTTTTCATGGGCATGCTGCAATACACGCCGATGGTACTGTTCCCTGCCCTGCTGCAGGATCTGCGCGGCTATCCGGAATCGATTATCGGTTACCTGATCGCCATGCGAGGCGTCGGCAATTTCCTGAGTTTTTTTGTCGTCGTCCAATTGACCCGCCTGAACCCGCGCCTAACCTTCTGCGTCGGCCTGCTCATTCAGGCGATCGCCGGGGCCTGGATGGGCTCGCTCGACATGAACATGACCACCCGCGACGTTATCTTCACAAACCTGCTGCACGGATTCGGGTTCGGCCTCGCCTATACGCCGATGGCGGTGCTTTCCTTCTCGACCCTTGCTCCCAAGCTGCTGACCCAAGGCAACGCCGTGTTTTCGCTAATGCGGATGCTGGGCAGCAGCATCTTTATTTCGGTAATCCTGGTGGTGTTCGTGCAATCCTCAGCCGTGGCCCGCTCCTATTTGATCAGCTTCGTGACGGTCTTCAACGCCGACCTGATGGCGCCCTGGCTCGCCCATTTCGGCGCCATCGACAGCCCCACCTTCACCATACTGGCGGGGGAGCAGGTGCGGCAGCAGGCGGCCATGATCGGCTACATCAACGCCTTCCACCTGCTGACGCTGGTGCCCCTGGTGGCGGCGCCGCTGACCTTCCTGTTCCGGGTCCGGCAGGATTAGCGCAAATACGGCGTTACATGCGCAACAGGCAGCATTTCTTGAACTTCTTTCCCGAGCCGCACGGGCACGGATCGTTGCGGCCCACATTTCGGTAGGGATTGCTTGCCAATTCCCCCGACACCGCCTGCGTTACCGGGACTGGCCAACCATCGTCAATGACTCCGGTAACCTCCTCGTTTGCCAACGGCGACAAATCCTCCAACTCTTCGTCCTCATTCGCCGCACGCCAATAATTCGGCCGCGGTGTATCCCGGACGAGCCGTAATTCCATGGCGATTTCAATGTCCTCTAGATCGCCCGGGATGCTGATATCGACCTCGTTATCGGCATAGGCGGCACGAATGGTCGGCATGGCTTCGGTTGCCTTCAGATCTGCCAACGCGCTGACCAGCAATCCGTTCAGAACCTGCCCGTTTGCGTCGCGCTCCTGCAATTGCCGATCCAGGATCGAGACGCATTCATCTCTGGCATCGGGATAGGCTTTCCCAATATTCGCAAGGATTTCCGCGCTCGATCCCCGCTCGAGTGCCCCCAGGGACAAATCCGCCAAACGGCTGGTGACGGCTGGAGTTCGCGCCCGCCCCAATCGCGGTGACAGCGCGCTGAACCTCCTCTTGCAACATATAATCGAGCGGGAATAACTCGTTCAAATCGAGCAACCACGGCACAATATCCGAACCACCAATCTGGCCCAACGCCCGGCAAACATGGAGCGGCGCCCAGTCCGCGGCCTCATCCGCTGGCGCATCACTGGCTGCCAAGTCTTCGGCGAGGCGTTTGAGATCCGTTACATGCTCAACGGTCAAACCGAGCACCTTATAGTCTCGCCAGGCGGCCGGATCCGTAATCGGCTCAACCTCGCCGAGCGAAAGCAGTGCTGCCACAGGTTCAGGATATGTCGCGGGAATTTGGCTCATCATCGCATCGACATTGCTATGAACAGATCACTACGTATTTAAGCCGTCGAACCTCTCGCGCAACAGGCATGCGATTCGCCAGTATACCGCCTGGTGAAATCCGCAATGTCTGCGCATCGCTAGCGCACCGGCGGATGCCAGGGCGTGCCCTCGGGCAGTTCGTAGCCCAACAGCTCCGGATCCTCGAAATCCAGCATGGCCTGCCAGTGATGGGAGAGGTTCGCCCGGAACAGGTCTGCCGCCATGCCGTGGGCCAGCCGCTCCGCCCCTTCCGAGACCGCGGGGATATCGCCGGAGACATTGCCGTGCGTCATCGCCGCGGCATAGGTGAAGCAGTGGATATTTTCGAGGAAAGGCGCGCTGCCTGCCTCCCGTTCCTGAAACTGAAAGCTGGGCGACAGCGCCGGAAAGGCCAGCCACTCCGCCTGCCGCGGGCTCGCCTCGCGGGCCAGCAGGTCAGCATGGGTGCGGATCAGCGGGGCGTGCTCCGCCAACTCGATGGGTGCCGACAGATCGATGGCAAAGCCGGTGCCGAGGATCACATGGTCCACACGCAAAGGCCCATGCCCGGTCTCCAGATTCAACCGCTCCCCCTCGGCCGATACGCTTTCGACCGGTGCGCTCAACCAAAGCCGGGCATTCTCGTGCCGGAACACCCGCAGCACCGTGTCATGCGGCGGCGCAACCCGGTAGCTGGCGATATAGTCCAGCAGCTTCAGCCGCCATTCCGGCGGCAACGTCGGGAAGCCATGGGTGAAGCCGCCATAGACGATGCCCTTGGCCTTGTTGATGCGCGGCACCGTTGGGGTGCGGGCCAGCACCGTCACCTGTCGGGCACCCGCCTCCAACGCGCAGGCGGCGTTGTCGAGGGCCGAGGCTCCCAGGCCGACAACGGCCACATCCTTGCCCGCCAGCGCGGCGAAGTCGATCTCATCGGCCGTGTGGCTGACCTGCCGCCCCAAAAAGGGCAGGAAAGGCTCGGGGATGCGCGGCCGCGCCTGGCCTTCGCGTCCGGTCGCCAGCACCAATTTCCGCGCCGCGACCGTCTCCTCGCGGCCGTCGGTGTGCTCCAGCCCCAGGTCCAGGCCATGCCCGGCGGGCGCGATCTTGGTCAATCGCACGCCGTTCTCGACAGGCAGATCCAGCACACGGCGGTACCAGACCAGATAGTCCATCCACATCGCGCGTGGGATTTTGCCCAGGTCCTGCCAGGCAGCCTCGCCATATTGCGCCTCGTACCAGGCGCGGAAGGTCAGATTGGGCAGACCCATCGCCGGGCCAGTCAGGTGGTTGGGGCTGCGCAGCGTGCGCATGCGGGCATAGGTGACCCACGGCCCCTCGGACCCCGCCTCCGCCCGATCGAGCAGCCGCAGGCGGGCGATCCCCTGGCGGCGGAGCGCGAAGGCCACGGTCAGCCCCAGCATGCCGCCGCCGGCGACGATGACGTCGGAGACCGGGCGGCCATCGTCGGTCTCCACCTGCGGCACCCAACCATTGGGCGGATAGTTCAGCAGCCGCAGGTCGCGGGCCATGTCGGCTTCGAGAGCCGCGAGGGTGGAAGGTGCAGGCATCCAGGCTGTATAAATCGCCGATGAAGTCGCCTCCAGCGTGCGAATTGGCTCAGGCGCGCATTCGATGCAGGCAGGCCAGAAGTGAGGAGACTTGCGTTAGCTGCCGGCATCAACTCGTCGAGACGCGGCGTGCCGGCCACCTAGCGTCCGCCGCGCGAGGGCGCCACCGCATGCCCCGCCGGCAAGCCCCGCCGCGGTCATGAGCGCCGTATCCTCGCTGGGACTGCCGATGGTCAGAACCCCCCCGATCGCGAAGCCGATCAGCCCTCCGGCCACCGCCCAGCCTTGTACGCCCCGGCGGCCAAAGAAGCGCCAGAAACAGCGCGCCGTCGCCAATCCCAGCAGCGCTGCCGCCGGCGCGATGATGATGCCGCCGATCATCCCGATAAACAGAGCGCCCGCAACCATATCCGACAGAGCCTTCCCGCCGGGTGCCGGCGACACGGGCCACAGTACGGTTTCGAGCACAATGCCCGCAGCCAGCACCAGCGCACTGACGATCGTCGCCACCGTCACTGCGCCGACCCACGCAAGCAGCCAGCGCCCAAAGCCTGACGCTCGCTGCATCTCTGCCATGCCAATTCTCCCGATCCGTGCGGCAAAGCCTACACGTACCGCCAGAACATTGCACCCGTCCCGGCCCCCGCCTATCGTGCCGACTGAACGTCAAGACAGTGCACCCAAAAGGGAGATACAGACAAAGATGGCTGATGCAATGCTAGATGGCAAAGTGGTGCTGGTGACCGGCGCAGGCCGCGGCATCGGTGCGGAGGTGGCAAAGCTCGCCGCCGCGGAAGGCGCCAAGGTGGTGGTCAACGACCTGGGCGGCGCGGTTGACGGTGCCGGCAGCGGCGACGCGACCCCGGCCCAGGAAGTCTGCAACGAAATCGCGGCCGCAGGCGGCGAAGCCGTGGTCAACGGCGACAGCGTCGCCGAGTTCAAGGCCGCGCAAGGCATGGTGCAACAGGCCATCGACACCTTCGGTAAGATCGACGGGATCGTGAACGTGGCCGGCATCCTGCGCGACGTTATCTTTCACAAGATGAGCAAGCAGGATTGGGATCTGGTGATTGCGGTTCACCTCAAGGGGTCGTTCAACGTGGCCCGGGCCGCGGCAGAGCACTTCCGCACCCAGGAAAGCGGCGCGATGGTGCATTTCACCTCCACCAGCGGCCTGATCGGTAATTTCGGCCAGGCGAACTATTCCGCCGCCAAGCTAGGCATTGTCGGCATGAGCACCAACATCGCACTCGACATGGCCCGCTATGGTGTGCGCTCCAACTGCATGTCGCCGTTTGCATGGTCGCGCATGATCGGCACCATTCCCTCCAACACGCCCGAGCAAGAGGCGCGCCTCGCCAAGATCAAGCGCATGGTGCCGGCCCAGATCGCGCCGATGGTGGTCTATCTGTTGTCCGATGCGGCGGAGGGCGTCACCGGCCAGATTTTCGGCAGCCGCATGAACGAGCAGGTGCTGTTCAGCCAGTCCCGCCCGATCCGCTCGATCCACAATGCCGAAGGCTGGACACCGAAGTCCATCGCCGAAGAAGGCATGCCGGCTCTGGTGCCGAGCTTCCAGGCGCTCGATCGCTCCGGCGACGTGTTCAACTGGGATCCGATCTGATCAACACACCCTCTCCCCGGGCTTGACCCGGGGCCCATGCCTGAGCGCTTCTCAAAGAGCTACGAACTCGCCGATAAGTCTCAGGCATGGATCCCGGGTCAGGCCCGGGAAGGAGGACAGAGAAACGCAAGGGAATAGAAACAAATGTCTGAAGGACTATTGGACGGCAAAGTCGTCCTCGTGAATGGCGCGGGCCGCGGTATCGGCCAGCAGATCGCCATCACCTGCGCCGAAGAGGGCGCGAGGGTGCTCGTGAACGACCTGGGTGGCAATGTCGAGGGCGAAGGCCGCGACACCGGCCCGGCCCAGGAAACCGTGGACAAGATCACCGCCATGGGCGGCGAAGCAGCCGCCAATGGCGGCTCCATCGCCGACTGGGACGACGCCCGGGCCATGGTCAAGCAGGCGGTCGACACCTTCGGCCAGATCGACGGCGTCGTGAACGTCGCCGGCATCCTGCGCGACCGCATCTTCCACAAGATGAGCGAAGACGACTGGGATGCGGTCATCAACGTCCATCTGAACGGCTATTTCTATGTGGCCCGGGCCGCGGCGGACTATTTCCGCCAGCAGGAATTGGGGGCGATGGTTCACTTCACCTCGAACTCCGGTCTGGTCGGCAACGTGGGTCAGGTGAACTACGGCGCGGCCAAGATGGGCGTTGTCGGCCTGTCTCGCTCGATCGCGCTCGACATGAGCCGCTTCGGCGTGCGCTCGAACATCATCAGCCCAAGCGCATTCACCCGTATGATCGAGACCATCCCGATCAAGGGGCCGGAAGGCGAAAAGCGCCGCAAGCGCCAGGAAGCCATGACGCCTGCCAAAATCGCAGCGCCCGTCGCCTATCTGCTGTCGGATGCGGCCAAGGACGTAACCGGCCAGATTTTCTACGTCCGCTCAAACGAGATCATGCTGATGAGCCAAAACCGGCCGGTTCGCATCGTTCATCGCGGCGAGGGCTGGACCCCGCAACTGATCCACGAGCACGCCATGCCGGCGCTGCGCCCGCACTTTACGCCCAGCGCGCCGTCCGCAACCTACTTCAACTGGGACCCCGTATAAGCGCCTGCCATTCGATTGGCCTGATGAAAGGGCTGCCGATATGCGTCGGCGGCCCTTTTTCTGGCTGTCCCTGTGCCCCAATCTTCACCATAGAAGTGACATGTTTCGCGCGCTCATCCTTCTGCCCCTGCTTTGCCTTCTGCTGTGGTCGGCCTGCGCCCGCAGCCAGGATGCCGCTGTCTGGATCGCCCGCTATCCGCTCGCCCCGGCGCATCCTGTGGTCGCCATCGGCTGGACCAATCTGCAAAAGGCGCTCGCGCCGGAAATCGACTTGGAACTGCGCCTGCACGGCCCCCGCCTCGGCACGCCTGAAGCGCTCGAAGCCCTTGCCCGCGGCCAGCACCAGGCCGGCATCGTGCCGCTGGCGAGCTACCCGAAGGCGTTCCCCTACTGGGCGCTCCTGGGAGAGATGTTCATGGTCGGGCGCGATCCGCTGGCCGCCGCCGCCGCCATTACCGAACTGGTGATGCTCGAATGCACGCTCTGCCAGGAAAACCTGGCCCGGCAGAAACTGGTCTTTCTCGGCACTTATGGCGCGGGCGAATATGGCCTGATCGCGCCGGCGCCGTTGCGGGAAACCCGGCAGTTCGCGGGTCAAGTCATCGCCACCCCCGGCAATCTTTGGGACCGGGTCGTCGCCCGTCTCGGCGCCACCCCGGCGGGCGCGGTCCAGAACCCTCGCTCGGCGCTGGCCCAGGGGGAGGCCACGGCCCTGATCGACGTGCCGTCGGCCCTGCGCGACCCGCACCTGGCCGGGCACGCCATCGCCTATACACGATTGCCGCTCGGCGGCTATCGGGGCGCGAGCCCGCTCACGATCAACCGAAACGCATGGGCCGAATTGACCGGTGACCAGCGCCAGCGCGTGTTCGCCGCCGCCGCAGCCTCCATCGTCCAGATCACCGCCGCCTTCCGCGCCAACGAAGCCGCCGCCCTCGCGGCAGCCAGCCGCCAGGGAGTAGTCGTCGCGGACGGTGATCAATTGCTCAAAGACCGCATCCGGAATTTCGCCGCAGACGATCTGACAGGCCTGATCGCCACCGCCGAACAGCGCTTCGGCGTGGCGGACGCAGGGCCCTTTGCCGAGCGCCTGAAGGAACTGTTTGATAAATACGCAACCTTGCTGGCGCCGCCCACCGGCGAAGCCGCAGCAATTGCCCTTCTCCAAAGCGAAATCTTTGATAGGCTCGACCCCGAGACCTATGGACTCGAATGACACTCGGATAATGTCCAAGGCGGAGGAAACAATCCATGTCGAACAAACCGAGCGCCAAGCAATGAGCTACGACAAGCCCTATGAGGGCATCAAGGTGGTGGATCTTTCCCAAGGCATCGCCGGCCCCTATTGCGGCATGCTGCTCGCTCAATATGGGGCGGACGTGATCAAGGTGGAGCCGTTCGAGGGCGACTGGGCCCGCATTCTGGGCACCACCTATGGCGACCATTCGGCTTTTTCGATCGCGGGCAATTTGGGCAAGCGCTCCATCGCGCTCGACCTGAAGAGCCAAGGCGGCCGCGAGATCGTGGAGAAGCTGATCGACGAAGCCGACGTATTCATGGAAGGCTTCCGCCCCGGCGTCATTCAGCGCCTGGGCTTCGGCTATGATGACGTCGCCAGGCGCAACCCCCGCATTCTCTATCTTTCGATCAGCGGCTTCAGCCAGAAGGGGCCGCTCTCGACCAAGCCTGCCATGGATCCGGTGCTCCAGGCCTTTACCGGCTTCATGATGGAAAACAAGGGACAGGACGGCATCCCGCACCGGGCCAACCCCATTGTCGTGGACATGTCCACCGCGCTCTATTGCTTTCAGGCGGTCTCCGCCGCGCTCTATGCCAAGCGCGACGAGCCGAAGGGCCGCTTCATCGACGCCTCGCTGATGGCGGCGGCCTCCAACCTTCAGGTCGTGCGCATGATGGCGGTGTATCTGGAAAAGGGCGAGATGAAGGCGCCCTCCGCCCCCTCCGGCACGTTCCCGACCGCCGATGGTTACATCCAGATCGTGGTGCTGCGCGACCGGGATTATGTCATTCTCTGCAACTGCCTGGGCCTGCCCGACCTGGGCGCCGATCCGCGCTTCCGCACGCGCGAGGACCGGGTGACCCATTCGCTCTACCTGACCCGCGCCGTCAGCGAGGCGCTGGCCAAGCGCACTACGGGAGAGTGGACCGCCATCCTGACCGAGGCGAAGTTGCAGAACGAGGCGGTGCTTGACTACATGCAGTTCCTCAAGCACCCGCATGTGGAGGCGTCGGGCCTGGTGAGTTGGCTGAATCACTCCGGCGTACCAGAACCGATCCCGGTGCCGAACCCACCTGGCACCACGCCGCTGGCCGATGGCATGGTGCGCGCCCACGCTCCCCATCTCGGCGAGCATACGGCGGCGGTGTTGGGCGAATTGGGCTACTCCTCAGGGCGGATCGAGGAGATGCAGGCCGCGCACGCCATTCGATAGCAGCGTTCAAGGGCGAGCCAACCCGCAGGGGAGCCTGTGGGCTCGGCAGCCTTCAAGCTATGACGTTCAGGTTTATCGCTGAGCGGGTCAAGGTGCGAAATCGGCCGCGATCCCACTGTACCGATCCAGCAAGCGCAGCACCTTCCCCTCGTCCGCCGGCGGCACGTGAAAGACGACGCGGTTGAAGCCGAGCGCGATCAGCTTTTCTATTTCCGCCGGATCGGGCCCCAATCCGAACACGGTCAGATCGATTTCCGTCATCTTGCGGCCCGTTTTCTCAACCGCGGCAGTCAGGCGCTGGATGCCTTCCGCCAGATCGACGCCGGCATGCACCCGCCCCGGCGCGGGAATGATGGGCAGCCAGCCGTCCGCATAGTCGGCCACTCGGTCGAAGACCCACTGGGAATTCGCCCCGATCAGAACCGGCGGGCCGCCCTTCTGGTGCGGTTTCGGATAGGACCAGATCGGATCGAAATTCACATACTCGCCGTGATACTCGGGCTCCTCTTCCGCCCAGATGCACTTCATCGCCTGGATGCGCTCGCGCATGACCTTCCACCGGTGCTTAAACGGCACGCCGTGGTTCACCATCTCCTCCTCGTTCCAGCCGACGCCCACGCCAAGGATCACCCGTCCCTCCGACATTTGATCCAGCGAGGCGATGGCTTTTGCGAGCCGCACGGGATGATGCTCGGTAATCAGGCAGATGCCGCTCGCCAGCTTTAAAGTTTTGGTTGCGGCGGCAGCGGCGGTCAGCGCCACGAACAGATCATGGGTATGGGAGTATTCCTTGGGCAACTCGCCGCCACCCGGATAGGGCGTCTTGCGACTGGCCGGAATGTGCGAATGCTCCGGCAGGAACAGTGATTCGAAGCCGCGATCCTCCACCTCCCGCGCCACCCGGGCGGGGCTGAGGGAATAGTCGGTGGCAAAGGTGAATATCCCGAACGTCGTCATGGCGGTCTCCCAGAATTGTGCGGCGGGCATTGTCTGGCAGCGATCATAGCGCGCCCATGCCTGATGCCTAGCCCACCTGGCTAGCGGGCGGTCGTGTGCTGTGGGACAATGCGGTGGTTTTGCATCAGCGGATCACTGCCCGCAGCACTGCCGCCGGCTGGCCAGGCGCAGGATATAAGACCTGGACCAACGCCCGCACATCGTTTCACCCGTCGCGGCCTAGACTACGCGGCCAGCACCAAGGGAGCCCGCCATGAACGACGACGCCGAAACCAGAACCGCCCAACAAGGCATGTTCGACGCCGGGCGCGCCCTCTCGCGCCCGGCCCGCGGCGGCCTTGGCACCGTCACCGCCCCGGCGGAGCAAGTGCCGGTGTTTGCATCCACCGACGTGTTGGTGGTCGGCGGTGGGCCGGCGGGTACCACCGCAGCCATTGCTGCCGCCCGCACCGGCGCGAGCGTCATTCTGGTGGAGCGGTACAACCATCTGGGCGGGCTCTCCACCGGCGGTCTGGTTATCTGGATCGATCGCATGTCGGACTGGGACGGCAAGCTGGTTATCCGCGGCCTGGCCGAGGAACTGCTCGACCGCCTGCCCAAGGACGCAGTCAAAGGCCCCTCCCCTTCATCCTGGGGCAGCCGGGAGGAAGCCGCCGTCCGCGAATGGGCGCCCCGCGCGTCGGCCCATCATGGCACGGTCACCTGGGCGCCCATGATCGACCCGGAATGGCTGAAGCTCGCATCGCTTTCCATGATATCGGAGGCAGGGATTGACGTGCTTCTGCACTCTTGGGCAACCGCGCCGTTGGTCGAGGATGGCAAGCTTGCGGGAGCGATCATCGAGTCCAAACAAGGCCGCCAAGCGATCCGGGCAAAGGCGGTGGTGGATTGCTCCGGCGATGGCGACATGTTCGCGCGCGCGGGCGAGGACACAGAGGGCGATATCGACCAGGACAACATCCACCACTGCGCTAACACGGCCTCACTAATGTCGGGTGTGGACGTGAACGCCTGGATGGCCTTCCGCACGTCGGATAGCGACGGCTTCAAGCAGTTCATGCGTGCGGGCCGCGAGGCGGTGCAGCACTTCATCCTGCCGATGGCGGGCTGGCGCCATGACGTGGTGGTGTTCATGGGGCCACGTTTCGCCGGCTTCGATGTGCTGAAGATCGACGACCTGACCCAGGTGGAACTGCTCTCGCGCCAGGCCATCGTCGACCTGCTGCACTTCTACAAGGCAAATGCGCCGGGGTTCGAGAACGCCTGGCTGATGCTGACCGCGCCACAGCTCGGCGCGCGCCACAGCCGCCGCCTGGTCGGCCAGCACCGAATGACTTCGGCGGAGACCAGGTCCGGCCGGATCCTGGATGACGAGATCGGTGTCAGCCCGAGCCTCAGCCCGAACCACCCGACGGTCTCGGTGCCATACGGAGCTCTGCTGCCGCAGAACACGCATAACCTGCTGGTGGCTGGCCGTCACATCTCCTCGGACGCCCAGACCCACACTTTCATGCGTGAGATTCCCCAGTGCTGGCTCACCGGCCATGCGGCGGGAGTCGCGGCGGCGTTTACCGCTGGCAGCGGCGGGCGGGCGCGGGACATTCCCGTCGCCGACATCCGCAGGGAACTGACCAGGCAGGGGGCGTATTTGCAAACGCAAAGCTGACAGGATCCGCACTGCGCGCTGCGCTGGAGGCAGTCTCCGCCTTTCGTAGCATCCTCAACAATTGACGATTTGCGCCGCCCGTGGCTTTATCCCGCGCGACGCTGGGCTTGCCGTGCCCGCACGTGATTTGCTGCTGGAGGAAATCCCTGAAATGACCACCGAACCCCGCGCCTTCGAGGGCGTCAACGTCCTGGACTTCACCCAGGGCGTCGCCGGTCCGCACGCCACCATGCTGCTCGCCCAGCATGGTGCGAACGTCCTCAAGATCGAGCCGCCGGACGGCGACTGGGGTCGCACCCTCGGCGCCATGTATGGCGACCAATGCGCCCATTTCATCGCCTTCAACCGCGGCAAGCGCTCGCTCGCCCTGGACATGAAAAGCCCGGAGGCTCAGGCAATCACCCGGAAAATCGCCGAAAAAGCCGACGTTATCGTCGAAGCCTTCCGTCCCGGTGTCATGGCCAAGTTCGGGCTCAGCTATGAGCAGGTGAAAGAATTCAACCCGACGGTGATCTACCTCTCGGTGACTGGCTTCGGCCAGACCGGCCCCAATTCCAAACTGCCGGTGACGGACGCGGTGATCCAGGCGTTCAGCGGCCTGATGACGGTGAACAAGGACAAGGACGGCCTGCCCCAGCGCCTGAACATGATCCCGGTGGACGTAACCACCGGCCTCTATGCCTTTCAGGCCATCTCCACCGCCCTGATGCGCAAGTTCCGCTACGGCGTCGGCACCTATATCGACAGCAATCTGATGCAGTGCGCCGCCGCGTTCCAGGCCGCGAAGATCATGGAATTCTACCTGGAAAAAGGCGAGAGCCAGCCCTTGTACGTTCCCGTTGGAACCATGCAGACCACCGACGGCTTCATCAACATTACCGCCATGCGAGAGGCGCACTATGTTTCGCTCTGCCAGGTGATGGGCAGAACGGAATGGGCGACCGACGAGCGCTTCAGCACCCGAGAGAAGCGCCTGGCGAACGAAGCCATCCTGATGCCGATGATCCGCGAGGTGTTCGCCACCCGCTCCACCCAGGAATGGGCGGAAAGCCTGACCGCGGCTGGGGTGATGAACGCGCCGGTGCAGAACTACGGCGAAGTGATGGAGCACGAGCACACCAAGGCCGTCGACGCCATCGCCTATCTGGAGCACGCCGGGACCGGTACCATTCCGATGCCGCACATTCCCGGTCAGCCCCGCATCGACGGCCCGGATGCCTTCACCCATGCCCCCGGCATCGGCGAGCACTCCGACGAGATCCTCCGCGAATGGGGCTATTCCGACGCCGACATCGCCAACATGAAAGCCGACGGCACGGTCAAGTACCCTGCCCTGCTGGCCACCGCGGCGGAGTAGGGCCACACATCCCCCCTCACCCTGAGCGCCCCGGCCGAACGCCAGGGCGCTCACGGTGCAGGCTCAACGAAATAAGGAAACGCCCCATGAAACTCCTGCGCTATGTCGCCGGTGATTTGATCAAACCCGGAATTCTGGATCCCGACGGCGCGATCCGCGACCTGTCGTCGATCGTGTTCGACATTGACGGCGAATCCATCTCACCCGAAGGCTTGAGCGAGATCGCCATGATCGATCCGGCGAGCCTGCCCAAGGTTGTCGGTAACCCGGTGCTGGCTCCGCCGGTCGCCGCCCCGTCCAAGGTGGTGTGCATCGGCCTGAACTATTCGGACCACGCCGCGGAAGTCGGCGCGGCCCTGCCGTCCGAGCCGATCATTTTCATGAAGGCGCCCACCGCCTACACCGCGCCGAACGGCCCGGTGGTGAAGCCGCCCCACTCCACCAAGTTGGATTGGGAGGTGGAGTTGTGCGTCTATATCGGCAAGCGCGCCTCGTATGTCTCGGAAGACGAGGCGCTGGACCATGTTGCCGGCTATGCGGTCGGCAACGACGTCTCCGAGCGCGAGTTTCAGAGCGAACGTCCGGCAGGCCAGTGGACCAAGGGCAAGAGCCCGGACACGTTCGCGCCCATCGGCCCCTGGCTCGTGACCAAGGACGAGGTGCCCAACCCGGAAAAGCTGAAGATCTGGCTGAAGGTCAACGGCGAGAGCATGCAAAGCGGCTCGACCGAGAAGCTGATCTTCGGCATCAAAAAGATCGTCTCGTTCGTCAGCGAATACATGACGCTGCTGCCGGGCGACGTGATCATGACCGGCACGCCGCCGGGTGTCGGCGCGGGCAGGAAGCCGCAAAAATGGCTGAACCCCGGCGATGTGATGGAACTGGGCATTGAGGGTCTGGGCGAGCAGCGCCAGGAAGTGGTCGCCTGGGAACGGGGCTAGCTCGGGCCCCCCGTGCGCGCCCAAACTGCATTCAATCCTTGACGCGCCAAGGCGCGATCCTTGGTCCCCATCCAAGCGACGCGCCGTCTCGCTCGCCAGCTTACAAGGAATCTTCCATGCTGAAATTTCACCATTCCCCCGGCACCCGCGCCTTCCGCGTCATCTGGGTGTGTGAGGAACTGGGCGTTCCCTACGAAATCCAGCCGGTGAATTTTTCCGCAGAGTACCGGCGCACGCCGGAATGGCGGGCGATCCATCCGGTCGGCAAGGTGCCGGTGATGGACGACGGCGATCTGCGCATGCATGAGTCCTGCGCCATGATCCAGTACGTGCTGGCCCGCTATGGCGAGGGCCGGCTCCAGCCCGCGGTTGACGACCCCAGCTACGCCCAATTCCTGCAATGGCTTTGGTTCTCGGAGGCCACCTTCCAGCGGCCCTTGGGTGAGATCACCAACCACCGCCGCGAGTTCTCGCCCGAACTGCCGGACGTAGTGGCGGAGATGCAGGGCCGCGCCACCCAATGCGTCGAGGCGCTGGACCGGGCGCTGGCGGACCGCCCCTACCTTCTGGGCGACGAGATGAGCGCGGCGGATCTCAGCAACTGCTATGTTCTACGCGGCTACCGCCGTTCGGTGAACGACGACCTGCCCACCAACGTGCAGCGCTTCTGGGACCACCTGACCTCCCTGCCCAGCTACGAACGCACGGTCAAAGCCGACGCCGAGACGGCCGAGCGGTTGAAGTAGACCGTCAGGCTTGAGGGCAGCAACGCCGGTCCCGACACTATCGCCGGCTCACAAGGGGGAGATCCGACAGTGCGCATCGTCTTGGCCGTGCTAGGGCTTTTGTTTCTAATCGGAATCGCCGCGGCGCAGGAATTCGCCCTCGATGGACCGGATACGGTGGGGATGCGGGAAGCCTTCGCCGTGCGATGGACTGCACCGCAGGCCAAAGGCGGGCAGATCCAAATCCGCCCTCTCGGAGAGAACAAGCACCGCGTCGCCTACGCCTATATCCGTGGGAACCCGCAACAGATCGAGGCTCCCGAAGCGCCGGGTGATTATGTGCTGGTGTTGATGTTTGATCGAGAGGACCGGGTCTCTCAACCGCTGCGGGTCGAACCCGCGACCGCGAGCCTCAGCGCCGCCAGCGAAGCGGACGCGGGCGCTGCCGTCGTCGTCACCTGGGACGGCCCCAGCAACCGCAGCGACCATATAAAGTTTGCCGAGGCGGGCGGCGCGCCGATCCCCGGCGCCAGCTATGCCTATGTCGGCAGCAGCCGGGACGGGAAGGTCAAGATACAGGCGCCGCAGGACGCGGGCATCTATGACATCGTCTATGTCAGCGGCAAGACGATTCTAGCGCGGATTCCGATTACCATCGGCGGGATCGCGGCAACGCTCGATTTTCCGGCGGAGGTGCCGGCGGGTTCAGGACTGACGGTCACGTTCAAGGGTCCAGCCAACAACGGCGACTATATCACATTTGCGGCCCGCAATGGCGAGCCCATCCGCCCGGCAAGCTACGTCTACACCGGCAATTCGCGGGATGGCAGCGTGTCGCTGCGCGCTTTCGAAGAAGCCGGCAGCTACGACGTCGTTTACGTCTCCGGCAGGCGGGTGATCGGACGCGCGCCCGTGGAGGTCGTGCCGATCACTATGCAGATCGAGGCCCCGGACGAGGTCCCGGCGCTGCTGAGGTTCGAGGCGGCATGGCAGGGCCAGGGCAATCGCGGCGACCGGATCGTCCTGGTCGAACCCGGCGGAAGCAAGGGCCGGCTCTATCGTTACATCGACCCAGCGGTCGAAACAGTGGCGATGGCGGCGCCGGAGGCGGCGGGCAGTTATGAACTGGTCTATATCACCCGCGGCGGCAAGGAACTCGCGCGCCGGCCGATTGCGGTGACGCCTGCGGCGGTCGACCCCGGCCTGATTGAGGTGGTGTTTGCGCCAGGCTCGGGCCTGGGTCCGAACGATGCGGTCGAGGTGATCCTGGATGCGTCGGGCAGTATGCTGCAGCGTCAGGATGGCGAGCGGCGGATCGAGATTGCCAAGCGGACCTTGACCAAACTGGTGACCGAGACGATCCCGCAAGGCACGGGCTTTGCGCTCAGGGTGTTCGGCAATCGGAAGGCGGATGCCTGCCGCACCGACCTGGAAATCGCCCTCAGCCCCCACGACCCGGCAAAAGCGACGGCGGTGATTGGCCAGATCAACGCGGTCAACCTGGCTAAGACCCCGATTGGGCAGTCGGTGGCTCTCTCGTCGGACGATCTTGCCGGTGTCCGCGGATCGCGCGTGCTGATCCTGATCACCGATGGCGAGGAAACCTGCGGCGGTGAACCCGGAGATGCCATTGAAGCCTTGCGCGCGGGCGGCGTGGACATTCGCGTAAACATCGTCGGCTACGCCATCGATGACCCGGGTCTGGCCCGCACCTTCGAATCCTGGGCAGCGGCAGGGGGCGGCGAGTATTTCGATGCCGCCAATGCCGATCAGCTCAGCGCAGCGCTGCTGCGCGCGACCGCCACGCCATTTCAGATTTCAGACGAGGCGGGAGCGCTGGTGGGCGCGGGCCTGGCCGGAGACCCGCCGCTGGTCCTCCCCGCCGGGACATACACCGTGCACATCGGCGGCAGGGATCTGACGGCACCAGTCAAACCGCGCGAGCGCACGACCGTCACGCCATAGAGTCTCAGGCGCCCTTCAAGGAAGTAAGCTAGCCCTGCAAGGCGAAGCGCACGGACTCGAAATCCGACCGATCGTTCTCTGACAAGCCGCCATCCTCAGCAAACCGCTCGGCTTCCTCGTGTACCCTCGCGTACCCACCAAACCCACAGTGATCGGCGTCATTGTGACAAGCCGTGGGTAACGAAGCCATCCGTGTGAGATGTGTCTTGACGGCTCCTGGATTGCCGCGCCGCTCCTTCGGATCGGCTGGCGATGACGGCGGAGGGTGAAAGGATGGAGGCCACGCTCTACCCCTCATCCTCGCGGCAAAGTATTGTGTTCGCCCCGTCTCGCACAGCATTTACCGCCCACCATGATCGCTTCCTTCCCTTCCGGCGCGGCATCGTTACAATCCGGGCCATCAGCCGCTAAATGACAAACCCCGCCCGAAGGGAAACCCAGCCCATGCGCCTCGTCCGTTACGGTGAAGTCGGAGCAGAAAAACCCGGCATTCTCGACGCCCAGGACCGGATATGCGACCTCTCCGGCCTGCTGCCGGACATCGGCCCAGCCCAGCTCGCCCCTTCCTCGCTGGCGGCGTTGCGCTCGCTCGACCTCTCCACGCTGCCCCTGGTCGAAGGCTCGCCCCGCCTCGGCGCGCCGGTCGCAGGCGTGGGCAAGATGATCTGCCTCGGCCTCAACTATCTGGATCACGCGCGCGAGGTGAACAAGGAGCCCCCGGCCGAGCCCCAGATCTTCAACAAGGCGATCAATTCGCTTTCGGGCCCGAACGACCCGATTATCCGGCCGAAAAACAGCCAAAAGCTCGACCACGAGATCGAACTCGCCATCGTCTTCGGCTCTGTCTGCCGCTATGTCTCGGAAGCGGACGCCCTGGACTATGTCGCGGGCTATTGCACTTTCAACGACGTCTCGGAGCGCGAATTCCAGATGGAGCACGGCGGCGGTGCGACCAAGGGCAAGAGCGCCGACAGTTTCGGCCCGCTCGGCCCCTGGCTGGTGACGGCGGATGAAATGGGCGATGCGGGAAACCTGAACATCTGGTGCGAGGTTAACGACACCCGCCACCAGGACGGCACCACGGCGGATCTGGTATTCGGGGTGCGCAAGGCGATCGCCAACCTCTCCCAGTTCATGACGTTCCTGCCGGGCGACGTGATGGCGACAGGCACGCCCGCCGGCGTCGGCCATGGCGCCAAGCCGCCACGTTACCTGCAACCGGGCGACATCGTGCGCTGCGGCATCGACAAGCTGGGGGTCCAGGAGCACACGGTCGTTCAATACGGGGAATAGTGCTTGCGGCAGAAATCAGCTGGGCGCTTCGTTGAAGCGGCCGAGATTGCCCAGCAACTGCTCCATGATGGTGATCTTGTTGCCCTCGGTCGGCGTTTCGCGCGATACCAGGGTCAACTCCTTGCCGTCTTTCTCTGACAGCGTGGCAACGTGCTGCAATTGCTGGGCCTGGTCGAAGTCCAAAATCAGCACGTCGCGCGCCACTACATCCGGCTTGAAGAAAGCCTCGTATTGCTGCACCTCGCCGATATAATACCAGCGGTTACGGTCGAACGCGGATATGGTGCTGGGTGTCCCCAGCAGTTCGACCACCCGCTGCTGCGAAACGTTGGTCGCGCTCAACTCGGCCGCCACGTCCTCCGGCAACAGATGTCCGCGCCGGATCTCGGTCACGGCACAACCGGCAAGGACCCCACCAACAATACCGGCGGCCAACCCCCGCTTGATCACCATGACCAGCCGTCGCGTAAACGTGTCACGCCGTTTCAAACCGTCCATCGTCTTATTTACCTGTAAACATCAGCACACATTGAGACTGTTAGCGTGATTTCGACCTGGATCAAGCGTACACTGGGCGTCAACCGCGGCTCCGACCCCGAACCGGCGGCCCAGGCGGTGTTTCGGGCGTCGCGCGCGCCCGTGTTTTTCACCGATTGGGGTGTGCCAGACACCTTTGACGGGCGCTTTGAGATGGTGGCCCTGCATCTGCATTTGCTCCTGGTCCGCCTGCGCCGCGAGGGGGAAGCCGGTACCGATTTTGCGCAAGGCGTGTTCGACCTGGTCACCAGCCATTTTGACGAGGCACTGCGCGAGAGCGGCGTCGGCGACATGTCCGTCGGCAAGCGCGCGAAGGCAATGACCAGCAGCCTCTATGGCCGTCTGTCGGCCTATAATGCGGGCTTCAACGCCGATACGGCCGCCGAAATGAAGGACGCGCTGCGCCGCAACCTCTATGGTACGGTCGACGATCCGCGCGAAGAGTGGATACTGGCCGTCCTCGCCTACCAAGGGGCCGTAGCCGCGCACCTCGCCGCATTGCCGGTGCAGGCAATCCAGCGCGGAGAGAGCCTATTCCCCCAACCGGAATCCCCCGGCCAATGAGTAATTTCTCTCACCCACTCCCGCTCGCCAAACTGAAGCACGCTCCGCTACACCTAACGCTTTATGCCGAAGCGGAGGAATTGGCGGCGGCCGCCGCGCGGCTTGGGCTTCCGTCCGTTGACGCAATCGAGGCGGCGCTCTCGGTGAGCCGTTCCGGTTCACGCGTGCGGGTCCGGGGCCAATTCCACGCCAGCGTAGAGCAGATCTGCGTGGTTAGCCTCGAGCCGTTCCCGACCGTGGTGGCAGACGAGATCGACGAGGAATTCCTGCTTGCTGACCATTCGGACGACCTGGAAATCGATCTGGATCCCGAAGCGGTCACGGCGGAGCCGCTTTCCGGCGATCAGCTCGACCTTGGGGAAATAGTGATACAGAACCTGGCTCTCGCGCTGGACCCTCATCCGCGCGCCGAGGGTGCGGCGCTCTCGGATTTGGAGTATGACGCGGAACGGGCGAACATGGCTGACAAGCCCCTCGCCGCGCTCGCCAACCTGCGGCCCAAACGGTAAACGTTGCCGTCGAAGCCGCTGATGTTTATCAATAACGATTCTGAACATCGTCCCTGCCACCACTGAGCTTTACCGGAATGCCAAAGCACGCGGTTATCGCACTGGACGCCATGGGTGGCGATCATGCGCCGGAGAGCGCGCTCTGCGGCGTCAACATCGCGGCCGAGCGCTTTCCCGACATGCGTTGGCTGGTCTGTGGCGACGAGGGGCGGATCAAGCCTATTCTCGATAAGCTCCCACGTCTGAAAGACCGGGTGGAGCTGCAGCATACCGCCAGCGAAATTGCGGACGACGAACGTCCGTCGGTCGCGCTGCGCACGGGCAAGGCATCCTCCATGTGGCAGGCGATCCAAGCGGTGCGTGACGATCGGGCGGCGGCCGTCGTTTCCGGCGGCAATACCGGCGCGTTGATGGCGATCTCGCGCTTCATCCTGCGCTCGCCGCCAGACATCGCCCGGCCGGCAATCATCAGCTTCTTTCCGACCGCTCACGGGGAAACGGCGATGCTCGACCTCGGCGCCAATGTGGATTGCACCACCGAACACCTGGTGCAGTTCGCCGTCATGGGCGCAATTTTCGCCCGTGCCGTCCTCGGCCTTCCCCATCCCGTCGTTGGCCTGTTGAACAACGGGATCGAGGCGACCAAGGGCCGGGAGGAGATCCGCGCGGCGGCCCAGAATCTGCGCGACGGCAACTACCCATTTACCTTTCATGGCTTTGTGGAGGGTAATCAGATCACCAATGGCGCGGTCGACGTGGTCGTGACAGACGGCTTCACCGGCAATGTCGCCTTGAAAACCGCCGAAGGCACGGCCGAACTGTACAGCCACTTCTTGCGCAGCGCCTTTCGCTCGTCCTGGACGGCCCGAATCGGCTATTTGTTTGCTCGAAAAACGCTGCAGCAGTTGCGAAGCCGCGTCGACCCGCGACGATACAATGGCGCAGTGTTCGCCGGTCTGAATGGCATCGTGGTAAAAAGCCATGGCAGCACGGACGCACTGGGCTTCGCCAACGCCATTGGCGTGGCGGCGGACATGGTCGAACAGGGCTTCATGGAGAATATCCGCAAGGAGTTCGAAAGGTTGAATTGGAACCAAAATGAACCTCCGAAAGCGGCATCGGCGTGAGCAAATGATGTACCGGTCAGAAATCGCCGGCTGCGGCTCCTATCTGCCGGAGCGAGTGGTTACAAACACCGAACTGGCGCAAACGATCGATACCTCCGATGAATGGATCGTCGAACGCACCGGTATCCGCGAACGACACATCGCTGCGGCAGGCCAGAACACCAGCGACCTGGCGATAGCGGCTGCCCGCGGCGCGCTTCGCAACGCGGATATGACGGTGGATGATATAGACATCATCGTTCTCGCCACCGCGACGCCGGACTATACGTTTCCGGCGACCGCGACTGTAGTCCAGGCGGAATTGGCTATGCACCATGGCGCCGCCTTTGACGTGCACGCCGTCTGTTCCGGCTTTATCTATGCGCTGTCGGTGGCCGACAATTTCGTCAAGACGGGCCAGGCAAGGGGCGCTTTGGTGATCGGCGCCGAAACCTTTTCCCGGATCCTTGACTGGGAAGACCGAGGCACGTGCGTCCTTTTCGGCGACGGCGCCGGGGCCATCGTCTTGCGGCAAGCACCGCTGGGCGATCCTGCCACCGATCGCGGCGTGCTCTCGACCCATCTTCATTCCGACGGGCGCTATCGGCAGGCGCTATTCGTGGACGGCGGACCCTCCTCCTCCCAGTCGACCGGTTTCCTCCGCATGCAGGGCAAGGAAGTATTCCGCCATGCCGTCATCAATCTCGCAAATGTCGTAAAGGAAGCGTTAGAGGCGAACGGTATGACCGCGGCGGATATCAAATGGGTCGTGCCCCACCAGGCCAATCAACGTATTCTGGACGCGACGGCCCGCAAACTGAACATCGATCGGGAGAAGGTGATCAGCACCGTCAGTCTGCACGCCAACACGTCGGCAGCGTCGGTTCCGCTTGCGCTGGCGACCGGCGTCGCCGATGGGCGGATCAAAAAAGGAGACCTGCTGGTTCTGGAAGCAATGGGCGGCGGATTTACCTGGGGCTCCAGCCTCATCCGCTGGTAGTTCATATCTAACGTGCCGATAAATTTATTTGAGCAGGTTGACAATTCTGTTGTTTCGCACTGAGGTAAGTGAATTGAATAGGGAAAGAAACTATGGCTGGGCAAACGATAACACGGGCTGACCTGTGTGACGCCGTCTGCGGTGAGGTAGGACTTTCGAGAGTTGATGCGTCGGAGTTGGTCGAGGCAATTCTGGAGGAAATCTGCGAAGCGCTCGTGCAAGGCGAACCGGTAAAGATCTCGTCGTTCGGCAGCTTTCTCGTGCGAGAGAAAGGCGAGCGATGGGGCCGAAACCCGAAAACCGGTGAACCGGCGCGGATCGACCCACGCAAGGTGTTGGTGTTTCGGCCGTCGAATATTCTGCGGGACCGGTTGACCGCGAAAGGCCGCGTGCTCGCCAGCGCAGGCGATGGCTAGATCAGCCTCAAATGACACAGACACCCAAGCGGTCCGCGCGCGTTAAAGGTCCGGACGCCTTCCGGACGATTGGCGAAGCGGCGGCGGCGATCGGTGTCCAGCCGCATGTGCTACGCTTCTGGGAAACGAAGTTCGCGCGGCTGCAGCCGCTGACGCGCGCGGGCGGGCGACGGTATTATCGGCCGGAAGATGTGGCACTGCTGCGCACGATCAAGCAATTGCTGCACGAAGACGGCCTGACCATCCGCGGCGCGCAAAAGGCGCTCCAGCGTCGGTCTTGTGCCGGATTGCTTGATCCTGCGCCGGAAGGCGAGACGGTGCGGGCCGAGTCGCCGGCAATGCCCCAAGCCGGGGTCATTGATCCCCTCGTTCGCAAGAGCCCGTCGGCCCAAAATCCGCAGGCGCCGCTGCAACCGGACCTACGCCGGTCGCTTGTCGCGCTTGCGGCGGAGGCGCGCAGCGTGGCCAAGGGCGGTGCGGTGCCGCACCATCCCGCCACGGATTGATTGCCAAGGCGCGGGCCCGCCGCTATGTTTCCCGCCTTGCCGGAGCGTAGCGCAGTTTGGTAGCGCGCCTGTCTGGGGGACAGGAGGTCGTGGGTTCGAATCCCGCCGCTCCGACCATTCGCTTTTCGGGAGCACGCTCCTACCCGGCGAAGTCCAGCAGCGGCCTCACCTCCTTGCCGAACTGCTCGATTTGGGCATCTCGTTCGGCGGCGGAACCCAGAAAATCAATTTCGAGATGCCGGACGCCCGCCCGGTAAAACGCCTCGATGGTTGCCGCGATATCCGCCGGTTGACCCAGCGCCACGTACCGTTTGGTCGCCCGAGAAAAGTCCATCGCATAGCGCTTGGACAGCAGCGCGTTCGCATCGTCAAAGGCCCGCTCGTATGACGGCCCGAGCCGCATGAACAGCAAATGCGCAGTTCCGTATTCCGGCAAATCACGCTTCGCCTGTTCGAACTCTTCGCCGATTGCCTCCAGCGCGCTCCGATACTGGTCCGGTGTCACCACATAGCTGATATAGCCGTCGCACAATGCGCCCGCGCGTCGGAACGCCGCCGCGGTGCGGCCGCCAACCCAGAGCGGCGGACCGCCGGGACGGGCGGGCTTCGGCAGCATCTGCGTTTCGGGAAAGGTGAAAAAGCGGCCCTCGTGGCTGACCGGCTCGCCCGTCCACAGCTTGCGCAGCACCGCAATGCCCTCGTCCAGGCGCGCGCCTCGCTGATTATGGGGAACTCCGGCCGCAGCGAATTCTCCCGGAAACTCGCCGCCGACGCCAAGCCCCATGATGAAGCGGCCGCCGCTGATCAGGTCCAGGGTGGCGGCCTGCTTGGCGACCGGGGTCGGGTGGCGCAGCGGCAGCAAGTAAACGGAGGTATGCAGCGCCAATTTCTCTGACAGCGTCGCGGCCTGGGCCAGTTGCACAAAGGGGTCGAGGATGGGCAGCGCGAAGGCCAGATGATCGCCGACCGCGATGGCGGAAAAGCCGCTCTCTTCCGCCAGGTTCACCAGCCGCCGCGCGGCATCCGGATCGGGCAATTGGGCGTGCAGGCCGAAAGTGATATTCAAGGCCAGTGGCAACATACTACGGCGCCTCCCTCGGTCATGAGTGGGTAAGCAATCTGCCACGGGCGAGAAGCGTGAGCCAGACGGTTTGCGTGGGCGCTCCCGGTCGGCCCCGATCGTCTCGGTCTACCTCGGTCTGAGCCTTGTCTGTACTCGGTTTGGTCCGACGCTAAGCGGACATTAAACCTCCTCATCCATAGTGCATGTTGGCATCGCACGGAAGCCCGCTTACCGAGCGCGGTGCAAACGCTACACACATGCCGAGATGCGATGCTTACGGGCGTATCTTTATCTGCCGAATTATGTTGCCAGTGTAAGGCAAATTGATATATGCTACCTATAGTTTGCATCGATAGAAGCTGCTGGCTTGGGGATAATCAGCCAGATTAGCGCCGGTGCTAATCGCGGAAGGGAAGACGCCATGGGAAGCAACACACGGGTTTTTAAATGGCTTTTGCTGGGGTCGGTTTTATTGATCGGCCTCGCAGCACCGCTGGTAATGTGATTGTATCGCATTCTCCGGTTCATGATGAGCGTTAACGGCTGTATAATCAGTCATTGATACGACTGTAGTGGCGCAAATGACGCGCGTTGATGCGGTATGCAAGTCGATGGTTGTTGGCTTCCAATCAAGGTTTCAAGAAGCAGCAGGTGTGAAAGTCAGACGCGTGCCATAATGCTCATGCGTTGTGGGTAACCCTCTCACCTCACCTGTTCTGCGCGAAAGCGCCTATTAGTGCGCACCGCCGCCGCGGTTATGGTCGCCAAGTACCTTTCGTGATCGTTGCTCGCCAGCCTTTCTGCGCAATGCCGGTCTCGACGGCGGCTTTTATGGGATAATCGCGAGCCCACTGCCACCGGCCATTGGGCAAAAGCGTGTTCTGGCGTAAACTGCGTTCAATGATCCTGACTGTGCCAAACGAGGTAACGTTCGATGAACGCCAATCTGCCCGACAACAAAGACAATCCCTGGCAGCCGGAACTGGATGAGCTTGCGCGACGCGAGTCTTTTGCCGAACAGCTCGGCGGGCCGGAACGGGTGAAGCGCCAAAAGGATGGGGGCCGCTTGACCATCCGCGAGCGCATCGACCTGCTGGCCGACAAGAGCACCTTTCATGAGGTCGGCAAGATAGCGGGCATGGCCCAGTACGACGGCAACAACGATCTGGAGAGCTTCATGGCCTCCAACTTCGTCTTTGGCCGGGCAAAGGTGGATGGCCGCCCCGTCGTGATAGGCGGCGATGACTTCACCGTGCGTGGAGGCTCTGCCGACGCCACCATCAAGGAAAAACACCAGCTTTGCGAGCGCATGGCGAACGAGTTGCGCCTGCCCCTGCTCCGTCTGGTCGAGGGCTCCGGCGGCGGCGGCTCGGTCAAGACCATCGAAACGACCGGCCGCGCGAACGTTCCGGGCGTCTCCGGTTGGGAGACGGTGGTAAAGAACATGGCGACCGTGCCGCGCGTCGGCCTGGGTCTAGGCTCGGTCGCGGGACTGGGCGCAGCCCATCTGGCAGCTACCCATTATGCCGTGATGGTTAACAAAAAATCCGCCCTGTTCGTTGCCGGGCCGCCGGTGGTGGAATGGACCGGGCAGAAGCTGACCAAGGAAGAGCTGGGCGGCACCAAGATCCAGTTACGCGCCGGCGCGATCGACCATGCCGTTGATACCGAAGAAGAGGCGTTCGAGTGCGCGCGCAAATTCCTCTCCTACCTGCCCTCCAGCGTCTATGAGTTGCCGCCGCGCATTGAACCCGTTGATGATCCGGACCGCACCGACGAGAAGCTGATCCAGGCGATCCCGCGCGACATCCGCAAGGTCTATAAGATGCGCCCCATCGTGGAGACGCTGGTGGATCAGGGCTCGTTCTTCGAGATGGGCCGTTACTATGGCCGCTCCTGCATCACCGGCTTCGCCCGGGTCGATGGTTGGCCGGTGGCGGTTATGGCCTCCGATCCGATGTTCTTTGCCGGCGGCTGGACGGCGGAAACCTGCCAGAAGGTCGAGAAATTCTGCGACCTGGCCGAAACCTTCCATCTGCCAATGATCTACCTCGTGGACTGCCCCGGCTTCCTGATCGGCAAGCATGCGGAGGAGACCGGCGTGATCAAACAGGGTGTGCGCGCCATGAGCGCCATGTGGCAGACCACTATCCCCTGGTGTTCGGTGATTGTCCGCAGTTCCTTTGGCGTGGCCGGGGCGGCACACAAGAACGGCGGCCGTCTGGCGCTGCGCTATGCCTGGCCCAGCGGTCGCTGGGGCTCTCTTCCGCTCGAAGGCGGTATCGAGGCCGCCTATCGCGGCGACATCGAGAGCGCGCCCGATCCGGCGGCCAAGAAGGCCGAGATCGAGGAGCGGCTGGAGAAGCTGCGCTCGCCCTTCCGCTCGGCGGAGGCGTTTTGGATTGAGGAAATTATCGACCCGCGCAAGACGAGGCCCCTGCTAGTGGAATTCGCCAACTTGGCCGCGCCGCTACGCACGCCTGGCCCCAGTTATTTCCAGATGCGGCCATAATAGCTGCAAGTAAAAGGGCGGGGTAGTTGGCTACCCCGCCCCATAGAGTCCAACCGCGGCCGGGATATCGCGGTTCACCTCTAACCTTTGCCGACAAGACGGCCTATACCAAGTTGTGTTGATCCCAATTCTCGCTTCACCCTAAGTCGTACCGGATGTCAATCCGGCAGGAGTCGAAGAATCAATTCCATACCTGTTCCAGACCCCTTCGACCCGCTCCGCGTCATGGCTCAGGGTGAGGGATGGATTCGGTCACGTACAAATTGGCATCATGTTTTGTCCTTGTCGCTTTGTTCATGATACTGCCCGGGGGTCTGATCCCGATCATGGCCGTGACGGCCTCTGCGTACCTCGTCTCGCTCGACGGCGCCGTCGCCGTTCCTATCCATATAATCGAACATGCGCGTCAGCCGGTCAGACAGTTCGTGTTTATTCAAACTGCCATTGTTGTCGCTATCCTGCCGTTCGAAGCGGCGCTGGATGCGTTCGGCCATAATAGCGTTCACCATAGCGGTGTATTCGGCCAGATTCAGGTCGCCGTCCTTGTTGGCGTCGAACTCAACGAATTGCTGATCGCGATAGGCGTCCGCCTCGGCGCGGGTGATCTTGCCGTCCTTGTTCGTATCCAGTCGGTCGAACATCATGTCGCCGCGTTCCTGCATGCCCGCGCTGCGATCGCTGCGATGGGCAACCGCTCCGGCGGCTGCGCCCAAGAAGATGGTCGCGGCCGACGCCGCCATGATGATCTTTGTTCGCATGTGCATTGTCAGTTCACTCCATGCTTGCGTCTGCCTCTGTCCGGCCTACTGCCTGAGCCACGCCGAGCAGGATGCAACCTAGTCCGCGCCTGTCGCAGAATTATCTCGGCAGTTACGGAAAAGGGTGAAGGTTTGTGGCTGGCGGCCTAATTGGTACAGACTGGTACAAATTGCGGGGCGCGTGGCCCGCTAGTCTTGCCAATATGAGGGAGCATGAACGAAGAACCTCACATTCTGGTGGTGGACGACCACCGCGATATCCGCGATGCGCTGGCAAAATATCTGGCGCGCAACGGCTATCGCGTCAGCCAAGCCGACAATGCCGGCGCGGCACGCAGGGTCCTGCGCGATGCGGCAATCGATCTTTGCGTGCTGGACATCATGATGCCGGGCGAGGATGGCTTGTCGCTCACCCGAGATCTGCGCTCGCAGGGTGCGCTACCGATTATCCTGTTGACCGCCGTTGCAGAGGAAACCGACCGCATCGTTGGCCTGGAGATGGGCGCTGACGACTATCTGACCAAGCCCTTCAACCCGCGCGAGCTGCTGGCCCGAATCAAGGCCGTGCTGCGGCGAACGCAGACCCTGCCACCGCAATCGTCGGGCGCCCATGGCGAGCGGCTCAAGGCCGGCCCGTGGATCATCGACCCGGCGGCGCAGGAAGTCACCGACGCAGCCGGTGAGCCGCTGCCACTCAGCACCGCCGAATTCCGGCTGTTCCTTGCCTTTCTCACCCATCCCCAGCGCGTCCTCTCGCGCGATCAGTTGCTCGACCTGACCCAGGGGCGCGCCGCCCTCCCCTTCGACCGCTCCGTCGATAATCTGGTCAGCCGCCTGCGCCGCAAGGTCGAGACGGATCCGAAAAATCCGACCCTGATCAAGACCCATTGGGGCGGCGGCTATTCCCTGTCGGTGCCGGTCGAAACCGCATGAACCGGCATTTTCCGTTAAATCTCTGGCCCCAAGGCTTGGCCGGCCGTCTGATCCTGGCGATGATCGTGGTGCTGCTTGCCGCCCAGGGCGTCGTCATCGCCGTCGCCATGCGGGAACGAATGGACCGGTTCGAGCGGGACACCGGCGTTTTCCTCGCCCGCCGCCTGGCGCTGGTGGCCGACCTGCTGCGGACTACGCCGCCGGAACTGCACCCTCAGGTTCTTCGCGTCGCCAGCGCCCCCGGCTTCCGTTTCCGCGTCCGCCGCCAACAGCCCGGCCTGCCGCCGGCGCCGTTCTTTGAAACCTGGCTACGTCCGTACCTGCAAGCCCAGGGCCTGAGCGGCAGCGTCGTGTTCCGCCTGCCCGCCCGCGTCGAAGGGCGCGGGGACGATAATGCTGGCGACCAGGGCGAAGGGCACGATGAAGGGCTGGTCGCAGTCCCGGTCAAGGTCGCCGGGGCCGACGCCTGGCTGACCCTTTCCGCAGAGCGCCACCGCGCGCCGCCATGGCCCCGCTATGCCCTGATATCGCTTTTCCTGGCCGTTGCCGGCAGCGTCATGGTCATCGCCCTGCTGGTGCGCCAGGCAAGCCGTCCCCTCGCCCGCCTCACCGCCGCGGCCGAGCGGCTGGGCCGGGGCGAGGCGGTGCCGCCGCTCATAGAAAGCGGCCCCATCGACATCCGCACGACCATCGCCGCCTTCAACCGCATGCAGGAGCGCCAGCACCGCTTCGTGCGGGACCGCACCCGCATGGTGGCAGCCATCAGCCACGATCTGCGCTCACCCATAACGGCGCTCCGCCTGCGCGCGGAGATGGTCGAGCAGGAGGATCTGCGCGAGCGCATGATCGCCAGTCTGGACGAGATGCAGCGGATGATGGAGGGGACGCTGGCCTTCGCCCGGGAAGATGCGGCGCAGGAGCCGACGGAAACTGTTGACCTTTCGCAGCTGGTCTTCGAGGTGGTCGCCTCGCGCAGAGAACTCGATCACGAAATCCACTGGAAAAGAGGCCCTTACCGGCCTTATCCTTGCCGGCCGACAGCGCTGAAGCGGGCTGTCGGCAACTTGCTGGACAACGCCATCCGGTATGGCGGCACGGTAGAGGTGGCATTGGAGGGAACCGAGATCATCGTGCGCGACCGCGGCCCCGGCATTCCGGAAGACCGGATGGAGCATGTTTTCGAGCCTTTTGCGCGCCTGGAAGAGTCTCGAAACGCCGACACCGGCGGCGCGGGCTTGGGCCTCGCCATCGCCCGGTCGATCGCCCGCAATCACGGCGGCGAGATCACCCTGAAGAACCGGCCGGGCGGCGGGTTGGAAGCGCGGCTTTTCTTGCCGCAGGCAGGCTAGCCCTTTCCCCCGCTGCGCCTGTACACTGCGCGCCGACATACCGTTGCCTCTACCAGGGACTTATCCCATGGATTTCGGCCTGACCGACGACCAGCGCGCCCTGCAGGAAGCGGCCCGCCGCTATTCCCGCGAAAAACTATTGCCCCATTATCAGGCCCGCGAGGGCGAAGGTCACTTCAATCGGGAAATGGTCGAGGAGATGGGCGATCTCGGCCTGATTGCGCCCGACCTGCCCGAGAAATACGGCGGCTTGGATGTCGGCGGCGTGACCGCGGGCATCATCACCGAGGAAATCGCCTATGGCGACCACTCGGTCAGCTATATTCAGCTGCTGACCATGCTTTGCGCCGGCGTGGTGGCCGAATTCGCCCGGGAAGACGTGGCGAACGAAGTTTTACCGAAATTCATCAATGGCACAAAGCTCATTGGCTTAGGCCTGACTGAGCCGCGCGGCGGCACGGATGCCGCCAATCTGATCCTGCGGGCAAAGCGGGACGGCGATAGCTTCGTCCTGAACGGCGAGAAAGCCTCCATCTCCGCCGCCGCCCAGGCGGACTTTCTGGTCGTCGCCGCCCGCACCGGCACCGAGGGAGAAGGCGCGCGCGGCGTCACCGCTTTTTTGGTGGACATGCACCTGCCGGGCATCAGCCGCGCCGCCTATAACGATCTGGGCTCCAAGGCCGTTGGCCGGGGCTCGGTCTGGTTCGAGGACGTGCGCGTGCCTGCCCATATGATGGTCGGCGGCGAAGGCCAGGGCTTCACCCAGGTCATGCGCGGCTTCGACTATTCCCGCGCCCTGATTGGCCATATGTGCCTCGGCCCCGCCCAAGCCAGCATGGACGAAACCTGGCCCTACACCCTGGAGCGCGAGGCATTCGGCCGGCCCATCGCCGAATTTCAGGGCGTTACCTTCCCGCTGGCGGAGTTCGACACCCAAATACAGGCCGCCCGTCTGCTCTGCCAAAAGACCCTCTGGCTGCGTGACCAGGGCCTGCCGCACACCAAGGAAGCCGCCATGTGCAAATGGTGGCTGCCCAAGCTCTGTACCGACGCGATCCAGCAATGCCTGCTGACCCACGGGCACCTCGGTTACAGCATGGACATGCCGCACCAGCAGCGCATGCGCGACGTGCTGGGCCTGCAGATCGGCGACGGCACGGCCCAGGTCTCCAAGATGGTGATCGCCCGCGAAACCGTTGGCCGGGCGTCGGTCCAGTACGCAAGGAGGTAGCACCATGTCCCCCGGCTTGACCCGGCGCCTTGCCTTCAACGTTCCCATCTTCGCCTTCAGCCATTGCCGCGACGTGGTAGTGGAAGTGACCAAGGCTGGCGGCTTCGGCGTATTGGGCGCGTCCACCTTCAGCCCGGAGCAGTTGGCGGTAGAGCTGGACTGGATCGACCGACATGTCGATGGCCGCGCCTATGGCGTGGATGTCATCATCCCCGTCCGCTACGACACGGAAGCCGAGGCGAACCTCGGCAAGACCGACCTGCATGCGCTGATCCCGGCAGAGCACCAGAAATTCATGGACGATATTCTGGCGGCGGAAGGTGTTCCCGAATTGCCGGAAGACGAGCGCCGCCGGGTCAACGAGGAAATCGTGAACGGCTATGGCGGCATGACGCCCGCCGGCGCCAGGCGCCTGCTGGATGTGATCCTGCAGCACGACCGGGTCAAGCTGGTGGTGACCGCCTTGGGTGCGCCTCCCCCGGATGTGGTGAGGCGCCTGAAGACGGCCGGCATCATGGTTCGGCGGCGGGCGGCATCTCCCGTGGCAGTCAGATCGCGGCCGTGCTGGCGCTGGGGGCGGAGGGTGTGTGGTGCGGCACCGTTTGGCTGGGCACGCGCGAGAGCGAGCTGACCCCCTTCGCCAAATCCGCCATCTTCACCGCCCGCACCGAAGACGCCGTCCGCCGCCGCTGCCGTACGGGCAAGACCGTGCGTATGCTGAGGAGCAAGCTGTCCGAGGCCTGGGAGCAGCCCGGCGCGCCGCCCTACCTGCAAGCACCGCTGCAAGGCATCCTGTTCAACGAGATCACCGCCCGGGTCATGCGGGCCGAACGCGCAGAGCTGCTCTCCATTCCTGCCGGACAAAGTGTCGGCACCATGACGGAGGAAACCTCCGTCCGGCAGGTCATGTACGACATGCAACTGGAACTGGCCGATGCGCTCGGCCGCATCAATTTCATTGAATTGGCAGGACCCTGACCCTCCAAACCGGATCTCTTTCCGGCGATTGACCGGATCCCCTGTCCTGCCTATGTTCCGGCCTCCTCTTTCAGTGCCAAAGGATCCCCAAGATGTCGGACCGCCGTTCCGCCGCTCTGGACGCCCGTGCGTGGCCGTTTGAAGAGGCGCGCAAGGTCCAAAAACGCCTGGAGGGCAAGCCACCGGCAAAAGGCTACGCCCTGTTCGAGACCGGCTACGGCCCCTCGGGCCTGCCCCATATCGGCACCTTTGGCGAGGTGGCCCGCACCAGCATGGTCCGCCACGCCTTCGCCCGGATTTCCGACATCCCAAGCCGCCTGTTCGCCTTTTCCGATGACATGGACGGCCTGCGCAAGGTGCCGGACAACGTGCCGAACCAGGAGATTGCTGGCCCAGCATCTGGGCAAGCCGCTGACGCAGGTGCCGGACCCGTTCGGCACCCATGCGAGCTTCGGCGAGCACAACAATGCCCGCCTCTGCGCCTTTCTCGATTCCTTCGGCTTCGAGTACGAGTTCGTCAGCGCCACCGAATGCTACCAGACCGGCCGCTTCGACGAGGCGCTGCTGCAGGTGCTGCGCCACTACGATGCCGTCATCAACGTAATCCTGCCGACGCTGGGGTCGGAGCGGCAGGCGACCTACAGCCCCTTCCTGCCGGTCTGCCCGCGCACCGGGCATGGTGCTGCAGGAGCCGATCCTGGAGCACGACGTGGAAAAGGGCACCGTGGTCTATAAGGATCCGAAAACCGGGAAACTGATGGAGACGCCCGTTACCGGCGGCCGCTGCAAGCTGCAATGGAAGGCCGACTGGGCCATGCGCTGGTACGCGCTCGAGGTCGATTACGAGATGAGCGGCAAGGACCTGATCGACTCGGTCAACCTGTCGTCGAAGATCTGCCGCATTCTGGGCGGCCGGCCGCCGGAAGGGTTCACCTATGAGCTGTTCCTGGACGAAAACGGCGAGAAGATCTCCAAGTCCAGGGGCAACGGCCTGTCGGTGGAGGAATGGCTGACCTATGCCCCGCCGGAAGTCGCTCAGCCAGTTCATGTTCAACAAGCCGCGGGCCGCCAAGAAGCTGTATTTCGACCAGATCCCAAAGGCGGTGGACGAATACCGCACCTGGCTGGCGAAGTTCCCTGAACAGGACGAAGCCCAGCGGCTGGAAAACCCGGTCTGGCACATCCATCCGGGCTATCCGCCCGCGCCCGACGCGGACCTGACCTTTGGCATTCTGCTGAACCTCGCCAGCGTCGCCAATGCCGAAGACAAGCGGGTGCTTTGGGGCTTTATCAGCCGCTACCGCCCGTCCGCGACGCCGGAAACCGCGCCCATGCTCGACCGGCTCGCCGGCTATGCCGTGCGTTATTATCAGGACTTCGTGAAGCCGGCCAAAAAGTATCGCGACCCGGACGAGAAAGAGCGGGCCGCGCTCGCGGATCTGCGCGACGGCGCTGGCGGCGCATCGCCCACGACAGCACGGCGGAAGAACTGCAGAACAAGGTGTTCGAGATCGGCAAGAGACATGGTTTCGAAAACCTGCGCGACTGGTTCCGGGCGCTCTACGAAACACTGCTCGGCCAAAGCCAGGGGCCACGCATGGGCAGCTTCATCGCGCTCTATGGCATCGCCGAGACCATTGCGTTGATCGATGCGGCGCTGGAGGGGCGCGAGCGGGAATAGTTACCAACGGCAGGGCCACGCCCTGCGCTGACAGGGCCCGCTGCCGAGCCAGCCGCGCGATGCTATATGACGAGCGTCCGCATGGGCATGCGCGCCACCCCAGCCGCCCAGAGGTGATTGTTCCGCCATGACAAAAACCTTGACCGTCGAAGACCTGAACGAGGCGGTTCTGTCCGTCTCCAACATGCATTGCGGCGGCTGCGTGCGCGGCATCGAGCGGGCGCTGGGCGAGACCCACGGCATCGCCGAGCGCGCGCCAATCTCAGCACCAAGCGGGTGCGCGTCCAGTTCGACCCCGCCACCATCGACGTGCCGGGCCTGGTCAGGGCGCTGGCCAATGCGGGTTTCGAAGCCGCGCGTTTCGAGGGCAGTCTGGCCGCGGCCGACGACGACAAGAAATTTCTGCTGAAGTGCCTGGCCGTTGCGGGGTTCGCGGCGGCCAACATCATGATGTTGATGGTGGCAGTCTGGGCCGGACTGGTCCAGGACATGGAGCCGGAAACCCGGCAACTGTTCCACTGGATCGCCGCGGCGATCGCCCTGCCGGCCGTCGCCTATGCCGGCCGGCCGTTCTTCCGCTCCGCCTGGACCGCATTGAAAGCCCGGCGGCTCAACATGGACGTGCCGATCAGCCTGGCCGTTTTGCTCGCGACCGGCATGAGCCTCTGGCAAACGGCGAGCGGTGCGGACGAGGTCTATTTCGACGCCGCCGTCTCGCTGTTGTTCTTCCTGCTGATCGGCCGCTATTTGGACGCGCAGGTCCGCGGCAAGGCGCGGGAGGCGGCGGCAACCTGCTCGCCTTCGCCGCCAGTGAGGCCACGGTGATCGAGCTGGCGACCGGCGCCACCGCCGGCTGCAATCTTCGGAAGTGCGGGTGGGCGACCGTGTTCTGGTCGCCAGCGGCGAGAAGGTGCCGGTGGATGGCCGCATCCTCGACGGCGCCACGCAGCTCGATACCAGCCTGATCACCGGCGAATCCGTGCCGCGCGCCTTTGGCGAGGGCGATACGGTCTATGCGGGCTGCGTCAATCTCGGCCCGTCCGTGCAGATGCAGGTCATCGCCATGGCGGACGACAGCCTGCTGGCGGATATCGCCCGCCTGATGGAAGACGCGCAGCAGTCCCGCGACCGCTTCGTGCGCCTGGCGGACAAGGCGGCGAAAATTTACGCCCCGCTCGTCCATACCCTCGGCGCGCTCACCGTAGTCGGCTGGCTGATCGCCGGGGCGGGTATCGAACAGGCGCTGATCACCGCAATCGCCGTGCTCATCATCACCTGCCCCTGCGCGCTGGGCCTGGCGGTGCCGGCGGTGCAAGTCGTGGCCGCGGGCCGGCTGTTCAGGCGGGGCGTGCTGGTGAAAAACGGCGCGGCGCTGGAACGGTTTGCCGAGATTGACCGCGTCGTCTTCGACAAGACCGGGACCCTGACCCTGGGCGTGCCATCGGTCACCCGACCCGAGCGATATTCCGATGAGAATCTGCGCGCTGCGGCCGCCCTCGCCGCCGTCAGCCGGCACCCGCTCTCGCGCGCCATCGTCGATGCGGCGGCCGCACGATTGGGGCCGCTTGCCGCGGCGTCGGGCGCGCATGAAATACCCGGCGCCGGCATCGAAGCCGACGGCGCCCGGCTAGGCTCGGCCGCTTCGGTGCGGACTGGAAGAAGCGGACGCCGGCGAGGACGGCACCGTTGTCTGGCTGAGCCGGCCCGATGCGCCGCCGGTCGCCTTTTACTTCACGGACGCCCTGCGGCCCGACGCCAAGGCCGTCGTCGACGAACTGCACCGCCGCAACATTCCGACCAGCCTGCTTTCCGGCGACCGGCCTGGCGCCGTCGCGGCCGTCGCTGAAGCCCTTGGCATCGACCATGCCGAGGCGGGGCTCAGCCCGAAGGACAAGATCGCGCGCCTGGAGGAATGGAAAGCCCGGGGCGAGCGCGTGCTTATGGTCGGTGACGGCCTGAACGACGCGCCGGCGCTCGCCGCGGCGCATGCCTCGCTTTCCCCGGCCAGCGCCGCCGACATCTCGCAGACGGCGGCCGACATGGTCTTTCAGGGACGGTCCCTGGCGCACTACCCGAGGCACTGCTGGTGTCGAAGGCCGCGCGGCGACACGTTCTGCAAAACTTTGCCCTCGCGGCGCTTTACAACGTTGTAAGCATACCCCTGGCCGTCGCCGGTTTCGTGACGCCGCTGCTGGCGGCCATCGCCATGTCGACCTCATCGATCCTGGTCACAGCAAACGCCCTGCGCCTGCGGGCCCGGCCGAAGCCCTGGCAGGAGGGATAAACAAGCATCGCATGGCGCCCCGGGCTTCAATGTCGCAGGCGAAAATTTGGTCTGGCTCAGTTGAGGCGCAGCCGACCCTACCCACATTCTTGGGATACAGCCAAAAGCGAGGCTGAACGCGTAGACCAACAATAGGAGGGATGACCATGAGCTTGTTTCCCACTCGCTGGAGCGGAAATCTCCCCAGTCAGTCCAACCAGAACCCGTTTTCGGCGCTACATGAGGAGATGAACCGCCTGTTCGACTCGTTTGGCGGCCGCTTCGGCGCACCGGCAGAACGAGCCTCCGGCTGGCTCGCGCCCCGCATCGACGTGGCGGAGACGGATGATGCCGTCCAGATCACCGCGGAACTGCCGGGCGTGGAAGAAAACGAGGTCGAGGTGACGCTGATCGACGATGTGCTGACCATCAAGGGCGAAAAACAGTCTAAATCCACCCAGGAGGGAGAGGGCAAGACCTATCGCCTGGTGGAGCGGAGCTATGGCTCGTTCCAGCGCAGCCTGCCCTTGCCGTTCAAAGCCGATCCGGAGAAAGTCCAGGCCAACTTCGACAAGGGCGTGCTTTCAGTAACCGTGCCGAAACCGCCGGAAGTCGAGGCGAAGAGCCACCGGATCGAAATCGGCAAGAAATAAAGGTACTTGGTTGGGGCGGCCGTAGGATGCGGTCGCCCACACGCTGCGATGCACCCTTGATTGCGCCGGGTTCCTTCGCGAGTATGCTCATGGATGCAACCACAGGCTCAATCATGAACATCTGGCGTCATACTCCAGGGCGGGAGCGATTGTATCGGCCATCGATCGCCACTGCGGGGCGGATGCCCGACTGCGAGGCATGTCCTGTGCGGGACCATAGCGTCTGTGTCGGCTTGCAGGCCAACGAGTTGTATCGCCTGGCGGAGCTGACGACGGTTCTGGAAGGGAAGCCCGGCGAGATCTTGTTTTTCGAGGGCGACCCCTCTCGCCATTTCTTCACCATCCGCAAGGGCGTAGTGCGTCTGGTCCGGGCATTTCCGGACGGCCGGCGGAGCATCATCGGTTTTTTGCACGATGGCGATTTTCTGGGCGGGCGTTTCGGCGAGCGCAGCTATCAGGCGACGGCCGAAGCCATCACGGACATTGAATATTGCCGCATTTTGACGAGCGATCTCCGTCGATTGACGGAAGAGTTCCCGGGGCTGGAGCATCAACTGCTGGCCATGTCGGCCGATCGCATGACGGCGGCGGAAAATCATATCGTCCTGCTCAGCCGCAAAACGGCGATCGAGAAGGTGGCCGCGTTCCTGTTGGCCTGTCAGGAAAAGGAGGATGCCGAGGTGCCGCCGGACAGGTTTGAACTGCCCATGTCCCGCACCGACATCGCGGATTATCTGGGGCTCACCATCGAAACCATCAGCCGCGTGATGGCCAAGCTGGCGGATTCCAGTCTGATTTCGATCAGAGATGCCCGGCAAATTACAGTCAACAACCAGGTGGAATTGAACCTTCTTGCCAGGCCGGAAGCGGTCGCTTTCCACGACGACTAGGCAAGACGCCTTGACGCGATCAGATACCGGACGCTCCTGCCAAGCGCCACGCCACCGCGATAACCAGCATGAGCACGCTAGGATAAAAGGTCAGGGCGAAACCAAAGGCCCGCGCCGGTGCGCCCGCCGCGTAGCCTCGCCAGAAACATACTCGGCCAACGACGAAAAGCACCACGGCGAACGGTACTTGAACCAACAGGTTCGGCGGCATTACGGCAGCCCATGCCAGATGCGCGCCGACGGCCAGCACGGCCTGCTCCAGTGTATTTTGGAGAACCGCTCGCATCATTGCGGATTTTCTCGGTCCCCGCGGCCATGCCGCTGCCGTCGATATCTTCCGGCGTCATGAAACGATGCTGCGCAATGGCGCCGATGGATACGGCGAGCACGAGAAACACAACCGCATCCGCCTGGATCGCAAACGCCACCCGCAGCGCCGGGTTGCCAGGATCGGCCGGCATCATCGCGGGCATCCAAACCAGCGTCACGGCAAAGCTTGCCAGCGTCAGTAATACCGCACCAGCCATACCGCCGAGAACGCCCTTCTGTTTCGGGCTCAAGGTCATTTTCAAAAAGTCCTTGGCACAACCTCGTAGTCGACAGACCAGTTATTGGAGTATGAAGTCACTTTGTGTAATTTTACCCGGTTAAAACGAGACGACGGTATCTCTCTCGAAAACGCGCCAGCCGCTTTAATATCGATATCTTGAGCCATAACTTCCTCGTTCTCGTGCGCAACACTCTCCGCACAGGCAAATTGCCGAGCGAGAGGAGGAGCACTGAGAAAAGGGGAAGCCGTCGGAGGCGGCAGGCGCATAGCAGAGCCCAAACAACCGGACCAAGACGCAACTGATTTTGTTGCGCCAAGCCATCCCCAAACGCTCAATCCAGCCGCTTGCCGTTCTTCACCATGTTGCGCCAGTTCTTCTGATAGCTGAAGGCGGTCTGGTTGATGCCGGCGATTTGCTCCTCCGACATCTGGCGTACGACCTTGCCCGGAATGCCCAGCACCATGGCGCCTTCCGGCACCTCCATGCCTTCGCGCACGAAGGCTTTCGCGCCGATCAGGGCGTTCTTGCCGATCTTCGCGCCGTTCAGCACCACCGCGCCGATGCCGACCAGCGCGCCCTCGCCCACCGTACAACCGTGCAGCATGGCCATGTGGCCGACGGAGGAATTCTTCTCCATCACCAGCGGAAATCCGGGGTCGGCGTGCAGCACGGAGCCATCCTGGACCTGCGCACCTTCGCCGATGGTGATCGGCTCGTTGTCGGCGCGAATGGTGACGCCCCACCAGACGGAGGCGCCCTTGCCGATGCGCACGTCGCCGATCAGCACCGCCGTCGGCGCGATCCAGCAGTCATTTTCGTCTTCGAAGGTCGGCCGTTCGCCGTTCAATTCATATAGTGGCATCAGCGTGGCCCCATGCGAATGGCGCCGTCGACGCGGATGGTCTCGCCATTCATATAATCGTTGCGAATCAGTTCCATAGCCATGCTGGCGTATTCGTGGTCATGGCCAGTGCGTTTGGGGAACGGAACCTGCTTGCCCAGGATGTCGAGCGTCTCCTGCGGCAGGCTGGCCAACAACGGCGTCAGCATGATACCGGGCGCGATGGTGTTCACGCGGATGCCATAGCTGGAGAGATCACGCGCCGCACAGATGGTGAGCGCAATCACGCCGCCCTTGGACGAGGCATAGGCCGCCTGGCCGATCTGCCCCTCAAAACCTGCCACGGAGGCGGTGTTGACGATGGCGCCGCGGATGCCTTCGTCGTTCAGAGGCTCTTCCACCGCCATCTGCGCGGCCGCGAGACGCAAGGTGTTGAAGGTGCCGATCTGGTTCACCTCGATGATCTTGCGGAAATGGTCCAGTTCCATCGGCTTGCCCTGTCGGTCTACGATGCGGACCGACCCGCCGATGCCGGCACAGTTCACGCAGACGCGCGTCGGGCCATTGGCGGCCTTTGCCTGTTCGAAGGCGGCCTCGGCGCTCTCCGCGCTGGAAACGTCTACCTCTACGGCGATGGTGCCATTGCCCAGTTCGGCCGCGGTTTCCTTTGCCAAATCCCGGTTCCGGTCGAACAGAGCGACCTTCGCTCCCGCTTCCACCAATTTGCGCGCGGTCGCGCGACCCAATCCCGATGCACCGCCGGTGACAACCGCAGCGTGGCCTTTAACATCCATATCGTGTCCTTCCTGTTGGTCGACCGGCCTCGGAATCCTTAGCCACTGTCCTGTCGTCGCAGTCGTGATAGCAGGCAGCGCTAGTGCGTCTCAACCTCTTCCCTGACCTGGCTATAAGCCAGCAGCGTAAAGAGCAGTGTGCCGCCCAGAACGTTGCCGATCAGCGCCGGCACGAAAAAATCGAGCAGCGCGGCACTGAGAGGGGTATGGCCTGTCAGCACTAGGAACGCTGCCTCGACGCTGCCGGCAATCACGTGCGCGAAGTCGCCCAGCGCGATGATATAGGTAACAATGACGATCATCAGCGTCGGCGAGGTGTGGATGCTCGGCAGAATCCACACCAGTGACGCGATCAGCCAACCGGCAACGATGCCGCCCGCCATCATCTCGGCCCAGCCATGGTGCATCAGTTCGCGGGACAGTTCCGAAACCGCGGCGACGAGCGCCGGATCGGCTAATGGCGCCCAAGCGAGCCCGGCGGCAAACAGTGAGGCGCCCACAACGTTCGCGACGAGAACCACCCCCCACAAACGCGCCGTCCTCAAAACGGAATACCGGCTCAACGTCGCGTAAAGCGGCATGACCGCGGTAATCGTGTTTTCGGTAAAAAGCTGCAAGCGGCCGAGGATCACGATCAGGAAGCCGACCGTATAGCCCAGGTTCTCGGCGAGCGGCCGCCAGTCCGCATCGGGCAGGTGGACCCGGGCCAGTCCTTCCGCCACCACGGAGAAGCCGATGCCGATCCCGGCGCTCAACCCCGACCACCACAGCGCCGATAGCGGCCGCGTCAGTTCCGCGAGACCGTCTCGGCGGATAATCTCATAGATCAGAGGCGCGCGCAGCCGCTGCCGCTCCGCCACCCTTTCATATTCGGAGCGCTCCATCGGCGCGGCGGCGGCGTCGTCGGCCGCCTCGTGCGCCTCCGCCGCCGGATCGACATTATCCGAATGCTGTCCGTGCGTCAGCTTTCCGCCCATGGCAATCTGGCCACCTTCCTATTGGGAGCGTGAAAACGGGAAACTTCAGAGAAATGCGCCCCGCGGGCGATTAATCCCGTTCGTGCGCTGCGTTGCAGCAGATCGGCGAAGATAAGCGCTCATGCGGCCGAGAGCAATTACCCTGCGACGCACTTTTCACCTGCCGCTCGATGCGAGATGACATGCGCAGGCGTCACCGACTAGACAGGGCGCGTTGTGGACCGCTTCCGGCGGGTCAGCTTCAACTTCTCACTATACACCTCGCCCAGCCCAATCTTCTGCCGCCTGGCAGGTTGATATGAAGATTGGGACAGCGGTACCAAATTATTCTATAGCGTTGTTGGAACTTTCTGCGGACGGCAGACGTTTATGAAGCATCCTGCACTGAACGGAGATATCCGGATGAAAAGAACAATCAGCGCAATTGCAGTCGCGCTTGCATTCTCAGCCTCTTCGGCAATCGCTGCGTCCGACGCAAGCGACGCGAGTTGGGACACGAACAACGACGGCGTGATCAGCAATGAAGAATTCATGGCCCACTACGACAAAGACGGGTCTGAATTCTCGCAGTGGGACACCGACGACGATGGCCAGATCTCAAAGGACGAGTACGTCATAGGAGTATTCTCAATCTATGACACGGATGAGAGTGGCGACATGAACGAGACCGAGTACAAAATATACCAGGACTCTCACGAGAATGTCGCTACCAGGGGCCAGTTGCCGCATCCGGGCGACAAGCTACTCAGGAGCGGGAAGTAAACTCGTCTCTGAACAAAATGCGTTTCGGACTGTTCGTCACGTACCTATCGGCCCTGGGAGCGAAACTACTTTCCCGTCAGGGGTCGGACGCATTGGGTTATTGAACCGTTAACACGCCCTCTCCGAAGAATTTCTGTTGCGAAATCCCGAGGCAGGCGTTCGCAAAGTGGTCTGGGAGATTTCCCAGGCCATTTTCGTTTGTTAGCGCAGAGCACGGTTCAAAACGGCAACCGCCAACCAAAGTTGCAATTTAGCCGCCAACCATCGAACCTGAGGTGCTCTTCATGCCGTTCTCCTCGCCGCATTGTCTTGGCTCGCGGCGAGTTGGCATTAGAAGGGGTGAATGCTTCTGTTTTGTAGAGCGGGCGCGGAAAACCGCCTGCCGCTTGCCCCAGGCCGTTCCCCCCGCTAAGTTGCGACCTAAGTCTAAGAGAAATCCCCCAGGAGCAAATCATCCTATGCGTTTTACCGGCACTGACTCCTATATCGCCACCGAAGATTTGATGCTGGCGGTCAACGCCTCGATCACCCTCGAGCGGCCCCTGCTGATCAAAGGGGAGCCCGGCACCGGCAAGACCATGCTGGCCGAGGAAGTCGCCAAAGCGCTCGACCTGCCAATCATCTCCTGGAACATTAAATCGACCACGAAGGCCCAGCACGGCCTCTACGAGTACGACGCGGTCAGCCGCCTGCGGGATTCCCAGTTGGGCGACGAGAAGGTGCGCGACATTCGCAACTATATCGATAAGGGCAAGCTCTGGGACGCCTTCAACGCCGACAACAAGGTCGTGCTGCTGATCGACGAAATCGACAAGGCGGATATCGAGTTCCCGAACGACCTTTTGCAGGAACTCGACCGGATGGAGTTCTTCGTCTATGAGACCGGCGAGACCATCAAGGCGAAGGTCCGCCCCATCGTCATCATCACCTCGAACAATGAAAAAGAACTTCCCGACGCCTTTTTGCGCCGCTGCTTCTTTCACTATATCCGCTTCCCCGACAAGGAGACGATGGAAAGCATTGTCGACGTGCATCATCCGAACGTGAAGAAGGAACTGGTGAAGACCGCCATGGAGGTGTTCTTCAACCTGCGCGAAGTCCCGGGCATCAAGAAAAAACCGTCCACCAGCGAACTACTCGACTGGCTGAAACTGCTGATGGCCGAGGACATCGACCCGGCCGAATTGAAGGGCAAGGACGGTGGCCAAACCATCCCGCCGCTTTACGGCGCGCTTCTGAAGAACGAGCAGGACGTGCACCTGTTCGAACGCCTGATCTTCCTCTCGCGCCGCGAGCGGGGGTAGGTTTTTCTGTATCCCCGGGCTTGACCCGGGGCCGGCTTCGGCTTTGATCTTTGCTGTGACTCATGGCCGAGCCCACCCAACAACGCGGTCCCGGGTCAAGTCCGGGAATACGGTTCTCGTACAAGTCGACAGGAGCGAGCAGCCCATGTTCATCGACTTTTTCTTCAAGGTAAAGCAGGCCAAGATCCCGGCCACCATCCGGGAATGGCTGATGCTGGTCGAGGCGATGGAAAAGAACCTCGTCATGTACAGCGTCGACGACTTCTATTACCTCTCCCGCGCCTGTCTGGTGAAGGACGAGAAGTATTTCGACCGCTACGACCGGGTTTTCGGCACCTATTTCAAGGGCGTTGAGGATATTACCCAGGGCCTGTTCGGTGACGACATTCCGGACGAATGGCTGGCCAAGCAGGCCGAACTGCTGCTCTCAGACGAGGACAAGGCCAAGATCGAGGCTCTCGGCGGCTGGGAAAAGGTCATGGAGGAGCTGAAAAAGCGCCTGGAGGAGCAAAAGGGCGAGCATTCCGGCGGAAACAAGTGGATCGGCACCGGCGGCACCTCTCCCTTCGGCACCGGCGGCTACAACCCGGAGGGCGTGGCCATTGGCCAAAAGAAACGCCGCCAGGGCAAGGCGCTGAAGGTCTGGGACCAGCGCGAATACAAGAACTACGACGACTCGCTGCAACTGGGCATTCGCAACATCCAGATCGCTCTGCGCCGCCTGCGGGAATTCGCGCGCACGGGCGTCGAGGAAGAATTCGACCTGCAGGAGACCATCGACCGTACCGCGAAAAACGCCGGGCTGCTCGACATCGTCATGCGGCCGGAGCGCACCAACCGCGTGAAGGTGCTGATGTTTTTCGACGTGGGCGGCTCCATGGACGACCATATCCGCGTCTGCGAAGAATTGTTCTCCGCCTCACGTACCGAATTCAAGCACTTGGATTTCTATTACTTCCACAACTGCGTGTACGAATATCTGTGGAAGGACAACCGCCGCCGCCATGACGTGCGCCATTCGACCTGGGACGTGATCAACACCTACCAGACCGAATACAAGGTCATCTTCGTAGGCGACGCGTTCATGTCTCCCTACGAGATCACCTACAAGGGCGGCAGCGTCGAGCACTGGAACGAGGAAGCCGGCGCTGTCTGGCTGCAACGCATGCTGGACCATTGGCCTGATGCGATCTGGCTGAACCCGCGGCCGGAAACCCGCTGGGACCACACGCCGTCGACCCAGGTTATCAAGGAATTGATGGTCAACCGGATGTATCCGCTCTCCATCGACGGCCTTGATCGGGGACTGAAAGCGCTGCGGGGATAGGATTGGCCCATGCGCGTCATCACCACCGTTCCCCAAAACAAATTGCACGCGGCCGCCGACGCTGCCCGGAATATCGAGGCGCGCGGCTTTGACGGCATCGTCACCCAGGAGAACAAGCACGACGCCTTCCTGCCGCTCGCCGCAGCCGCGCTGGTGACGGAGCGGGTGGAGCTGGCGACCGGCATCGCCATTTCCTTCAACCGCTCGCCCATGGTGGCGGCGCAGATGACTTGGGACCTGTACGAAAGCTCGAATGGCCGGTTCGTGCTCGGCCTCGGCACCCAGATCAAGGCGCACAACGAAAAGCGCTTCTCCGTCCCCTGGAGCGCCCCGGCGCCGCGCATGCGCGAGTATCTGCAGGCACTGAAAGCCATCTGGCGCTGCTGGGACGGCTGGGAGCAGGGCGAAAAGCTGCGCTATGAGGGCGAGCACTACACCTTCACCCTGATGACGCCCAACTTCACACCCGAAAACACCGTGCCTGGCATGCCCAAGGTGACCATGGCAGCCGTCGGTCCCTATATGATGAAGGTCGCGGCCGAGGAGGCGGACGGCGTGCGCCTGCACCCCTTCTGTACGCGCAAATACATGGAGGACGTGATCGTCCCCCGCATCGACGCCGGCCTCGGCAAAAAAGGCCGTTCCCGGGACACGTTCGAGATTTCGGGCGGCGGCTTCGTCGCGACCGGCCCGGACGACGAGAGCGTACAGAAAATGCTGGACTGGGTGCGCTACCGCATCGGCTTTTACGGCTCCACGCCCGCCTATTATCCGGTGCTCGAGGCGCACGGCATGCAGGAACTGGGCCTGAAGCTGAACCGCATGACCAAGGAAGGAAAGTGGGACCGGATCGCGGCGGAAGTACCGGACGAGTTGCTGCATCTCTGCTGTGCGGCTGGCCGGCATGACGAGATCGCGCGCGTGATCGAACAGCGCTTCGGCGGCATTTCGGATACGCTATTCGCCAGCATTTCCACCGACGTGCCGAGCGACCTGCCGCCGGACCTGATCCAGGATCTCCAACGTATCCCAAGCGCGTTCAAGGGGCACGGCGCGAAGAGCTAACCGGTCGCAAGGCGCCGCTACCGCGCCTCCCGCCACCACATCGCCGCCAACAGAACGGCCGCCAGCGCGAATAGCAGCCAGGCTGGCAGCAATGGGTGTTGCTCTAGCCCCGTGACCGTGTGGGCCTCGTTCGCCTGCAGCCCGATCCAGCCACGCCCTGCCGGGTCTCGGCCCGGCCGCACGCGGCGCAGCGTCGGGGTGCGCTCCGTCAGCCAATGGACACTGCCACCATGCGCGGCGACCGCCGGCGACAAAGGCTCCGGGCTGGTGCGGGCGTCCTCGAACTCCAACGGGTCCAACGCCCCCACCGGCACGATCACGCTGTGCTCCCCATCCTCGACCCGGTAGAGCCCCTGCCCTGTCACCTCTGCCAGAGCGCCGAACCGGCCATTGCTGATCATGCGAAGCGGCAGTTCGCGGGCGTTGCCGTCCGGCGCCACCAGCCGCACGGGCGGCGGCGTTTCTGCCATGGTGCGCCGTTCCACGCTGATGCGGTTCCCCTGGTTTGTGGCCAGCAGTGCCTCCTCCTCCAACTCCGGCTCTTTCATCAGCCAGTGCACCAGGCGGCGCATGATCTCGCCATAGGGTCCGCCGCCGTCATAGCCGCGCGCCCACAGCCAGATGTGATCAGACAGGAACTGCGCCACCCGTCCTTCCCGACCCGGCACACCCACCCTGTCCAGCACCAGCAGGGGCCGCGAGTCCGCGCCGTTCATCAGCACCTCGCCCCGCAGTGCCCGTACTGGGACCTGCCGGAACCAACGGCCCCATCGCTCCCCTGTTCCCAGATACCTGGTGACAGGATGCCGTTTTCCCAGCTCGGTTACGGAGGGGCGGAACGGCCCGTCCAGCACGGTCATGTCCGGCAAGGTCGGCATGACATTGGCGATGGGCGAGCGCGCCAGCGAGATGAGCGGGTCGCCATAGCCCGGGCCAACCGCCTCCAGCAGCGCGCCGCCCGTCCGCACATATTCCGCAATATTCTGGAGATAGCCGGGCGGGATCAGGCCGCGCCGAGTGTAGCGGTCAAAGACGATCAGGTCGAAGTCGTCCAGCTTTTCCATGAACAGCTCGCGGATCGGAAAGGCGATCAGCGACAGCTCCGTGATCGGCGTCGCATCCTGCTTTTCCGGCGGACGCAGGATGGTGAAATGCACCAGATCGACCGCCGGATCGGACTTCAGCAGGTTGCGCCAGGTGCGCTCGCCCGCATGCGGCCGGCCGGAGATGAGCAGCACACGCAGACGGTCGCGTACCGCATTGACCTCGGCCACTACCCGGTTGTTTTCCATTGTCAATTCGGCGGGTCCTGGCCCGACGGAAACGTCAATCAGCGCGCGGCCCGCTCGTGTCAGCGGCACCTCGATGATGGCAGGCAAGCCCGGCAAGACCTCGGGGTGGGACACGATTTCTCCGTCGCGCCGCACGGTCAGCCGGGCGGGCGGCGGATCGAACCGGTCGGAGCCCAGATCGTCCACCTGCAGGTCCAACGTGACCGGGTCGCCGACAATCCCGTATTTGGGCGCGCGGATCAGGCGAATGCGCCGGTCACGCTCGCCCTTTTCGCCGGTGAGCAGCACGTGGATCGGGCCGGTGGTTTCCTCGGGCCCCGGCAGGTCGTGCACCTGCCCATCGGTAAGGGCGACGATCCCGGCCCGCCGGTTTGCGGGCACATCGGCCACGGCTTCGCGCCAACTGGAAAAAAGACGCGTTCCCGGCTCGCTCTGCGATGGGGTACCGGCGCTGACTTCCCGCCATTCCAGATTGGGAAAGCCGGCGGCGGCGCGCCGCAGAGTCTCCAACGCCTCCTCGCGCCGGGCGGCCCGTTCGCCGATATCCTGACTGGCAGACTGGTCGACCAGGACGATGGCAACATCCGGGTGCGTCTGACGCTGCTCCTCCAGCCAGTGCGGCTGCAGCAGCCCCAGCCCGATCAGCAGAAACGCCAGCGCCCGCCACCAAACCCCGCGCGCGCGCCGCCACAAAGCAAAGCCCAGCAGCAAGACCGCGGCGGCGGCCAGGGCCGCCAGCGCCCACCAGGGCAACAGCGGCAGGAAGGCGATGTCGTAGTCGCTCACTGGCTCAGCCGCTCCAGGATAGAGGGCACGTGCACCTGATCGCCTTTGTAGTTCCCGGTCAGCACGTGCATGACCAGGTTCACGCCGAAGCGGTAGGCAAATTCCCGCTGCCGCTCACCGCCCGGCATCACCGCGAATTGCGGCCGCCCGTTCGCGTCCAATGCCCAAGCCGCAGCCCAGTCATGCCCGCCCATGATCACGCTGGAGACACCATCGCGGGCAAAATCGGCATTGGCCTCGACCCAAACGGCGCCGCCGGAATAGCGGCCCGGAAACTCCTGCAAAAGATAAAACGAGCGCGTGAGCACGTGATCCGCCGGCACCCGCATAAGCGGCGGAACCCGCACGCCGTCCAAAACCCGTTGCAGAAGCCGCCGCTCCGGCGTGCTGCTGCCACCGCCGGATCGATACTGATCTCGGGTGTCAAACAGGATCGTACCACCGCCTTCCAGATAGCGCGCAATTCGCTCCCGTCCGCGGTCCGTCGGCAGGGCTTGCGACAGGCTGACCGGCCAGTAGAGCAAGGGATAGAACGCCAGTTCCGAGCGTTCGATATCCACGCCGACCGGCTGGCCCGGCTCGACCGAGGTACGGTCGGCCAGCACCCAACTCAAACCGGACAGGCCCGCCGCGCTGATGCGGTCGATCTCCTGATCGCCCGTGCGCACATAAGCAAGCCGTGTGTCCAGCGTGGCGCGCCACTCCTCGGCCCCATCCGCGGCCGCAAGGTCCGGCGTAGACAAGGCGGCAACGACCATCACGAGAGCCAGAACCGCCGATGCCTGCCGATCCCGCCACCAAGGCGCATGGCCGCGCAGGACGAGCGAGGCCGCGAAATCCACCAGGAGCAGCAGAAAAGCCGCCAGCCAAAGCCAGGATGCCATATCCTCGCTTTGCCCGCCGCCATAGGCGCGCTGCTCCACTCCAGTTGGCCAGCCCCCCTGCGGCTCGAGCGCGTCGATTGCGGCGCCCAGGTTCCAGGCGCGCAGATTGTTTTCATCGCCATAATAGCCCGGCGGATGCTGCGGCCCCAGTTCCCGCGCCTCGGCCTTTGACGGCAAAGGCCGCACGCCCGGTCGCGGGTCCTGCAGCTTGCCGAAGCCATCCAGTATCTGCCGCGGCGGCAAGGCGGCATCCGCCGGCAAGTTCACGGCCTTGCCGCTGCCAAGCCGCACCAGCCGCTCCAGCATCTCTACGAACAGACCAGAAAGCGGCAGGTCGGACCAATCTGCACTGGCGGTGACGTGGATCAGGACGACCCAGCCCTTGCCGCGCTGTTCTGCCGTCACCAGCGGCGTACCGTCGGCGAGCGAGGCCCAGGTCTTGTCACGCAGGTTCGCTGACGGTTCCGCCAAAACCTGGCTGCGAACAAGAACATCGCCAGCAGCGTCCAAGCCGAAAAATGGCGAGCGTTCGGGAAATTCCGCAAGCGGCTGGGGCTTGTCCCAGCTAAGTGCGCCGCCCAGCTTGCGTGAGGCGGGGCGCAACCGAACCGGCAGCCAAGCGTCGGGCGAGCCCGCCAGGTCCGGCCCCGCAAAGCGCACCAGCACGCCGCCCTGCTCCAACCAATCATCCAGCCCCGCCGCCAGACGATCATCAGGCGTCAGGCGCTCGCGGGTCATCAACAGGCTGGGCGAGGCGTCCAGCAATTCCGCCAGCGTGCCGGTTTGCAGATGAGCGGTCTCCGCCAACGCGCTGCCGATATAGTGACGGGGATCCAGCAGCGGGTGGCCGGACCGGTCGGGTCCGGCCGAGATCAGGCCGACGCTGCGTTGCAGCCACCGGTCATCTAACAGGACGACGCCGCCGGCTCCAGCCCGCCCCGCTAGCCGCAATTGCCGCACCTGATTGGCGAGGTCGCGCGGCAGCGTCCAATTGGCAGATGCTTCCGTTGCGTCGGCAGCAAAGGTCAGCGGTTGCGTCGCGACCACCCGGCCGTCTTCGGCGATGGCCTCTACCGTCACGCCTTCACCCATCGGGCTCGCGGGCCGGCGGACGCGCAGACCCAGGCCAGCCACCTCCGCTTCCGGCTCATCCAGCAGCACGGGCGATCCGTCCGGAGCGTACACCGTCAGGCTGCCCAGCCGTTGCAGATGGCGCGCAAGGTCCGCGTCGGCCGGATCCTTGAGGCCATCGGTCAGCCAGATCGCCTGCATCGGCCCTTCGATGCCTTCCACCGCCCGCAGCACCGCGCCCCGATCCGCCTGCCAGGGGCGAGGCACCATGGCACCGACCTCCGCCCTCCAGGCTGCCGCCGGGCGGAACGAAAGGGCCGGCGGCGTCTCGGCCCGCCTGGCAGTGGTCAGGATCGCGACCCCACGGTCGGTCCGGGCCGCCTCGTCCAACAGATTATCGAGGGCGGTTTTCCGCTTGCCCCAGCCGGCGCCGGGCGCCCAGCCATCGTCCACCACGACCAGCAACGGCCCGCTGCCCCGGACAGCTTGCTGGGGCGCAAGCACAGGCTCCGCCAGGGCCAGGATCACCAATGCTGCCAGCAGCATGCGCAGCGCCAGCAGCCACCAGGGCATGCGCGCCGCGCTTTCTTCCCGGGCGGTCAGTCCAATCAGCAGCGCCAAGGCCGGAAAGCTTATCCGGCGCGGCGGTGGCGGGGTCAGGCGCAGCAACCACCAGAGCCCCGGCAGCAGCAACAGCCCGACCAGCAGCCACGGCTGCGCGAAGCCGATCAGGCCAAGCTCAAGCATGGGCAACCTTTCGTCCCACACTGATCGCCTGGTGCAGGGCCAGCAGAGCCGGCAAGGGCGAGGCTTCGGTCAGATGCAGGCGGTAGGTCCAGCCACGGCGGGCACAGATCGCCCGCAGCCCGCGAACATGGGCCGCAAACCGCTCGGCGTAGGCGTCGATCAGATCCTCGGCGCGGCGCAGCAAAAGCTCACCCTCGCCCTCCAATCCCTCCAGCCGCACGCGGCCGGAAAGATCCAAGCGCTCCTCCGCCGGGTCCAGCACCTGAACCAGGTGCCCGCGCACGCCGGGAGACGTCAGGCCGCCCAGACGCTTGTCCCATTCCTCCAAGGGCTGCCAGCCATCCGTCAACAGCACCAGCGTGCTATGCCGGGGCAGTGCCGCCAGGGGTGGCAGGCTTGCGTGAGGGGCTTTGCCCGCCAGCCGCGTTGTGAGCCGATGCAGCGCCGCCGGCGTCTGGCCGAGCGGCTTCACGTCGGCGCCATCCAGCAGCCCGACCCGCTCCCCGCCGCGCAACAGCAGGGACGCCAGCGCGAGCATGAGGACCGCCGCCCGGTCCCGCTTCTCCGGCCGCCGGGCAGAGCCGGCATAGGTCATGGACGGCGACTGATCCAGCCAGAACCAGAAGCTCTCCGCCGTCTCCCATTCCCGTTCCCGGATGAAAAGCCGGTCGCTGCTGCGGGCGGAGCGCCGCCAGTCCACCTCGCGCAGGCGGTCGCCCTGCTGGTAGGGGCGGTATTGCCAAAAACTGCCGCCCGGCCCGGCCCTGCGCCGGCCATGGCTGCCGAGCGACACCGTCGCCGCCACGCGCAGCGCCTGTATGCGCAGATCGGGCAGCCGGGCGGCCCAATCTTCCGCTTCATGGCGCAGTCTGGGGGCGGCCAGTGCGTTCATCAGCGCATTCAACCGAGCACCGTCACGAGGTCGCCGATAATATCACCCGGCTCCACCCCTTCGGCGCGAGCGGCATAGTTCAGGCCGATGCGGTGACGCAACACGGGCGCGGCCAATGCTGCCACATCGTCCAGAGAGGGTGCATAGCGTCCGTCCAGCAACGCGCGGGCACGGATGGTCAGCATCAATGCCTGCGCCGCACGGGGCCCGGGCCCCCAATCCAGGTGCTGACGCACCAGGTCACGGCCCTCCGGCTCCTCCGGTCGGCCCGCCCGAACCAGGTCCAGAATACCGTCCATGACCTTTTCTCCGACCGGCATCTGCCGGACGAGTTTCTGTGCCTCGATCAACCCTTGAGGCGTCATCACGGCCGAAGGCTCGGCCTCGGCCACCCCGGTCGTGGCGCGCAAGATCTCCGCCTCCGTCTGTCGGTCCGGATAAGGCACGCGGATATCGAAGAGGAACCGGTCCAACTGGGCTTCGGGCAACGGATAGGTGCCCTCCTGCTCGATCGGGTTCTGGGTTGCCAATACCGTGAAGGGCGACGGCAGGTCGCGATGCTCGCCCGCGACCGCCACCCGCCGTTCCTGCATCGCCTGCAGCAGGGCGGATTGCGTGCGGGGCGAGGCCCGGTTGATTTCGTCCGCCATCAGCAATTGGGTAAAGACCGGCCCCTCGATGAAGCGGAAGTGGCGCCTGCCGTCGGCGCCCTCTTCCAGCACTTCCGAGCCCAGAATATCGGCGGGCATCAGGTCCGGCGTAAACTGCACCCGTTTCGCATCGAGACCGAACACGGCGCCGAGAATCTCGACGAGGCGGGTTTTGCCCAGCCCCGGCACGCCGACTACCAGCGCATGCCCGCCCGCCAGCAGGGCGATCAACGCCTGGTCGATCACGTCACGCTGGCCGAAAAACGCGCGGCCGATCGACTGCCGCGCCTGGTCGAGCCGTGCCGCGGTCTGGTCGATCTCGCCGACAAGCCCGCCAGCAAGGCTGTCCGCGGGATCAGCAATCTCGGTCTCTGCCATCAGGAAACCTGTCTCCATTATGATCCGGTCCTTCGCACTATGCCCGGAACCCATTGAGTTGGCGAGCACCGCCTTGGGCGCGCCGGATCACAAATTCGCGGGGAAGCATCGGAAATAGCATTAACGATTTGTTTGTTGAGGGTAAGGTTAACTTAGGCTACCGATTTTCCGCAAAAGTTGTAGCGTGAGGAAAAGACTTGGCCGGTTTCGTTGCCTCCCGATGGCTGGATATGCTGGGCGTTTCCCGGGCGTCAACCAAGGCCGCGCAACCAGGCGCCGATATGGCGGGTTCTGCCGCAACGCCAGCGGGCCGTCCCGTTGTCCGGGCCCAGTACACGGCGCTGCTCGACCTGATTCCGCACCCCGCCTGGCTGCGCGGTGCGGACCTGACATTGACCTATGTCAATCGCGGCTACGCGGCCGTCGTCGGCAGTGCCGACATCGCAACCGCGCTGATGGAGCAACGGGAGTTGGGGTCGGGCCAGCTCGGCGCGAACGGGAAGGCGCTGGCAAAGCGCACCATGCGCACCGGGCATGAGCAGACCGAGAGCATTTCCGTCGTCGTCGATGGCAAGCGGCGGCTGTTCCAGATCATCGAGCGGCCTGACGATGCCGGCGGCACCGCGGGCACTGCCGCCGACATGACCGCGCTCGACGAAGCTCAATCGCAGCTCGCATCCCATATGAGCGCGCATCAGGAAGTGCTGGAGCAACTGCGCGCCGGCATTGCCGTCTTCGATGGGGAGCGGCGTCTGCGCTTCGTCAACCGCGCCTATGCGGACATGTGGGGACTGGACTATGCGTGGCTCAGCCACGGCCCGACCCAGAACGAGATCATCGAACGGCTGCGCCAGACACGGAACCTGCCGGAAGTCATCGACTTTGCGGAGTTCCGGCGCCAGTCCGGCCAGCGCTTCAACAGCGTCATCGCTCCGCAGGAACAACTGGTCCACCTGCCAGACATGCGGTGTTTCCGGGAAATTTGCGCGCCACACCCCCTGGGTGGCCTGCTGTTCGTGTTTGAAGACGTGACCGACCGGCTGGCGCTGGAACGCTCCTACAATACCCTGATCGATGTTCAGCGTGGCATTTTGGATCAACTGGCGGACGGCATCGCTGCATTCGGCACTGATGGACGCTTGACCGTCTGCAATCCCTCGTTCACCAGGCTCACGACCAGCCCAGCGGACCAGGCGGCCGGCAATGCCCGTCTGTCGGCCATTCTGGAAAACCTGGGCGCACATGTGAAGGAAGGCAGTGGCTGGCAACCCTTCCGCGACGCGGCCCAGCACGCGGTGAATACCCGCGAGATGACCCGCTATCGCGCGCACCTGAAGGATGGCCGCATCCTCGATCTCAGCCTAAGCCCGCTTGCCGATGGCAGCGCTCTGATGACCGTGCGTGACGTGACCGACACCTATAACGTCGAGCGCGCCCTGATGGAGCGAAACGCGGCGCTCGAGGAAGCAAACCGGCTGAAAACCGACTTCCTTGCCAATGCTTCGTATGAACTGCGCACGCCGCTCACCACCATCTCCGGTTTTGCCGAACTTCTTTCGGCGGAAATTGGCGGCCCCGTGACGGACCAGCAACGGGACTATTTGCGCGGCATCCTGAAAGCATCGGCGACGCTGGCGGCGCTGATGAACTCCATTCTGGATGTCTCACCCGGCAACTCGGGCCAGTTCGATACGAACGCCGCAGAAATCTGGCTTGCGCCGCTGCTGAATTCGGTGGCTGAGGTCGTTCGTCCACAGATAGAAGCGAAGGGAGTTACGCTCAGCCTGGAAATCGAAGCTCGTTTGGGCGCCATGCAGGCGGACGAGCGGCGCCTGCGGCAGCTGGTGTTCAATCTCCTCGCCAGTATCGCCCGCCTGACCGCCAGCCGTGCAGCAATCCACCTGTGTTGCAATGGCGACGAAGACAATGTCCGCATCGAGGCCCGGGCCCAAACCTCGTTAAGTCCCACCGAAGTGCGGGCGATCGAGAGCGAATTGAGCCTGACATTGGTGCAACGTCTGACGGAACTGCATGGCGGCCACATGGATATCACCATGAACGGCAAGGAAAGCGTCACCATCTCGTGCCGATTGCGCCGACGGCGACCCCTGCCAGAACAGCCGGATGGCAGGCAGACGGTGGGGCGTTAACACCAACAGGGACGGCCGCCGATTGCGCCTCCTTCCCAACCGCTTTAGGCTGCCGCATTTGTCCGATCACGTTGCGGAAGTGCATCCCCATGAAAGTTCGCGCCTACCAGTTCGCCAAGCATGGCGGTCCGGATGTCCTGGAGTTCAAGGAACTCACCCTCGGCAAGCCAGGCCGGGGCGAAGCGCTGGTGCGCCATGAGGCCATCGGCCTGAACTATATCGACACCTATCAGCGCTCCGGGCTGTATCCGATGCGTTGCCGAGCGGCATCGGCCTGGAGGCGGCCGGCGTGGTCGAGGAGGTCGGCGAAGGCGTGACGCATGTGACGGCGGCGATCGCGTCTCCTATGCCGCCGGGCCGGTCGGCGCCTATTCCGAGGCGCGAATCATGCCCGCTGCGGTCCTGGTGAAGCTCCCGGACGGCATTGCGACCGACACGGCCGCGGCCATGATGCTGAAGGGCATGACGGTCGAATACCTGCTGCGCCGCACTTCAGGTGCAGCCCGGCATACGGTGCTGTCCACGCGGCCGCCGGCGGCGTCGGGCTGATCGCCGGGCCATGGGTCAAAGACTGGGCGCCACGGCGATCGGCACGGTCGGCAGCGACGAGAAGGCGCGAGCTCGCCCGCGCCCACGGCTATGACCAACGGTCGTCTACACCCGCGAGAGCTTCAGGACCGCGTGAGGAGATCACGGCGGCGCGGGCGTGCCGGTGGTCTACGATTCGGTCGGCCAGAGCACCTCGGGAAGCTGGACTGCCTTGCCCGCGCGGGCTGATGGTCGCCTTCGGCAATGCCTCCGGCCCGGTCGAAGGCGTCAACCTGGGATCCTGTCGGCGAAGGGCTCGCTCTACCTGACCCGGCCGTCCCTGATGACCTATACCGCCAGCCGCGAGGATCTGATGGCCAGCGCCACCGCCTGTTCGACGTGGTGCAGAAAGGCAACGTGAAGATCGAGATCAACCAGAGATACAAGCTGCAGGACGTTCTGCAGGCGCACCAGGACCTGGAGGGCCGCAAGACCACGGGCTCTACAATATTCACCGTATAGGGCACAGAACTCGGAAAAAGGCGGGGACTGTTGAGCCTGCGCCTAGCCGTCCTTGCGGAAGGGCGAATAGTCCATGAGGATCTCGATATCCTCGTCCACCGCCGCTCGCTCCCGGCGCAGGAAGTCGGCCACGGCGCGCCTGAAACCCGAATGCGCGATATAGTGGGCGCTATAGGTTGCTTTCGGCAGATAGCCGCGCTGGATCTTGTGCTGGCCCTGCGCCCCGGCCTCGACCCGCTTCAGGCCATTTTCGATGGCGTGGCTCGATCGCCTGATAGTAGCAGGCCTCGAAGTGCAGAAATTTTTTGAAGCGGGCGAGCGCAGCCCGATTTGCGCCCGAACAGCGTATCCGTGCCCTTGCAGGTTCAGCGCGCCCGCCACCGGTTTACCGTCATATTCAGCAGAACACCAGCACCACCTTCTTCGCGCATTGCTCTTGTAAAAGGTCGAAGAAGCCGCGCTTCAGGTAGTCCCAACCCCATTTCCGGTCGGTCGTGCTGCAGGTAAAAGCGATAGAAGGCGTCCCAGTGCTCCGTCTTCAGGTCGTCGCCCGACAGCCGTCGGATCGTGACGCCGGCATCCACCACCGCCTGCCGCTCTTTCCGGATATTCTTGCGTTTGCGGCTGGAGAGCGCGGCGAGAAAGTCGTCGAAGCTTTCGTAGCCGTTGTTTTCCCAGTGAAACTGCTGGCCCTGGCGCTGCAGAAAGCCGTGTCTCCGCCAGCGCCTCCCATTGGTCTTTGGAGCAGGAAGTTCACGTGAACCGAGGAAGCCTCATGCACCTCGCAGAGCTTGCACCAGGCCCGCCGCCAAGGTCGCCGTCACCCGCGCCCGGTCAGCCTCCGGATGGATCAGCAGGCGCGAGCCCGGCACCGGCGAGGAACGGCACCGCCGCCACCAGCTTCGGATAATAGCGCCCGCCCGCGTTCTCCAGGGCATGGGCCCAGCCGTGGTCAAAGACATATTCGCCCTGGCTGTGGGTCTTCAGATAGGCGGGAACCGCCCCGATCATGCGGCCGTCCTCGTCCTCCAGCACCAAATGGGTCGGCCCCCAGCCCTCCGCTTCCACCGCCAAACCGGAATCCTCCAGCGCGGAGAGAAAGGCGTGGCTGACAAAGGGATTGTCCGGTCCGGCGCAGGCATCCCAGGCCGCCGGGTCGATCTCGGACAGGCGGTTGACGATTTTCAGTGCAACCGGTTCATCGCCGCCATCGGCCATGGATTGAGGCTCCGTCTTCCGGGAAAGGCCACTATGCCAGAGCCCAAACCGGCCCGAAACCCTACCGCGCAAGGAATTCACGGATCACGCCGATCTGCCGGTCGTGGGTCAGGCCGGGACAATGGCCGACACGGGGCACTTCCAGCACCTCGGCCTTCGGCCCTGTCGTCTTCATCCGCTCGACCGTGTCTGCCGTCAGCAACGCGAATTCCGTCCCCCAAACCACCAGCACCGGGCAGGTGATTCTCTCCCATTGCCCCCAGGCTTCGTAGTCACCCATGGCGCGGGTCTGGGCGAGGCCCGGATCATAGTCCAGGCCCCATTCGCTGTCCGAGAGCTTGCGCAGCAAGTCGCGCCCGAACTTCTCCCATTCCGCGTCGGTAAAGGGGCCAAACGCGGTGCGGTTCTCGCGCACCCAGCCAATGCCCTCCGCCTCGCTGGCGAAGCGGTTGTCCAGGCCGAAGCTTGCCCCGTTCTGCTTGCGTCCCTCTGCCGGGATGAAGGGGCCGATATCGTTCAGCACCAGCTTGCGGATCGGGGAATTCTCCATGGCGGCGACGCGCATGCCGATCACGCCGCCCATGGAGGTGCCGATCCAGTCCACCTGCCGCGCGCCGGTCATGGCGATCACCTCGCCCGCGACGGTCTCGTAGAGCGGATAGCCGTACTGGCTCTTGTCCTCCAGCCACTCGCTCTGGCCGCGGCCCGGCATGTCCAGGGCGATCACGTAGTACTGATCCGCGAACGCCTCGCCGATGGTGTCGAAGTCGCGGGCGTTGCGGCTGATGCCATGCACGCAGAGCAGCACGTTCGGGTTCGACGCCTCGCCATGGGCGCGGTAGCCGACCGTGTAGTGCTGGCCGTCCCAATGGTACTGGAGGAAGTGCTGCTGCATGGTACTAATCCTTAAGGCGTAAGACATCGGACCGTGAGAAATTCAGAGTAAATCCTTTTGAGCAAAAAATGAACGGGACTCATATTTTTTTGGAAGCCAGATCGCCTAGGGCGATTAGGCGCGGGCGCCGCAGCTTTACCCGGCGGCGGACAGCGATATTGCTGCAATACTTCAGCCTGAAATTTAGGCACGCACCGGCTAGATGTGCAGGCTCAAGCCGTTTCTACCCGCCGTCGGCATCGAACCATTAGCCGCCGAACAGGAAACGCGATTAGACTTCCCCAACAGAACCAGATTGCGCGCCACACACCGATGCACAAAGAATGCACACTAGGAGGAAACCGCCATGCCCATGCTCAACCGCGACGGCGTCGCCATCAACTATCAGATCGAAGGCGAGGGACCGGCCGTCCTGCTTACCCACGGCTTTTGCGCATCAACCGTCATGTGGCGGGACAATGTTCCGGCGCTTGTAGAGGCAGGCTACAAGGTCATCACCTGGGACATGCGCGGCCACGGCAAGAGCGCCTCGCCCGATGACCTGGCGCTCTACAGCGCCGAGCGGACAGTGGCCGACATGGACGCTCTGCTGGATGCGGCGGACACCGAGAAAGCCGTGATCGCCGGCATGTCCTTGGGCGGCTACATGACGCTCGCCTATCACCTGGCCCATCCGGAACGCTGCCGGGCGCTGATGCTGATCGACACCGGCCCCGGCTTCAAGAAAGACGAGGCGCGCGAAGGCTGGAACGAGCATGCCCGAGAACGCGGCGACGACCTGCTCGCCCGCGGCGAAGCGGCGCTTTCCGCCAGTGCCGAATCGCGCATGCAGGCGCAGAACTATCAGGGCCTGCGCAACGCCGCCCACGGCATGCTGACCCAGCAGAATGCGGACGCCATCAACTCGCTGCCGGCGATTAAGGTGCCGGCGCTCGTCGTGGTCGGTGACCGGGACAAGCCGTTCCTCGCCGCGAGCGACTACATGGCCAACAAAATCCCGAACGCCCGCAAGGCCGTGATTGCCGACGCGGGCCATGCCTCTAACGTCGATCAACCCGCGGCCTTCAATGCCGCCGTCATTGAATTTCTCAATGGACTCTAACGCACTTCAAGGAAACGCCCCATGGCCAGCTATGGCAACTATACCGACCTGAACGTCACGCTCGACAACTTCGTCGCCGTGGCCGAAATCCAGCGCCCGCCGCACAACTTCTTTGATTATGACCTGATCGAAGCGCTCGCCGAATGCTTCGAAGATCTGGGCGAGGACAACGATTGCCGCGCCATCGTCCTCTGCGCAGAGGGCAAGAATTTTTGCGCCGGCGCCAACTTCAACGCGCCGGTCAAGGATGCGAAGCCGCGCGGCGGCCATCTTTACCAGGAAGCCGTCCGCCTGTTCCGCACGCCGAAGCCGATTATCGGCGCGATCCAGGGAGCGGCCGTCGGCGGCGGCCTCGGTCTGGCGCTGGTGCCGGATTTTCGCGTTGCCTGCCCGGAGGCGCGCTTCTCCGCCAACTTCACCCGTCTGGGCTTTCACCCCGGTTTCGGCCTGACCACCACCCTGCCGGAAGTGATCGGCAAGAGCCGGGCCCAGTTGATGTTCTACACTTCGCGCCGCATCAAAGCGGAAGAGGCGCTGGAATGGGGTCTGGTCGACATGCTGGTGCCGACCGAGGAACTGCGGGATGCCGCCACCGGCCTCGCCACCGAAATCGCCGAGTGCTCGCCGATCAGCATCATGGAAACGCGCAAGACGATGCGCGGCGATCTGGCCGAGCGGGTGAAGGCCGCGACAGACCACGAGCTTTCCATCCAGGAGCAGCTGCGCGGGACCGAGGATTTCAAGGAAGGAGTCGCCGCCATGACCGAGCGCCGCGTTCCGGTATGGAAGGGGCGGTAACTGCCCCAGAGCCATTGCGAGCCTTGCGGCAGGCCGCGGCGCCCCTGGTCAACTCCGCGGGGCTCCTCGCAATGACACCTCTGTGTTAGTGTCGCCTTGAAACCGATATAATCCGGCCGCTACGAGGAAGATCCCCATGAATGCCGTTCTCGAACAAGACACCTTCCGCCAGTCGGTGCGTGATTGGCTGGCGGCCAACTTCCCTGCCTCGCTCCGCGGCCGGGCCTACGCCGCCATGGTGGACCAAGACCCGGCCTTGCAGGACGATCTGGAGACCTGGCGGCAGCGACTCGCAGCCCAGGGCTGGGGTGCACCCACTTGGCCGGCGGAATACGGCGGCGCGGGGCTCAGCGACCCGGAGGCCAAGGTCATCCAGGATGAACTGGAGGCGGCGAGCGCCTTCAACCCGATCCCGCAAATGGCCGGCATGGGCGTGACCATGGTCGGGCCGACCATGTTGGAATACGGCACCGACGACCAGAAGGCGCGCCACCTGCGCGGGATGGCGAGCGGCGAAATCCGCTGGTGCCTGGGTCTCTCCGAACCCAACGCGGGCTCCGACCTCGCCTCGCTCTCCACAAGGGCGGAGGACAAGGGCGACCATTTCGTCATCAACGGCCAGAAAATCTGGACCTCCGGCGCAGACATTTCGCAGTGGTGCGGTGCCCTGGTCCGCACCGACTCCAGCGTGAAGAAGCGCGACGGCATCAGTTTTGTGCTGCTGCCCATGGATCAGCCCGGCGTCAGCACCCGCCCGATCAAGCTGATCTCCGGCGTCTCGCCCTTCTGTGAGACCTATTTCGATGACGCGCGGGCGGAGAAAGACGACCTGTTGGGCGAAATGAATGACGGCTGGAGCGTGATCAAGCGCTTGCTGCAGCACGAGCGCCAGAGCCAGACCAGTGCGGCTCGCCGCAAGGTCGATAACGAGGAGCCGTTGCCTGAGATCGCCAAGCGCTATGTCGGCACGGACGCCGACGGCACACTTTCGGACAAGGAACTGCGGGTGCGCATCGCCGACAATCTGATGGCGGACAAGGCGCACAACCTGACCATCGCCCGCATTCGGGCGGAGGCGCAGGGGCAGGTAAAAGTTTCGGCAGCTGCCTCCATCCTGAAAAACTCAGCCACCCAGGTCGCCCAGACCAAGGCCGAGTTGAAGATGGAAATCATGGGCAGCCAGGGCATCGGCTGGGAAGGCGAGACCTTTGAGCAGGACGAGTTGAAGAATGTCCGGGAATGGCTGTTCGGCAAGGCGGCCTCCATCTATGGCGGCTCGTTCGAGGTGCAGAACAATATTATCTCGAAGAACATCCTGGGCCTGCCGGAGACGACGCAGAAGGGGTGAGCACGCCCGTTCTTTCCCCTGTGCTGTCATCGCGAGGCGGCGTAGCTGCCGCGGCAATCCAGGCGCGCCGCAGACAAGCATAAAGGCCCGTGAATTGTTTCGCCCGTTCTGCGGGCTCGCAATGACGGCAAAGAGGACACGTTAGCGCGCCGCCTTAAAACAAAACGAACCAAGGAACCGCCGCCGTGGCAGCATTGACCGAAGAACAATCCATTATCCGCGACCAGGCCGAAGCCTGGGTCGAGGAAAAAGCACCCATCCAGCAATTCCGCGCCATGCGCAACTCGCGCGTTGCCGAGCGTTTCAACCCCAAGGCGTGGGCCGATATCGCCGGACTCGGCTGGGCCGGCATGATCGTGCCAGAGGAATATGGTGGCTCCGATCTCGGCTATATGACGTTTGGCTTGGTGCTGGAGGAAATGGGCAAACACCTGGTCGCATCGCCCTTGTTTGCCTCCGGCTTGGTGGGGGCCTCGGCCCTGGTTCTCGGCGGCAGCGAGGCGCAGAAACAGGCGCATCTGCCCGCCATCGCCAAGGGCGAGGCCATCGTGACGCTCGCCATCGATGAAGGGCCGCGCCATGCCCCCGCCAAAACCGCGCTCCAGGCAGAAAAATCGGCGAGCGGTTTCACCCTATCCGGCGAGAAGACCTTCGTCATGGAAGGGATGACCGCCGACATCTTCATCGTGGCCACCCGCACCAGCGGCGCGCCGGGTGAGACCGCGGGCATCACCCTGTTGATCGTGCCGGCCTCCGCCGATGGCCTGCGCCGCACGGCCATGGAGACCTTCGACAGCCGCGGATATGCGCAACTCTCGTTCGATGGCGTCGCGGTCGCCGCCGACGCCATCCTCGGCCGGGTCGATCAGGGCTGGTCCATACTGGACGCCACCCTCGACCGTGCGGGCGCGGGCCTCAGCGCCGAGATGCTCGGCACGGCCTCCCATGCCTTTGACATGACCCTGGATTATCTCAAGAACCGCAAGCAGTTCGGCCAGGTGATCGGCTCGTTCCAGGCCTTGGGCCACCGGGCCGCCACCCTCTTTACCGGCAAGGAATTGGCCCGTTCCTGTGTCGAAGCCGCCTTGCAGGCCCTCGACGACGGCGCGGCAGATGCGCCGCAGCTGTGCTCGCTCGCCAAATCCCGGATGGGCGACCACCTGTTCGAGATGTCGAACCAGCTGATTCAGATTCATGGCGGTATCGGCATGACGGACGAATTCGACGCGGGGCTCTATCTCAAGCGGGCGCGTGTGGTGGAAGCCGCCTTCGGCAACCGCGCCTACCACCGCGACCGCTATGCACGGTTGTTGGGGTTTTAGGAGCGCGCGGCTCCCATGTATCCAGGCCAAACTGCCGAAGTCCGCCCCGACCACCCCGCCCTGATCATGGCGGGCACGGGTGACACCATCACGCACGCCGAACTGGACGCCCAGTCCAACCGGATCGCGCAGTACCTGCACGCCCACGGTCTCCGCAAAGGCGGGCACCTGGCGATCCTGATGGAGAACGTACCCCAGTTCTTCGCCGCCATGTGGGCGGGCCTGCGTTCCGGCCTGTATGTGACGCCGGTGAACCGCTACCTGCCGCCCGCCGATGTGGCCTATATCCTGGCGGACTCCGGCGCGGAGGCCATCATCACCTCGCCAGGCAAGTCGGAGACCATACAGAAGCTGGGGGAGATGGCGCCCGGCTGCGGCCTGCGGCTCTGCCTGGGCGGAGCGGCGGAGGGGCTGGTCGACCTCGACCGCGAACTGGCCGCCATACCCGCTACGCCGCTGGCCGAAGAGCCGCTCGGCACCTTCATGTTTTACTCCTCCGGCACGACCGGCCGGCCCAAGGGCATCAAGCGCCCGCTCACCGGTCAACTGGTCGGCCACGGCATGATGCACACGGCGTCTCTGGCCGCCTATGGCTTCACCGAGGACACGGTCTACCTCTCGCCCGCGCCCATCTACCACGCCGCCCCTTGCGCCTGGAGCATGGGCGTGCAGGCTTTGGGCGGTACAGTGGTGATGATGGAACGCTTCGACGAGGAAGCCGCGCTCCGCTTGATCGAGCAGTACAAGATCACCCACAGTCAGTGGGTGCCGACCATGTTCATCCGCATGCTGAAGCTGCCGGAAGAGGTGCGTAACCGCTATGACCTGTCCAGCCACCAAATGGCCGTGCACGCCGCCGCCCCTTGCCCGGTGGAGGTCAAGCATCGGATGATCGAGTGGTGGGGGCCGATCCTGCTGGAATACTACGGCGCGTCGGAGGGCAACGGCCGTACTTCGCTAGACAGTCACGAATGGCTGCAAAGGCCGGCTCGGTCGGCCGGGCCAAGAGCGGCGTGCTGCATATCTGCGATGATGACGGCAACGAATTGCCGCCGGGCGAGACCGGCCTGGTCTATTTCGAGCAGCCGGAACTGCCGTTCCAGTACCACAACGACCCGGAGAAAACGCGCCAGGCCCAGCATCCTGCCCACCCCAATTGGACCGCGCTCGGCGATGTCGGCTATGTGGACGCGGACGGTTATCTGTTCCTGACCGACCGCAAGAGCTTCATGATCATCTCCGGCGGGGTAAACATCTATCCCCAGCAAATCGAAGACGCGCTGGTGCTGCATCCGAAGGTGGCCGATGTCGGCGTCATCGGCGTGCCCAACGACGATTTCGGCGAGGAAGTGAAGGCCGTGGTCCAAGCGGCAGAGGGCGTGGTGCCGGACGCGGCACTGGCCGAGGAGTTAATCGCCTTTTGCCGCGAACGGCTTGCGGGTTACATGGTGCCGCGCTCGGTGGATTTCTGGCACGAACTGCCGAGACTGCCGACGGGCAAGCTCTACAAGAACGAACTGCGCGCACCTATTGGGCGGACAAGGCCAAACGGATTTAAGGTGGATTTTCTCAAATTGCGTCACCGCTCCGTTCCTCGCCCCTGGCTGCCCACGGACCGTGTGGAGAGTTAAACGCACAGCGCCTGATTTGGTTAAAACTCTCATGAGTGGGCTCCCGCTTTCGCGGGAGAGGAGGCAAGGCGGTTGCAGCCGCTTCGAAAACCATGCGAAGTCGCTGCGCCTACTCCGCAGCGACGGCGTCTTCGGCTTCGATCCGATCCACCAAGGTCAGCCGCCACATTTCGCGGCTATAGCGATCGTAGTCATAGCCGGTGGCGGAATGGATGGTGCAGCGGTTGTCCCAGACAACCACGTCGCCCGGTTGCCAACTCCACTTCACCGTGAACTCCGGCCCCGTCACATAGGGCAGCAGGTCGCGCAGAATGTTGACGCTCTCGTCCTCCTTGCCTTCCAGGTCGCAGATGTCGAGCTGCTCCGGGGAAATCTCCTGGCCTTTCGGCAGCACCGCGCAGGTTGAGCTGTTCATGCCATAGAGCGCCAACTCGCCGCTGACCGGATGCCTGAGCACGACGGGCACCCGGTTGGGCGGGTTGGCGGCCCGCTGCGCTTCCGTCAGCACCGGGTAGTTCGCCGAATACAGGCTGATTTTCTTGTCGTGGTGGGCGAGCGAGCAGACCGCCTCCAGATTCTCCAGCTTCGCCTTGGTCGCATCGTCCAGGCGCGCAAAGGCGGTGCGGGTGTCGGCGAACAGGGTCTCTCCGCCCTCGTCCGGCGCCTGCTTGCAATGAAAGACCGAGCCGATAGGCGGAGCTCTGCCGGAAGGTCGAGTCCGTATGCCAGACCGGCCGTCGCGTTTCCGGATTGTAGCGCATGTCCGCGTCGCTCTGCAGTTGCGGCACGGTCGCCAGTTGAGCGGTCAGTTTGCCGGACGGGTCCCGGATATTGCCGATGCGCAGGATGGGCAGGCCTCCCACCATCTTGTCTTCCCGCGCCACAAAATTGCCGCGGTCCACGTCGCCGAACAGTTCCGACCACGTCATTAGTTGTTCGGGCGCAAGGTCTGCCAGATCATCGCCCCGCACACCGAGCAGACCCCCATGGCGCGTCCAAAGGTTGAAGGCTTCCTCCCGAAAGGTCGGGTCGTTCAGATCTTGGCGCCTCACGCCTTCGATCATCATGCCAAAATCGCCGTTCAGGGTCGAATAGTGGTGCTGCATGGCCTCGGTTTCCTCCGTTTTTTCTTAAGGGCGGACAGACGTTTCAACCGCCCAATTGGCGGCCCGGCAGTCAGACCGTCTCCAGTTCCTTCACGGCCTTTTTCACGGCATCGAAGCTTAACATGACGCTGCCATGCCGGCTCTTGAAGTCCTGGACGGGCGTCAGGATCTGCAGGTCTTGCCAGACATCGTCCGGCAACGGCTGCTTTTCCTTCAACATCGCGCGCAAGGCGTCGCCGATGCGGATCACTTCCGCCACGGATTTCCCCACCACATGCCGCGCCATGATCGAAGCCGCCGCCTGGCCGAGCGTGCAGGCGCGCACCTCGTGGCGGTAGTCGGTAATGACACCGTCCTGCACCTGCAGGTCGACTGTGATGCGGCTGCCGCAAAGCGGGCTGCGCACGCTGGCGGTCGCGTCAGGCTCTTTCAGCCGGCCATCCAGCGGAATGTCGTCGGCCAGCTCCATGATGCGGGCGTTGTAGAGCGCCTTGATCTTTTCGGCTTCGCTCATCGGCGTTACGTCTCCGCGGCCGCCTGGGCCGCCTTGGCCTCGGCATAGATGCGGGTCACCATGGCATGCAGGCCGTTGTTGCGGGTAGGGGATAAATGCTCGTCGAGGCCGATCGCGCCAATGAAATCGGGCTTGGTCGCCAATATTTCGTCCGGCGTCCGGCCCGAGTAGATGCGCAGCAGGATCGCGATCAGGCCGCTGACGATATGCGCGTCGCTGATCGCGTGAAAGACGAGCCTGTCGCCCTCCCGCTCCGCCACCAGCCACACCTGGCTCTGGCAGCCACGCACCTTGTTTCCCTCCGTCTGCCATTCATCCGGAAACTCCGGCAGGTTACGCGCCAGGTCGATGATATAGCGGTAGCGGTCCATCCAGTCGTCGAAGAAGGCGAATTCCTCGATCAACTCTTCCTGGGCTTCGGCGATGGTGGTCAAATTTCTACCCTTCCACTTCTTCTTTTGCCGTCATTGCGAGTGCTATTGAACGCCGGGCGAAGCAATCCGTGAATCCGGCCTCCGCTAAACAGTGGAGGTTTGCTGCGTATTCCAGCCCTGGCCAGACTACTCGCAATGACAGGTGCTTGGACAACGCAGCCCCTAAACGAAATTCACCTTGCGGCGATTGGGGCCGGTGAAGCTTTGCAGCAACTCCTCCAGAAATTCTTTTTCCACATCGCGGGTGATGAAGACCAGACGCGTGCGGTGGTCGTCACTCGGCCATTTTTCCAGCATCACTGGCGGGTGGAACACATGCTGTACGCCGTGGACCACCACTGGCCCGTTGAAGTCCTGCACATTGACGATGCCTTTGACCCGCAGCAGATCCGGGCCCTTCAGCATCATCGCCATGTTGATCCACTCCTCGAAGGCCGCGGCCTCGATCGGCTCGTCCACGGTCAGACAGTAGGCGCGGATGGATTCGTCGTGGCGGTTCACGTCGTGATGGTGGTCATGGTCATGAGCATGCCCATGATGGTCATGGCCGTGGCTTTCCGCCTCCTCGCGCGCGGCAATTTCCTCGGCCTGGAGCCATTTCTCCACGTCGGCGATCTTGTTCTTCGGGTCGAACAAGCCGGCATCGAACAGCCGCGAGGGGTCGATCTCGCCTTGCTTCGCGACAAACACCGGCGCGCCCGGGTTCGAGCTGCAGCAGGCGGTTGCGCAGAGTGCCCAGCGCCTCGGCGTCGACCAGGTCGGCCTTGGTCAGGACGATACGGTCGGCGACCGCCGCCTGCTTTACGCTTTCGAATTGGGCATCCAGCGTGCGCTCGCCGTTCACAGCGTCCACCGTGGTGATAACCCCATCCATGCGGTAGCGCCCGCCGACATAGGGATCGGCCATCAGCGTGTGCAGGATCGGCGCCGGATCGGCCAGGCCGGTGGTTTCGATCACCACGCGGTGGAAGGGCGGGATCGTGCCCTGTTCGGCGGCGATGGACTGCTTCATCAGCGTTTCCATCAGATCGTTGCGCACGGTGCAGCAGAGGCAGCCCGAATTGATCAGCACCATCTCGTCCGAGACTTCCTCGACCAGCAGGTGGTCGATGCCGATTTCGCCGAACTCGTTCACGATGACCAGCGTGCCCTTCATCTCGGGCTGCTTGACCAGATGATTGAGCAGCGTGGTCTTACCGCTGCCGAGAAAGCCCGTCAGGACCGACACCGGCTTGCGTTGATCGGGCGCTTCTGTGTCCCAGGATTCCATGGGGGTGTGCTTCTTTGTTAAGCTCAGACTGTGTCTATAGTATAGGGATGCGCACCCCATATCCCAACAGTTGGCATCCCGACTTTGGGCATCTCAAACCCTGGCTGAAATGCAATTCTCATGGCAAATGTCCCGTTCGCCGAACGTACCACCACATCCCAGGTCGAGGAAGGCACCGCTTTCGCACCAAAATTCGACGAGAACGGCCTGATCCCCTGCATCACGACCGACCATGCGAGCGGCGAAGTGCTGATGTTCGCCTTCATGAATGCAGAGGCGCTAAGCCAGAGCATCGCACGGGGCGAGGCCGTCTATTTCAGCCGCTCGCGGGCTGAGCTTTGGCACAAGGGCGCGACCAGCGGCCACGTGCAGCGCGTGGTGGAGGTACGTGTTGACTGCGACCAGGACGCCATCTGGCTGCGCGTCGATACCGGCGGCAAGGCAAGCTGCCATGTCGGCTATCGCTCGTGCTTTTTCCGCAGCGTGCCTTTGGGTGACGGCCAGAAGGTGCTGCAGTTCGAGGAAACGGGGAAGCTGTTCGATCCGAAGGAGATTTATGGCGATGGTACATCTTTAAAGCAAAAGACGACAAAGCAAAAGACGACAGGAGATTAAGCTTATCCTAGATTGAACATTGGCCCTCCGACTCACCGCAAGGGTTCTCAAGTCGTTTTTGGCCTGATTAGAACTCCCAAATTGGAAGTGTCCATGGCCAGCTATGTGTGCTGGTCAGCGACCACAGCTATGACAGTAACATGGTCCGCCAGCCCCCGCGAACCATGGACCCCGTGCCCTACATGCCCTCCATGAACAACCGCGCCTAACCAGTCACCTATGAAACTAGACGCTACCGTCAGCGCAACCGACTTGACTGCATGTTCAGAAGCTTAGGGGCACTTCGATAAATACGGCTGCGTAGCCGCTTCTGGGCCGATGTTGAACCTCGTTCGCCGCTGAACGCCCCGATGGGCGCCGTTTTGCGGCCTTTTTTGGTTGTTTTTGCCCGTTCAGCTGCGCTCCAGACGCACTTCTGCTGTCGCCACCCCGCTCACGTCGGCCCGCGGGCGGCGGCGAGGCCGTTCAGGTGGACCACGCGGCGCATGTTGTAGGCAAGGTTCTTCAGGCCGATGCGCGCCTTGGCGCGGGCGATGCCGATGCTGCGCACCAGCGTGCCACCCATGTCGTTGGTCTGCGCGCCGAACACGTGCTCGACCCGGGCGCGGACCTTCGAGCGGGTCTTGTTGCCCTGTTTCTCGCGCTTGCTGAGTGGGCGGTTGCGATGGCCCTTGCGGTGGATGCGGCTCTTCAGGCCGCGGTCTTCCAGCTTCTCCTCAATCTCGGCCGACCGGTAGGCGCTGTCCGCCCAGACGTCCGAGGCCGTGTTGTCGTCGTCCAGCACGTCGTCGATGACCTGGCTGTCGTGCGTCGCCGCGTCCGTCACCTTGTAGCGGCGGATCAGCTTGTGTCGCCGATCGACGTTGACGTGATTCTTGTAGCCGTAGTGCGACTTGCCGTGCTTCTTGGTCCAGCGCGCGTCGGTGTCCTTCTGGCGCTTCTTCGCCGGCTTCTCGTCCCAGCCCTCGGGCGTCTCGCCCGCCTTGATCGCGGCATTCTCATCGCGGTCGTTGCGCTGCTTGGGCACCGGCACGATCGAGGCGTCGATCATCTGCCCGCCCATCGCCAGCCAGCCCTGGGCCTCCAGGTAGCCGTCGAATGCGCCGAACAGCTCACCGACAACTCCAGCCTGGACCAGCTGCTCGCGGTACTGCCAGACCGTCGTCGCGTCCGGAACCGGATCCTCAAGACCCAAGCCCAGGAAGCGCATGAACGACAGCCGGTCGCGCACCTGGTACTCGAACTGCTCGTCGGAGAGGTTGTAGAGCTCGCACAGCACGAGCGCCTTGAACATCACGACCACATCCCACGGCTTGCGGCCAGCCTTGGATTTTCGGGCCTCCGGCGGCCGGCGCCAGACCGCTTCCAACTGCGGCCGGAAATACGCCCAGGGGACGATGGCGTTCAGCTTCACCAGCGGATCCGACTTCGCGTCCAGCCCGGCGTAGCGTTTCGAAACGTCGAAGAAGCCCATCTGGCCCATCAGCACCTCCCAGTCATCGCCCCTATATCGGCGATCCTACCGGGATCCGGCTGGATCGCGACATTTTTCGAGGTGCCCGGATGATTGAATTGCATAGCTTTCGTAGCATGAGGCGGATGGAGGATAGTTTGAGGAATGCGAGCGCCTTGCGGTTGAGGCATTCCCAATCCTTGGCCAACCGGCGGCAACGCCCGAGCCAGGCGAACGTTCGTTCGACGACCCAGCGGCTCGGCAGGACCACGAAGCTCTTGGCTTGATCCGAGCGTTTGACGATCTCGACGTTCACCTGTGTCAGGGCTTTCTTCATGCCGGCTCTGAAACACCGGTCCCTGATAGCCGCCATCGGCGTAGAGTTTGGCAGGAAGGGGATAATGCCGAACAGCGTGGCCATCACCAGCGCGCCGCCATCGCGATCCTGGATGTCGGCGGCATGGACGATGGCCTGCATCAGCAGGCCGTCCGTGTCGACAAGAATGTGCCGCTTCTTGCCCTTGATCTTCTTGCCCGCATCGTAGCCCGGCGGATCGATGCAGGCCCCCCTTTTCCGCGCTCTTGACGCTCTGGCTGTCGATGACCGCGGCGGTGGGAGACGCCTCGCGTCGCCGCGCTCCCGGCATTCGATATAGAGTGCATGATGGATCCGGTCCAAAGTGCCGTCACAATTCCACAGCTCGAAATAGCCGTACACGGTCCTGCGTGTCGGCAGGTCCTTCGGGATCGCCCGCCACTGGCAGCCGGTGCTCAGGATATACATCAGGCCGTTCACGACCTCGCGCATGTCCACAGTCCGCTTGTTGCCGCCCCGTTTGGCCGGCGGGATCAGCGGCTTGACCAGCGCCCATTCAGCCTCGGTCAGGTCCTCGGATAGCGTAGGCCGCTACGGTCGCAACGGGCACCATTGTCGGCTCTCCACATCGGCGGCTCTCCATAAAAAACAGGCCGCCTCCCTTGAATCACAAACGATTTATCTGTTTCAACATCTTTCCGGACAGACACTTAGATCCATAGGGTACTGAAAGGGAGTATCCGTTACTTTCGCACCACGCTACCATCGAAGAACGTACTTGGAGTGGATATAGAGTATTCGCTCGATAAATAGCTACGTTTCTGCCTGCTTTTTGTGCGGCTCCAACGCTGGGAACGTGGGGCCCAGCCTAGGCTAACCGGGCTGCGTAGCGCGCAGAGCGACCTAACGAGGCCTCTGGTCGCGGCCAAGCCGCGAGCGGAGATTTCAAAAATTCCTGAGCGGCTACGGATAATCTTCCCGCGCACCCTTTCTCCCTGATGCGGCAACTCAACCACGGCCGAGCCCATGCGGACAGTTCGTCGTCCTGGTTGATACGTGCGCTGAGAGAATTCCACCAGATGCCTGCCGCCCTAGATCCGTTACCGGGCCCATTCCCGGTGGATCAGAATGTTTCGTCTCCACGTCCGCGCCGTATGGCGCTTCGGGGGAGACCTACACAGGACGGAGGCAAGGCATCAAGCCGCAGGCCGCCACCGCACGGCGGGCCATGACGCCGATCAGATGGGCGCGGTATTCCGCATCGGCGTGCAAGTCGCTGTTCAGACTGCTCGCCGGCACCACCCCATCGGCAATCGCGTCGGGGCTGAAGTCGGCGGCGAGCGCGCTTTCATATTCCGGCACGCGAAAGACGCCGGCATTGCCCGCGCCCGTTACCGCAACCCGCACGCCGTCGGCGAAGCGGGCGACGAAAACACCAACCATGGGGTAGCGGCTTGCAGGGTTGGCCATCTTCTCATAGCCCGCGCTCTGGGGAACCGGAAAGCGCACGGCGGTGACAATCTCGTGCTCTGCCAGGGCGGTCTCGAACAAGCCGGTAAAAAAGTCGTCCGCCGCAATCTCACGCTGATCGGTCACCACAGTGGCACTGAGCGCCAGCAAGGCCGCCGGATAGTCGGCTGAGGGATCGTTGTTGGCGACCGAGCCGCCGATCGTGCCGCGATTGCGGACGGCCGGATCACCAATGGAGCCGACAAGCTTCGCCAGCGTCGGGATCGCGCCTTGCACGTCGACGGAGGCCGAGACGTCCGCATGACGGGTCATGGCGCCGATTACCACATTGTCGCCTTCGCGCGAAATACCCTTAAGCTCGGCGATCCCGCTCAGATCCACCAGGTCGCTTGGCGCGGCCAGGCGAGCCTTCATGGTGGGCAACAGCGTGTGACCGCCTGCGAGCAAAGTGCCGTCTTCCGCCCCGGAAAGGGCCGCCACGGCATCGGCGACGCTGGATGGCTTTACGTAGTTGAACGCGTGCATAATCACTGCCTCCCTTAGTGTTTCGTTGCGTGGATGGCGCGCCATACCTTGCGCGGCGTCGCCGGCATATCAATGTGCTCAATGCCGTAGTCGCTCAGCGCATCGACAATGGCGTTGATCACCGCCGGCGGAGAGCCAATGGCTCCTGCCTCGCCGCAGCCCTTCACACCCAGTGGGTTATGGGTGCAAGCCGTCACCTGATGATCGACCGTGAACATCGGCACGTCATAGGCGCGCGGCATCGTGTAGTCGTTATAGCTGGCGGTCAGCAACTGGCCGTTCTCGTCATAGACCGCCTGCTCCAGCAGCGCCTGACCGATGCCCTGCACCAGGCCGCCATGCACCTGGCCTTCGACGATGATCGGATTGATGATATTGCCGAAATCATCCGAGGCATGCAGGGAGACGATCTCCGTCAGGCCCGTCTCCGGGTCTATCTCCACTTCGCAGACATAGGAGCCGGCGGGGTAGGTGAAGTTGGCCGGGTCATAGAACGCGGTCTCCTCCAGACCGGGCTCCAACTCCTCCAACGGAAAGTTGTGCGGCACATAGGCGGTGAGCGCGACGGTGGCCGAAATCGATTTCCTTGTCGGTGCCGGCGACCTTGAACTGGCCGTTTTCGAACACGACGTCGTCGGCGCTGGCTTCCATTAGATGGGCAGCAATCTTCTTGCCTTTGGCGATGACCTTGTCGAGCGCCTTAACGATAGCGGTCCCGCCGACGGCGATAGACCGTGAGCCATAGGTGCCCATGCCGAACGGAATGCGCGCCGTGTCGCCGTGGACGATGTCGATGTTGTCGATGGGCTGGCCGAGTTGTTCGGCCACCACCTGGGCGAAGGTGGTCTCGTGGCCTTGCCCGTGACTGTGAGAGCCCGTCAGCACCGAAATGCTGCCGGTCGGGTTGACGCGGATGGTGGCGGCTTCATAGAGCCCCGCCCGCGCGCCCAGCGAGCCAACCACGGCGCTCGGCGCGATACCGCAGGCTTCGATATAGCAGGAAAGGCCGATGCCGCGCAGCTTGCCGCGGGATTGGCCTCGGCCTTGCGCTGGGCGAAGCCGTCATAGTCGCTTGCTTGCAGCGCGGCGGCCAGGGTCGCCTCGTAATCGCCCGTGTCGTAGACCAGCGCCACCGGCGTTTGGTAGGGGAAGTCTTCCGGCTGGATAAAGTTGCGGCGCCGAATTTCGGCCTGGTCCAAGCCCATCTCTCGGGCCGCCTTGTCGATGATCCGCTCCAGCAGAAAGGTCGCCTCCGGACGGCCGGCGCCGCGGTAGGCGTCCACCGGCACGGTGTTGGTGAACACTGCCTTCACGTTGGCGTAGATCAGCGGCGTCTTGTACGGCCCGCCAACAGGGTCGCGTGCAGATAGGTCGGCACGCACGGCGCGAAGGTCGAGAGATAGGCCCCCATGTTCGCCAGCGTCTCGGCCTTGAGGGCCAGGAACTTGCCGTTCTCGTCCAGCGCCAGTTGCGCGTGGTGACATGTCGCGGCCATGGGCATCGGAGATGAAGGCTTCGGTGCGGTCGCTGGTCCATTTCACCGGCCGCCCGACCAACTTGGCCGCGACGGTGACGATGGCCTCTTCGGCGTAATGATAGATCTTGGAGCCGAAGCCGCCGCCGACATCCGGGGCATAGACCCGCAGCTTGTGCTCGGGGATCGAGAGCACGAAGGCTCCCATCAGCAGCCGGATCACGTGCGGGTTCTGGCTGGTGGTGTAGAGCGTGTAGTCGCCGTTGGAGCGGTCGAAATCGCCGATAGCGCACCGAGGCTCCATGGCGTTCGGCGACAGGCGGTTGTTGATGAACTCCAGGGTGGTCACGTGCGCCGCGCCGGCAAACGCCTTGTCGACCTCCGACTTGTCGCCGAGGGCCCAGTCGAAGCAGATATTGTTGGCGGCATCGTCATGCACCAACGCCGGAGGATTGTTGATGGCGTCCGGGGTGCGGACGACCGCCGGCAGTTCGCCTATAGTCGACGGCGACCGCCTCGGCCGCTTCTCAGCGCCGTGTCCCGATCCTTGGCGATGACGACGGCGACGGGATCACCCACATGCCGGACCTTGCCTTCGGCGAGGATCGGATGCTTCGGCTCGACCATGGGGGAGCCGTCCTGGTTGTTCACCAGCCAGCCGCAGGGGATGCCGCCGAAAGCCTCGAAGTCCTTCGCCGTCAGCACCCGGAGCACACCGGGCATGGCTTCGGCCGCGCCCGTGTCGATGCCGTTGATGGTGGCGTGGGCATAGGGGGAGCGCACCATGGCGGCATAGGTCATGCGCGGCAGGACGATATCGTCCACATACTTGCCGCGGCCCTTGATAAAGCGGAAATCTTCGCGCCGCAGAACGCGGGCGCCGATGCCGGACACGCTGTCGTTCATGACTGTTTCTCCGGTGTTTCGCGGGTCAACTGCGCATCGTGGCGGCGGCCTGGGCGATCGCCTTGACGATGTTGTGGTAGCCGGTGCAGCGGCAGATATTGCCTTCCAGCGCCTTGCGGATTTCGGCTTCCGACGGGTCCGGGTTGCGCTTCACCAGATCGACCGCGGTCATGATCATGCCGGGCGTGCAGAAGCCGCATTGCAGGCCGTGATTGTCGCGGAAGGCCGACTGCATCGGATGCAGATCGTCGTCCGGAGCAAGCCCTTCGATGGTGAGGATCTCGCAGCCATCCGCCTGCACCGCCAGCATGGTACAGCTCTTGGCGGCCTCCCCATTCACGTGCACCACGCACGCGCCGCACTGGCTGGTGTCGCAGCCGACGTGGGTGCCGGTGAGCGCCAGGTGCTCGCGGATGAACTCGACCAGCAGCGTGCGGCCGTCGACGTCCGCCGATACCGCCTCACCGTTCACGGTCATGGATACGCTGGGCATGCCTTCCCTTCCCTTTTTGACCTTGGAATTCAGGTTCGCCCCCATGGAGCGCCTTGTTTCTCCGCGAACAGTCCCAAGGATTGGGTGGGAAGGCAAGTAGGATGATGGGGTGCGGGGGGTTTTTCCAGATGTTGGAGGGGAGGGCGGGGAGTGGGAGCTTGGGACAATTAGTACAAAGGTCTGCCTAGCAGGTGAATTCACTCGGAAGAGTGCTGGCGGTAAATCCCGGGGCGAGGAGTGAGCCGGAAGCGGTGAGTTAAGCCCGATAGCAGCGCCAGAATTCCGATTGAATGTTGCGATCACACTTGCGATGTTTCGCTGCGGCACAGAAACTCGATGGAGGAAACCTCGATGAAACTGTACCTGAATCCGGTAGCTGCGTTCTCACGTCCGCTTGTTCTCTTCGTCAAGGGCAACGACGTCGATGCGGAACTCGCCAACGTGGACGTCTTTGGCGGCGCGTGTCAGCGTGAAGAGTTTATAAAGATGAATCCCAACAAACAGATCCCGGTGCTCGAAGATGAAGGCTTTTGGTTAACGGAGTGCGCCGCAATCTTGAGGTACATGGCCAACAAGATCGATTTACCCACCTACCCAAAAAAACTCCAGCATCGAGCAAAAGTGGATGAGGCCATAGATTGGTTCAATACCGGCTTTTCTAGGGACTTTCAGTATAACTTCATCTACCCGCAGATCCTGCCCAATCAACGGCGCCCTTCAAAAGAGTTCAACAATGCCACCATCGCATGGGGCCGGGAGAAGGCGCGAGACTGGATGAACATCCTGAATACCCATTGGTTGGGTACGGAGAACAAGTATCTGACCGGCAACGACATCACGATTGCCGACTACTTCGCCAGCGGGGGCATCCACGTTGGTGAGTTGATTGGCGAGGATTTCGCGGGCTATCCCAATGTCGCTCGCTGGCTACAGACGATGAAGGCGCTGCCGGGCTGGGAGACCGTCGACTATCATGTCAACGGCTTGGTCGAGGCGATGAAGGGTCCTGACTACATGACGCTGCACTAGGGAATCCTCCGCAGCTCTGTCTACGTACAAGAAGTTTGAATAGTGTATCGCCTCAGTGGAACTACCTTTTCGAGGAGAGAGTTGGGCACCCCACAATTGCCATATTTGCCGCGATTTGGGCTGCTGGCGCTGGGCGTGGAAGCGCATGGACAAATGTGAGCGGTTGTTTTTTCGCTTGAGAAGGCTTTTCCTCGGGTCCTGATCGCTTTGGAGAGACTTATGCTGTGGCCTCACGACGCTCGTGAAAGAAGAGCCGGTCGAAGTTGTAGGCGATGTTGGCAAAGGTCAGTTTCGCCTCAGAGGCTTTAAGCTGCCCTTGGCCACATCGAGTACAAAGAATTGCAACAGGGCAAAAGTCAACTCACCAACAGCAGCAACAAAAAAGCGCCGCTCCCAACCTGGAAGCGGCGCTTTTTCATAACGACCGGCTGGCGCTACTTCCCAATCAACCCCAGAAACTCCCGCCGCAGGTTGGGGTCGTCCTTGAACATGCCGCGCATGGTGGTCGTCACCGTGTCGGCGTGCGGCTTGTGCACGCCGCGCGTCGTCATGCACATGTGTGCCGCCTCGACCATAACCGCCACGCCCTTCGGCTTCAGCACGTTGTTGATGGTGTCGGCGATCTGCGCCGTCAGCGTCTCCTGCACCTGCATGCGCTTGGCGAACGTGTCCACCACCCGCGCCAGCTTCGAGATGCCGACCACGCGCTTGTCCGGCATATAGGCCACGTGCGCCTTGCCGATGATCGGGACGATATGATGCTCGCAATGGGACTCGATGCGGATGTCGCGGATCAACACCATCTCGTCATAGCCGTCCACCTCCTCAAAGGTGCGGCCCAGAATGTCGGCCGGATCGTCTTTGTAGCCATAGAAGAAATCCTCCCACGCGCGCACCACGCGGCCGGGAGTGTCGATCAACCCTTCCCGCTTCGGATCCTCGCCGATAAAGGCTATCAGCGTGCGCACGGCGTCCTCGGCCTCGGCTCGGCTTGGCCCCCTGGAGGCGGCGGCGGTGCGGTATTCAGACATTGGCAGATCCTCGATCACTGCGGCGATGTCACCCGAATTCGAAAGTTTGTCCATGAAATCTCTCCGCCTTGCAAGACGACGTGATTGTGGCCGCCCAAGCGTTCAGCATACGGGTGCGATGGGTTGTCGGATCACTCGCAACGCGAGCCAGAAGGTGCATCGGCGGCCGTTACCTGTCGTCAACACTGGCCTCAGGCCGGTTTCGCGTCAACGCCGGCCCTAGGCCGGTTTGGTCCGCCTCGCGACCCTAAACATAACGATCAGAGGCACACTTGCCAAACACGCAATTGTGTAAAGGGCAAATGCGTTCAGATACCCAATCATACTGGCCTGCCGCATGATTTCTCCCGCAAAGCCTGCCAGACCAGGCAATGTATCGATGCTCATGCCCGCCGCGTCAATATTTTCGTTATAGGGCGAGGCATATTGCGTCATGCGGGAATAGTTCTCGCCGCTGGACCGGACCACGGTCGCGACCGACAGCGAGATGAAAATGCTCGAGCCCATGTTGCGTAGCAAATGGAAAATGGCGGATGACTCTGGCCAGATGCGCCGGATTGAGGGTGGAGAACGATGCCACCGTCAACGGCACCCAGAACAGGCCGACGGAAAGCCCCTGCATCGCGCTGACCAGCGCCACGGTCTCGAACGCCACATTCTGGTTGAAGGTCATCATCAACACGCCGCTCGCCGCCTGAATGCCCATGCCGATGCCCATGCCGACCCGAGGGTCGATCCGGGCGACGAACATGGCGGAGAAGAAGCCCACAAGCGCGCCGACACCGCGCGCGGCCAGCAATTCGCCGATCACCGAATTGGGATAGCCCATCAGCCCCTGCAGCATGGGCGGAAACAAGACCATCGGCGTGAAATTCAACATGCCGTAGATCAGCACCGTCATGGAGCCGAGCGCATAGTTCCGGTCCAGCAGCAGCCCGAGGTTCAAAAACGGCCGTTTGGTGGTGAGCGAATGGGCGAAGAACAGGTATAAGGCCAGCATGCCCACGGTCGCCTCCAGCACGATTTCCAGGCTGTCGAACCAGTCCAGCCGCTGCCCGCGGTCCAGCATCAGCTGCACGCACCCGATGGCCACGGCGAGCGCCAGAAAGCCGGTCCAATCCAACTTGACGCCTGGCCGGCGACCCTTGTCGGACAGCAGGAAATACAAGCCGGCCGTGGCCGCCGCGCCCACCGGCACGATCATGTAAAACGCCCAGCGCCAATTGTAGATATCCGCCAGATAGCCGCCGACAACCGGGCCCAGCACCGGCCCGATCACCACGCCCATGCCAAAGATGGAGGTCGCCTTGCCGTGCTGCTCCTGCGGGTAGGTATCGAGCACGGTCGCCTGGGCGAGCGGAATGAGCGGCGCGCCAAGGGCCCCTTGCGCGACGCGGTAGAGGACCAGCGTCTCCAGCGACTCGGCCAGACCGCACAACAGCGTCATGACCGTAAAGCCGGCCTGGCAATAGATCATGACGTTGCGCCGGCCAAACCGCGCCGTCAGCCAGCCGGTGGTCGGCGTCGCAATGGCGGTAGCCAGGATGTTGAACGTCATCACCCAGGCGATCTGATCCTGGGTGGCAGACAGCGACCCCTGCATCTGAGGCAGGATGACCGAGACGACCAGGACCGTCGTGCCATAAAGCGTGGTCGCCATCGTGACCATGCCGAGCACCAGCGCCCGCTTGAGCGGCGTGTTGGCGTCGATGCCGCGTGCCATTTATCCGGCCTTCGCCGCGGAGATCACCCGTAGGCCCGCGCGACTTGCCCGTGCAACGTGCAGGAGGCTTCCGCGAGGTTAACGAACACCGGCGCAACTTCTTCCGGCGGCCGCAATGTCTCTGGGTTTTCTCCCGGGAAAGCCTGCGCGCGCATCGCCGTGCGTACCGCCCCCGGGTCCAGCAGGTTCGCCCGGATCTTGGTCTGCTTGGTCTCGTTGGCATAGCTGGCGACCAGGGTCTCCAGCGCGGCCTTGCTGGCGGCATAGGCGGCCCAATAGGCGAACGCACCCGCGGCCGCGCCGCTGGTCACCATGATCACCCGGCCGGCATCGGAGAGCCGCAAGCCCTGGTCGAACGCTCGAATCAGCCGCCAGTTCGCCGTCAGATTGAGGTCCAGCGTGGCCTGCCAGTCTTTTGGGCTCAGATGCCCGACCGGGGTCAGGTAAGGCAGTTGGGCGGCATTGCCCACCAATATGTCCAGCCGGCCAAAGCGTTGCGCGACGGCCGCCGCCATGCGGTCGATCTCGTCGAACCGGGTCAGATCCAGCGGCACGAGCGTCGCCTGCCCGCCGGCTGCCCGAACCCTGTCGTCGGTTTCCTCCAGCCCGCCTTGGGTGCGCGCGACCAGGATCAACTGCGCACCTTCCGCCGCAAACCGCTCCGCCACGGCGGCCCCCAGCCCCCGCGAAGCGCCGGTAATCAGCGCGATCCGGCCGGCAAGGCGGCGTTTCTTTGTTTCCGCCATCAGACGACTTGCAGTATGGGTTGGCGCTCCCGCTTCCCGGCGGCCCGTTGCTCCAGATCGGCGCGCCGCGTGGGATAGTCGCCGGTAAAGCAGGCATCGCAGAACACCGGCTGAAGGGGGTTGCGCCCCGGCTCGCCCATCGCGCGATAAAGGCCGTCGATGCTGATGAATGCCAGGCTGTCGACGCCGATCTCAGCCGCCATTTCATCGAGCGTCATGTTCGCCGCCATCAGCTCCGTTTTCTCCGGCGTATCGATGCCATAGTAGCAAGGGTGCGCCGTTGGCGGGCTTGATACGCGCATATGGATTTCGGCGGCGCCGGCGGCGCGCATCATCTCGACGATCTTGCGGCTGGTGGTGCCGCGCACGATGCTGTCGTCCACCAGCACGATGCGCTTGCCCTTGACCATGGCGCGGTTCGGGTTGTGCTTCAGCTTCACGCCCAAATTGCGGATATGCGAGGTCGGCTCGATAAAGGTACGGCCGACATAATGGTTGCGAATGATGCCGTACTCAAACGGCACCCCGGCGGCGGCCGCATAACCCATCGCGGCCGGCACACCGGAGTCCGGTACCGGCACAACCACGTCGGCGCCCGTCTCGGGGTGTGATTCCCGCGCCAGTTCGGCCCCGATCCGCTGCCGGGCGGCATACACGCTATGCCCTTCGACCATGCTGTCGGGGCGGGCGAAATAGATGTACTCGAAGATGCAAAAGCGGCTCTGGTATTTTGGAAACGGGAAATAGGAGCGAACGCCGGTTTCATCAACCACCAGCAACTCGCCCGGCTCCAGATCCCGCACATATTCCGCGCCGATAATATCGAAGGCGCAGGATTCCGATGCCAGAATGTGCGCGTCCCCAAGCTTGCCCAACACCAGCGGCCGGATGCCCAGGGCGTCGCGCACCCCGATCAGCTTTTTCTGCGATAGCGCAACCAGACTGTAAGCGCCTTCCACCTGATGGAGGGCGTCGGACAGCCGCTCCACCAGTGTTTCCCGCACGCTGCGGGCGATCAGGTGCACGATGACCTCGGTGTCGGTGGTCGACTGGAACAACGATCCTGCCCCCACCAGCCGGTCGTGCAGGGCGCGGGCGTTGGTCAAATTGCCATTGTGCGCGATGGCGAAGCCGCCAGATGCGAACTCGGCAAACAGCGGCTGGATGTTGTGAACGGCGCCGTTGCCGGTAGTGGCATAACGGTTATGGCCGATGGCGGCATGCCCCTGAAGGCGCGCCAGCACGCCTTCATTGTTCAATACCTCGCCTACCTCGCCAACGCCACGGTGCGCACTGAAATGCTCACCGTCGAAGCTGACGATCCCCGTCGCTTCCTGTCCGCGGTGCTGCATGGCGTGCAGCCCCAGCATCGTATGGGTGGAAGCGTCCGAGTTACCGGGCGGGGAATAAATTCCGAACACGGCGCATTCCTCGTGCGGGCCTTCGTCTTCAGCCAGCACGCCTATGGGACGATTAGCGTTTGGATTCGACATTGCCTGCCTCCTTATCGGCGCGGAGAAGGGTTTCGACGCCGTCGCGGTCTTCCTTACTATAGCCACTGCCTGCCTTACCACCTCTCGATTTCCGGAACAGAGGGCGCGGGCTGGTTGAACCCTCTGCGCAATCGCTCCAGTTCAGCCGCCTGCCGGTCCAACGCCCGCAGCCTTGCGGCCTCCTGTTCGCTGTCTTCGGTCAGGCTGCCGGGCAGCACTTTCGCCAGCTTGCGAGCACCTTCCTGCAGCATCGGCGTGACCTTCGCCTCCGTCATCCATGGCGGCTGCTCTTCCTCTGGCACGAACCAGGTAAAGGCGGTGTATGCCACCACTACCAACAAGCCGCCGCGCAACAAGCCGAACAGAAACCCGGCCGAGCGGTCCAGCGTGTTGTGCTCCGAACTGGCGATGGATTCCGCAATCGCCCCCCCAACCATGCGAAGCACGAAAAACGAGCCGATAAAAAGCCCGCCACCCGCTGCCAGATCTGCTGCAAACTGCGTCTGGATATGCTCGCGCGCGAACAGACTGGCCTGCGGGTAGAAGTAAAATGTCACCGCAATCGCGCCAATCCAGGTGCCGAGCGAAAATGCCTCACGCACCAGCCCCCGCGAATAGGCGACCCACGCCGACAGCAGCACCACCGCCGCCACGACGATGTCGAGAATGTGAAGATCGTCCAAATCCGGCATCGGCTGTCAGCCGCCCTCCCGCAACCACTCGGCCATGTCCGATAGGCGGGAAAGGCCGATAGGGGCAAGTCCTTTTCCCGCATCCCGTTTCTTGCCGTTCGGCGCCAGCGCCGCCAGAGCGCGGTTGAAGCCCAGCCGCTCCGCTTCGCGCAGGCGGGCTGTCTCCTGGCCAACCGGCCGCAGCTCGCCCGACAGCCCCACCTCGCCGAACAGCACTACATCGCGCGGCACCGGCCGGTCGATCAGCGCAGAGACCAGCGCGGCCGCGGCGGCCAGATCGGCAGCCGGTTCCGAGAGCCGCAGCCCGCCCGCGACATTGAGATACACGTCGCGGCCCTGGAAATCATAGTGGCAGCGGGTTTCCAGCACGGCAATCACCATGGCCAGCCGGGCCGAGTCCCAGCCGACCGCGGTCCGCCGGGGCGTCGCATAGCCCGCCTGCCCGACCAGCGCCTGGATTTCCACCAGCAGCGGGCGGGTTCCTTCGATGCCGGCGAACACCGCGCTACCGCTGACGCCCGCCCCCTCGCCGTCGCGCGAGCCGAGGAACAGGGCCGAGGGGTTTGGCACTTCCGTCAGGCCCGCCCCGGTCATCTCGAACACGCCGATCTCGTCGGTCGGGCCAAAGCGGTTCTTGACCGCACGCAGGATGCGGTACTGGTGGCTGCGATCGCCTTCGAAATAGAGCACCGTATCCACCATATGCTCCAGCACGCGCGGCCCGGCGATGGAGCCGTCCTTGGTCACGTGGCCGACCAGCACCAGCGGCACCTGGTGCTTTTTCGCCGCCACATTCAGTTCGTGCGCCGCGGCCTTTACCTGGCTGACCGTGCCCGGCGCCGACTCCAGCAACTCGACGGCCATGGTCTGGATCGAGTCGATCACGACCAACCCATGCTCGCCAGTCATGGCCGCCGTGATTGCGCCGACTTCGGTCGCCGACGCCAGATCAATGCCCGCATCCGACAGCCCGAGCCGCGCCGCCCGCAACCGGACCTGGGCGACGCCTTCCTCGCCCGAAACGTAGAGTGTGCGTTTGCCGCTGGCCGCCGCTGTCAGCGCCGCCACCTGGAGCAACAGTGTTGATTTGCCGATGCCCGGATCGCCGCCGATCAGCAGGCACCCGCCGGGAACCAAGCCGCCGCCGCAGACATGGTCGAACTCCTTGATCCCCGTAACCAGTCGCTGCAGGGGCTCGTCTTCCCCGGCCAATGGCACGACCTCCAGCCGCCCGCCTGCGAGCGTCCGGCCCTTGCCGGCCTTGGGTGATGCCTGCAGCACCGGCTCCTCGGCGATCGTGTTCCACTCACCACAGGCCGTGCACTGGCCGGCCCAGCGGCCATGGGTCGTACCGCAGGATTGGCAGACATAGACGGTGCGGGCTTTGGCCAATAATTCGGTCCTTGGGGCTCAGTCCCTGGAGGCTCAGTTTTGAGGCAGGGCCGGAACGGGGATCGGCCCGGTCAGGCGGCCATGCACGAATTGATCGACGACCGGGTGGCCGCTTTGCATCAACTCCGGGGCCGGACCCTGCCAGGCGATCACGCCCCGGTACAGCATGGCGACATGATCGCCGATTTGCTGTGCGCTTGGGATATCGTGCGTGATGGTGATGCCTGCCGCCCCGGTTTCGTCGATCGTCGATCGGATCAACTCGTCGATCCGCTTGCCGGCCAGCGCGTCCAGCCCCGTGGTCGGTTCGTCAAACAGCAGCACCTCCGGCTCCGCCGCCATCGCCCTGGCGATACCCACACGCTTTTGCATGCCGGCAGAAAGGCCGCCCGGCAGCACCTTGCCGATGTTCGGGTCCAGCCCCACCCGTTGCAGCCATTCGCCCGCCTCCGCCCGGGCCGCCCGGCGCGGGAGCTTGCCGAAACGCAGCGGCGCGAACATAACGTTTTCCCACACCGGCAGGCTGTCCAACAGCGCCGCGTGCTGGAACAGCATGCCGAAATGCTGGTTCGCTTCGGTCCGATCGGACCCGCTCAGTCCGACCAGTTCCCGGTCGTCGAGCCTGATGCTGCCCGCGTCCGGCCTGATAAAGCCCATGATGCATTTCAGCGTCACCGACTTGCCGCTGCCCGAGCCGCCCAGGATGACCAGCGACTTGCCGCGTTCGACGGTCAGATCGACGCCCTGCAGCACCGCATGGTCGCCGAAACTCTTGGAGATGCCGGAAAGGCGCAGCATGCCGGCTACCGTGCGAAGAACAGTTCGGTGACAAAGTAGTTGGCGATCAGAATCAAAATCGCCGACGAAACCACCGCCTGGGTCGTCGCCCGCCCCACGCCCTGCGCGCCGCCGGTGGATTTGTAGCCGTGATAGCAGCCCATCAGCGTGACGATGAAGCCATAGACCGCCGCCTTGGTCAGGCCGCTGACAACATCCTCGGTTTCAAGCACATCCCAGGTCTGTTGCAGATAGGTGGCGGAGTTGAAGCCCAGCTTGGTGACAGAAACGATATAGCCGCCCATCACGCCGATGATGTCGCCCACCAGCACCAGAAACGGCATCATCAGCAGGCCCGCGATGATGCGGGGCGCGACCAGATAGCTGTAGGGGTTGGTGGAAAGCGCCTCCAGCGCGTCGATCTGCTCGGTCACGCGCATGGTGCCGATTTCCGCCGCCATGGACGCGCCGATGCGGCCGGCGACCATCAGCCCCGCCAGCACCGGCGCCAGTTCGCGCGTGATCGACAGCACCACGACCATGGCGATCGCGTTTTCTGCCGAAAAGCGCGAGAAGCCGGAATAGCTTTGCAGCGCCAGCACCATGCCGCTGAACAGGGTGGTCAGCGCCACGACCGGCAAGGACAGATAGCCTATATCGATGAAATGGCGGACATAGTTCCGCCAGAAAAACGGCGGGCGCACGGCATGACTGAGGCCCAGCCCCGCGAAAATCGCGACGCTGCCGATGGCACGGCAAAGGTCCAGCACAACCCGGCCTATGGCGGCGAGGGGGTTCATTTAGGTGTCGCTCTCCGAGCGTTTGTAGGTGCGGGCATAGCGCTGCCCCAAACTCGTGAGGATCTCATAGCCGATCGTGCCCGCCGCGTCTGCAACCGCGTCGGCCGATTGGTTCGGGCCAATGATCTCGACCCAATCGCCGGCGTGCGGCCGCGGCTCCAGGCCGGTGACGTCCACAATGATCGAGTCCATGGTGACGCGGCCGATGACCGGCGCCGCCTGCCCCCGGAAATAGACCTGCCCCCGGTTGGAGAGAGACCGCAGATAGCCGTCAGCGTAGCCGATACCGACCGTTGCCAGCACCTGCCCCTGCCCCACCGCAGCACTCGCGCCATAGCTGGCCGTGCCGCCGGTCCGCACGGTCCTCACCTGGAGCACCTGCGCTTCCAGCTGCACGACGCGGTGCATGGGATTGGGCTGGCCCGGCGTCGGGTTCAGGCCGTAAATCGCCATGCCGGGACGCGTCACCTGCCCCTGATAGGCGCGGCCGAGAAAGATACCGCTGGAATTCGCCATGCTGAGCGGCAGGCAGGCCGCCCGCGCGGCCTCGTGTGCGGCATCGCGCTGGCGGGCGTTCAGCGGATGGTCCGGCTGGTCGGCGCAGGCATAGTGGCTCATCAAGCCGATCACGCCCGCGGCCTGCCAGTTCGGGCGGGTCTCGATCAGCGAATTCCATTCATGGGGCGTGTAGCCCAGCCGGTGCATACCGGTATCCACATGCAGCCAGGCCGGCTCCGCCCTGCCATGTCGCCGCCAGGCCTCCAGGTCGCCCGGATGGTTCAGGACCGGGCACAGCCTGTGCCGGGTCAAGTCCTCCGCATGCCGCGCCACCTGCCCGCCCAAAACCACGACCCGGGCCGCCCGGCTGACGTCCCGCAACGCGATCGCTTCCTCCAGGGTTGCGACGAAAAACTGCCGGCAACCGGCGTCCGCCAAACAACAGGCCACCGCCGGCATGCCGAGGCCATAGGCATCCGCCTTCACCACAGCCGCGGTTTCGGCCGGGGCGCATTTCCGCTCCAGCAGCCGCCAATTGGCGGCGATGGCGGCCAAGTCAATGGTCAGGCGGCCAAGAGCCAAGGCTCTGCCCTTCCCTAATACATGCCGTCGTCTTCGGCCCCGTCCGCGAGATAGTCGCGGAACCGGGTAAAGGCACCGTCAAAGAACAGCTTCACCCGGTCGGTGGGGCCGTGCCGCTGTTTGGCGATGATGACCTCGGCGATGTTGTGAACCCGGTCCATGTCCTGCAGCCACTTTTCGTGCGCTTCGCTGCCGAGGTCGGGTTCCTTGCGGCCCAGATAATATTCCTCGCGGTAGATGAACATGACCACATCCGCGTCCTGTTCGATGGAGCCGGATTCGCGCAGGTCCGCCAGTTGCGGACGTTTGTCTTCCCGCTGCTCCACCTGGCGCGAAAGCTGCGACAGCGCCAGGACCGGCACGTTCAGTTCCTTGGCGACGGTCTTCAACCCGCGCGTGATTTCGCTGATTTCCTGCACGCGATTGTCGGGACGGGAGCCGGCGGAACTCTGCATGAGTTGCAGATAGTCCACCACGATCAGGTCCAGATGCCCGTGTGTCCGCAACAGCCGGCGCGCTCTTGTGCGCAAGTTCGCAACCGAAATCGCCGGCGTGTCGTCGATAAAAAGGGTCAAATTGTTCAGATGTTGGCTGGCGGTGAACACCCGCTCGAACTGCTGCTGATCGATCTGGCCGCGGCGGATCTGGTCGGACGGCACCTCCGACTGCTCGCCCAGGATGCGCAGCGCCAACTGTTCGGCCGACATCTCCAGCGAGAAAATGGCGACATTGTGGCTTTCGCGCGCGACCATGTTGCCGTTCTCGTCTCGCTCCGCGCTGGTGGATGCAGCGGCGTTAAAGGCGATGTTGGTCGCGAGTGCGGTCTTGCCCATGGCGGGCCGGGCCGCCAGGATGATGAGGTCGGACTTCTGCAAGCCGCCCAGCAGCCGGTCGAGGTCGAGAAAGCCGGAGGTGATGCCTGTCAGTCGCCCTTCCCGCTGATAGGCCGCCTCCACCATCTTCAGGGTTTCTTTCAGCGTGTGGCTGAAGGTACGGAAATCGCCGCTGCCGTCGCCCGTCGCCGCCAGGTTGAACAGCTCTTGCTCCGCGGCTTCGATCTGTTCCGCGGCGTTCAGTTCGTTGTCCGGCCGGAAGGCGTCGTTGACCACATCCTCGCCGATCCCGATCAAGGCGCGGCGCAGGTAAAGGTCGTGGATCAGGCGGCCATAGTGCAACGGATCGATGATGGTCAGTGCGTTCGCCGCCAGTTCGCCCAGATACTGGACGCCGCCCAGTTCCTCGAGGCTTTCTTCCTGCGAAAGCACATGGCGCAGCGTGCGCGCGTCCGCCGTGCCGCCGCCCTCGATCACGCGCTTGATGGCCGCAAAGATTTTCTGGTGCGCCGGATCGGCAAAGTGCGCGGGCAGCAGAAAATCCGCGATCTTGTCAAAGCCATTGTTGCTGGCGAGAATTGCGCCGAGCAGCGCCATTTCCGCATCCAGATTGGCGGGCGGTTCGCGGCTGGGCGCAGCAAAGCTGGATGCGCCCAACAGCGGCAGGGATGTGGTGATGTTCATGCGCCAAAGCTTAGCCGAACACCGCCCCCAACTATAGGCCCGCCGTCACTCGTAACCCCTGTGAGTCATGGGAATTACGGGTGCTGTTTACATGATCCGCTGCAAAATCCCTTTGAGTTGCTGGCCGAGCGCCGCATCGGTCTGCGCGCCAATCACCTCAGATGCCGCTTCGGGGAATTGGCCGGCTTTGCCTGCCAACAACACCTTCAGACCATGCACCCCCGAATCTGGCGTGCCGCTGACCAGTCCGGCCGCCTCGCCCGCAAGGCCGAAGCCGCCGCCGCCGCTGCCCGCCGCCTCCACATTGCCAAGGTCGGCAATCCGATCCTCCAGCACGCTCGCCAACTCGCCCTCATCGTGTTCGTGTAGCGCTTGCAACATCATGGCGAGGCTCTGCCGCGCCAGCGCATGATCGATCGCCATTCGGTGCGCGAGGCCGTCAATTACATCGTTTAGCATGGGATTTTTTCCTTTCCTCGATCCATCCAATAAGCTTACCGTGTCGCCGAGCTTTACATGATGGATTTCCATGATCGCGGCTTTCTCTCTTTATATAGGTTAACGTGCTGCGCCGGTACCTACATTGATCCATCTCAAGGTCCCCGCGTCGTACCGGCGAGGCGTCAATCCCCGCCGCTTGACAGCCGCAAGCCCGCATGGCCTTACAGGCGAACGTTTTCATGGCCTAACGGGTCCACTGATTGCCACAAAGGATTCGCACTATGACCGACCGTCTTACCAAGGCCGAAATGGACGCGCTGCGGGCGCTCGATACGCCGACTGTCTGCAATGCGCTGGAAGAAATCGACGCCAAGTTCCGCAACAGCGGGTTCACCACCGAACCGCTCGTCTGCCCCTTCCCGAACCTGCCGCCGATCGTGGGATATGCCCGCACCGCCACCTGCCGCAGCGTCTTTCCGGCCATGCGCTCCAGTGCAGAAGCGACCGAACTGCGCGTTGCCTATTACGCCTATGTCAACGATGGCGACGAGCCCAAGATCAGCGTCATCCAAGACCTGGACGGCGCGCGTGTCGGCCATGGCGCGTTCTGGGGCGAGGTGCAATCGAACGTGCACAAGGCGCTGGGCTGCCTGGGCGTCATCACCGACGGCTGCATCCGCGACATTCCCGACTGGGCCGACGGTTTCCAGGCGCTGGCCGGGTCCATCAAACCGAGCCACGCCCATGTTTCCTCGGTCGATTACGGGAAGCAGGTCATGGTTTCCGGCATGATCGTCAACCATGGCGACCTGATCCATGCCGATCAGCATGGCGCCGTCGTCATCCCGATCGAGGTGGCGCGCGAAGTGCCGGCTGCCGCCGAGCGCATCGCCGCAAAGGAAAAAGTAATTCTGGATATCGCCAGATCGCCGGACTTCACCTTCGAGAAACTGCGCGACGCCATCGCCGGCCCCAAGGATATTCATTAGGGATCCTTCTGTCGTGCCGCTAGCATCCTTGCCCTGGCTCCCCATTGCGGCTATGGGCGTGCTCATCGTCGCCTCGAACATTCTGGTCGAGATCCCCATCAACGACTGGCTGACCTGGGGGGCGCTGACCTATCCCGTCTGCTTTCTGATAACGGATCTGACCAATCGCGCGTTGGGCGCCAGGGCCGCGCGGCGGGTGGTTTATGCCGGCTTCGGCGTCGGCGTGGCGGCCTCGCTGCTGCTGGCGGATCCGCGCATCGCCGCCGCCAGCGGCACGGCGTTTCTGACCGCCCAGTTACTGGACGTCGCCGTTTTCGACCGGCTGCGCCGGCAGGCCTGGTGGCAGGCGCCGCTCGCTTCATCACTGCTAGGGTCGGCGGTTGACACGGCGCTGTTTTTCAGCCTGGCCTTCGCCTTCACCGGTCTGCCTTGGGTGACCTGGGGAGTCGGCGACTTTGGCGTAAAGGTTGCCGTCGCGCTCGCCATGCTGGTGCCGTTCCGCGTACTGATGCCCGCGTTTCGCTCAGTCTAAACAGACCCTATATCGCTGCCGTCGCCACCGCCTTCCGGCGCTCCGACGCGCGCAGCCGCTCGCTCTCGCTCTTCAACTGTCCGCAGGCCGCCAGGATATCCTGGCCGCGCGGCTGGCGGACCGGTGCGCTGAGGCCGGCCTCGCTCAGGCAGTCGGCAAACCGGCGGATGGCGTTATTCGACGAGCACTCATAGACGCTGCCCGGCCACGGATTGAACGGGATCAGGTTGATCTTGGCGGGAATGTCGGCCAGCAGATCCACCATCGCCATTGCGTCCACCAACGAATCGTTCACGCCCTTCAGCATCACATATTCAAACGTGATCCGCCGCGCATTGCTCAGTCCGGGGTACTCGCGGCAGGCCTGTATCAACTGATCCAGGGGATATTTATTGTTGAGCGGCACCAGTTCGTCGCGCAACTCATCCCGCACCGCGTGCAGGGAAATCGCCAGGTTGACCCCCAACTCTTCGCCCACCCGGCCGATCATCGGCACCACGCCCGCCGTCGACAGCGTAATGCGCCGCTTGGATATCGCCAGCCCCTCGCCATCCATGACGATGCGCATGGCCTTGGCCACATTGTCATAGTTGTAGAGCGGCTCCCCCATCCCCATCAGCACGATATTGGTCAGCGCGCGGTCGTGCTCCGGCGCGGGCCATTCGCCGAAGGCGTCCCGGGCGATCATCACCTGTCCGACGATCTCCGGCGCAGACAGGTTCCGCACCCAACGCTGGGTGCCCGTGTGACAGAACTTGCAATTCAGCGTGCAGCCGACCTGCGACGACACGCAAAGCGTGCCGCGGTCGGTATCCGGAATGTGGACGCTTTCCACCTCCGTGCCGTCCGGAAAGCGCAGCAGCCATTTCTGCGTGCCGTCGGTCGACTGCTGATGGGTGGCGATCGCCGGACGCTCCAGCACAAAACGGTCTGCCAATTGCTGGCGAACCTGCTTCGACAGATTGGTCATTTGTCCGAAATTGGTCGCGCCGCGATGATAGATCCATTGCCAGATCTGCTTGACGCGGAACCCGGTAACTCCCTCGAGCTCCAGCGCCGCCGCCAGCTCTTCCCGGTCGAGCCCGACCAGATTGAGCCGGTCCGGCGCGCCGTCTGGCATTGATAGTCCGTTTTGTATTACCTGTTGCATGCCTTGTCGATCGCTTGCATGGCGGCGGTGACGCCGCTCAGCGAATAGGTATCGGTGGTGATGGTCCCGCGGGTGGATTTGCCCCGAACGACCATGGTTGCGCCCCCCTTCATGGCGTTGATCAACTTCTTTTCCTCGGCGCTGAACGCCCACGCGGCGTCGCCTTCCGAGTAGAAATTGAACTTCTCCCGCCCAATGGTGGCGGTCGGCTCATAGCCGTTCGCATAGGTATAGCCCGTGATGATGCTGACCTCATCGAACACCTTGCCGCTGGGACGGTGCGTCACCAGGAAATAGATGTCGCCGCGGCGGCTATAATTGCCTTCCGCCTTTTTGGGCTCGCTGACGACATAGCAAATCTCGCCGCCCGCGTCCTCATAGGTATAGGCTCGCCAATCATTGAACGTTCCAATCTGCTTCGGTTCGTCCGCCATCGCAGGCGCCAACGGTCCTAGCAGGCCCACCAGCACTATCGCTACCACTCGTCCGATCATGCCGCTGCCAATGCTCCCAATGCTAAACAATGCGTTGCCCGACCCGCGTGAGGCCAACCGTCCGGTCCTTCGCGTACCGAGCCAATTTGGCCTCCCACACGAGCCAATCAATTGATACGCTCCCGCGCACCCGTCGAGACGATGCCTAGCATAGACGATTCATTCGAGGAAATGGCGAGGAAATGGCCGATGCGTGCAGTGTGGGTTGAAGACTGGACACCCTTTGAAAATCTGACCTTGGCCGACGTGCCCCGACCCGACATTGGCCCGCGCCAAGTGCGAATCAAAACTCAGGCCGCCGGAGTGAGTTTCGCCACCAGCCTCGTGGTCGAAGGCAAGTACCAGCGCAAGCCGCCCCGGCCGTTCGCGCCGGGCACGGAAGCCGCGGGTATCGTAACGGAAACCGGCGCCGCCGTGACCCGGTTCCGGCCGGGTGACCGGGTTTGCGCCATCCTCGACTGGGGTGGGCTGGCGGAGGAAGCGGCGGCAAACGAGGTCAATACGTTCAAAATACCGGACAAGTTGCCGTTTCCGGAGGCGATCAGTTTCACCAATTCCTACGGCACCAGTGCCGCCGCGTTTACCTGGCCGCACCTGCTGCAATTGAAGGCCGGTGACCGGGTGTTGGTGCACGGTGCCGCCGGCGGCGTCGGCTTGGCGGCGGTGGAGATCGGCAAGATCCTCGGCGCGACGGTGATCGCCACCGCCGGCTCCGATGAGAAACTGGCGCTGGCAAGGCAGCATGGCGCGGACCACGCGATCAACTACCGCACTGAAGACTTCCGCGACAAGGTGCTGGAGATCACCGATGGCCGCGGCGTGGACAAGGTCTACGATCCGGTTGGCGGCGAGGTGTTCATGCAGTCGCTCCGCTGCATGGCGCCGGAAGGCCGCATCATGCCTGTCGGCTTTGCCAGCGGCACCATCCAACAAATTCCGGCGAATATTCTGTTGGTGAAGAATCTGACCGTCTGCGGGCTCAACCTGGGCTACTATGTCGGCTGGTCGCCCGACGATGTCCGGTACCAGTACGAAGACCGTATGCGCGCGCTGATGGACCTGATGTTCGGCTGGTACGAGGCCCGCCAGATCAATCCGGTTTCGGGCGGCGTCTATCCGCTGGAGCGGTTTCAGGACGCCATGGCGGCGGTTTTGGGCCGTCAGGCACAGGGCCGGATCGCCGTCGTCATGAACGAAGAGGCGGAGCGGTTTGGGCTCTGCGGCTGACGGATGGCACAAGCGACCACGGCCTATATCGCCTTCGGCAGCAATCTGGGCAACCGACACGCGACGCTTGCCGGCGCCTATCGTGCCCTGGCGTCGCATCCGAAGATCAGACCACTTCGGCGCTCGAAGCTCTACGAGACCGCGCCGGTCGGCGGACCGGGCGGCCAGGGGCGGTTCCTCAATACCGTGCTTGAGGTGGAAACGACGCTCACGCCGCACGAACTGCTTGCGGAATGCCTGGCGGTCGAACAGCAATTCCGGCGGGAGCGCAAGGTCCGCTGGGACGCGCGCACGCTCGACCTGGATATCCTGCTGTTCGGTGATCAGATTGTTGACACGCCGGATCTGGAAGTTCCGCATCCGCGCATGCATCAGCGGCGCTTTGTGCTGGTACCGCTCGCCGATGTGGCCGCCGAGGTAACCCACCCGGTCTTGGACGCATCCATCGCAACGCTTCTCGTGCGCGTGGCGGTCGAGCCCGGCGATGTCTATCCCGTCGCCGACGACTGGGTCATGCCCCACGATAGGATCGAAGCTTCATGATCAATGCCGACAGCATCTTCGCCCGCTGGCAAAAACACGCCGCCGCCCTGGCAGCCCCGGTGCGCGACGTAACCCTGCCGCGGCTCGGCGTCACCTTCACGGACGACGCCTACCAGATGGGCGTGGTGAATTTCAGCCGGGATTCCTCCTACCGCGAAAGCGTGGTGTTCAACCAGGAACAGGCCGACTACCGCTCTGACCGCCTGTTGCTGGAGGGCGCCCGCATTCTGGACCTTGGCGCCGAATCGGTCGGCAACTTCGCCGCCCGCGTCCCGGCGGAAAAACAGGCCGGCCTCATGCTGCCAACCGTGCGCCGCCTGGCCGCCAAGGGCGTGCCGGTCTCGGTCGAGACCTATCATGCCGGGCTTGCCAGGGAAGCCCTGGAGGCGGGCGCCGCCATCATCAACCTGACAGGCCGAGACGAGGCGGAGCCCATCTACGACCTTTGCGCCGAATATCAGGCGGGCCTGATCCTTTGCTACATGGCCGGCGACAATGTGCGGGACAACAAACCGCTGCCGAGCCGCGACGCGTTGATCGATGTGCAGATGGAGTTTTTCGAAAAGCAACTCGACCTGTCTACCAAGGCGGGCGTTGAGGCCATCTGGCTCGATCCCGGACTGGGCTTTTACAACAACCTGCCGGATGGGCCCGGCCGCGTCGCCTATCAGATCGAGGCGGCGCTGGAGGCGTTCCGCTTTCGGGTGTTCGGCTGGCCGATCTGCCTGACGCTCGCCTCGCCCGTCTATTGGTTTCGGGAAGAAGCGCGGGTGGCCGAAACCGCCTATGCCATGCTCTGTATGCTGTCGAAGGCAAACCTGATCCGCAGCCACGAGGTGGCGAGAGTCCAACCGATCATCTGGGCTCAAAATATCGAGCCTGCCTGGTAGGCACCGCCTGACAAGCACCTGGATCGCCATACGAGCGGCCGGGCGAGCAGTCAGCGGCCGGATGACTGATGACTGGTAAAAAAAATGTCTTCGTTAACGTGATATACGTCACTCTACCCTAGCATCCACTCCTCTACATATAGCAAAAGCAACAGAGGAGGCGTTCAATGCAAACGCGCACCGCCGAAGGCACATCGACCAGTATCACCACCCCGGGAACCCGCCGCGAATGGACGTGGGCGCTCGCGCTGCAAGACGCGCCGATCAATCATCCTGATCTGGCACCGCTCTATCACACATGGAAACGGGCCCGTCGCAATGGCAACCTGCCATGCGTCTCGCAATTCAGCTTCGATGATCTGACGCCCTGGCTCGGCCGGGTCTGCGTCGCCCGGCCCCGGGACGGCGACTATGAGATCGAACTGATCGGCTGCAGCCTCACCAATGCGGACGGTCAGGAAGTGAGCCGTGTGAAGCTCGCGGAGAGCAGGCTCGGCCCCGTCGGCGCCAATGCGCGGGAAATGCTGGAAACGGTCACCGGCATGGGCGTGATCGCGTTGCCATGCGGCATGGTGGAGTGCGTCGGCGGGCCGGTCGGCTGGCACGGCATCGCCTTGCCGTTGGCCGAACATGCCGCGCTCATCTGCTTTTTCGTTCTGGACTGAGGGCGGAACCGGCGCTGCGGCTGAGGGCTCAGCACGCAAACGGATGACGCGGACGGACCATCACCGTAGGGTTGGCGCAGACGTCCCCTTTTTCCGGAGTTGCGCGCCCCATGACCTTAGCCGAAGCCGCCGGCATCGACCCCGGCCCGAACGCCTATCTCGTTGGCCGCCCGGGCTCTCGCCAGGAACTGGATACACCGGCCCTCCTGATCGACCTGGACGCGCTGGAAGCCAACATCGCCGCCATGGCCGCGCACTGCGCGAACACCGGCCAGCGCCTGCGCCCGCACACGAAAACCCACAAATCCGTGGAGATCGCCCGCCGCCAGGTCGCCGCCGGCGCCGTTGGCGTCTGCTGCGCCACGCTCGGCGAGGCGGAGGTGATGGGCAGGGCAGGCATTCCCGGCGTCCACATCACCTCGCCTGTTGTCCGCCCGCATCGCATCATGCGCCTGATGGAGTTGAACACCGTCGCCGACGGGCTCTCGGTCGTGGCGGATCACCCGGACAACATCGCGGCACTGGCTGAAGCTGCGGAAACGGCTGGCAAACGCCTTGCCGTCGTGATCGACCTCGATGTCGGCTCGCGCCGCACCGGCGTGCCGAGCGCGCAGCAGGCCGTCGCGCTGGCCGCCCAGGTCCAGGCCGCGCCGGGCCTGCTCTATGCCGGCATCCAGGGCTACGCGGGCGGCTTGCAGCATGTCTATGACTGGGACGAGCGCTTGCGGCGCGGCCAGGAGGTTGCAGACTTTCTGAGCGAGACACGCCGTCAACTCGCGGAAGCGGGGCTGGAGCCACCGGTCATCACCGGCGGCGGCACCGGCACCCACGATATGGACTGGCGGCAAGGCGTTCTGACCGAGCTGCAAGCCGGCTCCTATATCTTCCTCGACACCGACTACCAGGCCGTCGCGCATCCGGCGGAGGCGGCAAACCGCTTTCGCGAGGGCCTGTTCGTCCAGACCAGCGTCGTCAGCGCAGCACAAGGGGATTGCGTCACCACCGATGGCGGCCTGAAGGCGTTCGCCACCGACGGCGGCATGCCGGAGCTGCGGCGCGGCGCACCGGCGGGCGCTACCTACAGTTTTGCGGGCGACGAACATGGCCGCATCACCTTCGCCGGCGACGAGGGCATCGGGCTCGGCGCGGTGGTGGAATGCCTCTCGCCCCACTGCGACCCGACCGTGAATCTCTACAGCGTCTATCATGTGGTCCGTGGCGACACGCTGGTGGATATTTGGCCGGTCGACGCGCGCGGGCTGCGATAAAAGGATTTAGGTTAAGGGATGAGTCGCTGCCGCATTTGGGCGGCGCTGTTCAGAACCTCCTGCATGGGCGCAGCATCACCCCGCCCCGCATCCAGGCGGGCTTGTGCCGTCTGTTCGGCCTTGTCCAACGCCCGTACCGCGTCTTCCGTCCGTCCGAGCACCCCATAGGCGCGGGCGAGGCGGAGCCAGGCCGCCGGATCGTCGGGCGCATCGTCCAGGCGGGCGGCCAGTCCCTCGACCATGCCCTCGATCATGGCGGCACGGTCTGCATCGCTCATCTGCCGGGCCGCAGCGACCTCGTCCGGCGATGGCCCTGGTGCCCCTGATGGCCCGGGCGGCCGCGATAAACCCGCAGGCCCCTGCGCCGGGCTCGCCAGTTGCGCCCGCGCCTGTGCCAAATACCGCTCGATGGGCGGGCGCCAGTTCGCCATGGGCGGCGCGCCTGCCAACAGAGACTCCCAGCCGCGGATCGCGCTGGCCAAGTCCCCCTGCTGCGCCTTGGCCAATGCCAGCAAGTGCTGCCCTTCCGGCGATTTCGGGTCAAGGCTCAACGCCTGCCGCGCCATATCCTCCGCGGCAGGCGTGACCTGGCCATCGGCCTGCTGCACCAGCAACACCGCCATCTCTGCCCAATCCTTGGCGGTAGCCTCGTCGCCCTTCAACAGCAGCGCGCGCCGCCAGGACGCGACCGCGAAGCTCGACTCGCCCAATTTGCGGTAGGCCTGGGTAAGGACGGTCCAGCCTTCCAGATTGTCCGGATGTTCCTGCAGATATTCGGCCAGCTTGCCGGTCATCTGACGATATTGGTTTTCGCCCCGCAGTTCGACGATCGCCGGGTCCGTGCGGTCGGCGAGCGGCAGGTCGCCGAGCCGCGGCTGGCCCAACTCCAGATAGCCCAGAACCGCCAGGACCGGCGCGCCAACGGCGATGAGCAACGACAACAGAATGCCCGACCGGCGCAGCGCCCAGGCGAGCCAAAGGCCAACCGCCATGCCGACGATCCCAACACCGATAAATGCGGCGCTCATGACAGACCCGGGCCCCCGTCGGATGTCTGCTCGTCGCCGGGCAACTCCCGGACGTGCGGCCCCGCGGCAGCGTAGCGGCGACGGCCGCGGCGCAACACCTGCCAGACGGCGATGCCGCCGATGCTCAGGATTACCAGCGGCCCGAACCACAGGATCCAGGTCACCGGTTTAACCGGCGGCTCCAGCAGCACATAGTCGCCATAGCGCTGCACCAGATAGGCCTTGATTTCCTCGTCGGTGTCGCCGGCGACCAGCCTCTCGCGCACCAGCCGGCGCAGGTCCTTGGCAATGTCCGCTTCCGAGTCATCCAAAGACTGGTTTTGGCACACCGGGCAGCGCAATTCCTTGCTGAGGGCGCGGGCGCGCGCCTCCAGCACCGGATCGTCCAAAATTTCGTCCGGCCCGATGGCGTTGGCAAGCGACAGGGATCCGAGCAACAGGACCAGCGCCAACAGGACCCGTATCATTTCCGAAGCGCCTCGATCGCGGGCAGGATCACTTTTTGCAGCACATCCGGCGTGATCGGCCCGGCATGCCGCAGCCGCACCCGGCCTTCGCCGTCGATCAGAAAGGTTTCGGGCACGCCATAAATGCCAAACTCGATGCCGACGCGGCCGTCGTGATCCGCGCCGATCCGGCCATAGGGGTCGCCCAGGCGGCGCAGCCAAGCGTCCGCATCCGCCGGCTTGTCCTTATAGTTAATCCCGTGGACCTTAACGCCATGCTCCCGCGCCAGCGCCGTGATGATCGGGTGCTCGGCCTGGCACGGCACACACCAGGAAGCAAAGATGTTCACGAGCAGCGGCTCTCCGGTCACCAGGTCTTCGGTGTGAAGCGGTAATGCCGGCTCTCGGCCGGACAGCGCCGGCAGGGCGAAGGCTGGCGCGGGTTTGTCGACCAAGGCCGACGGCAGCACGCTCGGGTCTTTGTCCAGGCCCTGCCACAAATACACAGCGAGCGCGGCGAACAGCAGCAAGGGCAGGCCATACAATAAGTATCTCACGCCACCGCCTCTGCCGGAGCAGCTTCGGCGCGACGCCGTCGGCGTACACGCACTCGGCCCGCGGCCGCCACCAGGCCACCGAACGCCATTATCGACGCACCCGCCCACATCCATGGCACCAACGGATTGTGATAGAGCCGAACGGCCCAACCGTCCTGCGGGTTGCCCTCGCCGATCACCGCGTAGAGGTCGGCATCCCAGCGGGAATGGATCGCGGCTTCCGTCGTGGTTTGCCGCGAAACGGGATAGAACCGGCGCTCCGGATACAGGGTTACGAGCGGCGCGCCGTCATTGTCGGTTACCTCGATGCGGGCCATTTCGGTGCGGTAATTGGGGCCGAGGCCGACGGTGAAGTCTGACAAGGTCCAGCGGTAGTCAGAAAGCGTTACGCTGTCGCCGATCTTCATTAATCGCACCGCCTCCCCCTGCCATACCGAGGCCGCAGTAATGCCGGTGACCACGATTGCGACCCCCAGATGCGCGAGGGTCATGCCGTGCACCTCCGCCGGCAAGCCTGCCAGACGGCGCAGCGGCGCATCCCCGCGCCAACGCTCGTACCAGGTGCGCAAAGTGGCGACCGCCAGCCAGGCCGCAACGGCAAATCCCAGAACGCCTGCGATGCCGGCGCCGCCGGTCCAGGCCGCCCAAATCGCTGTCGCGACGGCCAGGGCAGCTGCCAGAGCAGACCGGCGGATCGCCGCGATGCCGTTGCCCTTGCGCCAGGCCAGCATGGGCCCCAGCGCCATAATAGCCAGCATTGGCAGCATCAACGGCACGAAGACCAGATTAAAAAATGGCGGGCCGATCGAAACCCTCTCCCCCGTCATCGCCTCCAGAAACAACGGGTAGAGCGTGCCCAGCAGCACGACCGCCGCCGCCGCACCCAACAACAAATTGTTCAGCAGCAGTGCCCCCTCGCGGCTGACAGGCTCGAAGCCATTTCCCCCTTGCAGCCCCGGGGCGCGGATCGCGAACAGCAGGAGGGCGCCGCCGATCGCGATGCCGAGCAGCACCAGAATGAACACCCCCCGCGACGGGTCGGTGGCGAAGGCATGCACACTGGTCAACAGCCCGGAGCGCACGATGAACGTGCCGAGCAGGCTGAGCGAAAAGCCCATGATGGCCAGCAGCAGGGTCCAGCCCTTGAAGGCATCCCGCTTTGCCACGACGACCATGCAATGCAGCAGCGCCGTCGCCACCAGCCAGGGCATGAAGCTCGCGTTTTCGACCGGGTCCCAGAACCAGAAGCCGCCCCAGCCGAGTTCGTAATAGGCCCACCAGGACCCGAGGGCGATGCCCATGGTCAGGCCGCTCCAGGCGACCAGCACCCAGGGCTTGGCCCAGCGCGCCCAGTCGGGCGTGACGCGGCCCTCGATCAAGGCGGCCACGGCGAACGAGAACGCGGTCGAAAGGCCGACATAACCGAAATAGAGCAGCGGCGGATGGAACACGAGGCCCGGGTCTTGCAACAACGGATTGAGGCTGTTGCCGTCAATCGGCGCCTGGGCAAGCCGCGCAAACGGGTTGGAGGTCAGGAGCGTGAACAGCAGAAAGCCGGCCGCCACCATTCCCTGCACCGCCAGCACCCGCGCGCGCAGCGCGAGCGGCATGCTCCGGCTGCCCGTTGCCACGAACGCGCCGAAGACGACCAGGATCAGGATCCACAGCAGCAGCGAGCCTTCATGGTGGCCCCAGGTGGCCGCCAGCTTATAAAGGAAAGGTTTGGCTGAATGGGAGTTCTGCGCCACCACCGCAACCGAGAAGTCCGAGCGCGCAAAGGCGTTCATCAGGGCGGCAAACGCAAGGCCGACGCAAACGAGCTGGCCCCAGGCCGTGTGCCGGGCGAGCGTCATCAATTCCTCGCGCCCGCGCGCCGCGCCATACAACGGCACCGACGATTGCAGCACCGCCAATACCAACGCGACAACCAGCGCGAAATGGCCGGTTTCAACCGTTATGCCCATGCTTCCGCCTTACTTTCCGCCCTACTTTCCATCGGGCTGCCACTCGCCGGATTTCTTCAGCGCATCAACCACTTCCGGCGGCATGTAGTTCTCGTCGTGCTTGGCCAGCACCTCTTGCGCCCTGAACGTGCCGTCCGGCTGCAACATGCCGCGGGCGACCACGCCCTGGCCTTCCCGGAACAGGTCGGGAAGGACACCGTGATAGGAGGCGCGCACGGATCTTGCGCCGTCGGTAATGCCGAACGAAACATCCAGGCCGGCTTTTTGCACCGACCCGTCTTCCACAAGACCGCCCACCCGGATCGCCTGCCCGTGCGGCACCGGCTTCTGCGCCAGGTCAGAGGGACTGTAGAAAAAGACCAGGTTCTCCTCGAAAGCATTCAATACCAACGCTGCCGCGGCCCCCAGGATCGCGAGCGCCAGCACGACGACGAACAGGCGACGATGCTTCGGCTTCACGACGATATCTCCCGATGGGGCTTTTGAGGCTTGCGGCGTTGCCGCCGCCCAAGCTGTGCCTCGCGCTTCTCGGCGTTACGCAGGCCAAAATGGCTCCAGGCAAACAGGCAGAGGATCACCAGGGCTGTAACCGCATAAGAGGTCCAGACATAGAACCCATAACCGCCCATCGCGAACATGGATGCGGCACCGTTCATGCCTGCTGCCTCTGCAATCGACCTTCCCCGCGCGTGCGAGCCATTTGCAAGGCGGCAACGCGCCTTTCCGCCAGTTCGACCCGAATGCGAAGCAGAGTCAGCCAGAGAAACAGCCCCAAAAAAGCCACCGCCATCAACAGCAGCGGCTGCAGCATGGCGGGATCGATCGCGGGCGTGTCCAGACGGGATATGCTCGCCGGCTGGTGCAACGTGTTCCACCAATCCACCGAAAACTTGATGATCGGCAGATTGACCACGCCGATCAGCGCCAGAATGGCGGCCGACTTGGCCGCGCGCTGTGGTTGGTCGAACGCATTCCAAAGCGCAATGTAACCGAGATAGAGAAACAGCAGCACCAGAACCGAGGTCAAGCGCGCATCCCACACCCACCAGGTACCCCAGGTCGGCTTGCCCCAGAGCGAGCCAGTTACCAGCGCGATCACGGTAAAGCCCGCGCCGATGGGCGCCATCGCCTTGCCCGCGATATCGGCCAGCGGATGCTTCCAGATCAGCGCAACTGCGCTGGCGATGGCAAGGCCGGAATAGCCAAACATCGCGATCCAGGCCGCCGGCACATGCACATACATGATGCGCACGCTGTCTTTCTGCTGATAGTCGATCGGCAAATCGAACAGGCCGAAATACAGCCCCGCCAGCAGGCACGGCAGGGTCACGGCCAAAATCCACGGCTGCGCTACCCGCGCGATCCGGGTAAAACGTGCGGGATTGGCGAGGCGGTGCAGGCGGGAGCCGCGCAGCCGCTCGAACTGCGATTTATTTCGGGGTGTCTCGGCCGCGGACCGTCCCATTCAGCCGGATTCTCCTACCAGGCGAAGTGCCGCCGCCGAGGCCCAGGGCGCCAGCACCAGCGCCACGAGCAGCATCGCCGCCAGTATTGAAACGTGTGCTTCCAGGGCCAGACCGGACTCGGCAGCCAGCACGGTCCCAACCATGAAAATCAGAACCGGAATATAGAGCGGCAACACCAGGAGCGCCAGCAACACACTGCCGCGACGCGCGCCCAAGGTCAGCGCCGCACCGGCCGATCCGACCAGGCTGAGCGTCGGCGTGCCAAGCGCCAGTGCCAACATCAACCCCAAAATGGCGGCAGGCTTCATCTGCAGCAACACGCCCATCAGCGGCGCGGCCACGATAATCGGCGCGGCGGTCAGCAGCCAATGGGCCGCAACCTTACCCAAAATCAGGCTCCACAGGGGAAAACGGCTGGTCAGCAACACATCCAGCGAGCCGTCTTCATAATCGTGGCTGTAGAGCCGGTCGAGCGCCAGCAGCGTCGCGAACAGCGCCATCACCGCCAACAGTCCTGCACCGACACGTCCCAACAGTTCGGCGCTGGGCCCCAGGCCAAGCGGGAAAATGAACGCGCCCATCGCAAAGAATTGAACGGCGAGCAGCACGCTACCCGCCTCCGAACGGGCGACCCGCAGATCGTGGGCGAACACGATGCCGAACCCGCCCATCAGGCGCGCCCGAGCGTGAGGTTCCGGGCATCGGGCACCACCAGTTCCTGATGCGTGGCGATGACGGCAATGCCGCCCGCCCGGCGATGCGCGGCCACCGCCTGCTCGAACAGGGCAACGGAGGCGGCATCCAATGCCGTCACCGGCTCGTCCAGCAGCCAAAGGGCGGCCGGACTGGCCACTAGCCGCGACAGTGCCAAGCGGCGTTTTTGGCCGGCCGACAGATAACGCGCCGGCAGATCGCGCAGCGCTTCCAAATTGAAAACATCCAGGGCCGCATCCACTGTCGTTGTGGGGCATTCAGGCCGCTTTGGCCCAAAGGATGCCCAGAACCGGACATGTCGCTCCACACTAAGGCCCTGCTTGATGGCATTGGCGTGACCTACATAATGCCGTGCCGGCAGCTCTGCATCGCCCTTTCCAAAAGATACGGCGCCGTCTGCCGGCGGAAGCAATCCCGCAAGAATCCGCAGCAGCGTCGATTTGCCGGCGCCATTGGGCCCGCGGATCAACAAGGCGCTACCGGGCCTCAGGGTGAACGACACGTCTTCAAACAAAACCATGGCGCCGCGCGCGCCGCACAAATCCATGGCCGAAAACGTTCCTGAAAACATGCTAACCGATCTGGGGGTGCCTGGAGGGCGGCGTCGCCGGATGAGGGCTTATAACAACAACTTCGCCGTTTCCAACACCCTCACCCAGGCCACCGTTTTGCAAGACGCCGCCCCCTTTAACGCCATAATTCACGATCAGTTGACGCCAGGTGCAATTGCATGGTCTGGCGACGCCACCACCTGAGAATCAATGAAAGAAATTATCGGAGCACAAAGAGTGCTTTGGCCCGGACTTCCGATGAGGCGGATGCGGACGACGTGATGAGCCACTTGAGCGCTTATCTGCCGGCTGCAGCGGCACAGTGCGAGGCACTGCTGCTTCGGGGGAGTCCTGCACGCGGTTAAAGATGGAAGGTAAAGACTATTGCTGAGATCGGGCGGGTTCCCCCCAACCGCCCGAAGGTCGGGCCGGCTCCCATGCCCTGCACTCTCTGAAGCCGGCCCGGCCGACCTTGAGCTCAGTGTCTCCTTTTTCCCTCTGGTCTCCCTGTAAGTGCGGCAGGCTCTTTTTTTGCCTGCCAGCTTGTCGCTGGACCGCAATGATGGAACCATTCCGATCGCTCTCCGCAGAGCCATCACCGAATGGAGCCGCACCATGCCGACCACCGTTATCCGCAACGCCGCCTGGGCCGTCGCCTGGGACGGCAAACAGCACACCTATTCCCGTAATGTGGATATCGCTTTTGCCGACGGCGCGATCACCCATGTCGGCAAACACTACCAGGGCCCCAGCGAGCGGGAGATCGACGGCCGCGAGCGCCTGGTGATGCCGGGGATGATCAACATCCACACCCACCCGACCAGCGAACCGTTGCGCAAGGGCATCACCGACGAAACGCTCAGCCCCGGCTTCTGGCACTCCTCTCTCTACGAATATTTGACCGTGTTCGGCAATGACGGCCCCGGCAATATCGCCGCCATGCAAGTGGCGATGGCGGAGTTGCTGCTCTCGGGCGTGACGACGGTGGTGGACCTCTCGATCCCGTTCGACGGCTGGCTGGACGTGCTGGCCGAAAGCGGCATCCGGGCGGTTGCTGCGCCTATGTTCCGCGATGCCCGCTGGTACACGGACAACGGGCACGAGTTGAAATATGACTGGGACACGAAGGGAGGACGCGAGGGCTTTGACCGGGCGCTGCGCCTGATTGACCTCGCCAACCAGCACCCGAGCGGCCGCCTTTCCGGCATGGTCTGCCCGGCGCAGATCGATACCTGCACAGCCGACCTGCTGCGGGACGCCCACGACGCCGCCGATGAGCGCAACCTGCCCTTCCAGATCCACGCCTCCCAAAGCGTGACCGAGTTTCACGAGATCCAGCGTCGGCACGGTCATTCGCCGATCCAATGGATGCACGAGTTGGGCGTGTTGACCGACCGCTCCATCATCGGGCACGGCATCTTTCTTGACCATCACCCCTGGCTGCACTGGACGACGCGGCAGGACCTGGGCCTGCTCGCGGACAATGGCGCGACGGTCGCTCATTGCCCGACCGTTTTCGTGCGCCGCGGCATCGCGCTCAACACCTTCGGCGAGTATGCGCGGCGCGGCGTCAACCTGGGCATCGGCACCGATACCTACCCCCACAACTACCTGGATGAGATGCGTACCGCGCTTTACACCGCCCGGTCGGTCGCCGGCTCGGTTGCGGACCTGACCACGGGCAATGTGTTCGACGCCGCCACCATCGGCGGCGCGCGGGCGCTGCGGCGGGAGGATATCGGCCGGCTTGCCGTCGGCGCGCGGGCAGACTTGGTGCTCTGCGACCTGAAGCATCCGGCGATGATGCCAGTGCGCGAACCGCTGCGCTCACTGATCTATGTGGCCCAAGACCGGGCGGTGCGGGACGTGTTCGTAAACGGCGAGCCGGTGGTGCAGGATGGCCGGGTGCAGACCATCGACCTGACCTCCGCCGCCCAAGCGCTGGAGGAGGCGCAGCAACGCTCGATGGCAGAGGTGCCGGGCCGCGATTGGGCCGGGCGCACGACCGACGAACTGGCGCCCATGGCGCTGCCGATGGCGCCGGGCTAGAGCATCCTCCAATCAAATTGGATCGCTTTCGCGATCAATTTGTCGAGGTAAGATGCTCTAATTGTTAGATTCGAAGCAGATTCACCCGATCCTCACAGATCGGGATCTGCTCTAACCGAAAAGGGCAAAGCGCCAGAAGCCGGGCGAGAGCAGCAGCCGGACGCGCGGCCACTCCCTGCGCATGGCCGCAGCGGCCGCCGTCCCCGCCAGGCCCAGCGCGACGGTGGGAACGCTCCAGGGCTGATACCAGCGGGCAAAGCGCAGGCGGTTGGCGAACAGATAGCGCTCGTTCCGGCCGCCGGCCGCATGGCGGCGGTGATAGACCAGCGCTTGCGGCGCGAAGGCAAGCCGGAAGCGGCGACCTGCCGCCCGCTGCCAGGCGATTTCCTCAAAATAGAGGAAGAACCGTTCGTCCATCGGCCCTGCGGCGCAAAGGAAAGCCGCGCTCGCCAGCAGGCATGCGCCCATGACATAGCCGAGCCGGCGTTCGACCCCCGGCCGGTCAATCGGCAGCTCGGCCCGAGCGCCCTTGCCAAGATCGAAGGGCCGCGCCGACCATGTGCGGAACCCGGCGCCTCCATAACACTGCACCCGGTCCGGTTCGTCCATCTCACACAGCAAGGCGCCGCAGGTGCCGACGGAGGAGTCTTCGCTCATGCGTTCCAGCAGATGATCGAGCGCGTCGGGCGCGACGCGCGTATCGGGATTGAGCAGCCAGATATGGCTCGAATCGCCGGCTGCCTTGATCCAGGCGAGGCCAACATTGTTGCCGGCGGCATAGCCGCGATTGTCCGCAGCCTCCAACAATGCCAGCCAGTTAGTCTTCCCGGTGCCGCAGCCTATACCAGCAGCGGCGGCCCACGCTTGGATCCGCGCGGCACTGCCATCGCCGGAGGCATTTTCCACCACCACCACCCGGGCGAGCGGTCCTTCGCACGCCCGCAGGCTTTCGAGGCAGGTCAGCAGCCAATCGGTGCTGCGCCAATTGACGATCAGGGCGGATACGGATGGCCGCCCGGCGGTCAGGCCGCAGCCTCGAATGTGAAGGGAGACCGGAAGTCCTTGAACCACGGCGCATCCAGGTCTTTCGGGTGTACGCGGCACTGGTCCGCCGATACTCCCCAGGGGATTCCCAGGTCCGGATCGTCGAACCGGCAGGCCATCTCCGCCTTCGGGTCATAGTAACCGTCCAGCTTGTACAATACCTGAGTATCGGGCTCCAAGGTCAGATAGCCGTGCAGGAAACCGCGCGGCACGAAGAACAGCGAAGCGTCGTCGGGGCTTAGCTCTACCAGAACGTGTTCACCATAGGTCGGCGAGCCGACGCGGGCATCGACGGCAACATCCAGTATGCGCCCGGCCAGGCACGTGACCAGCTTTCCCTGCGGCGACGGCGGCGCCTGGCAATGCAGCCCGCGCATGGTATAGCGGTGAAAGCTCATCACATGGTTTTCCTGGGCGAGCCCGTCCATCCCCGCCGCCTCCAGAAAGCGCGTGGTATGAAAGGTCTCGGCCAGATACCCCCTATCATCCTTGTGGCGCGTCGCGCGCAACAAAGTGGGGCCCGGAACGGCAAAGGTCTCAACTTCCACCGGCAATCTCCCTCAGCACGGATTGAAGGCGGGCGGCCAGTTGCGCTCGCTCGCCTATTGGTAGCGCCTCCCGTACCGCATCGAGCCGACCGACACCATGGGCAAAGCGTACCAGGGCCTGGCGCGGATAGGGCAGACCGGCGCTCGGCTGCTGTCGCCACAGACGGCGAATATCGGTCCCTATCCCTTCACGCTGCGAGCTGTTCAGATCCTCCCAAAGATAAAGGCCGAGCCGGCTGCGCAGCCAGGAGATACCCCTGGCGTCCGGCCCGGTTTGCAGGGACAGGTCCAAGGCCGCCAGCGCCTCACCGCGCCGGCTGCCGTTCACCTGCAGCAGGGCGAGCCTTGCCCAGGCAGCACTTTCTGCGGGCCCAAGGGCGAGTGCCCGCAGGGTGGCGGCCTCAGCCTCCGCCCTTGCGCCAGCTACCTCGACGGTACCTGAGCGCCGGTTCGCCTCCTCCAGCAGCACTTGGCTGTAGGCGGCCCAGGTGCGCCCATTGCCACTCGATGGCCGCCAGTCGGAGAGACGCACCGGCCGTTCCGTTTGCGGCAAGCCCCACCATTGCGCATGAACAAAGGCATCCAGCGGCTCGAGCCGCCATCCTTCCTGGGTGCGCGCGAAGCCGAATATCGCCAGAACCGCGGCCAGCCCAAGCCAGCCTAGCCGGGTCGCCGATTGCCGGGTGCGGATCAAGACAGACTCAACTTTCCAGCCTGAAAGGGGTTGGTCGCGGCAGGTCGCGGCCGTCCGGCCATGGCGACTGCCGGCGCTGCATCCGGGTCCGCCTCCGTCACGATGATGCCCGCAATGGTGCCGCCGGCGTCCCGCACCGCGGCCGCCGCCTCTGCGATCATTGCCACCGGTGTATCGGCCCAGCGTGCGAGCAACACCACGCCATCGCACCGGCGCGCCAGCAGCCGTGCCTCCGGGGCGGCCAAAACCGGCCCGCCATGCAGGATAATCCGTGGCGACGCATCCCTGATCCGGGTCCACCGGGCGTCAAATGCTGAGGGCGACATCGGCAAGCGCGAGCGCGCGTTGATGCTGCCGGCACTCAGCACCCGCAACCCCGCAATCCCGCTGGGCGCCGTCGGCAACGGCCCGATATCCTCGCCGCCCAGCACATCGGCCAGGCCGTTCGCTCCGCCAAGGCCCAGTCGATCCGAGAACGCCGCATTGGCGAACTCGCCATCAACCAGCAACACATCGCCTTCCTGCCGGGCAAACACCCGCGCGATCGCCGCCGCAATCGCCGGCGAAGTGCTCCCCGGCTCTACCGCGGTGACCAGAACAGTAGACGCATCGCCGAGGCCCATTGCGGCGAATGCGGCGGCACTCTCCACCATCTGATCCCGCTGCTCTCTGCCCCGCCGACCGAGCCCAGGCCGGCCGAACGCCCGCCAAGCGCTCACCTTCGGCACCGTAGCCAAAACCTGCAGCCCCAGTTGTTCGCGGATGAACGCCAGATTCTCAATACCGCGGCTGCGCGAGGAAGAGACCAGCACGTAGAGCGCGACGGCGATGAAAGAAAGCAATGCCGCCGCGGCCAATACCAGGATGACCCGCGGCGAGCTGGGTTTCAACGGCGGCAGCGCCGAACTGAGGATCCGGGCGTCGGAACGCTGGATCGCCTCCTGGTGGCGGGTTTCCTTGATGCGCGCAAGGAACGTTTCCAGCAGATTGCGGGACGCCTCCGCCTCGCGCTCGAGGGCGCGCAGACGCACTTCCGCCTGATTCTGCTCCGCCGTTTTCCCCTCCAGGCGGGCCAGGTCGTCGGCCAATGCCTGCTCCTGCGCGACGGCAACGGCAACTTCGTTCTTCAGGCCGGCCACGATCTGCCGGACTTCGCCCATGATCCGGTCGCGAATATCGGCGAGTTCCGCCTCGACGCTCAGCATGCGCGGGTGGCTCGGCCCGTATTCCTGAGACAGGTCGGCACGGTGCCGCAGCACTTCCACCTCCTGTTCCTTGAGCCGATGAATGAGCGGCGAGGACAAGACTTCGGCGGCAGACAAGGCATCGCCATTCTGTCCGATCAGGCTCTTCACCTGAGCGAGGCGGGCGCGGGCGGCCGCCGTGTCCGCGCGCGCGGCAATCAAGCGGGTGCTGATTTCGCCCATCTGCTGATTTGCAACCGTTACTCCGTTATTGTCGATCAGCCCCGATCGGGTCCGGTATTCCTCGACCGCCTGCTCCGCCGCTTCCACGTTCTGCTGCAATTCGTCCACCCGCTGGGTCAGCCAGTCCTGCGCGAGGCCGTGCGCCTCGAACTTCACCGACAACTGCCCCTCCAGGTAGCGATCGGCTAACCCGTTGGCCACATCGGCCGCCTGCTCCGGCGATCGGGCGGTAAAGGCCACCCGGATGGCATGGCTGCGGCCGACCCGCTCCACCTCCAAACGATCGGCGAAGGCTTGCAGCACCCGCACCTCCGCAGCCTCCAGCACCGCTTCCGGCGCGGCAAGGTTCGCTGCACCTCCCAGGGCGCCCACACCCGCCGAGCGGAACAGGCGCTGCCAGAGATCCTCCGGCCAAAGCGCTGCCCAAAAGCCCCGCGTGTTGGCTGCTAACGGGTTGTATTGCGGGTCGTCCGTCAGCGACAGATCGGCGACCACCTTCGCCGCCAGGCTTGCCGATTGCAGAATCAGAACCTCGCTGCTGATGGTCTGGTCGTCGGGTGCCAGGCCGGCCATCACTTCGTCGAGCTGAAGGTTCGGCTGATTGCGGGGGTCGAGCAGCACCAGCGTTTCGGCGGTATATTCCCTTGGCCAGAACGAGACGACCGTCCAGGCCAGCAAGACCGCCAGCAGCACCGAGCCCGCGATCAGACGCCAGGCCCGCGCAAGGCTCTGCAGTGCGACGACCGGATCCCATTCGCGCTCCATGCCCGGTCCGGGGCCAGCACCCGCGTCGTCCGGGAGCGGTGTCTGGGCAGCGGAAGCTCTCATGCCCGGTTGAAAGGGGGAATAGGCGGAATAGGAACTCATGGCGGCACCACTCAGAAAAAGCGTTGCGGCACGTTGATGACATCGCCCGGCAAAACGACCGTCGCCGGGCCGGCAGGGCGGTCGCTGCCCTTTGGATCGCCGGCACGCTGAATGCTGACCCGGCTTTCACGCGCACGGTAGGTGTAGCCACCGGCGATCGCGACGGCCTGCACGACCGTCAGGCCGTTCACGTAAGGATAACTGCCGGGACGGTTCACCTCGCCAAGAATGTAAAATGGCCGGTAGTTGGTGACCTGGATCGAAACCCTTGGATTTACCAGATAATCCGGCTTCAGAAGGGAGACCACCTGCTGTTCGGCCTGACGCAGCGTCTGACGGGCCAAGGCGACCTCACCGATCAGCGGCAAGGCGATCCGGCCCTGACCATCCAGTTCGAATTCGCCGGAAAGATCTTCGTGACCGAACACCGTAACGACGATCCGGTCGCTCGGGCCCAGTCGGTATTGCAACGCGTCCGCGGCTTTGGCCGGGATCCGGCCGACGGCCGCTGCGAGAGCGGCACTCAGGACAACCACCCACAGAATTCGCCAGTTGCGGATAATAGCCATAGCTTTCCCTAGGGCTGCAGGACAGCGCGCAAGAAGATGCTGCTTTGGGTGAAATCACGCCCCCGGTTCGCGCCCGAAGAGCTTTTCTGATCCAGTTCGAGGTCCAGGGTCAACCAGAGCGACCGGTTGGTCAGCCAACGCAATGCGAGCCCGCCACCGATGATCCGATCGGTGCGATCGATGCCGCGAAAGTCGTCCTGCGTGGCGCGGATGGCACCGGAAAGGATCAGGTTTCTTAGTAACTCATGATCGGCCCGCAAGCGCAGAGATGTATCCCAGTACGAGGAAGCGCCCTGGACTGATGTCTCGACAAGATCCCGGTCAAGGTTCGCGGTAACGGTGGTCAACGAGGTGATATTGCCGGTGACCTGACCGCCAAAAATTGGCCCAGACACTTCCTTTCGGGAAGCATCGGCATAGACTTGTTGCCGGAACCCGGCATACCCGCGGGCAAACCAGAGGCCGCCACCATCATACTCCAGACCGGCAACGGTCGAAAATCCCGAGGAGTCCTGGTTGACTCCCGCATCATTAACCGCGGACAGAAAGTCGTTCATGACGTATCGCGCCGTCGTATACACGCGGAAATTGGCACCAACTCCCATGCTGATCCGCCCGAATACGTCATACTCGGTTTGGTCGCGGTCATCATTGTTGATCGTACCGCCCCCAACAGCGGGGACATCCTGATAGTCCAGGGAGGTAGCGCCAAAGCCGAGCCGGTAGCGGAACCGCCCCGACTCCGCCGCCAGCACCGACAAAGCCGCCAGGCGGTCATATTGGGTCGGCTCTTTCCCGACATTGGCGTCGATAGCGCCCCTGTCTTCATGAGAGTGCGCGTAGGTGAGCGCGCCCTCCAGGCGCAAACCGCGCAATATGTCGATATGGCCGCGGGCATCACCGCGGTAATCGACGAAGTTTTGGTTGCTGTGATCGGCATAGATTCCGCGGCTACTTCGCCGGTCACGTCCAAGCGGTGCTGGTTAAAGTCCGAGCGCGCCTGAACGCGCGGCCGCACTACCGAGATGAAATCGCCCTGTTCCCGCCGGTTGGTTCGGAAAATGTTATCGTCATAGCCGGCGCTTACAATCATTTCGGGAAAGACGCGGAAGCCGGCGACCGCATATCCGATGGGGTCATAGTCTGGCCGCGGCCGCGCCATCACCGTCTCCGAGGGCCCTTTGCCGGGCGGGGAAATTTCCGGCGCCGGCGTTACCGGCTCGTAGTATTTGGGCGCCTCTAGCGTATTGGCCGTTGCGCCCGCGCCCAAATACAGGCTGGCGGCAAAGGCAAGCAACGAACAATGCCATCGGAGCCGGAGACAGCGGCGCATGGATCAACTGGCTCCGCCGTCCGAACTTGTCCCCGCGCCACCAACCCCCGCCTGGCCGTCACCGATGCGCAGCGTATCCGGCAACACGTCGTTTCCGAAGATGTCGCCCGCGGTGCGAGGTTGTACGAAGGCTCCCCCGGCTTCCTCCGCCTCATCGGTTTCTGCCGCCACATCAGCGGCGGTAACCAGATCCATCTCTTCCACCGCACCGGCTGTCACGACCTCTTTCGGAACATCCGACGGCAGCGGCAGGCTCGCGGCGGCAGCGGCGGCATCCCGAAGACGATCGGACAACACCACCTTGTTCAGCGCCGTCCCCAAGATCTCGCTGGTCATCGCCGGTTCGGCGGCCAACGCGGTGAACGCCCCCCGCGCAAACGCTATTTCGTCGAACTGGGCGATAAGTCGGACCGCGGTATCGGCAATCTCTTCCGCGCGGTCCGGACGGGAGCGCACCGCATAGGCCAGCACCGCTGCCGCATCCGCCGGCAGGCCGCGGTTCAGATAGCCCCGAACAAAACGGTCCAGCTCTCCCCGATCCACCGCGCGCTCTACCAGCTTCGCGTAGGCACCCAGATCGATCGGCGCTTCGTCCGGCAGATAAACCACCCGGGAGACATCGACGGCATAAGCGTTCCCCGGGTTGCTGGCGAGCCAAACGGCGGTAGCGATCAGTCCGATTTTCCCGAAAATCAGCCAGCGACCCATGACCATCACCACATTTACGAACACATTAACCGTCTTGCACGAAGCAAAACGGGCCCACAGTTCTGCTGCGGGCCCGGCTAATGTGGGTGAGTAATGGTTAACAGGCGGTTAAATGCGCTCGTTTACTTGGTATCGCTGAGCCGAATTTGAAATTCAACATAGGCGACGAGCTTCGCGACGGCCTCGTCGACCGAAAGCTCTGCCGTGTTCAACTCCAACTCCGGGGTTTCCGGAGGCTCGTATGGAGCGGAAATACCGGTAAAATCGGAAATTTCCCCCGACCGCGCCTTCTTGTAGAGGCCTTTCGGGTCGCGCTCCTCGCAGGTTTCCAGATCGGCACGCACCCAGACCTCGTGGTAAGCGTCGCCCGCCGCCTTGCGTGCCCGCTCCCGGTCCGATGCATAGGGTGAAATGAACGAGGCAAGGCAGATGATGCCCGCATCGGAGAACAGGGCCGCGACCTCTCCGACCCGGCGGATGTTTTCCGCGCGGTCTTCCGGCGCGAAGCCCAGATTGGAATTCAAACCGCCGCGCACATTGTCACCGTCCAGCACATAGACGTTGAAGCCCTTCATGAACAGGACCTTTTCCGCCTCCCGCGCGACGGTAGATTTGCCTGCGCCGGAAAGGCCGGTCATCCACAATACCGCGCCCTTGTGCCCGTTGCGGGCCCAGCGCGCTCCACGGTCGACGTGAGTTGCGCTGGCGGTAATGTTGGTGCTGCGTATGGTGACCAGATCGCGCTGGTCAGGGTAGCCCTCCATGGAGACCGTGCCGCCACCGACGATGCGGAAATTGTCGACCAGCACGAACCGGCCGGTGCGCGGGCTGTGCACCGCTTCGTCCAAGGCCATCATGCTGCGGGAGCGGAAAGTGACCTTCGCCACCTCGCTGCGCAACACTTCCTGGCGGCCGGTACCCCCCAGATTTTCCGTATCGATCACCTCGTCCACCGACTGGACCGAGACCATGTATTCGGCGGTGTTCAGTTTCAGCTTCAACACCTGGCCGACATGCAGGGGATTGTGACCAAACCAGAAAATGTTACCGCGAAAGACATTGGTCAGGATCGGTGGGTGTTCGAGGTGGCTGGCAACGTCGCCCCGCTCGACGAAGATCTGCTGGTCGAGCGTGAAGCCCGTACCCTGCCCCGCCGTCGCGTCTGTCGGCAGCGTATCGACACTCCAGGCTTCAACCGACTTGACCCTGGCAGACTTGCCGGAGGGCGAGAACATGACGGTATCGCCAACCGACACCCGCCCCGTCTCGACCTGGCCCGCGATGATGCGGCGCTCGTCGAAGCGGTAGACGTCCTGAACCGGCATGCGCAGCGGCAGGCTCTCGTTTTGCGGGCGCGGCTCCAACTGATCCAGCAATTCGATCACGGTGGGGCCCGTGTACCAGAGCATTTTCGGCGAACGGTTGACGATGTTGGCGGCATCATCCCCTTGCGCCGCGATCGGCACGACCGCGCGGGGCACGAAGCCCAGGTCGCTGAGATAGGAACGAATATCGCGCTCAATCTGGTTGAACTTCTCCTGATCAAAGTCGATCAGGTCCATCTTTGTCACCAGAACCGACACCTGATGCGTGCCCATCAGCGACAACAAATAGGCGTGGCGGCGCGACTGCTCCTGCAGGCCTTCCTTCGCATCGATCATCAGGAAGGCGCCTTCGGCATCGGCGGCGCCCGTTACCATGTTCTTCAGGAACTCTTTATGGCCCGGCGCATCGATAATGACGTATTGGCGCTTGGGCGTGCTGAAGAAGATGCGGCTGACGTCGATGGTGATGCCCTGGTCGCGCTCCGCCTGGAAGGCATCCAGCAGAAACGCCCATTCCATGCGCTGGCCCCGGCGTTCGGAGACGGTGCGGATTTGCTGGACCTTGCTTTCCGGCAGCGCGCCGGTTTCGTAAAGCAGGCGGCCGACAAAGGTCGATTTGCCGTGATCGACGTGGCCCACAATCACGAGTTGAAACGGATTTTGGCCGGATAGTGAAAGATGCGTGGCGGCAGACATGGACAATTCTCGTTATGGCTTGGCGGGAATTAACGGATGATCGTGGCGATGATCGGGCAAGGACGGGCTTACATGTAGCCGGCCTTGCGCAGGCGCTCGAACGAGTCCTCCGCCTCGTGGTCCATGGCGCGGCCGGCGCGCTCTGACACCTTCGTCACCGTCAGTTCCTCAATGATTTCCTCGATCGTCGTCGCATCGCTGTCCACCGGGAAGGTGATGTCCTGATCGCCGAGCGACCGATAGCGCTTGCCGTCCTTTGCGAAATAGAGCGAGATCGTCGGGATGTTCTCGCGCTGGATATAGCGCCAGATGTCGATCTCGTTCCAGGAGAGCAGCGGGTGGATACGCAAATGGGTGCCTGGCGGAAAGTCCGTATTGAACTGGCCCCAGAATTCCGGCGGTTGGTCGCGGAAATCCCACTCGCTGGTCTCGCCCCGGGGGCTGAAGAAACGCTCTTTCGCGCGAACCGCCTGCTCGTCCCGGCGGATGCCGGCAAAGATGCCGGTCCATTTATGCTTTTCGACCAAGGCCTTCAGACCGTAGGTCTTACGCGCGGCCGAGCGGGCGGCGGGTTGCAGGGTCGGATCCATATCCTCGACCGGCGGGCAATAGCCGAGCACCAGGTTCAGGCCCCATTCCTTTGCCTTTTGATCCCGGAACTCAATCATTTCGGGGAACTTGCGTTCGGTATCCACATGAACCACCGGAAACGGCACATGGCCAAAGAACGCCTTGCGCGCCAGCCAGAGCATTACGTTGGAATCTTTGCCCAGCGACCATAGCATCGCGATATTGTCCAGGCGGTTGAACGCCTCCCGGAAGATATAGATGCTCTGCGCTTCAAGGTGATCTAAGTCGTTCATTGTACCTGACACTTAATGGTGAAACCGGAAAAGTTGTTATTGCCGTTCGCTTTGCTGCTTGCCGCCAGAGGGCAATAACGCCCCCATTCGTAAAGTTTGGCGTGCAAGCAACTGCGGTATCCCCTGACACATGGGCTTTGACGGCCGCTTTCTAAGCCGGTTCGGCTCTCTCGCGTGACGCACCGTATTTACCCGTTGACTAACAAGAACAATGTTGCGCGTGGTCGCATCCGAAAGTTCCATTCCCGATACCATATCTGCGGCGTCAGAGGGTTAACGGGAAAGAATGACTGGCTTGCCGGCGGGGATAACGCTAGAAATCTCCTATGCACACACAAGTCGCACAGTTGGCGGCGCTGGTTTAACGATGATGAGAGGTTGAATGTCAAAAGAAGATCTTCTGGAATTCCAAGGTGAAGTTGTCGAAAAACTCCCCAACGCCATGTTCCGGGTAAAACTCGAAAACGAACACGAAATCATTGCCCGGTTGGCCGGAAAGATGCGGAAGTTCCGAATCCGCGTGATGCCAGGCGACAAGGTGGCGGTCGAAATGACGCCTTATGACCTGACAAAGGGCCGCATCACGTTCCGGCACAAATAGTCGGCCACCAATAATCCCTCGCAAAGAGAAGGCGAAAGCCCATGGGCGGCCATAGACCGTTCGGATCCGTTTTCAAACGGCCCAGGCCCGAAGGTCGATGGTCGCTCGCGCACCCTTTGCGCGAACCGCTCCGTGCCGTCGGTCAGTCCCTGGTCGCGTGGCCCGCTGCAGCGTTGGCCGCGATCATGATGGCGGCGCCCAAGGATGGGGTGGAGCAGCCGGCGATCGTGCTGCTGGCCCTGCAGGCAACCGTGGTTTACCCGATTATAGCGATCGCGGCGATCGCCCTCCACTTTCTGCTGGCCCGCCTGGGCAAGTCCGCATGGGCGCCGTTGCCGTTGATCATCCCGCTTGCCTTGGTCGGCACATGGCTGGTTACCCTCACTTTATTTTTGGTTAAGTATGGACTGTCGATCGTCCGATTGGCTTAGAAATACCGCATTGGGGTGAGCGATAACGCCGGGGACGGCCAGCCGGGGAGTAAGCATGCAACACGCTGAACAGATTGCCCAAGCAAAGCGGTTGATGGAATATCTGGAGACAGGCTCCACCGCCACCGCCGATACGCCTTACCGGCAGCCAATTAGGGAATATATCTGCCCGGATCACGCCGCCAGGGAACAGCGCCAATTCTTCCGGGAAGGCCCGTCATGCATCGGCGCGACTGCCATGATCCGCAAGCCCGGCGACTATTTCACCCACGATTTGACCGGCGTCCCCATTCTTGTGGTGCGTGCGCGCGACGGCAAGGCGCATGCGTTTCTGAACGTCTGCCGGCACCGAGGCGCGAAGGTGGCCGTCGGCTGCGGCTCGGCCCGCCGCTTTTCCTGCCCCTATCACGCCTGGACCTATGGGCTGGACGGCGGGTTGATCGGCCGGCCCGAGGAATATGGCTTCGACGGGATCGAACGGGCCGAGCATGGCCTGACGGAGCTTTGGTGCGAAGAACGGGGCGGCAATATCTGGGTCTGCCCCACCCCCGGCATAGAGTTCGACATCGACGAGGCTCTCGGCCCGCAGATGAGCGCGGAAATGGCCGCATACGGTTTCGGCGCCTATTTCCATTACAAGTCGAAACATCTGACGCGGCGCATGAACTGGAAGGTTTGCGTCGACACCTTCCTCTAATCCTACCATTTCCCCGTTTTGCACCGACAGTCCATCGCGCCGCTGATCCATGGGAATCTCAATACGGCGGACCTGATCGGCCGAACGGTCCGCATGCTCGGCGCACGACGCACCCTTCCTGAACTGAGAGAGCTACCCCCGTCCGAATGGGACGTGCTGCGCCATCTGGTGGGCGTCTATATCCTGTTCCCCAACGTCGTCTGGACCTGGCAACTGGATCATGTCGAGGTCTGGCATATCTATCCGAGCCGAACCGACCCCATCAATGAATGCACCATGCGCGTCAGCCTCTATACGCCGGAAGAGGCGGTGACGGAAAAAGCCAAGGGCCACTGGGACCGGAACTTCGCCCTGCTGATGAAAACGGTCGAAGAAGAAGATTTTGAGTTGAGCGAGCAAATCCAGCAGGGATTCCATTCGGGCGCGCAAGACCATGTCGTTTTCGGCACGAATGAACCCTGCCTTCACTACTATCACCGACTGCTGACCGACACCCTCTGCTCACCTTAAAGCATCTTCGGAAGGCGGGCTCGGATCATCGGCACTAACGGGGCAGAACGACCTCGATCTGGTAAGACCCGTCCTCCAACCGGCGGGACCGCAATTCCCCATTGTGAAGTTCCAGAAACGACTTCACGAGCGCAAATCCGAACCAGCCCGACGCGCCTCCTGGCTCGACCGGGTTGGCCGACGCGCCCAACGGATTTTCCATGGCGTTTTCGATCCCGCGCAACAACCCTTCGCCGTCGTCGCGCAACCACATGATGGCCTTGCCGCTCTCGCCGGCGGATGCACCGACCGTCACCACGTGCGTTTCCCGCCCGGCGACGGTCGCGTACTCGATCAGATTGATGAGAATTTGCCGAAGGCCGCGCTCTTCTCCCCAAACTTCGACATTCGCGTCGGATTGGGCGGCAAGACGCAGGTTCCGCTCGGTAACCCGCGATGCCATCAGATCGACGCCATAGCTGACGATTTCCGACAGATTGCATACCGCCTTTGACAGAGAGTAATGACCGGACTCCAGCCGCGTCAGATCCAAAATGTCGTGCACCAATTCCAGCAGCCTGCCGGCGCTGTCGTTAACGGCATCAATGCATTGGACATAGTCTGAAGACAGCGGGCCGTAGATCTGGTCGCGCATCGCCTCGCCGAAGCCCAGTATGGCGTTCAGCGGCGTGCGGAGCGAATGGTTCATGAGGTGCAGGAACGCATCCTTTGCCCTGGCCGCGTCGCTGGCCGCTTCCCGCGCGAGACGCAATTCCTCTTCCGCGCGATGCAGATCGGTCACGTCCTTATCGACCCGCACAACCTGGCTGACCCGGCCGCTTTCGTCGACATGCCGGTGCGCAAGACTGCGGATATAGCGGACTTCGCCATCGGTTCGCACGATCCGGACCTCCCGCGACTCCCGCTGGATCCCGCCGCGCTCCCGGCCATTCGTGGAGGGATGCAGATCTTCCGGATGAACGGCAGCGATGGTGTTTTCGAACTCGCGATTGGTCGTTGCCTTCGGCACGGTCCACATACGGGAAATGCCGTCGTTCCAGAGGCCGCGCCGTTCGCCCGGCCAATAGACGTATTGGCCGAAACCCGCCATTTCCTCTACCTCCTTTAAGAGGCCCGGGTAGAGGCGCACGCGTTCATCGTAGGTTCGCCTTTCTGCTACCAGGTCGCTAACCATGGTTGCGCTGGCCAGCAGACAGGCGGGCGACATGCCGGCGAAATGGGAAAACGTAAAGCGCCACCATTGCTGCTGCTCATCAATGGTGATGGCCGCATCCGTTGGTACCGAGGGATCGCGGTCTTCCCAGTCCCAGTTGGTCCAACCTAGCACATCGATTCCGACGTCGAACAGCGGCTCCGGCGAGGCTTCGAGCCACCGGGTAGACGGGTCACCACCCAGAAACGCCCCGTTCGCCGCACCGTTCAGCAGGATGCGCGAGATCAAGTTCGGCCGCACAAATTCGATGAGCAGCAATGGATTGGACACGGCGGCTAGAGCGTCGAACCCGCCCGGCGCCACCGCCGCATACACTGCCAAACCTTGCTTCGCCATGCGTTTCCTAAACCTTTCAGAAACGGCGCCTACCGACTTATACCCATAAACCCGGTTCGCGCACCTAAAATTTCTCAAGAAAATCAGAGCCGGACCTGCGCAACTGGGTTACTGCGACAGAGGTATTCGTAAAAGCTTTCTTTTTCAATCAAAATTTGATTATTATCTCTATGTCGAGCCTTTACTGTCAATCGTTAACTAACCGTTAACGATTATTAAATAAGATGCTGGAGAAGCAGGATGTCCCACCGTTCCAATTTGCGATTGCCCGACGCCGTAACGGTGCGCGGCGGCCCGGTTCAGGAAATCGCCTCTTTCCTTCTGCTCGTCGATAACATTGCGCGCGAGCGGGGTATCCAGTTGCGGGTGCGGACCGATATCGCCGAACTGGTCGCGCTCAACAAGCGCGAGGTAGCGCTCGGTAATTGGTATCCGCTGTTTCCGATTTTCGACCCCGCCTTTAGCCGGGTGGACGAAACCAACGCCTATTGGATCAGCGGTGTCAACGAACAGGGCGAGACGGTCGTCGCGCAGGCTGGCCGCCTGTTTCACTGGCCGGACAGTTCGCTCTACGACGAAATGGAATCCGTCCTGTATCCGGGCACGCCGCATCATCCCAACTTCCACGTGCGCTGCCCGACCGCCCATGGCGTGACCGGAACGGTCTGCTTCAGCGGTAGCACCTGGTTCCATCCGGAATACCGCCGCCTGGGCCTCTCTCGCATCCTGCCGCGGGTTAGTCGGGTGTTCGCCTACGGCAATTTTCAAACCGACTGGACCATCAGCATGGTCAAGCGCGACCTGGTCGAAAAGAACATCGCCGCCGCTTATGGATACACGGACGTTCATTTCGGGATCTGGGCTCCTGGCCATCCGCTGGGCGACCTGGACCTGGCGCTAGTGCGCATGCCGCGCAGCGAGCTCCTGTCGGACCTCCGGCGCTTCGTCGCGGAGCGAGGGTCGGTAGGTCGTCGTGAGGCCGCCGTCGCCTGATGCCTCTCCGTCGATCTCCTCCGTCGAGATGAGCACCGATGCACAGGTAACGATCACCTTGTGGTCGTTGGTTCGCCAGGGCAGTAGCAGCCGTTCATAGCGGCTGCGGCGCCCCGGGCCGCCGCCGGGCGTGATCCGCGCGGTGACATAATCAAGCGCCGGCCGGCCGGACTCGACCACGGCATTGTACTGCTGCGCCAGCCAGATCCCATATTCGGTGTCGGGCTGGTCCTCCAACGGGGCGCCGATCACCTTCATTTTCTGGTGGTCATCATAAAACTTGAAGCCCTCGCCGAAGAATTGAAACCGCAAGGGTTCGCCGATCCTGGGTGCCGTGACCACCGACAGCCGGAAGTCGAGACCGAAATTGATCAGGAACGGCAAGGTGGTGTCATCAAAAATGCTGGACGACACCCGCCATTTCTGAAAAAGAGGCTTCAAGGGATTGCTGTTGTCGTTGCCGATGGAGTTGATGTCGAGCGGCTTGGCCCCGAAGCGCGGTTCGTGGGTTTGGTTCGCCTTCTCACAAAGATCGACCAAACGGTGCAGCAAAGCCGGATCGTTCGGCCAAATCTCGGAAACCCACTCGTCTTCGAAGCGCTGTATCTCCCCCTGTGAGAAGTCCTGGTTCATCAAGATCTTGAAACAGGCATCCAGCGCATTCTTCGTTACCAGGCTCGGCCGCAGACGCACAGTCATTCGGTCGCGCGAGCGGCGCGAAATCGAGATGAACCCCAAATTGCGAACCACATAATCGCTGGCATCAAAATCCGGATTGGCATAGCCGATGCGCTCAAAAAAGGCTTCCGTGCCGGGCGCCAATACCGTTCCTTCGGGCGAAACACTCACGAGCACCTTCCTCAATCCCCCTGGGACGCGAACGCCGCGAATAGCTTCGCCGGCGGTCATCAACTAGGTACTCACTACTACAGGTTGTTCATTGCGCACCGCTTAATTCCTTTGGTTGACAAAGCATGATCAAGAGTTCAGGCCAGTCGAACGACCGCATTAGTCACGCTGCCCGGGCACCGAAACCGGCGGCGCCTCCGGCTCCTGATCGTGATAGTCCTCCGGCCGCCGCCGGGACCAAAGGCCGAATTCCATGGGCCCGAGCCGCAACGCCCGCAACAGTTCGGTCGCCGCGGTCAAGGCTTCGGTTGGCGTTACCACCTCATCATATCGGCCGAGCAAGGCACGGGGCGAACGCGCGCCGCGATCGGCCTTGGCCGCATAGAGCTTCACGGCGGCGGTCAACAGTTTGGCCACGGCCTCATCGGAAATGCGGTCCTCCTCCCCCGCCTCGACCGCCTGGCGGGCAAGGGTCCAGGCCTCGTCGGCCAGCGCTTCAACGGACCCATAGGCATCATTGCGAAGGTCCGGGGAGGTTTCGGCGTTGCCACCGGCACGGTTGTTGTTCGATTGCTGCATCGGCGCCTCAACGTATAACGGCACCGCCTCAGCATTTGACCGCAACGCTTCGCGGCGGCGCACCATAATTAGTAATTGCTTAACTGTATCTTGCTGCGGGCAAAGGCGCAAATCATCGATAAATCGATGCGCTTTATGGGGCCGGTTCGTACGTTGGTCAAAGCACAGAAAAAGCCGGCGCCCAAGCGGGCACCGGCCGTTCCAAAGCAATCGAGCGGCCGCCTAGCCGGAGTGGACTATATGCAGTGGGTCTGCAGCGGCGGCAGGCCGTTAAAGCCGACCGAGCAATAGGTGGAGGTATAGGCGCCGGTCGAGAGGATCTCGATCTTGTCGCCAACCGCCAACGCTTCCGGCAACTCATAGCCGCTGTTGCGGTACATCACATCGACCTCATCACAGGTCGGGCCCGCCAGGATTACCGGAACGGTCTTGGCGCCCTCGTAATCGTGCGGCGTGCGCAGGCGGTACTGAATGGCCTCGTCCATAGTCTCGATCAGGCCGCCGAACTTGCCCACGTCCAGATAGACCCAACGCACATCGTCGCCGTAGTCCTTCTGCGAGATCAGCACGACCTCCGCCTGGATCACGCCCGCATCGCCCACCAGCGAGCGGCCCGGCTCCACCACCACCTCCGGCATCCGGTTGCCGAAATGCCTGGTCAACGCCTGCATGACGGCGGCCGCATGATCTTCCTGTCCGGGTGCGTCCGTGCGATAGGTCGCCGTGAAGCCGCCGCCGATATTGACCATGCGCAGGTTCACGCCTGCTTCGGCCAGTTCGGTAAACAGCATTGCCGTGCGGCCAACAGCCAGATCCCATTGGCCCAGATCGCGCTGCTGCGAGCCCACATGGAAGGACAAGCCGTAGGCATCCAGCCCCAGCTCGTTCGCGCGGACCATCAGGTCGCGCGCCATGTCGATGCCGCAGCCGAATTTCCGGCCGAGGGGCCAGTCGGAGCCGGCGCCATCCATGAACAGGCGGCAATAGACGCGCGCGCCGGGCGCGGCCGCGGCCAGCTTCTGTAACTCCGCCTCACAATCGAACGCGAACATGGTCACGCCCAGCCGATAGGCCGCCGCGATGTCGGACTGTTTCTTGATCGTATTGCCGAACGACAGCCGCTCCGCCGGCGCGCCTGCCGCAATCGCATCCCGGATCTCATAGATCGAGGCGCAATCGAAGGACGAACCCATTTCCGCCAGCATTTCCATCACCGGCTTTGCCGGGTTGGCCTTCATGGCATAGTAGATCGTCGCCATCGGCAGCGCGCGCTGCAGGCTTTCATAAGCCTCCGCCACCGCTTCCAGGTCGACCACCAGACAGGGGGTCTGCGGCTGTTGCTCAGCCAGGTAACGCGAAATACGTGCCGTCATCATTGGGGCCCTTTCCACCAATCTTCGACCAGTAGGATGCCGCCGAGCAACTGGGACCCGCTTTGGGTGCCGTAACACCCGCCACCAGGCCGACTTGATCGCCGACACCAAGAGCGCACAATGTTACCTCGTTACCAGGTCACCAGACTGTCCTCGCGAGACAGTGGGGAATGTCCTCCCCCGGGAGCGTTGAGACCCGCTGGCACGTGGGCGTCCAGTGCGAGCGGCGGCATTTAGAGATTGCGCAACCGGAATGCAAGGGAAAAAGCGTGATGGAAAGGCGCGAACGCCCTTCTTGCCGCGCCCAACAACTGTTGTGCGCCGCGGCGCGATTGCACGCGGGCCGCCCTTGGCCTAATGGAGGTCGCTAAAGCCACAACGCCCCGTCAGCGAGGTAGCATCGGCCCATGAGCAATCCCATCCTGATCCTGAACGGCCCGAACCTGAATATGCTGGGCGTGCGCCAGCCCGAGATCTATGGGCGCCAGACGCTCGCCGATATCGAGGAAAGCTGCGCCAGCTACGCCGATGCACTGGGGCTGGAGATCGACTTCCGCCAAAGCAACCAGGAGGGCGAGCTCGTTACCTGGATTCAGGAAGCGCTCGGCGCGTGCGATGCCGTAATCATCAACGCTGCTGCCTACACCCATACCTCGGTCGCCATTCAGGATGCGCTAAAGCTGTTGTCGGTACCGGTAATCGAGGTGCATTTGTCGAACATCCACCAGCGCGAGCCGTTCCGCCATCATTCCTATATAAGCGCGGCCGCACAGGGGATGATCTGCGGCTTCGGCGCCCGCGGTTATCTGATGGCGTTGGACGCCCTCGCCGCGCAGCTTCGGACCAACTGAGCCACCCGCCCCGCCCATCTTAAAGGAGATCATCCATGGCCCAAGAAATCGCTCTGATCGTCGGCGTCGGCCCCGGCTTGGGAGCCGCACTCGGCCGCCGTTTCGCGAAGACGGGCGCTACGGTCGCCCTCGCCTCCCGCCGGCTGGAGCCGGTGCTGGAGATCGCGAAGGAATTCGGCGCAAACGCCTATGCCTGCGACGCCACCGACGAGCGGTCGGTGCTGGACCTCTACGCCGACGTCGAGCGCGACCTGGGGGCGCCCACCATCGTCATTTACAATGCATCGGGACGGGTGCGCGGCTCGGTGCTTGATATCGAGGTGGACAAATTCAAGGAAGCCTGGGAGCGCGGTTGCCTCGGCGGCTTCATTGTCGCCCGCGAGGCCGCGCGCCGAATGGTGCCGCAGGGGCGAGGAACGATTCTGTTCACCGGCGCGACCGCCAGCGTGAAAAGCTACGCCAAGTCCGCGGGTTTTTCCGTCGGCAAGTATGGCCTGCGGGCGCTGTCCTTCGCCATGGCGCGAGATCTGGGGCCGCAAGGCATCCATGTGGCGCACGTGATCGTGGACGGCGGCATCCACGGCCCTCACCATGCGGCGGAAACGGGTAAGCCGGAGCATCATTTGCTGGAGCCGGACGCCATCGCCGAGACCTATTACCAACTTCACGCCCAGCACAAGAGCGCCTGGGCAGCGGAAATCGACGTCCGCCCCTGGGTGGAGTTGTTTTTAGCGCGTTTTCCGAACTGGTTGGGTCGCTCCTGTCCCCTCTCCCGCGAAAGCGGGAGTCCATTCCTGAGAAATTCACACAAGGCAGGTGCTCTGGGTTTGGCTCTCCGGCATGGGTCCCTGGTCAAGCCAAGGACTAGGAGTGGGCTATGACCCAATTTGAGAAGAACCCGCGCTAGGCAGCCTTGGCGGCGGTTAGTCCGGCCAACCGGCGACGGCCTTCAAGAATGCCTCCGGCGTTTCCGCGGGCAGCATGTGGCCGGCGTCCGGGAAATCGACGCGAGTCGCGTTCGGAATGGCGGCCTGCAACTCCGCCACGATGGCCGGGTCGAAGAAAACCCGGTCCTGCAAGCCCTGCAGCAGCAGGACCGGGCATTTCAGCGCCGACCAGTCGATATCCCAATCGGTCTTGCCCATCCAGGTAAGCAGGTTGTAGGCGCCGGTGTCCGGCGGGAGCGGCTCGTATTTGGCATTCGGTTTCAGGAACTCCGCCCGGTTTGCCTCCTGGAACGGCTCGCCCACCAGCAGTTGGAAAAGCAGGTCTTTCATCAGGTCCGGCCCGCCGACCTTCATCGCCACCAGAGTCGCCTGGTTCATCCAGTCGAGGCGCACCGTGATCTTGCGCAGCGTGTTGACCAGCACCAGCGCCTTTACGTCTGCCCCGTCCAGATAGGCCTTGGCCGCATAAAGCCCGCCGATGGAAAGCCCCACCAGCACCGCGTTCGGCGGCCGGCAGTGGTCCAGGATCGCGCGCAGATCGCCGACGATCACCTGCTCGGTCAGGTCGGTGCCGGGGCTGAAGGGCGAGTTGGCCTGGCCGCGGAAATTATAGACCAGTGTGCCATAGCCCTGTTCCTGCAAGGCCGGCACAATCGCGGCGTTCCAGAGGCTGACATCGCCCGTGATGGGATTGACGAAGACATAGGTGTTGGCGCCATCGCGGCCGGGCGGGGTGTATTCATAGTACAGGCTGTTGCCGGGGCTGAGTTCGAGTTGGGCCATGGCTAGTAAGCGTGCTCCCTAAACAGTGGATCGACCGAGCCGCCCCACTTGCCGTGGAACGCCTCCAGTTTCCAGTGCGCAGGCGAATGGCCGCTTTCGGCAATCTGTTCGAGTGTGTCCAGGAAACCGGTTTCATTGCTGCCGGCGCTGTCAATGCGCGCCCGGTTTTGCAGGCCCGCGCGCGACATTTTCAGCACCTCGCGCCCCATCTCGGCTAGGGTCTTGCCCCGAAATTCCAAGTTCAGCCCGAACCGGGGCGCTTCATCCCGCAAATAGTTGCGCTCTTCCGGCGTCCAATCCTTCACATAATCCCAGGCGGCATCCAGCGCGGTCTGATCGTAGAGCAATCCCGCCCACAGCGCCGGCAGCGCGCAAAGACGCTTCCAGGGGCCGCCATCGGCACCGCGCAGCTCCAGATAGCGCTTCAAGCGGACTTCCGGGAACGCCGTGGTGACGTGGTCGGCCCAGTCCGCCATGTTCGGCCGGTCGCCCTTGCGGACGATATAACCTTGATCCTCCGCCGTAATCTTGCCCGCCATGAAGTCGCGGAAGGAACGGCCCGAGAGGTCTACATAGTCCTCGCCGCGATGGATGAAATACATCGGCACGTCGAGGATGTAGTCGGTGTAGCGCTCGAAGCCGAAGCCGTCCTCGAAGACGAAATCCAACATGCCGCAGCGGTCGTTGTCAGTGTCGGTCCAGACATGGCTGCGATAGGACATAAAGCCGTTGGGCTTGCCTTCCTTGAAGGGCGAGTTGGCAAACAGCGCGGTCGCCAGCGGCTGCAAGGCCAGCGAAACCCGGAACTTCTTCACCATGTCGGCTTCGTCGGAATAGTCCAGATTGACCTGCACCGTGCAGGTGCGCAGCATCATGTCGAGCCCGAGCGTGCCCACTTTCGGCATGTAGTTGCCCATGATGCGGTAGCGGCCTTTGGGCATCCACGGAATGTCTTCACGCCGCCATTTGGGGTCGAACCCGACGCCGAGCATGCCGAGGCCGAGTTGCTCGCAAATAGTGCGGACCTGGTCCAGGTGCGTATGCACCTCGTCACAGGTCTGATGAATGGTTTCCAGCGGCGCGCCCGAAAGTTCGAACTGCCCGCCCGGCTCCAGGGTGATGGAGCCGCCGGCATCGTCTTTCAGCGCGACGAGCTTGCCGTGCTCCAGGATCGGCTGCCAATCGAACTCGCGGGCAAGCCCTTCCAGAAGCGGCTTGATGCCGTCCGGCGCGCCCCAGGCGGGGCGGGAAAGGTCGGAAAGCCGGAACACCAGCTTTTCGTGTTCCGTGCCGATGCGCCATGCGTCTGCGGGTTTGTTACCGGCCTCGAACCAGGCGACCAGTTCGTCCTTGCCGGAAATGGGCGCACCGCCCTCGGGTTCAGCCATGCACGCTGCCTTGCGCGTCGGGTTGCACTATGTGCCGCTCGAGCCCACGTTTCGTACGGGCAGATCGCCGTCTCCAGTCAGCGCCTGGCCGATGGCCAGGGCGGCAATGGCCGCGGTCTCTGCCCGCAAGATCCGCGGACCCAAGGTCACGCGCTTAACAAACGGGACTTCATCCAGGCCGTCAAGTTCGCTGGGCGCAAAGCCGCCTTCCGGCCCGATCATCAATCCCCAAAAAGGGCTTACCCCCTCCGGCGCTCCCTCCGGCATCTCGTCCAGCAGGGCATCGGCCGCATCGGCCAGCGGCGGCCCCCTGCCCCGCTCGTCGCACCAGAACAACGTCCGCTCCGGCGGCCAGCCATCCAGCAAGTCGTCCAGCCGCAGAACCGATTCAATGCGCGGAATATCCAGCCGCTCGCATTGTTCGGCCGCCTCGATCGCGATCCGGTCCAGCCGCTGTTGGTTCAGACGCTCCGCCATCGCCCGCTCCGTCGCGATCGGAAAAAACCGCGAGACGCCCAGTTCCGTTCCTTTCTGAATGATGACTTCCAAGGCATGGCGTTTTGGCACGCCGAACGCGAGCCACGGCCCGCCTACCGCCGGTTGCGGCGAAAGCTTGTCTCCGATCTCAACCTGGGTTCGCCGGCGGTCATGGCCGGCAAGCTGGCCCTCGAACAGACCGTCCCGGCCATTGAACAGCAAAACCGGCTGCCCTGGCCCCAGGCGCATGACCCGCAACAGATAATGGGTTTGCTCCGGCCGGAGCTGTGCGGAAGCACCAGGCGTTAACGCCGCGTCAACGAATAAGCGCGGCATGCGGAAAGATGCATTATGATTGATGTCATTCATCGACCGACTATGGACAGGTTTTAAGCGCAGCACCATGGCTGGCCGGCAATCACCTCCCTCCGGGCTCTCCCGGGATCCGCGGGCAGCAACCGACATTCGCCGCAGCATCGCCGAGCGGGCGCTTCCGCCGCAGCTGCATCCCTATGTGCGCCTGGCCCGGCTGGACCGGCCCATCGGTACATGGCTGCTGTTGCTGCCCTGCTGGTGGGGCGTGGCTTTAGGGCTAAGGCAACACGGCAGCGATGGTATACAAGCGTCTGTGTTGGTTGTTCTTTTCACCATCGGCGCGCTGGCCATGCGAGGGGCCGGCTGTACCTATAACGACATCGTCGACCGGGAATATGACGGCCGCGTCGCGCGCACGGCGCTGCGGCCAATTCCTTCGGGCGAGGTCACTGTGAAACGGGCGTGGGCCTTTCTCGCCCTGCAGCTTTTGGTCGGTGCGTTGATTCTTTTCTCTCTCAATATTACAGCCGTCGTCGTCGGGCTGTTCTCCATTCCCGTGATCGCTGCCTATCCCTTTGCCAAGCAAATCACCGACTGGCCGCAAGCCGTCCTGGGCCTTGCCTTCAATTGGGGCGTGCTGGTCGGGTTCGCGGCGATGACCGGCACCATCTCCCTCGCCGCCGCACTGGTCTATGCGGCCGGCGTCGTTTGGACGCTGGGCTACGACACGATCTATGCCCATCAGGATAAGGAGGACGACGCAATGATCGGCGTCCGCTCGACCGCGCTCTTGTTCGGCGACATGACCAAGACCTGGCTGTGGATGTTCTATGGCGCGATGCTGGCCCTGCTGGCGGTTGGCGGGTTGTGGGCGCAACTGGGCATCGGCTACTGGATCGGACTTGTGGCGGTTGCCGGCCATCTTGCCTGGCAGGTGGTGACGCTCCGCATCGACGACCCGGACGACTGCCTCTCCAAGTTCAAGTCCAACCGCGACGCCGGCCTGTTGGTGACCGGCGCTCTGTTGTTGGGGCTGGTTTGAGCTGATGGAACTGCCCGATGGAACTGGATGAGTTCATCCGCGCCAGCACGGCGATCGAATGCCCGCCGCTGGTGCCGGAGATTCGCCTGCATTTGGCGACGGAGTTGACGCCGCTCTGGCATACCACCGAATCCTATCTGAACCAGCGCAACATCGCCGCGCCGTTCTGGGCTTTCGCCTGGGTGGGTGGCCAGGCGCTGGCGCGCTATATCCTGGACCGCCCCTCGGTGGTTGAGGGCAAACGGGTGGTCGATATCGGCAGCGGCGGCGGTATCGTCGCAATCGCCGCGGCAAAGGCCGGAGCCAGGCACGTGACGGCCCTGGATATCGACCCGCTGGCAGAGATGGTCTGCCGGATGAATATGGACCTGAACGACCCGTCGGCGGCGATCACTACCGAAACCGCCGACGCCATCACCTATGACCTGTCGCCTTTCGACCTGATCCTGGTCGGCGATGTCTGCTACACCCGCGGCGAAAGCCGGGAGTTGGCCGAGCATGTGAGGCTGCAGGCGGCTCCCGTGCTGTTCGGCGACCCCGGCCGACAATTTCTGCCAAGGGCCGACCTGGAGCATCTGGCGGCGTACACCGTACCCACCTCGAAAGAGATCGAAGCCGAGGAGATCACCGAAGCCAGCGTCTGGCGGATGATCTAATACCCCAGTGCGCAGCCGTCCTTGCGGGTTTCGCTGCCGCCGGTCAGCACGCCTTCCTTGCTGTCGATCCAGATGGCCTGGCCGCCGCCATGCGGGCGCCCCAGATAAGTGCAATCGTGTCCCATGGCGCGGAGGTCGGACGCCATGCGGGGGCCGATGGTGGTCTCCAATTCCAGCTTGTTGGCGTAGCTCATCACCCGCGGCAGCGCGATGGCCGCCTGCGGGTCCATGCCGTAGTCGATCATGTTGGACAGCGTCCAGGTGTGGCCGACGGGCTGATAGTTACCGCCCATGACGCCGAAAGGCATCACGGCCTCTCCGTTCTGCATCAGCATGCCCGGTATGATGGTGTGGGCCGGCCGCTTGCCGCCGGCGATGGCATTCGGATGCCCCTGCTCCAGAGTAAAACCCCAGCCGCGGTTTTGCAGCACCACGCCCGACTTCGGCCCGACAATGCCGCTGCCGAAGCCATGAAAGGTGGAGTTGATGAAGGAGCAGGCGTTGCCGTCCTTGTCGACGACACAAAGATAGATCGTGTCGCCTTGTCTATCGAGGCCAGGCGGCGGCAGGTTGGGCATCGCCTTGGTATCGTCGATCATGGCGCGCAGCCGTTCGGCATATTCCTTGGAAAGCAGCAATTCCTGCGGCACGTCCGCCATGCGCGGGTCGGCAACAAAGGCGTTGCGGTCGCGGATGCCCAGACGGCTGACCTCCGCCATCCGGTGCAGGCGGACGATGTCCAACGGGTCTTCCGGCTGCTCAAAGCCTTCCCACATGTTCAGCATGAGCAGGGCGATAATGCCGACGCCGTTCGGCGGGCATTCATAGACCTGATAGCCCTTGTAGTCGGTCATGATCGGCGTGACGTATTCGGGCGCGTTGTTCGCGAAATCGTCCATGGTGTGCAGGCCGCCCATGTCGCGCAGATGCCTGACCAGGTCATCGGCCACCTCGCCGGTATAGAAGGCGTCGCGGCCACCCTTGGCGATCTTTTTCAACGTTTCCGCCAGTTCCGGTTGCCAATAAACCGTGCCCTCTTTCGGCGCCTTGCCGCCATTGCGCAACAGGATGGCCTTGGCGGCAGGATCGATGGACAGCTTGTCCTCCGACAATTGCCAGTCCAGGGCCGCACGGTCATGCACCGCAAAGCCTTTCTCGGCATAGCCGATGGCGGCCTGCAGGCATTCGTCCAGCGATTTCGTGCCATAGTCGCGCAACAGGATTTCCCAGGCATCGATCGCACCGGGCACGGTGACGGTGTGAGGGCTGGTGGTCTCCAGCTTTTGGATGCCCTGTTCGGCGAACCATTCTGCCGACGCAGCGGCCGGGGCACGGCCAGAGCCGTTCAAGGCGACCAGTGATCCGCCCGCGGGCTTGTAAAGACAGAAGCAATCGCCGCCGATGCCGGTCGAGCCCGGCTCCGTCACGCACAACACCGCACTGGCCGCGATCGCCGCATCGATGGCATTGCCGCCGGCCCGCAATGTTTCGATGCCGGCAAGCGTCGAACTGGGCTGGGAAGTTGCGACCATCGCGTTCGTGGAACGCGCGGCAGAACGGGTTGGTTGATGAAAGTCGCGCATGGAACGGATCTCCGGCAAGCAAGAAAATGAATCTGCCGGAAACTAGCGCCTGTAGTGGGTTTGTGCCAGCGCGTCGCTTGCCTCTCTTAGGAGCGGGCAATCAGTGCGCTGCCCAAAACACCGCTCAGCCCAGAACGGCAAGCAAGATCAACGTGGCGATCACGCCCCAAATCACGATATTCGCGTACATTCTCAGAACGAGGCGATTGTCGGAGCCCTCCGGCAGCCCCGTCAATTTGGCCACAAAGTCGCCTGGCCACAAAAACAGCTTCAAGTCTCACCGCTCCTCAAATTGCGTAATGCGCATATATTACGGTCCGCCGCGGATTTCGACCCCTGCCGCGAGCATGTTGCGGGTGGCCGCATCCTGGGAGCCATCCAAGTCTATGGCACGGCAGGCGGCTGCCTCCACCCTCACCGCATAGCCAAGCCTGCGCGCATCCATGGCCGAGAAGAAGACGCAAAAGTCATAGGCGAGGCCGACCAGCACCACGCTGCGGAAGCCCCGCTCTTGGAAATAGCCGTGCAGGCCGGTGGGCGTGGTCTGGTCGTTCTCGAAAAACGCGGAATAGCTGTCGATATCGCGCCGGTAGCCCTTGCGGATTATCAACTCCGCCCGGTCAACCAGCAGGTCGGGATGGAATTCCGCGCCCTGTGTTCCCTGTACGCAGTGATCGGGCCAGAGGGTCTGGTCGCCATACGGCATGGTGATGGTATCAAACGGCTGCTTGTCGGCGTGGCTGCTCGCAAAGCTTTTGTGATCCTTTGGATGCCAATCCTGGGTCAGCACCACATGCGCCGCCCGCCCGATAAGACGGTTCGCAACCGGCAGGACCGCGGCGCCGTCTGGCACGGCCAGGGCGCCACCGGGGCAGAAATCATTCTGCACGTCGATGACCAGCAGAGCCGTCCGTTCCGCGTCGCTCATGTCTGACCTCCTTATAGGCTTACCCGTCTCTTAACAGTGTTACCCGCCGTCCGACGGCGGTAACGACGGCCCGGCCGGCGGACCCTGTAGCGGCTCCGCGCCTTCCGGCGCGCCGGGCGGCGGCGGGGTCACCATCGGCGGCGCAACGCTCGGTACATTCGGTGCGGGAGCCGATGGCGGCGCTGCCCCTGGCTGGTTTTCCGGCTCCGATTCCGCATTAGTGGCCTCGGGCGTCTCCGGCGCGGCCTCAGCCGGGTTGACCGGCTCCGGCAGGTTTTTCTCGCCCGGTCCGGGGCCGCTGGAGGAGCAGGCTGCCAAGGCCAGGCCGGCTGCCAATGCAATGGTGCTTAAGAGGTTCTGGTACACGTATCCAGCCCTGTTCATCATCATTTCTTCGGCTACCCAACGGATTCCATCAGGCCCGCGATTTGATCGAGCACCGGCAGCACCTCGTCCGTCTTAGCCAACTCCAGGCTGAATACCACCCGATCGATCCCGGCATCCCGATAGCGCTTCAGCATATCGGCATCCATCTGGGCTCCAAACACCGAGACCGGCAGCGTGTACGGCTCACGCCCGGCCTCCGCCGCCATCTGCCGGAAGCGGGGCAATTGCTCCAGAATATCGGCGCCGCGCCCACCCAACGGAATCCAGCCATCACCATAGGCGATCGCGCGCCTGGCGGCATGGGGCATCGCCCCGCCCACCAAAATCGGCGGATGCGGCTTCTGTAGCGGCTTTGGCCAAGTCATCATCGGCTCGAAGCTGTGGAACTTGCCCTGATATTCCGGTTTGGTCTCCGTCCAAACGGTCTTGAGCACGTCGACGCGCTCTGCCATCAGCGCGATGCGGGTCTTGGGGTCGGTGCCGTGGTCCGCCATCTCCTCCCGGTTCCAGCCCGCGCCGATACCAAACAGAAAGCGCCCACCGGACAACAGGTCCAGCGTCGCCACTTCCTTGGCCAGTTGCAGCGCATCCCGCTGGATGATCAGGCAGACGCCGGTCGCGAGCTTCAGCTTCTTGGTGGTCATCGCCGCCGTGGCCAGCCCGACAAACGGATCGATGACGTCATAGTAGCGCTTCGGCAGTTCCGGCCCTCCGCCCCAGGGCGACTTGCGGCTCAGCGGTATGTGCGAGTGCTCCGGCGCCCAGAAGGACTCAAAGCCGCGTTCCTCCAGCGCCGGGCCGAGTTCGGCCGGCGTCATGGAATAGTCGGTGCAGAACATGGACGCGCCGAAATGCATGTTGAAAACTCCAGTAGGCGGTCTCGGGAAATGCCGTTTATGTCAACAATCTTATTCCCTCACCCTGAGCTTGTCGAAGGGTCAATGCGCTCCCCGGAGAGACGCTTTTCGATGAGCTCAAGGCGAAGGGTTTTGCGGCATCGCCGGGCCTATTTCTTGCGGTTCAGGAAGGCCGTCATCAGACGGTTGGGCTCGTCGGTGCGGTAGCTCTCCACATAGGCCTGGATACCTGCCCTGGCACCATCCGTCACGCCCATGCGGTCCCAGTCCATGATCAGCCGCTTCTGAATGCGCACCGCCCGCGGGCCGCACTGCAGCAGGGAGGCGATCCACTTCTCCACCGCCGCGTCCAGGTGGGCATAGGGCACCAGCCGCTCCAGATAGCCGATGCGGTAGGCCTCCTCCGCATCGATATGATCGCCGGTCAGCACCAACTCGCATGCCTTGCCCCAGCCGATCAGCCGCGGCAGCACGCTCGCCTCCATGCCCGAAGGAATGCCGAAGCGTACCTCCGGCATGCCGAATTTGGCTTGGGTCGAGGCGACACGCATGTCGGCGCAAGCCGCGATCTCCATGCCGGAGCCAAAGCAATAGCCGTTGATCCGTGCGATCACCGGCAGCGGGAATTGGCGGACCGCATCGCAAACCCGGTGGGTCTTGGTTGCGGAAGCCTCCGCCTGAACCAGGTCAAAGTCCTTCATCTCGGCCAGGTTCGTGCCACCGACAAAGGACTGGTCTCCCGCCCCGGTCAGCACCAGGGCGCGCAGGCTCTCGTCGTGCTTCAGTTCCGTCATCACATCGATGAAGCGCTGCTTGCCTTCCAGGCCGAGCGCATTGCGCTTTTCCGGGTTGTTGAACGTCACCCACGCGATGCGCCCCGCCTCGCCCCGGTCGTCATACGTAACCTTGATCAGGTCGCCGGTCATTCTGCTGTTCCCTTATTGCTCTACCGCTCGAAGTCCTCGCCCGGCAGCGCGCCCCAGCCTGCGGCCCGCGGCACCCAGCCTTCAAATCCGGAAACCGAAACCTCGCACCATTTCCCCGCGCACGCCGTCAGGTTGGCGAGCGCGCCCGGCTCCAGGCGCGCCACCACGTCCGCGTCTGCCTCCGGCTGCTCCAGCATCTCGACCGAGGCACCGACCACCAGAAACGTGCGGCGGCCGGTGACGAGCGACTGGTGCAACCAGCCTTCCATGCCGTCATGCAGAACCACTTTCCGCCAGAGTTTGAATTCGTCAGTCACCTTGACCGGCATGCCGCGGCGCAGCAGCACGGCACGGATCGGAAAGTACTTGTCGGGGCCTGTGCGCATGTTCGCCTTGTCCACGCGCACGGAGACAAAGCGCGGCAGGTCATAGCCCGTCACCGGCCCCTTGCCGCTGGCGGCCTCTGATACGCCGCCACCCGTGTCCGCGGCATTGGCCGATGCAACGAACAGTAGCGCCACCAAGCATAGACACCAGCGACCCAGCCTGCTATCCGCCTCTTCCCGACGCCCCTGCTTCCCGCCGCGCATGGTGCAACCGAGAAAGCCCGCCGCAATGGCATCGCAAAGACCGTTGGTCATCGTCACGCGCAAACTGCCTGCCTCAATCGAAACCCGGTTGATGGAATTGTTCGACACGCGTCTGAACACCACTGACGAGCCGATGTCCAGCCATCAACTGATCGAGGCCGTCAGGCAAGCCGATGTACTGGTGCCCACCGTCACCGACCGGATCGGCTCGGAGATCCTTGCCGAAGCCGACGGAAAGCTGCGGCTGCTGGCGAATTTCGGCGCGGGCGTCGATCATATCGACCTGGCCGCGGCCAAGGAGAAAGGCGTGATGGTCACCAACACGCCTGGCGTGCTGACCAGCGACACCGCCGACCTGACCATGGCCCTGATTCTGGCGGTGCCCCGACGGATTTCCGAAGGGGAGCGGCTGGTGCGCTCAGGCGGGTGGGGCGGCTGGTCGCCCACCAGCCTGCTGGGACGGCGGGTGGCGGGCAAGCGCCTCGGCATCATCGGCATGGGGCGGATCGGCAGCGCGGTGGCCCGCCGGGCCAGGGCGTTCGGCATCTCGATCCACTACCACAACCGGCACCGGGTCGACACGGACCTGGAATCCCAGTTGGAGGCGACCTATTGGGAGAGCCTCGACCAGATGCTGGCCCGGATGGACATCATCTCGATCAACTGCCCGCGCACACCGGCGACCTATCACCTGCTGAATGCACGGCGCATCGCCCTGATGCCGGCCAACGCCTATATCGTGAACACGTCGCGCGGTGACGTGATCGACGAGGCGGCGCTGGGCCAAGCCCTGCGCGAGCACCGCGTTGCAGGTGCCGGCCTGGACGTCTTCGAGCGCGAGCCCGCCGTCGATCCTTCGCTCATGGGCCTGGACAATTGCGTGTTGCTGCCGCACATGGCGTCCTCGACCCAGGAAGCGCGCACCGAAATGGGCGAAAAGGTCATCATCAATATCAAGGCCTTCGCAGACGGCCACAAACCGCCGGACCGCGTGCTGCAAAGCATGTTTTGAGCATTTGCTGACGCCCCCTTTTCCACCCCCGAGCCTGTCGAAGGTAAAGCGCCGTATGGCGGCGCGCGAAAATACGGAGTTTTGAAAGCCCATGGGGTTCAATTGCGGCATTGTCGGACTGCCCAATGTCGGCAAGTCGACGCTGTTCAACGCGCTGACCGCGACGCAAGCGGCAGAGGCGGCCAACTACCCGTTCTGCACGATCGAACCGAACACGGGCCGCGTCGCCGTGCCGGACGAACGGCTGGACAAGATCGCCGCCATAGCCAAATCGGCCAAGACCATCCACACCCAGTTGGAGTTCGTCGATATTGCGGGCCTGGTCCGCGGCGCCAGCAAGGGCGAGGGCCTGGGCAACCAGTTCCTCGCCAATATCCGCGAGTGCGACGCCATCGCCCACGTGCTGCGCTGTTTCGAGGACGAGAACATCACGCATGTGGAAGGCTCGATCGACCCAATCCGCGACGCGGAGACCATCGAGACCGAGCTGATGCTGGCCGACCTGGACAGCCTGGAGCGCCGCTTCGAGCAGATCGCCAAGCGCGCCAAGGGCAACGACCGCGAGGCCAAGGAACTGGCCGCGGTGATGGAGCCGATCATCGCCGCATTGCGCGACGGCCGGCCCGCCCGCACGGTGGAATTCCCGAAGGAGCAGCGCGAGACGGTGCGCCGCCTGCATCTGCTGACCGACAAGCCTATCATGTATATCTGCAACGTGGACGAGGATTCGGCCGCTACCGGCAACGAATGGTCGGAAAAAGTCACCGCCTGGGCCACGGATCAGGGTGCGGAGGCCGTCACCATCGCCGCCGCCATCGAGGCGGAAGTGGCCTCTCTGCCGGAGGACGAACAGGCGGAGTTCCTGGAGAGCCTGGGCCTGGAAGAACCGGGCCTCGACCGGGTGATCCGGGCGGGCTACCGGCTGCTGGGGCTGCTGACGTTCTTCACCGCCGGGCCAAAGGAAGCCCGCGCCTGGACCGTGCGCCAGGGCGCGGCAGCACCGGAGGCGGCGGGCGAGATCCACACCGACTTCCGGCGCGGCTTCATCGCGGCCGAGACCATCGCCTACGCTGACTTCCTCGCCTGCAAGGGCGAGGCGGGCGCGAAAGAGGCCGGCAAGATGCGCCAGGAAGGCCGCGACTACCGCGTCAAAGACGGCGACGTGCTGCTGTTTCGGTTTAACGTTTAGGCGGTCGCTGCGGTCACGCCCCGCCACGCGCCGGATGCGGGATCCATTCCAGAGCCGGTTAAGCTAAGCGGCAACGCCACTCAGCCACAATCAACGCGAAGGCTCCGACAGAACAACCTATTGCAAGATCAAATCCAGCGCATCTCTGCCCGATGATATGCATGTGGGCTTGGAAGGGTCATCCTTTCGTCACTCCCATTTGCAGCCGCCCTCGCCCAGCGTGCCCGGGCAGTTGACGGTGAACACCTCGCAGGGGCCAACGTCGACCTCCTCACAGTCCATCTTGCACGAATTAGGGTTAGTCGAGGTGCATTTGAGCTTGCAACAATAGCGCTGCTCATCAACAGGCGGCAAAATCCCGATAGGAAAGTTGCTACGAAACAGCACGTTGTTCGCTTGCGAGTTGTTGGTCGGGCAGTTGCCTTGCGACTTGCATTGGTCACGGCTGACGAGCTTGGTGCACCAGCGCCGTCCTTTATCATGCGAGCCGTCGCCGCCGCAACTTTCTCGGCCGGTGCACACCCGCCAGTAATTGCGGCGCCCCTTCCACCAGCGGCCGCAGCCCGCCTGAAACACGACCGCGGCAAGTTCGTCCGATATGCCGGCGGCCGCATCGGACACGACCGAAACCACCCCGCGTTCGTCGAAGGCGACCGGCAACTCGGCCACCATTTCGCCTGAAATCAACTCAATCAATCGGTAGGTACCGCTGCCGCCGTCGCCGACGACCAAGGCGGCTTGCAGAACGCCAATTTGTCCATCCTCGGCGACCTGGATGACAATCGTGTCGACCGGCAGAACGCTGCCATCGTGGAAAAGCTCCGGATCATAACCGGTCTCGGCAGGGTGCGCGTGGAGGGCGGAGGCACCCAGAAATACAGCCAAAAAAACTGCGATAAGATGTACCATATCAATGATCCCTTCACCGAAGATCCGTGAATGATACTCATTTGCAAGCACATTAACCAGTTTCTGCAGTGCGGTCAATTTTCTTTGGTCAGACGGCCCGGCCGCAATCCTCTGCCCCGCGCACCAGACCGCCAGCACAGTTTTCTTGCCTTTCGGGGTCATTGCGAGCCGCCCGTGGCGGAGCGGCAATCCATCAGAGGGAATTGCCAAGCAGTAATGGGACAGTTGAACTGAACTCACCCATCAAGAAGCAATTTCCACGGCTCTGTTCCCGCGCCGGAGGCTCGGCATCACCCAGGATGAGGTGAGTGCAGTAGGTGTCAGAAATGGTCGTTTTCGCCTGTGACAAAAACTTATGAGTTTTGACCGCTTCCTTCGCCGCAGCGGACCTTCACTGCCACGCTAACAAGCGGAGGCAACGCGGGACCTTCGAGACGCTTGGACTGGCCGGATAAAAGCCACTCGGTCAACCCTCGAAGCTCTGCGATGCCCTGCGCGCCGCCTCCCGCTTGACGCTGAGAAAAAAGGACCGCGATGCAGCCAACCAGCAAGACCGCGCCCCCTACAAGATCGGGAAGGCGGGTCGCGTCGATCAGCAACGCAGTGATCGCGACTAACGCCAGAATGGCGGCCGTCAGCCGAGCATCGGCGACAAACATGCCGAACAGTTCGGCACAGGACGTCCTTGAGGATGTTCATTGCACCAACTCCCTCGATGGCTGCCGCGCCACCCGCGCGGCCAGCAGCCCGCGCCCAGGAACAGCGCCGCGAAGACGAACAGCGCCAGATCCGCCCGGGCCAGTCGACGCCCAGTCCCTCGCCGGTCCAGAACACGCCAAAGGCCGACAGCATGACGCCGACACCGAATTTCAGCGTGTTCTCCGGCACGCGTCGCCAGCGGCCGGTGCAGCGACGCGCCGATCGCCAGGACCAGGCACAGGCCGCCAGCGCGCCCAGGCTGGCCGGCCAAATCAGCCCGCGTCCGGCGCCGACCGCGATCACGATGAAGACGACCTCCAGCCCTTCCAGCAGCACCGCCTTGAATGCGGCGATCCCCGCGATCCAGTCGTGCGATGTCTTCTGCCGTTCGTGCCTCCGCCTCAGCTCCGCCGTTTCGCGGCGAAGATCGCGTCCTCGTCGTGCAGCGGGATCACGCCCGCCGCCCGCAGGGCTGCCTTGCGCAGCCAGCCGATGCCGAACAGCAGGAGCAGCACGCCGATCACCAGTTGCAAAGGCAGCGGCACGGTCAGCAGAGGGCCCAGTCAGGACGACTGCCGCCAGAACGATAGCGCGGCCGCCGTGCCGAGCACAGCGGGCCGCCATCCGCGCAGCGTCGCCACCGCCAGGATGATCGTGAAGGCCTCGACGACCTCGACCACCGAGGCGAAAAAGCCGACCCGATGGCGGGGCCGCCGTGGACCATTCAGCATCGCACACCTCTCCGTCCGGCACTCGGTTCAGTCCCATCGACGTCCTCCCGACTGCTCTCGACGCGGCACGGCGATGTCGTCGGCAGATAATCTTCGAGAGGGCGAAGTGGACGCGTTGCCGTTGCCGGTCAGCCAGAGGGCGAGAGCCGTTGGCCCGGATGATCAAAGATATGGCGCGAACCTCATCACGGGAATTGGCCGTTGAACTGTCAGCTCATTCATTGCTTTGACCTCATGTTTTCGTCATGGGCGTCGAACACGCGCCGGGCATAGTCGTCCAGCACCGCCTCGCATCCCTTCAGCCGCTCCGCGCGCCTTCTCGGCCCGGTCGCCACCGTAGAAATCCAGCTTCTCGATCTTCGCCAGCCAGCCCTGAAGCTTCTTCAGATCGACGTCGTTCTCTTCCAGCTCGGCATAGGTGTAATGGCTGGCGGCGACCTCCTTGGCGACTTCGCGCTCGAAGTCGTCGCACTTGTCGATGAACTCCTCATAGGCGTCGTCCCGTTCCGCCTTGAACCGGGCCGACGACCTTGTCCTCCTGCGCGCGGTCCAGCGCCACGGTTTCCAGGATCACGCTTTCGCCGTTCGCCTCGGTCACGTCGTTCTCCAGCATCTTGAGCCGGCGGACGTGGTCGTCGGTTTTCGGCAGCACGCAAACGCCATTCTGAAGATAGACCGCGCCCATCCCCTTCAGCTTGCGCCAGACCGCAACCCGCTTCGCGGCAGGTTCGGGTGGAACCTTGTAGGTCAGCAGAAGCCAAGAAATGTTATTCATGGACGAATATGATGTAACGACCGTAACATGTCAAAAGGGTCTGCGAACGATGCCCTTCTCACCGATATGGCGAAATTGTCATGTATACTGTGGAGCATCGGGCTCTTTGGGCTCAAGGACCGGGATTGTCGCTGGATCACTAATGCCGGCGTTGGAGAAAACCACTACCACAACCTATTGGTCAAAAACGGTCCATTTCTGACATTTCCAGGTTGATTGTGAAAATTAGGGAAATTCCTGCGGACGGAACCCCTTGGCGAAACCACCGCAGGTTCTGACCCGTTTTTGATAGGGCAAGAAGCAGGTCTTCAGAACTTTTTCCATCGTGCTCGAACCTATCGCCAATTCTGGTCCAGCCCCCATCAGTACGCAATCGGGCTTGGTATCTCCGCGTCCTGGGGGCTAGGCTAGCGGCAACCTCGACGAAACCGCTATTCCCTCAGGAAACGCCACACATGAAACCGCAGCCGCTCGCGGGGATCCGCGTCCTCGACCTGACCCAGATCTACCAGGGCCCTTACGCCACTTTCCTCATGGCCATGGCCGGGGCGGAGGTCATCAAGATCGAACCGCCCGGCGGCGAGCGCTCCCGGCGCGGCGGGGGCGAGGATACGCCGCTCGCCTTCGCCATGCTGAACTCCAACAAGAAAAGCCTGACACTCAATCTCAAGAGCCAAAAAGGCAAAGACCTGCTGCTGGCCATGGTGGAAAAGGCGGACGTGCTGACCGAGAACTTCGCGTCCGGCACCATGGAGCGGCTGGGCCTCGGCTGGGAGGTTCTGCGCGAACGCAACCCGAAGCTGATCTACGGCTCTGCCAACGGCTATGGCAGCTTCGGGCCGGACTGGGACCAGCTCGCCATGGATCACACGGTCCAGGCCGCGAGCGGCATCATGAGCATCACCGGCGAAACCGGCGGACCGCCCGCCCGCGCCGGCGGCCAGGTCGGCGATATCATGGGCGGCACCCATTTCTATGGCGCGCTGGTGACGGCGCTGCTCGGCCGCGAGCGCACCGGCCAAGGCACGCGGGTCGAAAGCGCCATGATTGAGGCGATCTATTTCAACATCTCCAGCGAATATTCCCACTACCACCGCACCGGCCTGATCCCGGAGCGTCGGGGCGACAAATCCCCGGGTCCGGTCGCTCCCTATGGCCGCTACCAGTGCTCCGACGGTTGGGTCGCGCTGATCATCGTGAGCGAGCCCCAATGGAAAAGCCTCTGCCGCCTGATCGGGCGGGAGGAATTGGCTGACGATCCAGCCTATGAGGGTAACCCGAACCGACACCCGAAGGAGGAGGAGATCAACGGCATGATCTCCGACTGGACCCGGGACCAGACGCGGGACGAGGTGTTCGACAAGATGCGTGCCGCCCGCCTGCCCGTCGCACCGGTGCGCGATGTGGCGGAGGTCATGAACGATCGGCACCTGCATGCGCGCGGCATGCTGAACCGGATGCAGCATCCCTATATGGGCGACGTGGTGCTGCCATCGTCGCCGTTGCGACTGTTCGACTATCAAACCAGCCCGTTGCAATTCTTCCCAGAGATCGGTGCGAACAACCAGGACGTGCTGGCCGACCTGCTCGGCATGAGCGAAAGCGAAGTGCAGACGCTCGCGGACGAAGGCGTGATCTGAGACGTGATTTAGCCGACCCTCCCCTGATACAAAGGAAAAGCCCGATGGCGGAGCAACGCGAAAAGAAGGTGATGGGCCAGAGTGTGCCGGACGAAGCATGGCTCGCGCAGGTGGTGGAGGAGGCGCTGGAGCCGAACCTGCCCATCGTCGACCCACACCATCATCTATGGGTGCGCAACGGCGCGACCTATCTGGTGCCAGAACTGGCGGCCGATCTGGCGAGCGGCCACAACGTGAGCTCCACCGTCTTCGCCGAGTGCCATTCCATGTACCGCCAGGACGGCCCGGAGGAACTGCGCTCGCTCGGCGAAACTGAGTTCGTCGCCGGCTGCGCCGCCATGGGTGCGAGCGGCGCATTCGGCGAGGCCCGTATCTGCGAGGCGATGGTTGGCCGGGTGGAACTTACCCTCGGCGAGCAGACGCGCGCCATCTTCGAGCAGCACCTGGAGCGCTCCGGCGGCCGTTTCCGCGGCGTGCGCTACTCGACCGCCTGGGATGCGAGCGAGCGCATCAACAATGTCGCCCACCGCCAGCACCAGTTGATCGAGCCGGAAGTGAAGGCCGCGGCGGGCGTGATGGCCGACATGGGCCTCAGCCTGGATTGCTGGCTGTATCACCCGCAGCTAGGCGATGTGGCAACCCTGGCGGCCGAGCATCCGGGCCTCACCATCGTGCTCAACCACACCGGCGTGCCGATCCTGGGCGGACCCTACCGCGACAAGCGGGATGAGGTGTTCGAGGACTGGAAGCACGGCATGGCGGACGTGGCGCAGCATCCGAATGTCTATCTGAAGCTAGGCGCGCTGCCGATCCTGCGGGCGGCGGACGCCGACCGCTCGCTGCCGCCCGGCTCGGAAGAGGTGGCGGCGGCGTGGAAGCCCTGGATGGACTACTGCATCGAAACCTTTGGCCCCACCCGCTGCATGTTCGAGTCCAACTTTCCGGTGCAAAAGCTCTGGTCCAGCTACGCCGTCACCTGGAACGCCTTCAAGCGCATTGCCGCCGGCGCCACCACCGACGAGAAAGCGCATTTGTTCTCCGGTGCCGCCCGCGCGGCCTATCGGCTGTCCTGACCCAAACATGGATGGCTTGGCGGCGGCATGAAGCGGTAGGTTGAGGTCACCGCAACGCGGCGTTGATCTTGTCCAACTCGCTGCTGCCGGGGCAAAGGTCCGCCTCGCCTAGCTGGTTCAGCGGCGTCTTCACGGTCTTCAGGCTGCCATGCAGATCTTGCGGCAGCGGGTTCAGATACAGCAGCCCGGTCGCCAGTTCGCCGGCCTGGTTCTTTTCCTCGATGAAAGCCAGCGCGCCCGCCTTGTCGGCCGGGTCATAGTCCGGCGTTATCTTGCGCAGGCGCAGGGTCACGCCGTCCGCCTGGGGCACCTCCACCATTTCGCCGGGCGCATAGTCCGCGGTCAGGGGCGGCGCCCCCAGGATCACGTCCAGCCGGTTAACGGTCTCGTTGTGCTCGCGCACGAAGTCATAGCTCTTGGTGGAACCCGCATGGTTGTTGAAGGCCACGCACGGGGAAACCACATCCAGGATTGCCGCACCCGGATGGCTGACCGCCGCCTTGATCAGCGGCACCAACTGGCTCTTGTCGCCGGAAAAAGAGCGGGCCACGAAGCTCGCGCCCATGATGATCGCCAGCGAGGCGAGATCGATGCCGGCATCGTTATTGACCGCCCCCTTCTTCGCTACCGAGCCCTTGTCGGCAGTTGCGGAGAACTGGCCCTTGGTCAAACCATAAACGCCATTGTTCATGACGATATAGGTCATGTTCACGCCGCGGCGCATCAGGTGCGCAAACTGGCCGAGCCCGATGGAGGCGCTATCGCCATCGCCGGAGACACCCATGTAAATCAGGTCGCGGTTCGCCATGTTCGCGCCGGTCAGCACGCTCGGCATGCGGCCATGCACGGTGTTAAACCCGTGGCTGTTGCCGAGGAAATAGGTCGGCGCCTTCGACGAGCAGCCGATACCGGACAGCTTGGCTACCCGGTGCGGCTCGATGGAAAGCTCAAAGCAGGCCTGCACGATGGCGGCGCTGATCAAGTCGTGGCCGCAACCGGCACAGAGGGTCGAGATCGCGCCCTCATAGTCCCGGCGGGTGTAGCCGACCTCGTTCTTCGGCAGCGCCGGATGATGCAATTTGGGTTTGGTGATATAGGTCATGATGCGGCCCTCGCGGCCTTGTCCAGGGAAACGACTTTGAACTCTTCCAGACGGTCGCCGATGGCGCGAGTAATAAAGCGGCCTGTGATCGGCGTGCCGTCATAATGGCAGACGGCCACCATGCGCGCCGGGTCGATGCCCAACTCGTTGACGATCATGCTGCGCATCTGGCTGTCGCGGTTCTGCTCAACCACGAACACCATATCGTGCTCCAGGATGAAGTTGCGCACGCTCTCCGGGAACGGGAACGCCCGCAGCCGCAGGGCGTTCACATGGCCGCCGCGCTCGGCGAGCAGGTCCAGTGCCTCGTCCATCGCCGGGCTGGTCGAGCCGAAATAGAGCACGCCGTACTTGGTCGCGTGCTCGGAATCGCGCCGGATCGGCTGGGGCACGAGGCTCTTGGCCGTCTCCCATTTTTTCTGGAGCCGCTCCATGTTGTCCACATAAACCGGGCCCTCTTCCGAATAGCGGGCGTAGCGGTCCTTGGTGGTGCCGCGGGTGAAGTAGGCGCCGCGGGCTTCGTGCGTACCGGGATATGTCCGGTAAGGGATGCCGTCGCCATCCACATCCAGGTAGCGGCCAAAATCCTTGCCCGCTTCCAGTTCCGCGGCGGTCATCACCTTGCCGCGGTCATAGGTGCGGCTGTTGTCCCATTCCAGCGGCGCACAGAGGCGCTGGTTCATGCCGATATCCAGGTCGCTCATCACAAACACCGGCGTTTGCAACCGGTCGGCCAGATCCAGCGCGTCCGCCGCCAAGTCGAAGCATTCCCTGGGGTCTTGCGGGAACAGCAGTGGATGCTTGGTGTCGCCGTTCGAGGCATAGGCGCAGGACAGCAGATCCGCCTGCTGGGTTCGGGTCGGCATCCCGGTCGAGGGCCCGCCCCGCTGCACGTTGATCAGCACCGCCGGCACCTCGGCGAAATAGGCGAGGCCGATAAATTCGGTCATGAGGCTGATGCCGGGACCGGAGGTCGACGTAAATGCCCGCGCACCGTTCCAGCCGGCGCCGATTACAATGCCAATGGAAGCAAGCTCGTCTTCGGCCTGCACAATCGCATATTTGGCCTCGCCGGTTTCCTTGTCGCGGCGGTAGCGTTGGCAGAAGGATTGATAGGCCTCGGCGAGCGACGACGAAGGCGTGATTGGGTACCAGGCGCAGACGGTCGCGCCGCCATAGACGCAGCCAAGCGCGGCGGCGGCATTGCCCTCCATGAAGATGCGATCGCCAACCTTGTCGGTTGTCTGCACCTTCAGCTTGCACAAGGCCGGATCGAGATTTTCGCTCGCCCAGTCGCGGCCCAGCTGCAGCGCCTGCTTGTTGGCGCCGATCAGCTTTTCCTTGCCCTTGAACTGCTCGCCGAACAGCTGCTCGATCACGGCGGGGTCGATGTCCAGTAGCACCGAGAGCGCGCCGACATAGATAATGTTCTTGAACAGTTGCCGCTGGCGCATGTCGTCGTAGGTCGCGTTGGTGATCGCGGTCAGCGGCACGCCGATAACGTTCACGTCGTCCCGAAACATGCTCTGCGGCAAGGGCCGGGTCGAGTCATAGAACAGGTAGCCGCCCGGCGAGAGTTCCGCCAGGTCCTGCTTCCAGGTCTGCGGGTTCATCGCCACCAGCATATCGGTGCCGCCGCGGCGGCCCAGATAACCCTTCTCGCTTACCCGGACCTCGTACCAGGTCGGCAGCCCCTGGATATTGGACGGGAAGATGTTGCGCGGGCTGACCGGCATCCCCATTCGCAGGATCGAGCGGGCGAACAGCTCGTTTGCACTGGCCGAGCCCGAGCCGTTCACGTTCGCGAACTTTACCACGAACTCGTTGGTTGCTTGGATCGATTCCATGGTTACAGCCCCCGGCACCCGTCGCCCGCATAAGTCATCTCGATAAAGTATTTCTGCATGTCCCAGGCCCCGGTCGGACAGCGCTCGGCGCAGAGGCCGCAGTGCAGGCAGACGTCTTCGTCCTTCACCATCACGCGGTTGGTCGGCAGGTCGGTGGAGACGTAGAGTTCCTGCTCCTTGTTGAACGCCGGCGCCATCAGACGCTGGCGCAGTTCATCCTCTTCGCCATTTGGGGTGAAGGTGATGCAGTCCATCGGGCATATGTCGACGCAAGCATCGCACTCGATGCACAGATTGGTGGTGAACACGGTCTGGATATCGCAGTTCAGGCAGCGCTGCGCCTCGTTCCAGGCCAGTTCCAGGTCGAAGCCCAGTTCAACCTCCGCGTTGATGTTGGCCAGTGCCTCCATCTTGTCCCGGTGCGGAACCTTGAAGCGCGGATCCAGCTCGATGTCGTTGTCGTAGCTCCATTCGTGAATGCCCATCTTCTGGCTGACAACATCCATCAGCGGCGCGGGGCGGTCGTTGATGTCCTCGCCTTCCAGCATCTTGTGGATGCTGATCGCCGCATCGTGGCCGTGCGCCGCGGCCCAGATGATGTTTTCCGGTCCGAACGCGGCGTCGCCACCAAAAAACACCTTCGGATGGGTCGACTGCATGGTTACCCGGTCCACCTGGGGCATGTCCCAGCGCTCGTCCCATTCCAGGCCGATGTCGCGCTCGATCCAGGGAAAGGCGTTTTCCTGGCCGATGGCGCAAAGCACGTCATCGCAAGGGTAGAACTCGTCGGGCTCGCCGGTCGGCACCAGGCGGCGGCGGCCATTGTCATCGTATTTGGCCTCGACCTTCTCGAAGGTCATGCCCGCCAACTTGCCGTCTTCAAACTCAAACCTCTTCGGCACCAGCATGTTGAGGATGGGAATGTCCTCATGCATGGCGTCTTCCTTTTCCCAGGGCGACGCCTTCATCTCGTCAAAGCCGGAGCGCACAATGACCTTCACGTCCTCGCCGCCCAAGCGGCGGGAGGAACGGCAGCAGTCCATGGCGGTGTTGCCGCCGCCGAGAACGATCACGCGCCTGCCGACACTGGTGACATGGCCGAACGAGACCGACGACAGCCAATCGATGCCGATATGGAAGTTGGGGCTGGCCTCTTCGCGGCCGGGAATATCCAGGTCGCGGCCGCGCGGCGCGCCGGTACCGACAAAGACGGCATCCCAGCCCTCGTCCAGCACCTCCTTCAGGCTGTCGATGCGCCGGTGAACGAACTCGATATTGCCGACATTGGTGATGTAATCCATTTCCTCGTCGATCACCTCGACGGGCAGACGGAAATGCGGGATCTGGGTGCGGATCATGCCACCAAGCTGCGGGTCCTGGTCGAACAGCGTGACCTCATACCCCAGCACTGCCAGATCGCGCGCGACCGTCAGCGAGGCCGGCCCCGCCCCCAGGCAGGCTACCTTCCGCCCGTTGGAGACCTCTCGGCGCCTTCGGCATGCGGTGGTTCACGTCGTCCTTATAGTCGGCGGCGACGCGCTTCAGCCGGCAGATGGCCACCGGCTCCTTGCGGCTGCCGGAAAGGTCCTCATCTTCGACCCGGCCACGGCGGCAGGCAGGCTCGCACGGGCGATCGCAGGTGCGCCCGAGGATGCCGGGGAAAACGTTCGACTTCCAATTGATCATGTAGGCGTCGTCGAAACGGCCATGCGCGATCAGCCGGATATATTCCGGGACCGGCGTATGTGCCGGACAAGCCCATTGGCAGTCGACGACTTTATGAAAGTAATTGGGATCGGTGATATCAGTGGCCTTCAAGGGCCGTTCCTCCTGCCAAATGGTAGGGAGTCGCTGCGTCTCAGCTTTTGATGGTCGGCGGAGGTAAGGGGGCCTGCCCCACAACGTCAAGCGCCATGTCATCGCAAGCGCGAAGATACGCGCGTCCCCCGCGCGTATCCTCTTTCTCCGGCCCTGCCACCCAGGCCACGCAGCGATGACGCGGCGCCGTCTTGGCGTTCAATAGCGATCGACCAGACCCCGGAACTCATCAAGATCACGGATTTGGAACAGTTTCTCGTGCATCTCAGCGATACCGTTCTCTCGCCAACTGCGCAAGGTTTTGTTGACGCTCTCGCGCGTCGCCCCGGTGATTTCCCCCAATTCCCGCTGCGACAGGCTGGTCCGTACCGTGACCGAGCTGCCTTCGCCCTTCTCACCGGTCGAATTCAGCCAGCGCCAGCAGCACCCGGGCCAGTCGGGCTTCCAGGCTTCGCAGCGCCAGATCCTCCACTTGCTCGGTCGTGTGCCGCAGCCGCTGGCAGAGCAGCTTCATCACCTCCAGGCACAAATTGACCCGGTCCCGCAGGAAGGGTTGGAAATCGCGCCGGTGCAGCACGAGCAACTGGGTCGGCTCCAGCACGGTTGCGTCCGCCGTCCGGTCGGAGCCGTCCAGAAAGGCGATTTCGCCGAAGGTTTCGCCGGGGTGGATCTCGTTCAGGATTACCTCCCGCCCCTCGATCGAGACGGAACTGATCCGCACCCGCCCGCTGACGACGACCATCATCGAGTCGCCGGGCTCGCCCCGGCTGCAGATCAGCACACCTCGCTCCACATTGCGGGACCGGCACATGCGGGCCAGCTTCAACATGTCGTCGTCGTCGAGGCTTTCGAACAAGGCGCAGCCGCGCAGCAGCTTGACTTTTTGGGCTTCCGGACCGTTAAGGCTCATCGACGCTTATTCCCTGGTGAACCCCCCAAAGAGGATGAAGCCCCCAAGGCACCCTGACAGTTTAGCACAGACTGGGGCCGACGATAGAAGGATTAGCCCGTGCATAGACGATCCGGCGGCATTCGGACTATAATTGTATCTTAAGACTGACGCGGCCCAGTTCCATTGTGCGCCAATGAACGGGAAGGCGGTCAGCCGCAAAACAAGAAAGGAAACACGCCATGGCACCGGACAGCGCGTCCCTGATCGAGCCCTCCGCCCCGCCCCGGGAAGGCGACCGTATTCCGGTTCTGGATGTTTCGGCCTATTTGGCGGGCGAGCCTGGCGCGCGCGAAACGCTGGCGGAAGAACTGCGCTTCGCGCTGGAGAATATCGGCTTCTACTATCTGACCGGGCACGATATCCCACTCGAACTGATCGAGGCCACGTTCACCGCCGCAAAGCGGTTCCACGCCCAGCCGCTGGATACCAAGCTGGCCCTCAGGGCGAACGAGCACAATGTTGGCTACATGCCGGTGAACAGTTCGGTCAGCCGGGCGAGCCAGGTGGAACAGGCCCGGAAACCGAACCTGGTTGAGGCATTTTTCCTGAAGCGCGACCTGGCAGCCAATCACCCGGACGTGCAGGCGGGCAAGCGCTACCGTTCTATGAACCAATGGCCGGCGGACGAGGCCGTGCCGGGCTTCCGCGAAACCGCCCTCGCCTACATGAACGGGCTCGAGTCGCTCTGTAAGAGAATGCTGCCCGTCTATGCCTTGGCGCTGGATCTGCCCGAGGACTTTTTCGACGAGCCGTTCGATGAGCCGCAATATACGCTGCGGCTCTCGCACTATCCGCCGGCGGATACGGGCGAGGGCGACCAGTACGGCCTGGCGCCGCACACGGACTCCTCGTTCCTGACCATGCTGGCCCAGGCCGACCTGCCGGGCCTTTCCATCAAGATGCCGGGCGGCAACTGGGTGGACGTGCCGGTGATTAAAGGGGCGCTGGTGGTCAACTCCGGCGATATGATGCGGCGCTGGACCAATCACCGTTTCCTCTCGACCCCGCACCGCGCGATCAACCGAAATCCCGGCGCCGACCGGTACGCGATCCCGTTCTTCTTCGACGCCAATATCGATTACCCGATGGCCTGCCTGCCCAGTTGTACCGGCCCGGACAATCCGCCGAAATACGAGCCCATCACGTATATGGACTATATGCTTTGGTTCACCCGCAAGAACTATGATCACGTGCGGTCCAAGGATGGAACCGAGGCGGCCGATCCCGGCGTTCCGAAGAGCCAGAGCCAACGGGATTAGCTCAACAGAGTACCGCTCGATCAGCCCGGCGTGGCGGCATGCCAGTACAATCGTTTTGCGAACTGGTTTAAGAAACTCACTCCTGCGACGGCGTCCGGCCGTCGCTAACACAGGGTATTTTCGTGCAAGACTCTAAAGCCAAGCTGCTTATTCGCAACGCGACACTGGCGGATGTTGCCAAAATCGTTGCTCTTTCCGGACGCGTTTACGCCGCAGACCTAAGCTACTCTGCCGGCCAAGTCCGCGGGCAGATCAACAATTTCTCAGAAGGCGTGTTCGTCGCTGAATATGACGACAAGATCGTCGGCTATTGCGTAACTTGCATCCTGAAGGAGAAAGTTGCTCTTCGCCAACATACATGGGCGGAGGTGAGCGGCGGTGGATTCAACTCGCGCCACGATCCAAATGGCGATTATCTCTACGGCCTCGATGTCTCGGTCGATCCCGGACTACCGCCGCCTGCGGATCGGGCAGCGCTTCTACCGCGCCCGGCGCGAATTGTGCCGCCGGCTCGAGCTGAAGGGCATCGTCTTTGGCGGCCGCATGCCGGGCTATCAACGCCGAAAGCGGCAATATCCGGATCCGAGCGACTACATAAAGGCGGTTCAGGATCAGGTCTTCAAAGACCAGGTCATCAATTTCCAGGTTCGCCAGGGCTTCGAGCCGATCGGCATCCTGAAGAACTACTTGCCGGAGGACAAGGTGTCGGGCGGTCATGCCGTCCATATGCTCTGGAGCAATCCGCTGGCGACAGAAATCTCGGCCGCTCGAACGACGAGACCTGATCGCCGCCTGCCGAACAGCGTGCGGGTCGCGACAGTGCAGTTTCAGATGCGCCACATCTCCAGCATCGACCAGTTTGAGGAACAGATACAGTATTTCGTGGATGTCGCCTCCGACAGCCGGTGCGATTTCGTGACATTCCCGGAATTGTACACGACCCAACTACTTTCGCTGGAAACGGAGAAGCGGCCGCCGATTGAGGCCATCCGGAAAATCACGGAATATACCGACCGTTACAGCGAGTTCATGTCCAAGCTGGCAATCTCGTTCAACATCAATATTATCGGCGGTTCGCACCTGCGGATGCACGACGACGGCGAAATCCGGAACACCTGCTTTGTCTTTCTGCGGGACGGCGCTGTCTATAGCCAGGATAAGCTGCATCCCACCCCTGGCGAGCAGGAGTGGTGGAATATCAAGGGCGGCGACGGCGCTGCCGTCATTCCCACCGATTGCGGCCCGATCGGCGTGATGATCTGCTACGATAGCGAGTTTCCGGAACTCGCCCGCATTCTGGCGGATCAGGGCGCGCTGATGATGTTCGTTCCCTTCTGTACGAACGAGCGGCGCGGCTATCTGCGGGTGCGCTATTGCTGTCATGCGCGCGCGATCGAGAACCAGTGCTACATGATCCTCTCGGGCGTGGTAGGCAATCTGCCGAACGTGGATGCGATGGACGTGCATTATGCTGAAAGCTGCATCCTCACACCGTCCGACTACGCCTTCGCCAGGGACGGCGTGGCGGCGGACACCCCGCCGAACACCGAGACCATCGCGATCGCCGACCTCAACCTGCCGTCGCTGCTGACCAGCAGGCACACCGGCACGACGCGGAATTATGCCGACCGCCGGTTCGACCTCTATCGAATCACCTGGTCCAAGTCGGCTTTTCCAGGGGTGGATTGACGCGCAAAAAAGGGCGGCACATCACAGGCCGCCCTTATTCCGTTCGCGCAACCCTCCTACCCGCTTATTCTGCCCAGTCTCCCGCAGTCAGATCTGCCGGCAATCGTCGGGTACGGGCCGGACGCCCGTTGACCTTGCGGCCTTGGATCAGCCTGTTCGGCTCGAACCCTACGCAGGGCGCCGCGCCGCAGACACAGACGAACGGACGGAACAGCTCGTCCTCTGTCTGATCGTAGTTCATGGTGACCCATTCGCCCGGCATGATCGAGCGGCGGGCCGTGAACTGACGCCGCTTCATATCGACCGAGCAGTTGGGGTCGCAGCGATGCAGCACCTTTCCCATGAAGAAAGGATCATGCAGAAACAGACCGGCTTCAACCTGTAGGGTGAACAGGGTCTGCTGGTTCATCAAAAACCCCGTAAAGCAAAACAGAACCTGCCCGGCTTCAAAGGCCTTCAGCGCCACAATTCCTTCACCCACCTGATTGCCGATTGCCCTGACCTCGAAGTGGGACGGGCTCGGCTCGTGCGGGAATGGAGGCACAAACTCCGGGTAGAACCGGTTCATTTACGCAACAGCATCTGGCTGTCGATACTGGCCGGCGCAAACCAATCCTCAACCGCTTTGATCCACCTCGGCCGCGTTGAAATCCTTGCACGAAAACACGTCCAAATACATGTCACGCGCCTCGTCATTCGTATGAATGGTGATCGCGCTGGTCTGGATCAGCTGCACCGCAGAGATTCCCACCTCATCGCCGTCTCCAAAGCGTTCCACGAATGGCTCGCCGAAAGGCACCATGTCGATGCGCTTCACCATATCGCGGCAGAAGTCCGCGATTTTGACTTTCTCCAGCAGGTTCGTGTTGCAGCCGGAAGCGGTCAAAATAACATGCTTTCCATAATGCTTTTCGCCATTAACGACGATTCGCTTGTAAGACATCAGTAATACCCTCTCCTGGAATGTCTTTCGGATCGCTTGTGAAGCTAGAAACGTTAACACAGCGACTGCAATCGGGCCAGCCAGCAGGAATTGGATTATAAATGCTCTCGGCCTGCGCAGCAACGTCGATATTGTGTATGGCTTGAATTCATTCAAGAGTTTTCTGCTGTTGTGACAAAAGGTAAATATTCCATTGTTCTATCACCACTTTTGACATCAGCGCGACCGCGCGCGGAAGCGTGGTAGCATCGCTACATCAAGTCGCGTCAGTGGTGAGTACTTGGTGCAGCGCATTATGCGAGCCGCAGGCTCAAGATTTCTCCCAATCCACCTCCCTCGCCTCAAAATTTATCCATAAGTCGGGGATATGCATACGATTCGGCCCATTTTGTGTCATAGACACAGTCTTGAAACAGGGTTGCTAACGTGTAATTTGACGGTGGGGACAGAGGGTCACCCAAAACGGTTGGTATTGCTCGAACAGTTCGTGTCGGCTATGTGAGCAACTCGTTCGGCTGAAAATGCCTTCATTCTTTTCTTTTGCGCCAATCCCCCGGATTCGTCCGATCAGAGTTTGCCCCAGTTGGAATAGTGCCGGATGAAACGCATTGATGCCAACGATCCGAATTCGGTTCGATACCGCATGCGCCGCAAGCGGTTTGCTCATCTGGAGCAGTTGATCAAGTCCGTCTTGCGCGAACAGAACCATGTCTCAATCTTGGATATCGGCGGCACCCGGGCCTATTGGGACTTGCTTGATCCCGAACTCCGCCCCTGCGTGCATGTCACCGTGCTGAATTCGGAGGAGGAACTGGATTTGCACGCCGCCGGCGGTGATGGCATTGTGTTCGACGACGTCACTGGCGATGGCTGCCACATGCCAGAATTCGCCGATAAATCTTTCGATATCGCCCATTCCAACAGCGTCATCGAGCATGTCGGCAGCTACCAAAATATGATCCGGATTGCGGATGAAACCCGGCGCATCGGCCGCGGCTATTTCGTGCAGGTTCCCTATTGGTGGTTCCCGTTGGAGCCGCACTACGGCTTGCCGTTCATCCATTGGCTGCCGGATCTTCTGCGCATCAAACTGCATAACAACTTCAATGTCGGTTACGCCTCGAAGTGCAGCTATCGGGACGCGATGGGCCGCATCGACTATGTGCACCTCGTCGACAAGACGCTGATGCGCAACCTGTTTCCGGACGGGCGGTTGCTGCGCGAGCCCTATCTCTTCATGACCAAGTCCCTGATCATGATTCGCTCGCCCGACGCCGAAAGTTCGGCCGCTGTCGTCGAGGTCTGACTCCGGCGCGCGCGGGGCTGGCGCTACTGGTTATGATCAGACGGCCAGGCGGCCGTTCACGACATCATGGTTGAAGAGGCGTGACTGATCGGCGCTGACGCCGTCGGGGTTGGTTTTTACCTCCGCCGCCAGCCGAGCGTTGCGGTCGGCGACCGCCTGCGGATCGCTCAGGTGAAAGACCTTTTCGTTGCGGCGGGAGCCCTCCTGCACCCAGGCCGTACGTTCCAGCCGGTTGCGCTCGTAGCGCTGCAAGGCTGCCTCGACGCCGCCCGCGGTCTCGGTCAGGCAGCGGGCCAGCACATAGCCGTCCTCGATACCCTGGGCCGCCCCCTGCGCCATGAAGGGCAGCATCGGGTGACAGGCATCGCCCAGCAGCGTCACGCGGCCCCGGCTCCAGAACGGCATCGGGTCGCGGTCGTGCAGCGCCCATTTCATCGCCTTGGGGGTCGCGGCGATGATATCGCGGATGCGCGGCTGCCAGCCTTCGAAGTCGCGGAGCGCATCCCCAATGGAGCCTTCGGCGGTCCAGCTCTCGATGGCCGAGCCATCATGCGCCACCACGCCGACCCAGTTCATGTAGCGCCCCAGGCCCTCGCCGTTCTGCGCGCCGACATAATAGTTCACGAAGTGACTGCCCGGCCCCCAGGCATTGCCGGAGACCAATGGTACGCCCTCCGCCCGAGCCACGTCGCCGGGGCAAAGGCCGCGCCAGGCCATGTAGCCGGTGAACCGGGCCGCGTGATCGCCGTGCAGGTGCTTTTGCACCGTTGAATGAATACCGTCAGCCCCAACCAGCACGTCGCCCCAAACCACTTCACCGTTGGAGAGGTCTGCCCCGACGCGGCCGGATTCTTCGCGAATGGCGGTCACCTTGGCGCCCATCCGGGCGATACCCGCCGGCAAGCCGTCGCTGAGCGCCCAGATCAGATCGGGCCGGTAGAGATGGATATAGGGATAGCCCCAACGGTCCAGCACATGCTGGCCGAACGGCACGACGCGCAAGGGCTCGCCCGTGTCCCAGCTGGTGGAGATGGCGGCTTCGGGATGTGTCGCCACCTGCAAGACAGCGTCCAGCCGGCCCAGCGCGTCGATCACGCGGTTGGCGTTCGGGCTCATCTGCACGCCCGCACCCACCTCGCCGAAGGCCCTGGCCTGCTCCAGCAGCGTTACCTCGAAGCCATGCTTCAGCAGGGCCAGGGCACAGGCGGTGCCACCGATGCCGGCGCCGACGATAACGACCTTGGTCATGACAGGAGGACTCCCCGGGCAGTATGGATGGCTTCTGGCTGGGCCACGTTGCCTCGCCAGGCGAGGTGCTGGTCCGGGCGGATCAAGGCCAGGTCCGCGCCGTAGACGTCACGTGCCCGGTCACTGGCAATCTCGACCAGGGCCAGCGGCACACCGACGGCACGCGCGGCTTCCTGCATCGGCGCAGCGTCAGCCCACGGATTGAAACGCAACAAGGTAAAGCCGGAGGGCGCCAGCTTGTCGAAGATAGCCCCTCCCCTCTCAAATTGCGCATCGTCACAGAACAGGTGCGGCGCGCGCATGCCGGACCAGGCGATGGCGGGGATGCTGGCCGGATCGTCCGGCGGCGCGGGGCCACGCTCCCGCTCCAGAATGGGCGCGACCACGGGCGAGGCGTCGTAGCGGTAGGCGAACTCCAGCCCCAGCGCCTCGTTCTCCACGTTTCCCGCCTCGGCAATAAACCCAGCAAGCCGCTCGCGTTGGCTCGCGTCATGATCTGCTTCAGGGTTGTGGGCATAGGCGTCGGCGATCTGAAGCCGCACGCCCGTGTGCCGCTCGGACCAGTCGCGATTGATGAGACCCACAGGCCGCCGCTCGGCCTCATAGGCATTCAGCAAGGCCGGCCCGCCCCAGCCCTGCACTGCCGCTGCCAGTTGCCAGGCGATGCCTACGGCGTCCCCGATTCCGGTGTTCATGCCGTAGCCGCCGGTCGGGATATATTGATGCGCCGCATCGCCCGCCAAAAAAATCCGGCCTTCGCGGTAGCGCTCCGCCACCAGCAGGTGCGGCGTCCAGGGATTCGCGACCAGGATCTCCGCCTCGATTTCCGTTCCCAATGCCGCGAACAGGGTCGGCAGCGGGTCTACATTGCTCGTGTCCATGCCATCGGGAAAGCGGGCGTGCAGTGTGTAGACCTCGCGGTCGTCCTGAGCGATCAGCGTGCCCTTGGGCGACTGGTAGTGCCAGGCGATGCCAAAGCGCTGCAGGACGTCCTGCGCCCGGCTGCGAAAGTGGATCATGAAGCGGTTGGCGACGGCATGTTGGCCCTCAAGGCCGATGCCGACCGCCTGGCGCACCACGCTGCCGCCACCGTCGCAGCCGACCAGATACCAACCTCGCACCTGCCGCACTTGATCCGTCGCCCGGTCCCGAACAATCAGCGTGACACCATCCGTGTCTTGCGCGAGACCCTCGACCGCCACGCCCCAGTGGCTCTCGATCAGCGGTTCGGCCATCACGGCGGCTTTCAACACCGGCTCGATCACGACCTGAGATACGCGCATGTGCGGCTCCAGCGGCTGCCGGCCGTCATTCGCCGCGGCGTAGAGCGCCCGCGCCTCGTTCGGAGACGGGTAGCGGAAGCGGTGCAGTTCGTGCCCCGCCATGCTGGTGACCCACGAGACATCCAGCGGATGGCCCCGCGGCACCGCCACATCGCGCAGCTTTTCCGCCAGACCCAGCCGCCGGAACAATTCCAGCGAGCGCCCGTTGGTAATGTCCATCTTCGGATGGCGCGTCGTCTTCGAGTTGCGCTCGAACAGGGTGGAGCGCACGCCATGCTGCGCCAGCGCCAGAGCGCAGGTCATTCCCACCGGTCCGCCGCCGGCGATCAGGACCGGGGGTCCTTCCCTTCCCTCTGTCATGGAGAGAGCCCAGCCCTGGGGCTAGGCCAGTTCCTTCCTCCGCCGCGCCACGAAGTCGGCGCGCGGTTCAAAGCGCGCCTCGGTCTTGAAGCGCTCCTCCGTCCAGGCGAGCAGCGCCTCGTCGTCCAGGTCCATGTCCCAGGTCTCCCCCTGAGGCTGCTGCACCTGCCAGGGCGAATCGCAGAAGATCTCGATGCCGTTCTGCTCCGGATCCTGAAAATAGACCGACCAGGTGTTGCCGTGCGTGGTCGGCCGCATCTCGACACCCTCACCGCGCAGGCCGGCAATGGTCTTGCGCAACTCTCCCATATTGCGCACCCGGAAGGCCACGTGCGCGACGCTGTTGGGCGCATCACCGTTCTCGCGCATGGTGGCAAAGCCGATCTGGTGATGCTCTTCCGGATCCTGGCTGAGGAAGATGATCTCGTAACCCCTGCCCGGAATCTCTCCGCGGTCGGTCACCTGAAAGCCCAAAACCCTGGTATAGAAGTCGAGCATTTTTTGCTCGTCTTTCACGAAATAGACGATATGAGACCATGAAAGGGGCATGGCGCGTTCCTCCGCTGACATTTCACGCAACAGAGGATAGGGTCCGCCCGCAATCGAAGTCCAGCCGGAGCAGCCGACAAATGTCCCGCGACCAAGCAATCGCTCAAGCCCAGGCCCTTGTGGACGAGGGCGTGTTCGAGGAAGTCATGGCCCATTGGGTCTCGATCCCGTCGACCGCGCAAGAGCCCGAGCACTACCCAGACCTGGTGCGCTATCTGGAAGAGGCCATTGTGCCAGCCGTCGAATTGCTCGGTTGCGAGTGGGAAATTCACGACAACCCGGCCGAGGGCGGCGGCCCCTTCCTAATCGCCGGGCGCCAGGAGGCAGACGGCCTGTCGACAATCCTGCTCTACGGCCACGGCGACACCGTGCGCGGGCTGGAGGGCGAATGGGATGAAGACCGCGACCCCTGGACCACCGACGCAGACGGCGGCCGGCTCTATGGCCGCGGCACGGCGGACAACAAGGGTCAGCACGCCATCAACCTGCTGGCGCTGATGACCGTGCTGGAGGCACGTGGCGGCAGGCTCGGCTTCAATCTGCGCATCCTGCTGGAGATGAGCGAGGAAGTCGGCTCGCGCGGCCTGCGGGAATTCGCGGAGGAGTACAAGGAAAAGCTCGCCGCCGACGTGCTGATCGCCTCCGACGGGCCGCGATTGAAACCGGACCGGCCGACGATTTTTCTCGGCTCGCGCGGGACGGCGACATTCAAGCTTTCGATCAACGCCCGCGCCGGCGGCCACCATTCCGGCAATTGGGGCGGCCTGCTCTCCAATCCCGGCACGCAGTTGATGCATGCCATCGGGACGCTGGTGGACCGGCGCGGCGCCATCCTGCTGGACGCCCTGAAGCCCCCGCCCCTCTCCAATGCGCTGCGCACCGCCATCGCCGATTGCGAGGTGGACGGCGGCCCCGATGCGCCGGAAATCGATCTGGACTGGGGCGAGCCCGGCCTGACGCCCTGGGAGCGCGTCTTCGGCTGGAACACGTTTGAGGTGCTGTCATTCTCCACCGGCAATCCGGACAACCCGGTCAACGCGGTGCCGCCCAGCGCGACTGCCTATTGCCAGATCCGCTTCATCGCCGGCAGCAACCACGAGGGCTTCGAACAGGCGATCAGAGACCGTCTGGCGGAAGAAGGCTTTGACATGGTGCAGGTAGAGGCCACCCGCATGGCCATGGCCGCCACCCGCACCGATCTGGACGATCCGTGGGTGGAGCGCGCGGTCGCCTCCTTGGCGCAAACCTTGCGAGCGCCGCCCGCGGTCCTGCCTAATCTGGGTGGCTCGATCCCGAACGATGTCTTTACGGACCTGCTGGGCATGCCGACGATCTGGGTGCCGCACTCCTATGCCGGCTGCAGCCAGCATGCCCCGAACGAGCACCTGCTGCTGTCCGTGGCGCGCGAGGGCCTGGGCATGATGGCCGGGCTCTATTGGGATGTCGGCGCGTCAGAGAACGAAGGCGCGAACCCCGAAGACGATGACGATGACGATGACGAGCACGGGGACAACTCAGACTAGCCCAACACACTCTCCAGCCAGGCCGCATGCGCGAGTGTGTCGTGCGCGCGGCCTGCCGGGCCGACGACCTGGATGCCGACCGGCAGTCCCTCCGGGCCGGACAAGCCCGGCACCGTTACACACGGCACGCCAAGCAAGGTCCATGTGCGGTTGAAGTTGGGCGAACCGGTAAAGGCCAAATTCTTCGGCGCCTCCCCGGGCGCGGCCGGCACCAGCAGCGCGCCATAGCGCTCCAGCAACTGCCAGAATGTCGCCTTGCAACTCGCCTGCACGTTGCGCGCCCAGTCATAGCGTTCGCGGGAGAAGCGGCCACCGTCCTTGATGTAGTCCTTCAGCGCCGCCGACAGTTTCTCGTGATGGTTGGTGCGCTCAAAGGCGAGGCCGCGCCAGGCCTCGAAGGTCATGATGATTTCCTGCGCTTCCAACGCGTTTTTAAAGGAGGGCGGCATGCCGATCTCGACGGCGGTGCCACCGGCATCCTGAACGCGCTCTACCGCCTCCTGCATCACCTTGCGGGTACCCGCCTCGGCTTCGTCCCAGATATGCGTCTTGCTCCAGGCAAACATCGGCCCCTTGGCAATCTTGGGCAGGGTCTGGACCGGTACGCCCTCCATGACCGAGGCAAACGCGTTGGCGTCCAGCACCGAGCGCGCCATGCAGCCGATCGTATCCAGCAATTCCGCCAGCACCTTCATGCCGTTCCGCATGATCCGGCCATGGGTCGGCTTGTACCCGACGACGCCGCAATAGCTCGCCGGGCGGATGACGGAACCCGCCGTTTGCGTGCCGATGGCAAGCGGCACCTGGAAATCCGCGACGCCCGCCGCCGAACCGCTGGACGAGCCGCCCGGCGTCCGTTTGGGGTCGTGCGGATTGCGGGTCGGGCCGGCATTGCGCATGGCGAACTCCGTGGTGACGGTCTTGCCCATCACCACCATCCCAGCCTCCCGCAGCATGCCCACGCAAGCGGCGTCGCTGGCCGGGCGGTTGCCCTTGTAGATCGGCGAGCCGCATTCAGTCGGGTAGTCGTGCGTGTCCAGGATATCTTTCACCCCGACCGGCACGCCGTGCAGCACCGAGCGCGGACGCTCCCGATCCCGTGCCCGTGCTTCCTCCAACGCCCGCTCCGGCTCCAGATGCGCCCAGGCCAAGACCGCATCGTCCCGCTCGGCGATCCTTTGCAGCAGCGCCTGCACCAGAGCTTCGGAGGTCAGGCGACCGGCAGCGATTTCATCGCCGGCTTGCAGGGCGGTCAGGCGGGTGGGGTCACTCATGGGGGTCACTCATGCTTGGCTTCATTGGAGGGGTGCGCCATAGTCTGGCGTGCCTGGGCAACTTGCGCCAAGCCTAAATAGACGGGAGGAGCTGCCGATGAGCGGTGAACTTGTTTTCTACACCAATCCCATGTCGCGCGGCCGCATTGTCCGCTGGATGCTGGAGGAAACCGGGATCCCCTATCGCACCGAAATTCTGGAATACGGCCCGGCGATGAATACCCCGGGATATCTGGCGCTGAACCCCATGGGAAAGGTCCCGACCCTGGTCTATGGCGACGTCGTTGTTAGCGAATGCGCTGCAATCTGCGCCTATCTTGCCGACACCTTTCCCGAGGCGGGGCTCGCGCCGCCGCCGGGGCAGCGCGGCAACTATTACCGCTGGCTTTTTTTCGGTGCCGGGCCATTGGAGGCGGCGACGTCCAACCAGCGGATGGGCTTTGAGCCCAATGAAGAGCAGCAGAAGATGGTCGGCTACGGCAGCGTACAGCGCACGCTGGATGTTCTGGCGCACGCGGTATCGGTTAATGACTATATCGCCGGCCCGTCCTTCACCGCCGCCGACGTTTATGTCGGCTCCCATATCGGCTTCGGACTGGCCTTCGACATGATCGAAAAGCGGCCCGAGTTTGAAGCCTACCACGCCCGCGTATCCGACCGAGATGCCTATCGCCGCGCCAACGCGCTGGACGATGCCGCGATGCCGTCAGCCAGCGAGTAAAGTAGCGACCATGCCTGCCGCAACCACCATCCGCCACGTTGCTGGCGAGACCGTTCGAGCCCAAATCGAATCCGTGCTCACCGCCTGGGGTGTGGCGGCGGAACCTGCCGCCCGGGCAGCGGAGGCACTGACCGACGCGGATCTGCACGGCGTCGATTTGCACGGCATTGGCCTGGTGCCGATGTACGACCAGCGCCGGCAGGCGGGGCGCATCAACGTCTCGCCGAACGTACAGGTGGTGCGCGAGAAAGCCGCCGTCGCCCTGATCGACGCGGACAAGTCCCTCGGCCATCCGGTCTCCGTCCAAGCCATGGCGCTGGCTTGTGACAAGGCAGAGAAAACCGGTGTGGGCCTGGTAGGCGTGCGGAACTCGAACCATTTCGGCGCGGCGGGCTACTACTCCCGCCAGGCGGCCAAGGCCGGCATGATCGGCATCGCCATGACCCACGCCCCCGCCCCCGCCATCGTGCCGACATTCGGGCGGGACGCGATCATCGGCACCAACCCGATCGCGTTCGCGGCGCCGGCCGAGGCAAACACGCCCTTCGCCCTCGACATGGCCACGTCCACCGTCGCGGTGAACAAGATCCGCAACGCGCTGCGCCGCGGCAAGCCAATTCCGGCAGGCTGGGCCATGGACGAGTCCGGTCAGCCGACCACCGACGTAGCGGAAGCGGTCAGGGCCCGGCGCATCACACCCGTCGGCGGCAGCCGCGAACTCGGCAGCCACAAGGGCTACGGCCTCGCCATGATGGTCGAGATCCTGTGCGCCGTGCTCATGGGCGCCTGGAGCGAGCCGGGCGAGACCGACGACCAGGGCCGCCCGGTCAAGTCGGCGACGCAGACCGGCCATTTTTTCCTGGCCATTGCCCCCTCGCATTTCCGCGACAATCAGGAGTTCGGTGAGGATCTGGACCGGCTGATTGACATGCTGCACGCAACCCCGCCGGTCGATCCCGCCAAGCCCGTGCTGGTCGCGGGCGACCCGGAATGGGCAACCTTTGCCGAGCGCTCCCGCGACGGCGTGCCCTTGCCGGTAACGCTGATCGAAGAACTGCGCGACGTGGTTCGCCGCTGCAATGCGCCTTGGCTGTTAAGCTAAAGGAATACCGGTCCGTCTCATCCGGCTGATACAGGCTCGGCGGCGGCGGTTAACTGCCTCTAGCGCTTGGCGCTTGCGCTCCCTATAAGACCATCAACATACACGTTATGGATAAAATTTGGAGTTCCCCCAATGGTGACTGCCTGGGCCCCCGATAGCTGGCGTTCCAAGCCCATTCGGCAGATGCCCGAGTACAGCGACAAGGCTGCGCTCGCGGCGACCGAAGAAATCCTGGCCGGCATGCCGCCGCTGGTTTTTGCTGGCGAGGCACGCGCACTGAAAAAGGCGTTGGCCAGTGTCGCGGAGGGCCGGGGGTTTCTGTTGCAGGGCGGCGATTGCGCCGAAAGCTTCGCCGAATTCAACGCCAACAATATCCGGGATACGTTCCGCGTTCTGCTCCAGATGGCGGTGGTCCTCACCTATGGAGCGGCCGTTCCGGTCGTGAAGGTCGGCCGCCTTGCCGGGCAGTACGCCAAGCCGCGTTCGTCGGAAACCGAGACCCAGGGCGATGTCACCTTGCCGAGCTACCGCGGCGACATCATCAACGCCATGGAGTTCGACAAGGACGCGCGCGAGCCGGACCCGGCCCGCATGGTGCGCAGCTACTCCCAGGCGTCGTCCACGTTGAATCTGTTGCGCGCCTTCGCCCAGGGCGGTTACGCCGACCTGCACCAAGTGCATCGCTGGAACCTGGATTTCGTCGAGAAAAGCGCCCAGTCCGCCCGCTATCAGGAACTGGCGGACCGGCTGACGGAGACGCTGGAGTTCATGGCCGCCTGTGGCCTTGACTAGCGAGACCACGCCGCAAATCCGCGAAACCAGCTTCTACACCAGCCACGAATCCCTGCTGTTGCCCTATGAGCAATCGATGACCCGCATCGATAGCACCTCGGGCGAGTGGTACGACACCTCCGCCCATATGCTGTGGATCGGAGACCGCACCCGGCAGGTGGACGGCGCCCATGTGGAGTTCCTGCGCGGCGTCAAGAATCCGATCGGCATGAAATGCGGCCCGAGCCTGGAGCCGGACGATATGCTTCGCCTGATCGACGCACTGAACCCAGCCAACGAGCCCGGCCGGCTGACCCTGATCGCCCGCATGGGCGTCGACGGCATCGAGAACGGCCTGCCGCGCTTGATCCGGGCGATTGAACGCGAGGGCAAGAAGGTGGTCTGGTCATGCGATCCGATGCACGGCAACACGATCACCGCCGGCGGCTATAAGACCCGTCCGTTCAACCGGATCATCGGTGAGGTTCAAGGGTTCTTTGCGGTCCATCGCGCGGAAGGCACCCATCCGGGTGGCATTCATGTCGAAATGACCGGCCAGAACGTGACCGAGTGCCTGGGCGGCGCCCAGGCAATCAGCGAGGCCGGCCTGGGCGCGCGCTATCACACCCATTGCGACCCGCGCCTGAATGCGTCGCAGGCCTTGGAACTCGCCTTCTTGATTGCCGAGCAACTGAAAGAAGAACGGCGCTATGGGACGATTCCCATGGCGGCTCAAGGGTAACCGGTTTCGACGCGGTGAGCACAAAGGGGCAGAACGAGTCCATCGCTACCCGCCCGCGTGAAGACGAGGTGGCGCGCTACACGGATGCCTATTTCCGCAAGACCAAGGCCACGGTCGGAAAGTTTGGCGATGTGGCCGTCACCTATGCCGTCTTCATGCGCCGGCCCGTGGTTTGTTGTCCCCGGCTCGCCATCGACTGGATCGAGATGATCGGTCGGGCGCGCGGCATAACGTTTGACATCGAGCTACGCCACAAGGAGGGCGAGTGGGTGGGCGCGGGCGAGCCGCTCCTCTACCTCTCCGGCTCCCTCTACCATCTGGTGGACCTGGAGACGCTCTACCTGCAGAAGCTTGGCGCGGCCTGCATGGCGGCATACAATGCCTATGAAATGTGCAAGGCGCTGCCAAAGGTTGCGTTCATGGCAATGGACGCGCGCCATTGCGCCGGGGCCGACATGGCAGAGATCATGGCCTACGCGGCCAGCGTCGGCTCCCGCTCGGCCCTGAACGATGCGGGCGCGGTCGGCTTTGTCGGCAACGCCACCGACGCCACGGCGCCGTATTTCAGCCAGCCGCACGGGTTCGGCACCATGCCGCACGCCCTGATTGGCTATGCGGGCTCGACCCTGGCCGCCGCCGAGATGTTCCACAAAACCTATCCGGATGAAAACCTGACGGTTCTGGTGGATTATTACGGCCACGAAATCCGCGATTCCCTGGAAGTTGCGGCGGCCTTCCCCCAACTCGCGGCCGAAGGACGGCTGGCGTTCCGACTGGATACCCACGGCGGACGCTATGTCGAAGGCTTGGATACCCAATCCTCCTATGCCGTCCTGGATCGGAACGCGCCGGCATCGATCCGCCAGTTCCGCACCGAGACCGAGCTTAAACACATGATCGGCACGGGCGTTTCTGCGGCCGCCGTTTGGCATCTGCGCGAGCGGCTGGATCATGCGGGATTTACGAACGTGAAGATCGTCGCCTCGTCCGGCTTCGACATTGAAAAATGCCGGGCATTCGCGCTAGCACAAACACCGGTCGATATGATCGGCACTGGTTCCTTTCTCCCCGACCGCTGGTCGGAGACCTATGCCACCGCGGATATCGTGGAATATGGCGGCAAGCCCAGCGTCAAGGTCGGTCGCGAGTTCCTGCTGCGCCAACGGGCGGACCCGGATTAACTCGCACGCTCTTTCTGGCCGTAACCGGTACCGGCACCGAAAGCCTGCCGCTCGGCCGTCCCGTGTTTGCCCTGCTCAAACGAAAACGGCGGCAGCGCGCAAAGAGCCCGCCGCAGCAAATCGCCCCAACCGTCTGAAATCAGCTGATAGTAGGGGTCATCGTGCTCGATCCGGCGATAGTGTCCGACCTTGAGCGAATCTCGTTCATAGGTTTGGACATCGAATGGCAAGCCTACCGACAGGTTCGCCTTCAACGTCGAGTTCGAACGAAACAAGCAGCAGCTTGACCGCGTCCTCGAAGCTCAAAAACGGGTCGTAGGCGCGCACCAGGATCGGGCGACCATATTTGGTCTCGCCAATCTGAAAGAACGGCGTATCGGTGGACGCTTCGATGAAATTGCCCTCCGAATAGACCAGAAACAGCCGTGGCTCGCTGGTCGCAATCTGCCCGCCCAAAATCACACTCGCGCCGAATGGCGCATCGCTCCGTTGGCCGTTTTCGGAACTGGTGCGAATCACATCCCGCAATGTATCTCCGACAATTCTGGCGACCTGGAACATCGACGGCGCCTCCAGGATCGACGGATTGCGCTCGGCCGGCGCCTTGGTGCGCTCGTCGAGCACGCTGATAAGCGCCTGGGTCGTCGCAAGATTCCCCGCGGTCAAGGCCGTGATCACCCGATCACCCGGCACCGACCAGGTGAACATTTTGCGAAAAACGGAAACATTGTCGACGCCTGCATTTGTGCGGGTATCCGACATAAACACCAGGCCCCGGTTCAACTTCAGGGCGGCGCAGTAGGTCATTGTCGCTCGACCTCGATAGTAACTGTCATCTTTTCGCCCCCGTCACCGAAGCGCATGCCGGAAATCGGCGCCGCGCCGGAATAATCCAGCCCTGTGGCGACGCGAACATAGCGGTCGTCCGGGGATATGCCGTTTGAGATATCGAACCCCACCCAACCGAGATCGTCGATGTGGATTTCGGCCCAGGCGTGGCCAGCGGCCTGCTCCACCTGGTCTTCGATGACCAAATAACCGCCCACATACCGGGCTGCATAGCCCATCAGCCGTGCAGCTGAGATAAACACGTGCGCATGATCCTGGCAAACCCCGCGCTCGGCCTCCAACACGTGTTCGGCGGTTGAGGCGGAATGGGTTATGCCAGTTTCATAAATAACCCGCTCACGGATTAGAGACGAGAGATCGTGCATGCGCGCGATATCGTTTTCGAAATCATCACCGACGGAGCGGACAAGTTTTCGAACCAGGGGCCCCGGTCGCGTCAACTCGGTAGCGCGCCGGAACAGCCACATCGGCACATAGCTGCGGTGCTTTCCGTACATCCCCTGGGCGTTGCTGGTCTCAACCTCACCTTCGCACCGAATCGATACATCGAGACGACCGGGATCAACGCTGATCAATTCAACCTGATTACCATGATGGTCGCTGTACTCAACCTGTTTAGACCCACCGTCCACTTTGGTTGACCAGTTCAGAACAGACTGATAGCTGCGCGACTCCGGCGTCAATCGCAACCGCTGCAGCGCATAGGATACGCCTGCCTCGTATTGATAGTGAGTCAGATGGGTAATTTTAATTCGCATAGACGTGTTCAAGCAGCCTTATTCAAAAAATCGGAAATCCTGTTCGATCTGCTGCCCTAGCTGCCCGTTCGCGCCAAGGAACTCTATCAGAAATTCGTGCAGACCGGTGTCGAAAATACCATCGATATCCTGGTCTGCCAGCCGGCTGTCCAATTCTGTCCCCAACTCTTGGCTTGGCATCCCGCTACCGTACTCCCGCGCCAGATCATTCAGATTGTCACAGACATTGGCATAACAAAACGTCAATGAGCGCGGCAGCCGTCTGTCAAAAATCAGAAAGTCCGCGATACCGGCAGAATCCACGTCGCCTCCATTCAACCAATGATAGGATCTGTCGGCAGAAACGGACCGCAGGATCGTCTCCCATTGCATATTGTCGAACGGTGAACCGACGTAAGACGCCGAAGGCAGCAACAGGAAATACTTAACATCAAGAATACGGGCCGTATTGTCCGCCCGTTCCAAAAACGTACCCAGCCGGGCGAAATTATAGATGTCGTTGCGCAGCATCGTGCCGTGCGTCGCCCCGCGCACCAACGCGCTCTGCCGCCGTATCAGGCCCAGAACATCGGGCAAATCGCGCTCACGGATGGGCCGCGCCATGGCTTCGCTAAGGGCAATCCAGCATTCGTTCGTCGCTTCCCAGGCCTCGCGCGTCAGTGCGGTGCGGACCATCCTGGCATTGTCCCTCGCCATGCGGATCATCGAGATGATGCTGGATGGATTGGATTTGTCACGCAGCAAAAAGTTCGTGACCGACGATGTGTCGACCTGATCATGCTGCTCCATAAAGGACGCCCTGATTCCCACCGTCGTCAGCACCGATTCCCACTCTCCCTCCGCTTCGGCAAGGCTGGTCAGCGCCATCTGGTGGCCGGCCTGCACCAAACGCGCCATGTTTTCGCTGCGCTCCAAGTAGCGGAACATCCAAAAAAGGCCGCCGGCTGTCCTCCCAAGCATGTGGCTACTCCTCCAGCACCCAAGTATCCTTCGTCCCGCCGCCCTGACTGGAATTGACCACCAAGGAGCCTTTTTTCATCGCGACCCGCGTCAGGCCGCCCGGCGTTATTTCGATCCCGCGCGGCGAGACCAGAACGAACGGCCGCAGATCGACATGACGCGGTGCGAGGCCGCTGCGGGTCATGGTCGGCACGGTCGACAGCGATAAGGTTGGCTGCGCGATATAATTGGCGGGGCGCGACTTCAGCTTGCGGGCGAACGACGCGATTTCCCGCTTGCTGGCAGCCGGACCTATCAACATGCCGTATCCGCCAGAGCCGTGCACTTCCTTCACGACCAGTTCGCTCAGGTTTTCCAGAACATAGGCCAGCGAATCCGGATCCGAACAGCGCCAGGTCGGGACGTTCCGCAATATAGCCTTTTCGCCGGTATAGAATTCGATGATGTCGGGCATATAGGAGTAAATTGCCTTGTCGTCGGCGATGCCGGTACCGGGCGCATTTGCAATAGTAATGCCGCCGGCGCGGTAAATATCCATGATGCCGGGCACGCCCAGCAGCGAGTCCTGACGAAAAGTCATGGGATCCAGGTAGTCGTCATCCACCCGCCGGTACAGCACGTCGATCGGCGTAAAACCGCGCGTCGTCCGCATGGCGACCCGGCCGTCGACAATGCGCAGATCTCCACCCTCCACCAGTTCCGCCCCCATCTGATCGGCGAGAAAGGAATGCTCAAAATAGGCGGAGTTCTGAATACCGGGCGTCAAGACGGCGACGACCGGGCCGGCCGGTCGTGCCGGCCGGTGCGGAGGCAGCGAGCGATCGGCGCAATAGCGCCGGATAGTTGCGCACCGAGCGCACTGGCATCAGGGTGAAAAGTTCGGGAAACATCTGGCGCATAGTCTCCCGGTTCTCCAGCACATAGGAGATGCCAGAAGGCGTGCGCGCATTGTCTTCGAGCACGAAAAAATCGTCAGGCCCAGTCCGTATGATATCGATGCCGACAATGTGGGTATAAACCCCACCCGGCACTTGCAGGCCGATCATCTGGGGAAGAAAGGCGTCATTTCCCGTGATCATCTCTGCCGGCACACGGCCTGCCCGCACGATTTCCTGGCGGTGATACACGTCGTGCAGAAATGCATTGATTGCCCGCACCCGTTGCTCGATTCCCCGCGCCATGCGAGACCATTCCCTGGCCGCGATGATCCGGGGGACGATATCGAACGGTATCAGGCGTTCGGTCGCTTCCTCCGCGCCATAGACATTGAAGGTTATGCCGATGCGCCGGAAAACGGCCTCTGCATCGGCCAGCTTTTTGCGCAACCCTGTCAGGTCTTCCGCGCCGAACCAGTCGGCATAGGCGGCATACGGCGCGCGCGGCGTCCCGTCTTCCGCCAACATTTCATCGAATGTGTTTTCCATGCAGCCTATCTTATGTGGTTAAAGGCAATGCGCAACAGCAGCAATATGCCCGTTGCGCCGCAGTGTGTTTCAACCCGTAAAGAAAAATCGCGCATGGTTCAGGAAATGGCCGCTTAATCAAACTGTTTCACTCTAAAATTGCAAATGCGTCAATCCTAGCAAAGCAGGGTTTTCGATCAGGATCCGACACAACGCCACGCGCTGCAGAAGCTTGGTCATAGGACCATGGTCACAGAAATGCTGAATTAGTACCGCTTCGTCTATCAGCTCGTCCCACCCCCCCAAGACGCCGCCGCAAAAGAAGACGCCTCCCCAGGCTCCGGTCGCCAGAACGGCGTCGCCGGTGAACCGGCCGAGGAGACTAGAGTAAATGGCAGCCTTATCCGGAAAGTGAGACCGCGGTGTCACTGCATCGGCCCATGCGCCTGCGAGCCGCTGCCAGCCCGGGCCGGCGAGCAGATCTTCGAAGGTATCCCCATGCTCCAACAGCGCCATTTCTTGCGGCGTTGTAGCGCCAAAACGGAGATGACCGACCTCCGTCGGCAACGCAATCCAGCCGGCATTCGTCGGGATGGCCACCGCTGCGCCCAGCCCAGTGCCAACATTAACCGCCAGCATCGGCATGGGTGGCTGATTCGGCTCTCCCGGCGAAACGATCCGGCAGTCGTTTTCACGCAGCACCGGCAATGCATGGGCTATGGCCGCCAAATCGTTGATGAGGCGGACGGGCACGCCACCGAAACGCTCGGACAAATTGGTTTCACTCAGATGCCACGGAGCGTTCGTCATGGACACCTCGCCGGAGCGAACCGGACCGGCAACGGCAATCGCCATCCGCTTAACGGATGATAAACTCACCCCGGCGTTTTCCATATAGTCGTGGACCGCATCCGCAAAGCCGGAATAGCGGCCCACTGGCAGGCTGACGAGATTTTCGGGGGAGCCGGACCGGTGAACTGTCGCGAAGCGGGCATTCGTTCCTCCGACATCCGCAATCAAGCGGAGCCCATCGCCCACGCTGTTCATCCTAGTTCCCGGTTAGCGACGACAGGAATGCGTTGCGCCAGGCGGTAACGTCATTGCGCGAAATCCGGTCGAACAGTGCCTGATGGCGCTGCTGCCGTTCTTCAAGCCCCATGGAAATGGCGGTGTTCAGGGCCTCGGCAACTTCGTCGTGATCGTAAGGGTTGACGATCAAGGCTTCTTTCATCTCCCCGGCGGCACCGGCAAACTGCGACAGCACCAGCACGCCCGGATCTTCTGGATTCTTGCGCCGCCACATATTCCTTCGCAACCAGGTTCATGCCATCGCGCAACGGCGTGACCAGCCCCACCGAGCATGCCCGGCACAATGCCGCCAGCGTCGCCCGGGGCAACGAACGGTGAATGTAATGGATCGGCGTCCAGTCATAATCCCCAAAGTAGCCATTAATGGCGCCCGTCAATCGCTCCAACTCCTCGCGGATATCACCATATGCAGGCAGTTCACTGCGGGTGGGCGGCGCGATCTGCAGGAGCATCGTTTGCTTCTGCGTGCGCGGGCTTTCGTATTGCTCCAGAAAGCACCGGTAAGCGAGAAAGCGGTCCGGTAGCCCCTTCGAGTAGTCCAGACGATCGACCCCGAGAATATGGTGCTTGACCGCGTCCCATCTCAGCCGGGCGACAATGGTGTTCGCCTCTTTGGTTCGAGCCATTGCAGAAAAGGCTTCGACATCGATCCCGATCGGGAAAGCATCGAAGCGTACCTCGGGTTTGGCATGCCGAAATGGGTGTGTCGCGGCATCAACCTGATCCTGCGTTTCCTCAATGTAATGCAATAGGTTGTCGCGATCGTTGTCCGTTTGAACACCAACCAGATCGTAGGCAAATAAACAATCGAACAACCATTCATGATCGGGCACGGCGATAATGACGTCAAGTGGCGGCACGGGTATATGCAGAAAAAAGCCAATTCGGTTGGTCAATCCCAACGTGCGCAGCGACGCGGCGAGCGGAATTAAATGATAGTCATGAACCCAGATCACGTCGTCCGGCTCGACGAGCGCGGCCAGCACCTTGGCGAAACGCTTGTTAACGCTTTGATACACTTCCTGCGATTTTACAGAAAATTTGGCCAAGTCCAGCCGGTAATGAAAAACCGGCCAAAGCGCACGATTGGAATAGCCTAAGTAATACTCCTCGTATTCCTGTTCGGTCAGCGGCACCGTCGCCAGCGTTACCTTTCCATGCTGCTCCAGTTCAACGCCAATCCGGGCTGACTCCTCAACGATGTCCCCCTTCCAGCCAAACCAAATGCCTTCCTCTTCGCGGAAAGCATCACTTACCGCGACGGCGAGTCCGCCCGATTGAGAGGCGCTGGTCGGGTCGGCGACCCGGTTCGAGACAATGATGAGACGGCTCACAATTGGGTCTCCCACGGCGCGGAAAGACGCATGGCACCGTTGATAATACCAACCAACGAATAGGTTTGGGGGAAGTTCCCCCAGCCCTCCCCCGTCTTCATGTCCGTATCTTCCGACATCAGGCCCAACGCGTTTCGGGCATTCAGCAAATCGACGAAGTACTCTCTTGCCTCTTCCTTGCGGCCTATCCTGGCCAACGCATCCAGCCGCCAGAATGCACAGACATTGAAACTTACGGCCGGCGCGCCGAGATCATCCGCTTCTTCGTAGCGAAGCATGAACGCGCCCCGGCCCAGCGTATCTGACAAGGCATCAACTGTGTTCCTGAACCGCGGATCGTTACCGCTGATCATGCCGACCTCACCCATTAACAATACGCTGGCGTCCAGCGTCTGTCCCTCAAAACTTTCCACGAACGCGTTGCGCTTGGGCGACCATGCGCGCTGCAGGATCGCCTCCCGGATCACCGCAGCCCGTCCACCCCATAACCGGGTTCGCTCTCCCAAGCCGAAACGCGCCGCAATCTTCGCCAGCCGGTCGCACGCCGCCCAGCACATCACCGAAGAAGACGTATGAATGCGCGCACGGGTACGCAATTCCCAGACACCCGCATCTGGCTTGTCGTGCAGTTCCCATGCCTGTTCTCCCAAACGCTCCAACATGGCAAACGCCTCGGGGCCGGCATCCATGTAAAGGCGCTGATCGAAGAAGGCGGGTGCGGCTCCGAGAATGACGTTACCATAGGTATCATGCTGAAAATGCTCGGCAGCCTGGTTGCCGATCCGGACCGGCCCCATGCCCCGATAACCTTGAAGATCAGGCGCGATACGTTCGGTCAAATCGTGTTCCAGACCAACGCCCAGCACCGGCTGAATGTGGCCGCCGGCGGCATCGCTGACGACGTTCATCAGCCAGCCGAAATACCTCTCCATCGTCCGGGTAGCGGCGAGGCTGTTGAGCGCCCTCACCGTAAAAAACGCGTCGCGAACCCAGCAATAGCGGTAATCCCAATTGCGGCCGCTGTCCGGCGCCTCCGGCAGCGAGGTTGTCATTGCCGCCACGATCGCACCGGTGGCTTCGTAGTTGCACAGCTTGAGCGCAATTGCCGACCGAATGACGGCATCCTGCCACTCCAGCGGTATGGCAAGGCGGCGTGACCAAGCCAGCCAGTAGTTCAGCGTTTCGCGGCGAAAACGGTGCGCAACGTCTTCCGGTGCTTCCGTCAGCGACTTGTCCGCACCCAGAATAAAATGGTACTCGCGGTCAAGATTGAATACACGCTCTGCCAGCACATAGTCCAGCGGCGCGTTGGTCGTCACCCGCACGGCCATGTCGCGACCGGCATAGCGCAGGTGGGTCGTCCCTCTCGTGACGGTCGGCGCGGCGCCACCCCACTCGAACCGCGGCCGGATCCGCACGCGTATGCGCGGCCAGCCGGCCACCGGGCGGATCGAGCGGATCACCATCTGCGGCCGGAACATCCGCCCAAGCGCGGAGAAGCGCGGTGCGAAGTCTACGATCTCCACCTCACCGGAATCCGCGCACAACCGGGTCCGCAGGACGGCGGTATTGGTGTCGTATTTTTGTATAGTGGAAGTTTGATTTTTCAACTCGAAGGTGAATGCACCATCATGGCAGTCGCCGGGGCCGTTTCCCACCAGCCCGTGGAACACTGGCTCCCCGTCAAACCGCGGCAAACAAAGCCACACGAGGCGGGCCTGATCATCGATCAAGCCGGCGACCGAACAGTTGCCGATCATGCCTAAACGCATTGTGCAACCCCATCGAAACGGAACGACCCTTGATCCAGGCAAGCTCTAAGCCACGCTAGACACGCGTCCACGCCGGCCAGACGATAGCCTGCCGCGGTTGCGCCTGGACCCGTCTTGATGCCAATGCCACCCATCGCCCGGACAGCCGCAAAAGAATCCTCGTCTGTGGTGTCATCGCCTGCGGCTATGGGTATTCTTCCCGCAAACGGCGACGAAGCCATGAAAGCCTCGATCGCCCGCCCCTTGTTCACATCTTTCAGGGTCAACTCCGAAACCATTTTTCCCTGCAACACCCGGAATTGAGGGTGTGCGCTACCAAGGTCGCCCACAAACGAGCGTGCCTCGTGCTCCAATTCGGGCCGGCTGCGAAAGTGCAGAGCCATACCGGTAGCCTTGCGCTCCTGTAACAGGCCGTGCCTTTGGGCATAGGCACTGATGATGCCGAACGCCTCGTCAAGCTGGTACGGTCGCTCCGCAGCAGCCGAAACACCGCCTTGCGGATCGACCAGTTGGGCGCCATGCGCGCCGGCCAGCCTCACCCGAAGGGGGCGCAGCATCCGCTGGAGATCTGCAGCTTCCCGCCCAGACACAATCGCAATCGCCCCTCCCAAAACATCGCCGAACTCTGCTACGATATCTTTAACGGCTGGAGAAACCGACACGGCATCCGGCGTCGGCTCTAACCGCACCAGGGTTCCGTCGAAATCCAAAAACAAAGCTGCGTCGACGAATTTCACCTCTTCCATGAGCGAACCACCCTCTCTATCCCCCTGTATATCGGCGAAAGCACCCCCTCGGTGAGCGGTATCAGCAGCGCGCCCACCAAGAGCCCAGCGATGCCGGAGCCGAGCGCGCCGCCGAAGAAAGCGGCGATCTCAGCCACCGCCGGCAAGGCATGCGCGGCACCATCCGCGAGCCACTCCACCGCATGCTCCGGCCAAAGCCAGCCGAAAAACGCGACGCCATGCACCAGAATGCCGCCGCCGACCCAGATCATCGCCGCGGTGCCGACTATGGAGAGCCACCGCAGAAAATGCGGAACTCCCTTCACCAGTATCCAGCCCGCCCGCCGCGCAAGCCTGCCGGTAAAGCTGTTCGGCGGCATCCGCACTAGCGCGAGACCCGCATCGTCAGCCTTCACGATCAAGGCGACGCCGCCATAGACGAGCACGGTAATACCTACACCCACCACCGCCAGCACGACCGCCTGCGCCCAAATCCCGGCCTCCGGAATGGTAGATAGGGCTATCGCCATGATTTCCGCCGACAGGATGAAATCCGTTCGAATCGCGCTTCCGACCTTGGCATCCTCCAGGGTCTGCGGATCAGGGGGCACGGCGCCGATATGTTGTTCGTGCTTGTGAGCTGCGTGGGGAAACAGCGCTTCGTAAATCTTCTCCGCGCCCTCATAGGACAGGTAGAACCCGCCGATCATCAGTAGCGGCGTGATCAGCCACGGCGCGAAGGCGCTGAGCGCCAGCGCCAAGGGCAACAAAATCAGCAGCTTGTTTCGCCAGGAACCGAGCGTGATCCGCCAAATCATCGGCAGTTCGCGGGAGGGCGACAGCCCGACCACAAACCGCGGCGTTACCGCCGCATCATCGATCACCAGGCCTGCGGATTTGGTGCCGGCCTTGCCCGCCTGCGCGACCACGTCGTCCAGCGATGCCGCAGCCACTCGCGCCAGCGAGGCGATATCATCCAGCAGTGCAACAAGGCCGACGCTCATGCCTACCACTTCTCCCCAAACGGGCGCAGTTCGACCAGGAACGTGCGGGCAGAGCGCGGCTGGTGGGCCAGATGATAAATTCCGCTGCCAACTCGGCCGGCTTGGCGTAAAAATCATCGGGAAGATCGGGCCAGCGGCGGCGGGCATAGGGCATGTCGATGACGGCGTCGATCACGACATAGGCGACATGCACCCCCTTTGGCCCCAGATCGCGGGCCAGCGCCTCGGCCACCATGCGCTGGGCTGCCTTGGTCGATTCCAGCCGATATAGTCCGGCTTGCCACGGAGCGCGCCCGTGTTGCCCGTGCAGATCAGCGCCCCCTCCCCGCGCTCTGCCATGGCGGGGCAGAGCGTCTGCGCCGTTGCCAGCAGGCCCGCCGCATTCACCCGGAAATTCCGCTCAAAATCGGCGATGGCGATTCTTCATAAGTGCCGCGGCTGGCCAACGTCGCGTTATAGATCACCGTATCGGGCGTGCCCTGCTCTGCCTCAATTTGCTTTAGCGTAGCGACAAAGGCATCTGTTTCGCCAATATCGGCGGCATAGCCTTTGGTGCCCTCGATCTCGCGCTCCCACGTCTCCAGCCGGCCCGCATGGCGCGCGATCATGGAAACGCGGTAGCCCTCGCCGGCGAAGTGCTTCACCGTTGCAAGGCCGGTGCCTGGGCCGACGCCGATAACGATGCAATGCTTGGTACGGACACCCTCTACCGAAGCGTTCACGTTGTCGCCTCGCGGAAGGCCGGACGGTCCGTCACCAGAGAATACCAACGTTGGATATTGGGTGTCAGCGCCTCATCGACACCCCGGCGAAGCGCGAAGAACACGCAGTAGGCGATGGCGATGTCGGCGATGGTAAACCGGCCGCCACAAAGGTACTCGCGGCCCTCGAGCCAGCTTTCGACCGAGCGCAGCCGGGCCAGAAACCAGATGCGATAGTCCTCTGCCACTTGGGGATTGAGGCGCTCCGGCGGCTCCAACACCGTGTAACGCAACACCAGCGTCAACGGAAAGGTCAGGGTCGCATCGCTGCGGTGCAGCCAATTGAGATAGGCGCCATAGTCGGGCTCGTCCCGCGCCACGGCCAGATCGGTCGGGCCGTAACAATCCGACAGATACTGACAGATGCCCGTGCTCTCCGTCATCACCAGATCGCCGTCCACCAGGCAGGGAATGGTGCCAAGCGGGTTGATTTCCTTGAAATCCTTATGGTGAACGCGCGGCGGAAACTGCAGTGTAACCAACGCATGAGGCAGCCCCATCTCCAGCAGCGTCCAGAGCGGCCGCACCGAGCGCGCGCCGGAGCAGTGGTAAAGCTTCATGTCAACGTCCCTTGCCGATTCTTCCCTGCGCCGCGCGTGCAACGGCAGTGGCGCTAATGATTGCGCAGGGCGTCCATCAACTCGTCTTTGCTCATTGTCGAGCGCCCATCGATGTCCAGTTCTTTCGCCCGCTCATAAAGCTCGTCTTTGGTCCATTCTTCGTAGGGTGGGCTCTTGCCGCCCTTGCGGGAAGGGTGCTGGTTCGGGTTTGCCTTTGCGTTGGCAATGCGCGCGGCCTTTTCCTTGCTCGCCCCCTCGTCGCGCAGCGCTTCGTAGGTTTCCTTGTCCTTTATGCTGGATCGATCCTTCGCCATCAATACCTCCAGAATAGCGATTGCCGCGGTCTTACTATGGAGCCGGCGACTGCGATGGCCAAGCCGCATCCTCTATATGCAATTCCACCGCATCGCCGCCGGTCCAGCGGTCACGGCGTATCCTGCCGGTCAGGTGAATGGCGCGGCCCTGGCTTTCCAGCAATGCCTGCCCGAGTTCCGTATCCCGGGCGCGGAAGGCGATTGCCTTCAGCTTGCCCTGGCCAAGCCCGCCGACGCGGCAGCGCACATGGCTCTCCCCCACCGTGTCAGCGAAGGCGATCTGTGCGTTTTGCAGGCAGAAGCGCGGCTCCGCATTGCCGGGGCCGTAGGGGCCGAGGCTTTCGACCAGGTCTGCCAACTCGGCATTGGCGCCATCCGTGGCGATCGCGCCTTCCAGGGTCAGCGACGCCCCCGCCCTGGCCGTCTCGATAGCGGCCGCCATGCGCTCGTTCAGAAAGGCTTGCAACTCGGCGAGCTTGCGCCGCTCTACCGAAAAGCCGGCGGCCATCGCGTGTCCCCCGCCCGCGAGCAGCAGGCCCGCTTGCCGCGCCGCGATGACGGCATCGCCGAGGGAGACACCGCCGATGGAGCGGCCAGACGCCTTGCCGGTGCTGAAGCCGTCGCTTGCCTCCCAGCCGATGACACAGGCGGGGCGTCCCGTGCGCTCCACCAAGCGGCTCGCGACAATGCCTATCACGCCAGCATGCCAACCCTCGCCATCAACCAGCACGACGGGGCTTTGCTGACGCTCGGCCTGGAGAAGCGCTTCTTCCAGAACTTCCTGCTCTACCGCCTGCCGCTCCGCGTTCAGACCGTTGAGCTTGTCGGCGATCTGCCAGCATTCACCCGGATCCGTGCCGGTCAATAGCCGCACGCCCAGATCGGAGCACCCCAGCCGCCCGCCGGCGTTGATACGGGGACCCAGCAGGAAGCCCAGGTGATAGGACGACAGCCGCTCCTTTACCCCCGCCATGTCGCTCAAGGCAGCAATGCCACTATTGGCGCGGCGCTCCATCACCTTCAGGCCTTGCTGTACGAAGGCCCGGTTGAGCCCGGTTAGCGGGACCACATCGCAAACCGTTCCGAGTGCGACCAGGTCCAGCAGGTCGAGCAGATTTACTTCCGGTGGCTTGCCCACCTCTCGCAATGCCCGGCTCAGCGCCACGGCAAACAGAAAGGTGACGCCGACCGCCGCCAACTGGCCGTAGCCGGGCTCCTGGTCTACGCGGTTCGGGTTGACCACGGCAACCGCCGAAGGCAGGCGCGTCTCTGCCGTGTGATGATCCAAAACGATGCAGGAAAGCCCCAACGCGTCAGCCGCGGCCAGTTCGTCAAAGGCGGTGGTTCCGCAATCCAGAAACACCACCACCTTTACCCCTGCGGCCGCCAGCTTCTCCAGCGCGGGGACGTTAGGACCATAACCTTCGGTCATACGGTTCGGAATGTGGATCAGCGGCGCCGCGCCCACGCTCTGCAGCAGGCGGGCCAAGAGAGCGGTCGAGGTTGCGCCGTCCACGTCGTAATCGCCGAAGAGCGCAACGGGCTCGTCCCGTTGGATGGCCGCTGCCATTCGTGCGGCCGCGGCGTCCATACCTTGAAAAAAGGAAGGGTCTGGCAGCAGGTTGCGCAGTTTGGGTGCGCGGTAGTCATCCACCGCGTCCAAGCTATCGACACGGGGCGCGAGCAACCGGCCAGCCAATTCGCTGAGCCCGTAGCGCTGGCTGATTGTCTGGGCGAGCCTCGGGTCAGCCGGCCGCCAATGCCAGCGCTTGCCAGTCAAAGAGCGCGAAATATTGAGGGCGGAGGGTTCCAACTTACCTGCATCTCCAGCCGGACGCAGCGAGAGCCGGGGCCGCGGTCAACTTGGCGCCCGATCCTGCGCAGTATCCGGAAACGGCAAAGCCGCGTCCGCGATTACATTTATTTCAGATTTCAAGCGAACCGCGCCAAACGCGGATTGGAGGCAAATTGATGCTTCGCAGTCGTCACCCGCACCGTTCCCGTGCTGGAAATCATGGAGATTGACTGCATCTCACAGCCACCGGGAAACCGCTTCACGCCTTGAAGCATGGACCCATTGGTAACGCCGGTCGCAGCAAAGATGACATTCCCGGAAGCGAGCTCTTCCATAGAGTATTTGCGGTTCAGTTCGGTGACGCCGACCCGACGCGCCCTGCCGCGCTCGTCGTCGTTCCGGAACAACAACCGGCCCTGAAATTGGCCACCGATGCAGCGCAGCGCCGCCGCGGCCAGCACACCTTCAGGCGCGCCGCCGGAGCCCATATAAATGTCGATGCCGCTGCTTTCGACCGTGGTCGCGATCACGCCGGAAACATCGCCGTCGGTGATGAGGGCGATACGCGCGCCGGCTTCGCGAAGTCTTGGCGATGAGTTCTTCGTGACGCGGCCGATCCAAAATGCAGGCCACCAGATCGGAAACCTCACACCCCTTGGCCCTAGCCAGGTTCTTCAAGTTCTCGGCCGGGCCGGCGTCAAGATCAACCACGTTGACCGGCAGACCGCCGCCAACGCCAATTTTTTCCATATAAACATCAGGCGCATGCAGGAAATTGCCCTTGTCGGCAAAGGCCAGAACGGTAAGACCGCCGGCCATTGCCTTGGCCGTGATCGTCGTACCTTCGAGCGGGTCCAGTGCAATATCGATCGCCGGGCCGCCCTGACCAACTTCCTCGCCGATATACAGCATGGGGGCCTCGTCGCGCTCGCCCTCGCCGATGACGACTCTGCCCTGGATTGCCAGCTCGTTCAGCAGCGTGCGCATGGCGTCCACGGCCGCCTGGTCCGCTTTCTTTTCGTCGCCCAACCCTTTCAGGCGAGAGGCAGCCAGCGCTGCAGCCTCTGTTACGCGAATTGCCTCGAAGGCGAGCTGATGGTCAATCCCGGTCATGGCGTTCCGTGCTTTCCCCTAGAAAAATCGAGTTTATTGTCACATGCTTTATGATTGGTGAACAGGTCCGCTTAGGCGATCCGGATCAGCGTTGGCGGTTCGGCGACGGCGCTCATTTCTGCAATCTTGGCAAGTGCAGACATCATGTCAGCCTCCGTGCATTCGTGGGTCACCATTACAACCGGCACTACCTCGCCCGGGTCGCGGCCTCTTTGCAGCACCGATTCCATGGAAATTTGATGCTCACCAAGCGCACCCGCGATGGCGGCGATCACGCCGGGCTCGTCCGATACCATCAACCGCAGATAATAGGCGCCGCGGTGCTGATCCATCGGTGCCGCCGCAGCCCTGGTCAGGGCGGCAACAGGCACCCCGAACATGGGCGAAAAGCGGTCGGCGGCGATATCGATCAGGTCGCTCAGCACCGCCGACGCGGTTGGCCCGGCGCCGGCGCCCGGACCCGTCAGCACAACCGTGCCGACCGCGCTGCCGTGGATCTCGACCGCATTGGTCACGCCGTCGATCTGGCCGAGCGGCGACGTCTTGCTGAGCATCACCGGATGCACCCGCTGCTCCACTCCGTTACTGGTGTTTTGGGCAATACCCAACAGCTTGATGCGGTAGCCCAGTTCTTCGGCGAAGGCGATATCGTCGGCTGAAACGCTGGTGATCCCCGAGACATAGACCGCCTGTTCGTCCACCGGAATGCCAAAGGCGATGCTGGCCATGATCGCCAGCTTCTGGGCCGCGTCGTTCCCGTCGATGTCAAAGGCCGGGTCGGCCTCGGCATAGCCAAGGTCTTGCGCCTCTTTCAGCACGTCGGCAAAGGCGCGCCCGGTCTCGCGCATCTTGGTCAGAATGAAATTGCAGGTACCATTCAGGATACCGTAAATGCTGCTGACACTGTTGCCGGCCAGCCCTTCGCGCAGCGCCTTCACCACCGGAATGCCGCCCGCGACCGCTGCCTCGTAACCCACCACCGCGCCGGATGCTTCGGCCTGCTCCGCGAGCGTCATACCGTGTTTGGCCAACATTGCCTTGTTGGCGGTCACGACATTCTTGCCCGCCTTCAGGGCCGCCTGGACGATATCCAGCGCCGCGCCATCCGCGCCACCAACAAGTTCAACGACCAGATCGGCCTCCGTTGTCGCGGCCATGGCCACCGGATCGTCGTGCCAGGCATAGGGCGAAAGGTCGACGCCGCGGTCCTTATCCCGGATGCGCGCCGAAACATCGATCACCTGCAGCGGCCGGCCCGCCCGCGCACTCAACATTTCCCCTTCGGTCGCGAGTATACGCACCAATTCCGCGCCCACGGTGCCGAGCCCCGCGACGGCGATCTTCAAGGGGGCTTTGCTCATACTGTTACTCCGCAGCCTGGGCCAGATACTGCCCCGGGTCTCTCGAAAGGAAGGATTTCAGGTTGCGCGCAGCCTGTCTAATGCGGTGCCGGTTTTCCACGAGGCCCAAGCGCACATAGCCCTCGCCATACTCGCCGAACCCCACGCCGGGCGAGACCGCGACTTTCGCTTCGGTCAGGGCCAGCTTGGCGAAGGTCATGGAGCCCAACTCCTTGAAACCTGCCGGCAACGGTGCCCAGCAGAACATGGAGGCCGGGGGTGCCGGCACCTGCCAACCGGCCTGGCCGAAGGCATCGACCAGCGTGTCTCGCCGCTGCTTGTACATTTCCCGGATTTCCGCGACGCAATCCTGCGGCCCGTTCAGCGCCGCCGTCGCCGCCACCTGAACCGGCGTGAAGGCGCCATAATCGAGATAGGATTTCACCCGCGCCAACGCCTCGATCAGCAGGGGATTGCCGCAGCAAAAGCCGATGCGCCAGCCCGGCATCGAATAGGTCTTGGAGAGAGAGGTGAACTCGACCGCAATCTCCTTGGCCCCCGGCACTTGCAAGATCGAGGGCGGCGGCACGTCATTATAGTAAATCTCGGCGTAAGCCAGGTCGGAGATGACCCAGATCCCGTGATGGCGGCAAAAATCGACCACCTCGGCGTAGAAATCCAGGTCCACCACCTTGGCCGTCGGATTAGAGGGGTAACAGATGATCAGGCCGACCGGCTTCGGCACCGAGTGCTGCACGGCCCGCTTCAATTCGGCGATAAAATCGTGGCCGTCAGAGACCGGCATATGGCGCAAGGAAGCGCCCGCGATGATCGCGCCGAACGGATGAATAGGATAGCTGGGGTTCGGCACCAGCAGAACGTCACCCGGTGAGGTCATGGCCTGGGCCAGGTTCGCCAACCCCTCCTTCGAGCCGAGCGTGACGATTGCCTCCCGCTCTGGGTCGATCGGGACGTTGAAGCGGCGCTCGTAATAGGCGCTGATGGCGCGGCGCAAACCTGGAATGCCGCGGCTGGTAGAATAGCGGTGGGCGCGGATATTCAGCGCCGCCTCACGCAGCTTTTCCACAATATGCGGCGGCGTCGGCTGGTCTGGATTGCCCATGCCAAAGTCTATAATGTCTTCGCCTGCCTGCCGTGCGGCCGCCTTCATCGCGTTCACTTCCGCGAACAGGTAGGGAGGCAGACGCTTCAGCTTGGGGAACTGCTGTTCCAGGCGGTTGGAAATGACGGGCATGTCTCGACTCGGCATTGGTTTGAACACACTAAAATAAAGCACATGCGCCTCAGCGGCATGGTAATTGCCCTTGTCCGTCCTGCCATCCCTCGGGTCAACACAAATCGTACCGTTGCGGTATGGTTTCACGGGCCACGGGCCGAGAAACTGGCAGGTCAGTTTATATGCGCGCCTGCCTCAGCCCCTTCCGCCTCAGCCCCTTTCGGGTCGGGTCCTTCCGGGTCAGGCCCTTCCGCGTCCGGAATGACCAAGGGCGCCATCCTCACCGGCGACGGCGCGCCCAGCGATATGGCATCTTTCGGCCCCTCTTGCGGCTTGTTTACGGCCAGTGCGGCTCCGTTCCGCTCCAGCTCACGAATCTTCCGCGCGGTCTCTGCCGCTGTCGGCGTGTCTTTTGGGCGATCCGGCACGTCGCCGAGGTTAGGATAGGGCAGTCTGCCACCTTCTATCTGCTTGGAGAGCCGCCATGGATCATCCGGCGGCGGTTCCGGCACATCGTTCAGCCAGTCCGAGCTATCGCGATAGGCTTCCAGGACGGATTCCTTGGCACAACCTGTCAGCCCGAGCCCGAGAAAAACCGCGGCCGCAACAATCCGCCATCGGTAAATTTTAACCATTCCGCTCCAAACACTGGTCATGCCATCCATTTATCCGCCATGATGACCATATAGAGGACCATAGATGCGCCGCGGCCAAGACGCATATGGATGTAATGACAAGGCCAATGCTGGACAACCACGTTGTTCCGCAGTCACCAGCCCGAGATGCAGGAGGGTAAAACGATCATGACCGATCAAGCCAACCAGCCCGCCGATATGAGCGGCGAACTCACCGAAATCGCCAAGCGAAGCCAGAACCTGATCCAGGATTTTCTGGCGCGAACTACCTCTCAAAGTTCGCAACTTGCAACCGGCGGCGATGCCAATCTCGACCCTGGCGGTGTCGGCCGCGCCTTTCTGGAAATGACCCAGCGCATGATGGCGAACCCCCAAAAGGTCGTCGAGGCCCAGACCCAGCTCTGGCAGTCTTACATGCAGCTCTGGAGCAACACGACCCGGCGCATGATGGGCCAGGAAGCAGAACCGCTGGTGGCTCCGGAAAAGGGCGACCGCCGGTTCAAGGATGCCGATTGGTCCGAAAACTTTGTCTTCGACTATATTAAGCAATCCTATCTGCTGGCCGGGCAGTGGCTACTGAACAACGTGGATGACACGGATTTTCTGGACGACCAGACGCGCAGCAAGGTCAACTTTTACATGAAGCAATTCGTGGATGCGATGGCGCCTACGAATTTCGTCGCCACCAATCCGACGGTGCTGAAGGAGACAGTGGAGAGCCGGGGTGAAAACCTGGTGCGCGGCCTCAACCATTTGTTGGAAGACCTGGAGGCCGGTCAGGGTACGCTCAAGATCCGCCAGACCGCGCCGGACACGTTCGAGGTCGGTAAAAACATTGCCGTCAGCAAGGGCGAAGTCCTCTATCAGAACCGCCTGATGCAACTCATCCATTATGAGCCGGGCACAAAGGAACAGTTCGAGCGGCCGCTGCTGGTCATTCCGCCGTGGATCAACAAATATTATATCCTCGACCTTCAGCCGAAGAATTCGTTCATCAAGTGGGCCACCGACCAGGGCCACTCGGTCTACGTGATCTCGTGGGTCAACCCCTATGAGGAGCTCGCGAACGCGACGTTTGAAGACTACATGCAGGAAGGCCCGCTCGCCGCTTTGGACGCAATCAAACAGGATGTCGGTACGGATGAGGTGAATGCAGTCGGCTATTGCCTGGGCGGCACCTTGATGGCCTGCACGCTCGCACATATGGCGGCCATCGGTGACGACCGCATCAAGAGCGCCACCTATTTCGCCAGTCTCGTCGAATTCTCCGAGCCGGGTGAACTCGGCGTGTTTATCGACGAAGAGCACATTAAACTGATTGAGGAGATGATGGAGCAAAAGGGCTATTTGGACGGCAACCAGATGGCGACTACCTTTAATATGCTGCGCTCCAACGACCTGATCTGGTCGTTCGTCATCAACAACTATTTGATGGGTAAGGATCCCTTCCCGTTCGACCTGCTCTATTGGAACAGCGATTCGACCCGGATGCCGAAGGCGATGCACAGCTTCTACCTGCGCAATCTCTACCAGCAAAACCTGCTCGCGCAGCCCGGTGGCATCAGCTTGCTGGGCACGCCGCTGGACCTGGGCGCCATTAAGACGCCCACCACCATGATAGGCACCAAGGAAGACCATATCGCGCCATGGAAGGCCGTCTATAACGGCGCGCGCCTGTTTGGCGGCGAGGTAAACTTCATCTTGGCCGCGTCCGGCCATATCGCGGGCATCATCAATCCGCCGGCCGCCAACAAATACAGCTACTGGCTAAACAAAGACCTGATCGAAGACCGGGACGAATGGGCCGCCAAGGCGGAGGAGCACAAGGGTTCCTGGTGGCCTCATTGGCAGGAATGGGTCAGCCAGTATGCGAGCGAGAAGGTACCGACGCGCAAACCGGGTAAGAACGGCCTGAAGCCGATCGAAAATGCACCGGGCAGTTATGTGAAGATGTAGCTTGCGCCGCGTCGCGATATTGAAGCGAAGGCGGTCTTTCGGGGCCGCCTTTCCTCTTTCCGGGCTTCACAGGCGCGGCTTTCCGGGGCTAAAGTCGCGGCGATCAGACCGAAGCCCGAAGGAAGCGCTCCGATGACCATGTCCGTTGGCGTCCTCGACCACTTTAACGTTCGCACGGTGAAGCTGGATGAGACCGTCAAATTTTATGATGACGTGCTCGGCCTGAAGCCCGGCGACCGCCCGAATTTCGCCTTCCCGGGCGCCTGGATCTACAGCGAGGGCCGACCGGTCCTGCATTTGATCGACATCTCCGGCACCGATGAGGCAGCCAAGCCCGACACCGGCAATATCGACCATATTGCCTTTGTCAGCCGCGGCTTCGAGGCGATGAAAAAGCACCTGACCAATGGCGGCCACGACTTCGAGGCGCGCGAGGTGCCAGGCGGCCGTCTGCTCCAGATTTTCGTGCGCGACCCGAACGGCGTGCTGCTGGAGTTGAACTACGAAACCAAGAACGAACGCTAAGGCTCGCGAAGGAACCGAAACGATGGACGCCATTGCCTACAAGGTCGAGCCTGGTTTTGTCTTTCCGACCGAGGAATTGGTGGTCGACGAAGAACGCCAACGCTGGCTACACGCGTGCTGCGAGATTCCCCATGGCTTCTATAAGGACCGCGTCGATCCGGCGATACTTGCGGCCCGGCCGATCAAAGTAATCGGCCACGCGCTCTTCGCCAACTATACCGACCGCGGTTATGTGCACACCGAAAGCCGCATTCAGCAGCACGCGCCGATCCCGATGGGCGTGGCGATCACGTTCGCGGGGAAATTCACGGCCGTAGACGATCACAAGCGGGGCTGGATGATGCACGGCTCCTTCACCTATCACGACCCGAACGGCAAGCTGCTGCTGGAAGTCGAGCCCATGGCGCTGATGGCCGACCAGTCCAAGATGCGGCCCCGCCCGCCGGCGGAAGCCTCTGACCCTTATTCAGATGCACTGCGTCCACCGCCCAAGGTCGACCTGGAACCAGGCTGGGAACTGCTGGACACCCGCCAGATAAGCCCGGCAAAGTGCCTGGGCTATAGCGGCAACACCCAGAACATCATCCACACGGACCCGGCCCACGCGCAGAAGTTCGGCTACCGCATGCCCATCTTTGCCGGCAACGGCATGGTGCAGAATCTGATCCAGGCGATGCAGGCCGACGGTTTGCAGGACCAGTTCAACGTGCATGTGCGCATGCTGCGCCCGGTCCACTGGGACGATGGCCTCGCCATTATCGGCCGTCGGGACGAAGCCGGCAAAATCGCGGAAGTCCGCGCCATCGGTCCGGAAGGCAAGCCGACGAACGATCTTGTTGTGCTGGACTAGGCGTCGCGCGCACTCAGCGGCGAAGGGAGAAGCTGCATGGCGAAACCGGACAACTTCCAACTGACTGGAAACGCCGCTGAGTTCTATGATGGGCTTCCAGCGCAGTACCACATCGGCCCGTGGACCTCTTAGAGCCTGCCCGAAAAGTGGTTGAACGATATCAGTAGGTTGTGATTCACCGTCTTTGCGAAGAGATGGAGGATCAGATGCGCTGGACAGATACCGCTCGCGTTGAGCATAGCCGCAAGACAGGTCGTTATCCAAGCGACCTTCTGGATCGGGAATGGGCGTTGATTGCGCCATTGTTGCCGCCAGCAAAAGCGGGTGGGCGTCCACGCACCACTGACCTGCGCGAGGTGATGAATGCGGTCCTCTATATGGGTTCGAGCGGCTGTCAGTGGCGAGCGTTGCCAAAGAACTTCCCGCCGACAAGCACGGTCCAAGGTTATTTCTACGCTTGGCGCGATATGGGGTTGTTCGCGACGCTCAACGGATTGCTGGTAATGAGCGCGAGAGAGTTGGAGGGCCGGGAGGCCAGCCCGACCGCCGGGGTGATCGACTCTCAGAGCGTGAAAACCACCGAAAGCGGCGGCATTTCGGGCTATGATGCGGGCAAGAAGGTTAAAGGCCGCAAGCGCCACATTCTGACCGACACGCTCGGATTGCTGCTGGTGATCCTCATCCAAGGCGCCGATGTGCAGGACCGCGATGGCGCGCCCGCAGTGCTGAAGGCCGCCCGTTTCCGTTTTCCATGGTTGCGCCATGTCTTTGCGGACGGCGGCTATGCTGGAGACAAGCTGAGACGGGCCCTCAAGGGCAACGGCGAGTGGATGATCGATATTATCCGAAGAAGCGACAGAGCCAAAGGCTTCGAGGTCTTGCCTCGACGCTGGGTGGTTGAACGGACCTTTGCTTGGCTTGGCCGCTGCCGTCGCCTGGCAAAAGACTGGGAGACAACGATCGAAAGCTCCACCGCATGGGCCTACATCGCCAGCATTCGTTTCATGACCAGACCCCTTGCAAGGTACTGCTATAACGGCTGAACTTTTGAGTCAGGCACTAAGGTCACGCTTTTGCCAAGCTTGGTAGTCCTCCCACCAATCGGCCTTCAGCCGGGAGATCGTCGTTGCGGACAGGCCCTTGGCATTCGGTCCCAGCAAGGCAGCCAGGGCTTCCTGGAAATCGCCGCTGGAAACGCCCTTCAAATACAGCCACGGCAGCAGGTCTTCGACCGATTTCGCCTTGCGCAGGTAGCGCGGCAGGATGCTGGGCGTGAAGGTGATCTTGTCATCGCCCGTCCCACGATACCGCACACGTGGCACCTTCACCGGTATTGCGCCGACGCCGGTCAGGACGTTGCGTTCCGGCAGATGACCATGGCGGACGAGCCGGGCGCGGCCATCCCCGGTTTTCTCGTCGGCATGCACCGCGAGCAAAGCTCCGAGTTCGGCCTCAATTGCCTGCTCGATCAGCTTGCGTGCGCCGGCGCGGACAAGCTCGGTCAATGGATCGGATGCGAATCCGGATGGATCAGGCAACTGCGTGACGGTAGCTTCCGACATGTGGCATGTATGGATGCTGCCGTTAGTGCAAGGGGGTTTGAACCTATGAAAGTGTGATCAGGTGGTCATGTATAAGGCCTGTTATGGCGGCGCTGTCCATGGCCGCGGGCCGGTATGGTGATGTGCGAAACGGGTCCAGATCATAACCCAGAGCTGACAGCTCAATGACATAGGCGGTTTTCCGACCGGATCTGGCCGATCAACTCCCATAATTTCAGCTGACCTCCTCACACTTCTCTTACACCGGGGCGGCGGTCGCGCGTATCGCTGCGACGCCACCGCCTCGGGGGTCCGTGACCCTCGTTCTCCGCCACCACCGCCGAAATCGCACGGGCCATTCGAGGGCCAAGGTAACCGCCGCCACGAGTTTTGGTTTTCGTGCAAGAAGGCGTCGAGCCAGGAACCCTTTTTGACACCAAAGCGAGTGGCGGCTGTGATGAGAGAGCGAGTTTTACAGACTCATAGGTTCAAAACTTTTTGCAAATGGTGAATCCAAACATGACCGCACCTAATTACACCCATAGGTTCAAAACCCCTTGCACTAACGGCGGCATTCAAACATGCCACATGTCGGAAGCTACCATTATGCCGCTGCCGATCCATCGGGATTTGAAGCGGATCCATTGACGGAGCTGTCCGTGCCGGCGCACGCAAGCTGATCGAGCAAGCAATAGGGGCTGAACTTTCAGCCCTGCTTGCAGCGCATGCCGACGACAAAGTCACGGCTGGCCGCGCTCGGGCTTGTCTGTGCGCGGTCGACCGCCGGTACGACAGCGACCTCAACTGCGTCGGCGAAATACCGGTGAAGGTGGTCGACGTGCACGGGATCGTGGGACGGGTGACGACAAGATGATCTTCACGCCGAGCATCCTGCCGCGTCACCCGCGCAAGGCGATGTCGGTCGAGGAAACCGCCGCCGTGGCTGTAGCTGAAAGGCGTCTCCAGCGGGAATTCCCAGGAAGCCCTGGCCGCGCTGCTGGGACCGGACGCCAACGGCCTTTCGGTGACCACTATGTCCTCGGCTCAAGGCCGATCGTGGGTCGACGACCAGGCTTGGCAAAAGCGCTGACCTGACCACCCGGCGTCCCTTCGGCATCTGGGCTGACGGGGGCGACTCTTCAACCAGTACGGCAGAAGCAAATCGATGTGCTTCGGCGGACCCCGGTTGGTGCCGATGAAGACGGCCAGAAGGAGTTCGCTCGGCATCAACCTGAACGGCCTCCGCGAG
>CAWEBB010000008.1:0-71575 GCA_963807085.1 uncultured Alphaproteobacteria bacterium
ACGTCGCTCAGATTGAGAAGCAAATCGAATCCCTGCTGGACCGCATCGTCGAATCCGGCAACGCGTCGGTGATCTCGGCCTAGGAAAAGCGGGTCTCGAAGCTGGAGCGCGAAAGGGCGCTGGCCGAAGAAAAATTGACCTTAAGCGGCAAGCCCCGGCTGACCCTGGAGGAGTCGTTCGAACACGCCCTCCAGTTTTTGGCAAGCCCTTGGAATCTTTGGAGTAATTCTGATCTGATCGCCCGGAAAACGGTCCTCGGACTGGCCTTCCTTGAGCCTCTGGCATATAGCCGGAATCAGGGACTTCGAACACCTGAATTAGCCTTCCCATTCAAGGCCTTAGGTCACTTTTGCAGCGGAAAATGTGAGATGGCGCGCCCGGCAGGATTCGAACCTGCGACCTCTCGCTCCGGAGGCGAGCGCTCTATCCACTGAGCTACGGGCGCTTTCAAGGGCCGAGCATGTAGCAGGCTCCCGATCCCATTGCAACGCAACTGTTGCCGGGGCAAGGCTCCTATTGCAGGGCGGCGCACGCCTCCTGAATGAGCTTGCCGCCCTTGTGCAAGTCGGCCTCCGGCGCCACGAAGCTGGCCCGGAAATAGGGGGAGAGGCCATAGGCCTCGCCCTGTACGACGGCGACGCCCACATCATCCAGCAGATAGAGCGTGAAATCCTGGTCGGTCTCGATCAGCTTGCCGCCCGGCGTGCGCCTGCCGATGGCGCCGGCGCAGGAGCAGAAAATATACATGGCTCCTTCCGGCGTGTCGCAGGAAAGACCCGCCGCGCCGTTCAAATAGCCCAGCAGTATGTCCCGGCGGTGCTGCAAGTTCGCGGTGCGTTCCTTTACCAATTGTTGCGGCCCGTTGAGGGCGGCGGTGGCCGCGGCCTGGCCGATGGCGGAAACGCCGGCGGTGCTCTGGGACTGCATTTTCGACATGGCGGCGATCATCTCCGTCGGCCCGCCGGCAAAGCCGACCCGCCAGCCGGTCATGGAATAGGCCTTGGAGACGCCGTTGCAGGTAATCGTGCGCTCGCCCAGGTCCGGACAGACCTGCGCGATGGTGGCAAAATCCCGGCCGTCGAACAGCAGATGCTCATAAACATCGTCGGTCAGCACCCAGACATGGGGGTGCTTGCGCAGCACCCCGCCGAAGGCGCGCAGCTCGTCGGCGGTATAGGTCGCGCCGCTCGGGTTGTTGGGGGAGCACAGCACCAGCCATTTGGTGCTCGGCGTGATGGCTTCTTCCAACTGCTCCGGCCGCATTTTGAAGGCCTGGTTCTGCCCGGCCGTGACGGCAATTGGCGTGCCGCCCGCCAGCTTGACGATGTCGGGATAGCTGGTCCAGTAAGGAGCCGGCACGATCACCTCGTCACCTGCCCCGACGGTCGCCATCAGGCAGTTGAACAGAATCTGCTTCGTGCCGGAGCCGACGGTTATCTGGTTCGGGGTGAAATGCAGACCATTGTCCCGCTCGAATTTCGCACATGCCGCCTCGCGCAGCGCGAGCGTGCCGTTGATCGGCGTGTAGCGTGTGTCGTTCATCTCCATCGCGTCCAACACGGCCTGTTTCACATGACGAGGCGTGGGAAAGTCGGGCTCCCCGGCGGTCAGCTTGACAATATCACGCCCTTCAGTCTGCAGTTCGCGGACGCGCGCCGTGGCGATCTGGCTGGGAGAGGGCTGAAAGCGGCTCATTCTGGGGGCGAGAGGGGGAGCAGACATTGGCTTGCTTATGGTCCAGCTTTCAGAATATCGGTTGCGCCTGCTACACAACTGTGACCCAGGCAGTCAAGGCGGTTCACACCAGTCGGCCGACGGCCTGCTGGCAGTGCTGCTGAGAACAGCTCGATAATGTTATGAAAACAATAGGAAGTCCTATGCCGATCCGCACCTCTCACCTGGACCACTTTGTCCTGACCGTGGCCGATATCGGCCGTACCTGCGACTTCTATGAGTTGATGCTCGGCATGCGGCGGGCCCCGTTCGGCGAAGGCCGGGTCGCGCTGCACTTCGGCAATCAAAAGATCAACCTGCATCAGGCAGACACGGTCATCGACCCAAATGTCCGCCACGCTACCCCCGGCTCTGCGGATTTGTGCTTCATCACGACAACGCCGATCGCGGACGTAATCGACGCCTTGAACGAAGCCGGGGTTCCGGTCATCAGCGGCCCGGGTGAGCGGGCGGGCGCGCGCGCGAAGCTGATGAGCGTCTATTTCTATGATCCGGATGAAAACCTGATCGAAGTGGCCAACGAAATGGGCCCCTAAATCGGGCCGATGAGGCTGCGGTTACGGGTGGAACGGCCAGACCCATATGATCATGGGTATGGCCACGCTCACCACGACGAGCGTCAGCGGCAAGCCCATTCGCCAATAGTCGTTGAAGCGATAGCCGCCGGGCCCCATGACGATCGCATTGTTCTGGTGGCCGACCGGCGTCAGAAAGGCGCTGGACGCGCTGACCGCCACGCCCATCAGCATCGGGTCGGGGCTGACCTCCAAATTGCTCGCTAGCTGGACCGCGAACGGCGCCATCAGCACGGCGGTCGCGGCGTTGTTGAGGATGTTCGTGAGTATGATCGTCAATGCCATCAGGAAGGCCAGGACGACCACCGCGGCACTGTCTGCTGCAACCGCCAACAGCAGATCCGCCGCCATGCGTGTCGCACCGCTCAACTCCAGCGCATCCCCCAGAGGCAGCAACGCCCCGAGCAGTACGATCACCGACCAGTCGATGGCATCGTACACTTGCCGTATATGCATGATCCCGACCAGAACCATGGCGAGCGCACCGGCACTGAGCGCGACCTCGATCGGCAGCAGGCCCGTCGCCCCCAGCGCGACCGCGGCGCCGAAGATCAAGACGGCCCGGCGCGCGCCGGTAGGCGGCAACGCAGGCGTCCTCAAACCCCGTTCCGCCAAGGGCAGACAGCCGATGGAGCTGACCACATCGCGCAGACGCTCGGCCTCGCCCTGCAGCAGCAGCACATCTCCCGCCGCAAACCGGAAGGCCCGCAGTCGGCCGCGATAGGGCTTGCCCTGCCGAGAGACGGCCAACAGATTGATTCCGTATTGGCGCTGGAGCCGGGCACGCAGCACGCTGCGCCCCTCCAGGCGGGAGCCGGGCGCGACCACCGCTTCGATCATTCCCACTTCCTCTGATCGCAGCAGGTCTGCCTTTGGCGCGCCCGGATCGACGGCCGCCAGACCGAGCTTCGTCATGAAGGGCTGCAGATCGTGCGGGTCGGCTTCGATCATCAAAATATCGTCCGCCGCCAGCTTCACCAGGCGCGGGACGGCGGGCACCAGCCGTCCTGCGCGGATCAAGCCGATGATCTTCACGTCCAGGTCGGCGATTTCGACATCCAGTTGGGCGATCGTCTTGTCGATCGCGCCGCACCCCTCCACCAGCCGGGCCTCTGCCAGATAGTCCTCCATCTGAAAGGCGTCGGCCTCGCCATCTCCCGCTTCCCCGGCCGTGCGCGGCAAAAGACGCCAACCGATGGTTGCGATGAACAGCACCCCGACTGCTGCGACCGCCAGGCCGACGGGCGCGAAATCAAACATCCGGAACGGCTCGCCGACGGCATGGCCGCGGGCGGCAGCGACAATCAGGTTGGGCGGCGTTCCGATCAGGGTGATCAGCCCGCCCAGAATCGTCGCGAACGCCAGCGGCATCAGAACCCGGCCGGTCGCCATCCGGCCCCGGATTGCGATCGGCATCACTAAAGCCAGCGCGCCGACATTGTTCATCACGCTGGACAGCAAGGCGCCGACGCCGATCATGCCAAGCAAGTTGACGCTACTGCCCTTGCCCAGCAACAGCCAGGAGATCAAAAGGTCGGTACTGCCCGCAACCGACAGGCCGCGGCTCATGGCGAGAACCGCGGCGACGGTGATGACCGCCGGGTGACTGAAGCCGGAAAAGGCCTGGTCGCCCGGGACCACGCCGAGCGCAACGCCGGCGATCAAGCCGATCAACGCGACCACATCATAGCGCCAGCGGCCGTCGACAAAAGCCGCCAGCAGCACCGCCAAAAGCAAGATTGATACTATCGCTGCGTACAAGGGCGCCCTCGCGATCCGCGTTAGCGGTCATTAGAATGGGTTTCTACACCGCAACCAAGAGTGATCTTCCCATGGCATCGCTTCCCAAGCGACCAACCGCCGCCGCGCCGCCGCCAGCGGCGATCCAGGCCGCCATGGTGGCGGGGGTCAAGGCGCATCGCGCGGGCCGCCTGCAGGAGGCTGTCGGGCATTATCGGAAAGCGGCAAAAGCTGCGCCCGATTTCGCGCCCGCGCACTATAATCTGGGCATCGCGTTGAGGGCCCTCGGCCAAAGCAAGACCGCAGAACAGGCGTTGAGGACTGCGGTTAAGCTCAATGCAGGGTATGCCCGGGCGCAAGCGGCTTTGGCTGCTCTGCTGGAGTCGCGCGGTCAGGCGGGGCAGGCGCTGAAACACTGGCACGGGGGAGTTTTAGCCGAACCCGGTAATCCCGAGACCTTGGCGGGTCTGGTCGGCTGTTTGGGATCGTTCCGGTTCAACCAGATCAACCAGCCGGCGGAAGAGCTGATTGAAAGTCTGCTGCGCCGAAAAGATGTGGAAGGCCAGCGATTGGCCGGTACCGCGCTAAGCCTGCTGGAGTTGCGTCCCAAGGTGCATTTGGCGCTGGATGGGGAAGGACTGGGTGGCTTGATCGCCGACCCGCCGTCCCTGCTGCTTGCCGTGCTGGAGCGGGTCATCGTTGCCGAGCCCCGCTGGGAAACGCTCCTCACCCGGATGCGCCCGCTGCTGGCGCAACGCTTTGCATCGCTCGACGCGCCGGAGGCCCCGCTGGTCCGCGCCCTTGCGGCGCAAATGCTGGCGACGGACTACGCCTTTGCGGTAGCTGACGACGAGGACGCCGACCCCAAGCCTCCGCCAGCTATTGACACGCTGGCGCCGTCTCACGCCATCTATGCCCTTTACCATCCGCTGCAAAGCGTTTGCGAGCGCTTGCGCGGGCCTGAAGCCTGGGCCGAGTTCTTGGCCCTCCATCTGGACCGCCCGCGCGAGGAACAGGCGGCAGCCAAGTCCATTCCAACGCTGACCGGCATCGAAGACACCGTTTCGCGCGCGGTCAGGGACCAGTACACCGCCCTGCCCTATCCCCGCTGGAAGGCCACCCGCGCCATCGCCGCTAAGCCACGCCGTGCCGTAATGGCGGGCATGTTCCCGGACAAGCAGGTGCGTTTGCCGGAAGATCCGGAGACGCTACGGGTGCTGGTCGCGGGCTGCGGCACCGGCAAGCACGCCGTGGATGTCGCGACACGCTTTGCCGACGCCGAGGTGTTGGCGGTCGACCTTTCGCGGCCGTCGCTCGGCTATGCAGAGGCACAGGCGAAACGGCTCGGTATTGCCAACGTGCGCTTTGCGGAGGCGGATATTCTGGCGCTCGGCGGTTTGTCTCAACGCTTCGATCATATCGAATCCGTGGGTGTCTTGCACCATCTGGCGGAACCCTTGGCAGGCTGGCGCGTGCTAACCGGCCTGCTTGCGCCGGGCGGAACGATGCGGATCGGGCTATACAGCCGCCGGGGCCGCGCTGCCATCAAGGCGGCGCAAAGGATCGCGCGGGACTTCAACCACGATGCCGAGGGGCTGCGGGCCTTGCGGCAGGCTATCCGGGTCCTGCCGGCCGATCACCCGGCCGCACCGGTGTGCAGGGAATTGGATTTCTACACGCTCTCCGGCGTGCGGGACGCGTTGGCGCACGCCCAGGAGCACGACTACACGCTGCCCGAAATCGGCGCGCTGGTGGAGGCGCTCGGTGTTCAATTCTTGGGCTTCGAATTTGCCACGGCGCAAGGCCATGCCTTGTATCGCAAGCTGTACCCAGACGACGGAGCGATGGCCGACCTCGACCGCTGGGACCGGCTGGAGCAGGAAACTCCCTCGCTGTTCCACCATATGTATCAGTTCTGGTGCCGAACCATCCCGTGAGCCGATGGCGCTTTGCGTAGCGCGGCTTCCGGATGCTACGATCGTCTCAGATCAATAAGCAGCCTCCGGAAGGGAGATCGCCCGCATGAAATTCGGCATTTTTTACGAGCACCAACTGCCGCGCCCCTGGACCGAAGAGAGCGAGCGCCAGTTGATGCAAGAACTCGCTGACCCAAATCGAATTGGCTGACAGGCTTGGCTACGACTACGCCTGGGAAGTGGAGCACCACTTTCTGGAGGAGTATTCTCACTCTTCTGCACCGGAAGTGTTTCTCGGCGCCGCCAGCCAGCGGACCAAGAACATCCGCCTCGGCTATGGCATCATCCAGTTGACGACAAACCAGCCGCACCGGGTGGCGGAAAAAGTTTCCACCCTGGACCTGGTCTCGAATGGCCGCGTCGAATTCGGCATGGGCGAGGGCGCCGGGCCGGCCGAGCTGCACCCGTTCGGCATTCAGGTCCGCACCAAGCGCGACCGCTGGGAAGAGGCGGTGAAGTGCACCGTTCCCATGTTCACCGAAACCTCCTGGGCCTGGGAGGGCGAGTACTACAACTTCCCGGCCCGCAATGTGGTGCCGAAGCCGGTACAAAAGCCCCACCCGCCGCTCTGGGTTGCCTGCTCCAACATCCAGACCATCGGCCAGGCGGGCCAGTGGGGCATGGGCGCGCTCGGCTTTACCTTTGTCTCACCGGACGCGGCCAACGCCTGGGTCCATAAATATTATAACAACCTGCTGCACAATCAGCAGAAGCTGACCGAGTACATGACCAACCCTAACATCGCCATGGTCTCCGGCTTCATGTGCGCGGAAACGGACGAGGAGGCCTACGAAAAAGCCAGCGGCTGGACTTTCTTCATCTTTGCGTTGTCGCACTATGGCCGCGAGGGCATTGCCGCGCCGGGTGCGGTCGATCTCTGGGACAAGTTCCAGGAATGGCGCCATACGGAAAAGGCGCAGAAGGCGTTCGAGGGTGCGCTGATCGGCTCGCCGGAAACCATCCGGCGCAAGCTGCGGCAGTTCCAGGATGCGCATGTGGACCAGGTCATCCTGCTGAATCAGGCCGGCAAGACCAGCCACAAGGACATTTGCGGCTCGCTGGAGATGTTTGCCGATGAGGTCATGCCGGAATTCCATGCCGAAGAAGCGCAACATGCCCAATGGAAGGATGATGTGCTGGCCGGCCGGATCGAGCTGGAGGACCTGGATACCCAGCCCTATGACATTTTCAGCCATCAGAACGAGGACATCGTCCGCCTGACACCGGAGCAGCTGAAGGCGCAAATGGCGGCAAAGGAAAGCGCCGCTGCCGATGGCGGCAATCAGCGGTAAAGTCCCAGTTTTTTGTACGGGAGGCGCGGTTTGAAAGCCTCCCACTGGCGTTCTGGGGCGGCTGCTGTCATGCTGCCGGGCAAGTTCGCTACGGTCCTTTTTGCGCCCGTCGTTGCTGTGTTCCTCAGGAGCCTTTGCCCATGTCTGCCGGACTTCTCGCCGTCGCCTTTGATTTCTCTACGGCCCACGCCGATGAGTTCCACGACTGGTACGACCTGGAACACATTCCGGAGCGGCAGGCGGTGCCGGGCTTCGGGCTCTGCGAGCGCTTCATCGGCGTCGACAACCCGACCGAGGCGCTGGCGATCTATGACCTGGACAGCGCCGATGTATTGAAGTCGGACGCCTACAAGGCCGTTGCCTACGACAATCTCTCGCCCTGGTCGCGCCGCGTGACAGGCATGTGCAAGCGGCTCTGCCGGTTCGAAGGCAGCATGACCACCCCCGGCGCGAAGCCTTCGCCCGAGGGTGCGGGCGGCTTCCTGCTGAACGCGATGAATTGTGCGCCGGAGGGCGAGGACGACTTCAACAAATGGTACGAGGAAGAGCATATACCGGCGCTGCAAGCCGTGCCGGGCACGATCCTCGCCCGCCGCTACATTGCGCCGGAAGGGGCAGAGACCACGCACAAATACATGGCGATCTATCACCTGGAACACCCGGAAGTGACCCGGACGGAAGCCTGGAAAAAAGCGATAGAGACACCTTGGACGCTGCGCGTGCGCCCGCACATGCGGGACCGCTGCCGGATCCTGGCCAAGCGCTACGTCCGCGAGGTTTGAGTTAGATTTTTTTCTTCGCGACAGGGTGGGAGCCATCACTCCGAAATGCGGAATGAGGCTGCCCGTGGCTCGCGCGTGCCGGTCAGGTGGGTCATCAGGAATTCGCGCGAGTGGCGCAGTTCCTCCACCGGCACGTCCGGGTGCAGGCCGGGGTTCGCGTGCAGGCGCTTGTCGGCGGTACCCAGCGCATCGAACAGGGCAAGCTGTTCCGCCCGCGTGAACAGTTCGTCCTCCAACTGCATGATGAAGAGCACCGGGCATCGAATCGCCTTCGCCGCTGCCGTCACCGTCGGCCGGTAGTGATCCGGGCCGGAGATACCCATCAAGCCGAGCACGGCCGCCTTGATCCGCGGGTCGGCGGCGACGGTGGGCGCACCATAGATCGTGCCCATGGACAGCCCCCAATAGCCGACCGGCCCCTGCCCCACTTCGGGCAACGCCTGCACGGCGTCGAGGGCGAGCCGCCAGTCGGCGATCATGTCCTCCGCCGTGCCGCGACGCTGCCATTCAGGCCAAAAGGCGGCGCGGCCGCCCTCGCCTTTTTGGCGGCGGCCGTGCACCGGTCCGTCAATGGCGAGCGCGAAAGCGCCGTGCTCCCGCACAAGCTGCTCGGCCAGAAAGGGGATCGGGCGCTGGTGGCGGCTGCCGCTCGCGCCATGCCCGAATAGAACCAGCGGCGCACCCGGCTTCGCGGTATCGCCCTGCCAGAGCACGCCGGTGACCGCCCGGTCTCCGCGCATCAGGGTGAACTCGCGCACGCTCATGCCGTCGAGGGCGGGCGTGTCGGGGCTAGGGTCGAGCCATTGCATTGGCGGGGTCCTCGCGGTCAGTCCTGGGCGCGCTTGCGCTGGTTCTTCGGCAATTCGGTAAAATCGCCGGGGCGTTTGTCACGATTGGCGGCCATCGCCTCCCGGATCTCGTCTACCTGCAGCATGCTGGCGTTCCAGATGGCGATATAGTCGAGCCCGTCCGCTGTCGAGTGGTCGCGCGAATAGTTCATCAGGCGCTTGTTGCCATAGGTCGCGAGCGGTGCCTTTGACGCAATTTCGCGCGCGATACGCATGACCTCGGCCAGCATGGTTTCCTGGTCGGGGTAGACCCGGTTGAGGAGCCCGCAGGCCTCTGCCTCCTCGGCCGGCATGCGGCGGCCGGTATAGGCGAGTTCCCGGGCAATGCCTTCCGGGATCAGCTTGGCGATGCGGGGGAAGGTGCCCACGTCCGCGGTCATGCCGATATTGGTCTCGAAGATGGTGATGAAGGCGTCGGCGCTCGCATAGCGCATGTCGCAGGCGGTGATCAGATCGACGCCGCCGCCGATGCAGCCGCCCTGGATGGCAACCAGGACCGGCTGGCGGCAATCCTCCAGGCAGGAGAAGGTTTTCTGCAGCCGCCTGACATTGTTGTAAAAGCGTGCGCCGTGCTGGCGCCTTGCCTTGGGGTCGCTCGCATCCAGGTGACCGTCGCCAAACGAACTGACATCCATGCCGGAGGTGAAGTGGGGGCCGGTGGAGGAGATGACGATCACCCGTGCCTCCACCTGGTCGTCGATATCCGCGACGATCGCCGGCAGTTCGTCCCAGAACTCGGGGACCATGGAATTGCGCTTGTCGGGTCGCTTCATGACGATATGGGCGACGCCATCGGCAATCGAGGCGTCAAAGCAGGTATAGGGCATGGGGCCGATCCAGGATAGTTGAGGTTCCGGCCGGCATCGTAGGTAGCGCAGAGCCATATTCCCAGCCCCAAGACGTTGGCGCGGCGCCCACCCGACTGCTGCGCTGTTCAGACCAATAACAGGTTGGGAATTTGTCTGTTACACACGTCATGGTTGGGTGAGCGGGTAGTCGATGGAAATTGGCTATCAAGCGGCAGTCCCGGGTGATATTGCGGCAAAAACGGTGAGAGCGATGGCCGCGGCCAGAAAAATAATCCTTCACAGCGTGGCGGCGCTGCTGGTGATCGGCATCGTGCTGACCGGCGGCTGGGCCGCGTATATGTGGTATATCTACAGCTACGATTCCGGCCTGACAAAGCCGGTCAAGGACGAGGCTTATAAGACCGCCCAGACGGTGCAGGTCATGCCATTGCGGGATGGCCTCTATATGCTGCAGGGCGATGGCGGCAATGTCACGGCGCTGGCGGGGGACGACCAAGTCCTGATCGTCGATACGGACGAGGCCTGGATGGCGCGCAGGATCGAGGCGGCGCTGCAGACCCTGTCTGACCAGCCGGTGCGCTATGTTATCGACACGCACCATCACGGCGACCACCGCGGCGGCAACGGTTATTTCCGCCGGAAAGGCGCCGAGATTATCGCGCAGACCAACGCCGCGGCCAACATCAAGGTTGACGATTACGCCAAAGCAGGGCCGGAAGAGTTCCCGACGCTGACGTTCGACAGTGAGTATACCCTGACTTCCAATGGCGAAACCGTGCATCTGACCCATTTCCCGAACGCCCATACGGACGGTGATATCGTCGTCTATTTCGAAAACGCGAACGTGTTGGCCACCGGCGACCTGTTCTCCTTTGGCAGCTATCCTTTCATCAGCGCGGGTACGCATGGCACGATCGATGGCCATCTGGCGGCCCAGCGTCACATGCTCTCCATGATCGACGACGACACGCTGATCGTACCCGGACACGGGGCACTCGCCCGCAAAGCGGACCTGCAAGAGACTAACGAGCGGCTCACCGCGATCCGCGACTATGTTGCGACGCTCAAAAGTTTGGGCGTCTCCCGCAGTCTCGCCCGGGCGTTTTATCCGACCTTTGCCTGGCGCACGGATTGGCGCGACGCCTATGTCACGGACAAACACTTTCTGGCGCTGGTCTATAATACCCTGCCCGACGGAGATTTAGACCAAAGCCGTATGGCAGATGCCGAGGCGGCGCCGGAGAATACGGTCGAAACGCCGCGATAAACGCTCCGGCGTGGACAGCCGCCGCCCTGATCTTGCCGTGACCATCGCCTGCGTGATGTCGGGGCAATCGTCAACATCCGGTCTCACGCCTTTCATGCACCCTCCGATCTACATAACCTTTATCCGTGGCCATTGTTGTCGCGCCGCGGGTCGTTCAAACTCGCCCGATACAAAACCAATGTTTTCGGAGGAAACGCCATGCGCATCGGATTTATCGGCCTCGGCACTATGGGCGGCCATTTCGCCACCAACATTCAAAAAGCGGGCCATGAGTTGGTGGTGAGTGACATCAGCCGCCAACACGCCCGCAAACACCTGGATGCGGGCGCGGCCTGGGCCGAGACACCGCGAGAGGTGGCGGAGCAGACCGACATAGTGCTCGCCTCCCTGCCCGGCCCGCCGGAGGTAAGCGCCGTTGCGGGCGATCCCGAAAGCGGCCTGATCGCAGGGTTGAAGCCTGGTCAGGCATTCTTCGATCTCGCCACGAACGCGCCGACCCTTGTGCGCCAATTGTATGCGCAATTCGCCGAAAAGGGGGCTCACTATCTGGACGCGCCGGTAAGCGGCGGCCCCGCCGGCGCGGAAAGCGGCAAGCTGGCGGTCTGGGTCGGCGGCGACAAGGCCGCCTTCGAGGCGAACCGCGCGGCCCTTGACGCCATCGGCGACCAAGTGCGCTACGTCGGCGAGATCGGCGCGGGATCCATCGCCAAGCTGGTCCACAACGCGACCGGCTACGCCATCCAGACGGCCATGGCCGAGATGTTTTCCGTCGGCGTGAAGGCCGGCCTGGACGCGACGGCACTGTGGGAGGCCGTGCGCCAGGGTGCGCTCGGCCGGGCCCGTCCGTTCGACCGGCTGACCCGGCAATTCCTGATCGACCGGTACGAACCGCCGGATTTCGCCCTGCGCCTGGCGCACAAGGACGTGACGCTGGCCGCCGAACTGGGCCGCGACATGGGCGTGCCCATGCGCCTTATCAACATGGTGCACGCAGAGATGACCGAGGCGCTGGAGGCCCGCGGCTGGGGCCATCTCGACAGCCGCTCGCCCATGCTGCTGCAGTTGGAGCGCGCGGGTCTCGGCAAGCTAGGCGGCGATCCGGCCTATCTGAAAAAGATCATGGATGAGGACAAGGGATAGACCCCGGATAAGCAGGCCACTCGGGAGGTCTCCGGGACGGCAGGGCGGCCTCGTCTATTCCTCCGGCCCCCAATAGCCGCGGAAGATGCCGCGGCTCTGGGTGCTTTTCTCGCCGCCGGTGGCCAGGATGCGGGCATCCGTGCGGGTGACCCGCAGCTTGCGGCGGCGGAACCAGCGGAACAGGCGCTCCCGCATCTCTGCCAGCACATCCGTACAGGCCGGTTCGTTCGCCAGATCATTCTGCTCCGCATAGTCGGCCTGCAGGTCGAACAGTTGCGCCGGGAAATGCTCCCAGAACAGATACTTCCAGCGAGCGGTCCGCACCATATACCCCTTCGCCTCGGCGGGCGGCACGTCCAGGATCGCGCGGGCGTCTCGCATGGAATAGTCGATCTCCGAAAAAACCTCGTCCTTCCAGTCGGCTTGTGAGCCACTGAACAGCAGCGGCTGCAAGGACTGCCCCTCCAGCCAGTGCATGGCGGGCTCGCCGCCCATCGCCTCGACAAAGGTTGGGATCAGGTCTACGCCCTCCACTAGAGCCGCCAGATGATAGCCGCGGGTCGCATCCGCCTCTGCACGCGGGTCATAGATGATCATGGGGATGCGCACGCTTTCCTCGTGCAGCAGTTCCTTCTCGCCCAGATAGTGATCGCCCAGATAGTCGCCGTGGTCGCTGGTGAAGACGATCATGGTGTTCTCGAACAGCCCCCGCGCCTCCAAAAACGCCCAGAGCCGCCCCAGATGGTCGTCAATCTCCTTCACCAGGCCCATATAGGCGGGCAGCACATGCTCCCGCACCTCCGGTCTGGCAAAGGTGGCACTGTCGCCGTGCTGCATGAAGGCGGCATGCACCGGGTGCGGGCGCTCGCGCTCGGCATTGCCCTGGTTCAGCGGCAACAGGTGCCGCTTGCCATACATATTATGATAGGGCGCGGGCGCCACATAGGGCCAGTGCGGCTTGATATAGGAGAGGTGGATGCACCAGGGCTGCCCGCCCAGTTCCTCGATGCAGGCCATCGCGCGGCCGGTCATATAGGCGGTTTCCGAATGCTCCGCCTTCACGCGGGCGGGCAGATGCGCCCATTGCAGGTGCCAGCCGGACAGCACCTCGCCGTCCGGCCCTTCGGCCGAATTGGCGAAGTCGTGCCAGGGGTTAGGGCTGTCATAGCCCTGCTCGCGCAGCCATTGATTATAGCGCAGGTTCGGGTCATAGGCCTCATAGGGGTGCAGGCCATCATCCCGTTCGAAGGGCTCGAAGCCGCATTCGGAAACCAGGACGCCCAACTCGCCTGTGCGGGTCGATGCCGAGTCGCCGCATGTCTTCCAGGTTCGCGGCCATGTGCGTCTTGCCGACCAGCAGCGTGCGCACGCCGAGCGGCCGCAGATGATCGCCGAGGGTCATCTCGTCCACGCGCGGCGGGAAATTGTTGTAGCCGGAGCCGAGCGTGAAGGGGTAGCGGCCGGTATAGAACGACATGCGCGACGGCCCGCAGATCGGCGCCTGGCAAAAGGCATGGTCGAACACCACGCCCCGCGCCGCCAGCCGGTCGATATGCGGCGTGACCAAATGCGGATGCCCCATGCAAGAGAGATAATCCCAGCGCAGTTGATCGCACATGATGAACAGCACGTTCTTGACCGCGGACTTGGGCTTAACCACGGACATGCGGCGACCTCCCGATGCTAGCCACTTGACTTCTGCAGATTGGCCAGCGCATCGGTTTAAAGCTCCAACGCCGCTTGCCGGTTGCCCATGGCGTCCGCGATCAGCGTGTCTGCGTCTTCAAACACCGCCTCAGCCAAAAGCTGGTCGATGGCGGCGCCATCATAGACGGACTCCCGGCCGACTTCGAGCAATACCGGCACGGCCAGCGGCGAGACCCGATCCAGCCGGCGATGGGTGATCCTGCCTCTGATCCTGCCGAGCAACTCGCCCAGCCGGCCGATATCGGTCAGGCCCCGGGCGGCATCGTGCCGGGTGGCGCGCAGCAGCAGGTGATCAGGCTCGTGCCGGCGCAGCACGTCGTAAATCAGATCAGAGTTGAAGGTCACCTGCTTGCGCGTCTTAAGTTCGCCCGGGTGGCGGCGCTCGATCAGGCCTGCGATGACGGCGACGTTGCGGAAGGTGCGCTTCAGCAGGCTGGATTCGGCCATCCACTCCTCCAGATCGTCGCCCAGCATGTCTTCGGCGAACAGGTCTTCCAGGGCGCGCGCCTCCTGCAACGACCAGACCGCAATCACATAGTCCGTGGCGACGAAGCCCAGCGGCCCGAGGCCCGCCCGCTGCATCCGCCGGGTCAGCAACATTCCGAGCGTCTGGTGCGCGTTGCGGCCTTCGAAGCAATAGGCGACCATGTAATATTTGCCGCCGCGCGGGAAGGTCTCGACCAGCAAGCCTTTCTTCGCCGGCATGACCGAGCGCCAGCGCTGGATGCGGAGCCACTCAAGTACGTCGGCGGGCATGTCTCGCCATTGCTGCGGGTCCGCCAGGATCGCCCGCACGCCGTCCGCCAGATGGGTGGAGAGCGGCAGACGGCCGCCGCCATAGGCGGGCACCTTGGGCGCTTCCCCGGTGGCGCGGCGGGTAGCAACCATCATCTCGCGCACGCCCAGGAACTCCAGCACCTGGCCCGCGAACATGAAGGTGTCGCCGGGCGTCAGCCCCTGGACGAACATCTCCTCGATCTGCCCCACCACGCGGCCGCCGACACGTACCTTCAGCATGGGCAATTCGACGATTGTGCCGACATTCATGCGATAGCGCTGGGCGATGCGCTGGTGGGCGATGCCGAGCCGGCCCTTGCCTGCCGGGCGCAGCCGCTTGTAGCGGTCATACTCGCCGAGCGCGTACCCGCCTGTCGCAACGAAATTCACCACGTCGTCGAAGGTCTCGCGCGTCAGGTCAGCATAGGCGCCGGCGCTGGTCACCTCCGCATACAGGTCATCGGGAACGAACGGCCCGCTGCAGGCGGTGCCGACAACGTGCTGGGTCAACACGTCCAGACCACCGGCATGGGGTGGTGCACCATCCAACTGTCCGGCCTCGATCGCCGCGATTGCCGCCCGGCATTCCAACAGCTCGAACCGGTTGGCGGGCACCAGCACGGCCTTGGATGGCTCGTCCAGCCGGTGATTGGCCCGCCCGATCCGCTGCAAAAGGCGCGAAACGCCCTTGGGGGCGCCGACCTGCAACACCAGGTCCACGTCGCCCCAGTCGATGCCGAGGTCCAGCGACGAGGTCGCCACGACGGCCCTCAGGTCGCCGCGGGCCATGGCCGCCTCCACCTTGCGCCGCTGCTCCGGCGCGAGCGAGCCGTGATGCAGGGCGATCGGCAGGTTCTGCTCGTTCACGTGCCAGAGCGCCTGGAAAATCAGTTCTGCCTGGGCGCGGGTGTTGACGAAGACGATGGCCGTGCGGTGCTCGGCAATCCGGCGATAGATCGGTTCGATGGCATAGAGCGCCATGTGGCCGGACCAGGGCATGCGGTCTTCCGGCACCAGGATGCTAATGTCGGGCTTCACGCCTCCCCGGCCGATGACAAGGCGGATATCATCTTCTCGCCCGCCAGAGGGCGACAGCCAGCGGGCGATGGCGCCACGGTCGGCCACGGTGGCGGAAAGCCCGATGCGCCGCAGGCCGGGCGCCAATGCTTGCAAGCGGGCAAGGCCCAGGCTCAACAGGTCGCCGCGCTTGTTGTCGGCAAGTGCATGAATTTCATCGACGACCACGCGTTGCAGGTTGGCGAACAGGCTTGGCGCGTCCGGCAGGGACAGCAGCACCGCCAGCGACTCCGGGGTCGTCAGCAGGATATGCGGCGGCTCGACCCTTTGCCGGGCGCGGCGGTTGGCGGGCGTGTCGCCGGTGCGGGACTCGACACGGATGGCGAGCCTCATCCCATCGATGGGCGCCTGCAGGTTGCGCTGCACGTCGACTGCCAGCGCCTTCAGCGGCGAGACATAAAGCGTGTGCATTCCGGCAAAGTCCTCCTGCCGGGCGAGCGACACCAGCGTCGGCAGAAACCCGGCCAAGGTCTTGCCGCCCCCGGTCGGCGCGATCAGCAGCGCGCTCTCTCCGGCTTCGGCGGCTTGCAGCAGCGCCAACTGGTGGGGGTGCGGCTGCCAGCCACGCGCCGTAAACCAAGTTTCGAAAGGTTCTGGAAAGGTATCTGGCATAAACACTATGACGAATCGGGAATCCGGTTGAGGATGGTTCGCAACAACATAGTTAATTCACGCCTTCGCCACAAAAGGGGCTAGCCATGGCGGAAAGTCGATTGGATCCGGAACGTCAAAAGAAAATCGTGTTGGAGCTGTTTCTGGAAGCCTGGGACAAGGCCATGCAAGCGGGCGTCGACACGGATCTGTTGTCCGAAGTGATGGTCTATATGGGCATTACCGACCTGGTAGCAGATTGCGGGGAGGACTGGACCGCCGATGTGTTCGAGGATCTGCCGGAACGCATCCGCGAGGGTGAGTTCACCTTGCCGGAGGAGATGACGGAAAGCCATCTCTATGATTTGCCCAATCCGATCCACGCCTGACCCCATTCCGCCGGGCGCCGACGGCAGCGAACCTTGGCACGGTTCCATGACGGGCCGCTGCCGAATGGGCGGAAGATCAGTCGCCGGAAGTCAGCTTCTCAATCTCCGCCTCGGATAGTCCGGCATCGCGCAGTACTTCCGCCGTGTGTTCGCCGAGCGCCGCGGGCAGGCGGTTGATGCCTGCCGGCGTCTTGGAAAAGCGCACGCCCGGACCGATCAGGGTAATATCGCCCTCGGTCGGGTGCTCGAATCGCTGGAACAGACCCACCGCCTGCAAATGGGGATCGGCGGCCAGATCGCCTAATTCGGTTGCCGGGCCGGACGGTATGTCCGCCTGTTGCAGCGCGGCCAGCACGGCCTCGGTTTCCCAGCCGCTCACGCAGTCGGCCACCATTTCATAAAGTTCGCCGATCTTCTCGCTGCGAACCTTGGCGTCGGTCACGCGCGTATCGCGGGCCATCTCCGGCTTGCCCATCAGTTCGAAGAAGGCGCGCCACTGCTTCACGTTATAGGGCAGCACGCAGACATAGCCGTCCTTCGTTGCGTAAGGCCGCCGGTATTCCACCATCGCCCGCTCATAGCCCGCCGGCCCCAGCGGCGGCTCATAGGTCTGGCCGGCCGCGTGTTCGACCATGTTGAAGCCGACCAGGCTCTCCAGCATCGGCACCTCGACCAGTTGGCCCTCGCCGGTGCGTTCGCGGGCGAACAGGGCCGCGATGGTAGCATGGGCACAGAACTGCGAGCCGATCTTGTCGCAGATCGAGGCGTTGATGAACTTCGGCACGCCGCTGCGCCCGCCCTGCATGTGCGCCATGCCGGACATGCCCTGGATGATGTCGTCATAGGCCGGGCGGCGGGCATAGGGCCCCTCCTGGCCAAAGCCCACCAGCGCCACATAGATCAGCTTCGGATTGGCCTTGCGGCAATCGTCATAGCCAAGGCCCAGCCGCTCCATTGCGGCGGGCCGCACCGAACTGACCAGCACGTCCGCCGTCTCCGCCAGTTTCAGCAAGGCGTCGCGAGCCGCGGGTTTTTTCAGGTCCAGCACGACCGAGCGCTTGTTGCGGTTGGCGTTCAGAAAGAACGGTCCCATGCCCGGATTGCGATAGGGCGCGAGCCCGCGGGTGATATCGCCCTCCGGCGCTTCGATCTTGATGATGTCGGCGCCGTAGTCGCCCAGAATTTGTGTGCCATAGGGACCGAAGCCCACCGTGGTCATGTCCAAAATCGTAACGCCGTCCAATGGGCCGGGCATGACAGTCGCTCCTAACCTTCAAAGATGCGCCAATTTACCGGATACAGTGCAACCGGGACAAGGATACCCCCCGCGCAGCCGCTAATAGCTCGGCTTCGTCACATGCGGCGTCAGCTGCAATTCGTGGGTCCAGACCGTTCGATCCTGGGTGTGCAGGTAGTAGAACGCGTTGGCGATCTCCATGGGGTTGATCACCAGATCCGGGTTCTTCTGCGCCCGCTCCATCGCTCGGGTGCCGGGCGAGTCGATCAAGCCGTCGATCACCACATTCGCCACATGCACGCCATGCTCCGAATATTCCTCGGTCAACACCTGGGCGAGCGTGCGCATCATTACGCGAGGATAATAGAGCGACTGGCCGGTCTCACGCTTGCGTCCGCGCAGCGCGCTCGAATTGTTGGAGATTAAAAACGAGCCCTTCTCTGCCTTGCGCATGGCGGGCAGCACTTCCTTTGCCACCAGGAACGGTCCACGGCAGGCCACGTGCTGGGTGCGGTCGAACAGGTCGGTCGGGATATATTCCAGCAGGTCCATGCCTTCCGGTAGCTCGCGCCCGTCATTGTAGCCTGCATTGTAGATCAGCACGTCCGGATCGCCTGCTTCAGCGCGGATGCGGGCAAAGGCGTTCTGGATCGACTGCTCGGACGACAGGTCCAATTCGACGGTCATGCCGTCGCCGCCCTGCTCCTTGATCGCCGCCTCCAGTTTGGCGGCGTTCGAGGCCGTGCGCGTCGTGATGACGGTGAAGTAGCCTTCCGCGGCAAACTTTTGCGCCAGAGCGCCGCCGACGCCCCAGCGGACGCCGACCGGCAGGTGGTCGTCGCTGACCCCCTGGCCATGGATCAAATGGGTCTGGCGGCCATCGGCCTGCCACTTGGAAGTCGCACCGATGACAACGCAAACCGGCTTTTTCCCGCTATTCATGACGTTCGATCCCTGATGTTGGTCCTGATGTTTGAGAGCAAGCCATCCGGCCCGCGCTTGATTGCAGTCTAGACAGCTTGGTCCGGGCGCGCGATGACTTTGGCAAGATCAACAATCACGCCAGGGCCGAACGCATGGAACCCAGAATAGTCTTCGTTACCAACTTTCCTGACGCGGCCATACCCGCACGCGAAATGGCCCCTTCCGGCTTCGAATTCGTGGTGGCCGCCGCCCGCAGCGCCGAATTCAACCAGGCCATCGCCGGGGCGGAGTATCTGGTCGGGTTTGTGGACGGGCTGGTCGAGGCGGACCTGTTTCAGCGCGCGCCCAACCTTAGGCTGGTACAGTTGCTGAGCGCCGGCTTCGATCAGGCCGACCTTTCGGCGGCAAAAGCGGCTGGCGTGCCGGTCTGCAACAATGGCGGCGCCAATTCGGTCGCTGTGTCGGAACACGCAATCCTGCTGATGCTCGCGGTCTCGCGCCAACTCGTCTACCAGCACAAAAGCGTTTCGGGCGGCAACTGGCGCGGCAACAGCACGCCCAGGGTGCACGAACTGCGCGGACGGACACTCGGCATTGTCGGGCTCGGCACCATCGGCAAAAAGACGGCGCGCCTGGCCCAGGCCTTCGGCATGAACGTGGTCTATTATGACATCGCCCGCCTGCCCGAAGACCGGGAGGATGCGCTGAACGTGCGCTTCCGCCTGCTGAAAGAGCTTTTGCGCGACGCCGATATCGTCAGCCTGCACACGCCGCTCAACGCTTCCACCCGCCATCTGATCGGGGCGGAGGAACTGGCGCTGATGAAGCCGTCCGCCATCCTCGTGAATACGTCCCGCGGCCCCGTGGTGGACGAGGCGGCGCTGACCCGGGCGCTGACCGACGGCACCATCTGGGCCGCCGGGCTGGATGTGTTCGACCAGGAGCCGCCGCCCGCCGACAATCCGCTGTTCAGCCTGGACAATGTGGTGCTGACGGCCCACCTCGCCGGGCCGACCTTCGAGAGCAACGCCGCGCGTGTGCGCAACGCTTTCGACAATGTCGAGCGCGTGTCCCGCGGCGAAGTCTCCGCTCTGGATCGTGCCGGAGCTTACGGAAGAATGAGCACGCTCCCCTCAACCTGGGACATGGAGGCCGATGTGGTCGTGGTCGGCTTCGGCGGGGCGGGCTTCGCCGCCTCCGTCACCGCGCACGACCTGGGCGCAGGACGTGCTGATTCTGGAAAAGGCGCCCGAGGGCAAGCACGGCGGCAACACCAAGGTCGCTGGTCAAGGATATCTCAACACCTCCGACCCGGTAGAGCGCCGCCAAGTATCTGCGCGCGCTCTGCGGCCCCTACTCCGTGCCGGAGAAAATGGTGCTGGTCTGGGCGGACGAGATGTGCCGGAACAACGAGTGGCTCGCCAGCGTGGGCGCCGACCCGCAGGAGCACCAGCACCAGCCGGTCGGCATTGAGTTCCCGGACCTGCCCGGCGCCTTCTCGACCCACAAGTTCCATGACGGCCCGAAATACGGCTACTCGCTCACCTGGAAGCGGTTCGAGAGCCTGGTGCGGGAGCGGCCGATCCGTATTGAGTTCGAGACGCCGGGCCGGGAATTAATCCAGGACGGCGCCACCGGCGAAATCCGGGGCATATGGGCGGAACGCCCCGATGGCGAGCGCATTTCTGTGAAGGCGCGCAAGGGGGTGATCCTCACCTGCGGCGGCTTCGAGAACAATCAGGAGATGATCCGCAACTACCTGCCGGGCGTGCCCTACTGCTACACCTCCGGCAGCCCTTTCAACACCGGCGACGGCGTTACCATGGGCCTCAGTGTCGGTCGGCGCGACCTCTGGCACATGAACAATTACGCCGGCCCCAGCATGGCGCTGAAGGTGCCGGAAATTCCGACGTCGCTCTCCATGCAGTCGTTGCATTATTCCAAGATCGTCCCGGGCGGCATGATCGTCGTCGGCCCGGACGGACGCCGCTTTTGCGACGAGAAATTCAAGACCCGCCACGGCAAGGTGCCGAAAAACGGCGTCTGGCTGCCGCTCGCCACCCCCTGCCCGATGCACATGATCATCGACCAGCAGAACTTCGCCGCCGGCCCTCTGTACGACGGCCATCCGAGCCACGGCTGGACCCAAATCGTCGAGCAGCCGGAATGGAGTGAGGACAACAGCGCCGAGGTCGCCAAGCGCTGGATTAGCGAGGGTGAGACTTTGGCGGCGTTGGCCATGCAAATCGGCCTGGACCCCACCGCACTCGAGGCCACGGTCGCCCGCTGGAACGGCATGGCCGCCGCCGGCGAGGATCGGGACTTCGGTCGCACCCTGATGCTGGAGCCCTTCGGCGGCGGCCCGTACTACGCCGTTGAACTCTCCCCCTCGATGCTGAACACCCAGGGCGGCCCGCGCCGGAACGAGCGGGCGGAGATCGTGCGCCCGAACGGCCAGCCCATCGGCAGGCTCTATTCGGCGGGCGAGTTGGGCTCCATCTACAGCTATCTCTACCAGGGCACCGGCAATATCGGCGAATGCCTGGCGTTCGGCCGGATCGCGGGCCGGAACGCCGCGGGCTTGGAGGTTTGGCGGTGACCACCGCCCTTTGACAGCCTTAAGCAAAAAAAAGGGGCCTGCGGGCCTGGGCTTGCCCCCCTCCCGACACCACCAACATGGCTAGCGCCGGAGCGAACACCTCTTGGTCGCGGCCCGATCATGGCGCTATACTCGTGCCCAATAAACACCTCCGGGAGTTGCCCGGCCGCCCGGGCGATAACAAAGCCATGAACCACGCTAAAGACATGCTCTATGGCCGCGAATCCGCCGCCATGGCCAAGTACCTGAAGGCGGGCGAGGCCCGCGCCTACGCGCTCGGCAATCGCGGGCCGGTCCGTTTCGGCAAGGACGGCAAGCTGCACCCCGACATTCTGGACGCCTATCGGCGCTGCGGTTTCTACGTCTTCGAAGGCGTGTTCGATCAGGTCGAACTGGACCAGATCGAGGCCGACGTGCTCGACATCATGGAGCGGCTGCCGGTCGAACAGGGCTCGCCGGTGGACAAGCATGGCCGCCCGGCGCTCGCCCGCGACTGCACCGCGCCGACGCTGTTCTGGTCCAAGCCGCTGGCCGATCCCTTCGGCGGCACCGACCTGGCGAACGGCCGCCACCCGGTCAAGATGTACGAGCCCCAGGCCGCCGTCGATGCACCGAAGGAAGTGGTCTATCTGATGCTCGGCACCCTGCAGTTCTCCGAAGCGCTGCTGCGAGCCTATGGCCATTCTTCAGTGATGCGCATCGCCGAGAGCATCAATGGCGAGGATTTCGTGCCCTTCACCGACGCCCTGTTCATCAAGGAGCCGGGCAAGGGCGCCTCCGTCGCCTGGCACCAGGATGGTGTCACCCATTGGGACAGTCCCGAATGGGACGAGGGCATTCACGGTTTCAACATGATGCTGCAACTCTACGGCTGCACGGCGGCGAACGGCGTCTGGGTGGTGCCGGGCAGCCACAAGCATGGGCGGGCGGACATCAGGGCGCTGTGCGAGGCCGCCGGTTCGGAGCGCCTGCCGGACGCCGTGCCGATCATCGCCAATCCGGGCGACATGGCCGTCACCAACCGCCAGGCCCTGCACGGCTCGTTCGCCAACACCAGCAAGGATTGGCGCGTGACCATCAACATGGGTTTCCATCGGCGCTCATCGGTGCTGGGGGTCGCGGGCGGCGGTCTGCACGCCGCACCTGCCGTGTTCGACGAGGCCCGCATCCGCGAGCGCTCCCGCATAATCGGCTACGCGCTGGACGCCGGCGCCAATGGCGGCCGGAGGAAGCCGGCTATGTCTACAAGCCTTTCGCAAATGCCGGCCTGAAATACCGCTGGGACGAGGCGGCCAAGGCCTCCATGCACGACTACAACCTGCTGGACATGAGCATCTGACCTGGCCATGCCGCCACCGCACGAGGAAACCCACGCCATGACATCCAATCCCGCCTTTCGCTTCGACCATGTGCACATCATCGCCGAGGAACCGCACAAGACCGCCCACTGGTATGTGGAAAAGCTCGGCGCGGAGATCACGGCGGACGACACGGTGCGCGGCGCGCCGCAGATCGCGGTCGCACTCGGCGGCATGAACCTGCTGGTGCGTGGCAGACGCGACGGCGAGGAACCGCGCGACCCCGACAATTTCCGCGACTATGGCGACTTCTCCAGCCACAACCGCTGGGGGGCGGATCATATCGGCTTTGCCTACGAGGGTGACCTCGCCGCCTATTGCGTGGAGTTGGAGGGCAAGGGCGTTCAGCTTCTCCGTGCCGCTCAAGACGAACCCGACCGGCCTGAAGCTCTGCTTCATCGCGGCGCCCGGACGGCGTCAGCATCGAGCTGATTCAGCGGTAGGTTGATCTGCGAAGCGCCAGAATTGATCCCGGCGCAACGCCGGAAAGGCGCGGCAGCGGTATCAGTTCCCGGAACCGTCAGCGCGCCTGAGCATGCACGAAATCTACGATCGCCTGCACCGCCCGCTTGGCATTTTCCGCCGCCGGGTCTTTGGCGATGAAAGCGTGGGTTTCGTCGGGGAATACTTCGTACTGAATTTGCCCGCCGGCGCCGCGATAGGTCTCGACGAAGCGGTCGGCCATGGTCGGGCCCAGATTGTCGTCGCGCGTGCCGACGATCAACAGCGCCAGCGGCAACTGCACGTCCTCGCCCCGCTCTAGAATGCGCTGGGGCGAGCCCTCGTCCATCGCCGCCGCATCCCGCCAAAAGGCATGATGGGCGCCCAACAGCCGCTCGTTGCCTTTGGCCTTCACCATCTCGTAGCGTGCCAGCGGGTCCGCCACCGGCCAGCACATCGCACAATAGGAAACGCGCGCGTCGATCCCTTCGCCGCCTTCGAGCTTCAGCGCCGCATAGCGCGGATCGGCAGGCCGCATGGCCGCCAACATGACCAGATGCCCACCGCTGGAGGTGCCCAGCACGCCGACCTTGCCCGCATCCACCGACCAGCGGGACGCGTTCTGCTTGAACCAACGAATGGCGTAATTGATGTCGGCGAGCGTCACCGGATACACCCCTTTCGGCGGCATGCGGAAATCCAGCGCCAACACCACGGCGCCGCTTTCGGCGAGCGGCCGGTGGATGTCCTGGTTGGTCATGCGATCGTTCGCCGTCCACGCGCCGCCATGCACCTCCACCACGCCGGGAAACGGCCCTTTCCCTTGCGGGCGATACAGCCGCGCCAGCAATGCGTGGCCGTCCGGTTCCGCGTATACTAGGTCTTCGACTATAGTCCCGTAGCGTTCTGCCATCGCTACCGTTTCCTCTGTTCGTGGCCTGCGGTGCTCAGCTTATCGTCGCCCGCTGCACCTGTCCCGCAAAACCGTCGGCACGACGGTCCGCATTCGCTTTCCAGCGATCGCCAAACGCTCTAGGATTTGGGTCAATGTCGACGGGCGCAGACCATAGAGCCCATCATAGAGGATACCTGCCATGGCCAAGAACAGCTGGAATATCCGCCGCCTGTCCTCCGCACTCGGTGCAGAGATCACCGGCCTGAAACTCGCCGAGGCGGACGACGCCGACGTTGCTCAGATCAAGCGCCTGCTGGACGAGAACATGGTCCTGTTCTTCCCCGGCCAGCACATGGCGGCCGACGAGCAGATCGCCTTCGGCCGGCATTTCGGCAAACTGGAGGGCCACCCGAACCTAAAAGAGCGGAACGCCAAGGAGCATCCCGAAATCTTTCGCTTGGCCGCAAGCGAGGGCGGGATTGCCGACGAATGGCACACCGACCTGACCTTCATGAAGCATCCGGCGCTGATGTCGATCCTGAACATGAAGCAATGCCCGGAGGTCGGCGGTGACACCATGTGGGCGAACCTGGTCGCGGCATACGAGGGTCTCTCCCCGCCGCTGCAGGATTTGTGTGACGGCCTCAGCGCGCTGCACGACGCCCACCCGCACGACCGGGCCGACCGCATGCACATTCATCCGCTGGTGCGCGTCGACGCGGAGACGGGCCGGAAAGCGCTCTATGTCAGCGAGCACTTCACCCGCCGGATCGTCGAGATGAACGCGCAGGAAAGCGACCACCTGCTCGCATACCTGACCCGGTGGGTGCAGCAGCCGGCCTTCACCGTGCGCTATCATTGGACGCCCGGCACCATCGGCATGTGGGACAACCGCTTCACCCAGCACTATGTGGTGAACGATTTCGTCGGCGAGCGCGTGATCGAGCGCGTGACCGTGATGGGCGACACTGTCACCGGCAATCATCCCCGCTGGCGGCCGTATACGGAGCAGGCCAAGACCTCGGCCATGACCCGCCATGACCGACAGCTTCTGCGCCATTTGAAGGAAAGCCGCCTGCAAGCGGCGGAATAGTCCCGGTCACGGCGGATTGGACGTTAAGGTGCAGCGCGCCGCCGCTGCTGCCTCAACCAAAGCGCCGCCAGCAGCGAGAGCAGCAGCAAGGGCAACGCGCCCAGATTTACCCAGGTCCAGCCGAAGGCATGCATGAGGATGCCGGACGACATGGCTCCAAGCGCGACCACGGAAAATATGATGAAGTTGGTTGCGGCCTGGGTCTTGGCGCGCTCCGCCGGCGTGTTCGCCTCGGTCAGCAGGTTGGTCGACGCGGTGAAGGCGAAATTCCAGCCGAGCCCCAGCAGGGCCATCGCCGCCCAGAAGTTCAAGACCTCTTCACCGGCGAGCGCGATCAGAATGCAGATGGCCTGCAAGCCGATGCCGATCGCGATCACCCTAGTAACACCCAGCCAGCGAATGACCGAGCCGGTGAAGAACCCTGGCGCATACATAAAAAAGATGTGCCACTCGATCACCAGCGCCGTGGACGAGAACATGTGCTGGGCATGATGCATGGCGAGCGGCGTAGAAGTCATGAGCAGGTTCATCACCGCCTGCCCTACCGTGGCGCAGAGCGTGGCCACGATAAAGACTGGCTGGCGCATGATCTGACCGATGGGCCGCCCGCCCTCATTCGCCTCTTCGGGCGTGAGTTTCGGAATATCGACCGCCATGACAACCAGACCGCTCAGGATGGTCAACGCGACCAGGAAGCCATAGGACGCCATGAAAGGCCGGTCAGCGACCATGTGTTCGCCGAGCTTGGCCAGTTCCGGCCCGACAAAGGCCGCGACCAGGCCACCCGTCAGCACCAGCGAAATCGCGCGGCTCTTGAAATCTTCAGAGGCGACATCGGCCGCGGCGAAGCGGTAAAGCTGGGCAAAGCCCGAAAAGAAGCCGAACAGCAGCGCGCCCAGGCAAAAGAGCAAAAACCCCGCCGTCTCGATCCCCCAGATACAGGCGAGGCCGCCGGCGACACCGATGGCGGAGCCTGCCGCAAAGCCCGGCCCGCGGCCGATGCGCCGCATCAGCAGCGACGCCGGGATGCTGGCCGCCGCCGTGCCGACCACCGCCAGGAAGATGGGCACGGTCGACAACGCCTTGTCCGGCGCGATCTGATAGGCGATCAGCGGGCTGGTCGCGACCAGCAGCGAGCGGCCGGAATTGTAGAGCATCTGGCAGGTCGCCAGCACCGCCACATTGCGCCAGTCACGCCGCCGCCCGGTTTGCATGTCCGCTGAACTCATCCCCTACTCGGTAGTGCACTTGCTACCAGCGGACAACCCCACACGCCGTCATTGTCCGGGCTTGGCCCGCGGCGGTCGTTGCTAGGCGTTGCCCAGCAGCAACAACTCCCGCTCATCGAACAGCAGCAGGCTGCCTTTGTACTGATTGACGAGGTCGACGATCCTGGTGCCTTGCCCCATAAAGAGCGTGTTTAACTCGACGCGCTCGAGTTCATCGCCCAGTCCGCGCCGCACGGCCTGCAGTCGTTCTTCTACCTCCGCCGGTGCGCCAGCGTAGACGATAACCTGACAGCGAACGTCAAGCGCCGAAGAAAATTCCAGCGCTGCCTGCAGCGGCCAAGGCTCTCCCTTCGAGAACAGAACGATACCGGCCGGGTGCTCCCCGTTGCGATGCCAAATTCCGAACAGTGTATTCCGCCCCGCCAGGCGCAGAATGTTCACGATGAGCCGGGGCCGCAAGACCAGGGACGGATCCAGCAAAAGCAGGTCATGCGGGACGATTGCCGGCGGCACCGCGGCCCCGCCCTCCTCCTCCCCTGGCGGTAAATCCACCGAACTTTCGATCTCGATCGACCAGCGCAGGGACGCGGTCCGGCAAATTCTGTCCACGTGATCCCGCAGCCGCGACGCCTTGGCCCGATAGGCGGCCTCCAGCATCGCCACGTCAAACGTGCCGACGACGCCGGTGTGAAACGAGACCGTGCGCGTAATGGGCAGCGCCGCGGCGGCCAGCGCGTCGGCATCCCGCAGGAACACGGCGCGCAACTCGGCGTGCAGTTCCCGCGCGATGGCCGCCCCCAAATCCAGTGTTTGCCACGTTCGTTCATCCGCCTGTACCGGAAAGACGATCCGTGCAAACGGGGATACCATCGGCCTGCGCATTGCCTATTCCTCCTTCGCAGCCTCGGCGCGCTGCTCCTGCGCCGCTGCCGCAAACTTCAGCCGGACATTGGCGAATTCCTCAAGCCTGGCCGCAACCTTTGCATTGAACGAGCCTTCCGGAAAGTCGCCGTCGGCGTCCGCTTCGCCCGCCTCAAGGCCCGACAGAGTGTGAATCGCCTCCTCCACCGTGCGGACGGCATGGATTGCGAACTCGCCGCGCTCCACGGCCTCCACCACCCGCTCCGCCAGCATCAGATGGCGCACATTGGTGGCCGGAATCAATACGCCCTGCTTGCCCGTCAAACCATGGGCGTCGCACACATCGAAGAAGCCTTCGATCTTTTCATTGACGCCTCCGATCGCCTGAACGCGCCCGGTTTGATCGACAGAGCCGGTCATCGCGAACGATTGGGAAAGGGGTACGTCACCGATAGCGGAAAGCAGGGTGATCAACTCCGCCGCAGATGCGCTGTCGCCGTCCACGCCGCCATAGGATTGCTCGAACACCAGGGTCGCCGAAACCGACAGCGGCATGCCGGTGCCGAACTTCGCCCCCAGATAGCCTGAAAGGATCATCACGCCCTTGGAGTGCAACGGCCCACCCAACTTCACCTCGCGCTCGATATCCAGCACGTTTCCGGTGCCGAGCCGCACGCTCGCCGTGATCCGGCTCGGCCGCCCGAATGCGAAGTCGCCGATCTGTGCGACGGAAAGGCCGTTCATCTGGCCGACGGCCTCGCCATCGGTCTCGATCCGGATGGTGCCTTTGGCAATTTCCTCCTGAATGCGCTCGCGGATCCGGTCGAAGCGGAACTCGCGTTGTTGCAGCGCCTTCACCAGGTCCTCCAACGCGACCTTTTCGCGTCCCTGCTGGCCGGCCCAGAAGTCCGCTTCAATTAGAATATCGCGCAGAGTCTCGGTATGCAGCGACAGCTTTGCGGCATCAGAAGCCAGCCTTGCCGCATGCTCGCACAGCCGGGCGACGGCGGGCGCCGAAATTGGCCGAATTTCAGCGTTCGCGGTAATGCCGGCAATGACCCGCACAAACTCATCCAGGATCTCGTCGGAACGCTGCACCTCCTCGTCGAAGTCGGCCAGCACTTTGAAAAGATTCCCGAATTCGGGGTCGGCCTGACTGAGCAGATAATAGACATACCGGTCGCCGATCAACACCACCTTCACGTCCAGCGGAATACATTCCGGTTGCAACGTGATCGTGCTCGGCAGGCCGTACATCTGGGCGAGCGGCTCGATCTCGATCATGCTGCCGCGCAGCGCCTGCTTCAGCCCTTCATAGGCCATGGGACGCGTCAGCAGGCGGCGCGCATCGATAATCAGATAGCCGCCGTTAGCCTCGTGCAGGGCGCCGGGGCGGATCAGATTGAAGTCGGTGACGAGCGCGCCCATTTCCGAGCGGTGCTCGATGCGCCCGATCAGGCGGTCATAGGTGGGGTTGTCCTCGTGAATGACGGGGGCATGGGTCAGTTCGGAACTGTCGACCAACAGATTGACGCCATAGCGGCGCAGCAGCGGATTGTTGGCGGCCTGCTCCCCGCTCGGCCGTTCCGCACCGGGTGTCTGTTGAGCCTGCGCCGTCATCGCCAGAATACGGTCTGCATTGGCTAGGATGTCGGCTCTCAGCGCCTCCAAATGCTCCGGGATCTCCGGAACATCGCCGTAGCTGGTCTGCAAGGTGCGGATCAAACCACTAACGGCATAGGTGGCAGTTTCCTGGTTCAGTTCCCGAATTTTGTCCTGGGCTTGCTTCATCAAGGCCGGCATTTCTTGAAGTACGCTCTGCAGTTTTTGCTGCAACTCCTTGATTGTGTTTTCCAATTGGGTGCGCTGCTCCTCGGACAACGCCTGAAAGACCTCGGGCTGCATGACGGCACCGTTATGCAGAGGCGCGAACGAAAATCCCATGGGCGTCCGCAGGAACGCGATCGAACTCTCCTTTGCTTCCCTCTCGATGGCGCTGAAGGCCTCTTCCTGGCGGTCCTTCAGTTCCTGCTCAATCAACTGGCGGCGCGTACGGTATTCCTCACCCTCGAACGTGGCGGTCAACGCCTCTTTCAGGTCGTCGACCAGTTGCTCCATGTCCGCCTTGAATGCACGTCCCCGGCCATGGGGCAGGCGCAACACGTTCGGAATATGCGGCTGGTCGAAATTGTAAACATAACACCAAGCATCCGGCGCCGGTTCCTTGGCAGCCTGTTGCTGTATAAGGTATTCGACCAGTTCCTTCTTGCCGATACCGTCCGCGCCGGTCGCGAAAATGTTGTATTCGGGCCGCCGCACCGCGATGCCGAACTGCAATGCCTGGGTGGAGCGGCCGCTGCCGTCGATTCGGACCAACGGCTCGAGTTCACTGGTCGACGAAAAGCCGAGCGAATCCGGTTCACAGCGCCATCTCAGGGCGGACGCGGGCAAAGGCTGGGGGACGTCTGGCATCAGGCATTCTCGCACGGTTGGATAAAGTTGCCGGTGAGGTTGGTCGCGCAGTCCGCTTCTTAATGTAATCCTGCCGCCACAACCGTCGAGCCATTTTGAGCCGGCCCGGACCCAAATCAATGGGGATTTCTGCTCTCCGTCCTGCGCTTCGGTGCAGGAGCGAGGTTGGAGGCGGAAAGACGGCAGCTTCCGCCTCTGGCGCCTGACGCACCTAAATCCACTCAACAATGCGTGCATTGGATTATGCCGCCCCTGACCTACATCAACTACAAGCGGGTGCGTCGCCGCGTGGAGCGCGATAACCAAGGCGGCACGCGACGATACGCGGAAGCCCAAGAGATGTTCCCAAGGCATGTTTGACCTCAATGGCCCGAGGGAAGCAGGGTCAGAGAAGCCACGGCTAGAGGAAAGAGTGAGGAGCGCCGCCGTCATGTCCTTTGCCTTCACGGACGAACTCGGTCCCGAAAAAGTTGTCGAACTTTACGACCCCGCCGTCGGCCTGAAAGCCATTGTCGTTGTCGACAATACGGCCGCCGGTCCCGCCATCGGCGGCACGCGCATGGCGCGGGACGTGACGGTCGAGGAATGTTTCGGACTGGCCCGCGCCATGACCTTCAAAAATGCGGCAGCGGGCTTGCCCCACGGGGGCGCCAAGAGCGTGATCGCCGCCGACCCGAGGATGCCGGCGGCCGAAAAGCAACGGCTGATCCGCGCTTTTGCCCGCGCGATCCGCGAAATCACCTCCTACATTCCCGGCCCGGATATGGGCACCAACGAGGAGGTGATGGCCTGGATTAGGGATGAAATCGGGCGTGCGGTGGGATTGCCGCGTGAACTCGGCGGCATTCCGCTGGACCAGGTTGGCATCACCGGCTATGGCCTCGCCGCTGCGGCGGAGATCGCAGTAAATTACTGTGACATGGACCTCAAGGGCGCACGCGTTGCCGTCCAGGGGTTCGGCGCGGTCGGCTATCACAGCACGCGCTTTCTGGCGGAGCGCGGCTGCATCCTGGTTGCGGCCGCCGACGCCGGCGGCATGACCAGCAACCCCAACGGCCTGGATGTCGAAGCGCTGGCGCAACTTGTCCGCACCGGCGACACCGTTCAATCATTTGCCGGCGGAAGTCCCGCGGGTCGCGACGACATCCTCGCAGCCGACTGTGACATTATGATACCGGCGGCGCGACCGCACGTGCTAACCGCTGCCAATGCGGAGCAGATCAAGGCCCGGCTGGTGCTGGAGGGCGCCAACATCCCGGCCACACCGGAAGCGGAGGCGAGCCTGGCCAAACGGGGCGTGTTGTGCGTTCCGGACTTCATCGCCAATGCGGGCGGCGTGATCTCCGGGGCGGTCGAGTATCGTGGCGGCAGCGAAGCAAGTGCGTTCGCGATCACCAAGGAAAAGATCCAGCACAACACGGAAGACGTGCTGCGCCGCGCCAGGCAGGACGATGTGTTGCCGCGAACCGCAGCGACTCGGATCGCGATGGAACGTTTGACCCGGGCGATGAGCTTTCGGCGATAACCTGCTTGATTAATTACATTCACGAGTCAGTCGTCCGCGCGAACTGGTTGAAATGGCCGAGGAACGGCATGTCCGCCTTGGCGCCTTAGACGAGGGCATTGGCGCTGACGTGAGGGAAACCGGGCAGAGACGCTGGGCGCCGGTGCGCAGGACCGCCTCCAGCGGTTCCTCGCCGCGGCGGCGCAGATCGTTGTAGGTGTCGATCATCGGCCGGCCGGTGACCAGCTGGCCGAGAAAGACCCCGGCCGTGGAAAAGACGATGGCCGACAGCACCAGGCCCGCCTGATAGAAGCTGTTGAGCTGGGTGACCAGCACGCCCAGCATCAGGAAAATGCTGACGAAGGCACTGGCCAGAAAGATCAACTGTAGAACACGCGACTTGCTCTGACGGACACTTCAGCTTTCTGTGCTGAGAACGGGTTGCTGATTAACTGACGGATTGGAAGCCTCGATCGTCTTGTCCGCGGCGACGTGTAACGTTGCGCGAAAGGTCTGCGTAGGTGTCTTGCCGTAGCAGTATCTTCCGGCATGCGGCCGCTGCTCGTTGTGACTCGCGAGCCACGTCTTCTGGAAGCTTTCTTGAATGATGGGACGTTTTCATGTTTTCACGAGCCTTGGTTGCACGTGGATGACGCGGTTCGCAGAACCGCGCGAACAGTCCGGGCGACAACGTCGCGAGCCAGACCCGGTGGCTCGGAACCCTCTACTCATGCTTTAGAAATACAAGGATAATCGCTTGTTCGAATTGACCCAATCTCTTGTCGAGCAGACCGGCTATTTCGGAATTTCCATGCTAATGCTGGTGGAGAACATCTTTCCGCCCATCCCGTCCGAACTGATCATGCCGCTCGCAGGGTTCACGGCCGAGCGCGGGCAGTTGAACATCGTTCTTGTCGTGTTGGCTGGAACCGCCGGCTCGCTCGCAGGTGCCTTGTTCTGGTATGGGGTCGCAAGGTGGCTCGGGTCAGACCGGCTGAAGATATGGGCGGAACGGCACGGCCGCTGGCTCACCATGGCGCCCCGGGATGTCGATAGCGCGATGAACTGGTTCGAGCGCAACGGCCGTGTGTCCGTTCTGGTCGGCCGGCTAATCCCGGGTGTCCGCTCGCTGATCTCCATACCTGCCGGTTTCTCCCGCATGACGTTGCGACGCTTTCTGGCCTATTCGGTTGTCGGTACAGCAATCTGGACAGCCGGACTCGCCATGGCGGGATATCTTCTCGGGGCGCAGTACGAACGGGTGTCCGACTGGGTGAACCCGGTCTCCAACGTGGTCGTCGGCGGCCTGGTCGTCTGGTACCTCTACCGCGTGATTACCTTCAAACCGTAACGGTACTGATACCAAGTTGCATTGAAGCAAACCCATCCTTCACCCTGAGCCGCGACGCACAGGGGCGCGAGTCGAAGGTGAAGGATGGGTCACGATTAAGGCGAGTTGGTATCATTCAATCGGGCGATGCTCTGGCGCGCCCTATCCCGCTGGCGTTACTCCATTTGCATTAACCGCGCCCTAATTAAGCAGCGCCATTCGGTCGGGATCCAGGGTGAGCCAGATCGGCTCATTCACCCCGAACACCTGGAAGGGTGGCGTCGAAACGCGCAGGCGGACATTGCTGCCTTCCGGCTGTACGACATAGTCCCAGACCTCGCCCAGGAACGCGCGGCTTTCGACGGAGGCGCGAACGGCGTGGCCCGGCGGTGCCTCACCCTGGTCGCGGCTCAAGGACAGGCTTTGCGGCCGGATGGAAAACAGAAGGTCCCGCCGTCCGTCGGCGATACCGCCCTCAAAGACACCCACAGGAAGCGAGAAGCCATCAAAGCCGACCTCTTCGCCTTCCCGGCGGGCTTCGACAAAATTGGTGCGGCCGATAAATCCCGCCACAAACTGGGTCTTTGGCTTGGTATAGACGGTGAAGGGGTCGTCGCATTGCTCGATGCGCCCCTCGTTCATGACCGCCACGCGGTCGGACGTCACCATGGCCTCGGCTTGGTCGTGGGTTACATAGACCGTGGTGATCCGGAACTCGTCGTGCAGACGCCGAATCTCAAAGCGCATCTCCTCGCGCAGGTTGGCGTCGAGGTTGGAAAGCGGCTCGTCGAGCAGAAGCACGGCGGGCTTGATGACGATGGCGCGGGCAAGAGCCACCCTCTGCTGCTGACCGCCGGAGAGCTCTGACGGATAGCGTTTGCTCAGATGGCCCATCTGAACGACGTCCAGGATTTCCGCCACGCGCCGCCGCGTTTCATCAGACGACAGTTTCCGCAGTTCCAGGCCAAAACCGACATTCTGCTCGACCGTCATGTTGGGCCAAATTGCATAACTCTGGAAGATCATCGACATGTTGCGCCTCTCCGGCGGCACCATGCGCGAAGGAGAGGAAACCATCTGCCCTTCAATCGCGATCTCGCCGGCGGTCGGCGCGATAAAGCCGGCGATCATGCGCAGCGTGGTTGTCTTTCCGCAACCGGAAGGGCCGAGTAGCGAGACGAATTCGCCTTCTTCCAGCGCCAGATCGACATGGTCCACGGCGACGGTATTGCCAAAGTGGCAGGCAATACCCGACAGGGTGAGTTTCGACATGGATTCATTCTTTCCTAAGCATAAAATCGCGCCCGGCGATGCTCATGCCGATCCCGACAAAGACAAACGTGATCACCAGTAGAATACCCCCGAATGCCGCCAGCACCTCGAAATTGCCTTCTTCCGACAGGTCGAACAGCAGCACGGAGATGGTCCGCGTGTAAGGCCCCACCAGAAAGATCGCCGCAGAAAGCTCGCGGGTCGCGAGGATAAAAATCAGCAGCCAGCCCCCGGCCAGGCTTTTCTTGATCAATGGCGCGATCACCCGGCGAATGGCCGTAAGCCGGTTGCCGCCGAGAATGCGTACCGCGTCTTCCATTTCCGGGTGGATGGTGCGAAGCGCCGCCGCGCTGTTTGCATAGGCGATGGGCAGGAAGCGTGTGGTAAACGCCAGGATCATCAGCGTCGCGGTACCATAAAGGGCGAGCGGCGGCGCCGCATAGGCGGCGTAGAAGCCGATGGCCAGTACGATGCCCGGAATGACGAAGGGCGCCATGCATAGGAAGGCAAGGGCATTGCCGAATAGCGTGATGTTGCGGCTGACAATATAGGCGATAGCGAGGGCCAGAATGCAGGCGAACGTGGCAGACCCGATCCCGAACACAAAGGTGTTTTCGATCGCCTTCCAGGCCATGTCGTGCTCGAACAGCAGGTAGGTGTAGTTGTTCAGCGTCAGGTTTTCCAAGCTGAAGCCACGGCCCCAAGCCTTGGCGAAAGAGGCTTGAATCAGCACTACCATCGGCAACACGACCGCCAGCAGCCCGACCAGCACGACGTAGCCCAACATGACCCAGCGCCAGGGCCCGAGGTTGATCATCCGCCGCGCACCGGCCTTGCCGGTCTGCGAGACATAGCCCTTGCGCGCCAACATCAGCCTTTGCACACCCATCAGAGAGACGGTGATCAGCAATAGCGGCATGGCGTAGGCGGCCGCCACCTCAACGCGCACCGGAAACTCGAAGAACTGCCAGAGTTGGGTCGTTACCACATTGAAACGCGCCGGGATCGCGATCAGGGCGGGCGCGCCGAACAGCGCGATCGTCTCCAGGAATACGATGATGATGCCAGCCAGTATCGCCGGCCAGGCCAGCGGCAGCGTCACCCGCCGCATCGTGCGCCAAGTGCTTGCGCCGAGAATGTTGGCCGCATCTTCCATCTCGGACGAGATCAGGTCGAGCGCAGCTTTGGTGAACAGAAAAATGAACGGGAACGAGTTGAGGGCGATGATTAACACCAGCCCTTCGAAGCTGTAAATGCTGGCGAAACCTTCCTCGAGCCCGGTGATCTCCATGAAAATTTGGTTGACCCAGCCCGAATTAGGACCGGCGAGCAGGATCCAGCCGATGGCGCCCAGATACGGCGGCATGATGAAGGCGCCCAGGACAACTAACCAGATCAAAGCTTTGAAAGGAGTGTTTGTCCGTGAGTGCGCCCACGCCAACGGCACGCCAAGGACGGCACTGACGAGCGCCGTGGCGCCGCCCAGCAACAGCGAATTCAGCAGCGCCTCGATATAGCGTGATCGGCCATACGCCGTCAGATAGTTGTCGATCGTCCAGGCGGCGGTTTCCGCCTCTTCGAAGCTGACGATCAGCAGGCGGGCAAGCGGGCTGACCACGAGGAAGATCAGCACCGCAATCAGCGCAAACCAAAGAAGATTCATCGGATCGATAAAGCGCAGCCGGTCGAAGAAGCCGCCGGGCCGGGTGGTTGAAACCGCCACCCTGTCCTGAGGAACATCCGTCATCGCGCGGATCCTTGTCCTACGTCCGGGACCTATCAGAAAAGAGCGGGCACGAGCGCCCGCTCCGCTGACGTCATTCTAGATTGAAACCGCTCATTCTCGGCTAGACACCAAAGGTGTCGCGCCAAAGTTCTTTCACCTCCGGAATGCCGTTCTTAATCTCGTCGAAGGATGGCCGGATGGTCTTCACTTCCCCAAGCGGCCGAGCACCCTCGGGCGGTGCGACCTCTGGCCGGACGCTTTCGCTGAATTCCGCAACCTGGGTCTCTGCCGCCGGTATGCTCAGCAGGTATTCCATGTAAAGCTTGCTTGCGTTCTGGTTCGGCAAGTCTTTCATGATTGCCGACGGCGCGATCATCAGCAGCGTGCCGTCTTCCGGATAAATGAGGCCCAGCGGATTGCCGCGAGACGCACTGCGCAAGGTTGTCGCCGTCGGACCGGCTGCGACGGAGCGCTCGCCCGCATTCAGCATGGTGACCGTATCGTTGATCGAGCGGCCAATCTGCGGATTATTTTTTTCCAGCTTTTCGAAGAATTCCCAGCCATAGAGCTTCCGCATCATGACGGTCCAGGTGCCGACGTAACCACTGAAGCCCGGATGACCGACGGATACCTGGTCTTTCCATTTGGGGTCCAGCAGATCGGTCCACTTTTTCGGAAGTTCCATTCCTTCGGTTTTTTCTTTGTTATAGGTAATGACGATGGCGCCGGCACTGGTGACATGGAAGTAGCCGTCGGGGTCAAGGTCCTTAAATACCTCCGACACCTTGGCGGCATTCTCCGGTGTGTATTGCGTCAGCAGGTCCTTGCTTTTCAAATAGGAATAGTGCCCTAGGTCGGTGGTGCTGATCACGTCGCATTGTTGCACCCCGGCCTGGATATCTTGGTTCAACCGTTGAAAAGCGACCTGGGCTGTAGTGCGAATGATGTTAACGTCGATCCCGGGGTAAAGCTCCTGGAATTTGGCACCCAGCTTTTCGGCCGTTTCGGCACTGTAGTGCGCCACGTACCAAGTTACCTGTTCATCGTTTGCCTTGGCGGCTTCGTACAGCTGCTTTTCATGTGGCGTCATATCGGCGGCCAAAGCAGGTGAAATCCCCACGGCCGCTACGATGACCGCTGCGCGGATAGCTTTCAGCATTGTTTCCTCTCACGTCCTGCGCATCGAACGTTGCGCGTTTGTGTCTTTTTGAGCACTTGGTTCAGGATAAGCAGGATCCAAAGGAGTGTAAACTGCCCTTCCGTTTCCGCCGATTGCCAGCAGACATACTCGTCTCGCCACCGAAGGGCAGCCAAACGGAGCACGATCACCGAAACGGAGCCGGGACACGCCGGGCATTTGCTGCAATCGCCGTCATTCCGCCGCCTGCAGCATTTCGCGGAACCGGTCGCTCTGTGTCGATAATGTCTCGTAGGTGCCCGTGGCCGTTAATCGCCCGTGCTCCAGCACAATCACCTTGTCGCAATTGCGCACGGTGCTGAGGCGGTGTGTAACCACGATGACGGTTTTCTCGCCCTGCAACGCGCCCAGCGCCTCCATCACGGCCCGCTCCGTCACGGTATCGAGCGCACTGGTCGCCTCGTCGAACACAATCAGATCGGGTTCGTGATACAGCGCCCGGGCAATCCCGATCCGCTGGCGTTGGCCGCCGGACAAGCGGACGCCGGCCTCGCCGACCAGGGTTTCGTAGCCTTGGTCGAGGGTCAGGACAAAGTCGTGCAGACAGGCCATGCGCGCCACTCGTTCGATCCGGGCTTGGTCGGTTTTCTTGCGCGACAAGCCGAACGCAATATTGGCCGCAATGCTGTCGTCCGCCAGATAGATCGATTGCGGTACATAGCCGATGGTTCGTTGCCAGAGCGGCAGGTTGCCCTCGTCAAGCGTCACGCCATCGACGATAACGCTGCCCGAACGTGGCCGCAGCAGGCCCAGCACTATATCGATGACGGTGGATTTTCCGGCGCCCGTCGGGCCGACAATGCCCACGCTTGAGCGGCTTTCGATGGTCAGGTTGAAGTCTTGAAGCGTATCTTCGTTCGCCCCCGGATACCGGTAATAAATGCCCCTCAACTCCATGGTGCCGGTCAAGGAAAGCCGCTCTGTCCTGTCGTCGCGGACCAGCGGAGGCATCGATTGAAGGTCCGCGAACAGGCTGTCCAGGCTTGGCATCCCGGCCCTCAGCGCTGCGATATCCCGGAAGATCGACTGGGTTACCGGCATCATCTTGATGCCGGCGAAAGCGAATGCGCCGATAATGGGAAGCACGGACGCAATATCGCCCCCGCGACTGTAAAGGAGCCACAGCACAAAAATCAGCATGCCGCCGAAACAGATCGCCTCCATGGCGAAGTGCGGCATGTCGCCGATCAGTTGTATGGTCGCCTGGTGGCGGGCCAAACGCCGCGAAGGGCGGCGAAAGCGTTTCGCATAGGTGTGCTCTAGGCGCAGCAGCTTTACCTCCTTGATGCCGCTCATCGCTTCCTGGGTGACCTGGAAACGCTCCTGCTGGGCGACGATCCGTTCTCGTCCGACCGTCAGCAAACGCTGACGCACCTGCCAGTAGATCAACCCGAACACGGTGCCCAGTACGACGGCCGTGACGATGGCGCCGATCGGTTCGAGCACCATGAGCAGGCCGAGCAGAAAGACGGCCACCAGTGTGTTGGCGATCAAGCGAATGGCGGGCGCAGCCACTTGGTTTACCACCAGGGCAGCCTCGGCCAGGATGCTCTTGCCGACCTCCGCCGAATTGTGGGTGAGGAACCACTCGTAAGGTTGGTTCAAATACCGTTCGAGCAAAGAGGTGGCGATGGTCTGAATGGCCTCGCGGCTGAACCGCGTAATGCAGTAGAACGTCACGGCCCGGACAACGATGCCGGAGATCACGACGATAAAGACCGCCGCCCCCAGGAACTGGAGGAATTCCAGTTGCGTTTCAAAGCCGACAAAGTCGCGAAGGTTTCTGAGGGCGGCGTGTTTTTCGATGGCTTCCGGGTCGGCGACCACCGCCAGGAACGGCAGGATCGATAACACACCAGCAAGGTCAAACAACGCCATTGCCAGCATCAGTGTGACAAGGAAGCCGAACAAGAATCCGATGGTGGCGGCTCAGGAGAAACAATACTTTGCTATAAACAGTCATGGAGACACCGTAAGCTGACGTTTCCGCGTTAGCCACTGCCAGGCAGGAGAGTTAAGAGGATGCTGCGCACGAACGGCTTGAATGTGCGCGTGCTTTCATGCCTTGGGGCGGACCTGGAAATCGACTTGCTCCCCCATTTCCTGCATCATTACCAAGGGCTTGGGATCTCCGCCAACAAAATCCATTTCCTTCTGAACAGCCAGGACGATCAATCGCCGTCTCTGCAGGCTGCCCGCCGGATTTTGCACGCGGCCGGCGCACCGGCGCCGGAATGGTGGATCGCCCCCTACACCAGCGACGGCATGTGGGAACAGCGCCGCCGCCTCCAAGCTCGTGTCGCCCGATCAGGCGAATGGATAATCAACGCCGACGCAGACGAACACCACCGCTACCCGGCGTCTCTGGCTGAGGTTATCCGGTACTGTGAGCGACACGCCTACAACTGTGTACAGGGCGTCCTGATCGACCGTCTTGCCCCCGGCGGTGAATTGAAACCCGTTGACGCTGCGGTGGCACTCTCCCGCCAGTTCCCCATCGAAGCGGAGATTGCTCTTTCGGTCATCGGCACCGGAAGCAGCCATGGTCCGGACGCTACGGTGAAGCTGATGCTGCATCGGGCGGACGTGTTCCCCCGTCGAGGCGGCCACAACCCGCTTGGCAACGGTGTGCCTCTTTCATTTCTGGCGGGCGACAAGCTGGCGGGTTTCCGCGCAATACACAATCCGGCCTTTCGCTTTCGCTTTCCCTTTCAGGTTCATCATTACAAATGGACGGCGACCAGAGAGATCAGCTATGAGCGGCGGGTTGCAACGCCCGGCGCCAGTTCGGCGGGCAGGGAATTTGGCGGCAAGATGTTGATGCACATACAAAAAGCCGGCGGTATCGACCTGGGCCGCGCGGCGGTACGGCGGCCTGCAGACATGCTCGCAAATGACTGGAAGGGAACGATGCGCCGGATGCGCGTCGAAGCGGCCCTGCGCCGGCAATTCAGACGGGCGGTGACACTGATCCCCGTCCGGCAGTTCCATTTTAGGGGCAGAGATGCCCGTCGCTGAAAGGCCCGCTGCTGAACAGTCCGTCGCGACCCACCACCCCCCCGAGCCGCAAACGGGCGGCGTATGATGGCAAATCGCGGGACCCCCACCGTCAGCATTTTGATGTCCGTTCACGACGGGCGGTTTTTGGCGCAGGCGGTCCGTTCGTTGCTCGCCCAGGAATGGCCGTCATTTGAACTCGTGGTGGTCGATGACGGCAGCGATGGCGACACCCGGGACCTGCTGGAGCGCCTTGACGAACAGGACGACCGGATGGTGATCCTGCGGAATGAGGCCCGTCTGGGATTACCGGCCGCCCTGAACCGGGGCTTGGCGCTTTGCCGCGCTCCCCTGGTCGCGCGCGCGGACGCGGACGATGTATACCGGCCGGATCGGCTTCGCCGCCAAGTAGCGGTCTTTGACAAACGTCCACGGCTGGCAGCCTTGTCCTGCGGCTACAGGAGGATAGATGCGGAGGGGCGAGTGCTATTCGTCCGACGGCCGGTCAACGGCCCGGAGCGCATTCGCTTTCGTGCCATGTTCGAGAACTCGCTGTTGCATCCCGGAACGATGTTTCGCGCTGAATGGGTGCGCCGTGTCGGCGGTTATGACCAGCAGTTTTGGACGGCTCAGGACAGCGACCTGTGGGGCCGGCTGATGCATATCGGCGAACTCGATAATCTTGCAGAGCCGCTCGTCGATTGGCGCAAGCACAAATGCTCAACACTCGGCGCTCGGGGGTGTGCGGGCAAAAAATTGAGCCTGGAAGTCCCGGTGCGTCTCCAGGCCACCTATTTGGACTCGGAACCCGATTACAAGCGCGGGCCGGCCGCGGTTGGAACATGGCGCAGCCATACCAAACAGCCGCTTGCGACGGTTTTGACTGGAGAACGGCAATTGAGACGAATTTTCGCGCATGCCAAGCAGCGGGAAATCCCCGAGGTTCTTAAGGATTTTCGTTCGACAACCGCATTCGCGCTGCGTCGCCAGGCGCGATGGCATTCAGGGCAGAACCCAGTGGCGGCGCTCGGCATGCTGGCGAGGGCCGTTCAATGGCGGTGCCTTGACCCGTCCGCTGCCCAGCATTTCGATCCCCGGGACTGTCGCGTTGATTGATCCTTCCACCGAACCCGCGGCCCGGCTGGCGGCACCGAACGGTGCCGGCGCCAATCTGCGATCCCACAGCGGCCCCCTTTTCGAGGGCGCAAACTCGCGCCGCCACGTAAGACACTCCATTCGACGATACCGGCTGCTGGGAAGATGGCTCGGGTGGCGCCACCGCAGGGCGTTATCAAGCGTTGAGGTCATGGTGCAGTTTGCGGGGTTTCCGCGATCCGGGCACTCGCTGATCGGCGCGCTGCTCAACGGCCACCCCCAGGCAGCGGTGGCGCACGAACTCGACCTGATGGGCCTTTTCCGCAAAGGGCTGACGGAACGGGAACTGGGCGGGCTGATCCTCCACAACGCCGTGGAGTTCGGCCGGCACGGTCAATGGTGGAACGGTTTCCGGTATGCAAGCGAGGCTACGCCAGAGGAACAGGCCAATCCGTTGTGCGTCATCGGCGACAAAAAGGGCGATTGGGCCACCCGTTGGTGTGCGGAACAGCCGGACCTGATTACACGTTTCGCTGCCGAATGCTCGCCTCGAAGCAGGTGGATCATGGTCAGCCGCCATCCGTTCGACAATGTCGCCACCATGTCGCTGCGCAAGGGGGGCGAATATGATCGCCTGCGCATCGACCATTCACCGCACGAGTCTTTCCAGGCCGCATTGGCCGCCGCCCAGACGGACGGAAAAATCTCCGCGGTGGTCAGTGATGAGATGGTGCAAGACTACCGGGCGCTGTCTTCTGCTGTGGCCGAAATGGAAGCCCGCGTTCCTGCCGGGGATTGGCACGAGATCGTCTATGAAGACTTCGTGAAGTCGCCGGCCGATCATCTCCCACAACTTGCCGCGTTCCTGGGCCTCGCGCCGACGGCGGAATGGATCAGCCGGTCATCGGCAATGGTGCGGGAAAGTGCGAACCGGAGTCGTTTCCAGCTTGAGTGGCGGGACGACCAGAAAGCCGCGCTTCGTCAAACCATTGCAGCGCATGATTTCTTGCGAGCCTACAGCGATGACTGCTAGGGCCCCACTGCTGATCACCTGTCTCGGGGTGGAGCACGACCTCCCGTTGTTGCCGCACTTTTTGCAACACTATCTCCGTTTGGGGATATTGGCGGGCGATATCCATATCATCCTTAATGCGCGCGATGGCACGTTCCCCGGGATGGATACCGCGCGGGAGATCCTGGCCCGGCACAATGTGCACAATACAATCAAATGGATTGCGCCCTATACGTCGGATGCGATGTGGGAGAAGCGGCGGCAAGTGCAGAGCCAGGTCGCGGGCCAAACGAACTGGCTTCTGAGCGCCGACATTGACGAAATGCACGAGTACCCGGAGCCCCTGCCGACCTTCCTCGCCCGCTGCGAGAGGCTTGGCGTGGATGCCGTCCAGGGGCCGTTGATCGATCGCCTGGCTCCTGAAGGTCGGCTGGCACCGGTCGCGGCGGACACCCCCCTTGCCGCGCAATACCCGATCGAGGCGGCCGTCATGGAAAGGCTCGGCGGCGAATCCTACGACCGGCGCGGCACGGTGAAATTGATGGCGATGCGCGGCTCCATCCTGCCGAGCCGCGGCGGCCATCGCCCGCAACGGCATTGTTCGCCGCACCATCTCTATGGTCTGGCGCTGGGAGATTTTCCGGCGATTTCAAGACCGGCTTTCCGCTTTCGCGTGCCGACGCGCGTGCACCATTACCATTGGACGGACAGCCTGGCGGCTCGTCTGCGCATCCGCCTTGCGACGCCCGGCGTCAGCAAGGCCGGAGGGGACTACGGAGCGAAGCAGTTGGCCCATATCGAACGGCATGACGGCATAGCGCTTGACCAGATCACGGTGGCAGCGCCGGGTTCCGCGCAGGATTGGCGGAGAACATTGAGGTCGCTTCGCTGGGAGGGCAGGCTTCGCAGCCTGCTCGCGCCGGCGACGGATCGCTACTGGGCTCTGCGGAACAGGATGGGCCGGTGAGCGACTGGAACACAACGCAGCTGACGTTCGGGAGCAGCGAGCAGCGTTTCCACGCACATAGCTACTATGATATTCCCGTCATTGACGGGCAAGATCGGCGGGTCCTGGCCCACTGCATGCATTTCGCCGGCCGGCACCCAACCGGAGACGATCGGGTAGACATCGGTTTGGTTGAACTGGCTTCACCGGGAAGCTGGCGCCAAATCGGCAAATCCCGGGCCTGGAGTTGGCAGCAGGGGCCGATGGCGCAATGGGTTGCGGGCGGTCCCTGGCTCGTGTTCAACGACCGGGAGGCGGGCGGAAGAGATGGGGATCGGTTTGTCGCCCGGCTGCTGAACGCCGACAGCGGCGAGGCCCGGACTCTGCCGCGGGCGGTCTATGCAGTCGACGGCCATGGAACCTTTGCCCTCTCGCTCAACCTGGCCCGGCTCGAGACACTGCGCCCCGGCTATGGCTATGCAGACGGAGCGTATGCCGGTTTGGCGGCCCGGGCGCCATCGGCCGACGGTATTTGGCGCCTGCAATTGGACGGGAGCCGGCTGGACGGAAGCCGGGAAACATTGTTGCTTTCGCTCGAGCGCGCCGTTGCCTTTCTGCTGGAGCGACTGCCGCTCCGCCAGCGCTGGCGGCACCGTTTGGCGCGCTTTCATTACTGGTTCAATCATATCAAGATTTCGCCGGACGGGTGCCGCTTTACCGTGAAGCTCCGCTGGCGACGGCGGGGCCAGCCGTGGAACAACCGGATGGGTGTCAGCCTGACAGCCGCGGTTGACGGCACCGACCTACGCCTTCTCGCCGATGCGACGTCGCACGTTATCTGGCTCAACGCGCAGGAAGCCTATTTCTGGCGCGCTGGGGAGTTGGCACTGTTTGCCGACACGTCGCCGACCGGCCGGAGAGTTCGCGCCATAGCACCGGGGTTGGTCGATCAGAACGTGCACTTCCGACACGTGCCGCCACACGCGGCAAGGACTCTGGGGCAGGCGGTATTCGACACCCCCTATCAGAAAACGGTGCGCGTTGTGCAATATGAAGATACCACGGGCGCGCATCGGACAATCGCGCGGTTTGCCAACCACGTCCCGGCCCGTGGCCCCTTCCGGTGCGACCTGCATCCCGTCCCGACTTCGGATGGCCGGCACCTGGTTGTGACTTCTCTTCAGGATGGCGGCCGGCAAATTTATCGGCTATCGCAGGGCTAGTTTCCGAAAACGAGCCAGACCTTGGGTGGTAACATTGCGCGTAGCGCCGTTTCATCACGGCGAAGCTTGAGGCAATCGGCCATTTTTTCCGACGACCGGTGCCGCATCGTTACCGGTCCCACTGGCGCTTTGCGTTAAGTTTGCCGCGCTTGACCGGCGGTCTGACGTCCTCTATCGCTGTATCGTAATCAGCATTTTATCCTATCCAGACTTGGTGGCGACCCACAAGGCGCGGCTGGAACTTGACGAAGGTATGGCATCTAAACCAAACGGCAGGCTCTCCCACGGTTACGAGAATCCGCCCCCGGTGGCGCTGACAACACGACCGTGCAAACGGTGCAATCGATTGAGCGGACGGTCGATGGAGGGCCGGGCGAGCGGTGAGTGAACTAACTCAGGACCGCAGGTCTGACACCACAGGCGTCCACGCGCCGGCCCGGCGCTTCCGGTTCGTGCTTCTCTGCCATCAACGCAGCGGCAGCAACGCGCTCAGTTCCATGTTGAACGCTGACCCCCGCATTGCGTTATACGGTCAGCTATTCAACCATTTTTATGGCTATTGGCGGCGGAACCGCCGAATGGGGCTGACCCGGTACAAGGCGCACCCGGCAGCGATGCAGCATTTCGGCCAAAAACCGCCGCTGCGTCCCCGGCTCGAGCGGGCATTCGTTTCGATGACTCCGAGACAGATCGAGCTCGGTGCCTTCATGGATCAATTTTGGCGCCGTTACAAAACGGATCAAACGCTGGATGCGGTCGGATTCAAGCTGCACGACTTGCAGGTCAGCGACCGCGACTTGGCGGATTTGGCGACGAACCACGCCGATGGTGTGGTTGTGCTCTGGAGGCGCAACCTTTTGAAGGCCGCGGTTTCATGGGGCTATGCCGTCAAGACCGATGTCTGGACCCGTAAAAGCAGCAGCGGCGGCCAACAACCGGTATTTCGGCTGGATCCCGATGAAATCGGCTGGTTCATCGACAAGACTAGGCGCGAGGTCGAGGGGTGGAAACGCATCATGGCGGAGAGCGGGGCAAACACGCTGGAGCTGGTCTACGAAGACGATGTCGAGACCCGTCGTCTTGAAAAACTGTATGGCTTTTTGCGCGTTCCGTATTCGGGCCCACCCGAGTTTAGGACCAAGCGTCTGGCCGGCTCCCGGTACGAGCACATCGCCAACGCGGAGGAGCTGGACCGGCGGTTCGGTTGCGATGACACCGGCCGGCTGTTCGGATAGCAGACGGTATGTGCGGCATTGTCGGATGGGTGTCCCGCGACACTCCCATTGATCCGCCGTCTTTCGAGCGGATGACCGACCGCCTGGCGCATCGAGGGCCGGACGGTCGCGGCACCTGGTATTCGCCGAGCCGCCGGACCGCGCTCGGCCACCGCCGGCTGGCTATCGTTGACCTCTCGCCGGCCGGCGCCCAACCGATGCCGCTGGCGGAGGCCGGCCTGTGGCTCACCTACAACGGCGAGATCTATAACCATGCCGCGTTGCGGCGGGAACTCGAGGGGCGGGGGCATGTCTATCGGTCCCGGTCAGACAGCGAGACCATCCTGCACGCCTATGCCGAATGGGGCGGTGCTTGCGTGTCTCGTCTTCGTGGCATATTCGCTTTCGCCATCTGGGACGAGCGCCGCCAAACCCTCTTCGCCGCGCGCGACCATGTGGGAGTAAAGCCCTTTTACTACCACACCACGCCCGAGGGCATGGCCTTCGCCTCGCAGCCGCGCGCGTTCTTCGATCTTCCCCGCTTCCAGGCAACGATTTCCCATCAGGCGTTTGCCGACTACCTGGCTTATGGCATCGTTCCGGGCGAGCGTGGCGCCCATGCCGGCATCAGCAAGCTCTTGCCGGGGCACACGCTGACCTGGAGCGACGGTGCAATCAGTTTGCGCCGTTACTGGCGGTTGCCGGAAAGCGCCGACATCCACTGCGCAGAGCAGGCGGCCTTGCTGCTGGGGCCCGCGATCGAGGAAGCTGTCGATCTCCAGCTGATGAGCGACGTTCCGGTTGCCACGTTCCTCAGCGGTGGCATCAACTCCAGCCTGGTTACCGCCATCGGCACGACCTTGCGCAGCGAGCGAACCGTGGCTTTCACGATGGGCTTTGACGACGAACGCCGGGACGAACGCCCTTTCGCCGCGAAAACTGCCGAATACTGCGGTGCCGACGCGGTGGTCGGTGTGCTGACCGAAGCGGACGCAGACGGAACCGTCGACGATACCGTCGAAGCCTTCGACGAGCCGTTTGGTATCGGGGCGGCACTGCCAATGGTTGCGATCTCCCGGCTGGCTGCCGAGCATTCGGCCAAGGTCGTGTTAACGGGAGACGGCGCCGACGAGTTGTTCGCCGGCTATCGCCACTACGACACGCTGGCGGCGCATTATCGGCGATGGGGCCAGGCAACCGGCCAGCACATCGGCAACTGGCCGCGTCATTGGCTGATGCGTGCGGCCAGGGGCCGTTTCGATCCAATGGCCAAATACAGCAGTCATAACGCGGAAATCGCGGGCTCGGTGCGCGAGGCATTGGCGGGTGAAGCAATGCGCGACGCGTTGGTGGAGCGATGGCGGGAAGTCGAGCATTTCCCTCTGGATCGCGAACCGGTCGAGGCAGCCCGACGATGCGACTTTCACACCTATTTACCTGATGAGATCCTGGTAAAGGTCGATCGGGCAACCATGGCTTTCGGCATAGAGGCGAGAGTGCCGTTCGTCGATCCCGAACTGGCGGCGCTTGCTTTCCGCATTGCCAGCATTCTCCACTATGAACGGAGCGAGCGGAAGGGGCTACTTAAGAGAGTGGCACGCCGCTGGCTTTCCGACGAAATCCTGACGGCGCGCAAAAAAGGCTTCAGTGCTCCCCTGGGCGCTTGGTTCAATGCGCCGGCTGCCAGGCACCGCCGAATGGTGGAGGCGTTGATGGACGGTAAACTGGTCGCGTCGGGCCTGCTGCGGCGGGAGGCTATCGAGCCGACGCTTAGAGCCCTCCGCCGACCGGCGGCAGGCTTGCTGCAACTCTACTTGGGCGAAAGGTGGGCAAACCGATGGTGCGCGTGAGAGGCATGTCAGCCACACCGCTCGTTTCTTGGCGGGGCGCAGTTCTGGCCGTCGCGCTGGCCGTTATACTCTCTTGGCCGATGCTATTTACCAGCGCGCCGTTGGTTTACTACGACACAGCAGGCTACCTGTCGGGCGGTGAACGAGCGGTCGAGTATATTCTGTATATCGCCGAAAAAGCATTGGGGCCGATGACGAACGGCGCCGAAGAACAGGCGGGTGCCGTCGAAGGAACCGAAGGCCTGCGCTATGTTCGTTCCATCCCCTACTCCGTCTTCACCTATCTCGCCGCCCAAACACCGGCAGGGCTGGTCGCGGCAACGGTTCTGCAAACCGCGATGACCCTGTTGATGGTATTCGGTTTGGTAACGCGGGAGCTGCTGGCCCGCCCTTACGCTCTGGCGCTGTTATTCCTGCTGATGGCCACACTCACCTCCCTGCCGTGGATTGCGTCCTACGCGATTGCCGACATGTTGGGGGCGGCGGTGCTCGCGTTTGCGCTCATATTGGTCACCACGTTCGAGCGCATGAGCGGTTGGCAGAAGATTGCGCTGGCCGCAATCGCAACGTTCGCCATCACCAGCCATTACGGCAATCTGCCATTTTCCGCGGCCTTGGTCGGATTGGCGCTGGTGGTGCTTGGATGGCGCCGGCGCCTAACTTTCAGTGTGGCAACACTGGCGGTCGTGCCGGTGCTGGCAGCGGTGGCCTTCAACCTGCTGTCGGCGACGATCGTCTCCAAATCAGGCGGCCCGAGCCTTGCCCCCAAACGACTGCCGGTGGTGCTTTCCCGCTCAATTCAAGACGGTCCCGCGCGATGGTATCTCCAAGACGCCTGTAGGGATAAGCCCGTTTATGCCATCTGCGAGGTGTTCGACGAAATCCCGAAGACCATTCCGGACATTCTTTGGAAAGAGTCCGGCTTGAAAAGCGCAAGTGTGGAACAGCTTAACCGCATCCAGCAGCAAGAACTGACGATCCTGTGGCAGGCCTTTCTGGCGTATCCGCTTCAACAGACCTGGGCGTTGGGAGGCAATGCCGTTGCGCAATTGTTTCTGTCGGGAACTGATGAGTTCTATCTGACGGAAGATACAAAGGAATATCTGCCGGCAGAGAGCACAACTGAGCAAAACGCTTGGATTCAGGCATTCGACTGGATCCTTCAATGGTCTCTTGCCGCATCCTACGGCGCCCTGTTTCTCGGGCTTGTCTTTACCCGATTGTGGCGCTGCCCTGCCGTGCTTGATCCGGTTCTTATGCTGGTCGCGGGCTTCGCCTTCAACGCCGCGGTCTTTGGTGGTCTCTCGGCCCCGGTCGACCGTTATCAAGCCCGCTTGGCATGGTTACTCCCGGTCGTCTTGGGCCTGATCTGGATCGGCCATGCGCGAGGGAAGCGGGCGCGCGTTAAAGATTCGCTCGATCCGACAGCGAATTGACTTCCCGTTTGGGGTCGAGGCTCCTGCCACGCCGCTCGATCATCATCTGTTTCCCGTAGCCGAAGACCATCGCGCATTGCGAAAGTACCATCAGGGCCGATTGGCGCTTGCGCCTCGCCGGGGCCGTCTTCAGAGGGTAGCGAAGTAGCTCCATATAAAACGACAGCCGTTCGACCTTCGGCCGGTCATCGCCGCGGCGGTCGAGAGCCGCGTGCAGGTAGCGCGCGCCGCGGCCATAGTTGCTATGCTGTTGCCAATAGCGCTGAAGGTTCAGGTGATGGAAATGATCGACCACCGCAGCATCGACGTAGACCAAGTCTCCGTTGGCGTCGCGCCACCGCATACAGAAATCCCGATCTTCGGCTGCCGGCAAAGGGAATGTTTCATCGAAGCCGCCGATTGCCAGAAAATCCTGCCGCAGACACCCCATATTGTTGCTCGTAAAAAACTGCTGATCGCCGTTGGAGGTGAGAAAATAATCGTACAGAAAGCGACAAAGGGTCTGACTGGCTTCGGAAAAAGAGTTCTGATGTAAGGCGTTTACGACCTTACCTCCGACGAGCCTATTACCGTTCCTCTGGTGTGCAGCGAGCAGCGTGACTATCCAATCCGGCCGCGGTCTGCAGTCGTCGTCAGTGAAAGCCAGAAACTCTGCCTCACTCACGCGAGCCCCCGTATTGCGGGCGCTGGCAGGGCCGGTGTTAGCTTGCCTGACACAGCGAACGGTGGGTCCGAACTCGTCGCATACGGCAGTCAGTGGTACAGGGCTGCCATCGTCCACGACAATGATATCATAAGCACCGCCCTCCAAGTTCATAAGCGCTCGGAGGCACTCCCGAAGGTTGTCGGGACGGGCGCAACTGGGAACGATGATCGAAATGCTTACTGGCGGGGAGTCATTCATCATCGGGCCATTTTGGTTTCGAAAGCCGTAATCGTGTCTGCATACATCGCTTCCAGGCGCGTCAGCGTCGCCTCTCGGCTATATTGTTCTATCGCCACCCTTCGGCCTTCCATTCCCATGCGCTCCGCTACATTCCGGTCGCTCGTGAGCAGTTCCAGCTTTGCGGCAAGTTCTATTGGATCACTCGGCTGCACCAGAAACCCCGTTTCGCCGTGCCTGACCAGATCAGACTGGCCGCCGACGTCGGATGCTATTACTGCCGTGCCGCGCATCATCGCTTCCGTGGTAACGTTTCCAAACGGTTCATGCCAAAGCGAAGGAACCACCTGGACCCACGCTCGATCAAACTCGGACTCCATCTGCGGTCGCGACAGGTGGCCTAAGAAACGGACCTTCGCATGAAGCTCGCCCATGCCTTGAGACAACGCTTCGTGCTCGGGCCCGGTTCCCGCAATCAGGAGGAGAAGGTCGGGATTTTTTTTCGCTGCAATCTTCAACGCCTCCATGAGCACGCCGATCCCTTTCTCTCTGGATAGGCGACCGGCATAAGCAATGGTCGGAGGCGATTGGAGAGCCGGGCGCATCGGGCGATCATCGACGCCATTGCCGAGAACGGCCACATTCTCCCATCCGTCCTCTGCAAACAATCCGGCCATTCGGCTGCTCAGGGTGGCCACTTTGTCGAAAGATGAACGCCACCATCGCACCATTGCGCGCTGAACCATGGCAGAGGCCCAGGTCTTCGGCGCCACACAGCCTGACGAAACGCAAACACGGCCGGGCCGAACGGTGCAGATGTCGCCGTTCGGCAAGAGTTTCAGGCCGTTCGGACAAATCGCTTTGTATACCGCCGGCTGAAAAAACGTCGGAGTCCGCTTCAATAGCGGCAGGATCAGCGGTGAGATCTGCCAGAGAAACATCCGAATGTGCACAACCTGCGGCGCGAATTCCCGGAGTTCCTGGCGAAATTGCGCCAGCGCGTCGAGGTTGATCGTCTGTGTCAAGGCCTGGCCAATGTCGGTGCGCCCGCGGCAGCTCCGATCGGCCAACAGCGGAAAGCCACCGGTCAGCGCCGCGTCGCTCGAAAAAAGTCTGACCTGATGCCCACGCCGCCGGAGACCATCGCGGATCGCGAGCATCTGCAGCTCGGCTCCGCCGGTCGCACGACCATAGTCGTTCACCAGCAGCACTTTCAGGGGATTAGTCATTCAGCGGTCAGTCATTCAGGGGGTTAGTCATTTAGTAGGTGAGTTCATCTACCACCTGTGATCCGCCACCCTATCGCCCAGTTTCGGAAGTGCCGCAAGGCGGTCGAGACGGGTGTATCCTTCCCACGCAGTTCAGTGTCCGGACGGCATACGATATGAAGCCCCATTGACGCCCAACCCGCACTTGCCGTACGTAAGCGCACCAATCATTCGCCGCTTGCAGCGGCGCGCAGGGACGAAAAGCCTCAATACCGCCGGTGATTGTCTTTTGCAGAACACTTCTTTAGGCAAATCCCACCTTCCGGCCTTCTGGAATATCTATGGATTTGCGTGTGAAAACGAGAACATCCTCCAATGCCTCGTCGGAGCGATCGGCATATCGCGTAGGCCTCGTCGTCGGAGACTTTCCGGTCATCTCCGAAACCTTCGTCATCAATCAAGCAACGGGATTGCTCGATCGCGGGCATGATCTTGCCATTCTGCCGATGAACGGTCAGCGGCCGCCGGATAACCCCATGCATCATGCAGTGAAGCAGTACGATCTGCTGTCGCGTACGTATCGCCCGTTCGCGGGATCCGTGCTGATCGGCCCCTTTTCCGGTCATCCAGTCGATCCGCAAGCGGACTGGTCGCTTCTTCGGCGTGCCTGCTCGCTGATAGCTCAGGCCGGGATGGTGGTGCCGGCGGGCCGGTTTGATATCGTGCACTGTCAGTTCGCGACACTCGGCCTGGAAATTCAGACATTGCGCCAGCTTGGTCTGCTGCAATTCGATAAACTTGTCGTCCATTTGCGCGGGTCGGATGTTTCCCGGTTCGTTCAGGAAAAAGGGCCGGATGTTTACCGCGCTTTGTTCCGGTCGGCCGACCTGCTGATCGCCAATTGCGAATATTTCCGTGACCGCGCGATCGCCCTTGGAGCGCCGCCCGAGAACGTCATCGTCATCGGCTCGGCCATCGATTGCAGCCGGTTTCCGCTCGTCAAACGCGAGCGCCTCGCCGGACAGCCTCGTCGCCTGATTTCGATCGGTCGTTTGGTGGAAAAAAAAGGATACGAGTTCGCGATTCGCGGCTTCGCTCTTGCCGCCAAAAAACACCCAGGACTTCAATATGATATTGTTGGAGAGGGGCCGTTGCGCGGCGAGTTGACCGGGTTGATCGAAGAGCTTGGCTTGGAAAGCCAGGTTCACCTTCTGGGGGCGATGACCCAGGACCGGATCCTGGACCGGCTGAAAGCGGCCGATGCGATGATCGCAGTCAGCGTGCGGGCGTCCTCCGGCGATGAGGATGCGCCCGTCAATTCACTGAAGGAAGGGATGGCAACCGGGCTGCCGATCGTCGCGTCCCGGCATGGCGGCATACCGGAACTGGTTGAGGACGGCGTGCACGGCTATCTTGTTCGGGAGCGAAACTCCGAAGATATTGCAAAAGCTCTTGTGCGATTGTTAAGCGAACCGGGACGATGGCTCAAGATGGGAGAATTGGGGAGGTCCAAAGTCAAGAAAACCTATGACATTTCAGTGGTCATGGACAAATTAGAGTCTTCATATCGAAATCTTTGGGCATCTGGGGCGAGTCCGGTTCGTTCAGGTTCATAGCCGCACGCAGTGAAGAAGCCTTTGGGCTTTTTGAAGCGCAATAGCGCCGACGGCGTCCCTAATGACCGCGCAAATCATTGGCGGCGCCGGGGCACGCAGTTCAAATCTCAAACCTTTGCACGAGGGCTACTGTGGCGAATTCAAAGTCAATACAATGGCCCCTTATTAACGCTGAATTAACGCATGCAGGATCAGGCGTATATCGACGCGGCTCACCCCATCTTCTTTACAAGGTGGATAAAAGCAGAAAATCATATGCGCGAAGCGGATCGATCCTTGGGGATGTGCCGCAGCGTGTTGGGTTCTAAATGGACAGGCAGTGGATTGACGATTATCTGAACGCGGTGCCGTTGCCGATGGTACTGATCGACGCCGATGCCCGGATTGTAGCCGCGAACCGCGCAGGCAAAGCACTGATCGGTGCGGGCCAGGTTGGTCGCCATCACGCCATTGCCCTGCGACAGCCCGCCCTGCTCGCCGCCATCGAGACGGCCCTCCTACACGGCTCCCGCGGAGAGGCGCGCTATGTGATCCTGAGCCCCTCGCAGGAGGTGACCTATCGCGTCACGGTCTCTTCGACCTCCATCGGTGACAGGCGCGGCGTGCTCTGCGCCTTCGAAGACATCACAGAGCAGGAACTCATCGGCCAGTTCCGGCGCGATTTCATCGCCAATGTCAGCCATGAATTGCGCACCCCGCTGACCACCCTCGTCGGCTTCATCGAAACCTTGCGAAATACTGCCAAAGACAATTCGGCGGCGCGCGATCGCTTCCTGACGATCATGCAGCGCGAGGCGGGGCGGATGAACCGCCTTGTCCAGGATTTGCTGTCGCTGTCGAAGGTCGAGGCTCAGGAACGCCAGAGACCCACCACGCCTGTAAACCTTGGCGATCTGGCTCATGCCGCCTGTGACAGCTTGCGTCCCTTTGCCGATGAGGCGGGCGTGACGCTGAAACTGACCGCGGTTGAACCGGCGCCTTGCATCCCTGCGGATGCGGATCAACTGATGCAGGTACTGCAGAATCTGATCGAGAACGCGATCAAATATGGCACCCCCGGAACGCAGGTGACGGTTGCCATGCACTCGCCAGAAGACGATCCGATGCTGCGCATCGATGTGATCGACAACGGCAAAGGGATCGACCAAATGCACTTGCCGCGCCTGACCGAGCGGTTCTACCGCATCGACGATCACCGATCGCGTCAGAAAGGCGGCACGGGCCTGGGCCTTTCCATTGTCAAGCATATTCTCAACCGGCATCGCGGCCGGCTTGAAATCAGCAGCGAGCAAGGCAAAGGATCGTGCTTTTCGGTTTTTCTCCCGAAAAGCTGATTGCGACAGATGGGTTTCATAAAACTGTTACATGGCTGTCGCAAAAGCGTAGCAAACCGCAGGTAGAGCAGCAGTGCGGACCGTACCTCTGACGACCGCCTCGACACGACACGAGAAATTCCATGTCCAGCACGATACTTGCGACCTCTACCCTGGCCATTCTGATAGTGTCGGCTACCGCTGCTGCCGCACGCGATCAGGTGCAGTTGGCAGGCTCGTTCTCCGTGCTGCTCTATGCCACGATCGTTGCCGAACTCTTCGGCGAGAATACGGATTTCCCCACGCCGGTGACCGATTCCGGCGGATCTTCGGCTGGCCTGAACAGGTTTTCCGAGGGCGTGGGCGCCAGGATCGCCAGCAACAAGGACGGGATCGGCGTGTTCGGGTTGTGGTTCTACGAGAACAACACGGCGAAGCTTCAGGTGGCCACGATGAACGGCATCGCGCCCTCTGCCGATACCATCGCCTCGGGCGCATATCCGGTCTCACGGCCGATTTTCTTCTACGTCAAGCATTATCCTCGCCGCTTGTGTCGCCATCGCCACAACGGCGGGCATCGTCGCCTCCATGTTGCTTGAAACGCAGAGTTTCTTCTCCCAGTACGACTGGCACAACTTTTTCCTTCCGACCGCCTGGGCGCCACGGTTTCCGGTCATTTCCGATCTGGGGATCCTGCCGCTGCTGCGGGGCACGCTCTACATCAGCGTCATCGCCCTCGCTCTCGCGGTGCCGGTAGGCCTCTTCACCGCGATCTACATGGCGGGATATGTTAGTCTCCGCTTCCGCTCGCTCTTCAAGCGGGTGATCGAGATCCTCGCAGGCATTCAGACCATCGTTTACGGCCTCTTCTCCCTGATTGCCGTCGGCCCCATGCTGCGCGATTATCTTGCGAAGCCGTTGGGGTTTGGATCGACCGGTCGTCGATGATGATCGCGGGCCTGGTCATGGGAATCATGCTGATCCCTTTCGTCTCATCGCTTTCGGACGACATCATCCGTCAGGTGCCGCAATCTCTACGCGACGGGCTTCTGGGCCTTGGCGCGACCCAATCTGAAACGATCCGTCTCGTTATCCTGCGCGCCGCCTTGCCGGGGATCGTCGGTGCGATCCTGCTGGCCGCCAGCCGTGCCATCGGAGAAACCATGATCACAGTTCTGGGGGCCGGTGCGGCCGCCAAGCTCAGCCTCAATCCGTTCGAAGCGATGACCACCATCACCGTCAAGATTGTCAGTCAGTTGACCGGCGACGGCGATTTCGCCGCCCCGGAGACCCACGCGGCCTTCGCTCTCGGGCTGACGCTGTTCGCGATCACGCTCTGCGTGAACGTGCCGGCGCTGGGAGTTGTGCGTAAATACAGGGAGCAATACGAATGAGCGATACTGTCCGACCGTTGCCCGCACAACCGAGCCTGCTGCTCGAACGCGGCGACCGCACTGCACGGCACAACGCCGCCACTTCGAACGTCGTTGGTGAAGGGAACCTTATGAAAGGTAGGTTAGTACAAGGGCGGGGTATGATCGCCGAACCCGCCAAGATCACGGCCCGGGGCGTGCAAGTGTATTACGGCGACACTCACGCCATCCGCGATGTCAATGTGGATATAGCTGACAAGAACGTTACCGCCTTCATCGGTCCGTCGGGCTGTGGAAAATCGACTTTTCTGCGCTGCCTGAACCGGATGAACAACTCGATCCCTACCGCCCGCGTGCAGGGCGAAATCCGCATCGATGGCGAAGACATCTATGATCCGCGCATCGACCCGGTTCAATTGCGCGCCAAGGTCGGCATGGTGTTCCAGAAGCCAAACCCCTTCCCCAAGTCGATCCGTGACAACGTCGCATATGGGCCGAAAATCCACGGACTGACCCGCACACGCGGCGAGTTGGCCGAGGTGGTGGAGAAATCCCTGCGCCGTGCCGCCCTGTGGGACGAGGTGAAGGATCGTCTCGACGCGCCTGGCACGGGTCTATCGGGCGGGCAGCAGCAGCGCCTCTGCATCGCCCGCGCCATCGCCACCTCGCCCGAGGTCCTGCTGATGGACGAACCCTGTTCGGCGCTCGACCCTATCGCCACCGCGCAGATTGAGGAACTGATCGACGAACTGCGCGAGCGGTTTTCGGTGGTGATCGTCACCCATTCCATGCAGCAAGCCGCCCGGGTCAGCCAGCGCACGGCATTCTTTCACCTCGGCAGTCTAGTGGAATACGGCGAGACGGGCGAGATGTTTACAAACCCAACCGATCCGCGCACGGAAAGTTATATTACTGGCCGGATCGGCTGAAGGAAGATGATATGACAAACAAACATCACATCGCGACCGTATTCGACCGGGATCTCGAAGCGATTTAAGCCATGATCACACGAATGGGCGGACTGGTCGAAGCCGCGATTCTGAATGCCGTTCGCGCGCTGGAAACCTGCGACGTAGAACTGGCCGACCAGGTTCGCCAGGGCGACGCGGCAATTGATGCTCTGGAAGAACAGATCAACATCGAAGCCGCCCGCTTGATCGCGCTGCGCGCACCCGCCGCGGCCGATCTGCGCACGGTGCTTACCGCGGTGAAGATTGCAGCCGCTCTGGAACGCTGCGGCGATTATGCCAAGAATCTCGCCAAACGCTCTAACGTCCTGTCCACGCTGCCCGCCATCGACGGGGCCACGGGATCGATCCGCCGCATGGGCAAGGCTGTGCAGTTGCAGTTGAAGAACGGCCTTGACGCCTATATCCACCGCGACGCCGTCTTGGCCGAACAGGTGCGGCAGGGCGATCACGATGTGGATCAGATGTACAATACCCTTTTCCGCGAGTTCCTGACCTACATGATGGAAGATCCGCGCAATATCTCGGCCTGCATGCATCTGCATTTCATCGCCAAAAACATCGAACGCGTAGGCGATCACGTCACCGGCATCGCCGAACAGGTGATTTATCTGGTCACCGGCGCGCTGCCGGAAGGCGAACGCCCCAAAGCCGACAACACCGCGATCACCACCGACGGCAGCGCATAGGTGGTCGCGTGGTGAAAGTAGAACAATCCGCTGATTCTGCTGGTCGACGACGAGCCCGCGCAGCGCGAGGTGATAGCCTATAACCTCGCCGCCGGAGGCTATCGCGTGAACGAGGCGCAAGACGGCGAAGAAGCGCTGCTGGTGGTCGAGGAAGATCCGCCCGACCTGATCATCCTCGACTGGATGATGCCCAATCTTTCCGGGATCGAGGTCTGCCGCCGCCTTAAGCTATGCCGCAAGACACGCCAGATCCCGGTGATCATGCTCTCGGCCCGCTCGGACGAGCCGGACCTTGTCCGTGGGCTTGAGACCGGCGCCGACGATTATGTGGCCAAGCCATATTCCATCGCAGAACTCATGGCCCGCGTTCGAGCCAATCTGCGACGGGTTCGTCCCTCGGCCGTGGGCGTGGTTATGGAGTTCGGGGATATCCGGCTGGACAACGAATCTCACCGCGTCACTCGCGCAGGCAAGGAGGTGAACCTCGGCCCGACCGAATATCGCCTCCTGGCAACTCTGATCGAAAAGCCGGGACGGGTGCTAAGCCGTGAGCAACTTCTTGACCGTGTCTGGGGCCGCGACATCCATGTCGAAACCCGCACCGTCGATGTCCATGTCGGCCGTCTGCGAAAGGCACTGTGCCAGCATGGCGGCGATGATCCGCTGCGAACCGTACGCGGTACCGGCTATGCCTTAGGCTGACGAGAACCCCACGGAGAACCGCACGGGGGGCTGCCAACGCGAAACAGCCCGAAGAATGCCGCTCGGACGACGCTCATGCCGTAACCTTCTGAGGGTCTTCGGGGTTGAGGCGGCCCGCCGCCATTGCCGACAGCGCCATCATCGCCGTCGCGGTACCTAGCATCAGCGCCAGCCCGCCGATCTGAAATGAGAGGCCCGAAATCACTGTGCCCAGCAGCCGCCCGCCTGCATTCGCCATGTAGTAGAAGCCCACATCCATCGTCACACGCTCAGCCTTCGTGAAGGCAAGGATCAGGTACGAATGGAGCGCCGAGTTCACCGCGAAGACCGCGCCAAAGGCCAGAAGCCCGGCCACCAGCGTCACCGTGAGCCACGGCTGCGACCCGGACAAAACCAGCGCCGCCGCGGTCAGCACGGCCAGGAGCGCCGAAAGCGTCCAGGCCCAGGCGCGCGCCTTCCCGGCCAGCTCGTCCTCGTTCCGGGTGGCCGCGCGCAGAAGCTTCGGGGCCGCCGCCTGCACCGCGCCGTAGAGGATGATCCACAGCGCCATGAAGGTACCGATCATGAAGAAGGCGGCACGGTTGCCCTCCGTGGTGCCGTCGGAGAGGACAGCGTAGAAGTAGACCGGGATGCCCACGACAAACCACACGTCCCGCGCGCCGAACAGGAACACCCGCGCCGCGCTGAGCCAGTTCACGTTAGCGGATTTCGAAAAGACCGCGGAGAACTTCGTGCCCTTGCGTCCCTTGGGCAGTCCCGGCGGCATGGCGATCAGGGCGGCCACTAGTATCGCCGCCAGCACGGCCGCCATGGCGAGCACCGCCCAGACGAAGCCGAGCGTGGCGAGCAACGCCGCCCCGAGGAGGAAGCCGACACCCTTCACCGCGTTCTTCGATCCCGTCAGCAGCGCCACCCAGCGAAAGAGGCCGCCCTGCGCAGTGGGCGCCAGCAGCTTCACCGCCGATTTCGAGGACATCTTGGCGAGGTCCTTGGCCACCCCGTTCGCCCCCTGCACAACCATGACGTAGGCGACCGAGAGGCCGATCGCCCAGCCCGGATCGAGTTGCGCCAGGGCCGCCAGAGCGACCACCTGAATGCCGAGCCCCGCATAAAGCGTCGAGGTCAGCCCGAAGCGCGCCGCGATCCATCCGGCCGAAAGGTTCGTGACCATCCCGGCGATCTCGTAGAGCACAAAGAGATAGGCCAGTTGCACCGGCGTGAAGCCCAACGTGTGGAAATGCAGCAGAACCAGCATCCTGAGCGCGCCGTCCGTGAGCATGAAAGTCCAATAGGTGGCTGTGACCACGACATAGGCGCCGAGCCCCTCCGGCCGCGCGGGTGTAGAGCGGTCGGTCAAAGTGAGGCTCCCACCATCAGCGCGACGTCGACAAGGCGATGCGCATATCCCATCTCGTTGTCGTACCACGCATAGACCTTCACCTGCGTAGCGTTCACCACCATGGTCGAGGGCGCGTCCACGATGCTCGACCGGGTATCGTTGGTGTAATCGGCAGAGACGAGCGGGCGCTCCTCATAGCCGAGGATGCCCGCAAGCGGCCCCTCTGCGGCGGCCTTGAAAAGCGCGTTGACTTCTTCGACGGTCGTCGCCCGCAACACCTCGAAGACGCAGTCGGTGATCGAGGCATTCAGAAGCGGCACACGCACGGCATGGCCGTTCAGCCGGCCCGCCAGTTCCGGGTAGATCAGCGTGATCGCCGTGGCCGAGCCGGTGGTGGTCGGGATCAGCGAATTGAGCGCCGAGCGCGCGCGGCGCAGGTCCTTGGCGGGGCGATCCACGACGGTCTGGCTGTTGGTCACGTCGTGGATCGTGGTGATCGAGCCGTGACGGATACCGATCGCCTCGTGAATCACCTTGACCACCGGCGCGAGGCAGTTGGTGGTGCAGGACGCTGCCGTGACGATCCGGTGGGTCGCGGCATCGTAGGTGTTGTGGTTGACTCCAAAGACAATGTTCACCGCCCCGCCGTCCTTGACGGGCGCCGAGACGATCACCTTCTTCACGCCCGCCTCAAAATAGGGGGCGAGTTTCGCCTCAATCTTGAAGACGCCCGTGCAGTCGATCACCACGTCCACACCTTCGAGCGGCAGCGCGGCCAGATCGCGCGTGCCGACAAAGGGCAGCCGCGTCCCGTCGATGGTGACGCTGTCCGCGTCATGCGAGAAGCCGGCAGTCCAACGTCCATGCACCGTGTCGAACTCCAGCAGATGCGCATGCATTTCCGGGTCGCCGACCGCATCGTTGATCCAGGCGATCTGCGCTCCGCGTTCGAGAAGCGGTTTCAGGGCGAGCTTGCCGATACGACCGAGGCCGTTGAGGGCGTAGGTGGTCATGCGGGTGTTCTCGCGGCGGTCCGGGCGATATCGTCCACGGCCTTCTGAAGCGAGATGCGATCGAGCGATGCGATCGGCAGCGCCGTGAAAACCTTGATACGATTGTGCAAAGCGCCGTAGGCGTGATGGAATGCGAGGCTCTTCTGTGCGTCGGTTCCTTCCGCCTTGACCGGATCGGGCATCCCCCAATGGGCGCTGACCAGCTGGCCGGCCGGGGCCGGACACTCCTCGTTTGCCGCCTGGTTGCAGACCGTGAACACGAAGTCGAATTTCGGCACGCCCTCGCCCTGGAACTCGGCGACGTTCTTCGAGCGCAGAACCGAAATGTCATGTCCCTTCTGTTGGAGCACATCGAGCGCGAACGGGTTCAGTTCCGAGCGGGGCTTGGTGCCCGCCGAGTATGCTTCGAAACGTTCCCCGGCCTCTTTGCGCAGGATGGACTCGGCGAAGATCGAGCGGGCGGAGTTGCCGGTGCATATGAAGAGCACCTTGTACTTTCGGTCGGACATGAGCTGGATTCCTGAGCCGCAGGATAGAGAGACGGGCGAGCAGACCTCCGGCCGGCCGCGGCAGCAGTCGAGGAGCAGGTAATCGAAGGTATTTCGCACCTCCGTCATATTGATGGAGTACCGCAGCGATCTCCCGACGCGCTCCTGGCTGACGAGCCCGGCCTGCATCAGCGCAGACAGATACGCCGACAGCGTGGACGCCTTGAGACCGAGCGCATCGGCCATCTCCCCCGCGGGTACCCTGTCGGGGTAGCGCCGTATGAGGAGCCGAAAGACTTCCAGCCGCTGCGGATGACCGAGGATCGAAAGGCGGGAGGGAATCAGTTCTTCCATATTTCATGAATATCAGAAATGACAAGACGAGCAACTGACAATCTGTGCTGTCACAAAATCTTCATGCACATTCCCGCGCCTGCGGCCGCTGCATGGACAATATCCTTATCGAGCGTCTCTGGCGGTCGCTAAAATGCGAGGCGGTCTGTCTGGTCGAGATGACCGACGGCTTTCACGCCGAACGGGTCATCGACGGAGGGATGGCGTTCTCCAACCGCACGCGCCCGCACTCGTCGCTCGAGGAACGGACGCCAAACGACGCCTATAGCGCCAAAGCAGCAACAGACGGAATAGGTCAAATCGAGCTTGGCGGCATGGAAATCGGACAGCGGAATACACCTTAGCAAAGCAGCCAAACTGTCCATAAAACCAGGAACAGCTCAGCCAGTAGCTACCGGCATCCACTAAAACCCGGAAAACCATCAACTCGCAACCAAGATAGCGCGTCGTTTCAAAATATTAAGGCGGTTGACTGAATACATGCAGTCACCAAGTCGGGAGAACGCCGGCTCCCGAGCACACTTTGACACCTTTTCGCGCCGAGGCCAGTCAACAGCCCAAACGCTATAACCCCCGAACAAACAAGAAACTTCGGCTACGGCTCGTGGCGGAGAGGTGTTCCAGAAGAACAAATGGCGGACAGGGAGGGATTTTAACCCTCGGTACCCGATGAAGGGTACGGCGGATTAGCAATCCACTGGTTTAAGCCACTCACCCACCTGCCCGAAGAGCCGCCCTTGTATGGCCCGTGCCGGCCACTGTCAATGGCGACACCAAGCCTTTTCGCCCGCACCGACCTACCTATATGTGTCTGAGTGTGTCCGCCGCCAATAGGCCTTATTTCGAATGGTTACGTTCTGTATCGTTGCTGGATTGATTTTGTTATTCGCTGGCGGCGAAGCATTGGTCAGAGGGGCGGTGGGGACGGCGCGATCCTTCGACGTTTCGCCGCTTTTGATCGGGCTCACAATTGTAGCGATGGCGACATCGGCTCCGGAACTGGTCGTCTCGCTGGAGGCGGCTTGGGTCGGGCGGCCAGCGATAGCGATCGGCAATATCGTCGGCAGCAACATCGCCAACATCCTGCTGATCCTGGGCGTCGCCGCGATCATCGCAGAACTGCCGTGCCGGAAAATCCTGATTTATCGCGACGGTTCAATGATGGTGATCGGCAGCCTGCTATTGGTCGGCTTGGTCTATATGGGCAATATTGAGCGATGGCACGGCATCGTTCTGCTGGTGATCTTGACGGGGTTTTTGGTCTACTCGTTCCGATACGAAAGCACGGGCGGGAACGGCGCGGCCGAAATTCATCAAAGTGAAGCCGACGAGGTGCCCGATCCACCCGGCGGCACCTGGGGCTCGATCGCCTTCCTGATCGTCGGCATAGCCATGCTGATCACTGGTGCGCAACTTTTGGTTTATGGCGCGACCGAGACCGCGCGCGCCTTCGGCGTCTCGGAGGCGGTGATCGGGCTGAGTTTGGTCGCCATCGGCACGTCCCTGCCGGAATTGGCAAGCGTCGTCGTCGCCGCATGGCGTGGCCACACGGACGTCGCGCTGGGGAACGTGATCGGCAGCAATATCTTCAACATATTTGCCATTTTGGGCGCGACCTCAACCACCGTCCCCATTGACATCGACTTACATTTTCGGGGTGTTGATGTCTGGCTGATGCTGGGGGCCAGCGTACTGCTGCTGCCGCTCATGCTGAGCGGCGCCCGCCTCTCTCGCGTGGAAGGCATTCTGTTTCTGGCAGCCTATGCCGCCTATATCGGCTGGCTTTATTACGGAATGTGACATCGAGGGTGTGCGCGTGTTCCGCGCGAGCCGCCACCGGCAAAGCAAAAGGCGGACCGGTTTCTACCAGTCCGCCCCCGAACTCAGGTCGGAAAGCAACCGTTAGCCCATCACCTCGCCATCGTCGCGCATGATCGCGACGACGGCGGAGCGTGGCACGGCGTCGCCGCCCTCCGGCCAATGGCTGTCGCCCTTCTCGCCCGGATGCTGGATGCCGATGAACAGGGTCTTCCGGTCGGCGCTCCAGGCAAAGCCGGTAATTTCGCACTGCTTGGGCCCGACCAGAAAGCGCCTGATCTCGCCGGTTTCCGGGTCGCCGACCAGCATCTGGTTGTTGCCCATGCCGGCAAAGTCGCCATCGTTCGAATAGTTGCCGTCGGTCTGGATCCACAGGCCGCCCGTTCGAATCGAAGGCAAGCCGTCCGGCGAGTTAAACATGTTGCTCGGCGGTCACGTTCGTCGGATCCGGCGTAGGCGTCCTTGTGCACCGCCGGGTTGCCGGCCATGACGAACAGATCCCAGTCAAAGCCGCTGGCGGTATGGTCGCCGCCGGCGGGACGCCAGCGCACGATCTGGCCGTAGTGCGTTGGCCGCGCGCGGGTTCGGACCGCCGACCGGCGTCGCGTCGCCACCGGCGTTCGGCTTCATGCCGCGGTTCTTGTTGTTGGTCAGGCAGCAATAGGCCTCCGCCTTCATCGGGTTGGCGGCGATCCATTCGGGTCGGTCCATGGTGGTGGCGCCGACAGCCGAGGCCGCCATGGCGGGTGTGGATGCAGATTTCGGCCTGCAGAATTCATGCCGGTGGATGCCGGGGTCAGCTCGACCCACTCGCCCGGTACCGTCGTCGCGAGAACTTGGCGACATAAAGCTTGCCGTCGTCCAGCAGGTCGCGGTTGTCGCCGCCTGGCGCATACTTGCCGTCGGAGACGAAACGGTAGATGAACTCGCCGCGCTCGTCATCGCCCATGTAGACGACGACGTGGCCGTTGTCGGCGACCACCAGCTTCGGCGTTCTCGTGCTTGAAGCGGCCGAGCGCCGTGCGTTTTTTCGGCGTCGAGGCCGGGTCGAGCGGGTCGATCTCGACGATGTAGCCGGCGCGGTTCGGCTCGTTCGGGTGCTTGCGAGATGTCGAAGCGCTCGTCCGCCATGGCCCAGCCATAGCCCCAGTCCTTCGGGCCGATGCCATAGCGGCCGAAGCCCTCCGGCAGCGCGATGGGCTTGTAGATCTCGCGGTCGCGCTGGACGAGAAATAGCCGTTGAAGTTCTCCTCGCAGGTCAGATAGGTGCCCCAGGGCGTGCGGCCGTTGCCGCAGTTGTTCCAGGTGCCGAGCGACCGGGTGCCGGTCGGATCGGCGGCGGTCTTCAGCAGGTCGTGACCGGCGGCGGGGCCGGTGATCTCCATCGGCGTGTCGGCGGTGATGCGGCGGTTATAGGGAACTGTCCTTGACGATGCCCCATTTGCCGCCCTGCTGCGCGATCTCCACGATCACGTGACGCCGTGGCCGGCCTTGCCTTTCATCACGTCGTCGGCGGTCTCGGGCGTATTGCTTTCCCGGTTGCCGTAGATGATGGTGCGGTTCACGTACTCGTTGTTGACTGCCAGCACGCTGCGGCCGTCGATCGGTGAAAAACAGCGCCATGCCGTCATTGTTGTCCCCGAAGGCCAGGGCCTGGCGTCGCGCCGGTGCCGCGGGTGCTGTGGTCGAATTCCACGCCGTGAGTCCAGAGCGGATCGCCCCAGCGGGCGACCACCTGATGGCTAAAGCCCTTGGGCACGGTGATGGCATCGTCGCCATTGGCCGCAACGGGCTCGAACGCCAGCCAGCCGGCAGCTGCCTGCGCCTGGCGGCCCGGGAGCGACGCCGCGCCCAGCACAAACGCACTCGCGCCAATCGCCGCGGTGCCGCGCAGGAAGCTGCGACGGCTGATGAACTTTTCGGCGACCACCGCAAAGTCGGTCACGTCGGGGCGGGGGTAGTTGATCTCGTCGAATTCGTCGAACGAGATGTCCTGATCGGCAATCTGCTTCACGACAATCTCCTCGCAGGTAACGGGTTGGGTGGACACGGACACGCTCCGGAAACCGCAATCGGGAACGCTCTCCGCCCACATCTCATCCCAGCACCGTGTTACGATTTCGTGACGTATCGATGAACTTCTCAAGAATTCCGGCTCCGCCACATGCCGGCCTGCAGGAAACCCTATTGCCGGCGCGTGCACTCTTGCGCCGAAGGCGCTATCAAGGGGTAGCGAACCCGACAGCAGAGGAACCGAGCCGATGGCCGTTGTAGAAACCGAACAGCATGGCGAGATCTTCGTGATCCGCATGAACCGCCCCGATACATTGAACGCGCTGAATAACGAGTTGCGGGGCGAGCTTTCAGAGGCATGGAACCACTACGAGGATTTCGAAGGAACTGGAGGTTGCGATCTTCACCGGCTCCGGCCGGGGCTTCTGTGCCGGCGAGGACATGAAGGAAGCGCTTCAGGCAGGCAAGCCGGGTTTTTCCAAGCCGACCACCAAGCCCGACCCGTTCATGAAAGAGACGCTGACCAAGCCCGTCATCGGCGCGATCAACGGCTTCGCCATGGGCGGCGGCTTCATGCTGGTGGAAAAGACCGACCTGCGGCTCGCCGTCAAGGGCACGCTGTTCGAGATGAGCGAGGCCAAACGCTGGATGCTGGGGGTGGAATCATGGGCATGTGGCCAACCTGCCCTTCCCCATCGCCACCGAGATGGCGTTCGCTTTCCGCATCACCAGCGAACGCATGCATGAGCTGGGGTTCGTGAACCGCCTGTGTGAGCCGGACCAGTTGATGCCCGAAGCCATGAAGATGGCCGAGCACCTGCTGAGCCTGCCGCCCGCCAGCCGGGTGAACACGCTGCACATGATGAAGAGCCTGCGCCCGAACCCGGCTCCACAGTACCACAAGCTCGCCGCGGCATTGCACGAGCACGGCGCGCTCAGCGACCGGATGGAGAGCCGCGCCGCATTTGCGGAAAAGCGCAAGCCGGTCTGGAAGGGCTGGGATAAGCCGGAAGATCGCTACAACATGCCGACGCTGGAAAGTGTGAAGGCTCAATAGTCATCGCCCCGTCGGCGTCATTGCGAAGAGACTCCGATACGATCCGGGGCGACGAAGCAATCCGAAGCGCACGCCTGGATTGCTTCGGCCTCGCCCCGCAATGACGGTCTGAAAAAAAAGTGGAGGAAACACGACATGACCCCAAACAAAGGCCCCCTCGCCGGCATTCGGGTGCTCGACATGACCGAGCACATGGCCGGCCCTTTCGGTACCATGATCTTCGCCGACATGGGCGCGGAAGTGATCAAGGTGGAGCGGCCCGGCCGCGGCGACAGCACCCGCGGCATGGGCGACCAGTCAGAGCGCAATCCGTTTTTCCGCTATATCAACCGCAACAAGAAGAGCATCACGCTCAACTATAAGGAGCCGGAGGGCAAGGCCCTCTTCCTGGAGTTGGTGAAGACAGTCGATATCCTCTGGGAGAATTACCGCCCCACCGTGATGCCTCGCGCGGGGCTCGGCTATGAAGACCTGAAGAAGATCAACCCGCGCCTGATCTATTGCCAGTCCTCCGGCCTTGGCTATGACGGACCGCTGGCCCATCGCGGCGGCTTTGACCTGATCGCCCAGGGCATGGGCGGCATCATGCATGTAACGGGAGAGCCGGAAGGGCCGCCCACCAGCGTCGGCCTGCCTATCACCGACCTCGGCACCGGCATGTTCTCGGCCCACGGCGTTCTGGCCGCGCTCTACCAGCGCGAGCAGACCGGCGAGGGCTGCCTGATCGAGACCTCGCTTCTGGAGACCGCAATCGGGCTGTCCTCCTGGACCAGCGCCGGCTATCTGGCCGACCCGGAAAAGAAGGAGCCGACGCGCCAGGGCTCGCGTCACCGCCAGAACGCCCCCTATCAGCGGTTCGAGACCCAGGACGGCTACATTATGGTCGGCGCGGGTAATCAGCAGATCTGGACACGGGCGGCCAAGGCGCTGGGCCATCCGGAATGGGTAGACGATCCGCGCTGGCCGTCGTCGGCCATGCGGGTGAAGAACCGCGACGCGCTGGAGGCTGCCATTACCGAGGTGCTGTCAGCCAACACCACCGACCATTGGGTGAGTGTGTTGGAAGAGGCCGGTGTGCCATGCGGACCGGTCTATGATTACGGCCAGATGTTCGCCGATCCGCAAGTGCAACATCGGGGGATGGTTGTGACCGCGCGCGATGATGAACTGGGAGAGGTGCCGCACATCCGCTCGCCCATCAAGATGACAGGCACGAAGAGCGGCGGCGATGGTGTGGCCGTCCGCACCCTCGCGCCGAAACTGGGCCAGCACAACGAAGAAGTGTTTGGCGCCATCGGCCTCAGCGAAGCCGATTTAAAAGGGCTAAGGAAAAGGGCGTCATTTAGGCGCCAAGTGTCAAGCGGCAGCCGCGGGTCAAGTCTCTTTTGTGGCATCCCTGCGGCGACCGCCATGAAACCATATACCAAGCTGGGTCTCGGCCAGTTCGTCGAAATGCAGCGAGAGCAGGTGGTGGTCTTCTTCGAAATAACCAGCGAAATGGTGCACGGCATTCTTGCGGCGCACAAAGAATTCCGCACGCCAGGCACCGATCATCCAGCCGTCGCTGGTCAGCAGCTCCAGACGGTGCCCCTGAGTATCGCCCGTGTCGAGGCCGGTGCTGGCATTGGTCATTTCTGCCTGGAACGCGATCAATCCATTTTCATACAGCCGCCAGGTCAAGGCCTGCCAGGAGCATTCGCCTAAGGTTTGTGGCCCGCTCCAATGATACTGCTTCCAACGAACGGGCGGCTTATCGCCCACTGGTGCGGTCTGCCCGGCCTGAAAAACATCGCTCGACGCGGCCGAGGCGCGACCATCGCCGAGATAATATTCCGGATCCCGCATCAGCACGGGGTCGCCGGGCGTCAATCTGGACTTCAGGATCGATTTCAGATCCTTGGCGCTTTCACCCTTTTTGCGGTTCAGCGCACGGTCTGCGATCGAAGTTACGGCGGTTATAAACGGCAGCATAGATTGGTCGTGACCCCGTTGTGGTGCGGCGACCGGCTGACAAGGGCCGGCGACGATCGCCTTTTCCTTGCCGTCGCCCTAAAGACAATAGAATATCGTTCCGCGTCAAGAATGCCGCGAAAAGCGGCTGAAGACTACGCCAGGAACGTCCAGGAAGGAAGTGCAATGCTCAGAATGCTGAAAGCGGGCCGCGCCGGTCTCGCGGGCCTCGCGTTGGCCGCAGTTGCCGCCGGAAACGCAACGGCTGCCGATGATTATCCGGAAATGACGTTCCGCTACGCCACCGGCTTTCCGGAAGCTGTCTATATGAACAACCCCGCCAAATGGTTCGCCGAGCAACTGGAGGAGCGGTCTGGCGGCAAGATCAAGATCCGCATGTATTTCGGCGGCACGCTCGGCAAATCGAACGAGATTTTGGACCTGGTAGCCAAGGGCGCGGTCGATATGGGCTCGATCGTTCAGGGTTATTTCACCTCCGCCCTGCCCTTTGCGGCCATGACCAATTCGCTGCCCATGACCTTTTTTGACGGCGAGGCAGCCATGCGGGCCGCGATGAAGATGGACCAGGAGAACGCCGACCAGATCGCCGAGTACGAGCGCAACAATATCATCCCGTTGGTGAACCGCTTCCTGCCCAACTACAAGCTGATCTGCACCAAGCCCGTGAAGACGGTCGCCGACCTGGAGGGGCTGAAGATCCGCACTTTCGGCAACTACATGCCGAAAATGTTCGCCGCCGTGAAAGCGACGCCGGTCAACGTTCTGCCGGTCGAGATGTACGAGGCGCTGAAGCGCGGTTCCATGGATTGCTCCTACCTGACCTATCCGTTCTTCGTCGTTTTCAAGCTGTATGAGGTGGCGCCCTATGTCATCGACATCAAGCTTGGCGGCATCAACGCCTACTGGCTGGCGATGAACCGGCAGAAGTTCGAGAGCCTGCCGGAGAACGTGCAGAAGCTGCTGGTTCAAACCGGCCGGGATGCAACCGAATGGGGCGTGAAGGACACCTACGAAGTTACCGAAAAGTCACTCGCCGAACTGACCGAGGCCGGCGCGACCGTCGTCAAGTTCGAGGAGCAGCAGAAGCTCGAAGAGGTCGTGCCGGACATGATCGAGGAGTGGATTGCGGAAATGGCGAAGATCGGCAAGGAAGAGGAAGCCAAGGCCTACGCCGACACCATCCGCAAGGAGGTGGGGCTGTAGGCGAGCAGCCCCTGCTTGGCCGACATGCAATCCCGTCATTGCGGGAAGCCCCGGACTTGATCCGCGGCGACGCGGCAATCCTTCGTAGTTGGTTCTCCTCGCCGCGTCGGCTCGATTGCCACGCGGGCCTTGCCCGCTCGCAATGACGCTGGTCTCACTGCCGTCGGTCTCACTGCCATCGGATGAATGCAAATGATGCCCGTCCTCCGCCTGCTCGACGCGATCGTCCGCTGGCTCGGCACGATCTGCCTGGCCGTCGCCGCCGTCGCCATCGGCCTGCTCGCGATCATCGGCACCGCCGACAGCCTGGGCACCCAGCTGTTTGGCCTGCCGGTGCCGAGCGCGCTGGAGATGAGCCAGGCCGGCCTGGCGGTGGTCGTGTTCATGGGCCTCGCCTATGCCCAGCGGCGGCGCGGCCATGTGATGGTCGACATTCTGTTCAACCACTTTCGCGGGCGGGTGAAGGTCGCGTTCGCCGCCCTGTCGCTTATTGCGGCCATGGCGTTTTTTGCCTTCCTCGCCTGGCGGACGGGCATTGCCGCACTCGAAAGTTTCGAGATCGACGAGCGCAGTTGGGGCCTGACCCTGTTCCCGGTCTGGCCGTCCAAGATCGCGGTCGCCTTTGGCTGTACCGTGGCGTTACTGGAAAGCCTCCGCCAATTCCTGCACCTGCTCGCCGGCGACCCGGAAGCCTATGAGGTCCATACCTGGGAGGACGAGGGCCTATGACCGACGCCATCTGGCTGGGCGTGATCGGCATCGGCGGGCTGATCTTTTTCGCGGCGCTGGGCGTGCCGATCGCCTTTTGCATCACCCTGGTTGGCGCGGTCGGCATGGCTTGGGTAACGGATGTGGAGTTCGTGCTGGTCACCTTCCAGACCCTGCCTTATGCCACCGCCAGCGAGTACGCCTTCGCCGTCATCCCCATGTTCGTTCTGATGGGCGCGCTTGCCTCGTCCGCCGGCATCATCTCCGAGTTGTACGTGGCGGTGAACCGCTGGCTGGAGGGGGTGCGCGGCGGCCTTTACATCGCAACGGCGATGGCCAGCGCCGGTTTCGCCGCCATCAGCGGTTCGACCGTCGTCAACGCCGCCATGTTCACGCGCATCGCCCTGCCCGAAATGCTGGCGCTGGGCTACAACCGTGGCGTCTCGGCAGGCTGCATCGCGGCTGCGGGTACCTTTGCCGCTTTGATTCCGCCGAGCCTGACCTTTGTCATTTTTGGCATCCTGACCGGCGAGAGCATCGGCGAGCTGTTCATGGGCGGCGTCGTCCCAGGGCTGCTGACGGCGCTGTTTTATGTTACCGTCATCCCCATCATGCTGCGGTTCAAGCCTGAATGGGCGCCGCGGGTGGAGATCCACTCCACCCTGCGCGAGAAGATGCGCGGCATGACCGGCATCTGGCCGATGCTGCTGCTGGTCGTGATCGTGCTGGGCGGCATCTATACGGGCATCACCCCTCCAACCGCCGCGGGCGCCGTGGGTGCCGTGGGCGCGCTGCTGATAGCGCTCGCCCGCCGCAAGCTCGGCCCCGCACAGATCTGGGAGAGCGTGCGCCAGACCGCCGAACTGACCAGCGTGCTGTTCATTATCATTATCGGTGGCTTGCTTTTCAGCCGCTTCCTGGTGGTGAGCGGCTTCGTCGCCGACCTAACCATTCTGGTGACGGACTTTGGCTTTACCGGCCCGACCTTCATCCTGGCTATGGTGATCATGTACCTGATCATGGGGATGTTCATCGACCCTCTGTCGATGCTGGTAATGACTGTGCCCTTCGTCTTTCCCGTCATCAAGGCCTTCGGCATGGACCCGATCTGGTTCGGCGTTATCCTCACCAAGATGATCGAGATCGCGGTGATCACCCCGCCGGTGGGCTTGAACCTGTTCGCCGTGGTTTCCGCTTCTGGTGGCCGTGTGCGCACGGGCGAGTTGTTTGTCGGCGTGCTGCCCTTCGTGATGATGGAAGTGGTGATCCTGACCATCCTGATCCTGTTCCCCATCCTCTCCACCTGGCTGCCGAACACCATGCATTAAGGAGCGCTCCCATGCGCATTGCCATTGATGACGCCACCGACCTGCTGAACAAGGTTATGCGCAAGCTTGGATATGACGACGGGGCTTTGCACCCCATCGTCGATCACCTGATCGACTGCGAACTGCGCGGCCTCAGCTATGGCGGCCTCGCGCGGGCGGTGGCCATTACCGAACGGATCGGACGTACCGGCATGCCAAAGCGGCCGATTACCGTCAGCCATGGAACGCCCGTTTCGGCCAAGGTCGATGGCGCGGACCATATCGGCTATATCGTCGGCCAGCGCGCAACCGACATCGCCATCGAGAAGGCCGGCGCCATGGGCCTGTCGGCCGTCGGCCGGTGGACACCTACTATACCGGCATGCTGTCGTACTTCGCCGAGCAGATGGCGGCGCACGACCTGGTCAGCATGATCGCCTCCAACGCCGGCCCTTGGGTCGCCCCGCACGGCGCGGCCGAGGGCCGGTTCGGCACCAATCCCATCTGCTTTGGCTTCCCCGCCGACCCTCACCCGATCATCTGGGACATCGGCACCAGCAACATCATGCACGCCGAGGTGCTGCTCGCCCGCCGCCTGGGCCAGCAACTGCCGGAAGGCCGCGCCATCGGCTCCGACGGCCAGCCCACCACAGACCCTGACGAAGCGCTAAAGGGCGCGTTCACAGCCTGGGGCGGGCACAAGGGCTCCGGCCTGGGCCTGATGGTGCAGTTGCTGGGCGTGCTGGCGGGCTCGGAGGGCATCACGGACGACATGGGCGGTTTCGGCATGACGATCGTTGCCATGAAGACAAACCTGTTCGGCGACGGCGATGCCACCAAACGCCGGTTCAACGACTATGCCGAGCAGGTGCGGAGCGCCCGCCCCCTGGACCCAGGCCCAGCCGGTGCGCATGCCCTTCGACCGCTCCTATGCCG
>CAWEBB010000009.1:0-34002 GCA_963807085.1 uncultured Alphaproteobacteria bacterium
CTTCGCGCTACCGCACTTTGCTCGACCGGTTCATCGACGCATTGAAACGGGTCGAGGGTGCTTACTCGCTAATCTGCATGACCAACGAAGGCATGATCGCGTGCCGCGATCCGCTGGGCATTCGTCCGCTGGTCATGGGCCGTTTGGGCGATTTTATTATTTTTGCTTCGGAAACGGTGGCACTCGATGTGGTCGGTGCCGAATACGAACGCACGGTCGAACCCGGCGAACTGATCGTCGTCACTAACGGCGAAGTCCGCTCGCACCGCCCATTTGCGGAACAGGCGGCCCGCCCCTGTATTTTCGAACATGTTTATTTCTCGCGCCCAATTCGATCGTCGACGGTTCGTCCGTCTATACCGTGCGTAAGGAAATCGGCGCGCAACTGGCGATGGAAAATCCGGTCGAAGCCGATCTCGTCATCCCCGTACCCGATAGCGGCACACCTGCAGCCATCGGCTATGCGCAAGAATCGGGCATTCCTTTCGAGCTGGGCATCATCCGTTCGCACTATGTCGGACGCACATTCATACAGCCCGGCGACAGCGTTCGTCACTTGGGCGTCAAGCTCAAGCACAATGCAAACAAACCGCTCGTTAACGGCAAGAAAAATTATCCTAGTCGACAATTCTATCGTACGCGGCACGACATCGCTCAAAATCGTTCAGATGATGCGCGAGGCAGGAGCTGCCGAAGTGCATATGCGTATCGCAAGCCCGCCGACCCAGCATAGCTGTTATTACGGCGTCGATACGCCCGAGCGCGAAAAACTTCTCGCCGCACGCAAATCGATCGAGGAAATGCGCGAATATATCCAGGCGGACAGCCTGTCCTTCCTTTCGATAGAGGGGCTTTACCGCGCGCTCGGACAAAGCGAGCGCAATTCGGGTCAACCGAGTTTCTGCGATGCCTGTTTTACGGGTGCCTATCCGACCACGCTGACCGATCTCGACGAGCGCGAACAGCCCGACCAGTTCACCCTGCTTGCGGAGCGCGTAGGTTAATGTCGGAACAGGTTTTCGAAGGACAGCTCGCTCTCGTAACAGGCGCAAGCCGCGGTATTGGTGCCGAAAACGGCCAAATCGCTCGCCAATCGCGGTGCGCATGTCATCTTGACCGCGCGCACGGGCGAGGAGCTCGAAAAAATCGAAGAAGAAATTCACGAGGCGGGCGGCAGCGCCACTATCGCCCCGATGGACTTGACCGATCCGGAAAGCATTGCGCGCTTGGCGCAGGCCATCTCCGGCCGAATGGGATGCACTCGACATATTGGTGCTGAACGCCGCCATGTTGGGCAATCTGACCGGCGTATCGACGATCAACAGCAAGGAATTCAACAAGATCATCACGCTGAACCTGATGGCGCAACATTCCTTGATCGCGAATTTCGACGAGATGCTTAAAGCCAGCAAAAATGCGCGCGTCGTAGCATTGACCAGTTCGGTCGCGCAAAAGCCGCGTGCCTATTGGGGGGCCTGTGCCGCTTCAAAAGCCGCGCTTGAAAATATCGTCATGAGTTATGGCGAGGAAATGCGCAATTTGTCGCCGATCCGAACCGCGATTGTAGATCCGGGCAAGACGCGCACGAAAATGCGTGCTCTGGCCTATCCAGGCGAAGACCCGAGTACGCTCAAGACGCCCGATACCGTGGCCGAAAAAATCGCCGCGCTATTGGCCAGCGATTTCGAAACCAACACGCGGCTCGAAATAGACGCGTAAATTGGCGCCAAGCCTGCCGAAGCGCGTAATCACCATCGATACGCATCGTTCGACAGGCTCAGAGTTAACCTTCTAAAATATCACTGGTTCTCCGCATCGATCACGGACTGGACATGTTTGTAAAAGGTGTTGCGCTGGTCTTTCCAGCCATCACCAGTCGCTTCTGGCCAGTTGCCGTTGGTGGCGATTACCAGCTTGCGGGCCGGATCGACGAAAATGCCCTGTCCGAATATTCCCTGCGCCGCGAACGTGCCGTCGCCATATGTCCACCATTGGTAGCCATAGCCTTTATTATCGACACCGAAATCGACCTGATTCTTGCCCGCTTCGGCGAACCAGCCTTCAGGTACGACCTGTTTGCCGTTTGCCTTACCGCCCTCAACGACAAATTGGCCGAACAACGCATAATCGCGTAAAGCAGCCGAGATGCAACAGCCGCCGATTTCATATCCGCCGTCGTTCAATATCCATTCGGCGTCCATCTGCATACCGAACGGCTTCCATACTTTCTCCGAGAGATATTCGGCGAGAGTCTTGCCGGTCGCGCGCGATACGAGCACACCGATCAAATTGGTTTCGCCGGTATTATATTGCCAGCGCGTACCTGGTTCTGCTTCATTCTCCAGCGTCGCCATATAGGTCACGATCGGATTATCGCCGTCGTTCGATTTAACCGTACCGAACTGAGCAACGTCGGACTTGGGATCGGCATAATCCTCATTCCATTTCGTGCCGGAGGTCATGGTTAGAAGCTGCTCGACGGTCACGCCGTCATATCCGCTGCCTTTGAGTTCGGGAATATAGTCCGTAAGCGGATCGTCCAGCGATTTGATCGAACCGTCCTGCAAAGCCGCACCGACCAGTGTCGACACGAGTGATTTTGCGACCGAAAAGCTGGTCCAGCGCTGGTCCGGGCCGTAATCCAGCATATATTCTTCCGCACGGATTTTTCCATCCTGCAAGATGATGAGGCCCGCTGCCCGCTGCGCCGTCATATATTTGGCGAGCGTCAGATCGCCGTTTTCACCCTCCCACGTGCCGAGATCCAGCGGCTTGCCCTTGGCAAGATCATATGTGTCTTCGCCAGCGGAAATGGTCCGCGTAGTGGCCAGATTTTCCATCTGCCTGAAAGCGTTGTCACGCTGGTCTTAAGTCCAAAATAGCACGTTTTCATCTGTCGGTAGTCCAGCCAGATCGGCTGCGGTTTCCCTGACCGTATCACATCCTGCCAAGCTGCACAGCACCGCTGCACCCGCCAGAAGTCCAAAATTACGCATATCCTTCTCCCTTATTCTTTTACGAGCGTGACTTGGGCCACGTTTATTCCTCCACCGCGAAATCCGCCTTCGCAGTACATCAGGTAATAGCGCCACAGATTTACGAAATAGGCATCGAATCCTCGGGCAATCCACCCGCCTCGACGGCTGAATCGAAATTCTCGCGCCAGCGTTTTAAGGTTTCGGCATAATGCAAACCGAAATCATGCTGGTCCCGCCATGATAGCCCTCGGTCTTCGGCCAGCTTGCGGAAACGGCTTTCAGAAAGCAGCATCCCGCCCGGGAAGATATAGGTCTGTATGAAATCCGCGCTGCTGGCATAACTTTCGAAAATATCGTCGGCGATATTGATATACTGGATAGCGGCTCGCCCGCCGGGTTTCAGCCTGTCCGCTATCGTGTCAAGATAGTCGGGCCAATATTGCCGCCCTACGGCCTCGACCATTTCGACGCTGGCAATCGCATCATATTCGTCGCGCACGTCGCGGTAGTCAGTCAGCTCGTAAGACACCGGCAGATCGCCACGCAGATCATCCGCAAACTGCTTCTGTTCTTTCGAAAGGGTAATGGCGGTCACTTCGCAACCATAAGTCGATGCAATATGCCGTGATAGTGCGCCCCAACCGCAACCTATTTCGAGAACGCGGCTATCGCGCGCCACATTCAATCTTTTGGCGACAGCAGACATTTTGCGCTGCTGCGCCGCATGTAAATCTTCGCTGCCATCTTCGGGATCGCCGAATATGGCGCTCGAATAGGTCATGCTCTCGTCAAGCCATGCGCTGTAAAAGTCATTGCCCAGATCGTAATGGAAACCGATATTGCGCTGCGCGCCTTTGCGACTGTTGCGGCGGAAACTATGCGCCAGGAAATTGCCGAGCCGGGCAAGTCCGCTGGCCCGTGCCGTCGTGCCGAGTCCAGCGCGGTTGCGCATGAACAGGTCGAACAGCGGCACCGGATCGGGACTGTCCCATTCGCCCAGTTCCCACGCCTTATACCACCCGACAGAGCCCGAACGGCCCAACCGGATCAACGCCTGCCAGCTGTTGAGGTTGACTTCGCAGACCGGGCCTTCGCCGCGGCCGCCCGAGTATCCGGTGGCTACCATCGGGAAGCCATGCCTCAAGCGCTCCATATTGCAGGCCGGAGTCGATACGGTCGAGTATTTTATGAAAACTTGAACCCAAAATCCGCGCGATAAAGCCGCTTCCGGTGAAAAAGCCTTTATCGGCCTGAAGCAAGTGCCTGCCGCGTGATGTCGTGGGTGCGTCCATACCCGATCTTATGGCCGAGCGCCCCACATATCGCAACGCCGGATTTACCTATTTTCAGCTCGGACTTGCGGCGCTTCCTGCCAGCAAACCGCCATCTATGGTTAACTCCGCCCCAGTCATATACGCACTTCGTCCGAGGCGGAAGAACGGCCAGTGCGGCCACTTCCTCGGCCTCCCGAAACGCCGCATCGGCGTGTCCCTTACCATTGCCGCAATATTGGCTTCACGCTGTTCGCCATCGCCCAACATCGGCTCCCACATCGGTGTCATTATTGCTGCGGGTAAATCGAGGTTGCATCGGATATCGAGCCCTTGCTGCGCACAATATAGAGCCACGCTTTTGCTATGGTTGCGGATCGCAGCCTTGGACAATGCATGGCCGCCGCCCCGGAATACCGACCAGACCGGAACGCGACGATATATTGATAATCGAACCCGAACCCTTTGCCCGCATCGCGCGGATCGCATAGCGGCAGCCGAGAAATGTGCCGTCCAGATTGACCGCATGCACTCTGTGCCACTCGGCAAGCGAGGCGTTTTCCGGATCGTGTGCGGCGGGACCGTCTTCGAAGCCGGTAATGCCCGCATTGTTCACCATGACATCGATATGCGGATATGTTTGCGCGATGTCGTTCCAGTCGTCTTCGCTGGATACGTCGAGATGCGCATATTGCGCGCCTATTTCATCTGCGGATTGCCGGCCCGTCTCGTCATCGATATCGGTGATGACGACATCTGCGCCTTCTGTAGCGAAAGCCGCAGCGATAGCTTTGCCGATGCCGCGAGCACCGCCGGTTACGAGGCACGATTTACCTGTAAGTCTCTGCATATGAATTTCCTGAACTTGTAAGAGCGCCTGCCTTCTCGGCAGGCAGTTATGCGCGTGATTCGCAGTTACATTTTCCGCTTCGCGGTAGCTCATGTTCATCGAAATTTCCTTAACTGCACGAATCAGTAACCCGATCTAGTCATCCTGACAACCGGGTTAGCCTTTGACTTTGTTATAAGCATCGAGCGCACGTTCGCGGCCGGCTTTATGTGCGATGATCTTGGCGGGGTAATTGTCCGGCTTGCATCCGTGCTCTTCCGGATCGTGGATATAGGGCGCGTCCAGCTTGGCGAGTTCGGGCACGTATTCGCGGATATAGCGCGCCGCATCGAACTTCTCCGACTGGCGTGAGCGGGGCCATGATCCGACGAACATGTTGGAATCCACCCCCGTCCCTGCCGCCCATTGCCAGTTGGTGGCGTTGGAGGCGTAATCGGCATCCACCAGCGTGTCCCAGAACCAGTGCTCGCCCGCGCGCCAGTCGATCAGCAGATGCTTGATCAGGAAGCTGGCGGTGATCATCCGCACGCGGTTGTGCATCCAGCCGGTCTGCCCACAGCTGGCGCATCCCGGCATCGACGATCGGATAGCCGGTGCGGCCTCTGCTGCCAGGCTTCGAAATCGCGCGCGGCGGTTTCGTCGGTGCAGGATCGCGCCATGGGAAGCGGTCGAAATCCTCGCGGTAGTTTTCGCTCGCATAATCGGGGAATTGCAGGATCGACGTTCTGCGCATAATCGCGCCAGACCAGCTCGCCCTCGAAGGTGCGCGCATCCGTCGCCGCGCTTGTCGCTCGAAGCGATGCCAGACTAGCGGGCGAGATCTCGCCCAAATGCAGGTGCGGCGACAGGCGCGAGACCTTGTCGACGCTAGGGAGGTTGCGGCTTGTCGTCGTAGTCGTCGACGTGCTCGAGCCAACGCATCGAGCCGTTCATGCGCGGCATGCCTCGCCCACTTGCCCAGAATCTCGCGCAGCCCGCCCGCCCAATCGGGCCTGGTGGGCAGCAGGTTCCAGTCACTAAGTTCGTCGCTGGCAGGCCAGCTATCGGGCAGATGAAAGCGTTTCGGGCGCGGGCAATATCGCGCGGGGGGCATGCGGTCCCGCACGGCGCGGCTAGAACGGGGTGTAGATCTTGTACTGCCCGCCGGTGCCGGTCGTGATGCTGCCCGGCGGCATCAGGTAATTGCCGATGCGTAAAGTCTGCAGATCGCAGCGACTTTCAGCGCGCGTTCGCAATTGCGCCACCACGGCTCGTAATGATGGTTGGCGTGAATTGCGGCGGCGCCGATTCTTTGCGCGAGCTTGGCGAGTACCTCCGCCGCATCGCCGCGCCGCAGGATAAGCCGCGATGCCACGCGCTTCGCAGGCTCTGTGCAAGGCTGCTCAGCGAATGATGCAGCCACCAGCGAGCGCGCCCATCGCGGTGCTTGGGCGTTTCGTCATCAAGGACATAGACCGGGATGACCGGGCCGTTTGCAGCTGCCGCCCGCAAGGCCGCCTGGTCGGAAAGGCGTAAGATCGCGCCGCAGCCAGACGATTGGTCGGTTTGATCATCAGAAACCCGCTTCCCTTATACTTTCACTATCGTAGTAACGGCAAACCTGTCACCGACCATCGGGTCGGAAAAGCGCGCGTCCCGGACGGTTACCGTATGCCGTCTTCATGTTCTGGTATCTCGGCATAGGGCATGCGGGACCAAAACAGAAAGGCGGCAAGGTCCGGGTTTTGCGGCGGGCACGCGCAATAAGCGGACTGTCCAGATTACGCAATCTCGGCCCGCCGGGGAAAACATAGCCGCCCATTTTCGCCGATCAGGTCATAACTTCCGAAACCGACGAACCGGTCGTTCTGCCATAACATTTCGCGCTGCCAGAATTCGACCGGCACCGGATTTGCGACGATCAGGTCGGGCGTCATACCGAAACGGTTCTCGACTTCGGCAGTGGCGCGATATTCGGTTCGGGCGGTCAGGAATCCGTTTCCGGCAATATATAGCAGCGCCATCGCTAGCGCAGCGATGGCGCGGGTGCGTCCAATTGCCCTCCCGCTTTTTTCCCGCCGCCGCGAAAGCCAGATGCCCAGCGCCAATCCGCGCCAAATCCACACGTCGATGATGAAAAGCGTGTCGCCATAGAACCAGCGTGAAGAAAACGGCTCGAGCAGCCTGACGCCATAGCTGTTCATGCCAATCGAGCGCCGGGTGCGACAAAGTGCCGATAAAGGCGAGAGCCAGCAGCCAGCCGAAATGCAGCGGCAACCGCCCCTCCGGCCTTTTGCCGCGCCGCGCCTGCCAGTTATCGAACGCGATCATCGCCGGTCAGGATCAGTGGCAGCACAAGCATGGCAATCGGCCCATGCGTAATACCGCGCCGTAATGGCGAGATGTTGATCCCGTCGAGCAATGTCGCGACCGCATCGATATCGGGAATATTCGCCCCAATGATCAGCGTCGCGCATGGCAAGCCCGGTCTTCTTCGCCAATCCGGCGCCCGACAGCGCCCAGCCGGCGAGGCTATGGGTGAGATTATCCACTTGGGTTTAAAGCGGCCGTCTTCTTTCACCGTCCAGGTCTGCCCCTTACTCACCAAGCTTGCGAGATCGGCCTTCTTACCGGCTGAGGCGAGCTGTTCTGCTCCACGACAGCGCTTTCGAAAGTCGGTTGGGATCGTCATAGAGCACGCCCAGCGCCATCGGGAATTCGCCGAACGGCAATTCGACCAGCATATGCGCGATGCCGCGATTGGTGACATCATGGACGAGACGCCGGCCGCTTCCCAGTCGCCATCGACGACATCGACGACTTTCAGGCAGCGTTCTCGTGATCCAGCGCGATGCCCTTGTCGCCCTTGCGAACAGCATCGGCTCGCCATGCTCCAGCCAGAGCTGGTGTCGTCGGCGCCCTTGGGCGGCGAAATCGTCGAACACGTCCTTGTTGTAGACGATGCAGTTCTGGAAAATCTCGATAAAGGCCGCGCCCTTGTGCGCATGCGCGGCTTTCAGCACGTCGGGCAGCTTCTTGTAGACATCGATACCGCGCGCAACGAAGCGCGCGCCCGCAGCCCAGCGCGAATGCGCAGGGCTCGCCGGCCGGTCGACCGAACCCATACGGGGTCGACGGCGTGTGCGTGCCGATCGCGGCTGGTCGGCGAATATTGGCCCTTGGTCAGGCCGTAAATCTCGTTGTTGAACAGCATGATCTGGCAGTCGAGATTGCGGCGCAGCAGGTGCATCGGTGTGGTTGCCGCCGATCGACAGCGCGTCGCCGTCGCCGGTGATGATCCACACGTCGAGCTCGGGATTGGCGAGCTTCACGCCGGTCGCGAAAGCCGGCGCGCGGCCATGGATCGTGTGGAAGCCATAGCTTTCCATGTAATAGGGAAAGCGGCTCGAGCAGCCGATGCCGGAGACGAACACGGTCTTCGCCGGGTCGGCGCCGAGTCGCGGCATGCGTGCGCTGCACGGCTTTCAGGATCGCATAATCGCCGCAACCGGGGCACCAGCGAACTTCCTGGTCGGTTTCCCAGTCTTTCAGCGTGGTTTGGATCTCGTTCATGTCTCGATGTCGCCTTCAGCTGCAGCACGTAAATAAGTGCGATCACGCCACAGCATGATCTTAGTGCAGATACGCGGTCGTTCTGACGTCTTCGATCGGCGATGCGTGAAGGCTGGCCGCAGACCTTGTTGAGCGGCTGCGCATCGACCAGGAACTGATCGCGCAGCAGGTCTTGAGCTGGCCGGTGTTCATTTCGGGCACGAGGATCCGGTCGATAGCCTTTGAGCAGCTCGCCAAGATTTTCGGCATCGGCCAGATGTGGCGGATATGGATATGGCTGACATCGCATGGCCCTTCGCGCGCGCGCGGCGCACGGCCTGGTGGATCGGGCCGATAAGTCGAACCCCAGCCGACCACCGCCAGTTTGCCGCCGGGTTCGCCCAGCTCGACATCCTGATCGCGGAATGCTATCGCCACGCCAGCGACCTTGTCCCGGCGGGTATCGGTCATCGCCTGGTGGTTGGCCGGCGAATAGTCGATATTGCCGGTGTCGACCGCTTTTTCGATACCGCCGATGCGGTGCATCAGACCCGGCGTGCCCGGCTTGACCCAGGGACGCGCAAGCTTTTCGTCGCGGCCATAGGGCATGCAGACTCGCCTTCGTGCGCTTCGGTCAAATTCGACCGGGAAACGGCTCGTATAAGTCGAGATCGGGCACTTTCCATGGCTCGGCCGCATTGGCGATATAGCCGTCGGTCAGAAGCATGACCGGCGTCATATATTGCATGGCGATGCGGCAAGCCTCGATCGCGCATTCGAACGCGTCGGCGGGCGAACGCGCGGCGATAACCGGCATCGGCGCATCGCCATTGCGGCCATAGACCGCCTGATAGAGGTCCGACTGTTCGGTCTTGGTCGGCAGGCCGGTCGAGGGTCCGCCGCGCTGCGAATTGACGATGACCAGCGGCAGTTCGGTCATGATCGCAAGGCCCATCGCCTCGCCCTTGAGCGCGATGCCCGGACCGGACGAAGAGGTGACGCCCAGCTGCCGGCATAGCTCGCGCCGATCGCGGCGCAGATCGCGGCGATTTCGTCTTCCGCCTGGAAAGTGGTGACGCCAAATTCCTTGAGCCGCGCCAGATGGTGCAGGATCGCGCGATGGCCGGGCGTGATCGGATAGCCGCCGAAGAACATCGGCAGATCGGCAAGCTGCGCGCCCGCGACCAGACCGAGCGAAATCGACTCCGCACCGGTGACGGTGCGATAAAGACCCGGCTCGGCCGGCGCGGCGGCGCATATGCACCTGCTGCAGCGGACCGGAAAGTTCGGCGGTTTCGCCATACGCATGGCCCGCATTGAGCGCGGCGATATTGGCTTCTGCGATATCGGGCTTTTTGGCGAATTTGTCGTTGAGCCAGTCGACGATCGGCTGCCGGTCGCGATCGAACATCCACAGCGCCAGACCCAGCGTCCACATATTCTTGCAGCGCAATGCTTCCTTGTTGCCCAGCCCGAACGGCTTGACCGCTTCGAGCGTCAGTGCGCGAGATATCGAAGCGACAGCAACTGCCATTTGCGAGCGATGCCGTCTTCGAGCGGATTGCTGTCATATTTCGCCTTGTCGAGATTGCGCTTCGTGAACTCGCCGGTGTCGGCGATGATCAGCCCGCCGATTTTCAGCTGCTCGACATTGGTCTTCAGCGCCGCCGGGTTCATAGCGATCAGCACGTCCGGCTGCGTCGCCCGCCGTATTGATTTCGCGGCTGAACCGAAATTGATCTGGAATGCGGACACGCCGAACAACGTGCCTTGCGGCGCGCGGATTTCGGCGGGAAAGTCGGGGAAAGTCGCAAGGTCGTTGCCCGCCAACGCGGTCGAAGCGTAAACTGCCCGCCGGTCAGCTGCATGCCGTCTCCGCTATCGCCGGCAAAGCGCACGACGACGGCTTCGCGCGCTGCGTCCCGGTTGCCTGTTTCAACATTATTCTGTGCGGCGGTTGCCATAAAATATTTCCGTTTCTTGGACTTATATCTCTTATGGGTGCCTCACTATGCCCTGCGCGGCAAGGATGCAATTTAGAAAATATATATAGCGCCCCGCCTATCGCTTTATCCGGCATGGGCGATTTTACATGTTTCATCCCCACTTCGCAAAGTGGGGATGATGTGTTAGGCGCGCCAGCGGAAATCTCGAACGGAGCGAAAATGACAGATAAAGACCTGCCGTACCGGCCCTGTGCGGGCATCATGCTCGTAAATGCACAGGGAAAGGTTTTCGCGGCCCAGCGGCTCGACAATCCCGGCGTCGATGCGTGGCAAATGCCGCAGGGCGGCATCGATGAAGGCGAAGAGCCGAAACAGGCCGCCATTCGTGAGCTCATGGAAGAAACCGGCGTCGGCCCCGACAAAGCTGCGATTATCGCGCAGAGCAAGCAGGAGCTTTTCTACGATCTACCGGACGAACTGGTCGGCAAAATCTGGAAAGGCCAGTGGCGCGGACAGCGGCAATGGTGGTTCCTGATGCGCTTTTCGGGGCAGGATTTGGATATCGATATCGAAACCGAACATCCCGAGTTTAGCGAATGGAAATGGGTCGATCCCGAAACGTTACCCGACATTATCGTGCCATTCAAACGCGACTTGTACCGTTCCGTCCTGAACGAATTTCGCGACCTGATCTAAGGAAGACTTGATGAAACCGATTTTGGCAATTGCCGCTTTATGCGCAGCATCTTCGCCCGGCGCGGCTTTCGCGGAGATACCGCAGCCGGTGCAGGACATGATCGACGCTGCCATCGCATCGAAACAGGATAAGGACGTGGCGACCGTCATTAAGCTGGCCAAATCGACCAACCCTGACGATGCGGATGCGCTCGATGCCATTCACGCACAATATAAGACTGAGCGGACAGCCGAAAAACTGGCCGCCAAAGAAGCGAAATATGCCAATGCCCATTTGCTCGACAACTGGACCGGCAAAGGCGAAATCGGTGCGTACCGCTCGACCGGGAATAGCAGCAATACCGGCGTAACCGGCAGGTTGGAGCTGGAAAAAGACAGCCGCGACTGGCGCCACAAACTGCACTTTGCCGCCGATTATCAGCGCAGCAACGGCCTAACCTCCCGCGAAAGGTACATGGCCGGATACGAACCCAATTACAAATTTTCGAAACGCGGCTTCGTATACGGTCTCGCCCAATTTGAGCGCGACCGTTTTCAGGGGTTTTCGGCAAGATATACCGCTTCTGGCGGCATCGGTTATAGCGTGATCGATAACGACAACATGTCGCTCGATATGAAAGCTGGCCCCGCCTATCGCCGGACGGAATTTACGGCCGGAAACACGGACAGTTCGATAGCCGGCCTGGCCGCCGCCGATTTCGACTGGAAAATCGCGGAGAAAATCAAACTGACCGAAGATGCCAGCGCATATATCGGTCCGGCAATAGCAGCTTTTCGTCGACAACGGGTCTGGAGGCCCAGATCATCGGATCGCTGTCGACCCGCCTGTCCTATACGATAGAGCACGAGACGCATCCCCCGGGAGGACGGTTTAAAACCGACACCCTCAGCAGGTTTACGATCGTTTACGGATTTTAGAGCTTAGGGCTGCTCGGTTATTTCGCCGACCACTGGTTCCGGCGTGATGGCTTCGGCGGAAACGACGCGTGCGGGCGGGCCTTTCTCTAGCGCTGCATTCAATTCCGAGATTTCGGCGCAGCCCGTGCCGCAGACATTTTCCAGTCGAGCAAGGTTGAGCGCGCCTTTTCGATGGCTCCGCGCTGGACAAGGGCTTCGCCTTGCCCGGCCAATGCCACCTTGTATGGGGTTAAGCTCCAGAGCTTCGCGGTAGAGGCGGATAGCCTCTGCCGGGAAGATCCGAGCGCGCGCCACTTCGGCAAGGCCGATAAAAGCGTTTCTGTTGGCAGGATCGACCGCTAGCGCAGCCTCGAACAGGTCCGCCGCTTCGTTTAGGTCGCCGGTACGCTGCGCACTTTCCGCAGCAGTCGTGAGCGCTATGGATTGCGGATTGATCGCACGTTCGGGTTGCTGGCTAAATGATGCGCTGGATGTCACGGCAAGGGCGATGCTGAGCGCAAGAGCAGCTGGGGTAAAACGCATGATCAACTCCAAAATACTTCGATTCTCTGTCGGCAGACTCGGATATAGCGACATCTGCATGACTGTCCGATGAAGACGCTATCAGACTTATCAACCGTGTCATAAAAAATCCGTCCGTGCCGTCATGGTACGGCGTTAGCAGCGTGCCGAGCGGCCGACCTTCCCGGATAATGGTGCGTCCGATATTCATCTCGATCTCGGATATATTATACTCGCTATGTTCTGACAAAGAAGCGGTGCACTTGCCCCGCGCCCTCATCTTCGATCAGCGAACAGACCGCGTAAACCAAACTGCCGCCCGGGCGCAGCAGTTTTGCGGCTATATCAAGCAAACGATGCTGTTCGGCGATCACGGCATCAAGCCTTTTGTTCGTCAGTCTCCAGCGCGTCTCCGGATTGCGCCGCCATGTGCCGCTGCCGCTGCATGGCGCATCGACAAGCACGAGATCGGCCCTTCCCTCGAATTCGGCCAGCTTTTCCCATTCCTTGTTCGGGTCGAGCAAAAGCGTGTCGATATTACTCGCCCCTGCCCTGCGCTGGCGCGGTTCCATCTTGGATAGGCGATTGCGGTTGGTGTCCGACGCGATATGCCATTGCGTTCGCCGGCGAATCGTTCAGCGCTGTGACTGTGATCGAGGCGCTGCATCACTTTCCCAACTACGCCAAGGCCCTTGGGGAAATTCACCGGGTGCTCAAGCCCGGGGGGAGTTTCTACGCCTACGAACCCAACGCGCTTAGTCCCTTGCGCCGCCTCTCAGAAGTTCGCGACCGGCTGCGGGGAACCGTCGAGAAAAGCTTCTATCAGGGCCAGGCAACGCGGCTCTGCCTGGCAGCCGGATTTGAGATGGTTCAGGTGCGAGCGGTCCCGGGCGGACGATCGAGTTGGAAATTGGTCGAAGTGCCGCTTTATCGCCGCCCCGTGGCGCGCTTTCACGGCTGGCTCCAGCAGAAACTCCCGAGAATGTTCGGTCCGCTCATCATCACTGCCCGCAAAGCCGGCCGTCTGCAGGACGAACCCGCCCGGCCCGAGGCCTGGAAAAGTCGGCTGAGAAGCCCGACCAGCGGACTCCCGCTCGCGTTCGACCCCGACAGCAAGCGCTGGTGCGAGGTGAATGGGCGGCACTCGTTTTCCCGACTGCAATGGGATACCGGTGCTGGTCAAGGAAAACGCGATGAGTATTTCCTGAAGAAGGCGGTCTCCGAGGGGCAGAGAGCAAAGGCTGGCATCAATTGCTATACACAGCGTCATAGGTCCTTGCGCCGCGTGGGGGCACGCGGCTTACAGGGTGTTGCAGGTCTCGTGCTCCCCCGCGGCGCGACTTCTGGCGTTACGTAAGCAGGGAGGTGCACCAAACCCTTGATCCTACTGGGATGGTGCGCGATAGAGGGTTTGAACCTCTGACCCCTTCCGTGTCAAGGAAGTGCTCTACCACTGAGCTAACCGCGCAACCGGAATCAACGCTCAGCCACTTATTCATCTGGAGCGTCGTAGGGAAACTATCCGCAAGCTGCTGCCCCCATGCAAGCTGATTCTGAAGGATGGCTCGTAGATTCGTCGTGTTCTCTACGCATCTTGTGGCTTGAGGCAGCAGCCTGAAGCTGCGCCCCCTCCCGCGCTCCGCCTCGATCGGAACTTGTGCTGCAGGGTCAATGCAGTAGAAAGGTAGCCCATTGATGAACCGGCTCACCATACTTTGCTTAATTTCCGTCGCAGCACTTTGCGCGGTCGCGGGTGGCACTGTCCGACCCCAGATGGATCGCAGCCTCGATGACTACGTCCTGGATTACAGCACGCCGGTCGATCCCGCGCTGCAGGCGAAGCTCGAGCAGCTTGACGCCGACCTGCGCGGCAAGTTCGGCCATGACGACCAACCAAACCGCCGTTGGCGTGCTGGACTTAAACACCTTGCGGTTGGCCATGATTCATCCCGACCGTGAGGAATACGCGGCCAGCATTCCCAAGGTTGGGATTCTGCTGGCCTACTTCGAATTGCATCCCGAAGCCGCCACGAACCTGAACGCACAGACCCGCCATGAACTGGGGTTGATGGCCAAAGCCTCCGACAATGAGATGGCGGCGAAGTTCTCCCGGGAGATCGGGCTGAAGCAGATCCAGACAGTGCTCAACGCCCATCATTTCTACGACACCAATCACGGGGGCGGGATTTGGGTGCGGCAAACACTACGGCAAAGGCGACGAGCGCTACGGCGACCCGGTCGGCAACAATTCGCACGCGGCGACCGTGCGCCAGTTGCTCCGCTATTTCCTGATGCTGGAGCAGGGCAAACTGGTGTCACCCGCCGCGTCGAAAACGATGCGGGAGATCTTTGCCTCACCCGGTATTCCGCACACTGACAACAAGTTCGTCCAAGGGCTGGCCGGACGCGATGTGGAGATCATCCGCAAATGGGGTTCGTGGGAGGACTGGCGGCACGACGCGGCGGTCGTGACCGGGGGCGGGCGACATTACATCCTGGTCGCGCTGACCAGGCATTCCAGGGGCGACGAGTATCTGGTTGCGCTGGCGCGAGGGGTGGATGACTTGATGCAAAGCCCGACAGTCAGACCGGGGCGCTGAGGGCTAAGTGCCGCTCCACTATGCCTGGTTGATCGGATCAATGCCGCCGGCCGCCCAGCCTTGGCCCATGAGCTTGAGCAGGTGCGCGAGCGCCTCTTCGTAGGTGCGGCTCTTCTGCGCGGCCAATTGGCCGGCGCGCCTGTCGAGCTGGGCGGCCATCTCGGCGGACTTCTGTTCGGGACAGCCCATGCGCACCAGGGCCGCCGCCAGTTCATGGAGGTCGGTGGGCACAGTCGAAAAAGCCGCGGGCGGCCTTCGTGCAGACCGCCCGCAGGCAAGAGGAAAGCAGGTAGTTACTTCACCGAGTCGGCAGGGACGATCTTAATGCTCTCGACGCCCATGCGTTTGTCGGGCCGGTCCGGCGGGTGCGTGGGCGTGGTGGCGATCTTCTCCAGCACGTCGTCGCCTTTGATCAGCTTGCCGAAGGCGGTGTATTGCTGGTCCAGGAAATGCGGGTTGCCGTGGCAGATGAAGAACTGGCTGCCGGCGGAATCGGGGTCCTGCGAGCGGGCCATCGAGATCACGCCGCGGTCGTGGTGGCGGTCATTGAACTCGGCTTTGACCTTGTAGCCGGGATCGCCCGTGCCCCAGCGGGCTTCCGTGTTGGGGTCCTTGGTGAGCGGGTCGCCGCCCTGAATCATGAAGCCTTTGATGACGCGGTGGAAGCAGGTGCCGTCGTAGAAGCCCTTCTTCGCCAGGGTCTTGAAATTCTCCACGGTCTTGGGGGCGACGTCGGGCCAGAATTCGATGACCATTTCGCCTTCGGTGGTTTTAATCACTGCGACTTCTTTTGTGTTCACGCTCGTTTTCTCCTGTTTGGCATCGGCTTTCTTTCCCGACTTCGGTTCGGCTTTGGTTTGGGTGTTGGTGGTTTGGGCCTGGGCCGTAACCAGACTCAGAGCCACGCTGACTGCACAAAGGCACGTTACTAATCTCATAGGTGGGCGAAATGTTCCACGAGATGGTGGGAAAGTCACGCGCGGAATTGCCTGCTGGTGAGTTGCTTCGGCGCGGGGCATATCGGTGCCGCAGAGGAGCGGATCTGATGGAGGGCGGGGAACGCACTCGAGGCAGAGGCTGGGGATAAGCCAGCTTGCGGCTTCACCCTCCATGTACCCTCTGTTTGCCAACCGTCTGTTCTGTCCCCAGTCAGGGTCGGGCCAATGGGGCTTGGGTGTCCAAAAATGGGACGGTGATGAAGGGGAAGTGTGGGTTTGGCTGTGGAAACCGATGTGTTTGGCTAAGTCGAGGGGGAGTCTGAAGGGAGGGGGTGGGGTGGGGTGGATTTAGGTGTAACCAATTGGCTGGTGCGGCGTCTCTACCACCTGTAACAACAGACCGGGCCGCTGATAGGTAATGCGGCGGCAGGTGAATAAACCAAGAACAATAGGACAATCAATAATGAAGAAACTTAGTTTAGTCGTAGCAATGGCGCTCGGCACCGTGGTGGCTTGCAGTATGGCAACCGCCCAGGAAGCCGGCAAAGACACGGCGAAGAAGAGAGGATACTCGGCCGAGCAGCGTTTGGAGAGGATGAGCACCCAGCTCAACCTGACCGACGAGCAGAAGCCGAAGGTCAAAGCGGTTCTCGAAGAGAGCGGCAAGAAGATGCGAGACCTGGCTCCGGAAGAACGGCGCGAGAAGGGCCGGGCCCTCCGGGAAGAACAAACGAAGAAGCTCAAGGCCATCCTCACTCCTGAGCAGTTCAAGAAGTACCAGGAAATGAGCCAGCGCGGCGGCAGGAAGGGCGACGGCGGCGGGAAGAAGAAGAGCCGCAAGAAGGCGGAGTAGTCTTTCTCCCTAGGTGTTTTACGACAGGGACGGCGTTGAGCCGTCCCTGCTCTTTTCGGGGGCTGGAGGGATGGATGGGGGAACGGAGTCATGGAGTGCTGGAGTAGTGGGTTTTTGCTTCTGCCGCCAGCGGCAGGCTCCTAGACTGGCGGCGTGAACTGCTTCGTTACCGGCGCTTCGGGTTTCATCGGGGCGAACCTCGTGCATGAGTTGCTGGCGCAGGAGCACCGTGTTAAGGCGCTGGTCCGCCCCGGGAGCGACTTGCGGGGGCTGGAGGGGGCGGAGCTCGAGAGGGTGGAGGGAGACCTAAGCGATGGCGCAAGGCTCAAGGAGGCGATGTGCGGCTGTGAGTGGTGCTTCCACGTTGCTGCCAGCTATCACCTCTGGCTGCGGGATTACCGGCCAATGTGCACCCGCGAACGTCGAAGGAACGCGGAAGGTGCTCGAGGCGGCGGCGGCAGCCGGCTGCGAGCGGATCGTCTATACGAGCACGGTGGGGTGCATTGGCCTGCCCGAAGCCGTCGGGGGCCAGATTACGCCAGCCGACGAGGCTCGGCCGGCGCGCGAGGGGCAGATGGTGAATCATTACAAGCGCTCCAAGTGGCAGGCGGAGCAGGTGGCCACGCGCCTGGCCCGCGAGGGGATGCCGGTGATCATCGTGAACCCAAGCGCCCCGGTGGGACCGCGGGACGTGAAACCGACGCCTACGGGCCAGGTGATCGTGGATTTCCTCAACCGCCGCATGCCCGCCTACCTCGACACGGGGCTCAACTGGGTGCACGTGCGGGATGTTGCCATCGGCCACATTCTCGCGGCCAGGAATGGCTCTGTGGGGGAACGTTACATCCTGGGCAATGCCGAAGGGAACTGGACGATGCAGGAGGCGTTTGCCGTGCTGGAGGAGATCACGGGCATTCCGGCGCCGCGCGTCCGGATTCCCTATGCGGTGGCACTGGGCGCGGCCTACCTGAACGAGCCGGTTTCGTTCTTCACCGGCCGCCCACCCAAGGCGCCGCTCGCCGGCGTTCGGATGGCGAAGCACAAGATGTTCTTCAACCCCGCCAAAGCGATTCGCGAACTGGGCCTGCCGCAAACGCCACCTCGGCAAGCCCTGGCTGACGCGGTAGAGTGGTTCCGCCGGAATGGATACGTGAAGTGAAGTCCGAAGCGCGAAGTGCGGGGGACGCCAGATGAGGATAGCGCTGGCGGTGACAGGTGCTCTGGGCCTGTGCGCCTTGTCGTGCGCCAGATTCCACCTCCCGCCGATCCCGCCTGGCCTGGCTCCCGTGGAGATCTACCAGCGCGCCACCAACCAATTCGCGCAGGCTGACTTCTACAAACCGGCAGAGTCAAAGACCAACGAGCCGGCCTTCGCGCTCGCGCCTTTGATCTTGCAGGAGGTCGAGGGCGCGGGGGAGCCGCTTTCCCAGCCGGACCGCTTCGGCACCTTGAGCCTCTCCAATGGCCTGTGGGCTCTTGACCCGTCGCGCCCAAGCGTCTACTGGCATGCCGACACGGTCACGCTCAGCGGAAGGTCGCACGCGCGACTGGCGTACTGGTGGTTCTACTCCCTTGGATCGGCGCGCTCGGCGAGCGCGCCCTACCTCCAATCGTCAGGCCAACGTGAGGGCGGTCTCATGGCGCAAGGTCTGCGATTAACGCTGAACTCGGCCGGCCAGCCCGCGATCTGGGAAGTGCTGGCCGACAGCTCCGGGGCGGGGCTGGTCTTCGTCTCGCAGAGCCTGGAGGCCGCCGCGGCGGCTCGCTTCGGCAAAGCGCTGCCCGGACGGCGCTATGCCGTCGAACGCAGCGTGCAGGAAGCGCCTAAGGCAATTGTCGCCCGGGTTATTGACGACGGCCCGGTCGCCATGGGGCCAATTGTCTATCTGAGTGCCGGCACGCGCTCAGTCAGCACCCTGATCTGCCGCTGCATGCCCGCGCAGGCTAAGACGCTGCGGACTACGGCGACCTATGATTTGCTCCCACTGCCGGCCGCTGCCAGTGACCTGCTCTCGCAAACGCCGGGCACCGAGCCGGATTCGCGACCGAACTTCTGGGCCGGAGATGTTGACACCGACAACCGGTTGGAGCAGTGGCTGCGCTTGCCGGGTTTCTGAGAGCCTGTCGGAAAACCGGTCCTTCGGGAGGGCGAGCGTCCACGCGAGCCCAAACATTTGGGTAAAGGGGAAGAAGTCAGGGCTCGCGTGGGCGCTCGCTCCCCCCCAAGCTGAGTTTTCAAGCAGGCTCCGAGGCCACTGGCCGCCAACCGGAGGGAAAGATAGTCAGTTCAGACTCGCGCGCCGCAGAGCTTCCTGATGGCGACGAAGTTCAGCATGGCCTTCGGCACAAAGCTGCTCACCTCGACGAACTCGGGCAGCTTGGCGCCGTCGGGACTGCGCTCGGAGCAATGGTCGTTGTCGCCCCAGGGGCCGAGGCCGTCCAGCGTCGGCACGGCGTCCCAGATGAGATTGCCGTCGCTCAGCCCGCCGCGCTCCTCGAAGTTCACCGCCAGGCCAAGTTCGTCGGCCGTCTCTTTCCAGAGCTTGTAAAGGCCGTCGGTGCCCGGGTTGCGCGGCCAGGGGCCGGACTCGGTGAGTATCTCCACCTTCACTTCGCAGGTAAAGCCGTCCGCAGGACTGTGCAGGTCGCCGGCGCCGGCCAGCGCGAGCAGGCCGGCTTTGGCCTGCGCGAACGCTTCAGGCGTGAAGGTGCGGAACTCCCCCTCGGCAGACGCCTCATGCGGCACGCGGTTCAAGACGGTGCCGCCGGAGATGGTGGCGACATTGACGGTGAGGCCGCGCGCGTAGTCCGTCAGCGCCGCGATGCGCTGCACCGTGCGGCCGAGTTGCACGATGGCGTTGGCGCCGTGCTCGTGCTTGCCGCCCGCGTGCGACCCGCGCCCGCTGACCGGTGGTCCGCCAGGTGCCGCGGCCTTTGCGCGCCACCACCAGCCGGCTCTCATTGCCCAGAGCGCCCCTCGGACTCAAAGACCAGCGCGGCCAGCGTGCCGGGGCCGAAGTGGGCGCGGCACACGTCGCCGAAGTCGGGCGAGTAACATTCCTCGGAGGAGTTCCAGATCAGCTTCCACGTGATGTCCTCGAACAGCTCCGGGGCGTGGGACTTGAGCGCGGACAACACCAGCCACATCATCACCGAACCGCCTTTGATGTCGTGGGTGCCGGGGCCGAAAATGCGGTCGCCTTCCGGCTGCCAGCGGAAGTTGTTGCGCATCTCCTCCTCGGGCGGGAAGACGGTATCCAGATGGGAGACCAGGGCAATGCTCCTGTCGGATGCGGCCGCGGCGCGTCAGCACCAGGTGGTCACCCCACGCCCATTGGCCGAGGGAACGAACTCGGCGCTGAACCCCAGCGGCGCAAAGCACTCGGCGGTGAATCGGCTGAGCCGGTTCACCCCGTCACGGTTGCCGGTGAAGCTGTTGATGCCCACCATCTGCCGCAACAACTCCAGCGCGGCGGGCATTTGGCTGCCCAGAAACTCTTTCAGCGGTCCAGCGTCCTGCATCGCGTGAAAGTGGCGGGAATCGGAGTGAAGGTCAACTATCACAACCGCCTCGACCGAATACTCTGTCGGGAAACGCGTCCATCTGATATGCCAGATGCTGTTATGGGTGAATCGCCGTAGGACCTTTCCTTGGCCGGCTCGCAGGTTTTGGAATAACTGTTTCGGCTCTGCCGCCCGGCTGGGGAGTGTTTGGCGCTGAAGCGCCCACTCTCCTCGAGCAGGCGCTGAGCTTTCCTGGGCCATGGCAATTTCGCTGCCAAAGGCGTCGATCATCCTGGTGAGCGATCAGCAGTTGGAAGATCTGCAGGACCCGGACAGGGAAGTGGACCTGAGCCTGAGCACCAGTCCCAACATCACCACGCTGCGCAAGGTGTGCGAGCGAGCCAAGGCCCAGGGATCGCGCACGGTCATCCTGGCGTTCGATGAGTTCTGGTCCCAATACCGCAAGGGCCAGGGCGGCAAGCCCCGCGAGTTGCTGCCCGATACGGATGCCTACATCCGACGAGCTGGGGAAGATCAGCCAGACGCTCAAGCAGCTACGGGCTGGGCCTGGAGCTCAGCCTGTTGAGCCCCCTGGAGATCGGGCGCGGCTATCGGCAGAAGACAGGCGAGTCCGGCCGCTGGGTGCAGTATCGCGAAGGCTATCGCGACCCGGCGACCGGGCGTTTCACGGTCTGTCGTTTGGGAGCAGCGGCGCTGGACGAATAACAAGGGGAGCGATCTGAGCTCAAGCGGACCGGCGTGCGGGTCTTCGCCTTCCGCGAACAGCGGCTTGCGGGAAGCGGCTTCTACCGTGTTGACCCGGCGGACATCGTGGAGCTGAAGGCTGCGCCGGAACATGGAGGTGGACGAATCCTCCCAGCCCAGCACGCAAGCGCGGCGGCTGACGGTTCGTGGGAAGCGGCGAGACGCAGGTCGGCCCGCTTGAATCGCGTGCTCGTCGTCGTCAGCTATGCCACGCCGGAAATGGATTACTTCAGCCCTCACGCCCGCCCGTTTCTGGAAGAGCTGGTGACGAAGTATCACGCGGCCGGGGTGCCGTTGAACGGCCTTTACGCCGACGAGATGCATATCCAGCAGGACTGGGGCTACGGCAGCCACCACGACGAGGGCCAGTTCACGTTCCGCTACCTGACACCGCACATGGCCGCCCGCTTCGCCGAACTTTACGGCGCGGAGTTCAAGGACTTCGAGAAGTATCTGGTGTATTTCGCCTATGCCCAGCACGGGTTCCTGCCCACGCTGGAGGCGCGCGCGCCGCGCAACATGTAATGGGAGGCGGCCCGGACGGAATCCAGCGCACATGCTTTGCTGCGGCGACGCTACTACGAGCTGCTCGACGAGACCGTGGTGGCGCTCTTTGCCGGTGCGAAGCAGTTCGCCGAGAAGACCTACGGCCACGAATTGGAGGCGCGCGCGCACGCCACTTGGGCCGCAGAGCCCCACCTGCGACTTCTGGCGCACCGGCTGGCCAGCGTCGAGCGCCGCGCCATTACGAATACACCCCGGACTTCTGGTGGTCGAACACCGTGCACCAGGCCGCGTCCGCGTGCGACGATTACTTCGCCTGGAACGACTTCCTCACCGGCGGCGGCAACGATCACGCCGAGGGCGGATGGTCCGACCGGAATTACTACGGCATCGCCCTGGCCTGCTCGACCGGCATCCTGAACCGCACCCCCTACGCCTATGCGGCCGCCTGGGGCATGCCGCACGCAGGCATCGCAACGCCACCAGGCGGTGTGCGATGCCTTCGGCGCTTCGGCCTGGCCCGTGGTTTCAGGCCGTGCAGGATTCCCAGCACCGCGACATCGACGTGCTCATGCTCTACCCGCTATCGCTCGTCGCCTGCGAAGAGCGCTTCGGCTCCTGGATGGTGCAATACGGCTACGCCAACTATGTCACCCCGCGGAAGCTGCTTGAGCACGGGCGTGTGGGAGCGGACGGGCCAGATCGAGATGGTGGGCGCAAGTTCGGCACGGTGGTGGTGCTGTTCGAGCCGTTGCCGCCGCCCGGAACTGCTGGGGTTTCTGGAGCAGCTCGTTGCTCCGGCGGCAAGGTGATCTGGTCCGGCCCGCCCCCGCGCTTTGACCTCGCCGGCAAGCCGGTGCTGGAGCGGTGGCAGAAGCTGTTCGGGGTGAAGGCGCTGGGATTCGGCCTCGAAGGCCAGGCGGCCGCGGCTGGCAGGTCCGGTTCAGCGGCCCGCTCGGCAAGGTGCCGCCGCAGCCAATCCTCACTGACTTCCTGGTGGACCGCATTTACCCGGTGGAGCCGGCAGGCGGGACTGAGGTCGTCGCGCGGGTCGGGCAGAGCAGACCGTTGGCATCTTCACCGCGCTGGCGGGAAAGGGAAGCGCGACATTCCTGGGCTTCCGCCCCCGTGACGACCAAGCCGCGTCGCTGGGCGCGGAAGTGCGGACGTGGTTTGAGATCCTCTTGGCGCTGGGCGCTTATCCCGCAGCAGCCCGACGCGGCCGCGCAATGACAACCCCAGCGTCATCTCCCGCACGGGCCCACGTGGCGTGCGGATTTCCGAACGGCGCCACCGCCCTCGCCGCCCATTATCGCAGTCACGAGGAAAGCTGGCCCGGCGGCTTCCATCGAGATGCGGAGCAGGACCAGGAAGTCCTCGCGCGGAACCCGTTGCCACCCGCCGCGCTGAAGCTGCGCGATCTGCGGGTCAACGGCCATCGCGTCACTTATGACGGCGATCTGGCCATGGCGTTCCGGCTGGACGACCTCGGCTCGCTGATCGCCTTCGCGGGCTACAACTGCCGGAGCATCGCAATTGATGGCAGGGAGTTCACCTTCGCCAGCGCGCCCGTCGCCGCTCACCGCCTGGGCGCCCGTGCTGCCCGAAAGGCGCGTCCCCGGCGGCGCTGTCCATGGAAATCTGGGTGCTCGGCGAAGCGGAGATGACCCTGCCTCTGCCGCGCGGTGTGACCGGCGGGAAGCTCTACGCTCAAGGCGCCAGGCTCGGCTCTTTCGGCCAAGAGATCCCTTGCCAATGCGCTGACCGCATGCTGCGCTTCAAGGCCCGCAACGCCTGGGGCCGGCGTCGCCTCTTCTTCGTTGCTGCCTGACGAGGACCAACCCGGGAACCTGGAACCCCACGGTGCCGAGCGACCTGGAGGCACCACCGGCCGTGACTGGCCAGATCACATCGAAGTTTCCTTCTGCAGCGAGCTTTCTTAGCTTCCTGCGGATGAAAGTGCTCTTGGGATTCTGCTTTTCGATTCCGCTCGCCATCGCTGCTGCTGCCTCGGCGGCGCCGTCAGGCTCCGTCCAGGCCGTCAGGATCGCCAAGGCCGTGCCAGTGAATGGCGTATTGTGTGCCCGCCGCCGGCATCCCCGGCCATCAACTGGGCCGCCAAAGAACTGCAGCGCTACCTCCGGCAGATGAGCGGCTGCAAGCTGCCCATCGTTAAGCGCACCCGGGGCAAGCCCGCCCTGGCAATCGGCCTCCGGCCCGAATTGTCCCCCGAATACCGGGCGGTGCTGCCTCCGTCCGCGCCGGGTTACGATGGTTACGCCATTGCCGTCGTCCCTGGCACGCGCAAAACACCGGCTCGCATCGTCATCGCCGGTGACAACAGTCGCGGCGTCATCTACGGCGTCTATGATCTGCTCGAACACCTGGGCTGCCGCTGGTTTTACCCGACGGAGGATCCGGCCGACCCGGAGGTCGTGCCTCAAAAGGATGTCCTCTCGCTTCCATCCGGCTCCTGGGCGGTGGCCTCGCCGATGAAATACCGCATCTGCAACGGCAGCGAATGGTTCTTCGAGATACAGGCTGCCCCGGCGCTGAAGCAGCTGGAGTGGGCCATGAAGGCCCGTTACAACGCCATGGGCTGGCAGGCCGACACGCACACCCCGCTGGAGAAGCAATACCAGCAGTTGGCCGACACCGGCCTGCTCGCCGCGTTGAAGCAGCGCGACATGTACCTCCATGGCCCGGCCCATTGCTTCAACCTCCTGCTCCGCGCTGAGGACTACATGACCAACCATCCGAACTGGTTTGGCCTGCGCAACGGTAAGCGCGTGCCCCAGACCTTCGCCGGCGCGCAGTTCTGCTGGTCCAACCCCGAGGCGCGGAAGCAGTTCACCGATAACGTCGAGGCCTTTGCCCGGCAGGCCAAGCAAATCCACATCCTTTGTCTCGTGCCGTTCGACGGCGGCCAGGCCTGCGAATGCGATGACTGCAAGAAGGCCGGCGCCAGCAACCTCCTCATGCTCCTCATGGGCGAGGTCATCGAGCGGCTGAAGACCTGCCGGCCGGATCTGCTGGTCGAAACGGTCGGCGGCTACGGGCCTATGACTGACCCGCCGGATCACGCGCAGATCAACCCCACCAACGCGTTGTCTGGGCGCACTGGGGCCGGGTCTATACGATGGGCTACGACGACCCGCGCTATGATCGCAAGGACAACTTGGAAAAGTGGCGCCGCGCTGCCCGCGGCGGCATCACCATCTGCCAGTATTACACCGACAACTTCGCCGAGCCGTGGGTGATGTCGCCCTTCACCATGGCCATGGAGGGAGACCGCCGCTACTTCCAGCAGAAAGCCGTCGATTCGGTTTACATGCTCATGTGGCCCCGCGGCTATTGGTGGAACCACGGCCTCAACGGCTACCTGGCCGGCCGCTGCTTCCACGACTTCTCCTTAGCCCCTACGATCTCCTGCGCGACTACGCTCGACAATACTATCGGCCCGAGGCTGGCCCCCTGCTGGCCGAGTACTTCGAGGCCTGGGCGCGCAATCCCGAACTGTGCTACCGCGTCCGCGGCGGCTCGCGCGACGAGGATCGCGCCGCACTGGCCGACCAGCGGCGGCGACTGCTCGACCCGGCCATCCGCCTCGCAGCCGATGACCCCACCTTGCCTACCGCCTGCCAAAGTTGAGAGAGCTCCACACCCTGGCCGAGCGTCTCATGGAGGTCCACCGCCAGCGGGACAAGATCCAGCGCTTCGCCGTGCCGGCCAGTTCGACCAGGCCCGCGCCCAGCTCGAGAAATCCCGCGCCTACACCGACGAGGTCCTCGCCCTCTTCTACACGCTGGCCGACCTGAACCAGGGGTTGATCGAGCGCAAGGAAGTCCCGACCTTCATCACCGCCAACGTGAAGAACTGGCTCGACGAGGAAGCCAAGGCCATCGCGGCGAGGGAAGAAGGAGTAGACACCCATCTGCAGCTTTGTCTATTGTCCCGCCCCGATGCGAAGCTTAACGACCGCCTTGCTCTTGTCCGCGCTGGCCATCGGCCTCTCCGGCTGCACCGAGCAGCAGCCCGCCACTGCGCCCGCCCCCGCCAACACCTACCGCAACCCCCTGCTTCCCGACCGCGAGATCGCCGACCCATTCGTGCTGCGCGTGGACGGCGAGTATTACCTCTATGCGACCACCGACGGCAAAGGCTACGAGGTGTTTGTCTCTGACAACCTGGTGGACTGGCAGCCCATGGGCCCGCGCGTTCACCGACCCACGCGGCGGTGCCTGGGCACCGGAGGTGTTCCACAACCGGCGCGGGGACGGCAAGTTCTACCTCTACTACACCGACAGCATGACGAACGGGCAGCGCGGGCCGCTGGAAAAGCAAATCGGCGTGGCCGTCGCTGATAGCCCTCTGGGCCCGTTCACTGACAAAGCCCCGCTGGCGTCGCACTCGATTGATGCCCATCTGTTCCAGGACGACGATGGCAGCCTCTATCTCTATTACGTTAACCTGGCCGGCGGCTTCAAGATCCTCGTCCAGCCGATGGCTGACCCCTTGACCAAGCAAGGCGAGCCTAAGGTGCTCATCCGCCCCACCCAGGACTGGGAAAAGCGCGCCGGCCAAGTCACCGAAGGCCCATTCATCCTCAAGCACCACGGCACCTACTACCTGACCTATTCCGGGTCGGGCGCCGACACGCCCGACTACGCCATCGGCTACGCGACTTCCCAATCACCCACCGGCCCGTTCGTCAAGTACGCCGGCAACCCCATTGTCCACCGCGGCGGCAATGTGCTCGGACCGGGCCACCATTGCGTCGTGGAAGGCCCGGACGGAAAGCTCTGGCTGGTCTATCACCAGAAGTGGAACGCCGAGCGCAACTGGCGCCGGTTCCTGGCGATTGATCCCATCTGGTTCGACGACCAGGGAATCCTGCACGCCACTCCCTCCCGCGACACGGATGAACCTGCGCCCTGAACAAGGCGCGGCAGCGGAGTGTAAATCCTTCTAAGAAGTCCGCCGGTCGGGTGTCCTACCAGCAAGGGTCCGGCGCACCGGAATTCGGCCAGATCGCGTGAAACGATTTGCCGCCACCGGTGTCTGATAGGACTGGTGCCCGGAGAGGCCCAGAGAACAATGCCACCTACACCGCGGGACAAGACGACTTATGAGAATGCACGATACATTAACCGCAATCACCGCCACCGCCCTGCTCTGCTTGGGGGAGCCTGCCGCCTTGCCGGCAGACAACTCGAACACGCTCAAGCCGCAGCCTGGCAAGGAGGCGGCCGACCAATCCGGGCCCGCCATGGCTGTGGCGATGCTGGACTCCATCAAGGCGCAGTATGGCCGGGCGTACGACGCGCTGATAGAGCAGAACGCCCCGGCCACCGCCGCCAAGTTGCTCGCCGAGCTGGAGCCGGAGGTCAAACGCGCTCTCGCTCTGCTCAAGGGCACCGACCTTGAGCAGCAGGTCGCCGCTGGCCTGAACCGCCTGGGGGAACTGCGCAAGACTCTCGAAGCGGGCCAGACCGAGCAGGCCAAGAGGATCGTCGAGGAGCTGGGACAGTTCGGCGGCCGTCTGGAGCCGAAGATTCGTGCGCTTGCGCCGGGAACCGAAGCGGCAGCTCCGAAAAACGTCAAGCGCCTGGCTCACGTGGAAATCAAGAGTGCTGGAATCAGCGACGCCTATGCCGATGCCATTGCGCGAACGGTGGAGGCCGCGCGTGCGGTGGCCATCGAGCAGTTGGGCTTCGGCATGCCGGAGACCATTCGCGTGTCCGCTGTCGCAAACCCTGGCCGCGGCACACGCCTTTTCACTGATGGCAACGACCAGATTAACCTGGTTGTTCCCTCCGAAGACAAGCTCCGCCGGCCGGCCGTGACCGGAACATTTCATCTATACGGGTTGTGCCACGAGATCGGTCACTTGGCCATGTATCGGGTCATCCACCAGCGGCCCTGGCTGAGCTCCCCGGCCGCTGAGGGCTGGGCGCATTACGCGGGGTCGCGCATTGTGGACGCCGTCTACGCGCGCGAGGGCGAGGATCTCTGGCCCGACGCCTATAACTACTTGGAAGACGGCATGGCGCGGCTGCGCAAGCAATTGGCCAGGCCAAAACCCCGCGCAACCGCTCAGGCTGCGGGCCTTTGGCAATCATTGGCAGAGATTCTCGGAGATAAGGGGATAGCCCCCTTGTTCTCCGCCTGGGCGAAGGCGCAGGTGGACGAAAGCGAACCCGGCATCGAACTCGGCAAGGCGTTGTTCGCCCAGGGCGACAGGGACAAGCTGGAGGTCTGGTGGCAGAAAGCCCAGCCGGTGTTGCTGGTCGCGCGTCCAAAGAGTGATTTTGCTGCCCGGAGCAAGGCTGCGAGCCAGCTCAAGACCCCATGCAGAGAATTGGCAGAAGACGACGGTGTCTCCGCTGGTAAAATAAGCGTGGCCGGCGGTGGCCACGCGGTGCGCTTCGAGGCCCCGGGCAAGGACAGCTACCTCACCGCCGTGCGGATCTTTGCCTCGCGATACGGTCAGGCTCAGCCTCCGCGGGAAAACGCCTCCATTTGGCTCTGCGACACCGAATTCAAGCAGATCGCCCAATTCCCCTGTCCTTACGCGAGCTTTCAACGGGGCCGACCTCAAATGGGTCACCATTCCGGTCAAGCCCACCCAGGTGCCGCAGGAATTCATCGTCTGCGTCGGTTTCAATCCTACCGGCTCCAAGGGCGTGTACGTTCACCGCGATGCCGCTGGTTCCGGCAGTTCCTTTCTGGGCCTGCCCGGCCGCAAAGGCCGGCTATATGACAAGGGCGATTGGCTGATCCGAGCGACGGTGCAGGAGGCAAAAGACTGAGCCCTGCAGGGCTTGCCCGGGGCGGCTGAGATCAGAGACCCGTCGCCGGGGAAGGCGCTCGGGCGGCTTCTCTCAACTCGTCTCCGATCTCTCCCACCATCTTCTCGAGGCGGCGGCCGTATTCGACATAGTTCTTGCGCATGGCGTCGTCGTTGGCGGCCTTCGACTGGGCGTCATGGAAGACGACCACCATGTGCGGCTCAATGGAGACGCCCGCGTCGTAGCCGCGCGTTCCATCGCGTCCTTGAGAATGTCCCGCACCCGGCCCTGCCCTTCGCCCGGCCAGTTATAATCCGCGTCGTTCTTGGCCGGGATTCCAGGTGGCGTCTTTGACGTGGATGTGCACGACATGGTCGCGCACATGGGTCCAAAACTCCCATGGGTCCTGCCTTGGCCACGGTTTGGGCTTGGAGCGGTCGGGGTTGAAGATCGGGTTGGCGGTATCGAAGACCCACTTGAGGCCGGGGCACTTGTCGAGCAGTTCCAGCGCGTGCTGCCAGCTCATGCCGCCGTAGTTCATGCAGTTCTCATGCACCGGCTGGAGGCCCGCATCCAGAAACCGGTCGGTCACTTCCTTTACGCGACGGAACACTTCGGCCGGGATCTGGTATTCGTCATCCCCCGGCTTGAAGCTCATGATGCGGACATACTTGGCACCCACCCGCTGCATGCGCGGTATGGCGCGCTTCACCTCGGCCAGCGTAATCTCGAACGGGTCTTCGACCTTCTTGGCCCAGTTCATGATCGCGGACCCGAAGCAATACGCGCCGATGCCGGCGTTCTCCAGCTTCCGGACGGCAAGGTCGAACGCCTCGTCGGGGATATCGTGGAAATTGGCTTTGGCGAAGCCCGGGGACTTCGACGCCCCGGGGTTCGAGGAACTTCCAGCCGAGTTCCTGCGTGGCCTGGATCTGGCCGTCAATGCTGTTGGCGCCTTCGTCGCCGATGCCCATGTAGTTTCATTGTTGCTTTCTCACTTTCTAAATGAGGCAGTGAAGTCCTCGTTCGACACCTCCACCACCTTTTTCTCAACTCGGGATTCGGCGATTAACTCGTTTAGTTTCTTCTCGTACGCCGGCGCTGTCCATCGGCAACTCAACCGTCTGGCCGATCAGCGAGGAATAGAGCATCACGTTGGCCAGTTCGACGGAGTGAATGCCCTCGGCGCCCGGCGCGATCAATGGCTCGCCCGTCGAGGATGGCGTTGACGAAATTCTGCATCAGCACGGCGTGCGGGCTGGCGGCACGCGCCAAAGGGGATCTCGACGTTCCACACCTCGGGCTTGGCAAAGCCGAGCTTTGCCGTCCGGCTGAATTCCAGCATGTCCGCCTCGTTGCGCGTGAAGGTCAGCTTGTCCGTTTCGAGCACGAGCTTGCCCGCGCGTGCCGACGATCTCAAACCGGTTGGTGCCCGGGGCCTCGCCGGTGGAGGAGACGAACATGCCGGTCGCGCCGTTGGCCGTATTCGAGGTAGGCGGAGACGTTGTCCTCGACCTCGATGTTGTGGAAGCGGCCGAGCTGGCAGAAGCCGCGCACGCGCGCCGGCATGCCCAGAGCCATTGCATGGCGTCGAGGTTGTGCAGGCATTGGTTGAGCAGCACGCCGCCGCCCTCGCCTTTCCACGTCGCGCGCCAGCCGCCGCTTGCATAATACGCCTCCGTGCGGAACCAATCGGTCATGATCCAACTCATGCGCACGATCTGTCCCAAGTCGCCGCTCTGGATCAGCTTCTGGATCTTCAGATACCGCGGGTCGGCCCGGAGTTGGAACATGCCGGCAAACACGAGCTTCGGGTGCTGCTTGTGCGGCAGCGATCAGCCGCTCCGCGTCGGCTTTGTGCGCGGAGATGGGCTTCTCGACCATCACGTGCACGCCCTGCTTGAGCGCCGCGATGCCCAGCGTCGTGTGCTGGTAATGCGGCGTGGCGATGATGACGGCGTCCACCAGGCCTCGAGCGGATCAGCTCTTCGCCGTCGGTGAAAGTCTTGAGAGGTCTTATATTTCTCCAGCTTGGCCGGCACCGCATCCGACACGGCGACCAGCTCAGCACGGCTCGACTTTGCCGGCGGAGAGATAGCCGAAATGGTGCTGGCCGATGTTGCCCAGGCCGATGATCCCCAAGCGCACTTTATTCATACGCTAGAAGTCTATTCGGCGCTCGTGTCTGCCCAGCAAATTCGCTCCGCGGCACCCGGCGCGCCCGGCACATTCCCCCGCTCCGCCCTCACTTCACCAGCCAGTCAGCAACGGGGCGAAAACCAGGCTCGGCAGGTAATCCGCCAGCTCGAGCTTCTTCAGTTCGAAGATCAGCAGCGCCACGCAGAACACCAGCAACCCGCCCACCGCGTTCACCGAATCCACCAGCCCGTGCGCCTCCAGGAACGGCCGCAGGTACTGGGCGCACACCAGCGTGATCGTCCCTTGAAACGCCAGCACCGGCAGCGCCGCCAGCATCACCCCCCACCCAAACAGCAGCGTGAAGCCCAGCGTCCCCAACCCGTCCATCACCGCCTTCACCGCCAGCGGGTAATAGTAGCCGCTCAGACCATCCTGGATTGCGCCGAGAATGGCCAGTGGCGCGGCGCAATACAGCGCGGCGCAGGTCTTAAAGCCCTCGCTTAGTTGGCCCGGGGCGCCCGGTTTAAGCGCTGCAATGCGGCACGCGCCTCCCGGCCGATGTGGTTCGACATGCTCTGCAGGCGCAGCATCCGCCCGGCCAATTTGCCCAGCATCAGCGCCAGCACCGCGATCAGGAGTTGCTTGACGATCTGCCCCAGCGAGCCGTTCAGGCTCAGCCAGACCAGCCGCAGACCGTAGAACACCGTGAACGCTCCCAACCCGACCTTGAGGAAGGACTCCCGTGCCGGTGGCAGCGGCTTGGGCCGCACCAGGCCCACGATGCCGCCAACCACAATTCCCGCCACATTCAGGGCTGTGCCGATCATCCCCCACATGGTAACGGCCAAAGCCAACACCCTAAAGCCCAAAGTCCACGCCTCCCGCGGCGCGGGGCGCATTCTCCGTTTATTGCCGGAGCGCGAACATTCTTGTCCGCTTCGTGCTCAGCGGGAAGCTGGGCGGACAAGAATGTCCGCGCTCCTTCGCCGCCATTGCGGGGAACGGGGATGCGCCCGTGGCGCGCTTCGGCCCCTAATTCTCCTTCTGGCCCTGGAACCGCTGCCGCAGTTGCTCCACCCAACGATTGAACTCTTTCTCCCACTTGGCGTACTGCTCGGCGTCGAGCACCTTCTTGAGCTTGGGGCGGATCTCCTGGCGCATTCCCTTTAGTTTCTCCAGCTTCTCAGCCATCGAGAGGCTATTGTCCTGCCGCAACTCCCGCAGCTTCTCCATCTGCTCCTGGTAAATCGGCTTGAGCCGCTCCTTCTGCTCGTTGGTCAGGTTCAGCGCCTGGATGCTCTCCTGCAGCCGCGCGCCCGGCCTGCTGGCGCCCTCGGCCAATCCCCCTTGTCTCGCCTTCCACTTCTCGAACTGTTCCGGCGTCAGCACCTTCTTCACCTCGGCGGTGATGTCCTCCCGCGCGGCCTTGAACTTCTCCATCTTCTCCTCCCGCGTGAGGCGGTTGTCCTGCCGCAAATCGCGCAGCTTCCCCATTCGCTCGCGGAGGATGCTCTGCAGTGTCTGTTTCTGCTCGTCGGTGAGGTTCAGTTCCCGGGCGGTTTCCTGCATTCGCTCGCGCGCGGCGGCCAGCCGTCCTTCCCCAGCCGGTTGCGCGGGTCCTTTGCCCTCCGCTGCGCGCGTCAGTGGTTGCAGGTTCAACGCGCCGGCGGCCACTGCCAGCGCAATCACGGTCTGTTTGTTCATCTTCATAAGCGTTATATTTCGGCAGACGCAAACTAGGGCCGATTGGTTACAGGTTTTCCACGAATACCCCATGCCCTCATTTCTTAGGCGGCCCGGCTCCGCGACACCCAAGAGAAATTCCTTTGAGTTCCCCGGCCCTCCTTGCGAGAGTGGACACCAATAACGCGCAGCCTGTGAACAGCCGCCACAAGTCCGATTCCTGTGCCCTGCCAGCACGCACGTCCCGGCGGGGCTATCCGCGAGCCGTGCTCCATCACGTCTGAGGTTCGATTGACTACGCGCCTGAAAATCATCCTCCGGGGCGCGGTTCAGGGCGTCGGCTTCCGCCCGTTCGTTTACCGGCTCGCCGCGGAAGCCGATCTGAACGGCTGGGTCAACAATTCCCCGCAAGGCGTGTTCATCGAGGTCGAAGGCCCCCGGGCGGGCTCGAAACGTTCCTGCTGCGGCTCGAAGCCGAAAGACCGCCGCGCAGTTTCATCCAAAGCCTCGAATCCTCCTGGCTCGATCCGGTCGGTTACACGGGCTTCGAAATCCGCCCGAGCGACACCGGCGGCGCCAAGACGGCGCTGGTGCTGCCGGACATCGCCACCTGCCCCGATTGCCTGCGCGAAATCTTCGACCCGCACGAACCGCCGCCATCGCTATCCGTTCACCAACTGCACGAATTGCGGCCCGCGCTTCAGCATCATCGAATCACTGCCCTACGACCGCGCCAACACCTCGATGCGGGCCTTCACGATGTGCCCCGAGTGCCAGGCGGAATACGACGACCCGCGCGACCGCCGTTTTCACGCGCAGCCCAACGCCTGTCCGGTCTGCGGGCCGCAGCTTGGAATTGTGGGACCGCGCCGGAAAGGCGCTGCCGTCGACGGTGCCGCGCCGCGTGATCGCGCGCGCCATAGCGGCCGCCGCCGACGCCATTCGCCGCGGCCAGATCGTCGCGGTCAAGGGCGTGGGCGGCTTCCATCTCATGGTCGCGGCGCACGAACGACAGCGCCGTCCGCCGCTTGCGCGAGCGAAAGCATCGCGAAGAAAAGCCGTTGCCCTGATGTTCCCTCGCTGGCAGGCGTGAAGGAGTTGTGAAGTCTCGCCGTTGGAAGAGCGCCTGCTCCGCTCACCCGAAGCGCCCATCGTTCTGCTGCGGAAACGCCAGCCGGCGTCGCGCGATCAGCAATCGGCGTTCCGTCGCTCCCGGCAATCCCAACCTCGGCGTGATGCTGCCCTACACTCCGCTGCATCATTTGCTCTCTCGGAACTCGGCTTTCCGGTCGTGGCCACGAGCGGCAATCTCAGCGACGAACCGATCTGCACCGATGAGCGCGAAGCCCTCGAACGACTGGGCGGCATCGCCGACCTATTCCTCGTTCACAACCGGCCCATCGTCCGGCACGTGGACGATTCCATAGTGCGCGTGATGCCGGGCCGCGAAATGGTGCTGCGCCGCGCCCGCGGCTACGCGCCGCTGCCAATTCAAGTCCGCTCCGCAATTGGAAATGTGGTCCTGGCCGTCGGC
>CAWEBB010000010.1:0-4948 GCA_963807085.1 uncultured Alphaproteobacteria bacterium
GATTTCGTGACGGAGCGAGCGACCGCTGAGGGTCAATTTTTCCGCGAGCGCGGCTCAGCAACTTGAGCACCTCCCCGAAAATCGGACAGTGACGGAAGCTACGATCTGACGTCTGCTGGTCTCCAAGAACGAGGAGATCAGAACATGTCGAAACGCAGGAACCATGATGCGGGCTTCAAGGCTCGCGTGGCGCTGGAAGCCGTGAAGGGCGAGCGCACCGTGTCGGAGCTGGCCGCGGAATACGGCGTGCATCCGACGATGATCCACCAGTGGAAGAAGGCGCTGCTCGAGGGGGCGTCGGACATCTTCGAGCGCGGCGGGAAGAAGAAGGCCGAGGTCGACGAGGAGACGGTGCGGTCGCTGCACGCCAAGATCGGGGAGCTGGCCGTCGCCAACGATTTTTTGTCACGAAAGCTCAAGCCCTGGACCGGCAAGTGAGGCGCGGGATGATCGAACGCACCCACCCCACGCTGTCGGTCGGGGCGCAATGCCGCCTGCTGTCGATCTCGCGGTCGTCGTTCTACTACGCGCCGCAGGGCGAGACCGAGATGAACCTGGCGCTGATGCAGCTGATCGACCGGCAGTTCCTGGAAACCCCGTTCTACGGCGTCCGGCAGATGACCTGGCACCTGCAGAACGAGGGCCACGCCGTGAACCTGAAGCGCATCCGGCGGCTGATGCGGCTCATGCGCCTGATGCCGATCTACCAGAAGCCGAACACCAGCAAGCCCGCGCAAGGGGCACAAGACCTACCCCTATCTGCTGGGTGGGCTGCGGGTCGATCGGCCCAACCAGGTCTGGTGCGCCGACATCACCTATCTGCCGATGCGCCGGGGCTTCCTCTACCTGGTCGCCATCATGGACTGGTTCACCCGCAAGGTGCTGGCCTGGCGCATCTCGAACACGCTGGAGGCGGACTTCTGCGTCGAGGCGCTGAACGAGGCGGTCCACCGCTTCGGCCCGCCCGAGATCATGAATACCGATCAGGGGTCGCAGTTCACGTCCTTCGCCTGGACCGACCGGCTGAAGCGGATCGGCACCCGGATCTCGATGGACGGCAAGGGCCGCTGCCTCGACAACATCTTCATCGAGCGCCTCTGGCGGTCCCTGAAGTATGAGTGCGTCTATCTGCACGCCTGGGAGACCGGCTCGCAGGCCAAGGCCGGCGTTGGCCGATGGATCACCTTCTACAACCACCAGCGGCCCCACGCCGCCCATGGCGGACAGCCGCCCGCCGTGGTCTACTTCAACCAGATCGAAACCGACCAGCAGGGGCAGAGAGTAGCTTAAATCATCCCGGAAACTGTCCAAGGATGGGGAGTAGCTCAGAAAGCGCCGATCAGGCCACAAAGTGAACCGGGCGCGTAATCCCTGTCGCCTGGCTCCAAATGCGCCCGGCGTAATGGCGCGCTTCCTGTGATCCGTCTTGGGCAGATCGCCAATGGATCGACAGCAAAGCGATTGATGTGACGAGACCACGTGCCGCGGAGATAGCTGGGGAATCTCCAAAATCCAGGAGGCTGCGGGCAATCAACCAGAATGCGCCTGGTCTCCCTCGATAAAGTGTGCGACCTGGTCGTCATAGGCCTTCTTGAAGGCAGGACGGCACAGGCGCGTTCCCTGTAGGCACGGATGTTCGGATAACCCGGGGCGTCGGCGCGACGCGTTTGACGGAATACGTCCGCCATCATGATATCTGCAACCGTGAATCGGCCCGCAGCGATCCATTCGCGGTCAGCCAATATGGTTTCCATATGGGCCAACCGACTGTCCAGCCAACTGGTTAGCCCGTTGTCCGGCCCTTCGGACCAACTCAGGACCATCCAGGGGACGCTGACCGTTTCGATGGAATTCAGGGCGGCGATGGTCCACTGCAGAGTATCCGCTTCGCCGACCGGGTCCGAAGGCATGAGGATATCGCTCTTCTTTGCGAGGTGAAGAAGGCAGGCGCCGCTCTCGAAAACCTTAATGCCATTGTCCTCCAGAAACGGTATCTGACCGAACGGCTGCCTCGCAAAGTGATCCGGGCCCCTATCTTCAAACGGTGTCGTCTTCACCTCGTAGTCGAGCGCGGCTTCCTCGCAGGCCCATCTCAACCTCAGATCGCGTACGAGGCCGCGTGGACCGTTCTCCCCGCCGGGCACGTAGTCATATGTCCAAATTGTCAGCATGTTCTTTCCGCAAATCGGTTGGTGGTGGTATTGCAGCGCATTTCTTGTCGCGTTGCCAATCTGCCTGACGAAAGGGGCGGAGTTTTGCATCCCCCGATCATGATCATCTCTCTCGCGTGTTGAACGCCAGCTGTGCGTCAAAGGCGCGCTTGTAGGCGGGCCGGGCCTCGCCGCGGGCGACATAGGCGGCAAGGATCGGGAAATTCATCGAGAAAGCCCGAAGGCCTGAGCCGCAGAAGCGCGTGCACCATCATCAGGTCGCCGGCGCTGAAAGTGCCGTCGAGCCAATCGGCGTCGCCGAGATGGGCGGCCAGGTCGCGCAGGCGCTCCCGGACCCGTTCCTTGACCAGCGGCAGGCGCGCCGCGGCCCAGGGTTGATCGCGCTCGAACATGAAGGCGGTGCCGAATTCGAGGATCGGCGGTTCCACCGTGTTGACCGCGGCGAACATCCAGGCAATCGCACGCGCCCTTGCATTGGCCTCCTGCGGCAACAGGCCCGGATGGTGCTCGGCGATATGGAACACGATGGCGCCGGATTCGAACAGAGTAAGGTCGCCCTGCTCAAAGGTCGGGATCTGCCCGAACGGATGACGCGCCCGGTGCTCGGGCTCCTTCAGCGCCTCGAACGAAACAGGTCGAACATTGTAGGGCTGTCCCACTTCTTCGAGCGCCCAGCGCACGCGGGTATCGCGCGCCAGTCCTTTGCCGCCATCGGGCGAGCGGTCAAAAGCGGTAATGGTCGCGGTCATGATGTTTCCTTTCCTTGCTCTGAGGCCGGCAATTGAACTCAGGGTGGAGAATGGCCAAGCGCAACCCGGCCATTCTCCCTTGCGGCAGCGCTCTACTGCGCCGCCACAGACCCCGCGTAGCCCTCAAGAAACGGGATCGCGAGTTCGCTGATCGCGGTCGTATTGATGATGTCGTAGTGGGAGGCGTTGGGGATCACCGCGAAATGATTTTGACCCATTCCCGAGCGGTCCCAATTGGCGTCCTGCGCGCCACCACCGAGCAACTCGAAGAGCTTGGTTGCGGCACTGATGCGCACGGCATCCCAGTCACCGACGATAACCAGCGTGGGCGCGGAGATGTGGGAACCTCCGCCGACCAATCGTAGTCGGTGCCGATCAGACCGCCGAGCTCCTTGACCGCATCGAGCCAGCTCAGCTTCGCCGCCGGGGGCCTTGCTCGCATATCTGCGTACATCGGCGAGCCGATCATGCCCTTCGCCGTCCCTTCGGGGTCGGCGCTGATCGATTTCATGCCGTCGAAATTGTAGTCGTGCCAGTTGCTGAAGGCATAGGCCGCCGAGACGGTGACCAGGCGGTCGACGACCTCCGGATGGTCGATGGCGACGCGCAACGCAACGGCTCCTCCGAGCGAATAGCCCATGACGTCTGCTTTTTCGTAGCCGAGCGACTTGATGAGTTCGGCGACGTCTGTGGCCATGGCCTCAAAACTCATGGGTCGGCCGAGCGGGCCGGTGCCGCCATGGGCCTGCAGGTCGATGCCGATGACCTTGCGATGCGCGGCCAGCGCCGCGATATTGGGCCCGAACATCTCGACCGAACCGAAACCTCCATGGAGGAGGATCAGCGGGTCGCCCTCGCCATAGGTCTGGTACCAGATCCTGACGCCGTTGACGTCGGCAAAGCCGGATCGGCGGGGGTTGGGAGCTGTGGCATTTGAGGGGCCTCCTGGGTCAGTGCTGTGGTTGGCGCGGCAAGGCATAAGGCTGCCGCGGCGGCGATGGAAAGTATCTTGCGTTTGAACACCTGGTTATCTCCTTCAAGGCTGATCATAGAACGAACGGCCGACGCGCCTTACGACAATGGCCTGCAGATTATTTTATCGGATCAGGCGCGCCGCGGCCTGTAAGCCTTCCAGTCAATCCGCCAGCCAAGCGCCATCTTTTCCCCGGCCCGTGAACGGCAGCGAAGAGCAGTCCGGCGATGAAGATGAAGTGATCGACGAAGAAACCGAATTCCATCGGGCTCGCCTCCCAGCGCAATGGCCCGTGGAACGCCAGTCCGAGGAAAAGCACATAGGCTATCGACAACACCGCCGCTTCGATGAAGAAAACTCCGCTGAAGAGAGCGAGCGCAAGACCAAGTTCGAAGAAGGCAGCGGCCCAGGCGAAGAAAAGCCGGAACGGGAAACTTATCGAGGCAATGTAGCCGGCGGTTCCTTCCATGTCGGCGAACTTGAACCAGGTCGCCATGAGAAATGCACCGCCAAAAAACAGGCAGCGATGAGAATTGCGATGGATTTGGTCATGGTTTATCTCCAGAATTTCACTTGGCAATCACAGGACGAACGAACAGAAGCTTTTACGACATAGTCTCTCAGCTTTTTGACCTGACTTGCCGTTGCCAATCCGGTCCCTCGCGCTTTGCTTCCGGCGCTTGCGGCGAAGGCCGAGCGCTTCAATTCGGTTTGCGGCGGTGGCTTCCTTCTTGCTGCATTGGGCTTGCTCGACGGCCGTCGTGTCGCCATCCGCTGGAATTCTGCGGGCCTCTCGCCGAGACCTCTCCGGCCGTCACCGTCGATCCCGACGCACTCTATGTGGTGGATGGCCACCTCTGGATCTCGGCTGGCGTCACGACCGGCATCGATATGGCGCAGGCGATAATCGCCAAGGATCTCGATCCATCCATCGCTGGCGAGGCCGCGAAACGGCTGATCCTTTATGCACGGCGTCCCGGCTACCAGTCCGCGCGCTCCAACTCGTTCGACCTCCAACTGATCGAGATGCTGACGGGTATGCATGGCTTCGGCCG
>CAWEBB010000011.1:0-205384 GCA_963807085.1 uncultured Alphaproteobacteria bacterium
TTCATTTTTTCCAGACAAAAGCAAAGCTCTGAAAGAAACACTTCGTGTTTCAAAGCCGGGCGGCCGAGTGTGTTTCAGCATCTGGGCTGGGACCAGTCCCTATGTCGATGCAGTTGTCGCGGCTGTAACAGACTTTTTGGGCGAGGAAACCGGAGAACGAATTCGCCAGTCAAGGGACGTTCCGAGTAGCTCATTGCTCCACGCAATGTTCACCGGCGCCGGCTTCCGCGATGTAACAGTGACCCATCGAGAATTGATAAATCGCCTCCCCAGTATCACGGAATTTATTGCGCACCACGTGCTCGGCCTACCAATAGCCAACAGAATTCGAGAGTTACCCGAAGCTGAACGCAAGCGCCTTGCCGCAAACGCAGCCGCACGGTTAGCACCTTACGCGGACGGCGAAGATGTTTTGGTCCCGGACGATGTCAACTTGGTCATCGCCCGACGATAGATATATCAAACGGCCAAGCTCTCCAATCCAGAGTAACTCAATGATAAATACGTGGTTTTCCATGTTTGACACTGCCGCCCTATTCGAAGAAACTAGCCGCATCCTGCTTAGCGGCTCGTTCGGCAATATCGACGCCGGGGTCATCATCCGCCGGGACGAAACCGGCAAAATCGCGGAAGTCCGCGCCATCGGTCCGGAAGGCAAGCCGACGAACGATCTTGTTGTGCTGGGATAAGCAGTCTGCTGGTCAGGCAGGCATTCCGGCTTTGCGGAAGGCGTCGAGGAAGCGTTCCTTGTCTTCATTTTTTCGGAAAGGAAGTCGATCGGGCGCCGTGGACAGCGTAAACGAAGGATCAAGGCGCCGCAGCATCTCGACAGCCTCGCGCGCCTTTTTCAGGTCGTCGGTTTCCACACAGTAAACCGCCGCCACTTCGTAACAGACACGGAATGTGGCGGCTTCTGCGTAGCAGCGTTTCAGATGCTGGGCGGCCCTTTCATAATCCCGCATCATGACATAGGCCCTGGCGGCAAAGGCAAAGATGGCTCGCCGATGGTATGGGTCGATCTGAAGGACGCGCTCCAGAAGCGCGGCTCCCTCCTTTGGCCTCCCTTGGAAAACATATGTAACGCCCAACCGGTTCATCACATCGGCATCGTTCGGATAGGCTTGGTGGGCTCGGCTTAGCACGGCCTCAGCCTCATCCAACCGAGCCTGAAACAAGAGCGGCAACGCAAGGGCGAACGCGCCGCAGGCACCTGAGGGATCGAGTTCCATACTGCGCCGGCCGAGCTGGATGGCTTTTTCGAGTGCTGTTTGCCCTGTCGGCTCCCCCCGATTGAAGACGTGGTTCCGCGTGTAGATCTCCGCCAAACCGGCATAGGCTTCTGCGTATCGGGAATCGAGGGCGATCGCGCACGGCTGCGGCGGCGGCAACGGAAAAGACCCCGACGGCAACGGTCCGATACCGGCGCCGATTGGAATTGGAAGCGTTGACTACCGGTTGGTTCACAGCTTGCAAGTTGCCATCTTCGCCGAAAGACAGGTTTGCCGGACGCGCATCGTGCCGAACCCGGAAAGCCCTGATGGGACGCTTTATGTTCTTTGCTGTGCGCTCGCCCATATCATCGAATAAGACGTCCAGCTTGTCTCTGACCTGATCCCGAACCACGCGACTGGCCCAAATCTCTCCCGGCCCGGCGCGCGCTTCCAACCGAGCTGCAACGTTCACACCGTCGCCGATATGTCGGCTTGCTCGACCATGACATCACCGATATTCACGCCGATCCGGAAAACGATGCGCTGCTCAGGCGGCGATTCGGTGTTTCGCTCTGCCATCCCTCGCTGAATGGCGATGGCACAGCGCACGGCATCAACGATGCTCGCAAATTCTGCCAAACACCCGTCGCCCGTCGTATTGACGACCCGGCCAAAGTGCTCTGCGATCGCTGGTTGGATAAGTTTGCTTTGATGGCTTTCAAGCGGGCAAACGTACCCTCTTCCTCCCCTCCCATGACGCGGCTGTGCCCAACCACGTCCGCCGCCAGGATTGCGACCAAGCGTCTATCAACCCGCGCTGTTTCGTGAGAAGCCATTCAGGTCGCTTTCATCGGTGAACAAACATCATTATCATGGCAAAAGTCCAAGCGTAAGCGACCGGTCCTGGGAGAACTTCGATGCCCGACAGCAGCGTATTTGATGAAGCTGCCCGCGTCATGCCGGGCGGTGGCTTCGGCAACTTCGACAGCAAGATCATCGTTCAAGAGGGCAAGGCCGGCCGTGTCTGGGACGTGAATGGCAAGGAATACATCGACTATCTGATCGGCTCCGGCCCAATGCTGCTCGGCCACGCTCACCCAGCCGTTACGGCAGCGGTGACAGAGCAACTCACCCGCGGCACCACCTTCTTCGCCAACAACGAGTACGGCATCCGCCTGGCCGCGGCGATCGTGGACGCCATCGCCTGTGCGGAGAAGGTGCGGTACGTCTCTACCGGCAGCGAGGCGACCTTCTACGCCATGCGCATCGCCCGCACCCATCGCAAACGCGACAAGGTGCTGAAGTTCGAGGGCGGCTTCCACGGCATGAGCGACTATGCGCTCATGAGCATGGCGCCCAAAACCCCCGGCAACTTCCCGCAAGCCCAGCCGGACACGCCCGGTATACCCCAGGTGCTGCGCAACGAAGTGCTGATCGCGCCCTATAATGACAAGGACACGGCCGTTGCCCTGATCCGCGAGTATGCGGACGACTTGGGCGCCGTGATCGTCGAACCGCAGCAGCGCCTTATTCCGGCCAAGCCCGGCTTCTTGCAGGCGCTCCGCGAAGTGACGGAAGAAACCGGCGTGCCGCTGATATTTGACGAGGTGGTGACCGGCTTCCGCCACGCCTATGGCGGCGGCCAGGAATATTATGGGGTGACGCCGGACCTCTGTGCGCTGGGCAAGGTGATCGGCGGCGGCTTTCCGCTGGCGGCCATCGCCGGCAAGGCGGAGTTCATGGACCATTTCGACGCCGGAGCCGTCAAGCCGGAGGAGTTTGTGCGCATGACCGGCACGCTCTCCGGCAACCCGGTGGCGGCGGTCGCGGGTCTCGCCACCTTGGAGGAACTGAAAAAGCCCGGCACCTACGAGCGGCTACATGCGACGGGCCGAGCATTGATGGAGGGCCTCCGGGAGCAGTTCGCGAGCGCCGGCATCCCCGCCCAAATCGTGGGTGAGCCGCCCATGTTCGACGTGATCTTTACGGAGCAGGAAGTTGTTGACTACCGCTCCTCGCTTTCCGGCGATCCTGGTCTGCTGAAGCAATTCAACGCAGGCTTGCGGGAGCGGGGCGTGCTGAAGGGCGACGCAAAGATCTACGTCTCCTGCGCGCACGACGAGCGCGATGTCGCCGATACGCTGGCAGCGAGCGCGGAGGTCGTTAAGACTCTGCGAACAAGCGGCTAAGCCAGAAAACGCCAGCCGCCGCTTTTTCCATATTGCACCCCAGCCGAGCGAAGCGGTAAGGCCAGTTTTTCTGGGTGTCCGCCTCCCGCGGAGCCGGGCAGCCTTGTCCGGCAATGCCGGGAGAGTTGAGAAAACGCCCCCTAAAACAAAAGGCCAATCACTAAGCCAGCGATTCCGGCAGCTACGACCCATGGCACAATACTACCCTTTCCGCTAGTTTGCTCCAGCGTTCGATCACCAATGGCTTCCGCCTGCTCCAGCAGGCGCGGCAGGCGCTCCGCCATCTGCCGGGCTTGGTTCATACCCGCCACCAGCCGCGCGTCCGGCCCTCGGTTCTGGATGATCCAGTCCTCGATCAACGGCCGGGCGATCATCCACATGTTGACGCTGGCGTCCAGGTTTCGGCCCAGCCCCTCCGCCATCAGCATCGTTTTTTGGAGCAGCAGCAGCGAAGGCTGCACCGGCATGTCGAATTGCGCCGTCACCTGAAACAGTTGCATGAGCAGCTTGGCCATGGAGATCTCAGCGATGGGCCGGTCCAGGATCGGCTCCCCGACCGCCCGCAACGCCTGGGCGAACAGCGCCGGATCCTGTCCTCGCGGCAGAAAGCCGGCCTTGGCATGGGTGTCTGCCACCAGCCGGAAATCCCGTTTGAGAAAACCCAACAGCACATCGGCCATAAAGTCCTGCCCCGCCGCATCCAGCCGGCCCATGATGCCGAAATCGACCACGGCCAGCCCGCCATCCGGCCGCACGAACACATTGCCGGGATGCATGTCGGCATGGAAGAAGCCGTCCACGAACACCTGCCGGAAGAACACCTCGGCGGCGATGGCCATGATGCGCTGCGTATCGTGCCCCGCAGCCTGCACGCCTGCCGCATTGTCAATACGCAAACCGGCGATCCGCTCCAGCGTCATCACCCGGCGGGCGGTGCGCTGCCAATCCACGGTTGGCACCTTGAAACCAGGGTGATCGGCAAAGTTCTCGGCCAGCTCCGCCGCCGCCGCCGCTTCCAGCCGCAGGTCCAGCTCGATGCGCACCGAGTGGGCGAATGTAGCGACCACCTCGCGCGGGCGGAAACGCCGAGCGAAAGGGAACAATCGATGCACCGCCGCCGCCATAGAAGCAAACAACGAGAGATCGCGCGCAAACCGCCACTCGACCCCCGGGCGCAGCACCTTGACCGCCACCGGCTCGCCCTCGCTGGTTACAGCCATATGCACTTGTGCGATCGATGCAGCCGCAACCGGGGTTGGGGAGAATTCAGTGAATAGTGTGGATAACTTCGCCTGCAGCGCCGTTTCTACCGCCTGCTCCGCCCCCGCGAACGGCGGCAGCCGGTCCTGCAATTCCGAAAGGTCATGCGCGATCTCCTCACCGAACACGTCGCCCCGGGTCGAGAGCGCCTGCCCCAGCTTGATAAAGGTCGGCCCCAGTCCACCCAACGCCTGGGCGAGGCGCAGACCGGCCCGTTCCGGCAGGTTCCGTTTGCGAAAGAGCCGTAGCGGCCACCGCAGCAGAGGATTGGCGCCCATCAGCTTCGGCCAATACAGGCAGTCGTGCCGGGCGAGCGCCCAGCCAATTCTGGCGATCCGGAACGGGTGAAACAGAAAATACAAGGAAAGCTCCTACCCGGCGGCTCCTATGCGGCGGCCCGCCCAGAATGGAGGGCGACAATGCCGCCGGACCAGTTGTCGTAGCTTACCGCCCTGAAGCCCGCGCGCCGCATCATCGCCGCCAACCCCTCCTGGTCGGGGAACTGGCGAATGCTCTCTGCCAGGTAGCGATAGGAGGCTTCGTCGCGGGCGACCACCTTGCCGATCTTCGGCAGGATCGAGAACGAATAGACGTCATAAAGCTTATCCACGCCCGGCAGCAGCACCTTGCTGAACTCCAGACAGAGAAAGCGCCCGCCCGGCCGCAGCACCCGCAAGACCTCGCCCAGCGCTGCGGCCGGCTGCGTCACGTTGCGCAGCCCGAAAGCAATGCAGCAGGCGTCGAACGAGCCATCCGCAAACGGCAGGCGTTCGGCGTCGCCCACGACCCATTCGATCCCCGCGATCAGGCCGCGGTCGATGCCCCGGTCTCGGCCTACACCGACCATCTGCTCGTTGATATCGCAGACGACCACATCTGGCGCGTCATCCTGTTTGGCGAGGCGAAAGGCGACGTCACCGGTGCCGCCCGCAAGATCCAAGATCGTCTCCCCCGGCCTCGCCCGCATCCGGCGTACCAGGCTGTCTTTCCACAATCTGTGGATACCCGCGCTCATCAGGTCGTTCATGACGTCGTAGCGCCGGGCAACCGACGAGAACACCCCCCTAACCAGGCGGGTTTTTTCGTCCGGCGAGACCCTGCGGAAGCCAAAATGCGTATCTGCCATCGGGGGATAGTCCTGGGGATAGGTTTGCGGAAGACCATAGCCGAGCCGCCCGGACGCGGCTAGCATTGCCGCCATGCCCGAACTTCCGGAAGTCGAAACCACGCGCCGCGGCTTGGCTCAAGTCCTGACCGGCGCGACGCTTGCCCGCGTCACGGTCCGGCGGCGCGACCTGCGCTGGCCTCTGCCGGCCGATCTGGAGGCGCGCCTGGAGGGTCGCCGCGTCGAGCGGCTGGAGCGCCGCGCGAAGTATATTTTAACCCACCTGGACGATGGCGGTGTCTGGCTCACGCATCTCGGCATGTCCGGCCGACTCATCGTCGAGCGGGCGGGCGCCAATCGGGAGAGTCGGCGGGACGCGCTGCACGTGCATGTGCTGATCGAGACCGGCGCGGGCCATCTGGTGCTCTATCAAGACCACCGCCGCTTCGGCTCCATGGATTGGGTCGCGGCGGACCGGCTGAGCGACCACCCCCGCATGAAAAACCTGGGCGTTGAGCCTCTTTCCGATGCGCTCTCCGGCGAGAGCCTTGCGACGATGCTGGCGGGTCGCGCCGCGCCGCTGAAGGCAGTACTGCTGGACCAGCGGCTGATTGCGGGGCTCGGCAATATTTATGTCTGCGAGGCGCTGAACCTCGCGGGTCTTTCGCCTTTCCGGCCCTCGGGATCGCTTGGCGGTGACGACGCCGCGCGCCTTGTCGCTGCGGTCAAGCAGACCCTGGAAGCCGCGATCGCGGCCGGAGGCTCGTCGCTGCGGGATTATGTGCAGACCGACGGCGAGCTTGGCTATTTTCAACACCGTTGGCGCGTCTACGGGCGGGAAGGCGAACGTTGCCGCTGCGGTACGGAGTTGCCAATCGAACGGGCGGTGCAAAGCGGCCGCTCCACCTTCTATTGCCCCGCATGCCAAGGCTAACCTAAAAGGGCCATCCCGCTGTCGAAAAAAGGCAGTTAAAACACCGTTCTCCAACAGCCAGCCGAGGGATCCACTCCATGGCTTATGAAATGATCGCCGTCGAAACCAAAGGCCGGGTCGGCCTGATCCGCCTGGACCGGCCAAAAGCGCTGAACGCGCTCTGCGCCCAGCTGATTAATGAACTGGCCGATGCGATCGGCCGCTTCGAAGCAGACGAGAGTATCGGTTGCATGGTGCTGACCGGCAGCGAAAAAGCCTTTGCTGCCGGGGCCGACGTCAAAGAGATGAAAGACCGCGGCTATATGGATGTCTATATGGCCGATTTCATTACCGTCGGCTGGCAGCGCGCCGCCGAAACCCGCAAGCCGATCATCGCCGCCGTCGCTGGCTACGCACTTGGCGGTGGCTGCGAAATCGCCATGATGTGCGATTTCATCATCGCGGCCGACAATGCGAAGTTCGGACAGCCAGAAATCAACCTTGGCACCATCCCGGGCGGCGGCGGCACCCAGCGCCTGCCCCGCTTTATCGGCAAGGCCAAGGCCATGGATATGTGTCTGACCGGCCGCATGATGGATGCGGAGGAGGCCGAACGCTGCGGGCTGGTCACTCGCGTGGTACCGGTGGATAAGTTGCTGGATGAAGCGTTGAAAACCGCAAAAAACATTGCGGACAACTCCCTTCCGATCACCATGCTCTGCAAGGAAAGCGTGAACCGGGCCTTCGAGACCACGCTCACGGAAGGCATCCGGTTTGAGCGGCGCCTTTTCCACTCGACCTTCGCGACCGAAGACAAAATGGAAGGCATGGCCGCTTTTGCCGAAAAGCGTGACGCAGTCTTCAAGCACCGTTAAGCGCAAACAACGTTTAAACTTCAATGGTTGCGGCATTCGATGAACAGCGAAAGCGTGCGGGTTCTCTTGACCAGAGGCCGCGCGCCTTCTATAACCCGCGATCTTTCTCAATGGCAGGTAGTGACGAAGAAATATGGCCAATTCACCCCAGGCACGTAAGCGCGTCCGTCAGGCGGAGCGCCGTACTGCGGTCAACCGCTCGCGCGTGAGCCAGTACCGGACCCACGTTAAGAAGGTGGAAGTTGCGATCGCGTCCGGAAACAAGACGGCCGCACAGGAAGCCTTCCACACCGCCCAACCGATCATGATGAGCGGCGTCAATAAAGGTATCGTTCACAAAAACACGGTGGCGCGCAAAATCTCCAGGCTCTCACGGCGAATTAACGCGCTCGCCTAACGCGCTAATTACCAAGTATTTTTGCCGGCAGAAGCCATACCTTGAAGTCGAGGTATGGCTTTTCGCATTTCCAGGCACCGACCAGCGTTCAATCCGCGCACACAAAGCACCCTCGTAGCGGGACTCCAACTCGCACCTACGGTCAAGGTTTTTATTTTGGGATGGGGCGATTTTCTGGATTGGCGCATCCGTTCAAGGTCCGTTACATTTCTGACAACAACAAAGCGGGCAGCAATAATCGTTGCTTAGCGCAGACAGTCAGGAGATGAAGATGATGGCCACCACAATAAATTGCACATTTGGCTCAAAGTACCCTTGTCAGAAGAAGACATAACTTGTGAGTGTATTCGCAACAGCGTTGCAATGACTTTTTAGAACCCGATGGTTTTAAACCAAGGCATCCAGCGAAGACTGTGGTGTTTTTGGGCTCTTTTTGGAGGTTCAGATACCATGACAAACGATATGGGTATACCGGATGTTAACCCCCGGGATGCCTGGAATGCCCTCTCCACCAACCTGGATGCCGTACTTATTGATGTACGCACAGACGTCGAGTGGGAACAGGTCGGCATTCCGCAGCTACAAGCAGGAAATGAAAATCTGGTTTTCATCGCCTGGCAACTTGCGCCGGACATGCGGATCAACGCGGCATTCCTGGACGATATGAAAAAAGCCGGCATTGCTAAAGACAAACCTATCTACTTTATTTGCCGCTCGGGCGTTCGCTCCAAAGCCGCCGCAGAACGGGCCGCTGCCGCAGGCTATGGCCCCTGCTACAACGTAGCGGAGGGATTTGAGGGGATCGCGGGACCGGATGGTGCTCGCCATGGCGGCTGGCGCGGCAATGCTTTGCCCGAAGCAAGATCAGCGAAAACACACTTGGGTAAGGGAATCGAACGATGAATACGCAGGAGGTATCGCAAGAACGCGCAGCCCAATGGCAACGCATCCGCGGCCGGCTACGCGCGGAATTCGGCGACGGTGTATTTCGCAGTTGGTTAATGCCGATGACACTGGCGGACACCAATGACATGTCTGTCACCATCACGGTGCCGACGCGATTCATTCGCGACCGGGTCAACTCGATCTATGGCAATCGTCTGCGTGCGCTTTGGACCGCGGAGGAAATCAATGAGGTAGACTTGGTCGTCGCCTCTGATCTGGCCCGTCAGGAAGAATGCCAGGCGGCAGAAGTCACGATTGCCGAAACCATGGACGCAAAGCGCCCGCTCGCCGAAACCGGTGGCGCCAATCGCGTCGCCGTAGCGCCGGCATGCGAGGACGACGCCATCGGCGCAGAGGATGCCTGGATTTCATCCTTTGGGGCGCCGCTCGACGCCCGGCTCACGTTCGATAATTTCGTCATCGGGAAACCCAACGAATTTGCGCACGCGGCCTGCCGCAGGGTAGCAGAAGCGACGGAGGTCGCCTTTAACCCCCTATTCCTCTATGGCCCCGTCGGCATGGGCAAAACCCACCTGATGCACGCTGTTGCCTGGCATATCCGCCAGCGCGATCCGGCGCGGCGGGTGCTCTATATCTCGGCAGAGACCTTCATGTACCAGTTTATCCGGGCCGTGCGCTTCCGCGACCAGGTTGCCTTCAAGGAGCAGTTCCGCTCGGTCGATGTGCTGATGGTCGATGACGTGCAATTCATCTGCGGAAAGGATTCGACTCAAGAAGAATTCTTCCACACGTTCAACGCCTTGGTCGACAAGAACCGGCAGATTATCGTCAGCGCCGACAAATCGCCGGCAGATTTGGAAGGGCTGGAAGACCGTATGCGCTCCCGCCTCGGCTGGGGATTAGTCGCCGACCTGCACCCGACCGATTACGAACTGCGTCTCTCCATCGTCGAGGCGAAGGCCGAAATGATGGGTTTCGAAATTCCGCGCGCCGTCATGGAGTTTCTCGCCCAACGCATCCCTTCCAACGTGCGCGAGTTGGAGGGTGCGTTGAACCGCGTGATCGCGCACTCCGAGTTGGTCGGCAGGGAGCTATCCATCGAAACGACGCAGGACCTTCTGCGCGACGTTCTGCGCGCTAACGACCGCCGGGTATCGATTGAGGACATTCAGCGGCGCGTGGCCGACCACTACAACATCCGGCTGGCGGACATGTCGTCGCCCCGCCGCGCCCGCGCGGTGGCCCGCCCCAGGCAAATCGCCATGTATCTGGCGAAACAGATGACCACCCGATCTTTGCCGGAAATCGGCCGGAAGTTCGGTGGACGAGACCACACCACCGTCATGCATGCCGTGAAGAAGGTCGAGGAACTGCGGTCCGCAGATCACGTTCTGCAAGAAGACATCGACCGCCTGCGGCGGAGCCTGGAAGGGTAACCGCCAGACCTGCTGTTTTCGGCGGCGTCATCGCGCGATTGTGCGAAAATGCTGCGTGCCACGCGCTGGCGCTCCGCCGAAATCGGGGCTAGAACTCCCGGGACGGATTGTATTTCGCTGCGCGGGAGACGCTAACCATGGCGATCACTGGCCAAGACACCCTCGGCACCCGCCGTCAGCTTCAGGCTGGCGGGAAAACCTATGATTATTTCTCGCTGGAGGCAGCGTCGGACAAGGTCGGCGACCTGTCGCGCCTGCCGAATTCGCTGAAGATCCTGGCGGAAAATCTGCTGCGCTACGAAGACGGCCGCAGCGTCACCACGGATGACGTCAAGCAGTTCGCTGCGTGGCTGGACACGCGCAAATCCACCGCCGAAATCGCCTACCGCCCGGCGCGCGTGTTGATGCAGGACTTTACCGGCGTGCCGGCCGTGGTCGACCTGGCGGCCATGCGCGACGCCGATCGTCAATCTCGGCGGCGACGCGCAGAAGATCAATCCGCTCTCGCCGGTCGATCTGGTCATCGACCATTCGGTCATGGTCGACCAATATCGGCACGCCCGGCGCCTTCAAGAAAAACGTCGACATGGAGTTCGAGCGCAACCGGGAGCGCTATGAGTTCCTGCGCTGGGGCGCAACGGCCTTCAAAAACTTCCGGGTGGTACCGCCGGGTACCGGCATCTGTCACCAAGTGAACCTGGAATATCTGGCCCGCACCGTCTGGTCCGCCGAAGACGACGACGGCAAGCTGGTTGCCTATCCCGATACGCTGGTTGGCACCGACAGCCACACCACCATGGTAAACGGCCTTGCGGTCCTCGGCTGGGGCGTCGGCGGCATCGAAGCGGAAGCCGCCATGCTGGGGCAGCCGGTCTCGATGCTCATACCTGAAGTTGTAGGCTTCAGGATGACCGGCCGGCTTGCCGAGGGCATCACCGCTACCGACCTGGTGCTGCGCGTCACGCAGATGCTGCGCGCCAAGGGCGTCGTAGGCAAGTTCGTAGAATTCTACGGCGAAGGTCTCGACAACCTGACGCTCGCCGACCGGGCGACCATCGCCAACATGGCCCCGGAATATGGCGCTACTTGCGGCTTCTTCCCGATCGACCAGGAAACCATCAACTACCTGCGTTTCACCGGCCGCGCCGAAGAGCAGTGCCAGTTGGTGGAGACTTATGCCAAGGCGCAAAACATGTGGCGCGCCGCTGGAACGCCGGACCCAATTTTCACCGACAGCCTCGAACTCGATCTTTCCCAGACGGTGCCGGCCCTGGCAGGGCCGAAGCGTCCGCAGGACCGCGTCGACCTCCCGGACATTCCGGCCTCGATCGCCAAGGCGATCGAGGAAATGGGTGGGGGAGCCTCCACACCGGCCGAGGGCACTGACTACCAGATCGACCCGGGCGACGTGGTGATCGCCGCAATCACCTCCTGCACCAACACCTCCAATCCGACCGTGCTGATGGCCGCCGGCCTGGTGGCGCGCAAGGCGCGGGAGAAGGGCCTGACCGTGAAGCCGTGGGTGAAAACTTCCCTCGCGCCGGGCAGCCAGGTGGTGCAGGACTATCTGGCGCATTCGAACCTGCAGGATGACCTGAACGCCCTCGGCTTCAACATTGTCGCCTTTGGCTGCACCACCTGCATCGGCAACTCCGGTCCGCTGCTGGACCCGATTGCCGACGCCATCGACAACGGTGACATCACCGTCGGTTCCGTGCTCTCCGGCAACCGCAATTTCGAAGGCCGGGTGCACCCGCAGGTCAAGGCCAACTACCTGGCGAGCCCGCCGCTGGTGGTCGCCTATGCCATCGCAGGCTCACTCAAGGTCAACGTCAGCACCGATTCATTGGGCAAGGACCAGAATGGCAATGACGTCTATTTGAAAGACATCTGGCCCTCCAATCAGGAGGTGCAGGATGTGCTGCGCGAGCATCTGACCCAGCAAATGTTCGAGGAACGCTACGCCAACGTGCTGGACGGCCCGAAGGAATGGCAGGCGATCAAGGTTACGGGCGGCGAGACCTATCAGTGGAACAGCGGCTCCACCTATGTCCAAAACCCGCCCTATTTTGAAGACATGCAGGCGGAACCTGCCGCGGTCACCAACATTGTGGGCGCTCGTCCGCTGGCGGTGCTGGGGGACTCGATCACCACCGACCACATCTCCCCTGCCGGCTCCATCGCCCGCAACGGCCCGGCAGGCGAGTATCTGACCCAGCATCAGGTGCGCCCGCTGGACTTCAACAGCTATGGCTCCCGCCGCGGCAACCACCAGGTGATGATGCGCGGCACCTTCGCCAACATCCGCATCCGCAACCTGATGGCGCCAGGCACCGAAGGCGGCGTGACCAAGCACATGCCGAGCGGCGAGGTCATGTCGATCTACGACGCGGCCATGAAGTACAAAGACGAGGGCGTGCCGCTTGTCGTCATCGGCGGCAAGGAATACGGCACCGGCTCCAGCCGCGACTGGGCGGCCAAGGGCACCTATCTCTTGGGCATCCGGGCGGTGATCGTCGAAAGCTTCGAGCGCATCCACCGCTCCAACCTGGTGGGGATGGGCGTGCTGCCGCTGGTGTTCAAGAATGGTGACAGCCGCGAAAGCCTGAAGCTCGACGGCTCGGAGGTTTTCGACATCGCCGGCATCACCGAGTTGAAGCCGCGCATGGACGTGCCCTGCACTATCCACCGTGCCGATGGCTCGACCCAGACGATCCAGTTGCTCTGCCGCATCGATACGCTGGATGAGGTGGATTACTACAAGAATGGCGGTATTCTGCAGTACGTGCTGCGGAACATGTTAAAAGCGACATGAGGAGCAACACAGCGGCTGTGACTTCCTCTCGTCCGTTGCCAGCGGGTCGGCGATGGAACGGCACGAGCTTGAGGGGCTGGCGCGGCGTCGCCAGACGGAGCAGGGGTCGGCGCGGCGGGCTGATGCAGGATCTGAAGAAGGCGCTAGTGCAGCGCATGCTCGGCGCCGAGCTGCCCAAGCATTTGAGCTACGAGCACGGCGCGGAGGCGCCGTCGGCCTAGAGCAACCGACGCAATGGCGCGAGCCGCAAGGCAGTGCAAGGTGAGGACGGCGCGTTCGAGATTGCGGTGCCGCGTGACCGGGACGGCAGCTTTAAGCCGCGTCTGATCGGGAAAGGCCAGACCCGGATCGACGGCCTGGACGACAAGATCATCGCCCTGTACGCCCGCGGCATGAGCGGGCCCTGGATGCGGTCTACCCAGTCGTGATCCCTCGATGCCTTGACGATCCGCGACAAGGACAGACGGATCGTGAAGATCAAAGCGGATAACCTCGCTCTCGGCATCACCGGCGATGGCCAGCGCGAGGTTCGGCTTTTGTATAGCCAAGAATTAGGGCACCAAATTCCGGCTGGCGGTGATCCCCTTCTTCGCGTTCAGCCCTGAAATCGCTGGACGATTTACGCCACGAATGCCGTGGAAAGCCTGAACCGGGTGATCCGCATGGCGATCAAGACCCGGCGGCTCCTTCCCGTCGGAAGATGCCGCCGAGAAACTGCTTGATGAGACCTGTCCGCGGATTGAGGATGTTCGGTGAGTTGGAAACTTGCCCGGGTTTTTTCACTGCTGCAGAGACGATCGGCGTCAACCAGCATCGTCCCTTGCGTCGATCGGACCGTTTGCGGTCGCAATCAGGCGGGGGCGAGGATAGTGAGAGTACGGCGGAGGTTGTAGGCGGTGGTGACCTGCAGACGGCATTTAACCAGGCCTCGCGATCACATGTGCCGCAGCCCGTAGCTGCGCTTCCAGGTGCCAACACTTTCTCCATGCGTCCGCGCACCCGATGGATCTTCGCATTCCGGGCCAGGAACCGCGCTTCGGCCTCTCTGTCGCCTTCGCTCCTCCAATAGCCTGTGGCCCTGCCGCCGTCTGCCCGCCCTTCGCCCGCACGGTGCCGGCCTTGCCGTCGTGTGTGTTGCCGGGTGTCACGGCGACGGTTTCAACCAGGGCATAGTCGGCGTCGAAAGCCACAATTTATGAAACAGCAGCGCCGGCATCAGCACCCAATAGGCAAGCTTGTTGTTCAGGTTCCAGAAATATTCCGCGCTGCCGGAGCAGGTAGCCGAGCACTATGACCACGAAGATTGGGGCGATGGCGATAAAGATGGCGAGGATCGCGTTATCGAAGGGGGATTGCGTGCATGGTGGCCAGACGGTTCGCCCGCCTTTCGCCAAACCTCCGTAGGCGGAAAAGCCGACCTGCGCGCTATACTCCTTCATCCTCCCCGGATGGCACGAACACGGGCACGTTGTAGTCCTGGAGTGTCTGCCAGTGATGGGCGAGATCGGCGGCGAACAGGCCGCGGGTAATGCCCTCCACCAGTTTGGGCACCGCGGCCTTCATGGCATTGATGGAGCAGCCGCTCGGCCCCAGGCTCATGGTGGCGCCGATGGTGAAGTCGTGAATGTCGGCGAGCCAGGGTGCCGTACCCGGCACCTTCTCCGTCAATTCGCCATTCTGTCCGAGATAGGCATAACGGCCGAGGCGTACGTCGGCTTCCTCCGGCGGCGGGGTGTAGCGGTCAGCCCAGGTGGCGATCTGGTCCGCGAACGGCGCGAGTTCCGAGCGGTGGGCGAAATCGATGTCGATGCCGGTGCCGGCAATGATGAAGTCTGCCACGAACGGCCCTTTTGCCGTTTCGATCTCCAACCGCTCCTCCTTCACCGCCGCGCCCGACCAGCCCGCACCGGTGTGAATATGAAAATTGCCATGCCAGCGCATCCGGTCATAGGTGGCCTGGGGTATGCTTTCGCGCAGGCCCAGGATGTACGCCATGAAGCGCCAGCGCCACTCGTCCGGCAGATCGCGCAGGTGGCGGATAAATCCCGAAAAGGTCAGCCAGCGATAGGGCTGCACCCGCTGCATCTGCTGCCGCCGCACGAACAGATGCACCGACTCCGCCCCGGCCTCCAGCGCACAGGCGGCATTGTCGGCGGCCGACGCACCCGCACCCAGCACGGCAACGGTCTTACCCGCAAGCGCCGCGAAGTCGATCTCGTCCGCCGCATGCGCGCGGTATTCCGCGGGCAGCATCTCGATGAAGCCGGGCATCCACCAGCGGCCGGTGCCATCCTGGCCCGTCGCCAGCACGATCTTGCGCGCGTAAATGGTTTCCGCACCCCTGGGCGTCGCCAGCGTCGCCTTCAGGCCATAACCGGGCGCGGGCGCGATGCCCGCCAACACCGTCTCGTTCCGCACCGGCAGGTTCAAGACGCGGCGGCACCACAGCAGGTAGTCGTTCCAGTCGTCCTTGTCGATCAGGTCCAGCGCCTGCCAGTGGGTCTCGCCATAGACGGCCTGATGCCAGGCGATATAGGTCAGGCTGGGGACGCCGAGGTCGGGCCCGGTATAGTCCTTGGGTGAGCGCAATGTCGGCATGCGGGCAAAGGTGACCCAGACACCCTCGCGGCCATAGGGGGCCTTGTCGATGACTTGGATGTTCGTGACGCGCTCTCGGATCAACTGGAATGCCACGGCGAGCCCGCCCTGCCCGGCACCAGCAATCAGCACGTCCAGCATCGGCTTGCCGTCCGGGCCGCTGCGCGCTGGCATCCAGTCCTGGGCCGGGTGTTGCGTCAGCCAGAGGTCGCGACGGACCTGTTCTTCCAGCCGGGCGAGCCTTTCGGCGGAGCGCGGCGGGCGGCGGGAGAAGTCTTGCGGCATGGAGGTCATGGCTCGTGTGGTTTCGGGCGCTTTCGCCAATGCTCAGACCGTCAGGATCACCGCGCCGGTGGTTTCACGGGCCTCCAGCGCCCGGTGAGCCTTAGCCGCCTCCGCCAACGGCCAGGACTGGGGCGAATCCACCCGCAACACGCCGCTGGAGAGCGTGTGGAACAGGTCATCCGCCATAAGCAACAAGCGATCACGCTGGCGCGCGAAGTGGAACAGCATGGGCCGGGTGAGCGTATAGGAGCCCTTGCTCAGCATCGAAACGGGCATCGGCTCGATCGGCCCGGATGATTGACCGAAGTTCACAAGATGCCCGCGCTCGGTGAGGCATTCCAGGGAGCCGTAGAAGGTGTCCTTGCCAACGGAATCATAGGCCACCGTGACGCCCTTGCCTTCGGTGATGTCCTTGACCCGCTCGACGAAATCTTCCGTTTTGTAGTCGATGGCCTCGTCACAGCCAGCGGCTTTTGCCAGTTGCACCTTGGCCGGTCCGCCCGCAGTGCCGATGACCGTCGCGCCCTGATGCTGCGCCCACTGGCAAAGCAACTGGCCTACCCCGCCGGCCGCGGCATGCACCAGGATCGTGTCGCCGGGGCCGACTTCGTGCACCTGATGCACCAGCATGGAGGCGGTCAGGCCTTTCAGCAGGATCGCCGCCGCAACCCGGTCGTCCACACTGTCGGGAAGCCGCAGCACCTGGTCCTCATGTACCAGCCGCTCGCTGGCGTAGGAGCCATAGCTGCCGGTGAAGTACGCCGCCCGCTCGCCAACCAAAATGTTGGTGACCCCCTCGCCAGTGGCGGTGATCCGCCCCACCCCTTCCAGGCCCGGAATACCGGGCAGTTTCAGGGTCTGATAGAGGCCGGAACGGACATAGCAGTCATGGAAGTTAACACCGATGGCGGTCTGTCGGATCCGCACCATGCCCGGCGGCGGATCGCCGACGTCGACCTCTTCCAGCCGCAAGACTTCCGGTCCGCCGTGCTCGCGCAGCATAATCGCCTGTGCCATTGGAATCGTCCTTCATTGCCGGATCGAAAAATCTGTAGCGGCGCTCATGCCTGCTTGGCGCGCTCGAAATCCATGCCTTCGTCCGTGGGTTTGCCTGTCAAATGGCGGCGGATCAGGTCCAGCGTCATCTCGACGGCGCCATTGCGCACCCGGTCCGCATTGCCCACCAGCGCACAGTTGCGGGTGATAACCTGCAATTCCGTGGCCAGGGATATGGTGAAGGGGGGCTGGGCCGCTTCTTCCGTGGCATCGATCACCACGGCCAGCCCATGTGTCGTGCCGGCCTGCTCCCGCACCGTGGCGGCGGCGTTGGCGGCCAGCGCCTCGGTCGCGCTCGACAGGTCGAGGGCATACATCAGGTCGACGGGCCGGGCGCAGACGGCGCTGCGGCGGAAGATGCCGCGGCCCGCATCCGCCCGCGCCAGCCGCGCGCCGACGCCGCCGAACGTGCAGGCCTCCGCCACCGCGATGCTACCACCCCGCCGCGCCAATTCCTCCACAATCGTGCCTTCCAGCGTTGCATTATCTTCACACACGATGAAGTGGCCGACGCGCTTGCGTACCTCGTCCGCCACCGGCTTTACGATGGCTTCGGCCTCGGCCAGCGTCGGCGCTTCCACGATCAGCTTGGTCTCCAATTCCGGATAGTGGGCCTGAAAGCCCATTTTGACCGCACCCGGCGGGGCCAGGCTTTCGACCCCTTGCAGCATGTTATCCACCCGGCTCTCGCCGAGGCCAAAGGAGTGAAACCGCTTCAGATAGACCACACTGTTCTTGCCGGACATCGCGCGCAGGCGGGGGATAAGCTGGTCCTCAAGCATGCGATAAAGTTCGGGCGGCACGCCGGGTGTGAAGAAAAAGCGGCCCCTGCCGATGGTGATGGCGAAGCCGCAGGCGGTACCAACGGGATTGTCGATGAATTCCGCGCCCGCGGGAAGCATGGCCTGCTTGCGGTTATTGGGCGGCATCACCCGGCCGCGCTCGGAATAAAACCGCTCGATGCGGGCGAGCCAATCCTCGTGCAGCACCAGATCCACGCCGGCGGCCTCCGCCGCAATCGTCGTGGAAAGGTCGTCCTGGGTGGGGCCCAGGCCGCCATTGACGATCACCGCATCCGCCCGGTCTCCCGCCAGCGTGAAGGCGCGGATCAACTCGTCGGGGTCGTCGCCGACCGTGGTCTCCCACGCGACAGGCAGGCCGGTTTCAAGCAAGCGGCTGGCGATATGGGCGAAGTTGGTGTTTTTGGTTTTGCCACTGAGGATCTCGTCCCCGGTACAGATAATCTCGATGCGCATTAGTGGGATCTCTTCAAGCGTTTCTATGAAAGTGTTTCCGGTGGAGTTATCCAGTTATGGAGCGCGATGCCGCCATCAATGTTGAGCACCTCACCGGTGATATAGGCGCTGCGCTCCTCGGAAAGCAGCGTCAGCACGCCCTGGGCGATATCTTCCGGCGTGCCGGGCCGGCCGAGCGGCACCATCCGGTTGATCGCCGGCATGGAAGAAGCGTCGAAGCCGCCGCCCGGAATCGCCCCGGGTGCGACGCCGTTCACGCGGATGCCGTACCGGCCCAGCGCCTTTGCCAACTCCTTCACCAGCATCTCCTGTGCGGCCTTGGCGGCGCTGTAATGGGGCAGGTTGCGCGGGCTGTAGCGGTGCAGGGAAGTAATGAACACGATACCGCCCCGCCGCTGTGCCGCCACCATGTCACGCGCCAACTCGCGGGCGAGGAAGAAGCCGGAGCGGACATTGGTGTTGGTCATCCCGTCCCAGGTTTCCTCCGTAACGGTGAAGATCGTGTCGCTCTCCAGCCGTTTCGGCGAGGCGCAGTGCACGAAATAGTCCACCGTATCGAACCGGTCGCGGATAGCGGCAAGCAGCGGTTTCCAACCGTTTTTCTGCGCCAGATCGGCGGCGAGGCCGGTGACATCGGCGCCAGCGCCTTTCAACTCTGCCACGACCGGATCCAGGTCGGCGGGGGCCAGGCCGCAGGCGACGACCCGCACGCCCTCTTTCGCCAGCAGCCGCGCCGTGCCAAGGCCGATGCCGTTGGTCGCACCGGTAACCACTGCAATCTTGCCGGGAAATTCGGTCATTATGTTGGACTCTGGTTGCGGAAACCGTCCCTTCTTATGCCTGAAGCGCCGGACGAAGGCTAGCAACGCAGCAAACTGCCGGCAGTTGACGCCGCTGCGCCGCCAGTCCAATCCGTAGTCTCCTATCTATCAGCCACAGAGCCGCATGGCCGAAATCCTCGCCGCCATCGTTCCGCTGTTTGCCGTCGTCTTTCTGGGCTTTGCCGCCGGGAAGCGCCTGTCGGTATTCGATGCGATCGGCGCGCACAAGCTGAATGCGCTGGTGTTCTATTTCGCAATTCCCGCCCTCGCCTTCCGCACGGTCAGCGGTGCTGCGCTGGAGGGCGGGCTGGAGCCCCGGCTGTTGGTGGCCTATGCTGGGGCAGAGGCCAGCGTCTTTGCGTTCGCCGCACTGACCGGCTGGCTGGTCTGGCGGCGCAGCACGGCGGGCTGCGTGGTCATGGGGCTGGGCGCGAGTTTTTCCAATGGCTTCTATATGGCGCTACCCATCGTCTTTGCCCTGTTCGGCGAGGCGGGCGTGGTGCAGCTTTTGTTGGTGCTGGCCTTCGACACCATGGTTCTGCTGCCGTTCGCCATGGTCTTGCTGGACATAGCCAAGGCACGGGACATCGAAAGCGGTCGGCGTGGCGGCCAGACCCGGGGCATGGCCGCCGTCTTGCGCACGGCCTTCGGCAATGTCGTTCGCAACCCGGTAGTGCTGGCGACGCTCGCCGGAGTCGCCTTCGGGGCGGCGGGCGTGCCGGTGCCGGCGATCGCGGACAAGACCGTGGCGCTGGTCGGCCAGGCGGCATTGCCGTGTGCGCTATTCGCCATCGGCTGCGATCTGGCGCACCGGGGTATTGCCAACGAGCCGGGCGCCGTCGGCACCGTCGCCTTGGGCAAGCTGGTGCTGCATCCGTTGCTGGTGCTGGCAATCGGTACGGGCATCGGCCTGCCGGCCCTGCCGCTGGCGGTCGCCACCGTCGCGGCCAGCATGCCGGTCGGCACCACGGTCTTTATCGCCGCCAGCCAGTACGGGGCGGCGGTCGAAACGGCGACGACCAGCATCATGGTCACCACCTTAATTGCGGTCGCAACCATTTCCTGCATACTTTATGCTCTGCAACTGATGGCGCTGATGCCGTAGGAGCGATACGCTTATGTCCTCGGCCACCGAAGTCTTCCGCGCGATTCCCGGCCTGGTGCGCGCCGACGCGGCGTTATTGCACCGGCTGTGCCACTTCACCGGCCAGCTTTCGGTGACGGCCGGCGATGCACGCTGGTTTCTGCCCTTCACCGCCGGCAGGCCCGGCGATGCGGTCGCTGCCGGTACGGTGCTGCAATCGGCAGCGGTCAGCTTCAATGCCGCGCCCGAGGTCTGGCTCTCGCACTGGCAACCGGTGCCGCCGGCGCCGGACCACGATCTGTTCGGCCTCGTCAAATCACGCAAGATGCGCATCGACGGGGACATGACGGTCTATATGCAGCAATTGCAGAACATCAAAGACGTGCTGGCCACGCCGCGCGCCCTGTTTGCCTGACCTTTTTGCCTGAAAGGAGCCTGCCGATGGGTTGGTACATCCACCACGTCAACATTCCGGCGCACAATGTCCGTGAGTCCGTTGCCTTCTATCGAAAAGCGGCGGGCATGGAGGAATGTCCCTGGGTCTATCCGGACCCCGAACGGGCCGACAACGAGCCGTCCGACAACGAGCCGGACGATAACCGCGCCAGCATGGGCAACCATAACCGCGGCGTGCATATCGTGAACGAGCGTCCGTTATTCGCCCACGAAAACGGCTTCATGCACAATCCGACCATCGGCGGCCATTTCGCCATCACCGTGGACGATCTGCCGGCGGTCATCAGACGGCTGGAGGCGGCGGGCATTCCCTATGACGACGCCGGCGTCTATGCCATGGCGGCCATGCATCAGGTCTATTGCTATGATCCGAGCTTCAACCTGGTGGAGATCAACCAGAATGTCGGCGAGCGCGCCGGCCCCGCGCCGCAGTCCGATGAGGAGCACGGCCGCACCGACCAGCCGGGCGGCCAACCGGGCGGCTGGTACCTGCATCACGTGAACATCGCCGCCGTCGACGTGCGCAAGACCGTGGCGTTCTATACCGACATTGTGGGCCTGAAGGAGAAGGAGCTGGTGCGGCCGGCGGCGGCCGGCAATTTCCGCGCCGACCCGGAGGCGCTGGCCGTATTCGGTTCCGACAATCGCGGCCTGCACCTGATCAAGCCGGATCCGGCCTGGGCGATGAACAACGGCCTGGCCCACAATCCCAGCATTGGCGGGCATTTCGCGGTCAGCGTGCCGGACCTGGACCAAGTCATGACCAATCTCGACGAACTCGGGGTGCCCTACAGCGATGCGGGCAGCATCGCCATGCGGGGATTCCGCCAGGTGTTCTGCTTCGATCCGTCCATGAACCTGGTCGAGTTCAACGCGCCGGTTTAGAGGCCGCCCCTAAGCCGACGGCGATTGGCGGCCCATCCGGCCAGGGCAACGGCGCTGCCAAACAGCGGTAAGGACGGCGGCAGCGGGCCTTGGCCATTGGCGCTTGGCGCTTGGCGCTACCGCAGCGAAACGCGGCGCCGCCACGAATGAAAATACGGTTTCCATGTTCACGCTCCATCTGCCGACCTACTGGTCGATCTTTTGCAAGTTTATGCTCTCCGAATGTACTGAACTCGTTCCCGCCTATCCATACGATCAGCCAGCGTCTGCGGCTGTGGCCTGTCCAGCGGTGTTGCGGTACTAAACGTTGTCTCAGCCCCATTCAGAGCGACCTTCCATGCCTGCCCATATCGAACCGATCACCGGCCGTTACATACACTTGGAAGTTGGGGGCAAGCCGCACCGGGTTTATTTCGAGGAAGCCGGCCCGGCGGCCGGAATCCCGCTCGTCTGTCTGCATACGGCGGGCGCAGACGCGAAGCAGTGGCGGCATCTGCTGACCGACGACGAAGTAACCCAACACTACCGCGTTCTGGCCTTTGACATGCCCTGGCACGGCAAGTCGCTGCCGCCCGCAGGCTGGCGGCAGGGCGGCGACTATGCGCTGACCGCTGCCGGCTATGCCGAGTTGATCCGCAGCTTCTGCGCCGGCCTGGAGCTACAGAAGCCAGTGGTCATGGGCTGCTCCATCGGCGGGCGGGTCGTGGTCTATCTGGCGATCCATCACCCGGAGGAATTCGGCGGTTTGATCGGACTGGAAGCCGCCGATTTCCAACCGGAGAGCTGGTACGATCTGGACTGGCTGAACCGTCCGGATCTGGACGGCGGTAATGTGGCTGCGGCGGTGGTCAGCGGCCTTGTCGCTCCCACCGCGCCAGACGAATACCGGTGGGAAACGCTTTGGGGCTATATGCAGGGCGGGCCGGGCATCTTTAAGGGCGACCTGCATTTCTATCGGATCGACGGCGACTTCCGCGAGGACACGCACAGGATCGATATGGCCAAGTGCCCGCTCTACCTGCTGACCGGCGAGTACGACTTCTCCTGCTCGCCCGCCGACACCCGCAGCACGGCGGCGAAGATCAAGGACGGGCCGGCGGTGGTCGAAATGAACGGCCTCGGCCACTTCCCCATGAGCGAGGATCCAGCCCGGTTCCGCGTATACATCCTGCCGGTGCTGCAGGATTTGCGGGAGAAGCTGGGATAGCGCTTCACCCTGTCTCCATCGCCGCGGTCCGAGCGGGCGGAGGTCCGACGGCACCATCGCCGCAGCGTTCGGGCCGCCGCCTTGTGGTAGGAGGAACGGGCTCCCACTTGTTAATTCCTGAATGCGAACAAGGCGAGCAGGATAGGAGGTCAAGGTGATCAACAAGGAAAGCCGGGCGACCGGGCCCGGCAGCCCCCGGGTCGTCGGTTTCTACGAAGAGGATACCGGCAGCGTCCAATATGTCGTCATCGACGAGAAAACGCGCCAGTGCGCCTTGATCGACGTGGTTTGGCAGTTCGACCCGGCCGCCGCTTCGACCGACACGGCGGCAGCCGAAGAGATTCTGCAATTCGTGGCGGACGAAGGTCTGACGGTGCAGTGGATCCTGGACACGCACCCGCACGCCGACCACTTCATAGCGGCCGATTGGCTGAAGGAGAAAACCGGCGCCCCCATGGCCATTGGCGAGAAGGTCAAGGAGGTGGCCGAGCTGTGGCGCGACCTTTACAATTTGCCCGACGCCTTTGATCCGGAAGAGGATTTCGACCACCTGTTCCGCGACGGCGAGACGTTCCGGATCGGCGATCTTCCGGTTCGGGTGATACACTCGCCCGGGCATACGTTGGCGTCCATCACGTACGTGGTCGGCGATGATGCCGCTTTCGTCCACGATACCTTTATGCATGTGGATTTCGGCACCAGCCGCGCCGACTTTCCGGGCGGCTCCGCGCACGAACTGTATCGCTCGCTCCAGGCGATCCTGGAACTGCCAGACGATACCCGGCTGTTTGTCGGACATGATTACGGCACCGACGAGCGGGATGAGCCGGCCTGGGAAGCCAGCGTGGCCGAGCATCGGGCGCACAACAAGCATATCGGCGGCGGCGTTTCAGAAGAGGAATATGTTAAAATCCGAGAGGAGCGGGACGCCCAACTGGGCTTGCCCGACCGAATGCTCTACGCCCTTCAGGTGAACCTGCGCGGCGGCCGCCTGCCACCCGCGGAAGACGATGGGCACCACTATTTCCGCATTCCCGCCAACCGCTTTCGAGACAAAGCCAAATGACCGATATCAATGTGGAGAACTGGCCGCCTGAACAGGTCAAGGCCGCTTTGGATAACGGCGAGATCATGCTCATCGACGTGCGGACGCCGCAGGAATACCTGTTCGAGCATATCGAGGGCGCCTTCCTCTGTCCGATGGCGGACTTTCGGGCCGACCTGCTGCCACAGCAAAGCGACAAGCGGGTCGTACTGCATTGCGGCTCCGGCGCCCGCTCACGCCGGGTGGCGGAGAGCTGCCTCGCCGGTCATTTCGACCAAGTCGCCCACATGGAGGGTGGTTTCGGCGCCTGGAAGCAGAAAAACCTACCCTACATCGGCACCGACATGGCCACCGGCGCACCGAAGAAAATGCCCGCTCAATAGGCTTCGGGCTCGGGTTGGCGGCACCGTTTGCCCTATTCGGCCGCCACCGCTTCCGAAAATGAAGTGCCGTCGACGCGGATCTCGCCCTTTAGGTTGTCGACGGTGACATGTGTGTCGTACCAGGTCAGGCGCGGCTTCACGCCGAAGCGCTCCGTTAACGAGGCAAGCAGTTCGTCCGTATACCAGGCCTCGGCCGCCTGGCGGCTTTCCCAGAGATAGACGCCGCCACCGCCGGCTTCGCCGTTCAGGTAGTCCTTGCGGATCAGCCCCTTGCCTTCGAGGGCGCGGTAGGTCGGCGCGGAGGCCGTCCCGCCGGCAATCGCCTGCTCCTTCGTGCGCTTCGGCAGATCGAACTGAACGATGACGATGCAGTTGCTCATGGCGGTTTCCCTCATTCCGATGGGTTGCCAGGATGCCCCAGGCAAAAGCCCGCTGGCAAGGCTGGCGTGACGCGAACCGGCCCGACGCGTGGCGTGGCGTGGCGTGGCGACAACGGTAGCGGTTTCGCTCCATTCGCCCTATTGTCCGGCATCGCTGACATTCGAGCCGCCCCGTGACCACCGCGACCGCATCCCTTTCCGCACCGGCCTTCACCACCTCCGCCCGCTGGCTGGCGACGGCGGCGGCCCTTTCTGCGTTCTTTACCTCGATTTTCACCAGTTCCTTGACCAATGTCGCCATCCCGCATGTCATGGGCGCGTTCGGTGTGGGTCAAAGTCAGGCGCAGTTTCTGTCCACCGCCTTTCTGGCCATGAACACGACCGGCCTGCTCGCGAGTTCGTGGACCATCGCCAAACTCGGTCAGCGCGGCACGTTTTTCCTGGTCATGTCGGTCTTCGCCGGCGCCGGCGTGATGTGCTTTATCGCGCCCACGCTGGAGATCATGATTGTCGGGCGCGTATTTCAGGGGTTTGCGGCCGGCCTGTTGCAACCGCTGGTGATGCTGGTGCTGTTCCAGGTCTTCCCGATGGAGAAGCGCGGCCTCGCCATGGGCATGTTTTCCATGGGTGTTACGGTTGCGCTCGGCCTCGGCCCCTCGCTTGGCGGCATCACGATCGACGCCGTCAACTGGCGTGCAATCTTTCTGGTTCCGATCCCCGCCTGCGCCTTTGCCGTGTTGCTTGGCCTGCTTTTCCTTCCCGCCGAAGATCACAAGATGGAGGTCGGAAGGTTCGACCTCCTTGGCTTCGCCCTGATCAACGCGACGGTCTTTGGCTGGTTCACCCTGCTCGGCAACGGCCAGAAATGGGGCTGGGCGTCTGACGACCTGATGCTGCTGGCGGCCTTTACGGGGGTCGCGGCGGTGGCTTTTGTCATGTCGCAAAAGCGCCGCGGCGCCTCGCTGCTCGACCTCAGCCTGTTCAGCAATGGCCGGTTCGTCAATGCGCTGGCATGCTCGTTCTTCTTTGGCTTCGCCAACTTTGCCAGTGTCTATTCGTTCTCGATCTTCGGCCAGATCGTCCAGGGGTTTTCGCCGACCGTCGCCGGTTCCATGCTGCTGCCCGGCAGTTTCTTCGCGGCCGCCATCCTGCCGCTGGCCGGCCGAGTGTCGGACAAGGTGCCCGCGCCGATGGTGATGATCTTCGGCTCGGTCATTATCGTCGCCAGCGTCTCAATGTTGATCGGCGCCAACTCGAATACCGTGTTCTGGTATGTCGCCATATCGCTGTTGATCGGCCGCGTCGGCTCGGCGTTCACCTCACCCGCGCTCAACACCACCGCGATCGGTGCGCTGACGCCGCAGCAAATGCGGCGCGGTGCCGGCATCACCAATCTGTCGCTGATGTTCGGCGGGTCGACCGGCATCAGCATCTATGTGCTGTTGCTGGAAAACCGGATCGAGTTTCACGCAACCCAGCTCGGCGCAACCCAGACCGTGGCCAATGCCACGACGATGGAGATGCTGGGCATGGTCTCCGGCCAGCTTGCCGGCAGCGGCTTGCCGGATGCGTTGCAGGACGGCGTGGCCATGACTTACCTCAATAGTGTAATCACGGCGCAGGCCAATATGCTGGGCTTCCAGGACGGTTTTTTCTTTTTAACCTGTGTTGCCATGGGGCCCTTAATTCCAGTGCTTTTATTGATGCGCAAGCGACGCTAAAGTCGGGCCTAACCGCTTCAATTGAAGGATTATCGGGATGAATGCCTATCTTGGTGAGGCTGGCATTGCGCCAATCGACGTCAGCGACCCTGAACTCTACCGCACGGATACTTGGCAGCCGCTGTTCGCCAAACTGCGCTCCGAAGACCCGGTGCAATATGTGCCGGAGAGCGAATTCGGTCCTTACTGGTCGGTCGTCAGGTATAACGACATCATGACGGTCGAATTGGACTACCAGACCTATTCATCGGAGGACGGGATCACCATCCGCGACACGCCGGACGAGGTGCGCCGCAAGAGCTTTATCCAGATGGATCCGCCGCAGCACACGGCCGAGCGCAAGACCGTCGCCCCCATCGTGGCGCCCTTCAACCTGAAGAACATGACCGACACAATCCGCGAGCGCACCGAATACGTGCTGGACGGCCTGCCGCGCGGCAAGGAGTTCGACTGGGTTGATCACGTTTCCATCGAACTTACGACCATGATGCTCGCCACCCTGTTTGACTTCCCTTGGGAGGACCGGCGAAAGCTCACCTATTGGTCGGACCTTTCGACCTTCACGGACTATGACGCGCCCGATGCGCTCACCACCGACGAATACGACAAGTTCGAAAAGCTGAAAGAAATGGCCGCCTATTTCGGCCGCCTCTGGGACGAGCGCAAGGACCAGGAGCCGCGCCCCGATCTGATCAGCATGCTCGCGCACTCGGAGGCGACGCAGGAAATGGACCTGAAGAAATTCATGGGCCAGCTAACCCTGCTGATCGTCGGGGGCAACGATACCACCCGAAACTCCATGAGCGGCGGCCTGTGGTATCTGTCACAAAACCCCGACGAGTTCGCCAAGGTCCGCGCCGACCACTCGCTGGTGCCGAAACTGGTGGCGGAGACGATCCGCTTTCAGTCGCCGATCATCCATATGCGCCGCACCGCCACCAGGGACGCGGAGCTTGTCGGCCGCAAGATCCGCGCCGGCGACAAGGTGGTCATGTGGTACATCTCCGGCAACCGCGACGGCGAGGTGATCGACCGGCCGGATGAGTTCATCGTGGACCGCAAGAAGCACCGCCAGCATCTGAGCTATGGCGCGGGCATTCACCGGTGCGTCGGCGACCGGCTGGCGGACCTGCAGCTTCAAATTCTCTGGGAAGAAATCCTGAAGCGGGATCTGCAGATCGAAGTGCTGGACGCACCCATTCGGGCCAATTCCAACTTTATCCGCGGCATCAAAACCATGCCGGTGAGGATCAAGACTTAACTCCCGAATTGGCCGGCAATCCGTCGACAGGCTAAGGGTGAAAGTTATTGGAGCCGTCAGAATAAAAGGTCTGAGAGCCAAGCCCCTTTCGCCCTGAGCCTGTCGAAGGGTCGTTCCCTATCGCGCCTGCCATCCTCTCTTTAAGGAGGCCACCCATGAACGCCCCCCTGCCTTCCTTCGATCTCGCCACCCTCGATGTCAGCGACCCGGAACTCTACCGGACCGACACTTGGCACGAGCCGTTCGCGCTGCTCCGCCGGGAAGACCCGGTGCATTACTGTCCCGACAGCGCGTTCGGTCCCTTTTGGTCGTTTACCAAATACGACGACATTATGGCGGTCGAGCTTGATCACGCGACGTTTTCCAACGAACTCGGCGGCATCCAGGTGCGCGACCAGACGCCGGGAACCGAGGCGCCCAGCTTCATCCGCATGGACCCGCCGCGCCACACCATCGAGCGCAAAACCGTCGCCCCGATCGTTGCGCCATTCAACCTGAAGAACTTCACGCCGACCATCCGCGAGCGCACCAACTACGTTCTCGACCGCCTGCCGGTGAACGAGGAATTCGACTGGGTCGATCATGTCTCCATCGAGCTGACGACGATGATGCTGGCGACATTGTTCGATTTCCCGTGGGAGGATCGGCGCAAGCTGACCTTCTGGTCGGACGTGGCCATCTTTTTCGACTTCAATTCACCGGACGCGCTGGTCCGGTCGGAGGAGGAACGGTGGGCGGAAATGGTCAAGATGGCGGAATATTTCCGCGGCCTTTGGGACGAGCGGGTTGATCAGGAGCCAAAATCCGATCTCATTTCCATGCTCGCGCACGGGCCCGAAACCAAAGACATGTCGATGCGCGAATTTATCGGCAATCTGGGCCTGTTGATTGTCGGGGGCAACGACACCACCCGCAACTCCATGAGCGGCGGGCTCTACTACCTGAACAAAAATCCGGGCGAATGGCAGAAGCTGCGTGCCGACCATTCGTTACTGCCCAAGATGGTCGCCGAAACCATCCGCTACCAGACGCCCGTCATTCACATGCGGCGCACGGCGACGCGGGACGTGGAGTTCGGCGGCAAGCAAATCCGCAAGGGCGACAAGGTGGTGATGTGGTACGTCTCGGGCAACCGGGACGAGGACGCCATCGACCGGGCGGACCAGTTTATCGTCGACCGCAAAAAGCACCGCCAGCATCTGAGCTATGGCGCCGGCATCCATCGCTGCGTCGGCGACAGGCTGGCGGACCTGCAGCTTCAGATTCTCTGGGAGGAAATCCTGAAGCGCGATCTGAAAATCGAGGTGCTGGGCGAGCCGACCCGCCTGAAGAGCAACTTCATCCGTGGCATCCGCAAGCTGCCCGTGCGGATAAGCGCCTAATCCACCATTCGGGTCACGACACTGATCTCGCTGTGCAAGGTGCGGTGAACGGGGCAGCGGTCGGCGATGCGCATCAGGTCGGCACGCTGCTCGTCCGTCAGGTCGCCCAGGAGTTCGACCTCTCGCTCGATGCGGTCGATCTTGCCGGATTTGGTCTCGCACTCGGCGCAGTCTCGCGCGTGCACCTTTGCATGCTTGAGACGCACTTCCGCCCGCTCCAACGGATAACCTTTGCGTTCCGCATACATGCGGATGGTCATGGAGGTACAGGCGCCGAGACTGGCAAGCAGGTAGCTGTAAGGGTCCGGGCCGGTATCGGTGCCTCCCACCTTTTCTGGCTCGTCGGCCCGCAGCCGGTGGCGCCCGGCCGCGATCAGTTGCGGAAAGATGCCCTCGCCCGCTTCACGCACGATTACTTCACCCTGGGCGGGCACTTCACCCTGGACAGGCTGCTGCAGGTTCCCAACCATTGGCGGCAGGTACCGGCCGGCCCAGGCGCTAAGCACATCGGCGACATAGGCGGCGTCTTCACGGCGGGTCAGCAAGTGGTCGGCGCGATCCAGGGAAACAAAGCTTTTCGGGTGTTTCGCCGCGAGAAATATCGCGCTGGCATTGTCGATGGAAACCGTCGCGTCGAGGGGGCTGTGAAACACCAGCAGCGCCTTCCCCATGCCGCCGATGGCGTCGTGCAGTGACTGCACCGCGATATCGTCCAAGAATTGCCTTTTGATGAGGAACTCTCTGCCCGCAAGCGCTACCGTCGCTTCGCCGGTCGTCTCAATCTCTTCCAGGTTAGCGCGGAAATTCCGCTTCACATGCTCCGGGTCGGCGGGTGCTGCGATGGTCGCCACGGCCTCGGCCTCCGGAATGTTTCCCGCCGCCTTAAGGACAGCAGCACCACCGAGAGAGTGCCCGACCAGCAGCTTCGGCGCCTCATACTCCTCGCGCAGAAAAGCGGCTGCGGCGACCAAATCCTCGACGTTCGACGAAAAATTGGTGTTCCCGAATTCGCCGTCGCTCGCGCCAAGCCCGGTAAAGTCGAAGCGCAGCACAGCGAACCCCTGTTCGGCCAACCGCTGACTGACGCGGCTGGCGGCGAAGATGTCCTTGGAACAGGTGAAACAGTGCGCGAACAGCGCATAGGCCCTCGGAGGCCCGACCGGGAGGTCCAACCGGCCGGCCAGCGCGGCGCCCTGGGCGCCCCGGAAGGTCACTTTTTCTATGCGCCCGCTCATACCGCCCCTCCTTCGTTCATGTCTCAGGTCAACAACCAGTTCAACGGCTCCATTCCGTTGACGACGACATGTTCAAACGCGCTGGGCAACCAGTACAGCACCCGCAAGATTCCCTCGATTGCCGCTATACCGAGCGCTTCCGCCAGCATCCCGGGTTCCGGCGCGGCCATCGCCGCTTGCAGCGCCTCCATCCCGAATTTCACCGCACCAAGGATCAACCCCGGCAAGAAATATACCCACATTAGAATTCCGAGTACCGATCGCATGCCCTGCCCTTCTCTATGCCACATCGCCCAATCATGGTTTTTCGCCGATATTTCGCTGCTTATACTGCCTATCGGATGCTATCGCCATGCCAGATCAAGTGAAAATTCTCTCACGAACCAAACTCCATGATGGATACAACGCCTTTGATGAGGTGAACCTGCAATACGAAAGGTTCGACGGCAATCTGTCCCGCCCCATATCGCGGGAACTGCTAACACGGGGAACGGCGGTTTCCGTCATCCCCTATGACCCCGTCAACGATAGCTTAGTTTTAATAGAACAAGAGGCTTCTCCCGTTGGCTCCGGCGGCACAAAATGTGGTGATCTGCGCTTGCGTCGCGAGGTGCGTTCGCTTAATGTTCTCGCATGCCGAGCCGCTGGAAACATGACCGCCCGCTCTCCCGCGCCCAGTTCGAGGCGCGATTTCCGGATAATGCGGCCTGCGCCGACTATCTGGCGCGTCGCCGGTGGCCGGAGGGCTTTGTCTGCCCGGGCTGTGGCGTCACGAAGGGATGGCTGCTGAAGACCAAGGCGTTCACCTGGGAGTGCGCGGCCTGCCGGCGGCAGACGTCCGTGACCGCAGGCACGGTCATGCACGGCAGCCATCTGCCGCTGAAGACCTGGTTCACGGCGATCCATATCGTAACCAGCCACTCCAACGGGATCTCCGCCCTGCAACTGCAGGCCCAACTGGGCCTGGGCAGCTACAAGAGCGCCTGGCTGCTCCTGACGAAGCTCCGCCGCGCCATGGTCGATCCCGAGCGAAGCCTTCTCGAGGACGTCGTCGAAGTTGACGAGACCGAGATCGCCTTGCGCCATAAGGACGACCCGCCCGCTGGCGGTCAAGGCCGCAGCTCGCAGGGCAAGATGCTCGTTGCCGGCGCGGTGGAGCTCTCGCCCGAAGGCAAGCCGCGCCGCATTCGTCTCGCGCCGATCGCCGACTTCTCCGGCGCCACGCTCAAGCCCTTCGTCGTCGCGGTCGCCGCCGCCGGTGCCCGCGTCGTCACGGACGGATGGTCCGGCTACAATGGCCTGCCCGACCATGTGCACGAGCCGAAAGTCGTCGGCAAGATGGCCGCCCACATCATCCTGCGCTGGACCCATCGCGTCTTTTCAAACCTCAAGAGATGGGCGCTCGGGACCTACCATGGCCTCCGTCGCCAGCACTTCAGGCGTTACCTCGACGAGTTCGTCTTCAGGTGGAACCGTCGCCGCCACACAGCCGTGGCGTTCGATACCCTGCTCGGCCTCGGAGCCCGCCTCGCGCCAGCAACCGCCCGCGACTTCGTCGAGCAGCGCGTCTGAGAGTACCAGAGCACGGCGCCACACCCCGGAATGCGAGATCGCCGTCGCCTGTCCGCGGTGCATCCAACCGTCTCGAGCCGCTGCCTACGTCGATCAGAATTGCTCAGAGCCCTGCATGCACCAGGAAGCCATCACCCGCGCCGCCATCCGAAACATCAACATCTCGCAGCGCCGGAACGAAAGGGAGAAGCCTCTAGAACAATTCCGCATTGGCGCCTTCGGCGCGGGCTGGCAGTCCTGGTGTACCGAAATCGTGGCTGGCCGGGCCGAGCCGGGCGAGGACCTGAAAGCGGTCGCAACCCGGGAAACGAAGGAGGAGACTGGATTGGCCCTGACACGGCTGGAGCCAGTCTGTACCTATCTCACCAACCCATCCTGCTCCACCGAGGTCATGCACATGTTCGCCGCCCAGGTCGAATGCAGCCGCGTGGACGGATTTTGGGGACTGGAGCACGAAGACGAAGATATCCGCGTTTTCCGGGTACCCGCCGTCGAGGCATTCAATTGGCTCCGGTCCAACAAGGTCAGCAACGCCAACCTGATTATCGCGCTACAGGCATTGGCGTTACGGCGGGACGACTACCGGCGGCGCTGGACCACCAACAGTTAGTACTCAGCTTGCAGCAGGTCGTCCAATTATGCAGAGGTTTCAGGGAACGACGAGATGTAAGTTTCGGCATTAACGTCAAATAAAACACTACTCAGACACCTAAGAGTCATGAGCCAAAAGCCGGCGGAGCCCCTCTTCCAACGGGGTGTCGGCAACCGTCAGCAGCGACGCCTTGGCGAGGGCGGGGTCTCCCACGGAATGGCGAATATCACCCGGCCGGGCCGGACTGTTCGCAATCCTTAAAGGCACCTGAAGCAGCGCCGCCATCGCTTCCGCGAGCACCGCGACCGAGGTTTGGCGCCCCGTGCACACGTTAAAGACTGGGGCCGAGACATCGGTACAGTGCATGCCCGCCAGCAGGTGGCGCACCACGTCGCCCACATAGACAAAGTCCCGGGTCTGTTGCCCGTCGCCGTAAATCGTCAGCGCCTCGTCGACCCGCAATTTGCCGGCGAAGATTGAGATCACGCCCGAATAGGGCGAAGCGGGATCCTGGCGCGGCCCGAACACATTGAAAAAGCGGAAGCCGCAGGTGGCAACGCCATGGACGGCACCGGCAACCCGCGCGTGCAGTTCTGACCCCAATTTGTCGGCGCCATAGGCCGTAAGCGGCCGGGGCGGCTCCGTCTCGGCCAACGGCAGGTTCTGATTATCGCCGTAAATCGCGGCGGAGCTGGCGTAGACAACCGGAATGGCACCGCCGTTCCCTGCGCTCCGGGCTGCGTCGAGCACCGCAATCGTGCCGGTCTGATTGACGCGGTGCGTGCCGATCCAGTCCGTGTTGGAGCGCTGGACCGAGGCGATGGCCGCCAGGTGAAAACACCCGTCCACCCCCTCCATCGCCGCGCTGACCGCCTCCGGATCGCTGACATCGCCTACGAGCAACTCGATCGCGGCTTCGGGGATGTTGGCGCGCTTGCCGGTCGACAGGTCGTCCAGCACGCGCACGACATGCCCTGCCGCCAGCAAGGCCTCTACAAGATGCGAGCCGATAAAGCCGCAACCGCCAGTCACCAGATATTTCGCCATCGCTTCTCTCTTCCTTTTTCTGCCGGCCTCCTTACTAGCAGAACGGAAGGCGGAGCAAAACCGAGCGGGGCGGCGTTGGCATTCCATTGGTAAAGCAGGGGTGTTCGGGCGACAACCTAATCCCAATATTACCAGGTATCTCTTAATGCTGACCGCAGAGCCCTGATAGCATGGTAGGCTTGCATCTGCTGCTCGCGCATCGTTCGATATTCCGATAGTCAGAGGCCCTGAACCATGTTGGCCAATACGTTCCACTCCCTCGATTTCGGCCTCGGCGAGACCTGCGACATGCTGCGGGAAAGCGCCGCCGATTTCGCGCAGACCGAAATTGCGCCGCTGGCGGAGCAGATCGATCGCGACAACGCCTTTCCGATGGAGCTCTGGCCGAAGCTGGGCGCCATCGGGCTTCTGGGCGTGACGGTGGAGGAGGAATATGGCGGCGCCGGCATGGGCTATCTGGAGCACATGGTGGCGATGGAGGAAGTCTCCCGCGCCTCTGCCAGCATCGGGCTTTCCTATGGCGCCCACTCCAACCTCTGCGTGAACCAGATCCGCCGCAACGGCAGCGAGGAGCAGAAGCGTCGGTACCTGCCCAAGCTGGTCTCGGGCGAACATGTCGGCGCGCTCGCCATGAGCGAGCCGAATGCGGGCTCCGATGTTGTCTCGATGAAGCTGCGGGCCGACAAAAAGGGCGATCACTACATCCTGAACGGCACCAAGATGTGGATCACCAACGGGCCGGATGCCGCCACGCTGGTGGTCTATGCCAAGACCGATCCCCAGGGCGGCCCGCGCGGGATCACCGCCTTTATCGTTGAAAGAGACTTCAAGGGTTTTTCAACGGGCCAGAAGCTCGACAAGCTGGGCATGCGCGGCTCCAACACGGCGGAGCTGATCTTTCAGGACTGCGAGGTACCGGCCGAAAACGTGCTGGGCCAGGAGGGCCGCGGAGTGAATGTGCTGATGAGCGGCCTGGACTATGAGCGGCTGGTGCTGTCGGGCGGGCCGCTCGGCATCATGCAGGCCTGCATGGACGCGGTGCTGCCCTACGTGCACGAGCGCGAGCAGTTCGGCCAGCCCATCGGTGAGTTCCAGATCATGCAGGCCAAGCTCGCCGACATGTATACCACCATGAACGCCTGCAAGGCCTATGCCTACGCCGTCGCCAAGGCCAGCGACCGGGGCGACACCACCCGCATGGATGCGGCGGGCGTGATCCTGTACACGGCGGAGAAAGCCACCTGGATGGCGCTGGAGGCGATCCAGTGCCTCGGCGGCAACGGCTACATCAACGAATACCCGACCGGGCGGCTGTTGCGGGATGCAAAATTATACGAGATCGGCGCGGGGACACAGGAGATCAGGCGCTGGCTGATCGGGCGGGAGCTTTTTGCGCAGTCGGGTTAAAGAAACCAGGAGAATACGGTCGCCAGGAATGCGGTGATGCTTCCGGCATTCGCGACCTGCGTGACGCCTTCCTGGTCCAGATCGTAGATCCGCACGGTCCGACTACCATAACGGTAGGTAGCCGTCTTCCGGTCCTCGTCGTCCGCATTTTCGTCGGTTGCGGTTTCGCTGTCGCCGATCATCTCCTCACCAAGCGTCTCCGTCGAACGCTCGGCTAACAGGCGCGCCAAGGTCCGCATCTGCGTCCGCTCTTCGGGGGTGAGTTGTTTCGCCTTGAACGCTGCCCGCTTCTCAACCGCCTCCCGCGCAGAGTTGTCATTCACCAGAACATCGATGGCGGAGTTATTTACCGCTGACTCCGAAACCAGTTGATCAGCCCATCGTCGGGAGGCAATTCGCCCGCCTTGGTCAGCCGGTGCAGTTCGGCGATTGCATGCATCGCCGCTTCATAAATGTACAACGGCACCGCTTCCGGACGGGCCAAAGCCGTAGCAAGCACGTCAGCAATGGTTCGCAGAGCGCTATAGTGATTTGGCTGATTCGTAACTGCGGCCCGCATTTCCGAAACCATATTCAATGCTCGGTCAATGGCAACGGCTATGGGGTGGCCGGGAGCGTCTGTCAGCGGCCGCGCATCAAACTTTCCAGCTGCGTTGACAAAGACCTCCTCCGCATTGAGGGAGTTTTCTTTGGCGGTCTTTAGCGTTTCGGAGTCGACGACGGGACCGGATTGTTCGGTGAGAGGATCGGCAGTTGGTTGCGTTTCGTCGCGAGCCACTACTCCCCGGATGCGGGCGTTGATCTCTACGTCGGTGCCTTCCCAAAAATGGTCCTCCTGCAACGCTATCTCGATGAGCGTCGGCCAGTGCCAGGATTTTCCTTCAATGGCACGTTCAAACCAATCGTGCCAAAACGACCATTCCTGCCCGCCGCTAGCCGCTTGTATGGAGCGGTATCGCGAAGCGAACCAGTCCGGGTGACCGTTCAGAAACAACGGCGTTCCCTCCAGCCTTTGTCCCTGTACCAACCGCTCACAATCGGAGCGAACAGCAGCCCAGGCGGCATCGGCGTAGGCGGCTCGAGCGGCGGCATCGGCGTAGGCGCCGGCGTCGGCGTAGACGAGGGTGTCGGCGTAAGCGTCGGCGGCGTAGGCGGCGTCGGCGTCGGGGTCGGCGTCGGCGTCGGCGTCGGCATACGCGGCTCTGGCGGCGCCGTAGGCAGCGGCGGCATCGGCTCGGCTGTTGGCTCGCTCGTAGGCGGCACAAGCGGCGGCGGCCGCGGCGGCGGCGGCTCGCAGCACGTTAGCGCGCGCCCACTCTGTTAATAGCCTCGCGGGAGCCAAGCCCGCAACACCAGCCACCAAATTGGCTCGGAGGAATGACATTGGCGAGCGACGTTCCTCGATCTGGGAGGCCCAGATCAACGGCAATACCCGCATCGCCGCCCGATGAGCCAGCGCGACGCACGCCTCGCGCGGCTGATCGGTTTCTCTCAACCAGGATCCAAAGCTATCGCGGTCGTTGAAGTCGGCGATCTCAACCATCGAGGCAGCGTGCCCGAACGCTGCGGCTAGCGCAACGCAGCGGCGTGCCCTGCCCTACCCATTCCAAGCCTCCGCATTGATCATGTTGATGGGCTGGCCGCGGTCGAAGGCGATGACCTGATCAAAGATGTCAGCGAATTGCAGGTCGTATTCCTCCTGGCTGACATAGCCGATATGCGGGGTTGCGACCACGTTCGGCAGGGTGAGCAACGGATGACCCTCCGCGCCGACCGGCTCGTGCTCGAACACGTCGACGGCGGCCATGCCGGGGCGGCCGGCCTTCAGAGCTTCGTAGAGCGCCCCCTCCTCGATCAGGGGCGCGCGGCTGGTGTTGACCAGCAACGAGTCCGGCTTCATCAGCGCCAGATCGCTCGCCGTGAACATGCCCCGCGTCGCCGGATAGAGACGGACCAGCAGGCAGACCACGTCCGATGTGGCGAAGAACGCCTCGCGGCTCCCGGCCTTGCGGAAGCCGTCGGCCACCGCCTCGGCGCAGGATTGCTCGCCGCCCCAGACCTGAACGTCCATGGCGAAGGCGCGGGCGTATTTCGCCACCGCCTTGCCGAGCCGTCCGTAGGACCAGATGCCCATGGTCTTGTGCCGGACCGAATGGCCGACGCCCATCTGCCAGTTCCCCGCCTTGAGCGACGCCATCTGCTGCGGGATCTGGCGCATGGCGGCCAGCACCAGGCCAAAGGTGAGTTCTGCCGCCGCGTAGGAAGGCGAGCCCGAATGCTGGTCGGAGCAGAGCAGCACACCGTTCCGGGTGCAGGCCGCCACGTCGATGTGCGGATAGACGCTGCGCTGGCTGATGAGCTTCAGCTTGGGCAGACGCGCCAGCAGGTCAGCCTCGATCTTGGTGCGCTCCCGGAACAGGCAGACGGCGTCGGCATCTTTCAGGCGCTCGGCCAGCACGTCCGTTGCCTGAACGTGGTCGTTCCAGACGGTCACGTCATGTCCGGCCAGCTTTTCAAAGCACGGCAGGTGGCGCAGCGTATCGAACCAGTCGTCGAGGATATGGACTTTCATGCGACGTACTTAGCCAAGCTGCTTCCAAAAGGCGTCCTTGCGGGTCAACAGGCCGTCGCGCACTTTGTAGATGTCCATGCCGCGCACGGTCTTGCGCGTGCCATCCGGGCCGGCCGCGGTGACGTCATACGTCTGGACGATGGTGTCGCCGATCACCTCGAAGCCGCCATTGCCGAACACCGGTCCACCGCCGGCGGCGGACCAGCGCTCTTCCATAGCGGCGAGCGCGGCTGCCTTGCCGGCAAACTCCTCGCCGGTCGGCTGGCTCCAGACGAAATCGTCGGCGAGCGTCGGCGCGACCATGGTCGGATCCTTCTTGGAGAAGCCTTTGACGAAGTCCTTAAACAGCTTTTCCGTCGCTTCCTTGCCGTCACTCATTCCTGCTGCCTTTCTAGTTGCCGAGCAGAACCAGCGACATCCAGGGTGTCGCGGTTACGATGGTCCAGACGATCATCAGCGGGATCAGCAGCTTGAACACCTGCCGGATAATCAGATCGTAGTTGACGCCCAACACGCCCGAAACCACGAACAGGTTCAAGCCATAGGGTGGTGTGATAAAGCCGATGGTGGTGCCAACTACAAAGATCACGCCCCAATGGACGGGGTCGATGCCAAGGCTATCCGCGACCGGCGCCAGAATCGGCCCGAGGATCAGCACCACAGCCACCGACTCGGTAATGGCGCCGACGGCCAGGATCAGCAGCATCATGACCGCGATCAGCACGGTCGGCCCGTAGCTCTGCCCGAGGTCACCCAGGAACGCCTGGATCGCATCGGGCAGGCCCATGACGCTGGAGACCTGCTGGAATTGGATGGAAAAGACCACGAGCGGCACCAGCAATCCCGCCAGCCGGGCGCTGTTGAGCATGATGCCCGGCACCTGGCGCAGCCTGAGCGTGCCGCCGAACATGGGCAAAAGGCCGGCAAAAAAGCAGTAGATCGCGACGACGCCCGCCGCTTCGGTCGGGCTGAAATAGCCCCAATAGATTCCGAAAAAGATCACCCCGATCGCGACGAACCCCGCCCAGGCACCCATACCCGTGCGGACAATTCTGCGGGCGCTAAGTCCCCTCAAACCCTCGCCCGGCTCGGTCTTGCCGGTCAGAAAAACGGCGCTGCCGATCAATGCTGCGACCATCAACACGCCGGGGATCATGCCGCCGATGAACAGGTCGACGCTCGGCACATCCATGGTAACGCCGTAGATCAAAAAGATGACGCTGGGCGGGATGATGACGCCGACGGTGCCGCCCGCTGCGATGATCGCGCCGGCAAGCCCGGGCTTCACGCCCCGCTCGATCATTTCCGGCCCCAGCAGCCGGCCCATGGTCGCCGCGGTGGCGGCGTTCGAGCCGGAAATCGCCGCGAACAGGCCGCAGGAGAACATGGCCGTCGCGGCGGTCGCACCCGACATGAAGCCGACACAGGCGCGGGAAAAGGTGATCAGTTTGCGGCTGATGCCCCCTTCGGTCAGGAAGTCGCCGGTGATGACGAATAGCGGGACAGCCAGAAAAATAAAACTTTTGATTGAGTCATTCGCCGCTATGCCGACATTTGTCAGCGGAAACTCCACAATAAAATAGGACGAGGCGACCACCCACGCGGCCAGCACCAGCAGAACCGGCGTGCCGAGCAAAAACAGGGCGATGGCAATGCCGGTAATGCTCCAGACATCCAGCACCTGGCGCAGCCATTCGATCACGGCCGCCAGCATGGTGATATCGCCCGCCCCGCTCATCGGATTTCTTCTGCAGCGAGATGCGGGCCGGTCTGCCCCTGCAATACCCGCACCAATTGCTGCCCAACCCGCAACATTGTGAAGCCCCAGCCGAGCGGCACGGCGATGCTGATCGCTGCCATGGGAATGCCGGTGCCGAAAATCTTGATGTTAAAGCGCTCGTTCAACAGCACCACGTCCCATGAGGCGACGATCACCACCGCCCCCAGCACGAACCAGAGCAGGCAGTCGAACACCTCCATCCCCTGGCGCACGCGCGGCGGCATCCGGCTCCGAACGGTGGTGAAGGACAGGTGCGCGCCCGTGCGCACGCCGCTCGCCATGGCGAACCAGGAGAGCCAGACAAAGGCGCCCATGGCGACTTCCGGCCCCCAGGCCGCCTGCTCACCCGTAATCATTCGCCGGATGGTCTCCAGCCCCACCACCAGAATGATGGTGAGGTAGGCGAGCAGCATCACCGCCTTCTCGATCCAGGAAACCACGGCATCGAAGCGTCGGGCCATTAATAGTGACTCCGTGTCCCAAAAGCGGCGCCCGTTGCGCGCTATGCCCACCACTTGGTCGGGTTCAGCGGCTTTCCGCGCATCTTTTGCTCATATTCGGTGACGGCACCGAGCACATCCATCCCCGCCAAACCGTCCAACTCCTTCCGGACCGCGCTATAGATTTCGCCGTTCCGCTCGACAGAGCCGCGCGCCCGGAAGGTGTCCATTTCCTCCTCCGTCAGGCGGATATGGCGCATCGTGTCCTTTACCTGCTCGTAATTGCTGTCGGGCGCGGGATTCGGTCCGGCGCCGATCGTGGTGTTCAGCGCCTTCTGCAGCATGGGAAACGACTCTTCGCTCGCCCGCCGGCTGGCCTCCAGGATCACTTCCTGCAGGCGCTCCGGCATCCGCTCCATTGTGCGGCTGTTGATGAAGACCGTGATCATGCCCGGGCAGAAATTCAACTCTACCGCCTGGGCCGACACCTTGGTCATGCCGCCGGCTGCCGCCGCGCCGCCCCAAGTCTCCATGCCGTCCACCACGCCCGATTTCATGCCTTCCAGCGTCTCGGTCCAGGCGAGCGGCACCGGGCTCATGCCCAACGACGTGGCAAAATTCTGGATCATGCTGGAATTGGTGATGCGCACCTTCCGGTCCTTCAGTTGGTCCGGGTGCCGCACCTCCGGCTCATCGCCGTATTTCATCCCCATGAAGATGTCGCGCATCTCGTTGGTGCAGTAGAGGCATTCGATGCCGTACTTGCTGCGCCAGACGTCCCGGTAAACCGGGTTCATGCCGGGGTCGTGCAGCAGGTTCAACAGCGACTGTGGATCGCGCCAGAGGAAGGGCCAGTCCAGCGCTTGTGCGTAATACACCACCGCGGCGGCATTCTGGGCAGACGATGTGCCGAGATCCAGCACGCCGGCGCCGACCCTCTCCACGCACTGGTTCTCGGCGCAGGCCTGGCCGCTGTCGATCACCTGCATGGCGATTTCGCCGTCGGAGCCTTCCTCGATCCATTTGGCGAACTCGTAGACCCGCAGACTCATAGAAGGCTTCGTTCTTCGGGCTAAGCACACTGGCGCCGAAGCGCAGCTTGTACTTCGCCCGCGTGGCCGCTTGGGCGTCCTTGGCGGCGAACTGCCCGATCAGAGCGCCGGACGTTGTGCCGGTGACAGCGGCAAACATTGCGGCCTTGACGCCGTAGTCTTTTGAAACGCGCAGAAAATCGCGCCTGGAAATGCTCATGGGTTCGGTTCCTCCGCGTTATCGGGTTCTGGTTATCGGGTGTTGGTAAAAGGCGTTGGCGCGCCTGTTCCGTGACCGCACGCGGGTAGCGATATGCCGCGGGCATCATAATGACCTCCTCGGCCTCTTGGTGGCGTTCCGTTGCGCGGGGCTTCCTGTCGCAGAATTAGGCCACAACCCTGCGGGGATGGCCAGAGGAATAAGCGGAAACTCCCGGCTTGGCTTGACCCGCGCGATACCGGATCTTAAGCCCTCTTTGAAAAATCCTGCTGCTCCCTCCCTCCGTCTAGAGACCATACCCCGTGGACCAGACCGACCTACTGCCCGTGCTCAGCCGTATCGCCGATGCATTGGAGCGCCTGGCGCCCGCCAGCGATGCCGCCAACAATCTGGACGCCGCCGATGCCTTTGTCTGGCAGGCGGAGCGCTGCTGGCTGCAACCGGTGCCGACCGTCAACCGGGTCGACATCGAACTGCTGCGAGGAATCGAGCATGTCCGGGATATCCTGCTGGACAACACGCGCCGCTTCGCTGACGGGCTGCCGGCCAACAATGCCCTGCTCTGGGGCGCGCGCGGCATGGGCAAGTCATCCCTGGTGAAGGCGGCGCACGCGCAGGTGAACCGCGATTTGGCCGACAAGATCCTGCTGATCGAAATCCATCGGGAAGACATCAACTCGCTGCCGGCACTCTTGACTATCATCAAGGACAACGGCCGCCGCGCCATCGTCTTCTGCGACGACCTGTCGTTCGACTACGACGACACGTCGTACAAGTCGCTGAAGGTGGTGCTGGAAGGCGGCATCGAGGGCCGGCCGGACAATGTGATCTTCTATGCCACCTCGAACCGCCGCCACCTGATGCCGCGCAACATGATGGAGAACGAGCGCTCCACCGCCATCAACCCGGCGGAAGCGGTGGAGGAAAAGGTCTCGCTTTCCGACCGGTTCGGCCTGTGGCTGGGATTTCACAATTGCGACCAGGACCACCTATTTCGCCATGGTCGAGGGCTACGCCACGGCGCACGCGCTCGAAATTGATCCGGAGCAATTGCGCAAGGAAGCCGCCGAATGGGCGGTCACCCGCGGCAGCCGCTCCGGCCGCGTTGCCTGGCAGTATGTGCAGGACCTGGCCGGCCGGCTGGGCCAGCGGCTGGCTTAGGAAAGCGCTGCGAAAGTGAGGGACGAACTGAAGCAAGGTCTGTCCGAACCAATCCCATGGTTGAACCATATTGCTCCCAATTCCTGCCGTCTGAGCGGCGATAAACAGCGGAAGATGAGTTAATGCCGAAGAGAAAAGTCTTAGCAATCCTCGGTCTGATTGGGCTGATCGGTGTTTTCGCTTCGGCTGCAACCAACCTGGCAGGAATTATTCTGGTGGAACAGCATGACCCGATTGCGGATACGATCAGCAATCTGGCAGCGGGCAACGAGCACGCTTGGCTGCAGGATGCCGGACTTATCGTCTTCGGGGTTGGGCTTATATCATTGGGAATTGGGCTCTGGCGCTTGGCTTTGGGAGGAATGGGTTGGAAGATAGCCGCTGCTCTGTTGGGATGTTCCGGACTGGCGGTTTTTCTTATCGCTTTCGTCAACGAATACGGGGACGCGGACAATAAGGGCGCCATTCTCCACTTTTACGTGGTGGCGACGTTCGCGCTTATGACGGGCTTGACGCCCTGGCTAATGGCGGGGGGACTGCACGCCTTCGGTTCGAATTTGGGTCGGTTGGCCCCTGCACTCACGATAGCGTGGTTCGTCCTGGCGCCGGCTTTGCTGTTAATTCCGACAGGCTACGATGGCGCGTACGAGCGTCTCCTCGGTCTCGTCATCTTGGCCTGGACAGGCTGGCTCTCCTATGTTCTGTGGAAATGCGGCCGGTATGACGGTGCCGGTATAGGATCATAGTGGAAATCATTCAGGTGGTGGAGCACGACCAGACCGGCGCCCGGTCACTAGAGCGGGATCTGCTATAGTGTCGGGAGAAGCCGCTCATTTTACAGATTTTATAGCACCTTACCCGGATTGAGTGACGCCAACTTGTGCCCCGGGTGTGAGGTATTCGGCGGTCGTGTCGTGGTCGCGCACGGCCTGCCGGACCTTGCGGTGATCCCTCACCGCGTAGCAGTACATGCAGCCGTGGGCGCAGGTGTCGTAGGCGCCTATATCCCGGCTTTCGGCGCAAAGGCAGCCGGGCCGGTTGCCCTTCTGCCGCGCCTTGATCGCCCTACCCGCCACCGCTGACAGCCTGGCGGCGTCGATACAGGCAGCGCCGCCGACGCCCGGCTGCTCCAGGTCGGGTTGGGAGCAGACGGTCAGCCGCAGTCCGTAATCGTCCGCGATGCCGGCCAGATCCGCCATAAAGGCGCGCCGTTCTTCTCGCGCGGGATCACGCCAGGCGAAACCGTGCTGGCGTGCTGCGATTGCCAAGTTGCGCGCGGTCTTTCGGTAGATGGTCGCAAACGAGACCGTCACCTCGTCCACCAACGGCGACAGGGCTTTGGCCAACCCGGCAAAATTTGCCCGGTGCCACTCAGGCGGCGTCAGATCCGTGAACAGAACTGGATCATAGCGCCAAACAACAGCCTGTCGGCCCCGGCGGCGGCTCAGCCCCGCGATTTGGGCGACGGCGTGCTCCGCCACCGGGACGCCGGTTTCGAGCGCCGCCGGATAGCCTGTCACCGTGTATTGGACCACATAGGGCACCCCGCGATCCTCCACCGCCGAGAGGGCGCCGGCGAAGGGGGACGTGTTCCGGGTCCAGAAAACGAAACCCTCCACATCCCGCGGCAGCAGGGACACCCGGTATGGCTTGCCGCCATAGGGATTGCGCACGAACGCCTCGCCCGCCGCCAGCCGGCGGAGGAACCATTGGCCGTAAAAGGCGGGCACGTCCGTTCTATAACTCGCGGAAATGATCATGGCTTCCTCATGGCAGAAAATGAGCGCGCACGCGAGCCTGCGGCCATTGTTGATGTTTCGCGCCTGTTGAACAGCGTTCATACCGGCCTATATCTCGCTCAACGGGGCTTGACTGGCTCCAACAACTGCAACTCTCGAACTGGACCTCTCCAGGGGGTCGGCGACACGCCGGTAACCGGGTCTCGTCCTCCCGCCGATGACGGAAAGGAAATTCACTCAATGGCTAAGGTAATTGGTATCGACCTCGGCACGACAAATTCGTGTGTCGCGGTCATGGACGGCAAAGAAGCACGTGTAATCGAGAATGCGGAAGGGTCGCGCACCACTCCGTCGATGGTGGCGTTCACGAAAGACGGTGAACGGCTGGTCGGCCAGTCGGCCAAGCGGCAGGCGGTTACAAATCCGTCAAACACGCTCTATGCGATCAAGCGTCTGATCGGCCGCCCTTATAGCGATCCGAAGGTGCAGAGTGAAAAAACCCCCTTCAAGCTCGTGAAGGCCGACAATGGTGATGTTTGGGTCGAGGCGCGCGGCGAAAATTACTCGCCCTCGCAGATCAGCGCGTTCATTCTGCAAAAGATGAAGGAAACCGCCGAAGCCTTTCTCGGCGAAAAAGTAACGGAAGCGGTCATTACCGTTCCGGCCTACTTCAACGACTCCCAGCGCCAGGCGACCAAGGATGCCGGCCAGATCGCCGGACTGGATGTACTGCGCATCGTGAACGAACCGACCGCGGCAGCTCTCGCCTATGGCCTGGACAAGAAGAACACCGGCACGATTGCCGTCTATGACCTCGGCGGCGGCACGTTCGATATTTCGGTTCTGGAGATCGGCGACGGCGTTTTCGAGGTAAAGTCGACCAACGGCGACACCCATTTGGGTGGCGAGGATTTTGACCAGAAGATCATCGGCTACTTGGCCGACGAGTTCAAAAAAGAGCAGGGCATCGACCTGCGCAATGATCAGATGGCCCTGCAGCGCCTGAAAGAGGCAGCGGAAAAGGCCAAGATCGAACTGTCGTCCTCGACCCAGACGGATGTAAACCTGCCGTTCATTACCGCGGACGCGAGCGGGCCCAAGCATCTGAACGTCTCCCTCAGCCGCGCCAAGCTGGAAGCGCTGGTGGAAGAACTGGTGCAGCGCACCGTCGGCCCGTGCAAAGCCGCTTTGAAAGACGCGGGCGTTTCGGCGGGCGAAATCGACGAAGTCGTGATGGTCGGCGGCATGACCCGCATGCCGAAGATCCTGGAGACCGTAAAGAAGTTTTTCGGGCGCGAGCCGCACCGCGGCGTGAACCCGGACGAGGTCGTGGCAATCGGCGCGGCGATCCAGGGCGGCGTCCTGAAGGGCGACGTGAAGGACGTGCTGCTGCTCGACGTGACCCCGCTGTCGCTGGGTATCGAAACGCTGGGCGGTGTGTTCACGCGCCTGATCGACCGCAACACCACGATCCCGACGCGCAAGAGCCAGACCTTCTCCACCGCTGACGACAATCAGAACGCCGTCACGATCCGCGTCGGTCAGGGCGAGCGGGAAATGTTCAGCGACAACAAGGTGCTCGGCCAGTTCGACCTGGTCGGTATTCCGCCGGCGCCGCGCGGAGTGCCGCAGATCGAGGTGACCTTCGACATCGACGCGAACGGCATCGTCAACGTCTCGGCCAAGGACAAGGCGACCAACAAGGAGCAGAATATCCGCATCCAGGCCTCGGGCGGTCTCTCCGACAGCGAGATCGACCAGATGGTCAAGGACGCTGAAGTCCAATGCCGAGGCCGACAAGAAACGCCGTGAACTGGTCGAAGCCCGCAACCAGGCGGAAAGCTTGATCCATTCGGTCGAGAAGAACCTCGCCGAGTATGGCGCGCACGTCGACGCTGCCGACAAATCGGCCATCGAAAGCGACCTGCAGGCGCTGAAGGATGTAAAGGATGGCGAAGACGCCGCCGAAATCCAGGCGAAGGTCGAAGCGCTAACGCAGTCTTCGATGAAGCTTGGGGAGGCGATGTACAAGGCCCAGCAGGCTGAGAGCGACGGCAATACCGGTGGCGGCGCAGCCGGCGCCGGAGGCAGCGCGGCGGACGACGGAGTCGTCGATGCCGACTTCGAAGAAGTCAAAGACGACGACCAAAAATCCACCTGATCAGGGTCAAGCGTTGACCGTGTGGCTCAGATTATGAACATTCTCGCGCACCCCGGCATCCAGCCGGGGTGTTTGTTCGCGCCGCCATCACCGCCCTGGAGTAACTAATGCGCGATTATTATACCGTGCTCGGTGTCGAACGCGGCGCGGACGAACGGACCTTGAAGTCCGCCTATCGCAAGCTTGCGATGCAGTATCATCCGGACCGTAATCCTGATAACGCCGAAGCCGAAGTAAAGTTCAAAGAATTGAACGAGGCTTACGATGTTTTAAAAGATCCGAACACGCGTGCCGCCTATGACCGGCTGGGGCACGAAGCCTATACGCAGAGCCAGCAGGCCGGCGGCCATCCCGGCGGCGCGCGTGGCTTTGGCGGCGGCAGCGGTTTCGCGGACATTTTCGAGGAGATGTTCGGCGATCTGGGCGGCCGGCGCCAGCGCGGCGGGCCACAGCGCGGCAACGATCTGCGCTACAACATGGAGATTTCGCTCGAAGAAGCCTTTGGCGGCAAGCAGACCACGATCAGCGTGCCGACCATGGTCAGTTGCGATGTCTGTCACGGCTCCGGCGCCGCGGAAGGGTCCGCGCCCACCACCTGCGCCATGTGCCACGGTGCGGGCCGGGTGCGGGCGCAGCAGGGCTTTTTCACGGTCGAGCGGACCTGCCCCACCTGCCAGGGCGCAGGCCAGACAATAAGCGACCCCTGCCAGGCCTGTAACGGCCAGGGCCGCGTGCGCCGCGAAAAAACCCTTAACGTCAACATACCGGCCGGCGTCGATGATGGCACCCGCATCCGCCTGTCGGGCGAGGGCGAAAGCGGAGTGCGCGGCGCGCCCAACGGGGACCTGTACATCTTCCTTTCGATCCGAGCCCCATCCCGTCTTTCAGCGGGACGAGGCCAATATCTATTGCGAGGTGCCGATCCCGATGGTCAAGGCGGCATTGGGCGGCTCCATTGAGGTGCCGGCCATCGACGGCACGCGGGCGAAGGTCACCATTCCGGCAGGCACCCAAAGCGGCCACCAGTTCCGCCTGCGCAGCAAGGGCATGAGCCGCCTGCACAACCGCGGCTTCGGCGACATGTATATCGAGGCGCGCATTGAGACGCCGGTCAAGCTCACGAAACGCCAGCAGGAGTTGCTGCGCGAATTCGAAGAGGCCGGCGAAGAGGGCTCCAACCCTCATACCGAGGGGTTCTTCCAGAAGGTGAAAGAGTTCTGGGACGGCTTGGCCGATTAGGCAGCCGTTTTTGGATAGTCCCGACTTCGACTGGCTGGGCCCGCGGCCGCCGCCCGCCGCCGGGCCTGCAACTGGACCGACCGAACAGTCTTTGGCCGTTCGTGCGGCGGAACGGTCTTCGCCCGCTGAAGCGCCATGGCATGAACACGCTGCTCTGGCTATTGGGCGAGTACCGCAAGGGCATCGAAGATGCGCTCGACATCCGGCTTGGGGAGCTGCTGCTGCCGATCCCCGGGCCTGGACCCGCGGCTGGATGGCTTCTCCATTCTGCATCTTAGTGATCTGCATCTGGGTTTCTTGGACGGCATCCAGCAGGCGATCGAGCGGGCCGTCCATGGCGTGCAGGCCGATCTTTGCGTGCTGACGGGCGACTATGCCCCCCGGTACGACAAACACACCGCAGCGGCGGTCGACGGCGTGCGTGGGATCCTGGACGGGGTCGAGACGCGATATGGCGCGTTTGCAACGCTCGGCAACTACAACTCGCCGCCGCTCGCGCGTGCGTTGAGGGATGGCGGGTTTTGCCGCTTGCTGATCAACGGGCACGCAGAGATAGCCGTCAACGGTGTTCAGGTCTCGATCACGGGCACGGATGATCCTTATGACCAGGATCACCGATCGATCGCCGCTGCGCTCACAACGCCGCCTGAGGGGTTCCGTATCGCGCTGGTGCATACGCCGGACATGGCGGCCGAAGCGGCCGCGGCCGGCCACGACCTCTATCTTTGCGGCCACACCCATGGCGGGCAGATCTGCTGGCCGGGCGGTCATCCGATCATCACCAACTGCAAGCGGCGGCCGGACCTCGCCTCTGGCCTGTGGCGGGAAGGCGAAATGTGGGGATACACCAGCCGCGGCGCCGGTGTTTCCAGCATCGGACGGCGCCATAACTGTCCGCCGGAAGTGACCCTTATCCGGCTGGTGGCGGGAGTGCGGGCGCCGCCCTGACGACTGCCTGCAAGGGCGGCCGGCGCAAAACGGCTAAGTCCGGGGTCGACCGCGACCACCTCGCCGGTGCCGTCCTAGTATTGCTGCCGTTGTCGTCCGTTAGCGTCGCACTTCACGCCGCACGATGGCGGCACCCTCCGCCAACGCCTTCAGCTTGCCGAAGGCGACGGAGCGCGGCAGGTATTTCATGCCGCAATCGGGCGCCGCCACCAGCCGTTCGGCATCGATGTGCTTCAGCGCCCCGCGCAGCCGTTCGGCGACCTGTTCCGGCGTTTCCACCGCCATGCTGCCCAGGTTCAGCACACCATAGAGCACATGCTTGTCCGGCAATTGCCGCAGCGTTTCCGGGCTTAGCCCCGGCTCTGCCGCTTCGATAGAAATGGCTGTCGCGCGGCAGCCGTTCAATTCGCCGAGGAAGGCATAGCCGGTTGGTTTCGCCGAAACGACATAGGCATAGCCAAAGCACATGTGCACCGCTGTCGGCCCGTCTATGCCGGAAAGCGCCTGATCGATCGCGCCAATGCCAAACGCCCGGGCCTCGGCCGGATGAGCGGCCATGTGCGGCTCGTCGAGCTGGATCACGTCGGCGCCGGCCGCCTTTAAGGCGCGAACCTCCTGGTTAAGTGCTTTGGCATAAGCCTCAACCACCTGGCCGAAGTCGCCATAGTGCTCGTCCAGCGCCATTTTCGCCATGGTAAAGGCGCCCGGGATTGTGATCTTGACCGGCCGGTCCGTCTGCGCCTTCATAAACTCCACGTCGCGCACCTGCACCGGCCGAGTCCATTCGATCGGCCCAACGATGCGCGGCACCAGCGTCGGGTTGCCGGTACGGCCCGGCACCGTACCCGGATGATCAATATCGATCCCGCCCAGAGCGTTGGCGAAGTGGTTGAAATAGCTTTCGCGGCGCACCTCGCCATCACAGACGATATCGATTCCGGCGCGTTCCTGGTCGTGCAGGGCGGCCAGCGCCGCATCGTCTTGCGCCTCCTCCAGCAGACTCTCCTCCGGCCGCCAGACCTCTTTCATGCGAACCCGCGGCGGGCCGCTGCCCAGCAGCACGGCCTTGTTCACCAGCCAGCCCGGTTGCGGATAGCTGCCGACCAGGGTAGTCGGGATCAGCGTGTCAAAAAGCATCTGAAGGCCATTCCTGCCCGTCTCCGGGCTTTACGGGATCCGCATCGCCTATCTCTTAGGCTCCGCCCGAAGGACGACAATCCCGCCACCGTTCAAGGTGCCGGGGAAGTATTTTTCCTTTGCGAACGTTCCCGCCGCTGCCTGCAAAACATCGGCGTGCCGTTGCTCGACAACACTCGGAAACGTATACACCAGCCATGCATCCTTGCCGGAACTGTAGGTCTGGTCGAATTGCGCCAGCGTGTCGACATAGTGCCAATCGGGCGCATAGTAGTCCAGGAACGGCTCCGAGCCCAGGCCAAGGGTCATGACGACGGCGTCGCCCTCTTTGTTGGCGTTCACGTACGCAGCGGCCCCGGCGTAGTTCTGCTTCGGCGCTGCATAGTTCTTTGGCAACAGCGCCAGCGAAAGAACAACGCCGATGGCAGCAAACAGCATGCCGAGCCGGTAGGACTTGCCCAACCAACCGTCTGCCACCAGCAACGCGACCCAACGCCCGATGACGAAGGCGCCGACCGCCAACAGAATTGCGATCAGGCCGATATCGGTCAGGAAGTAGCGGGGCCAAACCCGAAAGCCCAGTACGAGCAGCAGCGCCACCGTCACGCCCACATGCAAAACCAGCGTCAGTGGTACAATGGCAGCGGTACGAACAAGCCAGAGGCCGCCAATGGCCATCACGACCAACACAGCGGGCACGACGACATAGGCCAGCGGGCCGAGCGGGCCGAAGCCGGCCACGATCTCCTCCAGCAGCCATAGCGGGCTTTCCCACTCGGCAATCGATGCCGCGTGCGCGGCAAGCTCGGGCGCTTCCCGCACGGCCGTGAACGACGCGATCATCTGCTCCATGATCGGCGCAAACAGGATGAGGGTGATCACGACGCCAATGCCGCAGCCGATCAGCGGCAGGCGAAGGGAGGGAACGCCCGCCGCGGAAGGGTGGGCATAGCGGTAAAAAACGACGACCAGATACCCAACGAAATGTGCCGCAAAAAAGAACGCGGCCGAGAGATGCGTGTACATCGCCGCCGCGAAGCACAGACCATACCCGATCCAGAGGCCGAGCCTCGGCCTTTCGATCGCTCTCACCAGCAGCCAGGTCGCCAGCAGCGCGAAAAACAGCAGGCCGGTGTAGCCGCGGGCGTTCTGGGAAAACCAGACATGGTGATAGGACACGGTGACGAGCAATGCCGCAAACAGCGCTGGCCAACGCCCGGCCACATCGAAGGCCAGCCGCCATACGGCCCAGATGCTGGCAATACCGAACAATACCGCAGGCAGTCGCAGCGCCCATGGATGCTCGCCAAACAAAGCAACGGACAGTTGTGCTTGCAGGCTAAAAAACAAATGATTGTTGAGCGAGTGGTATGTCGTCACCAGTTCTTCTGTGGGCAGCCGCACAAATTCAACCAGCGTGACGACCTCATCGAACCATAAACTGTCGTTCAAGTGATAGAGGCGCAGCAATGTCGCCAAAATCAGAATACCTCCAAGCCATACTATATCGATAAGACTGGGAGATTCCTGCACCGGCATCTGGCGGATTTTTGATTGTTCCATGGTGGCAATACTTTCGTTGTCGGCAGCGGGAACAGTGATATTGAAAAGCGGGCGGCTGTTCTATGAGACCGTGCTTCGCACGTCTGCGGCCAATTCGTAATAATAGGTTATTGACCCGATGAAGGATCACGGCAGATCCCGGGCATTGTCTGGACGAACCACCATACCTGCGCGTAGGGTTCGGCCACCGAATTGATCTGTTGTCTTGGAGCTGCTGCCCCGTGGAACACCTCGCCCATACCGTCGCAAAACGCACCCGATTTGCCGCCGATCTCTTTGCGGAGATGGAAAAGCACACCCATGACGGAATTGGCATCACCCGCGCATCCTATGGCGAGGGCGAGCAGAAAGCCCATGAGATCATGGCAGAAGCCGCACGGTCGCTCGGGCTGGGGGTGGCGCAAGACCCGGCCTGCAATTCCTATTTCACCCTCCCCGGCAAAAACCGCCGAGCGCCCAGCGTGCTGGTCGGCAGCCATCTGGACTTCGTTGCCCAAGGCGGCAACTACGACGGCGCGGCGGGCGTGGTCGCCGGCCTGACGGCGCTGGCGGCGCTGAAGGACGCGGGCATCACGCCCAATGTCGATGTAACCGTCATGGGCATCCGCGCGGAGGAAAGCGCCTGGTTCGGCGTCTCCTATCTGGGAAGCCGCGCGGCGCTGGGCATGCTGCCGGCCGGCGCGCTGGACGCCAAACGCGGCGATACCGGCCGCTCGCTTGCCGAGCACATGGCCCGGCTCGGCGGGGACCCGGAGGCGCTGCAAAGCGGCCCGCCCATCCTCGACACCAGCCTGGTGCGCGCCTTCCTGGAGCCGCATATCGAACAAGGACCGGTCCTGGAAGAGCGCGGGATTCCGGTCGGCATCGTCACCGGCATTCGGGGCAACCGCCGGCTGCCGCACGCCCGCTGCCTGGGCCGCTATGCCCATTGCGGCGGCGAGCCCCGCTGGAACCGCCAGGACGCGGTGATCGCCGTTTCCGAGTTCGTCATGGCCCTGGACGCCATCTGGACGGAAACGGAGGCGGGCGGCGGCGACTTCGCCTATACGGTGGGCAAGTTCTTCACGGACCCGAACCGCCACGCGATGACCATCGTCAACGGCGACGTGCAGTTCTCCCTGGACCTGCGCTCCCTCGACCCCGATTTCCTGGAAGAGATGGAAGAGCGGCTGGAGGACATCGCCCGCGCCATCGCAACGCGCCGCGGTGTCCGCTTTGAACTGGGCCAGATGACCAAGGCCGCGCCGGGCCGGATGGACACGATCGTGCGCAACAGTCTTTGGCAGGGTGTTCGGGACAAGGGGCTCAACGCCATCGAGATCGCCAGCGGCGCGGCGCACGATTCGGCGGCGTTTGCGGCGGCGGGCGTGCCGACCGCCATGATCTTCATCCGCAACGCCAACGGCTCGCACAACCCGGACGAGGCCATGCGGATCGAGGACTTCATGGTGGCGACCGACCTGCTCGCCTGGCAGTTGACGCGGTTCTAAATGATTCGCTTAGGGAAAAAATCAAACAGATCGGAGGATACCCATGCCCATCATCGACTCCCAGGTTCATGTTTACGAGGCGAACACGCCTGCCCGGCCCTGGGCCAGCGTGCCTAACTGGCCGCCGCACGTCACCGGCGAGGAGATGGTCGCCGCGATGGATGCCGTCGGCGTGGATGGCGCGATCTTCGTCTCCTCGTTCTCTATGTACCAATACGATGCCAGCTATGCGATCGACGTGCAAAAGGCGTATCCGGGCCGGTTCGCGCTGGTAAAGCCGGTCGATGCGGACGACCCGGCGGTCGCAGACGTGATTGCCGACTGGAAAGCGACGCCCGGCACGGTCGGCATCCGCATCATGATGACCCACGGGCCAGAGCGCGCGCCGGATCATTCAGGGCTCGCGACCATCGCGCGGGAAGCGGCGCGGCACGACTTCCCGATCAACCTGCTCTGCTGGGGCAAGCTCGAGGCCGGCCGTACACTCATCGACGCCCACCCGAACACGCGCTTCGTGCTCGACCATCTGGGCATCATGCAGCCGCGGGAGTTGCCGGTGCACGCTAACCCCTGGTCCGATCTGCCCAAGGTGCTGGACCTGGCCAAGCGGGACAATGCGGTGATCAAGGTCTCGGGCGCCTGTACGCTGTCGGAGAAGGGTTATCCGTACGACGATATCTGGGATCCGCTCGCGCAAATTTTCGATGCCTGGAGCTTCGAGCGTTGCCTTTGGGGTACGGACTGGACGCGGGCCGCCGCGGTGCTCACCTATGAACAAGGGGCAGAGCCGTTCCGCCGGACCGACCGCCTGACCGAGGACGAACGCGCCATGCTGATGGGCGGTGCGGCTGCCCGGACCTATGGCTGGCAGCCGAGTCGGTAGGAAGCTCGCGCACCCAGGAATGCGGCGGCGGCTAGATGCTACCGGCTCGCCTGCCGCCGGGTCTGCCAGCCATTGCGGTACAGGTCGAAGCGCCGGTCTTTTAATTGTTGCACCGTGCCCTGGTTGCGGCTGACAAACAGGTCGGCGAAGCGCAGGTCGGCGAAGGCGATCATCTCGGTATTCGCGCCCGTATCCGCCGCCACCCCGTCCCGGGCAAAGGGAAAGTCGCAGGGCGTCAGCACGCAGCTTTCGGCATAATGGATGTCCATGTTCTCGATATGCGGCAGGTTTCCGACGATCCCTGACATGACAACGTAGCACTGGTTCTCCACCGCCCGCGCATGGCAGCAATAGCGGACCCGATAATAGCCGCGGCGCTCGTCCGAGGAGAAGGGCACGAACAGGATCAACGCGCCCTGATCGACCAGGTTGCGCGCCACTTCCGGAAACTCACAGTCATAGCACACGAGCATGCCGATCGGGCCGCAGTCGGTGGTGATCGCCTCTAGCCGCTCGCCGCCCTTGATATTCCACCAGTACCGCTCTGCGGGGGTCGGGTGCAGCTTGTCCTGGGTATAGATCCCGCCGTCCCGCAGAAAAACGAAGCCGGTGTTCCGGATGCTCTCGTCTGCCTGCAGTGTCGGATGGCTGCCGCCGATAATGTTCACATTGTACCGCACCGCCAGGCTTCCCATGAACTCCCGGAAGCGCTCGGTGTATTGGGCGACCTTGGCGACCCCTTGCCGCGGTTCCAAGTGCTGTTCTTCCGCCGCCAGCAGTTGCAGGGTGAAGAGTTCGGGGAAGACCACAAAGTCACTGCGGTAGTCGCTGGCCACATCGACGAAATACTCCACCTGATCCTCGAACGCCTGCACGTCCGAGATCTGGCGCATCTGAAACTGCACCGTCGCCACCCGCACGCTCTCCGGCAAGCGTCCCAGCGGCTGGGCCGAGCGCGCCTTCTCCAACTCGGTCACCAGCGGGTTGCGCCAAAGCATGTGGCTGGCGAAGCCGCCGGACGGGCCGTCTTCCGGCAGGTAGTTCGGCAGCACGCCGATGACCTCGTACCCATTGGCCAATTGGAAGTTCAGCACCTGGTCGCGGATCTCTTTTTCCTGCACCAGTTCCAAATATTCTTCCGGCGATTTTACCCGGTTCCTGGCGCGACCATAGCCAGGCAGCCTGCCGCCAAAAACGATGCCTTTCAGCTCCCAATACTCACACAGTTCCCGCCGGGCGTTGTAGAGCCGCTGGCCGATGCGCGAGCGGCGGATATCGGGGTCGACGGCAACCTCCATGCCATAGAGATAGTCGCCGTTCGGATCGTGCCGGGAGGCATAGCCGTTGCCGGTGATCTCCGCCCAGGTGTGCGGTGCCAGCGCGATCTTGCCGTCGATGACAAAGGTCGCGGCATGACCGACGATCCGGTCACCCAACTCGACGACGAACTGGCCTTCGGGGAAGTTGTTGATCTGGCCGCGCACGGTCGCCCGCGTCGTCGCCATTGTGTCCTGATAGATTTTGCGGCTGAGCGCAACAATACCCTCCACGTCGCGTATGCGCGCGTTGCGGACAATCAGGCGGGGTTTCTCCGCTTTGGCGGAAGCCCTCTTGTTGTTCTTCGGCATAAACGCCCCGTCGCATTCGTGAAAGTAAAGCCGTAAGCCGTTCTACTGGCCGTTGCCGTCAGCCAGCCGCATTCACGGCAAATTCTTTGCAGTTGTCCACCTTCCGTAAAGCAGACCCGATCCATGCCGGGACGATGCATGTCGCGGGAGGCGGTTGGAGAAGTGGTGCGGCGGCGCCTACCCTGCCGTCGGCAGCTTATAATCCTTGAACTTCTCGCGCAGTTGCAGCTTGGAGAGCTTGCCCGTGGCCGTATGCGGCAACTCATCGACGAACACAACATCGTCCGGCGTCCACCATTTGGCGATCTTGCCGTCGAAATAGCCCAGCACCTCCTCCTTGGTGAGCTCCTTGCCCGGTTGCGGCACGATGAGCAGCAGCGGACGTTCGTCCCACCGCGGATGATGCAGGCCAATCACCGCCGCCTCCTGCACCTTCGGGTGACCGACGGCGATATTCTCCAGGTCGATGGAGCTGATCCATTCGCCGCCGGACTTGATCACGTCCTTGATGCGGTCGGTGATCCAGATATAGCCGTCGGGGTCGATGGCGACCACGTCGCCGGTGCCGAACCAGCCGTCCAGCCGGTGCGCCGGCGTTTTTTCCGTGTTGAAATACCGGTCGATGACCCAGGGCCCGCGCACCATCAACTCGCCGACGGTCTCGCCGTCCCAGCGCAGTTCCTGGTCGTTCTCGTCGACGATCATCATGTCCACGCCATAAAGCGGCCGCCCCGCAGACTGTTGCAGGTCGACCTTTTCCTTGCCCTTCAGGTCCTGGAATTTGAAGGTCGGCGTGTTCACGGTACCAAGCGGCGACATCTCCGTCATACCCCAGGCGTGCAGCACCTCGACGCCATATTCATCCTGGAAAGCCTCCATCATCGCGCGCGGACAGGCAGAGCCGCCGATGACAACCCGCTGCAAATGCTCCAAGCTGGCGCCCGTGGAGCGCAGATGGTTCAGCAGGCCGAGCCAGACCGCCGGCACCGCCGCGGTCAGCGAGACTTTCTCCCCATCCAGCAATTCGTGCAGGCTCTTGCCGTCCAGATCCCGGCCCGGCATCACCATTTTGGCGCCTGTCATGGCACAGGCATAGGGCAGGCCCCAGGCGTTGACGTGGAACATCGGCACCACCGGCAGCACCGCTTCGCGCGAGGAAACTCCCAGCCCATCGGGCGACACCGCCGCAAAGGTGTGCAGCAGCGTCGAACGATGGCCGTAAAGGGCGCCTTTGGGATTGCCGGTCGTGCCGCTGGTGTAACAAAGCGCAGCGGCGCTGTACTCGTCGAATATCGGCCACGTGTAATTGCCGTTCTGTCCCTCGATCAAATCCTCAAAGCAGAGCGCGTTGTCGATACTGACATCGGGCATGTTAGGGCGGTCGCACATGAAGATCACGCCCTTGACCGTCTTCAGGCTCGGCATGATGCCGGCGACCAATTCCGCAAAGGACGTATCGGCGAAGATGTACTGGTTCTCCGCATGGTTAATGATGTACTCGATCTGCTCCGGGAACAGCCGCGGATTGACCGTGTGGGTCACCGCCCCCATGCCGGCGATGGCGTAGTAGGCTTCCAGGTGCCGGTACGTATTCCAGGCCATCGTCGCGACCCTCTGTCCGGGCTGGACGCCGAGCGCAATCAACGCCTGCGCCAACTGCTTCGCGCGTTTTTCCGCGTCTTTCCATGTATAGCGATGAATGCCCTCGTCCAACGTGCGCGTGACGACTTCGGTATCACCGTGATAGCGCGCGGCATGCGCGATCAGGCTCGAGATCAACAGCGGTTGGTCCATCATATTGGCGAGCATGGTACTGGCGTCCCTGAAATCGCGGATAAATCAACTTTGCCATAGATGCCTTGCGGAAACGCCGACTGCAAGGGTTTGGCGCGGAAACCGGGGCGATTACCGCATAGATAACTTGCGCGGAGTACTACCGGCGCGCTACTCACAAAACGGGCAAAGTAACGGGCAGGACAACCAGGAGCGGTGCGTGTTTACCTATGTGGTCAAGCGGATCTACCAGTCCGTCATCGTCATGCTGGCCGTGGCGCTGATTTCGTTCCTGTTATTCGCCTTCGTCGGCGATCCGGTTTCCAGCCTGGTCGGCCAGGATACCTCGCTGCAGGAGCGGGAGGCGATTCGCGAGGCACTGGGGCTGAACGATCCCTTCTACGTCCAGTTCGCGAACTTTGTCGGCAGCGCGGTCCAGGGCGATTTCGGGCAAAGCTGGTTCTGGAAAAAGCCGGTGCATGAGTTGATCGCGAGCCGCCTGCCCGCAACGCTGGAGATGGTCTTCGTCTCCGCCATCATCGCGATGGCCACGGGCGTGCTGCTGGGCGTGGTGACCGCCATCTACCGCTATCACTGGAGCTCGCGCGTGGTGTTGACAGCCTCGCTGGTGGGAGTGTCGCTGCCGACCTTTCTGGTGGGGATCGGCCTGATCTATCTGTTTTCCGTGAACCTCGGCTGGCTGCCGTCGTTCGGGCGCGGCGAGACGGTCGACCTCGGCTTCTGGCGAAGCGGCCTGCTGTCGGCAGACGGCTGGGCGCATATTATCATGCCCGCCTTCACCCTTTCCCTGTTCCAGATGACCCTGGTGCTGCGCCTGACCAGAACCGAAATGCTGGAGACGCTGCAAACCGATTTCATCAAGTTCGCCCGCGCCCGCGGCCTGGGCAAACGCACGGTGTATTACCGGCATGCGCTGCGCAACACATTGGTGCCGGTCATCACCATCGCCGGGTTGAATATCGGTCTGCTGGTAGCATTCTCCATCGTGACGGAGACGGTTTTTCAATATCCCGGGGTCGGGCTGATGTTCCTGAAGGCGGTGCAATTGGTCGATATTCCGGTGATGTCGGCATATCTGATGCTGGTCGCGCTGATCTTCGTCACCATCAATTTCCTGGTCGACATTTTGTACTTCGTCGTCGATCCCCGTCTTCGTACGCAAACTTGAGGGAGACGCAAGCCATGGCCGAAAAAGAGCAATCGCGGCTCCGCGTGTTCCTCGACAGCGATCTGGTTCACAGCTTCCTGCGCTCGCCGCTGGCGATCATTGCGACGCTGGCTACCCTCGCCTGTTTCGCCGCCGCCGCCTTGGCGCCCGTAATCTCGCCCCATTGCGTGGAGCCGGTCTGCCTGGACCTGATGAACGGCCTGAACCCGCCCGGCATGGACTGAATACGGCGACCCCTCGTTTCCGTTGGGAACCGATCGAGCAGGGCCGAGACCTTCTGTCGGCAATCTTCTATGCCTCGCGCATCTCGCTGGTGGTCGGATTTGCGGCGGTGGCCTTTGGCTTGGTCGTGGGAGTCGGCCTTGGCGTGATCGCTGGCTATTTCGGCGGCTGGGTGGATTCGCTGATCATGCGCCTTGCCGACATGCAGTTGACCTTCCCGAACATTCTGGTGGCGTTGCTGATCGCCGGCGTCGTGCGCTCCGTCATCACCGATCTTGCCGGAAGGGGTATTCTGACCGGCCTTCAGTTCGAAGACGTGGCGGTGTTCGTGCTGATCCTCGCCATCGGCCTTGCGGACTGGCCGCGCTTTGCCCGCGTCGCCCGCGGCGCCACGATGGTTGAGCTGAACAAGGGCTATGTCTCGGCCGCAAAGGTTCTGGGATTGCCCGCCCGCCGTATCATGATGTACCATGTCTTGCCCAACCTGATGGGCCCGGTTTTGGTGATCGCCACAATCGGCCTGGCACTGGCAATCATCTCGGAAGCGACTTTGTCCTTCCTGGGCGTTGGCGTGCCGCCGACCAACCCCTCGCTCGGAACGTTGATCCGGATCGGCAACGAGTACCTTTTCTCCGGCGAGTGGTGGATCACCCTGTTTCCGGCCATCGCGCTGGTGGTGCTGGTGCTTTCGGTCAACATCATCGGCGACTGGCTGCGCGACGCGCTGAACCCGAAATTGCGCCGCTGAAGACGGCCGGAGCGGCGCTCAATCCGGCGTGCGCGCCGCCCGTTCCCGGGATGTTGCGGCGTGATAGGCGGACATTTGGCCGTTGCTATCAGGGCCGTTCCGAATCACGCGGCTTGCTGAAACACCAGCGTAAGATAGGACGAAAGATACTTTTTTCGCCGTTGCTACAGAGACTTGTGGAAATTACGGGTAGGCCTTTCAAATTTTTCTTCTATTATTTGTGTATATACCCATATCATACCATACCAACATGGCCGAAGAGCTAGCGCGCAGCGAACAGAGGAGCAGTCAATGGTTCGGCAGGTTTTTGCGGACGGCATTACTAACGTTACATTCACCGGCGGAATGGTGCGGATCGATTTGGCCTCCGTACCGGCCGGACCGACCCACGGAAAAGAGCCGGGGCCTTTGGAGATCCACGATCGCGTGGTGTTGACTCCCCAGGCGTTCCTCCGCTCCATGCGGCTGCTCGACGACATCTTGAAGAAGATGGTTGCTGCGGGCGTCTATAATCCCGCGACATCGTCGCAAAAGAAGGATGATGGGAAGGACGCCGAAACGCTCCGCATCGATGCCGTTCATTGAAACGCCGGCCGGTTCTCAAGCCTGGCGCTGGGGCACATGCTCCAGAAGGCGCGGCATGATCTCGACGAAATTGCAGGGGCCGAACCGGTTATCCAGCTGATTGGCCAGGATATCGTCCCAGCCATCCTTCACCGCCCCCGTGGAACCCGGCAGGGCGAACAAATATGTGCCGCCGGCCACACCCGCCGTGGCGCGGCTTTGGATGGTTGACGTGCCGATCTTCTGATAGCTGATCCAGCGGAACAGTTCGCCAAAGCCGGCGATTTCCTTTTCATAGACGCTGGCGAACGCCTCCGGCGTTACGTCCCGGCCCGTCACGCCGGTTCCGCCGGTCGAGATCACGCAATCAACATGCGCGTCAGCAATCCACCGGCGCAATTGAGCGGCGATGGCCTCCACCTCATCTTTCACAATGGCACGGTCCACCAACTGGTGGCCCGCGCTCTGCACTCTTTCGACGAGCGTATCGCCGGAGCGATCATCCGCCGCCGTGCGGGTGTCGGATACGGTCATCACCGCGATATTAACGGGGACAAAGGGACGGCTTTCATCGATAGCCATTGGGCCGTTCTCCTGCTATTTCAACGCCGGAACCATCCAGCGCTACATATTTCGGCCAGCGGTCGTTGACAAGATGGTGCAACGAGGGGGTCGGCTGGCCCAGCCGCTGCCGGTAGGCCCAGAAATTGGCCATGACCCGTTCGACGAATAACCGCGTCTCTAGCCATGGCAATGTCTCGATGAACATCAACGGGTCGTCCGCCAACTGGCCCCGCCTGTCCCATTTCTGCAGGTTGCCGACGCCGGCGTTATAGGCCGCGAGCAGCCGGAACAGATCGTGGCCGACATGGCCTTTGCGCATCAGATAGCGCAAATAGCGCTGGCCGAGCGCCAGGTTCATCGGAGGTTCATAAAGATAGTCCCGCGAAGAGCCATCGAACCGTTTTTCTCCGGCCATGTAATTGGCTGTCGCCGGCATCAGTTGCATCAATCCCCTGGCGCCCGCACCGCTGGTGGCGCGCGGGTTAAACACGGATTCCTGCCGGACGAATGCCCAGATCAGCGCTTGGTCGACCGTCAAACCTTCGCTCGGCCGCCAGTCCGGCTGTGGATAAAGCGCCGACGGCGGCGCTTCCTTCCGGAAGCCAGTGGAAAGCCGGAACGCGCCGCGAACCGCCGTCTGCGGCAACCGCAGATAACCGGCCACCCGGGTCAGAACGCCGGTCAACTCCGGTCCTGCATCACCCAGATACTGCAACAACTCCTCATCGGCCCGCTGGATCTCGCCGACCTGGGCCAGGGCCAGGGCCCGGCGGCCGCCCTTCAGCGATAGGATGCGCGCGCGGTCGCGTGCCGATGCGGGATCGGAGCGGGACATCTCCGGACTGCGGTAGCCGAGCTTCGCTCCTGCAAGCTGGCCATAAAATGTAAACCGGTACTGGGCTGCGATGCGCCACCAGTTCGCGGCGGCACGCACTTGGCCGAGTTTCTTCAGCGAGCGGCCCGCCCAAAAGGCACCGGCAGCGGCGTTCCACTCGCCCGCATGGCGCGATTCCGCGTGCAGGGCGAAATGCCGGGCAGCCTCGCCAAACCGGTTCAGCCGATAGGCCGCGAGGCCGGCCACCCAGTCCGGCAGCGACGTCTTGCTGCGCGATCGGTTCGCCGCCCATTGGGCAAGCTTCAGCGCGCCGGCGGCGTCTTTGTTGATCAGGCGGGCAAACGCCACCTTGGCCCGGAGCCGGTCGCTGGGTCCGGCGCCCAGCGGAGAGGCCCATATCGCCTTTTCCGCCTCCGCCAGGTCGCCCGCGGAAATCAGCTTCAATATCGGTGCCGCCAAGGCCCGATTGCTGGCGGCCAGGCTTATAACAGCGCCCGACCGTTCCCCGATAAAATGCCGCAAATGCTCCTTGCCGTGCACGGGCAATTGCAGCGGGCCTGCCTCTGGAGGCCGTCGGCGGTGTGCGAGGGCATAAATTCGATAGGCGCCGGGATGGTCGGCATAACGCTCCATCCAATCACGGAGTTCGTCATAGCTGGAGCGGTAGCTGGTCGGATGCATAAGGCGTTGAAAGCGCACATGCCCCAACAGAATCGGGTTGCTCAAACCCCCAATAAGTTGGTTTGCCGTCTTCCACCGGCCCGCAAGCTGCGCTGCGAAAATGCGGCGATAGAGAGTTTCGTCTCCGGCGGACAATGGCCGCCATGACCCGGCAACACTCGCGGTTGACGCCGCGGCAACCGGCATGTGGTCGGGTTTGGGCTGAGGTACCGGACCTGCGCTGACCGCGGCCGAACAGACAAGCACACTAGCCCCGCCGATCAACCCCCGGCGGGCAAACGCACTCAGTCTGGCGAGAAACGTCAGCGACATAATCTCCGTCACATCGATGTTCGCGGTATGCGAAAGACAGGTTGCTTACCGCATATTGGACCGGTCGGTAAGCGTTTGTTAAGCGGCTACCTCGGTCAATCGGTCCCGGATCGCCTGAAGATCATGCCACGCCTCTCTTTTTTGGGCTGGCGAGCGCAACAGATAGGCCGGGTGAAACGTCGGCATGGCGGGGATCGGCGACCCGGCCTCGCCCGCAACTACCTCAGCGTTCACATCAAACCAACGCCCGCGCAGGCGCATGATGCCCTCGGTTCGTTGCAGTACCGTCTTGGCGGCCGCTCCGCCGACAAGCATCAGGACTTTCGGCCGGATCAGCGCGATCTGCCGCAGCATGAAGGGGTAGCAGGCCAGCACCTCCTGCGGCGTCGGCGTGCGGTTGCCGGGCGGGCGCCAGTAGATCGTGTTGGTGATGTAAACTTGCTCGCGCGCCAGGCCGATGGCCGCCAGCATCCGGCCGAGCAATTGGCCCGATGGCCCGACAAACGGCTCGCCCTTCCGGTCCTCTTCCTCGCCGGGCGCCTCGCCGATAATCATCAAGTCCGCATCGGCCGGCCCCACGCCATAAACCGTATTCATGGCCGTCGCCTTCAACGCGCAGCCATCGAAAGTATCCAACCGCGCCCGCAACCCGGCCAAGTTATCGATAGCGGCCAATTCCGCCGCCAGGGCCGCCGGCGCCTGCGGTGCAGGCATCGGCAGCAGCGAGGGCGTCGTCGCCGTCGGCCCCGGGTTAGGCGCTGGCGGCGCAGACGACCCGGCCAATGAGGCGGGCGCTGCGGTCCTGTCCCAGGCGCGATCGGCGATAACCTCGTCGACGCCGGCATCCAAATACCATTGTAAGACCGCCAATTCGGTGCTCATGAACAAGCTTCTCTGCCCTCTAGCCCGCATTTCTCACAAAGGGAGATGCATCGGGGTCTGAAATCGGCAAAAATGTAAGTGCAACCAAACACTTATTCCTCTTTCAGCGGAGCCCCCGATGCAGACAGAGTGTAACCCGGAACCGATGCTGTTTGCACGCCTTGATCGCCGCGAGGTGGTTGCGGATTTCGGCGGCGGCGCGATGACCTCGGATGCCGGCGCGTTGCTGCTGGGCGCGACGGACAAGGCGATCAATCTGGTCGAGCGCTTTGCCGGTTGCTTCAGCGACGGGCGGGCGGCGGAGCGGGTGGTTCACGACGTGCCGGCCCTGGTCGGCCAGCGCGTGTTCGCTATCGCGCTGGGGTACGAGGACGTGGCCGATCACGACGACCTGCGCCGCGATCCGGTGCTTGGGGCGGTGCTGGGCAAGCTGGAGGCGCACCGGTCCACTTGCGCGCCGCTCGCCGGCAAGAGCACGCTGAACCGGCTGGAGCACGCACCCACAGAAGAGCATCGCTACCACAAGATCGCTCATGATCCCGGCGCCATTGAGGCGGCCTTCGTCGATCTGTTCCTGGACGCACATACGCGCGCGCCGGCGCGCATCACGCTCGACCTGGACGCCACGGACGATCCGATCCACGGCCGTCAGGAAGGGCGCTTCTTTCACGGCTACTACGATTGTTACTGCTACCTGCCGCTTTACGTGTTCTGCGGCGATCACCTGCTGGCGGCCAAGCTGCGGCGCTCGAACATCGACGCCAGCGCCGGCGCGGTCGAGGAGATCGCCCGGATCGTCGCCCACATCCGGGAACGCTGGCCGCGGGTGAAGGTGCTGCTGCGCGCCGACAGCGGCTTTGCCCGCGAGGCGCTGATGGCCTGGTGCGAGGCCAACAGGGTCGATTATCTGTTTGGCCTGGCGCGCAACAGCCGCCTGGTGGACCGGATCTACGTCGACCTGGCCTGGGCCGAGGACGAGGCCGGGCGCACCGGCCACTCTGCCCGCCGCTTCGCCGACTTCCGCTGGACGACACGGGACAGTTGGAGCCGCCGCCGGCGGGTCGTCGCCAAGGCCGAGTGGATGCCGGGCCGCGGCGAAAACGGCGCCAACCCGCGGTTCGTGGTCACCTCGCTGCCGGCCAAGGACCTGGACGCCCGCACCCTCTACGAGCGCCTCTACTGCGCCCGCGGCGACATGGAAAACCGGATCAAGGAATGCCAGCTCGACCTGTTTGCCGACCGCACCAGCGCGGCCACCATGAAGGCCAACCAACTGCGCCTCTGGTTCGCCTCGATGGCCTACGTGCTGCTGGCCTCACTGCGCCGGATCGCGCTGGCGCATACCCGGCTGGCCAAGGCAACCTGCGGCACGCTGCGTCTGAAACTGCTGAAAATCGGCGCCCAGGTGACCATCACCGTCCGCCGCATCCGCATCGCCATGGCGTCGGCCTGCCCCTATGCCAACGAATTCGCGCTCGCACACACGCGATTGTGCCGCTGACCCGCGCAGCCGCGCCGCCTACGCCCGCCCGTCAACAACTCTGGACCCGCACCGGCTAACACCGCGCCCCTCACGCGCAACGGACAAGCACGCCCACACATCCCCCGCTCAAGCCACTGCTATCAAGCAACCGTCTACGCCGAGGACGGCAACGCTGGTGAGAAATGCGGGCTAGATCCGCTGAACGGACATTGTAACCTGAAATCCGTCCTTTGCGCCCCCTGGTTTGCCGGTGCTGCCTACGTTATTGTAGGTTAACTAACAAAAATTCATGACCGAAACGAGGGATCGGGTCCGCTATGGAACGCGAAAGTATGGAATTCGATGTCGTGATCGTTGGCGGCGGCCCGGCAGGGCTGGCCACGGCGATCCGGCTGCGCCAATTGGCGGAAGAACGCGGCGAGGACCTGGAAGTCGTCGTCATCGAAAAAGGCTCTGAGATCGGGGCACACATCCTGTCGGGCGCGGTGCTGGACCCGAGGGCGTTAACGGAGTTGTTGCCGAATTGGCAAGACCTGGGCGCGCCCCTGAACCAGCCGGTCAAGAAAGACAAGTTCGTCTTCCTGACGGAAAACTCGTCGCTCCCCTGGCCAGAGTTTCTGATGCTGCCTGCCATGAAGAACCATGGCAACTACATCGTCTCCCTGGCCAATGTCTGCCGCTGGATGGGCGAACAGGCGGAAGCCATGGGCGTGCAGGTCTTTCCCGGTTTCGCCGCCGCCGAGATATTGTTCGACGAACAAGGCCGCGTGCGCGGTATCGCCACCGGCGATATGGGCATCGGCAGGGATGGCGAGCAGAAGTCCGGCTATGAGCCGGGTATGGAATTGCTGGCGAAATACACCGTGTTCGCCGAGGGCTGCCGTGGCTCGCTCGGCAAGCAGTTGGAGCAAAAGTTCGGCCTGCGCGACGGCGTGCAGCCTCAAACTTACGGCATCGGCCTGAAAGAGCTATGGCAGGTCGATCCCGACAAACACGACCCAGGCCTGGTCATGCACACGGCCGGCTGGCCAATGAAGTCGGACACCTATGGCGGCAGTTTCCTATATCATATGGAAGACGGCATCGTTTCGTGCGGCTTCGTCGTCGGTCTAGACTACAAGAACCCCTATCTCGCGCCGTTCGAGGAATTCCAGCGCTGGAAGACGCATCCCTTTATCCGCCCGACCTTCGAAGGCGGTAAGCGCATCGCCTATGGCTCGCGTGCCCTGAACGAAGGCGGGCTCCAGAGTCTGCCGAAGCTGGCGTTCCCCGGTGGCCTGCTGGTCGGCTGCGAAGCCGGGTTCCTGAATACGCCGCGCATCAAGGGCAGCCATGCCGCCATGAAATCCGGCAAGATGGCGGCCAATCCATTGCCGAGGCCCTCGGCAGGGGCGAGGTGGGCGGCGTGCTCGACGACTACCCGAAGGCATTCGAGGCGAGTTGGCTTTACGAGGAACTCCATCGTGCCCGCAATGTGCGCCCGGCCTTCAAGTGGGGCCTCGTCGGCGGCACACTCTATACCGGCATCGACCAATTGCTGTTCCGCGGCAAGGCGCCCTGGACACTTAACCATCATGGCACGGACCACGGGGCGCTGGTGAACAAGGCGAAGGCCAAGCCGATCGACTATCCGCGTCCAGACGGTGTGATATCCTTCGACAAACCGTCGAGCGTCTACCTCTCCAACACCAACCACGAAGAAGACCAGCCGGTTCACCTGACGTTAAAGGATGAGACGGTACCTGTACGGGTCAACCTGCCCCAGTACGACGCGCCGGAGCAGCGCTACTGCCCGGCCGGCGTCTATGAGATCGTGGAGGAAAATGGAGAGCCACGCCTTCAGATTAACGCGCAAAACTGCGTTCACTGCAAAACTTGCGATATCAAGGATCCGACCCAAAATATCGTCTGGGTCACACCGGAAGGCGGCGGAGGACCCAACTATCCCAACATGTAACGGGACTCTCCCGGAACTCGCGGAGATCGAGCGATGAGAAAAGCGCGGGCAGCAAGTTTCCGGCGAGCCGCGCTTGCTGCGCTAGCCATGATCCTCGCCTTCCCGGCGCTGGCGTCGCAAGGCGTGCCGAAACTCGGCGGGAAGATCGATCTGGCGCCGGCCGCATGGGGTAATTCCCGGGCCGGCCAGTATCTGGCTGGAATTCATGCCGAGCGGCAGCAGGAACTCGGCGGTAGCGGCCAGCTATCTCGAGCTGGCGCTGGGCCAGGACCCGAACAATTTGGACCTCCGTCGCCATGTTTTCTATCTGCTGATGGTCGAAGGGCAGTTGGCGGCCGCCGCTCAGCATGCCCGCGCCATCCTGCAGGCGGAGCCCTCCGCCTTTCTGCCCATCATCACACTCGCCGTCCTGGCCATGCAGGAAGGGGATTATGAAAGCGCGCTGACACGGTTCGGCGAGTTGGGTGGCGGCGGCCACACCGGCATCATGCGCGCATTGGGCCAGGCCTGGGCGGCTGTCGGGGCAGGCGACCTTCCGGCGGCGCGCGCGGCGATGGATTTTCCGCTGGACGCCGGCGGCTGGGAGAATATTCGCGCCATCCATCGCGCCCTGATCGAAGATGTCGGCGGGGGCGACCCGAAGGCGGCGTACGAGGCGCTGCAGGAAAAACCGGAGAGTTTGTCGCCGCGGCTTCGATTGCTCATCGGAAATTACGAAGCCCGGCAGGCCAAACCCGAAACCCCGCCGCTGATCCAAGATGCAAACGAAGGGCTGGCGCAGGCATTCAACACCATCGCCGCCGCCCTGATCAGCGCGAAACAAAACCAGACGGGCGTGATCTATACCCAGATGGGGCTGACGCTTTCCCCCACCGATGACGGCTTGCTGCTGTTGCTGGCCGAGCCGCTGCAAGAGGCGGGCCGCTTTGCGGATGCGGCGGCCGTCTATGGAAAGATCACGCCGAAATCATCCTATTTCTACGCCGCTCAGATTGCCAAGGCCCGCAACCTGGCGGAGGCCGAGCAGTTCGACCAGGCCGTGGCGTTGCTGGAGACGTTGACGGCCGACCATGCCGATCAGGCCAATGCTCCCATGGTTCTGGGCAATTTGCTGCGGCGGAAGCTGCAATTCGAGAAGGCGGCGGCAGCGTACGACATGGCGTTCGCCCGCCTGGCAAGTACCGCCACCGAGCCTGACTGGCAGCTTCATTATACGCGGGGTATCGCCCGCGAGCGCATCGGCGAGTGGAAGCTGGCCGAACAGGATTTTCTGGCCGCGCTGGCGCTGGAAAAAGACCAGCCGCTGGTGCTGAACTATCTGGGCTATTCGTGGATAGACCGGGGCGAAAACCTGGAAAAGGCGACGGCGATGGTGCGTAAGGCGGCCGATTTGCGGCCCGACGACGGCTTTATCGCCGACAGCGTCGGCTGGGCCGCGTATCGCACCGGCAATCTGGGGGAAGCGGTGCGCGAGTTGGAGCGGGCCATCTTGATCGAGCCGCTGGACCCGACCATCAACGAACATCTGGGCGATGTATACTGGGCCATCGGCCGCAAGACCGAGGCCCGCTACCAATGGGACCGCGCGCTGTCATTCGAGCCCGAGGAAGAGCGCATTCCGGGCCTGAAAGAACGCTTGGCCTGTAAAGACGACCCGTGTGCGCCACTTGAGCAAGACGGAGTGCGGCTTGCTCAGTAGCGTCAGGGAATCGGCACCGGCCAAGGTCAATCTGTACCTGCACGTACTGGGCCGTCGGGCCGACGGCTACCACGATCTGCAAAGCCTGGTGGTGTTTGCCGATATCGGTGATCGGGTCACGGCCAGCCGCTCGGATCGGTGGTCGCTGGCCATCGATGGTCCCTTCGGCGAGCCGCTGGCGGCGGAGGATGCGGCGGACAACCTGGTGCTGCGGGCGGCGCAGCGTGCCCGAGCCGGCAGCGGCGAGCGAGCTGCACTGCGCCTGACCAAGAACCTGCCGGTGGCATCCGGCCTCGGCGGCGGGTCGGCGGATGCTGCTGCCGTGCTGCGCGCCCTGCGCGGGCTTTACGGGATTGATCCCGGCGAACCCGGGGCCTGGGCCGATCTGGGCGCCGACATCCCGGTCTGCCTGCTCGGCCGACCGGCGCTGGTTGCAGGCATGGGAGAGAAGCTCACGCCATTGCGATCCATGCCGAGCCTGCCTGCCGTTTTGGCAAATCCGGCTGAACCCTCCAGCACGGCCGCGGTATTTAACGCTCTCGGCGGCCGCTTCGGCAAGCCGCTGGCAGAGCCCCTGCCGACACCCGCCGACATGCGCTGCCCCGAAGCGTTGGCCGAATGGCTCGCCCAGGCGCGGAACGACCTGACACGGCCGGCGATCGAGACGCTGCCCGCTATCGGCGAAGTCTTGGCGGCGCTTTCATCCGCGCCGGACGCGCTGCTGGCGCGGATGTCCGGCAGCGGCGCAACCTGCTTCGGCCTGTTCCCCACCGTAGATGCCGCCACCGAAGCGGCCTCCTGGCTATCCGCCAGAGCCCCCGGCTGGTGGATTCGCCGGGCCTGCCTCGGACCCGTCTGACCCGCGCGCAAGCCGGCTGACGCAGGGATGTATAATCGGCGCAGAGCAGCGGCGCTTACTCCGCCGAGTCCCGGTTAGCGTACTCCAACACCGCGCGCAACAGAACATCGCACCCGGCCGCCAGATGCTCCGGCGCGGCATACTCGGCCTCGTTGTGGCTGATGCCGTCCTTGCAGGGCACAAAGATCATGGCGGTCGGCGCGATCTTAGAGACGTGCACGGCGTCATGGCCGGCGCCGCTCATGATATCGCGCCACGGGTGATCGGCGGTCTTTGCGCCATGACGAACCGCCGCCACACAGCCGGGATCGAACAGCACGGGCGGTGAAAACCACGTTTCGTGCACCTCCACCCCGATCGTCCGGTCCGCGGCAATCTTCGCAACGGCGGTGCGAAACTCCCTGTCCATCACGTCAAGTTCGGCGACGGTCGGGTTGCGGATGTCGACGGTAAAAAAAACCTCGCCCGGAATAACGTTGGGCGAGCCGGGCCGGACTTCCATCACGCCGACCGTACAGCGGCCGTCGACGCCGCGCTTTTGCATGATGTCATCCAGGGCCGCCAGGATGCGAGCAGACGCCGTCAGCGCGTCCCGGCGGTTGGCGGGTGGGGTCGTGCCGGCGTGGGATTCCCGGCCAGTGACCGTAACCTCGTACCAGCGCATGGCCTGCACGCCCGTGACCACGCCCACGCTCTTTTCCTCAGCCTCCAGGATGGGGCCCTGCTCGATATGACTCTCGAAATAGGCGCCGAGCGCACGCCCGCCCATCGGCTGGTCGCCTTCAAAGCCGATGCGTTTCAGCTCATCGCCAAAGCGCGCACCTTCCAGATCCCGCAGATCGCGCGCGTGCTCCAGCGCCATCTGACCGGCAAAGACGGCGCTGCCGACCATGGGCGGTGCGAACCTGCCCCCCTCCTCGTTGGTCCAGTTCACAACCTCAAGCGGCGCTTCCGTCTCTATCCCCAAGTCGTTGAGCGTGCGGATGACTTCAAGTCCGGCCATCACGCCGAACACGCCGTCGAACCGCCCGCCGGTCGGCTGGGTATCCAAGTGCGAGCCCATTAAGATCGGCGGCAAATCATTGTTCCGGCCAGCCCGGCGGGCGAACATGTTGCCGATCTTATCCACGGTCACGCTCAGACCCGCCGCCTCGCACCATTGCCGGAACAACTCGCGGCCCTGCCGGTCTTCGTCGGTCAGGGTCTGCCGGTTGTTGCCGCCCGCGACACCGGGGCCGATCTTCGCCATTTCCATGTGGCTGTCCCATAACCGGACCGGATCGATGCGCAGATTGTCTGAGGTGGCCATCATCGGTGCTCCGCGGACGGTTCAAGGGAGATCACCGATCATAGCGCATTCATCGACTCTTTCGCGAGTGGCGTGAGCCGCTATCGCATGGATGACCGCGCGTGGACCAAAGGGAGTTGCGGACGCACCGTCAGCCTGTATGGTCGCCGCAGATATTTCCACATTTCCTTCAAAGAGCAGAACGATCGACATGCGGCGGTGGCGGACCGGTTTGGCAGGCGCGATAGGACTGATGGCGGCGGCATCGCCCGCAACAGCCCAAACACCGAGGGAGCAGCCGGCGCATCAGCCGGAACGAGAGCGAGCGGCTGTCATTATCCTCGATCCGCGCATTGCCGACGACGCCGGCGCGGTTATCCGGGACGCGCTGCAACAGCCGGGATTGTTGCCCCTGCAAATGACCGCCTTTGCCGGCGTCTGCGGCCTGGAACCTGAACTGGCAGAGGCCGGCGAACGGCGGGCCGATGAAACGGATACGTCCAAAGCGCCTGCCCAGTTCGACCTGGACATGGCCCTGCGAACGGCCAGCGACGCGATCACTGCCGGCGGGGGCGCCGTGCTGGTGGTCGCCAAGGCGCCGTCAGCATGTTTGAGTATCGGCTGTGCGCTCGCTTCATCCCTGAAAGAGGCGGACCCGGCGCTCCGGATCGACGTACTGGCGCTTGGTTCGGACGCCGAACCGCTGCATTGCCTCGCCGACAATACGGGAGGCCGATATCATCGCGCAGAGCCGGGAACGCTCCACACCCTTATCGTGGGGCTGCTCAAAGAGCCGGCCGATCAACAGACGGTCGCCGGCGCATCCGCCGCGGAAACCGCGGCAGACGGGGCCGAAACGCCAGAGCCCACAGTCGTCTCGTCGGGCGCCCCTGCCCCCGGAGCCACTGAACCGGCGGCGGAGGGTGATCGCGCCGATGCCGGCGATGCAACCAACGGCAGCGGCTTTCCGCCGTTGCCAAAACCACGGCCGGAAAGGGTGGCGGGCGGCGAACCGCAGGAGACACCTGCATCGGGCGAGGGAGATGCAGAACTGAAGCCGTTCGAATGGGCGGCGGCTCCCCCCGGCGCACCGGAAAAGCCACCGCCGCAATCGCCGGACATTTCGGGAGTGAAAATCAGCATTCTGGCCGGGCCGAGCGGCCCCTCGGTTGAAACGGATCTGGCGTTCGAAATTCTTTCACCCGCCGGCGACGGCACCTTCCGGCGGGTCGCTCAGTCTACCGACCCATCGCCGTTTTTCCCGCTATCCGCCGGCAACTACATTGCACGCGTCTCCTATGGCGACGTCGTGCGAGAGTTTCCGTTTTCCACAGACGGCGGCGTCGACAGCGAGACATTCTCCCTCGGTCTCGGCTATGTGAGCCTGCAGGTACGACCGACCGCGTCCGGCGCACCGCTGGAAAGCGGCATCTCTTATACGGTTTCGCGATTGGGCAGCGGGGCGGAGGGCGCGGCAATGATGGTACGCCGGGAGCCTCAGCCCATGATTACGCTGCCGGCGGGGCGCTACCGCATATTGGCGCAAGCCGGCGGCATCAAGACGGTGGCCGACCTGATTGTCAGCGCGGGTAATACGCTACGGCATGCCTTCAACTTGAAGCTCGGCTATCTGCGGGTTTCGGCGCCACCGGAGTTGCAGGACGTGGCGTTGCGGGTGGAGGACACCTCCAAAAACGGAAAGAGCGACCGGCGGGTGCTGGCGACGGCGAACGGCAGCACCGGCCTGTTCCGCCTGCCGGCCGGAAGGTACATCGTCGTCGCAACAAGCGAGGCAGGGCAGACACGGGAGCGCGCGGACGTGCGGCAGGGCAAGATGGCGGAAGTGATGCTGGAAGCACCAGCGAGGGCCGAAAGGCCGAAGTCACAATAAAGCCACGGCCGAGAGGCCGCCGCTCTATCAACGCTTAATGCGGCAATGCTGCGGGATCAGGGTGCGGGCCGAATCGCCACCGCCTTGACGCCCTTGTCGACATGGGCTTCGTACTGGCTGAAGTTTTCGGCGAACCGGGCCGCCAATTCGCGTGCAGTTGCATCATAGGCGTCTTTGTCCGCCCAGGTGTTGCGCGGCGTCAGCACTTCTTCCGGCACATCCGGGCAGGTGCGGGGGACATGCAAGCCAAAATTCGAATCCTGAACGGTTTCGGATTCCGCCAGGCGTCCGTTCAAAGCCGCTGCCACCATCGCCCGCGTGTGCGAAATCTTCATGCGCCGCCCAACTCCATAGGAGCCGCCGCTCCAGCCGGTATTGACCAGCCAGCAGTTCACGTCCGCCCCCAAAATCTTCTCGCCCAGCAACCGGGCGTAGGCCGACGGGTGGCGCGTCATGAACGGCGCGCCAAAGCAGGTTGAGAAGGTTGCCTGGGGCTCGTTCACCCCCTTCTCCGTACCCGCGACACGCGCGGTATAACCGGACAAAAAGTGGTACATCGCCTGCTCTGCCGTCATCTTGGAGATCGGCGGCAGGACGCCGAAGGCATCGGCCGTCAGCATGATGACGTTCTTCGGCGACGGGCCCAGGCCGTCCTCGCTGGCGTTCGGAATAAAATCGAGCGGGTAGGATGATCTTGTGTTCTCGGTCAGGGAAACATCGTCCAGCAGCAAGGCGCCGGTCTCCGGGTCCATGACGACATTTTCCAAGACGGTGCCGAAGCGATGCGAGGCGGCATAAATCTCCGGCTCGGCCTCCGGGGAAAGGTTGATGACCTTCGCGTAACACCCGCCCTCGAAGTTGAAGAGGCCGTTGTTGGACCAGCCGTGCTCATCATCGCCGATCAAGGTGCGGGAGGAATCGGCGGAGAGCGTCGTCTTTCCGGTTCCGGACAATCCGAAGAAGATCGCCGAATCGCCATTCGGCCCGATATTCGCCGAGCAATGCATCGGCATCACGTTCTGGCCGGGCAAAACATGGTTCAAGTAACTGAAAACGGATTTCTTTGTCTCGCCGGCATAGGAAGTGCCGCCGATCAGCACCATACGGTGCGTGAAGCTCATGGCGATGACCGTCCCGCTCCGGCATCCGTCAATCTCGGGATCCGCCACGAATCCCGGCGCCTGAACGATGGTGAAATCGGGCTCAAACCCCGGCAGTGCATCCAGCGGCGGGCGGATGAACATATTGTGGCAGAAGAGGTTGTGCCACGCGAATTCGTTCACCACCCGCACCCGCAGGCGATAGGACGGATCCGCGCCGGCATAGGCGTCACGCACGAACATCTCGCGGCCCTGCAGATAGGCCATCATCCGCCGGTACAGCCGCTCGAACTGCTCGCCGCTCATTTGCTGGTTCACGTCGCCCCAATTTACGGTGTTGTCCGTGAGCAAGTCGCGGACAATAAACTTGTCTCTGGGACTGCGGCCGGTGTGCTCGCCGGTCGTCGCCAGCAAGGCTCCGCCACCGGCGATCCTCGCCTCGCCCCGCTGAATGGCGGCCTCATAGAGGGCGTGAACCGGCAGGTTCCAATGCACTTTTCCGGGATTTGTGATGCCTTGTGCGTCGAGAGCGGCGTTGTTGACCACCGGCTTCCCCTTTTACCTGTGACTGAACGACCAACCGACCACCGCATTGCGACCGGACAACGGCAACCTTCTAATAGCAGCGCCAAAGTCAGTTGACCTGCGATTTGTCGCGCCCACGGTAGCATACAGCCATCGTGCAGCGCGGAGAACCGCCAATGCTGCCACATGCGCTCTGCGTAAGCCAGCACCCTCGGCCGAACATATTGGGGATGAGCGCAGCGCACCGCCGACGCTAGCTCGACAGCGCTACGCCGGATCTGGTCAAATCTGTTGTCGCTGATGTTGTCGCCGGTTCATAAGTTAGCTGTTAGGGTGGCCGGTATGGAGTAGGAATCCGGATGCTCATGCAGAAGCACACTGACAATGCCCCCAGCGATGAGCCCGCCGATGCGGAGCCGGCACGCCGACATGGCGGCCGGCAGATCATTATTCTGAGCGGCATTTCCGGTGCGGGGAAAACGACAGCCCTGAAAGCGTTCGAGGATCTGGGGTTTGACGCCGTCGACAATCCGCCCTTCCGGTTGTTGCGGCCCCTTATTGCAGAACCGCTTACCGAAGAACAGCCTGTTGCGGAAGCATCGCGCGCAGGTCTGGTTATCGGCATGGACGCTCGCACCCCCGGCCTGGATGTTGACGCGTTGCTGAACTTGCGGCGCGAGCTGACCGCGAGCGGCAGCGGTCCAATCACCATTATCTATCTGGACTGTGACGAGGAAGTCGCCGGGCGCCGGTTCAAGGAGACCCGCCGCCGACACCCGCTGGCTCCGGACGGGTCGATTCAGGATGGCCTGAAGGTCGAACAGGACATGCTCCGCGTGCTGCACGAACGAGCGGATCACGTCCTGGATACCTCGCTGATGTCCCCGCGGGAACTGAAACGTTGGGTCGCCGGCACCTTCGGGGCGGAGGATCCGAGCGGATTGGCGGTGCAGGTCGTGTCGTTCTCCTACCGCCAGGGCGTACCGCGGGAGGCGGACCTGGTATTTGATGTCCGCTTTCTCGCCAATCCGCACTATGAGCCGGACCTGCGGCCATTGAGCGGGCTGGATCCGGCCGTGGGCGCCTATGTGCGCGCAGACCACGGCACCGCAACCTTTCTGGAGCATTTGGAGCGGTTTTTCGACTTCGTTCTGCCCCGCTACGAGCAAGAAGGCAAAAGCTATCTAACCATTGCCATCGGCTGTACCGGCGGGCGCCACCGCTCGGTTTATTTGACGGAAACCCTGTCGGCGATGCTGTATGCCAAAGGCTGGCTGGTGCACACGCTGCACCGCGATATCGACAAAGATCCGCAGGTCCAAGCCGCCCGTTAACCTGATCGTAGTGTATTTGAAATAATTCAATGGGTGGCGGGCCCGGGCGATGGTTGGGGGCAATGGATGCCCGGGCCCGCCGCTGCATCGCGCGAAACACGCGCGTCGCAGTCAAACTCATACAACAGAATGTAATACCGGCGCATACACGTGCCAAGGGTTTTTTCCCGAAGCAGCAGGTTGACCGGTTACAGTTCGACCCCTGTCCTTTATGCATATGTGTGCATATACATTTGTAGAGATGCATGTCCCTGGTTGGCCGGGTGACGGCGGCAAATCCGAACATTCTCACGCCATCGCCGTTATCTCCCGGCCCTGTGTTCGACACACGGTTGGCGTCCTTCCGCAGACTGGCTATTGTCTCCTCGACATTCTCCTTCTGTGCATCGGACCGTCGCCTATGTATCCTGAGCGTGACTATCAAACGCTGCACGAATTTATTCATCAAGCGCGCCTGAGCCTGCCGCAGACCACATGGGACTACCTCACGGGCGGCGCCGAAACTGAAACCACCCAGGTGCGCAACCGGCTCGCGATCGAAGTCGCTTGCGTTCCGGCCGCGTGTGTTGCGGGATGTCTCCGCGGTTGATGCCTCGGGCGACGTGCTGGGCAAGCGCCTGCGGCTGCCGGTGCTGCTGGCGCCCATCGGTTCCGTCAAGTCGTTCACGCGCGAAGGGGCGATAGCGCCGGCGAGGGCCGCGGAAGCCTTTGGCTGCGATCACATGCTTTCGTCCGCCTGCGATCCGGGGCTGGAGGAAGTGGCGAAGTCGGTCGAAAATCCATCCATGTTTCAGCTTTACGTGCGCGGCGACCGGGCTTGGCTGGACGAGATCGGCCACCGCGCGGTCGAAGCGGGCTACCGCGCCTTCTGCTTTACCGTCGACACCGCGGTCTATTCCCGCCGCGAACGGGATATGGCAAAACGCTACCTGCCCCAAGGTCGCCGCCGCGCCTGGGCCGGTGCAAACCCCATGGCCCATCAGGCGGCCTTGCGCTGGGACGACATCGCGGACTTCCGCTCGAAGTTCAAAATTCCCTTGGTGCTGAAAGGGATAGCCACCGCAGAAGACGCCCGGCTGGCCATCGATCATGGAGTGCAGGCGATTTATGTCTCCAATCATGGGGGGCGGCAACTCGATCACGGCCTCGGCTGCATCGCACTCCTGCCGGAGATCGTCGATGCGGTCGCCGGCAAGGCGGAGGTCTGGGTAGACGGCGGCTTTATGCGCGGCTCCGATATCGTCAAGGCCGTCGCGCTTGGCGCGAATGCGGTTGGGCTCGGGCGCCTGCAGGGGTACGCGCTTGCCGCGGGCGGCGAGCCTGCCATGCTTCGGGCGCTCGAAGATTCTGGAGGCCGAAGTGAAAGTCTCGTTGGGCCTATTGGGTGTAACCAGCCTTGCGGAGGTGAACCCCGGGCATCTTTCGCCGGCGGTTCCCATACCGTCCGGGCTGAATGGCCGCACGATTTTTGAATCGGATGTTTCCTCATTTGGATTTAGACGATCCCGGCTATTAATTCTGCCAAGCTCAAGCTACCGACCACCCCACGACCTCAAGGAGCGCGCCATGCGTCTTACTTTAGCGATCGCTGTTGCATTGGGGCTCGCTGTGCCTGCGGGGCTCGCTGGGCCTGCCGGCCTCGCTGGCTCCGCGCTGGCGCAAGAGACCGCGCCTCCATCCGTCGGACTGGACGACCCGAAGCTGGAAACGGAGAATCCGAAACCCGAAGTCGCACAGCCCGACGCGGCACAGCCCGGCGCCGCACAGCCCAACGCGGCACAGCCCGGCGCCGCACAGCCCAACGCGGCACAGCCCGGCGCCGCACAGCCCAACGCGGGACAGCCCGACGCGGAGCAGCCAGAAATTACCAAGAATGGCGACTGGTTCGTCGGCTGCCGCGACGTCGAGGTCGACGGAAAGACGACCAAGGTCTGTGAGATGCAACAGGTCTTGGAGGAAACCAAAAGCGGCAAGGCATTTATCCGTCTTTCCGTCATGTATCCGCGAAACAGTTCCAAGCCGGTGCTGCGCATTTTCACGCCGCTCGGCGTTCTGCTGCAGAAGGGCATAAAAATGCAGATCGACAACGGCGAGGTGCTCACCATACCGTTCGCGATCTGCGTGCCAAACCCGCCATCGTGCGTGGTCGATGGCGTCATCGAAGACAGCCTCGTCAACACCATGAAGCGTGGCGGCGGCGGTAAGTTGACCATGAGTTTCGCGCCCGATCAAACGGTGGTTGCACCATTTTCCCTGACCGGCTTCACCAAGTCCATTACCGCCATTGCACCAAAATAAGTGCAGGGTTCCAATTCGGCACTCGACTGTCGGTTGTGCGCGCCTGCCGGTCACCAAGGCTTGCCGGCTCGGCGCGTATTTTTGAAAAAATCACCGGCCCGCGATCCGTTTGCGGGGTTCTATCGGGGGAGCGCCCTAAAACAGCCACGGTTAATCAGTATGTTAGGTGTAATATGGAACAGAACATAAAAAGTACATTGCATTTTAGAACAAATTTAGTACGATCCCACTCATTGCCAACGGGGCCGAACCCGTGCGAACATGGAGTATGAAAATGAGTCGGTCACCTCTCCGCCTGGTTGAGAATAGAGACATGGACAAGACAAAAGCCCTCGATGCCGCTTTGGGCCAGATTGAGCGTGCCTTCGGCAAAGGCTCCATCATGCGGCTCGGCGACAATGACAAGGTTATCGAGACCGAGGTCGTCTCGACCGGCTCGATCGGCCTCGATATTGCGCTTGGCATCGGCGGCGTGCCGCGCGGGCGCGTGGTCGAAATTTATGGCCCGGAAAGCTCCGGCAAGACCACGCTTGCCCTGCACATTGTCGCTGAGGCGCAAAAGGCCGGCGGTGCAGCTGCCTTTGTCGACGCCGAACACGCGCTCGACCCGGCTTATGCGAGGAAGCTCGGCGTCAAGATCGGCGATCTCCTGATCTCCCAGCCCGACACGGGCGAGCAGGCGCTCGAAATCGCCGACACGCTGGTGCGCTCCGGCGCCCTGGACGTGCTGGTGATCGACAGCGTCGCCGCATTGGTGCCGCGCGCGGAACTGGAAGGCGAGATGGGCAATTCCCTGCCCGGCCTCCAGGCCCGCTTGATGAGCCAGGCGCTGCGCAAGCTGACCGGCGTCGATCAACAAATCCCGCACCATCGTCATCTTCATCAACCAGATCCGCATGAAGATCGGCGTCATGTTCGGCAACCCGGAAACGACCACCGGCGGCAACGCGCTGAAGTTTTACTCCTCGGTCCGCTTGGAAATCCGCCGCATCGGCTCGATCAAGGATCGGGACGAGGTGGTCGGTAACCAGACAAAGGTGAAGGTCGTCAAGAACAAGATGGCGCCACCATTCAAGGTCATCGAGTTCGACATTATGTATGGCGAGGGTATTTCCAAGATGGGCGAGTTGCTCGACCTCGGTGTCGCCGCTGGCATCGTCGAGAAGTCGGGCGCGTGGTTCTCCTATGACGGCAAACGGCTTGGCCAGGGCCGCGAGAATTCCAAAGGTTTCTTGCGCGAAAATCCCGATGTCGCGGGCCTGATCGAAAGCCGCATCCGTGCCAATGCCGGGCTGGTGGTAGACACCATGCTGGCGGGCCCGGGAGGTTTGGAGGATCAAGACGAGCCCGCGGCCGACCTGGGCGGGCCGCTGGCGGAGCGGTCCGAGGCATAGCAGCGCCCGCTGATTGCAGCCCGAAACCGCCGGCCGTCCGGGCAGTCTGTTATCTGGACACGGGGCCTTGCGCGGATTAAGTGAAAAGCGGGATAGGGACCCGGCCGGCCCGGTGCCTTGTTCCGCTTTTTGGCGATCCGCCTTTCCGGACAATCACGGCGCAGCACATCATGGCCACTACGAGCGACATTCGCGCGACTTTTATGAACTTTTTCGCGAAGAACGGGCACGAGATCGTCGAATCGGGTCCGCTCGTGCCGCGGAACGATCCGACCCTGCTGTTCACCAATGCCGGCATGGTCCAATTCAAGAATGTCTTTACGGGCGTGGAACACCGTCCTTATTCGCGGGCCGTCACCTCGCAGAAATGCGTGCGGGCGGGCGGCAAGCACAACGATCTTGAAAACGTGGGCTACACCGCGCGCCACCACACCTTTTTCGAGATGCTGGGAAACTTCTCGTTCGGCGACTATTTCAAGGATGTCGCCATCGAGCACGCCTGGAACCTGGTGACCAAGGAATACGGCCTGCCGGCGAAGAAGCTGCTGGTCACGGTCTATTCGGAGGACGAGGAGGCCGCGCGGCTCTGGCGCACGATTGCGGGCCTCTCCGACGACAAGATCATCCGCATTCCCACGTCGGACAATTTCTGGGCCATGGGCGAGACTGGCCCCTGCGGCCCCTGTTCGGAGATCTTTTTCGATCACGGCCCCTCCATCCCCGGCGGCCCGCCCGGCAGTCCGGATGAGGACGGCGACCGCTTTATCGAGATCTGGAACCTGGTTTTCATGCAATATGAGCAGGTGACGAAGGACGAGCGCGTCAGTCTGCCCCGCCCCTCCATCGACACCGGCATGGGGCTGGAGCGGATCGCGGCCGTGCTGCAGGGCAAGCACAATAATTACGATATCGACCTGTTCCAGGCCCTGATCCGCGCCTCGGCGGAGGCGACCGGCGTCGCGCCGAACGGACCGCAGGCCGCCTCGCACCGGGTCATCGCGGACCATCTGCGCGCCTCCAGCTTTCTGATCGCGGACGGTGTGCTGCCGTCGAACGAGGGCCGGGGCTATGTGCTCCGCCGCATCATGCGCCGCGGCATGCGCCACGCCCACCTGCTGGGCGCGCAGGACCCGCTGATGTGGCGGCTGGTGCCGGAACTGGTGCGCCAGATGGGCAATGCCTTCCCCGAACTGATTCGCGCGCAGCCCCTGATTACCGAGACCCTGCGGCTGGAGGAAGAGCGCTTCAAGCAGACGCTCGGCCGGGGACTGCGCCTGCTGGACCAGGAGACGGAAAAACTCCGCGCCGGCGCCACGCTGGACGGCGAGGTGGCCTTCCGCCTGTACGATACCTATGGATTTCCGCTGGATCTGACCCAGGACGTGCTGCGCGCCCGTGATATCGCGGTGGATACGGATCGGTTTGAGCAAGCGATGGAACGCCAGCGTGCGGAGGCTCGCGCGGCCTGGGCCGGCTCCGGCGAAGCCGCGGACGAGGCGATCTGGTTCGACCTGCGCGAGCGGCTGGGCGCGACCGAGTTCCTCGGCTACACCGCCACCGAGGCCGAAGGCCAGGTCCTGGCCATCATCCAGAACGGCGAGCCGGTCGAGAAGGTCGATGCGGGTGCGGAAGCGGCACTAATCCTGAATCAGACGCCCTTTTATGGCGAATCCGGCGGCCAAGTGGGCGATGCCGGCACTATCGAAGGCGAGCACGGCCGCTTCACGGTCAGCGACACTCAGAAACGCCTGGGCGATCTGTTCGTGCATCAAGGCCGGGTGCAAGAGGGAACGGTATCGGTGGGCGATATGGTTGCCCTGGATGTCGATACCGGCCGACGGGATGCAGTCCGCCGCAATCACTCGGCCACGCATCTGCTGCATGCGGCGCTGCGGCGAGCGCTGGGCGATCATGTGGCGCAAAAGGGCTCGCTGGTGGCGCCGGACAGGCTGCGCTTCGACATCTCCCACCCGAAAGCGCTCAGCGAAGCGGAACTGGCGCAGGTCGAGCGGGAGGTGAACGAGCGCGTTCGCCTGAACGCACCGGTCTCGACGCGTCTGATGCCGACCGAGCAGGCGATCGAGGCGGGCGCGATGGCGCTGTTCGGCGAGAAATACGGCGATGAAGTCCGGGTCGTCACCATGGGCGGCGATGATCCGGACGCGCCGAAAAAACCGTACTCGGTCGAACTCTGTGGCGGGACTCATGTCGAACACACCGGGGATATCGGAAATTTCCTGGTAATCGCTGAAAGCGCTGTCGCGGCCGGCGTCCGCCGGATGGAGGCGCTGACGGGCGCGGCCGCCCAGACCTATATTTCGGCGCGGCTGCATATTCTGGACGATCTGGCTGCACGGCTGCGCACCACGCCCGAGCAGTTGAGCGAGCGCGTCACGGCTCTGCTGGACGAGCGGCGCAAGCTGGAGCGAGACGTGACGGAACTGCGCCGGCAGTTGGCGACCGGCGGCGCGGGCGGAGAGACGCCGGCAATCCAAGACATCGGCGGCATCAAGTTCGCCGCCCGAGCGCTGAAGGACGTGCCGGCCAAGGACCTGCGCGGCATGGCGGACGACCTGAAGAGCCAACTCGGCTCCGGCGTTGCCGCGTTGGTCACCGCGACCGACGGCAAAGGCTCGCTGGTGGTGGGCGTAACCGAGGATCTGACGGCGAAAATGAGTGCCGTCGATCTGGTGCGCGCGGGAGCGGCGGCCATGGGCGGCAAGGGCGGCGGCGGCCGCCCAGATATGGCCCAGGCCGGCGGCCCCGATGGCGCCCAGGCCAACGCCGCACTAAAAGCCATCGCGGATGCGATAGCCGCGGCGAGCTAAGCCTCAAAAATGCCGATAGCCGGCTTGGCCGAGGACCAGCGCCTGTCCGTCCCGGTTCAATACGGTGACCCCGCTGCCCGCTTCCATGCGGCCGATGCAGGTTAGCGCTACGCCGCATCCCCGCGCAGCCGCGGCAAGCTCGGCCGCGGCGCCGGGCGGTGCGGTCAGCAGCAGTTCATAGTCGTCACCGCCGGTGATCAAACGGCCGAACCAGTCCGGGTTGCCGGCGACCGCTGCCTGTCCGGCGCGCGACAAGGGCACCCGCGGCCCCTCGATCACGGCGCCGAGGCCCGACGCATCTGCAATATGGCCGAGATCGGCGACCAAGCCGTCGGATATATCCGCCGATGCGGAAACCTGACCCGTCCGACCAACGCCTGGCCAAGCGCGACCCGCGGCTCCGGCAGGCGGAAGCGGGCGGCGGCCTCGGCGGCCAAGTCCGGCGCGATATCCGGCCCCTCCCCCTGAATTACAGCCAGGCCCAACGCGCCATCGCCGATCGTGCCGGACGCCCAGACCTGGTCGCCGGCCCGCGCGCCTGCCCGCGTTGGCGCCTTCTCGGGCGGTGCTTCGCCGACGGCCATAACGCTGATCGTCAGCGCACCCGGCGTCCGGACCGTGTCGCCACCAAGCAGCGACCAGCCGAAGGCAGCCTGGTTGCCGGCCGAGCCCCTCGGTAAAGCCGGCAATCCAAGCCTCGTCTTCGGCAGGACCGAGCGCGAGCGTCAGCAGATAGCCAAGCGGCTTGGCGCCTTTCGCCGCCAGGTCGGAGAGATTGACCCGCAGCACGCGCTCGGCCACGGCGTCGGGCGGGTCGTCGGGCAAAAAATGCACGCCCGCCACGACGGTATCCGTGTTCAGGATCATGTCGCCCGCAAGATCTTGGCCGCGCAGGACCGCGACATCGTCGATCAGCCCGCGCGCGCCCGGATGCGCGGCGAGCGGCGCCAGGTATTTGGCGATCAGGCCGAATTCCGTCAGACGCCGCGCGCCTTGGCCCACGCCGGCGGTCGCCGGATCAGGCGACCGTTTTGAAGTCATCGGGCCGCAACTCCCGCGCCAGCCGGTCCAGCACCGCATTCACCAGTGAGCGCTCGCCATCGTCGAAGAAGGCGGCGGCGATTTCGGTGTATTCGTTGATCGTGCTGCGGGCCGGCACGTCTCTCAGGGCTTGCAGCTCGTATGCGCCCGCCATCAGAATGGCCTGAAGCACATATTCGAGCCGCCCGACCTGCCGATTTTGCAGCTTTTCCTGCACCAACAGGCTGAGCGGTTGGGCGTCCTGGGCAATGCCCGTGGTCAGGCGCCGGAAAAAGGCCCGGTCGGCCTTGAGCGACAGGCCGTCGATGTCATGATCCAGCCGGTGTTCCTCGAACTGCCTCGCCACCTTGGCAATCGGGGCGTGGGTCATGGCCGATTGATAGAGCACCTGGATAGCGGCGACACGCGCCAACTGCCGGAGCCCCTCCAGCGGGCGCGCATCGACCGCCTCACCCACCGGCGATGCGCCCGGGGCAAACGATTGGATAAGATCATTACCCCGCATGGGGAATTCCTGTCTGGTCAGTCTTGAGAAAAGCGACGGGCGAGCGCGAGGTTCATCAGACAGGCGCGCGTCGCTTCACCGCCCTTGTCCTTGCCGTTCGGATCGGCGCGAGCGAGCGCCTGCTCCTCGTGTTCGACCGTCAGCAGCCCAAAGCCTATCACCAGGCCGCCATCGGTAGCCAGGTTCTGGACCGCGCGTGCGGTTTCGTTGCAAATCAGGTCGTAATGTGAGGTCTCGCCGCGGATCACACAGCCGAGCGTGATATAGCCATCAAAGTCGCCCGCCTCGTGCGCGGCGGCAACGGCGAACGGAAGCTCGAAGGCCCCTGCCACCTCGATCACTTCGTGCGTGGCGCCGGCCCGGTCGAGCGCGCGCGCAACGCCGGTCAACATGCTGTCGGTGATGTGCTTGTAGTAGGGCGCGACCACAACAAGGATATGGGTTCTCTCCGCCATTTCAATTTTTCCCCCGCGGCACCTTGCGGGTCTCGACCACTTTCAGCCCATAGCCTTCCAAGCCGACAATGTGTCGTTCGGTATTGGACAGCAACACCATCTCTTTCACGCCGAGGTCCAGCAAAATCTGGGCCCCAATGCCATAGTCCCGCAGAAAGCCGCCGCCGCGCCCTGCCTTCTCCGTCAGTTCTTCACGAAGGCGTTCCGAGAGGCCCGTTACGCGTGTTTCGCGAATGACCACAACCACGCCCCGCCCTGCCTCGCCGATCAGCCGCATGGCGGTCTGCAGCGACCCGCCGCGGTTGCGATGCTCGTCGCCCAAAAGATCTTCCAGCAGGTTCATGGAGTGCATGCGCACCAGCACCGGCTCGTCCGTGGAGATATCACCCTTAACCAGCGCGATATGCTCTGCGTATTCCACCGTCGTGCCAAAGACGATCATCTGGAAATCGCCGCCATGGCGGGAGTGAAAGACGGTCTCAATCATCCGTTGGACCGTGCGGTCATGGCGCCTGCGGTGGGCGATCAGGTCCGCGATCGCGCCGATTTTCAGGCCATGGTATTGGGCGAACGGTATCAGGTCCGGCAGCCGGGCCATGCTGCCGTCCTCGTTCATGATCTCACAAATCACGCCGGAGGGGTTGAGGCCCGCGAGACGGGAGATATCGACCGCGGCTTCCGTATGCCCCGCCCGAACGAGAACGCCACCTTCGCGCGCTTCCAGCGGGAACACGTGGCCCGGCGTGGCGATGTCGTACTTGCCTCGGGCGGGATCGATGGCAACCGAAATGGTGCGCGCCCGGTCGGACGCAGAAATGCCGGTGGTCACGCCTTCCCTCGCTTCGATCGACACGGTGAAATTGGTCGATTGGCGCTGGCGGTTGTCGCGCGGCATCAGCGGCAGGTCGAGTTCCTGCACACGACGTTTTGTCAGCGACAGGCAGATCAGGCCGCGCCCGTATTTCGCCATGAAATTGATGGCATCGGGAGTCGCCATCTGAGCGGGTATGACCAGATCGCCTTCGTTCTCGCGATCTTCGTCATCCACCAGGATGAACATGCGGCCGTTGCGCGCCTCGTCGATGATTTCCTCGATCGGAGAGAGGAACGACAAATCCTCGTGGGTCCGCGGCTTTTCATCGCCGCAGGCGGCGGCGACGTCGCCCGGAGACGCGCGTTTGATGGTGTTTGAATCGTCGCTCACGCGAGACCTCTCGTTTCTGTCAGGCGGGCAACGTAGCGTGCCAACATATCAATTTCTACGTTGATACGATCACCGGGAGCCGTTTTGCCAAAAGTGGTGTTCTCTAGCGTATGCGGAATGAGATTAACACCAAACCGTGTAGCCTCGACCTCGTTCACCGTCAACGAGACCCCGTTCAGGGCGACAGAGCCCTTTTCGGCGATGAACCGGGCCAGGCTGGCGGGAACGTCGAAGGTAAAGCGCACACTGTCGCCTTCGGCCCGGCGGGTCGCGACACTGCCGACGCCGTCAACATGGCCGGAGACGATATGCCCGCCCAGCTCGTCGCCTACCTTCATGGCGCGCTCGAGATTGATGGCGGTTCCGATCTGCCAGTCGCCCAGGGTGGTGCGAGTTCAAAGTTTCCGCCGACGCATCGACCGCAAACCAGCCTTTGCCCTCGTCGACCCTCTGGTCGACCCCCTTGTCAACAACAGTCAGACAGGCACCGCTGCAGCAGATGGAGGCGCCCAGGTCGATCGTAGCCGTATCGTAGCGCGTTTCGACAATCAGGCGCGCATCGCCCCGCTGCTCGATAGAGCGGATACGGCCGACATCGGTGATAATTCCGGTAAACATGGCGCTAAGCAGGCTCTTTCTGGCCGCGTTCATAGATGGAGAGCATATCGTCATCCAACTGGCGGGTTTCCACCAGAGAGAATTCCGGCATATCTGCGATGCGTCGAACGCCAAGAGCACCGATTGCCGGCAGGCCATCGCCGCCGATGATGCTCGGCGCCTGCGCCCATTCGATCCGGTCGATCAGACCCGCACGGATCAGGCCGCTCGCAAGCGTGCCGCCACCTTCAACCAGCAGGCGTGTTATACCGCGGCCGGCCAGGGCTTGCAGAACCTGCCTCAGGTCCAGCCTCCCGTCCGGCCCCACATCGACCGCAATGGTCTCGACGTTCGGCAAGGACGAAGCACCCACCCGGGCAATGCGCCAGACGGGCGGACCATCGCCAGCCAGCAGATGGAACGGACCTGCCGCCGTCCCATTCGTTACCGTGCCGCTCGTTAACGTGTCCTTCGTTATTGTGCCGTTCGTATCGAGAAACACCCGCACTGGTGAGCGGACCTCCATTCCGGGAACCCGGCAGGTAAGGCTGGGATTGTCGGCCTCGACCGTGCCCTTTCCGACCATAATGGCGTCGTGGGTCGCCCGCAGCAGGTGCCCGTAGTTGCGCGCCAACGGGCCGGTGATCCACTGGCTTTCGCCCGTGGCGGTCGCGATGCGCCCGTCGAGCGTTGCGGCCACCTTCAACGTGACGAGCGGCAGGCCCTGGATATGGCGCTTGATGAAGCCGCCGTTGATCCGAAGAGCCTCGCCGCGCAACACATCTTCCGTGACCGAGACCTTCGCGGCCCTGAGCGCGGCAAAGCCACGGCCGGAGACACGCGGGTCGGGGTCGCCGCAAGCCACGACCACCCGTGCGACTTTCGCGTCGATCAACGCCCCGGCGCAGGGCGGCGTCCGGCCGTAGTGACTGCAAGGCTCCAGGGTGACATAGGCCGTTGCACCCGCCGCGCCGTCGCCCGCCATTGCCAATGCTTCCGTTTCCGCATGCGGGCGCCCCTCCGGTTGGGTCCAGCCCTGCCCGATGATGATGCCGTCCCGCACGATAACGCAGCCGACCGGCGGATTGGGCCAGGTCCGCCCGAGGCCGCGGCGGGCGAGCGCCAGCGCGGCCCGCATCCAGCGCTCGTCGGTAGCGGCGGCGTTCACGTCACCGCTCGCCGCCGGTCAGACGCCCGACAAAGTCCTCGAAATCCTTGGCCTCACGGAAATTCCTGTAAACGCTGGCAAACCGGACATAGGCGACCGGGTCGAGCGCCTCCAGCGTTTCCATGACCAGGCCGCCGATTTGTTCAGCCGAAACCTCCGATTCGCCCGACTGCTCGATCCGGCGGACGATGCTGTTGAGTGCGGACTCGACCTTGCGCTCTTCTACCGGCCGCTTTCGCAGCGCGATGCGCATGGAGCGCTCGATCTTGTCCCGGTCGAACAATTCACGCCGCCCGTTCGATTTCACCACGGTGATATCCCGCAGATAGACCCGCTCAAACGTGGTGAAACGCGCACCGCACTCCACGCACTGACGCCGCCGCCGGATAGCCGTGTTGTCGTCCGTCGGGCGGGAGTTCCTTGACCTGGGTGTCAGGGTGATTGCAGTGCGGGCAGCGCATGGTGGGACTACCTAGGCCGCATAAATCGGGAAGCGCTGGCAAAGCGCCTTCACCTGGGCGGCGGTTTCGGCTTCGGCCGCACGGTTCCCCTGCGGGTTCTTCGCCAACTCGGCCAGAACCCCGTGGATCATGTCGCCGACCTGCTCGAACTCGTTGACGCCGAAGCCGCGGGTGGTCGCCGCAGGCGAGCCAAGACGCAGGCCGGAAGTGACCATCGGTTTTTCCGGATCGAAGGGGATGGCGTTCTTGTTGCACGTAATACCGCAGCGCTCCAGCGCCGCCTCCGCATCTTTGCCCGTCAGGCCCATGGCGCGGAGGTCCACCAGCATCAGATGGTTATCGGTGCCGCCGGAGACGATGGCCAGTCCCTTTTCCTCCAGCCGCCTGGCCAGCGCCTGGGCGTTTTCGACCACGGCTTCGCAATAGGCGCGAAAGCTCGGCTGCAACGCCTCACCGAACGCAACCGCCTTGGCCGCGATCACGTGCATCAGGGGGCCGCCCTGCAGGCCGGGGAACATGGCTGAGTTGATCTTTTTGCCCAAATCCTCATCGTTCGAGAGGATCATGCCGCCGCGCGGTCCGCGCAATGTTTTGTGGGTGGTCGTCGTCACCACATGGGCGTGGGGCAGCGGGCTCGGCAGCACGCCCGCGGCGGACAGGCCGGCAAAGTGCGCCATGTCCACCAAGAAATAGGCGTCGACCAAATCGGCGATCGCCCGGAAGCGCTCGAAGTCGATCTCGCGCGGATAGGCGCTACCGCCCGCGATGATCATTTTCGGCCGGTGTTCCTTCGCCAGCCGTTCGACCTCGTCATAATCGATGCGGGCGTCTTCCTTGCGCACGCCGTACTGCACCGCATTGAACCATTTGCCGGAGAGGTTCGGCGCGGCCCCGTGGGTAAGGTGGCCGCCCGCGGCCAGCGACATGCCAAGGATCGTGTCGCCCGGCTTCAGCAGGGCCAGAAACACGCCCTGGTTGGCGGACGCGCCGCAATGGGGCTGCACGTTGGCGAAAGCGCAACCGAAAAGCTGTTTCGCGCGTTCGATCGCCAGCGTCTCGGCCACATCGACATACTCGCAGCCGCCATAGTAGCGGCGACCGGGATAGCCTTCGGCATACTTGTTGGTCAGCACGCTGCCCTGAGCCTCGAGCACGGCGCGGCTGACGATATTTTCGGAAGCGATCAACTCGATCTGGTCTTGCTGCCGGCCCAACTCGCCCAGAAGGGCGGCGGTCAGATCCGGGTCAGCGTCGGCAACGGATGCAGAGAAGAAGCCGGCGGAGCGCAGCGCGGCTTGAGCCATGGATACCAATCCTTTTTTTCAGCTTAGCTTTAGGTGATTGCGTGGATCGTGACACAAGCCCGATGTGCTGGCAATTGGCCACACACAAGATGTCGTGCTTCGGGATGTCCTACCATCCGATACGCGGTATCCGGGTTGCGGAGGCCCGGCTGCGCACGCCGGTCAGGGCGCGGCTGATCTGCCGACGCGCGGCAGTTATTTCCGCGCGAGTTCGGCCGGTGCAAATCCGAGTTTTTCCGCAAACCGCTGGCGGTATTTCGGCCAGGCTTCCGGATTGATCAGGCGCGGCGGCACCTTGCCGCTGAAGATCTCGATCCACTGGGCCGCCGCCCATTCGCGCATGTTGGTCACGGCCTCGTGCGTGACGCCGGCGCTGTGCGGCGTCGCAATCACGTCGTTGCGTTGCAGCAGCGGATGGTTCTTCGGCGTCGGCTCTTCCCACCAGACGTCAAGGCCGGCGCCGGCCAGTTGCCCGGCCTCCAGCGCGGCCAGCAGATCGTCTTCCTTGTGAATGCCGCCCCGGGCCGTGTTCACGAAATAGGCGCTCGGCTTCATCAGCGCGAAAGCCGCCGCGTTCACCATGCCGAGCGTCTCTCCGGTGCGGGGCGTGTGCACGGTGACATAATCACTGGTCGAAAACAGCGTCTCAAAGTCCACTTTCTCCGCCCCCCGCGCGCGGCATTCTTCCGCCGAAAGATAAGGGTCATAGGCGATGACCTTCATCCGGAACGCCTTCGCGATCTCGGCCGAGCGCGTGCCGATTTGGCCGAGCCCGACCACGCCGAGCGTCTTGCCCAGAATATCGTTGCCGGTGACGCCCGCGCGGCTGAAAAAATCATGCTGCCGCATGCCCCGATCCGCCTGAGCGATGCGCTTGGAAAGGCCCAGGATCAGCCCAAAGGCGTGCTCGGCCACCGCTTCCTTGTTCGAGCCCGACTGGTTCACCACGACGACGCCGCATTCGGTGCAGGCGTCCACGTCGATCATGTCGTAGCCCGCGCCGGTCGAGCTGACGGCCAGCAGGTTCGGCATGCGGGCAATGAAGTCGCGATCGGTCAGGTATTCCGGCTGCAATTCCGTGCGCGGCAGGCTTTGATAACCGTGCATGGTGAGCAGTTGGGGTTCGTTCACGGCATAGCCGTCGGATTGCTGCAGGTGGCAGAGGTCCAGCACGTCGTTGTTGCGCAAGGTCTCCATGGCGTTGCCCGCCATCCAGGTGTCGAAAATGACCAGCTTGGCGATATTGGCGCTCATTCGTGGGGGCTTCCTCGGCCAGATGATTTCTGAGATTGGCATAGCGGGTTCAGGCCGCCTTGCACAAGATCGGGCAGAAAAGGGCGGGCGAAGTCAACTCCCGCTCCACGGCATTTCGGCGCGAGAGCCCAGGCCGATGCCAAGCCGGGCCGCCTCCCCCGCCGCCAGTTCAAGCACCGCCGCAATCGGCTGTTTGGTTCCAACGGATTCCCATGAATAGGGTTCGGTGTTGGGCGCGATATAGGCCAGCCGCCCTTGCCCATCGAAGAACAGCATGTCCAGGGGTTCCGGCGTGTTCCGCATCCAGAACCAGGCCGGGCCGGCCGGGCGCATGTCGAACAGCATGCCCGTGCCACCAGCCAGCCGGGGCCGCCCCATCAGGCCGCACGCGCGCTCTTCAGCGCTGTCCGCCAGTTCGACCATCAGGACGAGCGGCCCTCCAGCGGTCTCCACGCGCAGTGGATAGACGGGCAATTCCGGCTGCGGGTACTCGCTGCAAGCCAGGCCCGCGCGGGGAACGAACAATATCAGCAACACGAACAGGAAGCGCAGCACGCGCACGGGAAATCCTCTCTTACAAAGCGCAACGGCCCGGCAACCCGCCGATTGCTGACCGCCAGCAATGCTGTCAGACTTGCGACCAAACCATCATGGAGCCAAGCCTCATGCGCAACGATTATCAGCATATCACCGTCACGCCCATCGCCGGCGCGCTGGGCGCGGAGATCGGCAATGTCGATCTGGCCGCCGACAACCCGCAAGGCGTCTATGACGAAATCCATAGGGCCTTGTTGGAGAACCTGGTGATTTTCTTCCGCAACCAGGAGATCACGCCCGAACAACAACTGGCCTTTGCCCGCCGCTGGGGCGACCTGCACCAGCACCCCTTCATGAAGGGCATGGACGACTATCCGGACATGCTGGAGATCAAAAAGCTGCCGACCGACAAGCGCAATTTCGGCGGCGGCTGGCATTCGGATCAGATGTTCGCACCGCAACCCGCGATGGGTACGATCCTGCTGGCTAAGGAAACACCCGCGGCCGGCGGCGACACGCTGTTTGCCAACATGTATGCTGCCTATGATGCGCTGTCCGACGGCATGAAAGCGATGCTGGCCCGAATGAAGGCCGTTTCCAGCGGCGACAACTTCAAGCAGGACGGCGGCAAATCCCGGAAAGAGGTCTATGGCCAGTACCACACCATGCAGGTGCGCGATCCCGGCAATGTCTCGACCACCAACGCCCACCCGGTCGTGCGCACCCACCCGGAAACGGGTCGGAAGGCGCTTTATGCCGGCGGGCACTGGCGCCATTTCGAAGGCATGACCGAGGCCGAGAGCGAGCCGCTGATGGCGTACCTGCGCGAACACTCGACCCGGCCGGAGTTCACCTGCCGCTTCCGCTGGCGGCCGGGCTCCATGGCGTTCTGGGACAATCGCTGCACCCAGCATTTCGCCATCGACGACTATCCAGGCGAGACCCGCATTATGCATCGCATCACCGTTTGCGGGGACGAGCCGTTTTGAGCGGAACGTTGCCGGCACACGCCGAGGCTGTGGCGTGGGACTAGACTGGGCGTCCCTGCCGTGACGGCGCCGCATAGCATCAGACCGGCAAACCAGCAGGACCGGTCTGCCGTCAAAGCGCTCTATCCGGCAGCCTTTCCGGACGAAGACCTGCTGCCGCTTCTGCGGCGCCTACTGGCGTGCCCCGCCTGCGAGCATCTGGTAGCCGTCGAAGGGATCACCTTGATCGGGCATGCGGCCTTCACGGCCTGCGGGGTGAACGGCCATCCTGGCGCAGCGGCGCTGCTGGGGCCGCTCGCCGTCGCGCCGATGAAACACGGCCAGGGCATCGGCACCGCGATGGTAAATGCGGGATTTCAGCGGCTGGCCCGCGCGGGTATTTGTCAGGTCCTGGTGCTGGGCGATCCGCCTACTATGGCCGGTTCGGGTTCCGGCCAGAGCATGACATCGAACCGCCTTACCCGATCCCGAACGAATGGGTCGGGGCCTGGCAGTCGCTGCGGCTCGATCGCGTTGCGCCGCCCCTGCACGGCAGGCTTCGCGTTCCGGAACCGTGGCTTGACCCGGCGCTCTGGACCCCCTGACAAAGGCAGCAGCGAATGCCTGATGGCCACCGCTGGCTGGGGAGAAAACTGCCCCGTGACCGGTCACTCCAACCGCCGCTCTGGCTTTGACATGCTTGCCGTCCAACTCGGCACCCGACCCCGCGACGGGGGGCGTTCCAAGCCGCCAAGAGTCAAAACAACAATAGCCACGCCGATCGATCTTTGATCGAGGGGCCATTCGCCCGTACTTACGCTCTCCGAGGCTGCCGGCGCCGTTCGCAGGCTTCACATAAAACAGGCCGCACACTCTCGCCCCCATCTTCCACCGACCGAAAATGCAGCAAAAAATTCTTGCCCACAAAATTTCAGCCCTTGGTTTGATATGTAGCCTAGGCTACATATCTACAGTCAGGCATAGCTTTATAGACCGGACTGCATGGTGCAGTACGGGGTGAGGCGTCAGGAACTTAGATGCGAGGGATTCCCTCGAGGCGAGGAATACTGCAGGGAGCGGCGGCCGCGGCGGTGCTGGCGGGCGCGGGCGTGCCGGCGGGTGCGGTGTTGGCAGCTGAAAAGCTGCGCATCACCGCCACGACCGGCATGATCGCCGACGCGGCCCGCCAGATCGGCGGCGAGCATGTCAGCGTCAAGGGCCTGATGGGGCCGGGCGTGGATCCCCATTCCTACCGCCAGACCCGCACCGATATTCTGGCTCTGGCGCGGGCCGATCTGGTGCTGTGGCACGGCCTCTATCTGGAAGCGCAGATGGAGGTCTTCATGCGCAATCTGGCAGAGGATCGCCGGGTGGTGGCGGTCGCGGAAAAAATGCCGGCCGACCTGTTGATCGCCCACGACACCTACAAGGACAAGTTCGACCCGCATGTTTGGATGGACCCGGAACGCTGGGCCTATGTCGTCCGCGCCGCCCGGGACGCCATGAGCGACGCCAGCCCGGCATTTGCGTCCGCCTTTGATGCTAACGCCGAACGGCATTTGGCGGATATCGGTAAACTCTCTGCCTATGCAAAAGAGGTCTTGGCGACCGTCCCGTCCGAACAAAGGGTGCTGGTGACGGCGCACGACGCTTTCAATTATTTCGGACGCGCCTTCGATTTCGAGGTGGTGGGCATCCAGGGTATTTCCACGGAAAGCGAGGCCGGACTGAACCGCGTTGCCGAACTGGTGGACCTGCTGGTCGCGCGCAAGGTTCGGGCGGTGTTTGTCGAGTCCTCGGTCTCTGACCGGAACATTCGCGCCTTGATCGAGGGTGCTGCGGCGAAGGGGCACGACGTCGTTATCGGCGGACAGTTGTTCTCGGACGCCATGGGCCAGGACGACACCTATGAGGGCACGTATCTCGGCATGATCGATCACAACGTCACCACCATCGTGCGAGCGCTGGGCGGCAACGCCCCGGCGCAGGGCATGGCCGGTCGCCTGAGCGCCGGCACGTGAAGGAGGAACAGTCAATGAACCCAGCCAGCCTTAAACTGGTGGCCGATGGCGGCCAGACGCTGCGCAAGCAGGCTCATGCCGACGCCGCGCTCTCCGTGCGCGGGATGACGGTCTCCTATGGCGGCAAGCCCGCGGTGTTTTCCATCGACGCGACCTTTCCCAAGGGCAGCATGACCGCCATTGTCGGGCCGAACGGCGCGGGCAAATCCACCCTGCTCAAGGCGGTGCTGGGCATTGTCTCGCGGCTTTCGGGCCAGGTGACGGTGTTCGGGCGAACCGCTTCGCCAAGGCGCGGGCGCGGATCGCCTACGTCCCGCAGCGCGCCTCGGTCGATTGGGATTTTCCGACGCGCGTGCTCGACGTGGTGATGATGGGTCTTTACCGCGAGCTGGGCCTGCTGCGGCCGATCGTGCGGCATCGCCACCGCGAGAAGGCGCTGGCCTGTCTGGAGCGCGTCGGCATGGCGGACTTCGCCGACCGGCAGATCGGCCAGCTTTCGGGCGGCCAGCAGCAACGGGTGTTCCTCGCCCGGGCGCTGGCGCAGAATGCCGAACTTTATCTGCTGGACGAACCCTTCGCCGGTGTGGACGCCGCGACCGAGCGCGCGATCATTGGCGTGCTGAAGGAGCTGAAGACAGAGGGCAAGACGGTCGTCTGCGTGCACCACGATCTGGCGACGGTGGCTGACTATTTCGAACGGGTGCTGTTGATCAATGTCCGAACAAGATCGCCGAAGGGCCCGATCGCCGAGACCTTCACGGCCGAGAATCTGCAGGCGGCCTATGGCGGGCGGCTGGCAGCCACGCATATCGGCGAACTGAACCTGGCGACGGCCTGAACTCGGCCATGACCGATCTGCTGTTCGCGGCCCTGTTGCTCCAATCGGGATATAACGCCGCGCTGGTGGCGATCGGCGCCGGCCTGCTGGGCATCGCCGCCGGCGCGAGCGGGGGATTTCCTGTTTCTGCGCAAGCGCGCGCTGGTCAGCGACGCCATGGCCCACGCCACCCTGCCGGGCATCGGTGCTCGCCTTTATCGTCATGGTGAGCCTGGGCGGCGACGGGCCGCAATCTGCCGGGGCTCCTGGCGGGTTCAGCGGTGACGGCGGCGGTGGGGCTCTTTCTGGTGGACTGGATCGCGCGGCGCACGCGGCTTGCCGAAGACGCCGCCATCGGCGCCGTGCTGTCGGTCTTTTTCGGGCTTCGGAATCGTTGCTGCTGACGGTGATCCAAACTTTGAGCCACGGCCAGCAGGCGGGCCTCGAGAGCTTCCTGCTCGGCTCCACCGCCGGCATGCTGTTCCAGGACGCGGTGGTCATCGCTGCCGGCGGGGCGCTGGCGGTCGCGGTGACCATGGTCCTGCGCCGGCCGATGACGCTGGTCGCCTTTGACCCGGAATACGCTGCGGCGACCGGCGTGAACGTTCGTGCCGATCGACCTTGCAATGATGGGCTTGGTGATGGCGGTGACAGTCATCGGCCTGAAGATCGTCGGGCTGATCCTGATCGTCGCCATGCTGATCATTCCCGCCCGTCACCGCCCGTTTCTGGACCGACCGGACCGAGCGGCTGCTGCTGATCGCCGGCGATACTCGGCGGCGTTGCAGGCTATTCGGGCGCCGCGATTTCGGCCTCCGCACCCGGCTTGCCGACGGGGCCGATCATCGTGCTGGTCGCGTTCGCGCTGTTCCTCGCTTCCATGCTGTTTGCCCCCAACCGCGGAGTCCTGGCGGCGGCGCTCCGCTTCCGGCGCTTTCGCCTGCGGGTGCACGAGCGCCAGGGGCTGTTGGCGGTCGGCCGGGGCGAGCGCATCTATGATGGTCTCACCCTGCGCGTGCTGACCCGCGCCGGCCTGATCCGGCCGGACGGCGTCGCGACCGAAGCCGGCCAGGCCCAGGCGGCCAAGGCGCTGTGGGACGAGCGGCGCTGGCAGGAAGCCCGGCAGGTCTATCGGAACGAAGCCGTGGCCGGCCGCTACGATGGTCTGACGCCGATCGAGGCGGTGCTGACGCCCGATGAAATCGCCGACCTGGACCGCCGCATTGGCCGCCCCGCACCGGTAGAGGGCTGAGGCGATGGGAAGTGAGTTCGTCCAACTGACCCTGATGCCGATGCTGATCGGCATCCTGTCTTCCATTGCCTGTGCGTTGCCCGGTAATTTTCTGATCCTGCGGCGGCAGGCGCTCATCGGCGATGCGATCAGCCATGTGGTCCTGCCGGGAATCGTCGTGGCATTTTTGCTGACCGCCAGCGTCGCCAGCCTGCCGATGCTGCTGGGTGCGGCCGGGGCGGCGATCGTGGCCGTCATGTTGATCGAGGCGATCAAGCGGCTCGGCAAGATCGAGCCCGGCGCGGCCATGGGCGTTGCCTTCACCGCCATGTTCGCCGGCGGCGTGCTGCTGCTGGAACAGTCCGACACCAGCACCGTTCACCTGGACGTCCAGCACGCCCTGATGGGCAACCTGGAAAGCCTGATCTGGTTCCGGGCGAGCGGCTGGGAATCCCTGTTCGACCCGGCCGCCCTCGCCGGCTTGCCCGTAGAATTGCCGCGGATTGCCGTGGTCTGCTTCCTCATGGCAGTGCTGACGTTCGTGTTCTGGCGTCCGCTGAAGATCGCCACCTTCGACGAGGGCTTCGCCAATGCCGTCGGCATTCCCGCCGCCCTGCTGGGGTTTGGCCTGGTGGTGGCCGCCGCGGTCGCCGCGGTGGCGGCGTTCGACGCGGTCGGCTCGATCATCGTCATTGCGATGTTCATCTGCCCGCCCGCCGCCGCCCGGCTGATGACCGACCGTTTGGAGGCGCAAATCGCGTGGAGCGTCGTGTTCGCCATCCTCTCCGCCGTGTTGGGCTATATATTCGCCGGCTACGGGCCGCTATGGTTCGGCGGCGAGAATGCGGTTAGCGCCGCCGGCATGATCGCTACCGTTTCGGGCCTGATCCTCGGGCTTGCCTGCCTGTTCGGACCAAAACGGCAGCGCACCGGCGCGCCACAGGGTGCTTGAGATAGGGCGCTTGACACAGATCAACGCAACCGGCACCCGAGCCTCTACGTTCCTCACCCGGTTTTACCGAAAATGGATACACGCGGCCGATGCAGCACTATTTCGAAGAAATGTTTGCCAAATGCGTTGACCTGCCGCCCATGCCGACGGTGGTCGCGCATCCGTGTGATGCCACCTCCCTCACCGGCGCAATCGATGCGGCGGAGAAAGGGCTGCTCGCCCCCGTCCTGGTCGGGCCCGAGCACCGAATCAAGGGCGTGGCAGAGGCCGAGGGACTGGACATCTCGTCCTACAGGCTGGTGCCGACCGCACACAGCCATCATTCGGCGGAGAAAGCTGTTGCCATCGTCCGCTCGGGCGAGGCAAACGTGCTCATGAAAGGCTCGCTGCACACCGACGAACTGATGCACGAGGTGATGAAGAAAGACACCGGCCTGCGCACCGAACGGCGGGTCAGCCATGTCTATCTGCTGGAGGTTTCGACCTATCCGCGGCCGCTGATGGTCACGGACGGCGCAATCAACATCTATCCCACGCTGGAGGACAAGCGAGACATCGTCCAGAACGCTATCGACCTGGCGCACGCCTTGGGAATTGAAAAGCCGAAGGTGGGTATTCTGTCCGCGGTCGAGACCATCACGCCGAAAATCCCCTCCACCGTGGAGGCGGCGGCGCTTTGCAAGATGGCGGATCGCGGCCAGATCACCGGCGGCCTGTTGGACGGACCTTTGGCCTTCGACAATGCCATCAGCCTCGAAGCCGCAAGGATCAAGAAGATCAACTCGGAGGTTGCGGGACAGGTAGACATCATGGTTGCGCCAGACCTGGAAGCCGGCAACATGATCGCGAAGCAATTCACGTTCCTCGCCAATGCCAACGCGGCAGGCATCGTACTGGGCGCGCGGGTGCCCATCATCCTGACCAGCCGGGCGGACAGCGTGAAGGCGCGGCTCGCCTCCTGCGCCCTCGCTGCGATCTTCGCCGCCTGGAAACAAGGCATCGCCGACAAGGCAGCGCGGAGAGGCTTGATCATGGCATCACCCTGCGCCCCACACGACGCGCTGCTGGTGCTGAACACCGGCTCTTCCAGCATCAAGCTCGGGCTCTACGGCGCCGGTGGAAAAGAAGACGGCGAAGACCTGGCCCTGATCTGGCGCGGCGAGCTGGAAGGCCTGGGCACCGCCCCTCACTTTTATGCCAAAGGGCCGGACGGCAAGGCGATCGCCGATGAAATGCTGGACATTGGCTCCGATGATCCGATTGGGTGGGTGCTGGATTGGATCGACGGGAACCTGGGCGCAGCGCGGCTGATCGCCTGCGGCCACCGGGTCGTGCATGGCGGCCCGGACTATAGGGGGCCGGAACGCATCGACGAAATGCTGATGGCGGCGCTGGAAAAACTGGTGCCACTCGCCCCGCTCCACCAGCCGGTGAACCTGGAGCCGATCCGGGCAATTCAGGCCCAACGGCCAAACCTGGTGCAGGTCGCCTGCTTCGACACCGCCTTTCACCATGGGCATGCCCGGCACATCGATACCTTCGCGTTGCCTTATGACTATTACGAGCAGGGTGTGCGCCGCTATGGCTTCCACGGCCTCTCCTATGACTACATCGCCGGCCGACTGCCGGACTTGGCGCCAGAACTGGCGGCGGGCAAAGTCGTGGTCGCGCATTTGGGCAGCGGCGCGAGCCTTTGCGCCCTGGACCGCGGCCGGAGCGTCAACTCGACCATGGGGCTCACTGCGCTGGACGGGCTGCCGATGGGCACGCGCACGGGCCAGATCGACCCGGGCGTGCTGCTCTACCTGTTGCAGCACGAGAGGCTTTCGCCCGAACGTCTTAGCAACCTGCTTTACCGCGAAAGCGGTCTGCTGGGGCTTTCCGGCGTCAGCAGCGATATGCGTGAGCTTGAAGCCAGCAACGACGAGCGGGCGAAGCTTGCGATCGATGTGTTCGTCCACCAGATCGCTAAGCAGACTATGGCGCTGGCAGCAACTTTGGGCGGCCTGGATGGAATCGTGTTTACGGCGGGTATCGGCGAGCACTCTCCGGCAATCCGTGCGGCCGTGCTGAAAGAACTCGGGTGGTTCGGCTTTACGCTGGACCCGGCGGCGAACGAAAGCGGCGGCCCCTTGCTCACGACCGCGGCGAGCCCGAAGGCCGCCTATGTCATTCCGACCGACGAAGAGCTGGTGATCGCGCGGCATACGCTGGAGATCTATTCGGCAGCGTGATCAGCGACCTCGCGCTTCCGACGGGCCACCCTGGACCAATCGCGGCGCGCAGATATACTCGCATCCAGACATCACTCCAAGGCTTCAAGGAACGTCCCCTGATGAAAATGAAAGCAGCCGTGCTGCGCCAGTTCAATGCGCCGCAACCCTTTGCCGATTCGAAGCCCCTTTCGATTGAAGAGGTAGAGTTGCTGCCGCCGCAAACCAATGAATTGCTGGTCAAGATCGGGGGCGCCGGCCTTTGCCATTCCGACCTCTCGGTCATCAATGCCGACCGCCCGCGCGACACCCCGTTGGTCATGGGCCACGAGGGAGCGGGCGAAGTGGTCGAGATCGGCCCAGGCATTATGGACGTGAAAGTCGGGGACCATGTGGTGTTTCAGTTCTCGCCCTCTTGCGGCCGCTGCCGCCGCTGCCAGGAAGGCCGCCCCCAAGTTTGCGAATTGGGCGCCGCGACCAAGGCCAAAGGCGAGCTGATGGGCGGGGGATCGCGTCTCCGCGACGCCGACGGCAACCCGCTCGCCCATCACACGGGCGTTTCTTGCTTTGCCGAATATGCAGTGGTCGACCGCGGCACGGTTGTGGTGGTCGACAATGACCTGCCGCTGCATGAGGCAGCGCTATTTGGCTGCGCGGTGATTACGGGCGCGGGCGCGGTCATCAACACCGCGCGCATTTTGCCTGGGGATTCGGTCGCGATCGTCGGCCTTGGCGGGGTCGGGCTGAACGGCCTACTGGGTGCCAGGCTCGGTGGTGCCGAGACCATCATTGCCATCGACCTGTCCGATGAAAAGCTGGGCCTAGCCCGCCAGCTCGGCGCGACGCACACGGTAAACGCCCGCGACGCCGACCATGTGGAGCAGGTGAAGGAGATCACCAAGGGCGGCGTCGATTTCGCGTTTGATCTGGCCGGCACGATCAAGGCGCTGGAGACCGCCTACAACGTCACCCGCTATGGCGGCAGCGTCGTTACTGCAGGTCTCGCGCCGAGCGCGGCCAACTTCTCGTTCAACCAGAACAATCTGGTGGCGCAGGAGAAGTCGATCCGCGGCTCCTACATGGGTTCATGCGTCCCGGTGCGGGATATTCCCCGCTTCATCAGCCTCTACCGCCAGGGGCGGTTGCCGGTGGACAAGCTTATCGACCGGACCATCGGCTTTGAAGAGATCAACGCCGGGTTCGACAAGCTGCAAGGCAACGCCGTCGTCCGTCAGGTGCTGACACCGCACGGTACAGCGTAGGCTCCCCACCCACAGGCGTCATTCTTTTGAGGCGTCATTGCGAGAAGGCCCGGCACCCGTCCGGGCCGACGAAGCAAGTCACCGGTGGAGTACTGATGTGCATTTCCTGGTGGATTGCCGCGCCTCCAGCGTCGCCTGACCGAGTGATGACGGCGGCGCGCGGGGCTAGACTCCACATCCGCCAGCCTCTAGCCCTCGCGGTTCGCAGTTTGTGCTTTTTGCTGCAGAGGATTTAACAAATTATTTAGGAGCGCCCCTCTATCATCGAGGCTGGTTTCAAGCTGCGATCGATAGGGGAATGGTGAACTACTATCCGGCTACACTTGGTCGCTCAGGAGCCCCTTCTGCCGATGCGGCGTTTCCGGCTGCCCCACACCTAACCGATGCTCAGGCCAAACTCCTGTTCGCCCTGGCCATGGTCCCGATCATTGCAAGCCGCGTCCTGGCGGTCGCCTGGGGCCGCGACCCGGGATTCGACCAGTCAATGCTGCTGTCGAATTTCCCGCTTCAGGCTTATGCGCAATATTTCCTCCCGCTTCCGTTCTTCGAACAAACCGCCCCGCTTGGAGCCGTTGCCTTCCTGGACCACCTATCCGCAGCTTTCGGGTCTGAGGGGCATGCACGTATCACTGCTGTCCGGTCGGTTGCGGCTCTGGCGGCCTGCCTTGCCTATTTCATGCTCTACCGGGCGCTGCGTCCCTCCTTCGGTGCGGCGATTGCTGCATTGGCAACGATCCTGGTGGCATCCGGCACCGTGGCACTCATGTCTACGACAAATGCCAAGCATTATGGCTACGAATTCCTTGCATCCGTGGTGATGATCACCGTTGCGCTGCGCCATTTGGAGCGGCTCGACATTCGGAGTGGCATGGCCTACCTTGTTGCCGCGCTGTTCACTGCGATCTTTGCGTTTACCGCGCCGTTGTTGTTGGTCACTGTGGGCGCGGCGCTGATTTGTGCCGTATTCGCGCGGCAAGTCGGCCCGATGCATGCGCGCATCATGGCGCCGGACATGGTCCGGACGGTAGTGTTGACCGGCCTTTCCGTTGCGCTCGCGCTTGCGTTCTATCTCCTCTATACACGCACCGTTACCGCGCTGGACTTCGCGGCCTATTCCGCGAGTGACGCGACGGCCTTCATCCATCTTGAAACACCGTTTCTGAGCAAAAACAAAGAAACTCTCTTCTACCTGCTTGACATTTTCTACAAACTGGCCGAACCGACTTTCGTACACCCGATAATCTGGCGACTTGGACTTTACGACTACCGGCTGCTGCTTTCGCTCTCCTTTCTGAGTATCAGCCTATTGGGCCTCGTCATTGCTTGGCGGCGGTCGGTGTTCTTCGGCGCAGGTGCGACATTCGGATTGAGCGGGATACTAATTCTTAATGTCGCCGGTGCCCTGCCGTTCACCGCGGTTCGGCATTTCATGTTCCTTTCGCCTTTTACCGTGCCATGTTTCGCACTTGGCCTTGTTGCCATGATCAGCGCGTTCCTCGGTCTTTTTCGGCGAGAGGCATGGACGTTCGGCATGCTGGCGCTTCTCGTCGCGACTTGCGGCCTGGCGCTATGTCTGCAGGCAACGAAACTCAAAACCCATGAAGTCAGTGAATATCTGGATCGGACCGAACAGATTGATGCTCCGATTTGGTTGTATTATGGTGCGCAGCCGTCCATTCGGGCGCTTCGGCCTTCCCTGCTGAAAGAGCGCGCCCCCCGGCTGATTGGTTTGATCGACCACAGAAGTTCGCCATCGGGCTGGCTTGCCGCCGCGCGTGCCGACGAAACCGCCCACACGAGCGAAGCCTATTTGCGCCGCGCGAGGGCAGACCTGTCGGGCACCGAGCCGATATGGCTCCTGTTCACCCATACCCTGGCAGAGCAGCATGTTACGGACGGCCGAATTCGATTTATAGAGATGGCGATCGCACCTGGTCGCAAATGCTGGTGGGCGGAAGGCAATGGGGGCCTTCTTGTCTTCTGCGCCCTACCCGAAGACATTCCGCGTTCGAAGCTGGAGGCACTTTCGATGGAAGTCGTTCCGGTCGGATGAATTACTGGCCGATGCCGAACTGCGACAGCAAGGTCTGGGCTTAAGGAGCCGGGCTGCGGGGAAAAGCCGGCGGCGATCCGCCATCATGCGAGCAACGCCCCCGCCTTGAGCGGCTCATTCGGCGCGACTCCCGGGCTAGGTTAATGCCGTGCGGGCGCCCGGGGCCGGTTTGCCGCTACGCTCGCCTCGCCGGCGTTACCATCTGCGCGGCGGTGGTGACGCCGACCGCCAGCACCAGCAGCGCGCCGGCAACCGGGAACACCCATGCCTCGCCGCCCGCGTCAACCAGCGCGCCGAACACCACGCCCGCCAGGCCGGAACCGACCGACTGGCCGACAAAGACAAAGCCGAACACCCGGCCGCTCGCACCTGGCGGCGTGATGGCGCGCACCATCAGATCCCGGGCCGGCAGCACCACGCCGAAGCTGAAACCGGAGGCTACGAAGATCCCAAACAGCAGCACGCCGTCAGGGGTGAGCACCGGCGGCAGCATCAACAACGCCGCAGCCCCGAGCAGGCAGACTGCGGCGACCAAGCCATGCCGCCCGAAGCGCTCGGCAAGCACGCCGCCGGCCAGGATGCCTGCCGCTATGGCGAACTGATAGGCGGAGAGTACCTGGGCCGCGCTGGCTTCGGTTGCCAGCCCCATTTGGGTCATGGCGACGACGCCTTGGGTGCCGACCCCGCCGGTCGCCAGCCCATAGAATGCCAGGAAGACGAGATAGAGCAGCACCGGCGCGGACAGCAGCACCGACTTGGCCTTCGCCGCGCCGGGAGCGGGTTTGGCTGGGGGCGCCTCCCCCGCCAGCGCGTCGCCCTGGCAGGCGATGACGATGGCTGCCGCCACGCCCGCCAGACCGACCAAAATGAAGGCCATGCGCCAGTCAAAGGCCGCAGTCAGGCCGATCATCGCGACGGGCGCGACGCCGCCGCCGAAAAAACCCGAAAACGTATGCAGCGAATAGGCACGCCCCAACCGCCGCTCGCGGATTTTGGCGGCAATGATGGCGTAATCCACGGGATGGAAAACCGCGTTGCCGATCCCCGCCAGCACCGCCAATAGGGCAAAGCCCCAATAGCCGCCGACCAGGCCCATGGCGGCGATGGCGGCGGCGTTTAGGCCGAGTCCCGCCGCCAGCATCTGGCGGGCGCCGAACCGGTCGATCAGCGAGCCGATCATCGCCTGCAGCACGCCACCGACCCAGGCATAGCCGGCAATCGCCGCGCCCAGCATGGCGAAACCGACCTCAAACTCGCGCGCCAGCAGCGGCAGCATGGGCGGAATGCAGAGAATATAGAAGTGGCTGAGAAAATGGCCGACGCCAATAAGCGAAAGCACGCGAGTTTCGCTGACGGGCTGAACAGCCGCCGGAGTGGTCATCTAGGCGCCTTTCTGGAAACCGGACGGGCAGCCGCGGCGTGCCGCCCGCCCTTCATCATCATGCGAGCAGTGCGCCCGCCTCAAGCGGCGCATTCGGCGCGACTCCCGGGGGCAGGTTAATGCCGTGCGGACGTCCGGTCTCCGGGTCAGCGCCGTAGCGGGCATAGAACGGCTCGGGCAGCGGCCAGCCGTCCGGTACGCTCAGCCAAAGGCGGAACAGGTGCCGCTTGCGCTCCTCGTCCGGCCAATCCTCATATTCGGTGCGGGTGTGGAGCGAGACCAGATTGTTGACCAGTTGGATGTCGCCCGGCCGGAAATCCATGTCCAGCTTGATCTTCGGGTCATAGGCGAGCCGGTCCAACAGATCCATGGCCTCGATCTGGGCCGGGGTCAGGCGCGGCACATCGGCAAAGCGCTGGGCGCTTTCAATGAAGCGGCGGACATAGGCCACCGCCATGCGCCCGCCCGCCGGCATGAACACCGGCATGGCGTAGTAGGGCTTTTGCCCCTCGGCTTCGTCGCCGCGGCGATCGCGATAGAATGGCTCGGTCAGTACCTTGGCCAGATCGGGCCGGCGCGCGGCGATCTCGTTCCAGATCGTGGCGGCGCTGACCACGCTGGACAGCCCGCCCGACTTCGCCGGCATCAGGCAGAACAGGCCGACAATCTCCGCGCCGATATCGGTATGAAACGGCAGGTTGGCGGCGGACTGATAGCCGCGCTGGGTTGGCGAGTTGATGTCGCCGCCGATATCGCGCACATGGCCGAGCACATGCCCATGCCGGTTCTGTACCACCGCCCGGCCGATACGCAGGCCGATTGCCCAATAGGCACGAGCCGCGATCTCCCTTGACCAGCGCTCCACTGGCAGGCCGCGCAGCAGCGCAAAGCCGCGGCCATCGACAACGTCGCGCCGCACAGCGCGCAGAAGGGGATCGAGCGTCGGCAGCGGCAGGTCAGTTTCGCTGAGGCGTGCGGTATCGCGGCCCAGCGCGCCGCGCGCCGCTCCCTCCAGTTCCGCGATCTGCGCCTCGTCGAATGTCACCGCCCAATCGGCGGTTTTGGCCAGGTCGGCACCGTACCAAGCCGCTTCGCCTCTCTGTTTTTGCAGTTCGGTCATCGTCCAACTCCCATAGGCAGCGGCAATTCGGCTACCGCCCGTAATCCTGCCGGAGCTTAGACCCGTGTCAATCGCCCGGCAATCAGCGGATCTCGCTCGCGCAACGGAAGCAAATTATCCCGCTTCCAGCCGCAACAGCCGACGCCGGCGGGATGACGGGGGGATGCTCATGGATTCGCGGTACTTAGCCACCGTCCTGCGGGCAACAGATATGCCATCGGCGGCCAGGATCTCCACCAGTTTTTCATCGGACAACACCTTGTCGATGGTCTCGCCCTCGATCATCTGACGCAGACGGTAGCGCACGGCCGCTGCCGAATGGTCGCCGGCGCCGGTGGCGTCGGTGATGGCGTTGGAAAAGAAGAATTTCAACTCCAGCACGCCGCGCGGCGTTGCGGCGTACTTGCCGTTGGTCACACGGCTGACGGTGCTTTCGTGCATACCGATGCTCTCTGCCACGTCTTTCAGCGTCATCGGGCGAAGGCCGCTGATCCCTTCCTCAAAAAAGCTGTGCTGGCGTTCCACGATCGTGACGGCGGTTTTCAGGATGGTATTCGCCCGCTGGTCCAATGCCTTCACCAGCCACTGGGCGGCCTGCCACTGCTCCGCAACGAAATCCGCGGCCTCCTTGCTTCGGGTTTGACGGCGAACCGCGGCATAGTAGGTGCGGTTGGCCAAAACCTGCGGCAGGGCATCCTGGTTCAGTTCCACTCCCCAGCCGCCACCGGCAGTCCGGCTAATCAATACGTCAGGCACCAGGGTTTGCACCGGTTCATAATCGAACGCCGCCGCCGGCCGCGGCGCGCAGCTTTTGAGGCGCCCCATCATCCGGTGCAGACCGCCAAGGTCCGTACCGCAGAGGCGCGCCAGCCGCTGGAAATCCCCCCTGCCGATCAGGTCCAGGTGGTCGAGCAGACACTGCATGGGCGCATCGAGCGCCCCCATCTCAGCAAGCTGAACCGCCAGACATTCGCGGATGCTGCGCGCGCCGATGCCGGGCGGATCGAATTGCAGAAACCGCTGATGCACCTCCGCCAAGGTCTGCCGGCTGACGCCGAGCATGTAGACCATCTCGGCAATGTCGCCGACAAAATAGCCGGCCTCGTCCAGGTTGTCCGCAATCAGGGTAGCGACGCGGCGGATGATCGGGTCGCGAAATTCTTCGCCGATCTGCGCGTTCAGGTGCTGGCGCAAGCTGACGGGGCTCTCCGCCAACGCCTCCCAGTCGCCGCCGTCCCGACTGCTTCTGCCGTCCGAACCGCCGCCGAAGTCGACCGGCCCTCGCTCGTGCCGTCCCGCCTCTACCCGCTCGGACGCCGGCAGGCTGTCGCCGGCCTCGCTTTCGCATATTTCCAGCAACGGGTTTTCGATCAATTGCGCCTCGACATAGGCCGACAGCTCCAGGCTCGACATCTGCAACAGCTTGATCGCCTGCTGCAATTGCGGCGTCATCACCAGGCTTTGCGCCTGGCGGACCTGGAGACGTTGGCGAAGAGCCATGCTTCAAACGGCCTTTGACGGGATGTGGCGCTGTTCGGATACGGCCTTTCTCCCCAAGATGCGGGGAGGGCACCAAGCTACCGGGCGAAAGTTTCCCCGAGATAAACCTGCCGCACCCGGTCGTGGGCGACGATCTCGTCCGGCGTGCCTTCCATCAGAACACGCCCGTCATGCAGGATATAGGCGCGATCGACGACACCCAGCGTCTCCCGCACATTGTGGTCCGTAATCAGCACGCCGATGCCCCGGTTTCTCAGCTGCGAGACCAAAGCGCGGATATCGGCGACCGCGATCGGGTCGATGCCCGCCAGCGGTTCGTCCAGCAGGATGAAGCTGGGCCGGGCGGCCAGGGCGCGGGCGATCTCCACCCGACGCCGTTCGCCGCCCGAAAGGGCCAGCGCCGGCGTATGGCGCAGGCGGGTGATGGAAAACTCCGCCAGCAGATCGTCGATCAGCGATTCGCGCACGTCTGCCCGCCTTTCCGTCACTTCCAGCACCGCGCGAATATTCGCCTCTACCGTCATGCCTCTGAAGATCGAAGGCTCCTGTGGCAGATAGCCGATGCCGCGGCGAGCGCGCCGGTACATGGGCAGATGGGTAATGTCCTCGCCGTCGAGCAAGATCGTGCCATAGTCAGGGCGAACCAGGCCGGTGATGATATAAAAACAGGTGGTCTTACCCGCACCATTAGGCCCCAACAGGCCCACCACTTCGCCACGGCGCACCCGCAGCGAAACGTCGGTCAGCACCGGGTGCCGTTTGTAACGCTTGCCCAGATTTTCGGCGACCAGACCTTCGTCGGCCGCCTGCTCGACAACGCGCAAAGAGGTTTCCGTCTTGTCCATCGTGTTATTTTGCCTCCGGCGGGCGGGGGCGAGGCTGGGATGGGCTAGACTGGGATGCCTCGCTCGCCGCTTGCGGCTGCTGCGGTTCGGGCGGATTGGGATCGGTGTTTTCAGATCCGGGATAAAATATCGACCGCACCCTCTCGCCGGGTGCTCCAACCAAGCGGCTTACGCCTTTTTCCATATCGACAATCGCCTTTTCGCCCCTCAACTGATTCTTTCCCCGAATAATTCGCACATTACCCTCTAAAGTGGCAACCTTCTTGCTTGCATTGTAATTACCGCGGTCACCTTCGACAATCTCGTCTTCCGTGCGTATGACAACATGTCCCCAGGCACGCACGAGGTCGAGCGCCAGATCTTCCGGCCCTGCGGATGCGCCGGAGACGGCGGCTGCCCTGTCGCGCGCCGCCAATTGCGCCTCGATCACGTCCGCCCGCAGGCGGGTATTGTCGGAATTCTGAATGGCGGTCGCCTCGCCCCGGGCGACGGCGCGCCTTTCCCGGCCCCAGTATTCCAGGCTTTCTTCGGCGGTGACCGTCTGTTCTTCGCCTTCGATGCGCAAATTCTCGCCCGTCAGGAGAAACAATTCGCGTTCCAGGTCATAGGTCGCGTGATCGCCCGTCAGGCGCTCCTTTGCCGTCAGGATCACCACGCCGCCCACGGCATCCACCCGGTGGATGCTGCGCTTGCCGTCCACCTCCTTGTAGGATGCGCTGACGATGTCGGCGCGCAGGCGCACATCGCCCTGCCGCACCACCACATTGCCGCGCGCCACCACCATCTGGCGGTTCTGGTGCAATTCCAAGCCTTGGTCCGAACTCAAGTTCCAGCGGCTCGTTTCCGGCACCCAAATTGCCGAGCGGGTTCAGTTGCGCGACGCCAGGTCCGGCTACCAACAGGCACGCGATAAGGGCGAGAAAAACAGCGCGCATTCCGTCTACTTTTTGGAAGTTTCTTTGATGATCAGTTTCGAGCGGCCCAGCACTTTGACGGTCTGTCCCTTGTCCAGGATCTCAAATCCGCTGCCGGAGAGATCGCCTTCCGGCCCCGTACCCGATACCGGGCGGTCACCATAGGCGCGCGCCGCCGGGATATCCACGACGGCCAGTTCGGTTTCCAGACGGTAACCCAGGTCGTGCGTCACCACGACATGGCCGCGGAACACCATTTCCTCATCGGCCTTGCTGTATTCGCCTTCATCGGCGGTCAGTTAAATCTTGTTGCCATCTTCCAGCCAGATCTCGCCTTCCGGGCTGTGCAACAGAACGCGGTTCAGCACCCCGTCGAGTTGCTGCGCCTCCGCGGCGCGCAGAACGAACGGCCGGCCTTCTTCGTCGGTCCCGACCAACCGGGCGGAGATCATCCGCAGTTCCTGAGATTCGACCTCTTCGAGCGAGCTCGGCAGATTGCTGACATCGAGACCGCTGCGCCAATCGAATTGCGGCCAAATCAGCGCCAGCAACAAGAGCGCCAACGCCAACAACGGCAGCAGGATACGAAGCGAGCGCACCAGGCTGGAATAGCGCCCGCGCCCGCGCCTGCTCCTGACCGGCCTTGGACGCCGCACCAGCCTGCCGAGGCGATCATCGGCTGAGATGGGGGCGTTCACGATATGCCGGCCCGCAGACAATCGTGAACATGCACGATGCCGATCGCGACAGGCCGCTCCGCATCGTCGTCGGCGACGAACAGGCTGGTGATTTCGCTCTCGTTCATGATGGCCAGCGCTTCCTCCGCCAACGCGCCAGGGCGGATGGTTTTGGGTCCGGGGGTCATGATGGCCTCGGCCGGTCGCTTCACCAGATCCGGCGACATATGGCGCCGCAAATCGCCGTCGGTGATCACACCGGCCAAATGCCCGGCCGGATCGAGGACTCCGACACAGCCAAAGCTGCTGGCCGTCATGGTCAGCAGCGCATCACCCATAAGCGTATCCGGTGTGACCACAGGCGGGTCACGGTGCATGATGTCGGAGACCCGCATCAGCCGCCGGCCGAGCGTGCCGCCGGGATGCAGCGAGCGGAAGTCGGTCGGCGAAAAGCCCTGCCGCTCCAGCAGGGCCACGGCCAACGCGTCGCCCATGGCCATGGCCATCGTCGTGGACGTTGTCGGCGCGAGGCGCAGGGGGCAGGCCTCTGCCGCATCCGGCAGCAGCAAGGTTACCGTGGCCGCCTCGGCCAGCGTGCTGGACGCGCGGCCGGTAATGGCCACAATGGGAATGCGCAGCCGCACGGCATAGGCCAACAGATCCGCCAGTTCGGTTGTGTTGCCGGAATTGGAGAGGGCCAGCAGCGCGTCGCCCGCCGTCACCATGCCCAGGTCGCCATGGCTGGCTTCGGCCGGATGCACGAACTGCGCCGGCGACCCGGTCGAGGCCATGGTCGCCGCGATTTTGCGGCCGATATGGCCGCTCTTGCCCATGCCGGTCACGATGATCCGGCCCTCTATCGCGGCCAACTGCTCCACGGCTTCGCGGAAATCGTCGCCGATCTGGGCCGCCATCTGGGTGAGCGCTTCGCTCTCCATCCGCATGACGCGACGGGCGATTTCGATGGGCTCGAACCCTTCCGGGACGGTGTCGTCAGCTATGGGCAAAAATATCGACCTCTTCCCAGCCGCCAAGGTCCAGGGCGGCGCGTGTGGGCAGGAACCGGAAGCAGGCTTCCGCCAACTCCGAGCGCCCTTCCCTTACCAGCATTTCGTCCAGTTTTTCCCGCAGCGCATGCAGATGCAGAACATCGGCGGCGGCATAATTTTTCTGCGCATCGCTCAACGACGCAGCGCCCCAATCGGACGACTGCTGCTCTTTGGCGAGCGAAATACCCAGCAGTTCGCGGCAAATATCCTTCAAACCATGCCGGTCCGTATAGGTGCGCACCAGTTTGGATGCAATCTTGGTACAATAGATAGGGTCGCATTCGACATTCAGATAGCGGCGCAATACCGCAACGTCGAAGCGGGCGAAGTGAAAGATCTTGGTGATACCGTCATCGGCCAGCAGGGCCCGCAGGTTCGGTGCGTCGAAGGCGGCGTCCGAGCTGCCTTCGGGCCGCGGGACGTTCCCGGACGCGGGAACTGGACCAGATGTGCATCGCCGTCACCGGCGGAAAGCTGCACTACACACAAACGATCGCGCGCCGGGCGCAGGCCCATGGTTTCACTGTCGACCGCTACCGCGCCGCCCCAATAGATATCCGGGGGTATATCACCCTGATGAACCATGATGGTCATGGCGGCGGAATCCCGTCGTTCAGGAGATTGAACGGCCCGCTGCTTCGAGAGGCCGACTTGCTCGGTGGTGCCGCGTTGGTGCCCAGGAGAAGACTCGAACTTCCACGGCCTTGCGGCCACAGGTACCTGAAACCTGCGCGTCTACCAATTCCGCCACCTGGGCATTTCGGGTGACCGAGCATCAGACCGCCGTTGCATCGGCGGGTAGAGGCGTGGTGTTAAGGGCGGCTGCGATACTTGTCAACGCCCGATACCAAGCCTGAGCAATCGATGGCTGCGACCGAAACGGAGGCTCGATGCGGTTTGACGACAAAGCCAGCGCCCGGGATCATGCCTGGGGTGAACTGGAGCGGCGGAAGCTGGGCGCCTATCCCTTCCCCGTCAGGGGACGCATTCCCAACTTCCGTGGCGCCAAGGAAGCGGCCGAGAGGCTGTTGGCAACGCCGATGCTGCAAACGGCCCGCCGCATCAAGGTGAACCCGGACAGTCCCCAGCGCTTTGTCCGCGCCGAGGCGTTGCGCCGCGGCATCCAGGTCTATGTGCCGACGCCGCGGCTGGCGGGCGGCTTCATGTTGCTGGACCCCGACCAGATTCCCGTTGACGCAATCTGGAAGGCGTCGGCCCGCAGCAACTGGGAGCGCTATGCAGCACCGGTCCCGCTGGAAGCGCTGCCCGCGATGGACGTGATCGTCACCGGCTCTGTCGCCGTCACGCCCGCGGGAAAACGCGCCGGCAAAGGCGCCGGCTATAGCGACCTCGAATTTGCCATTTTGCGGGAACTCGGCCACGGGCCGGTGCCGGTGGTAACGACCGTGCACGATGCCCAGCTTGTCGATGATTTTCCCATCGACCGGCACGACCAGCCCTTGTCGATGATCGTAACGCCGACAAGAACCATCGAAATTGCAAAACCCCTCCCCTCCCCCAGCGGCGTGGAATGGGACAAACTGCCGCCGGATGCAGAGAAGGCGATGCCTGTGTTGGCTAGCCTGCGGTCGTTGGCCGCTCCAGGCGGCGGATCGGACGTCTAGGCGGTAACGGCTGGGAAGGATCGGAGACGCTGGGACCCGGCGATCCGGTGCCGGAGGAAAACGATCCGCGCGATCGGAGTTGGGCTTTGCGCGCTTTTTCGCCTTCGGTCAGTGTCCATATGACCAGCCGCTTCAAGACCTTGCCGAGCGCTTGATCGAACGCGTCGATCACCGGATCCAGCGCACCGGCGGGCGCCATGGCCATGCTGCTGAACTGCTCGACCGCCACAATCTTGCGGTCCGGCATCTGGACGAGCCGGGCGTTGATTGCCACCACCACCTTCTGCTGATCGCCGTCCCGTTGCGCCTGGAATTCGCGAAGCTCCGGTTGCAGCACAAAGTTCGGACGGAGGCCGATGGCGTCCGGTCCCACGCCGACAATGGCGTCGGAATTGTCGAAGGATTCGATGATCAGGTTTTGCACCATCAATGGCGCGCGGTCGATCCAGCTCGCGTCCGCGAAATAGTTGAACCGGTATGGGCCTTCCATCAGCCCGATGCGGTTGGTGTTGATGCTGGCGGCCGCGGAAGGCGGTTCCACGACCAACTGCCAACCGACTTTCGGCGCATCGTCCGGAAACGTGCTCTTGGACGTCAGGCGATAAAGGCGGGGCGGATCACCGGCCGCCGCCTCAATCAACAGGGAACTGCACCCGCCCAAAGAGAGGCCAGCACCGCCCGCAAACAGGCCAAGGGCCGCCCGTCTTGAAATATCAGCGCGCCTCATAGCCTCGTTTCTGATTGCCTAAGATAAAGCCCGACGGATCACGGTTCAGGTCGTTCGTGATCTGCCTCAGATTAATAACCAATTCCCGCACCTCCGCAATGAATGCGTTAGTGTCATAAAGCGTGACATTCGTGAAATCCCTGATCGGCCCGCGATTTTCGGCGATCATCGCATCGAGTTCGGCGCTCGCATCGCCGATCTGGCGGGCGGCTTCCTTAACCTGGACCAGCGCTTCGGCGGCCTGGACCAGGGCCTTGTTCGTGTTGTTCAGAGCGTCTGCCGCGTCCGTGACCGCTGGCACCAGATCTTTTTCGGCTGTCGCGATCAGCCCGTTGATCCGATCGACGGCCACATCGACATTCTCCAGCGTGTCGCGCGCCTGCACCACCACATCCACAGCCGGCGCACTGGCCTTTTTCAGGTTCTCCGTCAGCTGCTCGCTGTTGTCGAGTATCTGGGCGACCTTGCGAAGGTTGGTATCGTCCAACAGCAGCATGGTGCGCCCAACCACCTGATTCACCTGATCGACCAGCGCCGGTGCGCCTTGAACCAGCTTTTGCAGGCTTGAGGGTTTGGTCGGGATAATCGGCAAGCCTTCCTCCGGCTTCGGCAGGTCCGCGGCCTCCTGCGTGCCGCCGGTCAACTGGATCAGAGCGCCGCCGGCGATGCCTTCGATTTCAAGACTGGCGACGGTGTCGGTTTTGATCGGCGTAGTGTCGGCAACCTCAATGGTGACGCGGACCTGCTCCACATTGTCGGGACGGATGCGCAGTTCCTTTACCTCACCCACCGAAATCCCGCGATAGGCGACGGTGCTACCAGGCCGGAGGCCGGCGACCGAGCCATCGAAATCCGCCCAATAGCGGGCATGTCCGGCCACGCCTGACTGACCTGCCATCCAAAAGATGAAGGCGATGCCGAAGAGCAGGATCGCCAATACGGCGACGCCAACCGCAAGATATCCCGCCCTTGTTTCCATTACCCGTTCCTTTATCTGTTCGCGGCGTAAGCCGCGGCCCTGCCACGCGGACCGCCGAAATAGTCTTGAATCCAGGGCTCATCTCTAGCGGCGACCTCGTCGATCGTCCCGGTGATGGCCCGCTTGTTCAGCAACACGCCGATCCGGTCGCAGATCCGGTAGAGGCTGTCCAGATCGTGGGTGATCATTACGACCGTCAACCCGAGGGATTCCTGAAGGCTTAGAATCAATTCGTCAAATCGGGATGCGCCGATTGGGTCCAGCCCCGCCGTAGGCTCGTCGAAAAACACGATGCGCGGGTCGAGCGCCAGCGCCCGCGCCAGCCCCGCCCGCTTGCGCATGCCACCCGAAAGTTCTGAGGGGTACTTTTCGCCGGCGGATTGCTCCAGGGCAGCCAATTGCAGTTTCAGTTTCACGACCTCCCGCCGCTCGCGCGCGGTCAGGCCCGTGTGCTCCTTAAGCGGTACCTCGATATTCTCCGCCACCGTCAGCGAACTGAACAAGGCGCCATCCTGAAACATGATGCCCCATTGCTGGCGCAGCTCCTTCATGGCCTTGCCGGCTGACTGCGTATCCTGACCGAACACCCGAATTTCCCCGGCGGCGGGTGTGATCAGGCCGATAATCGCGTTGACCAACACGGTTTTGCCCGCCCCCGAGCCGCCGACAATGCCGAAGATTTCACCCTCTTCCACCGCCAGATCCAGGTTGTCGTGGATCACGTGGGAGCCGAATTGGGTGCGCAGCCCCCGCACGCTGACCGCAAGCTGGTCGGTCTTGTCGCGCAGATGGATGGCGATCCGAAGCTTGTCGGCCACGTCAGACCCCCAGGATGGAAAAGATGATGGACATCATCGCGTCGATGACGATCACCAGAAAGATCGCCTGCACCACCGCCGCGGAGGTTTTCTCACCGACCGCCGCCGCGCCCTGACTCACCTGCAGCCCCTGATAGCAGCCGATGCCCGCGATAGCGCCGGCGAACAGCGGCGCCTTTGAAAGTCCCACCCAGAAATGGTCCAGGGACACGCCCGACTGGAACTGGCTGACGAACTGGCTGAACGTAATGTCGAGCGTCATCGTCACCATGATGGCGCCGCCCAAAACACCCATGGCATCGGCATAGATCACCAGAAAGGGAAAGATCAGGATCAGAGCGAGCACCCGGGGCACCACCAGTACGATCATAGGATCAATGCCTATCACCTGCAGCGCGTCGACTTCCTCGTTGATTTTCATGGTCCCGATTTGCGCGGCAAACGCGCTCGCCGAGCGGCCGGCAACGATGATCGCCGTAATCAGCGCTCCCATTTCGCGCAGGACACCGACCCCAATCAGGTTGACCGTAAAGATCGCGGCCCCGAAGCGGGCGAGTTGATCTGCCCCCTGATAGGCGGTGACGATGCCGATCAAAAAGCTCAGCAAACCAACGATCGGCAGCGCAGCCACCCCCGCCTGCTGCATGTGATAGACGATCGATTTAAAGCGCATGCGGCCCGGAACGATGATCGCTCGAAGCAAGCTCACCGTTACTTCGCCCATGAAGGCAATCAAGGCGATGGCGATCTTGCCAAAATCCACGGCGGCCTTGCCGATGGTTTCCACCCGGTCAAGCAATCCAGGGCGGGTGGTTTGGGTATCAGCCGGTTCCTGTTCCGCCAGCAAGCGGGAAATGGTGCCCAGATGCGAGGGTGGATCGACCAACTCGACCGCTGCCGCCTTGTCCTCCAGCGTTTGCAGCCACTTGGCCAAAAACAGCGCCCCGTTGCTGTCGACGGTTTGGATCGCCGCCATTTCAACCGCAAGCGGCCGGCCCTCCAGCGTTGGCGGGATGGATTGCCGCCAGCCGGTCTGGTCGATGGTGGTGGTCGTCCAATCACCACCCAGCGCCAGCCGGATGCCGGCTTCACTCTCCGACCAGACAGCCGTTGGCGCTGCAGCCATCAGGTCCGCTCACCAGGGCACGGATGGGCATGAGCGGCCGGCACGCCTTCGATGGCTGGTTCCAGGCCGGCCGGCCGGCCAGTTGAGCAAAGAGGACGCAGGAGCCACACGGTCGAAAAATCGCCTTTCATTTGGCAACGGCTTCACCTCTGATAACGGGTTTACTGCCGGTTACCTCACCCAGTTATTACCGATTTATCGCTGCGTCGCCAGCCGGAAACAGGTGTTGAGATGATTGATGGGGCCATGCCCCTGGCCGAAGCCCGGTGCATTGGCGATGGCCGCATGGACAAAGTTGCAGGCGTGCGCCACCGCCCGGTTCAGCGGCAGCCCGGCCGCTATTCCCGCGGCGATCGCCGATGCGAGCGTGCAGCCGGTGCCGTGGGTGTGCGGGGTATCGAGCCGCGGGGATACAAAATGCTCGGTGCGGCGGCCGGGTTGCACCAGTGAATTCCGCACTCCGGCGCCGGTCAAATGGCCGCCCTTAAGCAACACGGCGGTATCATAGCGCGCCGCGAGCGCTCTGCCCGCCTGCTCCGCCGCCGGATCGTCCTCAACCGGCGAGCCCAGCAGCACGGCCGCTTCTTCGGTATTGGGCGTGATCACCGCCGCCAGCGGCAGGATCAGGTCCGACAGCGCGCCCACGGCCTCGGATTCCAGCAGCGACGCTCCGCCTTTCGCGACCATGACAGGGTCGGCGATGACCGGGATAGTCGGATACTCCCGCAGCACCTCGGCGAGGGCGGCGATCAGATCCGGCGAATGCAGCATGCCGAGCTTGATGGCGTCCGCGCCGATGTCGTCCAGGCAGACCCGCATCTGCGCGGCCACGACGGCCGGCGGAATGCCGTGCACATCGCTAACGCCCAGCGTGTTCTGCACCGTGACCGCTGTGATCGCGGTCATGGCGTAAGCCCCCAGCGCCGACAGTGTCTTGATGTCAGCCTGGATGCCGGCGCCTCCGCCTAAGTCCGAGCCCGCGACCACGAGAACGCGCGGCGGCTGGCTCAAGCCGCCACCTGCTCGATCACGTTGCACAGCCCCTCCACGATTTCGCGCACCTCGTCCTCCCGTTCGCCTTCCGCCATGACGCGGATCAGCGGCTCCGTCCCCGATGGCCGCACCAGCAGGCGGCCGAAGCCGTTCAGACGCTGCTCCGCTTCGTCGATCGCGGCCTTCACTTTGGCGTGCTCCATCGGATTGCCATTCGCATAGCGCACGTTCTTCAGCAATTGCGGCAGGGGCTCAAACACCGACAGCAATTCGTTCGACGGCAGGCCCGTCTCGACCAGGACCCCCAGCACCTGCAAGGCGGCGATGAGCCCGTCGCCGGTCGTGCTGTAGTCGCTGAGGACGATATGGCCGGATTGCTCCCCCCCCAGATTGAAGCCATCGGCGCGCATCCGCTCGACCACGTGCCGGTCGCCGACCGGGGTGCGTACCAAGCCGACGCCCATGCCTTGCAGGTAGCGCTCCAGCCCCATGTTCGACATGACGGTGGCGACGACGCTGCCGCCCGCCAGCCGCTGCTCCGCATGCCAGCGGCTGGCGATCAGCGCCATGACCTGGTCACCGTCAACGATGCGGCCCCTGGCGTCGACCAGTTGGATGCGGTCGGCATCGCCGTCCACGGCCAACCCGATATCGGCGCGAGTCTCCAGTACCTTGTCGGCCAGCGTCTGCGGATGGGTCGCCCCGCATTTGTGATTGATATTGGTGCCGTTCGGCTCGCAGCCCATCTTGACCACCTCCGCCCCCAATTCGAACAGCACCTGGGGTGCCACGCGATAGGCGGCGCCGTTGGCGGCGTCGATCACCACCCGCAGGCCATCCAGCCGCTTCCCCCGCGGGAACGTGTGTTTGACATACTCTATATAGCGTCCCTGCGCGTCGTCCATCCGAGTTGCTTTGCCGAGCGCATCGACCGCCGCCAATTCCCAATTACGCTCGGCGATCCGCTCCTCCACCGCGCGCTCCCAGGCGTCCGGCAGCTTATAGCCATTGCCGCTGAAGATCTTGATGCCGTTGTCGGCGAAGGGATTGTGGGAGGCAGAGATCACCACGCCCAGCCCCGCCCGCAGCGAGCGGGTTATGCTGGCCACCCCCGGGGTCGGCAACGGGCCGGTCAGCACCACGTCGAACCCCATCGAGAGAAATCCGGCTTGCAAGGCCAATTCCAGCATGTAACCGGAAATGCGCGTGTCCTTGCCGATCACCACCAGGGGATAGTCACCGGCCTTCCGAGCGAAAAATTCCGCGGCGGTCGCCATCGCCACATCCGTGGCGACATGCGCGGTCATCGGGTGTTTGTTGGCGGTACCGCGGATGCCGTCCGTACCGAAGAGCCGTTCTGTCATTTCTCTCAAACCATCCTGATGTAGCGCACCATTCTAGAGCATCGCCCGAGCAAATTAAATCGCCGAGGCGATCAGTTTCTCGGAGTAAGACGCTCGAACTTTTGATCCCGAGCAGATTCACCCGATCCAGTCGGATCGAATTCTGCTCTAATCGAAACTTTGTGCAACCTGCAGCATTTGCCGTGTCGCCGCCACATCATGCACACGCAAGATGGCAGCACCGCCTCGCACCGCCGCCATCGCCGCCGCCAGAGAGGCAGGCAACCGGTTCTCCGCCCGCGGCGTGCCGCTCAGGAACCCGAGAGAACCCTTGCGCGAAACACCCAGCGCGATCGTTACGCCCAGCCCCAAGAATAGCGGCAAATGGTCAATCAAGGCCTGATTGTGGGCGACTGACTTGCCGAAGCCAAAGCCCGGATCGATGGCGATCTGTTCCCGCGGCATGCCGCTTGCCAGGCAAGCTTCGACGCGACCCTCCAATCGCCTGTAGGTATCGAACACGCCGGCCCGGGAGCGCGGCCATTGCTGCATGGTCGCGGGATTGCCGCGCATATCGCCGATAATCAATGCCGCCCTGCCGACGCTGGTCTCCGGCAGCAGGCCCGAAATATCGTTCACAATCGCCGCCCCGGCCGCAACACCGGCCCGGGCAATCGCCGGCCGCAGCGTGTCGACCGACAGGGAAACGCCGAATTTCCACGCGCCCTCAATTACGGGCAAGACGGCTTCCAATTCCCGCTGGGTCGAGACCGGGCCGCTGTGGGGCCGGGTCGACTGGCCGCCGATGTCCAAAATGGCTCCCCCCGCCGCGGCCGCTTTCTCGGCCTCGGCAAGCGCTGCCGCAACGGTGGGCCGCCGGGAGCTCGGATAAAAGCTGTCGGTCGTCACGTTGACGACGCCCATCAGCGCGGGGCCGCAGCCGTGCACGCCGGGGAACCGGCGCGGCGTACGCCAGCCCTCCATCATGCGTTCTGCCCGCCCGCGCTCCCGCTTCGGCAGGTGCGCTAACCAGTCATCCGCGCAGCGGGCCGCATATTCCTCACGCGGTGTTGCGGCTCCGGGCCGCCAGACGGCGAACGAGGCAGCCGCAGCCGCCCCACCCAGAATCGGAATGGCGCCGTTCAAACGTCGCGCACGCAAAGCCGCCGGACCCCAATGCAGATCCAGCGGCTCCACAAACAGCCGGCTCTCCGGAAGGAGATCGGCCGTCACGCTCCTGCAGGGCGCGGCTTTGTCGATGGGAAGGTCGAACGGCTGCCGGATTGATCGGCGGGCCTGTCGTCCTTCGGTTCGGGTTTCGGCTCCGGTGCGGGCGGCGGAGCGGCGATCTTGATGGCTTCGCCGCGTATCAGCGCCTCGACGTTCTCGCGGGTGAGAGTTTCGTATTCCATCAAGCCGGTCGCGAGCCGGTGCAAGCCGTCCAAATTGGCCACAAGGATCGCACGGGCGCTCGAATTCGCCCTCCTCGACAAAGACGCGCGTTTCCTCGTCGATGAGAGCTGCGGTTGCATCCGACACGTTCTTGCGCTGGGCCACGGAATGTCCCAGAAACACCTCTTCTTCGTTATCCGCAAAACGCAGCGGACCTAGCTTGTCGGAGTAGCCGAACTCCGTCACCATCCGGCGGCCTAAACTCGTCGCCTTCTTGATGTCGTCCGACGCGCCCGTGGTGATGAAATCCTTGCCGAACACCAACTCCTCCGCGACGCGCCCGCCAAACAGGCTGGCGATCAGGGCTTTCAGTTCGGTCATGGTTTTCGAGTAGGCATCCCGCTCCGGCAGGAACATGGTAACGCCCAGCGCCCGGCCGCGCGGTATGATTGTCACCTTGTGCAGCGGTTCATGACCCTTCGCCCTCAGCATGACGATGGCGTGACCGGCTTCGTGGTAGGCGGTGAGGGCGCGTTCGTGTTCGGCCATCACCATCGAACGGCGCTCGGCACCCATCATTACCTTGTCTTTTGCGTCCTCGAAGTCACGCATCGCGACCGATTGGTGGTTGCGGCGGGCCGCCAACAGTGCCGCTTCGTTCACGATGTTCGCCAAGTCCGCGCCGGAAAACCCGGGCGTACCGCGGGCGATTGTCTTCGGGTCGACATCCGGTGCCGTCGGCACGTTCCGCATATGCACCTTCAGGATCTTTTCGCGCCCGACCACGTCCGGGTTCGGCACCACCACCTGGCGGTCGAACCGCCCGGGCCGCAGTAGCGCGGGGTCGAGGACGTCCGGCCGGTTCGTCGCCGCCACCAGAATGACGCCTTCGTTGGCCTCGAACCCATCCATTTCGACCAGAAGCTGGTTCAGGGTCTGCTCGCGCTCGTCGTTGCCGCCGCCGAGTCCCGCGCCGCGATGCCGGCCGACCGCGTCGATTTCGTCGATAAAGATGATGCAGGGTGCGTTCTTCTTGCCCTGTTCGAACATATCGCGCACGCGCGAAGCGCCGACGCCGACGAACATCTCGACAAAGTCGGAGCCAGAAATTGTGAAGAACGGCACGTTTGCTTCGCCGGCAATGGCACGCGCCAGCAGCGTCTTACCGGTGCCGGGCGGTCCGATAAGCAGAACGCCTTTCGGAATTTTGCCGCCCAGGCGCTGGAATTTCTGCGGGTCACGGAGGAACTCGACCACTTCCTCCAACTCCGTTTTTGCCTCGTCGATGCCCGCGACATCCTCGAACGTCACCCGGCCCTGGCGCTCGGTCAAAAGCTTGGCCTTGGACTTGCCGAAGCCCATGGCGCGCCCGCCGCCCGATTGCATCTGGCGCATGAAGAAAATCCACACGCCAATCAGCAGCAGCATCGGGAACCAGGAAATCAGAATGCTGAGCAGCGCGTTGTCTTCCGGCGGCGCGGCGTTCACGCGCACGCCGGTGTTTTTTGTTTCCTGCAGCAGGTCAGCGGTGTCGGGCACATAGGTGTAGAATTCGCGGCCGTCATTGAACTGACCCGTGGCTTCCCGCCCCCGCAGTTCGATGTTGCGGACATTCTCCGCCTGCACCTGCGCGAGCAACTCGGAATAGGCGACTTCATTGGATTTCGAGGTGCCCATGGAACCCTGGAAGGCGTTGAACAACGCGACCAGCAGCACGAAAACCACCAACCAGATAACGATATTACGCATGGATGTCCTTAACGTTGTGGCTCCTGGTCCGCACGGGAACCATAGGCCCATTACCCCTGCTATTGTCTTAAAATAGGAGCTTCCTGTGAAGGGGCAACCCGGAACAGGTCCGAATCCGTTCGATTGATGCGATTCCAGGTCAGCGCCGCCCGGAGCAGTTGGCCGCATCGGCCGTTCCAGCAATCGAATTCCGGGGCTGCCACCAGGGATTTGCCGCACCAAATGCCGAGCGACGATGCGGCCCATGCCGCCGGCAGATCGAGATGCAGACGCCGCGCGCCCGCCAGCCCGACCCGCGCCGCGCGCCACCCGCCCGACCGGGGTTCGGCACGCAGCCGCAGCCGGAAGCGGCCATCCCATTGGACCTCTGCGCCCGGCATTAATGGGGTTTCCTCGCGGATATGGCGGTAATCCCGCCCGATCAGCCATTTTCCCGCAACGGGCCAGATCTTCACCCCGCCCAACTGCCCGCTAGCGTCGTCCGATCGAACAACCGCGGCAAAGTCGGCATGGCGAAGGCGTTGCTCACGCCCGGCCACGCCGAGTGCGGCCTTACGCAGAATATCGGCCGCCAGATCGGGCGGCAGACGGCGCAAGACCGCCGGCCTGAGCCACAGCTGGCCAGCGGGGCCGCGACAGGCAGCCAGCGTCCAGGCATCGCTCAGCAGCTGCTCCCTCTCCTGTCGCCAAAGGCCCGTGCGCCGGACAAGATCGGCGGCCTCGGCGCGGGCCTCCGCCCTCAGCAGCCGCCGCACGGCAACGCGCCGATAATGCCGGTCGCGGTTGGAAGGATCCTCGTGCCAGACCAGCCCCTCGGCCATCAGATCCCGGCGCAGCGCGCGCGACGAGTGAGCCAGAAGCGGGCGCTCGATCCGAACATTTCCCGTGTGCCGCACCGCCGATATGCCGGCGAGCGAGGCGAGATTGCCGCTCGCCAGCAGCCGGAGCGCCGCGGTTTCGATCGCATCATCCGCGTGATGGCCCAACCACAAGCGGGCGATCCCGCGCGCCTCGCAATAGCCGAGGAGCGCCTGCAGCCGCGCCGCTCGCCACGCCCCTTGGTTTGGCGCTACCGGGCCGATCCGCAACTCGGCGAACGCGAAACCCCACCGATCGGAGAGGCAGGCTACATGCGCTCGTTCCTTCGCTGCCGCGGGGCGAGTACCGTGATCCACCGAAAGCACGACAACCCGGTCGGGATCGAACAGTTTGGCCGCTTCCGCCATAAGGGCAATGCTGTCCGCGCCGCCCGATGCCGCGATAGCCAACAGCGGCATCAGCCGCAGCGATTGGCGCGCCGGGTCTCTTCGATCCAGCCGCGCCATAACAGCGGCATATCGGCCAACAATGGCTGCACGATCCCTGTATATTCGCAGGTTTTCGCGGGATCGCCGCTATTGCTGAGGGCCATGCTCGCCGCCACGGCTGCCCGGATGGCGAGGTCGGGATCGTTCGATGCCTGGGTCACCTGCGCAAACAGCCCGGCCGCGCGCTCGAAATCCTTCACCGCAAACGCCGCCACCCCCTGATCGAACAGGGCTGCGGGTTGCGACGAGCTTTCCCCGCTGTCTGCCCGCTGCAACGCCTCGGCGAATGCACCCTGCAACAACAGAGGGCGCAGGTCGCCGGTAGACGTTTGCGCGCCGGCCGGCCCTGTCAGGCAGATACCGGCCAGCAGCAAGGCGGCTAAGCTAGGACGACACACCGCCCTGCACCACAACAACCGCGCGCCGGTTCTGCGCCCAGGCGGCTTCGTTAGACCCCATCACCGCCGGGCGCTCTTTGCCATAGGTGGTGGTCTCGATACGACTGCCACTTACACCCAGGCTTTCCAGGGCCACCCTCACAGAATGAGAACGCCGGGCGCCCAGCGCCAGGTTATAGTCGCGGGTGCCGCGTTCGTCGGTATGCCCTTCGATCAGGATCATGGCATTCGGATTGGATAGCATCCATTGGGCCCACTGCTGGACCTGAGCCCGCGCTTCCGGAGTCAGCGTATACTGATCAAAGCCGAAGAAAACGCGGTCGGAACTGGTAACCTGCTCCAGGTTGGCCTGGGTGCCGGGCGTCGTGGTGGTGGCCATATTGTCGGCGCCACTGGCGGAAGCCGCCGACGAACCGCCGGCATTTTCGCCGGTCGAGCTACAGGCGGCGGCCAACAGCCCAAGCGCAACGAAAACAATGAAACGCATAGTAACCTCCTTCAGGGCACCAAGAATTGATCAACATGATAACACTCATTACACCGATTTGGGTGCGTCCGGCTATCAACGATTGACGCACCCTGCTCCCTATCAGCGTCAAATCCAACTACAAGCTTCTACCGGCCGTTTGTGTATTTTTTCTTAACCATGTTTATAGGGGTCAGCCGCATCTCTCAAGCCATCACCCAGAAAGTTGAATGCCAGGATGGTCAGGATGACGGGCACGACCGGCAGCATCAACCACGGATAAAGCGCCACCACGTTGATGTTCTGGGCTTCGACCAGCAGCACACCCCAACTCGTGATTGGCGGCCGAAGGCCGAGCCCGAGAAAACTCAAGGCCGTCTCGCCCAGGATCATGTTGGGGATCGACAAGGTCGCAGAGGCGATCAGATGGCTCATGAAGTTCGGCACCAGATGCCGCCCGATCACCCGTGACGGCTTCGCGCCCATCAAGACCGCCGCGGTCGTAAAGTCCTCTTCCCGCAGCGACAGCAGTTTGGAGCGGACGGCGCGCGCCAACCCCGTCCAGTCCAGCAGGCCCAGGATAATCGTTATGCCGAAATAGATCAGGATCGGGCTCCAGGTCACCGGCAGCGCCGCCGAAAGCGCCATCCAAAGCGGCAATTCGGGAAATGAGCGGATGATCTCGATCAGGCGCTGGGAAATATTGTCGACCCAACCGCCATAATACCCGGCCAGCCCGCCCACCACGATGCCGATGGCAAAGGAAATGATGATGCCGAACAGGCCCACCGTCAGCGATATGCGCGCGCCATAAATGATGCGCGAGAGCACGTCGCGGCCCAACCTATCCGTTCCCAACAGGAACAGATTGCCGTCCACCGCCGGGCAGAACAGATGGAAATTGCCCCGGACCAAACCGAAATAGCGGTAGGTGTCACCGAAGCAAAAGAATCGGATCGGCTGGGGCTCCGTACGGTCTTCCTCGTGCTCCCACTCGAATTTGACCAGGTCGAATTTGCTGTTCGTGGCATAGACAAACGGCCCGACGAACGCGCCTTCGTGGAACAGGTGCACGGACTGCGGCGGATGAAACAGCGCCCCGCTGTGGCGCGTGTCGAGCGCATAAGGTGCCAGTATCTCGCTTACCAGAATCGAGCCGTAGAGCAGCAGCAGGAAGATTCCCGACCAGACGGCCAGGCGGTGGCGCTTCAGCTTCCACCACATCAACTGCCATTGGGTGGCGAGAAAGTACTTTTCCTGCTCCGGCGAAACCTTTTCGACGGAATAGGGGTCGAAGGGCGCGTTCGATACCGTGTGTTCCAGCGGTGGCGGCTCCGGCCAAGGCGCCCGAGGCTCTTGGGAGGGCTTGCGTCCTTCGGCCATCGCTTATTGCTCGGTTCCGGCGCCGAGCCGGATGCGAGGATCGAGCACCGCCAGCGCCAGATCCGACAACAAAACGCCGACAACGGTCAACACCGCGAGGAACATCAGGAACGATCCGGCCAGATACATGTCCTGGGCGCGCAGTGCCTGCACCAGCATCGGGCCCGTGGTCGGCAGCGAGAGCACGAGCGAGACGATGGCGGCACCACTCACCACCTGCGGCAACAGGTTGCCGATGTCGGCGATGAAGGGGTTCAGGGCGAGGCGCAGCGGGTATTTCGTTAATACCTTCAGCGGGGAGAGGCCCTTGGCCCGGGCGGTGACGACATATTGTTTTTGCAGTTCGTCCAGCAGGTTCGCCCGCAAGCGGCGAATCATGGCGGCCGTGCCCGACGTGCCGATCACGATAACCGGCACCCACAAATGCTCCAGCACGCTGAGGAACTTGCCCCAACTCATCGGTTGTTCCAGGTATTTCGGGTCCATCAAACCGCCGATGGACGTGCCGAACCAGACCTTCCCCAGATAGAGCAGCACCAACGCCAACAGAAAATTCGGCGTAGCCAGGCCCAGAAAGCCGATCAGGGTCAAGCCGTGATCGCCAAAGCTGTACTGGTGGGTCGCGGAATAGATGCCGATGGGAAAGGCGACCACCCAGGTGAAGATGATGGTGGAAAAAGAGAGCAAGAAGCTGAGGTAGAGCCGGTCGCCGACCACCTCGCTTACCGGCAGGTCGTATTCGAACGAGTAGCCAAAGTCGCCGGTCAGCATGCCGCCGAACCAAAGCAGGTATTGCTCCCAATAGGGCTTGTCGAGCCCATATTGGTGGCGCAAGAACTCGATCTTGCCCTGATCGACTTGCTCACCCTGCGACTGCAATTCGGCAATATAGGTGGTGAGATAATCGCCGGGCGGAAGCTGGATGATGACGAACACCAGCATGCTGATCGCCACCAATGTCGGGATCATGACCATGATCCGACGGACGCTATAGGTCAGCATTGGCCCGTCTCTCCCTCGGCCGCGGTGCTTGAGCGGAAGGTGCTTGAGCGGAAATGGCGCCTACCTGCTCGCCTTGCGGTCCAGCCAAAACCGCTCGGGCCGGTACACGCCGAAATGCGCGCCGGGGTCCCAGTTATAGAAGCCTTCTTCCGGCACGTTCCGCAGCCGCTCGTTCACGACAACCGGTTGCAACACCCCGGAGACCAAGCCGATCGTATAGACCTGACCGGTCCAGATATTGAGCATTTCCTCCCAGATTTCTTGCCGCCGCTCCTGGTCCTGTGCAACCCGCCATTCTTCATACAACTCATAAAGTTTCGTGGGCTTTTCCATGTCGATGGGCGTGCCGGCCTGTCCCTTGGTCTCCCGATACTGTCCCCAGCGCGGCCACTGGAGTTGTTGCTGGCTGGTCGGCGCAAGCTCCGCCGGCGACATGAGAGCGGTGGCGAGGCCGTTCTCCAGCCCGAACCAAATCGACATCTGCGTCTGCCCTGCAAACACCCGGTTGCGCAGCACCTCGCGCTGCAGCGGTTTGGAATAGAGCTTGATGCCGGCTTTCCGCCAGGTCCGCGTGATCATTTCCAGCACGTCGGTCTCTTCGGTACTCTCGCCTGCTGTCTCTATGATGATTTCCAATGGCCGGCCATCGGGCAACCGGCGTATGCCGTCTGCCCCACGCTCGAGGCCGAGTTCGTCCAAAAGCGCGTTGGCCTGCTCCAGATCGAACTGGGTCCAGCGCAGATCACGCTCGGGGTTGTAGAGGGGGCTGTCGGGCAGCATGGTATTGCCGGCCGGCAGCGCGAACCCGTAAAAGATGACCTGATTGATCTCCTCCCGATCGATGGCCAGCGACATCGCCCGGCGGAAACGCACGTCCCGGAACAGGTTGCGCCACGCCTCATCCTGGTAGTTCATGTTGGGATAGAGTGCCAGATGCGCGCCCTTGCCGGTACGCCAAAGCAGTGTCTCGAAATTATACTGCTCCTCGTTCTGCTTCAGGAAGGAAATGTTCGAGAACACCAGGTATCGGGCCTGCAGATCACTCTCGCCGCTGCCGGCTTTCGCCGGGATCAACTGAGCGGCCGAGAGGCTCATGATGACCTCGTCGATATAGGGCAACTGGCGCCCTTCCTCATCGACGCGGTGATAGAACGGATTGCGCTTGAAAACGAACCGCTCGGCGGGCGCGTCGGTCGTGTTCATCCATGGCTCCAGGGTGGGCAAGTCCGGATTGTCGTTTTTGTACTGATTGTCCATGCGGTTATGCAGGGCAGCCCAGTTCCGGCGCTGGGATTCAGCCACCATCGCCGCCATTTCATCCTTGTCCTGATAGCGTTCGTGGAACTGCTTCAGGTAATGGGACGGCGCATAAATATACAATGGCCGGGCGCCCGCCAGAGCCGGCAAGAACGAAGGATTGGGCGCTTCCCAAGTATAGCGGACCGTCTGGTCGTCAAGAAATTCGACCACCGGCGGCTTACCGTCGACCAGCATCTCGATCGGCGGGCCGGTGGGCGAAAGGTCGGCGTTGTTAGCCATATCCTCCCACCAGTAGCGGAAGTTTTCCGTGGTGAACGGCGCGCCATCGGACCAGCGGTGCCCCGGCCGCAGCTTCAGCGTGAAGATGCGGCCTTCCTCGACCGTGTAGCTCTCCAGAATATCGGCACGCAGGTCCAGCTTGAGGTCATAACCCACCAGCCGGGCATAACCATAGACCACCATCTGACGGACATCCTTGGCGCTCGCCATCAAAACGTCGATCTTGCCGCCCTGGCGCCCGGGTGTCAGGGCACCATCGAATGTCTCGACCGCCGGGTTCTTCGGCACACGCTCGGCTACGGGCGGCAGTTCACCGGCCGTTACGGCACCTTGATAATAAGGTGTTTCCTGATATGTCGCCGCCGACAATACCAGCCAGGCCATCAACCCCAAGACGATCCGCATGCTCCGTTCCTCCCAGACAAGTACTTGTTCGTCTTATGCCGCTTCGGCTTTTGCGTTCTGACGGACAAAGTGTCCATCTCTCACTTCTATCAGTGCGGCGCGCCCGTCGGCATCCGTGAACGGCATCGGCCAGGCGGCCGGGTCGGACGCGCGTTCATCCATAACTCGGCCGAAATCCAGCGGATGGTCAAGGTCCGGCTCTGGCACCGCACTCAGCAGCGCCAGCGTATATGGATGCCGCGGGTTGCGGAACAGTTCGGCGCGCGGCGCCAACTCGACCAACCGCCCGGCGCACATGACCGCGATCCGGTCGGCCATATAATCGACGACGGCCAGATTGTGCGAGATGAACAGATAGGTGAGGCCCAGTTCCCGCTGCAAATCCTTCAGCAGGTTGAGAATTTGCGCTTGCACCGACACGTCCAGCGCCGACACTGGCTCGTCGCAGATCAGGACTTGCGGCCGCAGGGCCAGCGCGCGGGCAATGCCGATGCGCTGGCGCTGGCCGCCGGAAAAACTGTGCGGATACCGGCTGAGATAGCGCGGATCGAGCCCGACCCGCTGCATCAGTTCCTGCGCAAACGCCCGCCGGTGCGCGGCCGTGCCGACGCCATGAATGACCAGCGGCTCGGTGATGATATCCATGACGGTCATGCGCGGATTCAAGGCGCTGAACGGATCCTGGAAAATGTACTGAATGCGCCGCCGCAGGCCCAGCAACTCATCTCTGCCGGCCTTAAGAACATCCTTTTCGCCCTCTTCGGTGCGCAGATGCACCTGCCCGGCATCCGGCGTCAGCGCGCGCATGATGATCTTGGAGAGGGTCGACTTTCCGCAACCGCTTTCGCCCACCAGGCCCAGGCATTCGCCGGGCGTGATGGAAAACGAAACATCGCGAACCGCCAGAACCTGTTCGGCCTTGCCGCCCAGCCCGCCCCGCCGCTGGCCGAAGCTCTTGGTCAGTCCGGCGACGCGCAGGATCGGCTCCTTGCCGGCAAGCGGCGGCCGCGGTTGCAGCAGGTCGCCGGTGCCGGTCGGCACCTCCCGCAGCGGCACCAGCTTTTCGCCCGGCTCCATGTGAAAACGGGGCACGGCGTGCAACAACGCCTTCAGGTAGGCATGCTGTGGGTTGCGAAAGATGTCCTTGACCGGACCTGATTCCATCAAGCGGCCATGATACATGACTACCACCTCGTCCGCCAGATTGGCGACGACACCCAGGTCGTGCGTGATCATCAGCACGGCCATGTGGAACTGCTCTTGCAGATCGCGCAACAGCTTCAGGATCTGGGCCTGAATGGTGACGTCCAGCGCCGTCGTCGGTTCGTCGGCCACCAGCAAGGCCGGCCGGCAGACCAGCGCCATGGCGATCATGGCACGCTGGCGGAGACCGCCGGAAAGCTCGAACGGATAGCTGTCGACGCTGCGTTTCGGGTCCGGGAAGCCGACCAGTTCCAGCATCTCCGCGGTCTTGGCTCGGGCTTCACGCTCGTTCGCGCCCTGATGCAGTTGCAGGGCCTCGCCGATTTGGTTGCCGATGGTATGCACCGGCGAAAGCGATGTCATGGGCTCCTGAAAGATCATCGCGATCCGCCCGCCGCGCAACGCCCGCATGGCGCTGCCATCCGGCGCGAGCCTGGCGATATCCACGACACGGTCCGGGGTGTCGGGATCCCGCAACAGGATCGAGCCACCGGGGATCCGGGCGTTGTTCGGCAGAATCCCCATAATAGCCTGTGCGGTGACCGACTTGCCGGACCCGGATTCGCCGACGAGCGCCACGGTCTTGGCATAGGGAATGCGAAAGCTGAGCCCATCCACCGCCCGGCTTTCCCCGCCGGGCACGCGGAAATCGACGCTCAGGTCTTTGACCTCCAGCAACAGGCTCACCAGGTGCCCTCACCCCGACTGCCCTCGAAATCGTCACCCGTGGCCGGAATCGCATAGCCTGACGCCTGGAAATTTTCCCGGGCGATGGAGCTGAGCGGCAGGCCGTGTCGCGTGACGGCAGCCGCAAGCTGGCGCAGAAGCGCGTCGAAGTCCTCCAGGTTCGAGTCCGCCTTTATCTGGCCGCCGCTGCCGGAGACCTTTAGTTGGTACCAGCCCTTTTCCCGATCGCGCCGGGTCGAGAAATAGCGCAGATCGACCTCCGAAATTTCCGCCCAGGGCAGCGCCACGGGTCGCGGTCCTTGCAGGCGCAGACCGTGCTCGTCGGCCAGGACGGTCGAAAACTGACGCATCGCCGTAGTCACGCCAAAGCTGCCGAACAGGGCGAGCAGGCCCGCCAGCAGCAGCGAAATCAGCCAGTGTGCGCCGAACGAGTAGACGAACGGCACCAGAAGCAGGCCGAATCCCAGTACGGCCCGAACATAGTCCGGGATCAGATTCCCCAACGGGTATCGAAAGATGGTCAGGTTGTCGCTCGCCTCGTCCATCGGTTCATTTTACGGGCATCGGCCCATTTTACGGCATCGGTTCATTTTTGCTGGCGGTCAGGGATGCACCAACGTGCAGCCGGGTGACTATTTGTAAGCAAGAACAGGTCGGAGAGAAAGACCCACGCGGGTTCTTCCATCATCAGATGATGGCTCAGAATGCCGGTCGGCTCCGCAGGATCCGCCATGCCGGTCCGACGCATCGCCAGATGGTTGGCGATTGCATGGTAAATGGATGAGCCCGCGCGACATCCACGGCCACCTTTCCAGTCGATCAGGTCGATGTGCGTGTTGACCTGCCAAACTCCCTTTGCCGCCTGCGGCCCCCGGCGCGGCTTGAAGGCGGAGAGGCCGGCGAAGCCCGCCTCCGGCAAGCGAGGAACCAGCGGGGCGGCGATCCGGTTCCACGGCGGCACCAGCACCGGCTCCGCCTGCGCCGGAAAGAGCGCCTGTAGGCGTTCGCGCGCGCCGGTCAGCGCTTTGGTGCTGGCGGCGCTGTCATCCACCAGTTCCTGCTTTTTCTCTCCCGGCCCGGCATTATTGATGTGCAGGACGCCGTGCTGCCAGACGGAGATGTTCGAGGCATCGCTCAGCCTTGCCGCCAATGTCTTTTGGGCGAGCATGGGAATGACCGCCAACACCGCCGGTACGCCCGCTTCGGTCGTGCGCCTCAGCAACTGTTCCAGCGGTGCGGAGACGTCCGTGGCGTCATCATCCCGCAGCCAAAATTCGGCCACGCGGCCCGCCGCTTGCCAGCGGTCCAATTCCTCCAGTAGCGGCGCGTAGAGGCTCATGCGCGCCGGCCGGCCAGATCGGCAAGCAGGATGCGCGCCGTCTCCGCCCCGCCATTCACGCCCAGGCCGTGCAAGGCTTCCGGCGGCGTGGCGAGCGCCCGGTCGATGGCCTCTGCCAACGCCTGGGGCGTCAGCTCTTTCTCCTCCACCACTTGCAGCACGCCCCGCTCCTCGAGCCGCCGCGCGCGCAGGGTCTGCTCGCTTTCCAGGCCGCCGGCGTAGGGCACGACGACACCCGGAATGCCGGCCGCAAGCACGTCCATGACCGTGTTGTAGCCCGCCTGGCTGACGGAGAGCCTGGCCCGGCGCAGCAGTCCCGGAAAATCCGGCCGGGCCGGCTCGACAATCAGCCCGTAGCCCGCCTGCGCCTGCAAATCCCGTATCAGCTCATCACCTAGACCGCCGCCGCAGAGCAGGCGCCACGGCAGCTTGCTCCCGGCATCGCACAACGGTTTCGCGGCGATGGCCGCGCGCAACAGCGGCTCGCTAACCGCGCCGCCGCCGGCGGAGACGATCACCTCTCCCTCCCCGTCCGCGCCTTTGACCGGCCCCGCCTCCTCCACAACATAGCCGGTATAGGCGAGCTTCCCCCGCAGGCGCTCCGTATGCGGAAAGGTCTCCTCGAACGGCACCAGCGCCGGGTCGCCGTGCACCAGGATGCGATCATAGAGATGCTCGGCCCGCTCCAGCATTTCCACCAGGCGCTCGGGCTTGGGCGGTTCCACCAAAATGTCGCGGACGGAGCAAACCACCAGCGCGCTGCGCTCCTTCGCCGCCGTCAGCATCGGCTCCAGTTCAGGGGCGAATTGCCGGCGGCCAAAGGGAAAAAGCTCAGTCATGACGATGTCCGGCCGCTCCTGTTCCAGCAGGGCCAGCAGCGCCGCCCTGCGCCGCGCGCGCCAAACATCGTCGATGGGCTGGTCGTGCTCGTCGCGCAGGTCCTTGAAATAGAGATCGGCGGCACGCACGCCCGGCAGTTGGTGCAGGCGGGCGGCACCGATGCGTATATTCTCGACGGGCATCCCGCCGGACGCGATCACCACGTCCATGCCGGCGCCGGCCATGGCACGCGAGAGGCTCGCCGCCCGCTTGAGGTGCCCGATGCCGAGCAAATGCTGAACCCAGAACAGGACCTTCGCCATCAGCCCTCCACCTCTTCCAGCAAAGGCACGTTCGCGGCGCGCACTTCCAAAGTACCGTCGGCTTTCACCCAGAACAGTTGCACCGCCGCCCGCTTCATCTTGAACGGCGGCTTGCCGAGAAAGTCCCAGCCGGTCGCAAGCGCAAAGGCGGCGCGGATCATGCCCCGATGGGTGACGGCGACGGTGGGCTGGTCCCGCTCGATGACCTTCGCCAGGAACGCCCGCAGCCGCACCGAGAGGTCACGCGGGCTCTCGCCGTTTGGCGGCCGGAAGTCCCAACCGCGCGCCTCCAGCCGCACCATCTCTTCCCCCAGTCGTTCACGCAGCGCCGGCAGCGTGTCGCCCTGCCAGTCACCCCAACTCATTTCCATCAGCAACGGATCGACCGGCACGGTGCGGCCCGCCAGATGCCGCGCCGTGTCGCGGCAGCGCTGCAAGGGGCTGCTCCACCATTCCGCCGCCAGCAATTGGGCTGGCGGGGCCCAGGTTGCGAGCTGGGCCCGGCCCGCCTCGCTGAGCGGCGTGTCGGTATGGCCTTGCAGCAACCCCGCCTCGTTCCAGGTGGTGGGCGCGTGGCGGATGAAGCCTAGGAGCGGCATGTAACCTCCCGCAGAATGCGGTCGAGCGTGGCGGCGGCTGATCGGATCGAATGATGGCGGACAGCGCGGGCTTGCGCAGCCTGTCCCATCGCCTCACGCCGGGCCGGGTCATCCAGCAACGCCCGCACCGCCCGGGCGAAAGCCGCTGCATCGCCGGGGGGCGGCAGCAGGCCGGTTTCGCCATCGGCGACGATCGCGGGCACCCCGTCGGTTCGACCCGCCACTACCGGCAAGCCGCACGCCTGCGCTTCCAGCAGGGCCATGCCGAACGCTTCCCGTACCGCCGGCCAGATCAGCAGGTCGCAGCTCTTGCAGACGCGGGCGAGTTCGGCCTCGTCCAGCCGGCCGAGCCAGGCGATTCCGCCCTGCAACGGCGCATAAAGTGATCGTACCGCGTCTGCCGCCTCGCCGTCGCCGACAATCAGCAACTGCCAGGGCAGGTCCGGGATTTGCGCGAGTGCGTCGGCCAGCACCGTGTAAGAGGCAAGCTTGTCGCCCGCCCGCATCATGCCGACGGCCAGCAGCCAGGGCTCGCCCGGGTCGAGAGTATGCCGCCGCGCCAACGCATCCCGCATTGGCACGGCTTGCAATAACGGCTCGGTGTCGAGAAACGGCGGCAGGTCGTACAGCCGGCCAGGAGCCAATGGCTCAAGACAGGGCTTGTCGTTCGGGTTCAGGCACAGCACGGCCGCCGCCCGGCGCACTGCCTCGGCCACGGCGCGGTGGCCCATGTCCCAGGAGCCGCCTGCGCGTTTCGGCGCATGGCTGGCCTCCACCACCACATACGGAATGCCCCAGGCTTCGGCAGCGAGCGGGCCGATCCAGTCGGGCGCCTTGTAGTAGAGGTGATAGGTCAGCCAGGCGTCGGGCTTCGGTCCCCGCCATTGGCTCACCAGCCGCAGCGCCAGCTTCTGGCCCAGTTCGGCAAGCCTGGCCTGGCGGGTGACGTCGCCGTCTGGCTCCCGGCTGCGGAAGAGGCTGGCCACCACCGGCTCGTGTCCTTCGATTCGCAGCGCATCGAGCAGCAGCCGCGCGATGCGCCGGTCGCCGGACGGAACGGCGTGGCCGGGCGGCTTCATCGGCGCGTAGACGGCAATGCGCATCGCTGGCCTATTCCGCCGCGCGGTGGGTGGGCTGGGCGCTCAGGCCGAAGCGGCGGGCCAGCCGATCGATGCCGTTCTCGAAAGAAAAGCCGCGCCGCAGGTTCTGCGCGCCCGCCAGCCCCAGGCGCTCGCGCCGGACCGGGTCGCGGATCAGTGCCAGCAACGCTTCGGCCAACGCCGCCGGATCGCCGGGCGGCACCAATACCCCGTTCTCGCCGTCGGCGATCAGTTCGGGGATGCCGGAAACGTCGGTAGAAAGGCAGGCAAGCGCCTGGCTCTGCGCTTCCATGAGCACGTTCGGCAGGCCGTCGCGGTCGCCGTCCTTCGCGATCTTGCTGGCCAGCACGAACAGGTCGGATCCGTGGCATGCCGCAACCACCGCATCCTGCGCCTGAGAGCCCCGCCACACAATTCGATCCGCGAGGCCCAACCGCTGCGCTTGCCGCTTCAACCGCTTCGCCAGCTTGCCGCCGCCGATATGCGTAAAGCGCCAGTGCAGGCCCGGCGGCAGCAGCGCCAGCGCCACGAGCAGGTCGTCATAGCCCTTCTTCGGCACCGCCCGCCCGACCGAGAGCAGGCGCACGGGCGCGGCAGGGTCGCTGCCGTCCCGCGCCGGACGCGATGGTGGCCGCGGAAACCTGCCGAGGTCCAGGCCATGGTAAAGCAGCTCCACCCGGTCGCGCGGCACGCCGGCCGCCGCCGCCATATCGGCCAAGTGCGCTGCACCGAAGCCGGTGCAGGTGACCGCCCAGGCGCATGCTGCCAGCTTCTCCCGCTTCTCCCAGCCGGGCGTGGTCCAGATGTCCTTGGCATGCGCGGACACACTCCAGGGCAGGCCATGCAATGCCGCGGCATAGCGCGTGACGGAGGCCGGCGTGTGCAGGAAATGCGCATGCAGATGGCCGATGCCATCCGGCATTTCCGCCGCCAGCACCAGCGCCTGGCCCCAACGGCGCACGCGGTTACGGGTCCGGTCGCGCTTCAGGTCGGCGAGCCAAAGCCGCTTCGCCCCCGGGTAGCGTGGCCAGCGCCGCACCGTTCGCCAGGCGCGCCAGACGCGCAAAGGCTCTTGGTGGAGATATTCCGGCAAATAGGCGACCGGCGCGCGGATCGCTTCATGCAGCGGGTGGCGCTTTCGCTCCGTCGGATGGCGCAGTGAGACGATGTGCTGGGCGAGCCCCCTCTCCTGAAGCGCCAGAATCTCCTGGGCGATAAAGGTCTCGGACAAGCGCGGATAGCCCTTCAGCACCACCGCGACCGTCGCCAGCTGCGTCATCGGGCGAGGCCTGAGCTTTCCGCCGCTACGTATTTGCGATCTTGCCCGAGGCCGCGAGAGAGAATGCGGCCAGTCAGACGTTTAACATTTTCCAGCCCATCCAGCAGGCCCGGCACCACCACCTCCGACGGCCGCTGCTGCTGGAGCAATTGGCGCAGCGCCGTCGCCATCACTCTGGGATCGCGTCCGGCATTCGGGTCGAGCGTCGCGACCAGGCCCAACTCCTGCGCCCGCTCGGCGCGGATGGTCTGCTCCATGCGGGGTTTCGAGCGCGGCACGATAACCGCCGGCTTGTCGAACGAGAGGATTTCGCAGAACGTATTGTAGCCGCCCATCGCCACCACCGCGCTAGCGTCCGCCATCAAGGCTTCCATGTGGGCATCGAAGGTGATCGCCTCCACATTGGCGAGCGATTCGATCCGCCGCCGGAAGCCGGCCTGATGGTCCGACTGCATGAAAGGCCCGAACACGATCAGCGCGCGGTGCGGCAGGTCCGGCTGAGCCTCGTAAGCGCGCAGCACCCAGTCGACCAGCGCTTCACCGTCGCCGCCGCCGCCCGGCGTCACCAGCACATAGGGCGCATAGCCGGCAACCGGGACAGTCCTGCCCACATCTTCCGGCAGCGAGCGTTGCAGATAGCCGGTATAGATCATTTTGCGGCGGACCGAGTCCGGCAGGTCGATGCCGTCCAGAGGGTTGCATATCTGCGGTAGGCCGTAGACCCAGATTTCGTCATACAGATCGCGGAGCGCGGCGTGTGCTCCCTTGCGAGCCCATTCCGGCTGCAGCGAGTCCGGATCGTCCATCACATCGCGCAACCCGAGCACCAGCCGCGTGCCGCGCTCCATCAGCATTTCCAACGTCTCGCGGACCTCGCCGCGCAGCCCGAGCGGCTCCTTGTCCACCAGAAAAATATCCGGTTCGAAGATACGTGCGGTCGCCTGAATGATGGCGGCTCGCAATTCCAGCGTTTTGTCGGCCGCAATATTCAGCACATGGCTGGAATATTCGCCATTGGACAGCTTGATCATGCCGGGCATGCGCACGAAGTCGACCCGATGCTGGAAACTGAAGCTGCCGATGATCGGCGAGCCGGAGAGGATCAGCACCGAAAGATCGGGGAATGCCTCGACCAGGCCGTGCGCGATCTCGCGGCAGCGGCGCAAATGGCCCAGGCCGAAACTGTCATGGCTGTAAATCAACAACCGGCGGCCTTTGCCAGACAAGGTCGATATCTCGGTCATCCGCCACTCCGAATCCGCTGCCTGACCTTCGAACCGGACGCTGGAGAGCCTCAGACGCACGATTGTAAGCTAGCGGGCATGGAGCTAGCACATTTGACAAATGCCTGAAAACACATTTGTCGAAAGATTGATTGGATATTATAGTTCTACCGTAGAAGAGTGGGCGTGTGAACAGGTCAATGCCCGTATCTGAGTCTGAAATGCAGCGTTCGATTTACGGGTACATTTTCAAACACAGCCTGCCTCAACAGATTGTTTTGGTAGTCTTAACCTTTGCCGCCTTTCCGTTCATTTACCTTCAGGCGGAACTGCCCAAAAAGATCGTGAACGAAGCAATCAGTGGAAACTCCGCTGATTTCCCCATCACTTTTAAGGGGTTTGAATTCGACCAGGTCACGTATCTTTTTATCTTGTGCGGCATATTCCTCACATTGGTATTTATCAACGGCATATTCAAATACGTTCTGAACGTCTCGCGGGGCAAACTGGGCGAGCGCATGCTGCGGCGACTGCGCTACGAATTGTATGCACGCGTGCTACGCTTTCCGATACCGCATTTCCGCCGGGTGAGCCAAGGCGAATTGATCCCCATGATCACCCAAGAGGTCGAGCCTCTGGGCGGCTTTATCGGAGACGCGATCGCCCAACCACTCTATCAGGCGGGCGTGCTGGTCACCCTGCTCGTCTTTATCCTGATGCAGGATCCGTATTTGGGCCTTGCCGCGGTCTCGCTGTTCCCGATTCAGGCTGCCTTTATCCCCGTGATGCAAAGACGCGTCAACGCCCTGGCCAAGGACCGGGTACGCAATGTCCGGCGTCTGTCGGACCATCTGGGCGAAACCATCGCAGGAATTACCGAAATCCGCGCAAACGACGGCAGTCACTATCAACGAGCCATATTTGCCCAACGGCTAGGAATTATTTATGAAATTCGGTACAAAATCTTTCTCTGGAAATTTTTTATTAAATTCATAAATAACTTCCTCGCTCAATTTACGCCTTTTCTGTTTTATTCCGTGGGTGGATATTTGGCCATTCAGGGCGACTTGAGCATCGGCGCGTTAATCGCCGTCATCAGCGCACACAAGGACATGAACGCGCCTTGGAAGGAGTTGCTGGCCTACTATCAACAGCGCGAAGACGCCCGCATCAAATACGAACAAGTGATCGAACAATTCGATCCCCGCGGTCTTCTGGACGAGCGATTGCAGGCGCAGCAGGATGTCGAGCCCTTCCCAACCGATGCGCGCGTCGCATTCCGCGGCGTCACTCTTTCCGACGAAGACGGCACCGTCTATCTGCACCATACCAATATGATATTCGGCCTCTCGCAAAAGATAGCGGTTACCGGCCCGAGCGGCGGGGGCAAGGAAGAGTTTGCGCCGTTGCTGGCCCGGCTGTTCCACCCGACCGCAGGGCGCATTTATATCGGCGAAAGCGATCTGGCGTCGTTGCCGGAGGCGAAGCTCGGCCGGCGCATCGGCTATATCGGCGGTCAGCCCTATTTGTTCGCCGGGTCGGTGCGCGATAACCTGCTGCTCGCGGTCCGGCATTTTCCGGCGCCGCAGACCGACGATGACAACCGCGCCTGGATCGAAGAAGCCGAACGCGCGGGCAACACCGCCGACAGCCCCGATACCGACTGGGTCAACTACGCCAGCCTGGGCATCACCACGGCCGGAGAACTCTCCGATGCCGTTCGCGACGTGTTGGACCAAGTCATGCTGTCGAACGATATATACGAGTTCGGCTTGCGCGGCCGGTTGGATCCGGATGCCGACGCCTCGCTGACCGAACAGTTCCTGGCCGCGCGCGCGGCATTGCGGGACCGGCTCGGAGCCGAGGAACTGGCGGGCCTGGTCGAGCCGTTCGACCCGAACGCCTACAACCACAACGCGACCGTCGCCGAGAACCTGCTGTTCGGCACCCCTGTCGGCGCCGAATTCGACATCAACCATCTGGGCGATCATCCCTATGTCCGCAAAATTCTGGACGAATGCGGGATGCTCGACGAGTTCTACGCCATCGGCCAGCAAATGGCCGAGATCATGCTGGATCTGTTTGCCGACGTCGATACCAGCAACGAGCTGACGGAGCAGTTCAGTTTTATCTCACCCGAAGATCTGCCCGAATTCCAGGCCATCCTTTCCCGCATCAACCGGAGCGAAAAGGGGCCAAGCGAGGCCGACCGCAATCGGCTGATTTCCCTGCCCTTCCGCCTGGCGCCCGAGCGGCAGCGTCTGGGGTTGATCGACGAGAGCATGCAGGAGCGCCTGTTGCGGGCGCGCAAGCTATTCGCCGAAAATCTGCCGGAAGATCTGCGCGACTCCCTCGAGTTCTTCGACCCCGACAAGTTCAATCCGGCCAGTTCGCTGCAAGACAACCTGCTGTTCGGCAAGATCGCCTATGGTCGTCCGCAAGCCGAGCAGCAGGTCCGCTCGGTCCTCGGCCAGGTGCTGCGCGATTTCAACCTGATCCGGGCGACCGTCGATATCGGCCTGAACTTCCAGGTTGGCGTCGGCGGCAGCCGCCTATCGACGGTGCAGCGCCAGAAGCTGGCGATCGCGCGCGCCATATTGAAACGCCCGGATCTGCTGATCCTGAACAATCCATTCAGCCCGTTCGACGAAGGCTTGCGCAAGTCCATGCTGGAAAAAATCCTGGAGGCACAGAAAGACCAAGGGGTTGTGGTGGTGTTAGACCAACTGGCATTGCCCGACCGCTTCGACCGTGTTTTTGTCGCGAAAGACGGGCATCTCGCCGAATTGGATGAATTCAACCCCACGGCCGTTCAGGCAGCCGAGTGAGGAGGACGGGAAAGCATCATGTCACTGAATGAAGAAGTCGATGCGCTTCGCCGCGTTCCGCTGTTTCAGCCCATTGAGCCGCGGCGGCTGAAACTGCTGGCCTTCACCAGCGAGCGGCTGCAGTTCAGCCCGGGACAGGACATCGTCACCCAGGGCGAGCCGGGCGATGCGGCTTATATTATCCTGTCGGGCGAGGCTGACGTTCTGGTCGAAAGCGAGGGGAGGACCATCGCGATCGCCCGGCTGTCGGACAATGCGGTTATCGGCGAAATTGCGATCCTGACCGGCGTTCCTCGCACCGCGACCGTGCGCGCGGCCAGCGAATTAACCGCCCTTCGCATCGGCAAGGAAACCTTTTTCAAGCTTATTACCGACATTCCGGATATCGGCATGGAAGTCATGAAGGAACTGGCGCGACGCCTTGAGCGCACGACAGCCGAGCTGCAAAGAGCGAAGTTCACGACGTGAGCCGTCTCGACAGTTTCATCCGCCGGATGGAGGCCCAGCGCGCCTGCCTGAACATGGCGGCCGAGACGCTCCAAGCCGTCCCCGGCCCGGTCCTGGAACTGGGCCTGGGCAACGGGCGGACCTATGATCACCTGCGCGAGATCATGCCGGAGCGCCGGATTTTCGTGTTCGAGCGCCAGGTGCAGGCCCATCCGGACTGCATCCCGCCGGATCAGGATCTTTTTCTTGGCGATTTCCGCGAAACCCTGCCCGGGGTCATGGGCCGGGCGGGACAGAGGGCAGCGCTGGTGCATGCCGATTACGGCGCCGGCACACCGGACTATGTCACTGGCATGTCGGCCTTCCTCGCCGAAACGCTGGTGGATTTGGTAGCGCCCGGCGCCTGGATCGTCTCCGATTATCCGATCGAAGGTGAAGGCTGGCGGGAAGTGGCGTTGCCGGCCGGTGTCCGCCCCAACCGCTACTTCATCCGGCAGGCGTAAAACGCACGGGAGTCGCTAAGCGACCGCACCCTCCGCGCGCATCGTTGCGACCGAATCCCTATCGAAGCCCAATTCCGCCAGAACCTGGTTTGTGTGCTCGCCCTGGCCGGGCGCGGTGCTGCGCGCGTCGCCGGGCCGAAGCGGCGCCGTGCCCGGCAGGTTGACGACCGGAAGCTCACCCAAAGCCGGGTCCGGCAACAAGGAAAAGGTACCGGTCGCCTGCACGTGGGCATCCTGCACCACGCTGCGATAGTCGTGTACCGGGGAATGGGGCACATCCGCGGCCTCCAGGGCGGTGCAGAGTGCGTCGCGCTGCCACCCGGCGATGGCCTCGGACAAAATCGCCCGCAGCGGCTCTTCATGCTCCCGGCGGGCGGCCAGCGTGTTGAACCGCGCATCAGTCGCGATATCCGGCAGGTCCAACACCTGGCAGAGCGACTGAAAAAATTTCTCCCGCACGATGGAGATGTTGAGGGGGCCGTCCTGCGCCTGAAACGTTCCGGTCGGCGGCAGCGGTGACTGCTCCACTGGCGCCAGCGACGAGCCCGGCTCCACCGCCTCCTGCTCGAGCCCGTGTTGCTGGAACAGCAGCATGGAGCGCATCAGACTGATATCGAGATGCCTCCCGCCCTGCCCCATGGCCTTGGCATAGAGGGCGGTCGAAACGCTCTGGTAGGCGATCAGACCCGTGGTGTAGTCCGGCACGGGAAAGCCGATGCGCCGCGGTCGGCCGTCGTCACCGCGATTGCGGCTCATCAGGCCGGTGAAGGCCTGCAGGATGGCATCGGTCGCCGGGCGCTTTGCATAGGGGCCGGTCTGGCCGTAACCGGTGATCGAGCCATAGACCACGTCCGGCGAAACCGCTCTCACCGCTTCGTAGCCGATGCCGAGCCGCTCGGCGATGCCGGGGCGGTTGCTCTCCAGGAAGACGTCGGCACCTTCCGCCAGCTTCAGCACCACATCGCGGCCGGCCGGCTGTTTCAGGTCGACGACGATGGCCCGCTTGCCCCGATTGCATGTGGCGAAAGCGGGCGTGCGGTCGCCCTTGGCGGCGCCCAGCGTGCGCGACCAGTCGCCCTCTGGCGGCTCCACCTTGATCACATTGGCGCCATAATGGCCCAAAAGCATGGCGCAATATGGCCCGGCCAGGCCCTGGGACAGATCGACGACGCGGAGGCCGTCGAAAGGCAGCATGTATTCCTCGGCATTCACCATAATGCGCTATGCACCTTTACCTGTGTTGTGGGTTTACCCGCGGGATTGAGGACTGCGAGATCGACCCAGCGGCCGCCCGCGCCGCGCTTTCCGACCAGCCGGACACTATCGTCGCAGAAGATCGGGCGGCGGAATTCGGCTTCGATATCGCAGGCGGTGGGGGCGCCGCCGCCTGCGCCGGCGATCTCTGCCATCAACATGGTATAACCCTGAAGTCCCTGCGCGATGGGTGAGCGCATGCCAATGCGTGCGGCAGCCGCGTAAGAATGGTGCCCTTCTAAATACGGGAATTCCGCGCTGTAGCCGCTGACCGACTCCAGCGACATCTGCACCTGACGGATGGCTTCGGCGTTGGTCCAGTCCCGGTCGACCGCACCGGCCGGACCCGTTCCTTCCGGCTCGGGATCCAGAATGAGGCTGCGATGTTCGATCTCCAGCGGCACGGAGCCGTCCGGCGCAGCGAACCCGAAGGCGATACGGATCAGGCGGCCGCGGCTCACATGCTCGACCGCCGAAACGGCGGCCAGTACCTCCAACAATGTGCCCAAGGCTATCGCCGCTGTTTGCCGGACCCGCACGCCGTAATGCAGGCGCGGATTGCCCAAATCGCTGGCGGACCGGGCCCCTTTCAGGCAATCATTGGCCAACACCGAAACGTCGACTTGGCCGCCAAAGCGAGCAGCGTCGACGCCACAGGCTGCGTGGTATCGGCGCTGCCGGCCTTCATCCACCGTCGTTTCCCATGGCGCAAAACGATAGCCGGGCCGCTCGTGCGCGGGGCTTGCAGTTTTACTGGTCATAGGCGAAAGTCTAATCTACATGTTCCTCAAGGCGAAACCGTTCGTTAACGGACTCTCGCCGGAAAATCCGTCTCAAGCCAGGGAGTGACGATGTACTCGCCCACTTATGCTGCCCCTACCACGGTTGAAGAAGCCGTCGGGTTGCTCGCCAACGCGTCCGGTAAAGCCCGAGTCATCTCTGGCGGAACGGACCTCATCATTCAAATGCGCTCCGGCCGGATGCGGCCCGAGCTGATCGTCGACATCAAGCGGATCGAAGGCTCGATCGGCATCCGGGAAGAGGCGGACGGCTGGCATGTCGGCGCCGCCACCCCGGGCGCCCAGGTTGGGGAACACAAACAGTTCTCGTCCGAATGGCCGGGCGTTACCGAATCGGTCGAGCTGATCGGCTCGACCCAGGTGCAGGGCCGCGCCTCTTTCGCTGGCAATCTGTGTAACGCCTCCCCGGCCGCTGACAGCGTACCGGCCCTGGTCGCTGCCGGCGCTAAAGCGGTCATCGCCGGCAAGAACGGCACGCGGACGATTCCCGTGGAAGAGGTTCCAGCCAGCCCTGGCCGCACCAGCCTGGCCGCCGATGAGTTCGTGACGGAATTCATCATCCCCAAACGGGAAGGCAAGACGGGTGACGCCTATCTGCGCTTCATTCCGCGCACGGAAATGGACATCGCCGTCGTCGGCGCCGGTGTATGTTTGACGCTGGACGATAGCGGCACCATCTCTAAGGCGCGCGTGTCGCTGGGCGCCGTCGCTCCGACTGTGTTGTTGGTAGAAGAGGCGGGTGCGGCGTTGGTCGGCACCAAGCTGGACGATGCGGCGCTCGCCAAGCTGGATGCAGCCTGCCAAGCAGTCTGCAAGCCGATTGACGACAAACGCGGTACGATCGAATACCGCACCAAGGTTGCCGGCGTCATGGCTCGCCGGGCCGCGGCGATTGCCTACGAGCGCGCCTCCAAACGCTAAGAGAAAGCGGGACTGAAAAATGGCAAAAAACCACGTAACCTGCACCGTCAACGGTGAAGAAGTAGAATTCCTCTGCGATCCGCAGGACACGCTGCTCGACGTGCTGCGCAACGACCTGGGGCTGACCGGCTCCAAGGAAGGTTGCGGCTCCGGCGACTGTGGCGCGTGCAGCGTGATCGCCGACAACCGGCTGGTTTGCTCCTGCCTGATGCTGGGATCCGAAGCCGAAGGCAAGGAAATCGTTACGGTCGAAGGGATTGCGACCGGCGACAAGCTACATCCGGTGCAAGAACAATTCCTGAAGCACGCGGCACTTCAGTGCGGCTTCTGCACGCCGGGCCTGATCGTCGCGACCAAGGCGCTGCTCGATGCCCATCCAAAGCCGACGGACGAAGAGGCGCGCTACTGGCTTGCCGGCAACCTCTGCCGCTGCACCGGCTATGACAAGATCATGAAAGCCGTCCACGAGGCCGGCGCCCAAATGCGCGGGGAGACCGTCTGATGAACGACGTCACGTTGAAAGTTGTCGGCACGCGCCCGGTGCGGCCGGATGGCGTTGACAAGGTAATCGGCCGGGCCATGTTCGGCGCCGATGCGGTCATGCCGGGGATGATCTTTGGCGCGACCGTGCGCTCGCCGCATGCCCATGCCAGGATCAAAAAGATCGACACCGCCAAGGCCGAGGCGTTGAAGGGGGTGAAGGCCGTCGTCACCGCGGCGGACTTCCCGGAAATTGCGTCGGAGGAAGCGTTCGTCGGCGAAGGCCCAATGAATTTCCGTGACCTTTCGCAAAACCTGATGGCGCGCAACAAGGTCCTTTATGATGGCCACGTTGTCGCCGCGGTCGCCGCCACCTCCACCAGCATCGCCCGCGCCGCGGCCGAGTTGATCGAGGTAGAGTACGAGGTGCTGCCGCACGTCATCGACGAGATCGAAGCGATGGCGGACGATGCGCCCTTGCTGCATGACGACATTTTCACCCAGGGCGTCGATCCCGCGCCGGAGAAGCCCTCGAACGTCGCCAAGCGGGTGGAGTTCAGCAAAGGCGACCTCGATGCGGGCTTCGCCGCTGCCGACGTCGTGGTCGAGCGCACCTTCAAAACGGCGCCGGTTCACCAAGCTTATATCGAACCGCATGCCTGCGTGGCCGCATACAATTCCGACGGCCAGTGCCAGGTTATCTGCTCCAGTCAGGGCCAGTTCATGGTTCGCGCCTACTGTGCCAAGCTGCTGAATATCGAGGCGTCCGATATCCGCGTGACGCCGACGGAGATCGGCGGGGGCTTCGGGGGCAAGACGCTGGTCTATCTGGAGCCGCTGGCGCTCGCGCTTTCCAAGAAAGCCGGCCGCCCCGTGCGGATGATCATGGACCGCACCGAAGTGTTCCGTGGCACCGGCCCGACCTCCGGCGGCACCATTCACGTGAAGGTAGGGGCCAAGAAAGACGGCACCATCACTGCCGCGGATGCGGAGATCATCCTGCAGGCTGGCGCCTATCCGGGTTCGCCCATGGGTCCGGCGGCCATGTGCTGCTTTGCCATGTACGATCTGGAGAATGCGCGCGCCGTCGGCATTGACGTGGTCTCCAACCGCCCGAAAGTGGCGGCCTATCGCGCGCCGGGCGCACCGATCTCGACCTTCGCCACCGAAAGCGTGATGGACGAGGTCGCCCGTGAAATCGGCATGGACCCGATCGACTTCCGCCTGAAAAATGCGGCGAAAAACGGAACGAAGGCGCTCTATGGCCCGACGTTCCAGAATATCGGCTTGGTCGAGACCCTGGAAGCCGCGAAAAACCACCCGAACCTGCAGGCGAAACTGGGGCCCAACCAGGGCCGCGGCATCGCGTCGGGTTTCTGGTTCAACATCGGCGGCGAAAGCTCCGCCACGATCTATGTCAACGAAGACGGCACCGTCTCGCTGGTCTCCGGAAGCGTGGATGTGGGTGGGTCGCGCGCGTCGATGGCGATGATGGCGGCCGAAATTCTGGGTGTGGACGTCGAGCGGGTTCGCCCGATCGTCGGCGATACCGGCTCGGTCGGTTTCACCTTCCTGACCGGCGGCAGCCGCGTCACCTTCGCGACCGGCACCGCCGTTTGCGAAGCGACCGAAGAGGTTGTCCGGATCCTCAAGGGCCGCGCCGCCAAGATATGGGAGATTGACGACGAAGCGGTGGAATGGCGCGACGGCTCGGCCTATCCGGCCGGCGACAATGCCGGCAAGTTCGAACCGATGACGCTGGAAGAGATCGCCGCCAAGGCCGGCCGGACCGGCGGCCCGATCAACGCCAGAGGCTCGGTCAACGCCCAGGGTGCGGGCCCCGGCTGGGGCGTGCACGTGGTGGACGTCGAAGTCGATCCCGAGACCGGCAATGTGACAGATCCTGCGCTACACCGCGGCCCAGGACGTCGGACGCGCGATCCACCCATCCTATGTCGAGGGCCAGGTGCAGGGCGGCGTCGTCCAGGGCATCGGTTGGGCGCTGAACGAGGAATACATTTACGACAAAGACGGGCGCCTCGATAATCCCGGCTTCCTCGACTACCGCGTTCCGGTCGCGAGCGATCTGCCGATGATCGACGCGGTCCTCGATCGAGGTGCCGAATCCGCGGCATCCGTTCGGCGCAAAGGGCGTCGGCGAGGTGCCGATCGTGCCGCCGATGGCGGCGATCGCCAACGCGATCTTCGACGCCACCGGCGTGCGCATGACCAGCCTGCCGATGTCGCCGCCAAAGGTACGGGCGGCATTGGATGCGGCGGGCAAATCCGGCGCGCCCGCCAAGGTCGCGGCCGAATAGAGAGGGAATGGCGGCGGAGCGATGGCGACAATTTACCTAAGCGCAACGCTCTGCCGCCCCTTTTGCGGCGATGTCCGTGTCGTCGAATTGGACGTCGCCACGATTGGTCAGTTGATCAAGGCGCTCGAGGCCAAGTTTCCCGGCCTCGGCCAGCAGGTCGACGAAAGCATGGCCGTCGCCATCGACGGGGAAATCTTCCAGGACACGCTGATCCACCCGATCAAGCCCGACAGCGAAGTTCACCTGATTCCGAAAATCGCGGGCGGCTGACGGCGCGGCGCCCGCCCACGGCGCTTGCAGCTGTTTCATTGGCAGTCATCTTCACCCTGACCCGGTCGAAGGTTGAAGGGAAGACACGATCCGGGCGTGACGTAACGAACGCCCTTCCCTACCCCACAAACGCCCGATCGCCTTGCCACAATTCACGCAGTGCGGACGTGGCGGCTTCGGGTAGAGGCCCCATCGCCTCGGCTGCGAGCGCCTGCTCCAAATGCTCCATCTTGGCCATGCCGACTTCGATGGTAGAGAGCGCCTCATTCCCCAGACCAAAGCGCAACGCCGCTTGTGCGGGCGTACCGTGACTATCGCCCAGCGCCTGCCAGACTGCCGCGGCACGGGCCTCTTCGGCCTCATTGCCGGCATTCTCCGTGACCGGCAGTTCGCGGCCATGGCGCACCTTCGTTGCCAGATGGCCCGCAGCGAAGATGCGGATGGTCATCACCCCCAGATCCCGCTTTTGCGTCGTCTCCAGCAATCCCGAAAAATCCGTGGTGTTCCAGGCGGGCGGGGCCTCGGTCCAGCCGGCGCTGGGGTTCAGCAGGTTGTAGTAGACCTGGACCGTGTCGAACCCCCCCAAATCGGCGACAGCGATGACCGCCGGCGCCTCACCCAGGCCCGTAAAGCCGATATGGTCGCAGATGCCTTCGCTGCGCAGCCGGTCCATGGCCTGGGCCAGGCCGCCACGCCCAAGCACGCGGGAGGCGTGGATGCCGCGTGTGCCCTCGCGCGTGGTACTGTCGTCGGCCAGAATCTGATTGTGCAGGAACAGTACGTTCACCTTGGATAGCTGCAGCCGCTCCAGACTGGCTTCCGCCGACCGCCGCATCTGCCCGGCCAGGTCCGGCTTCGCCGGGTCCACGCGGAATTTCGTGGAAATAAATGGCAGCTGGCCCTCGCCGCGGGTCTTCAGCCAGCGGCCGATCACGGCCTCCGAAACGCCGTCGCCATAGGACGAGGCGGTATCGACCCAATTGATACCGGCGTCACAGGCGCGTTGCAGCGCCTGGTGCGAGACCTCCTGCGCACTGTCGATCAACAAGCCGCCGACCCAGCCGCCGCCGAAGGTCAAGGCGGAGACGTTCAGGCCGGTGCGGCCAAAGCGGCGATACTGCATGGGCCTAAGCTCCCTGAACCATTTTCATCCTTGTGCCGCAGAGCGTCACCACATTGTCGTCGATGCGCAGACCCGCTTCTGCAGCCCGGTCGAGCACCGCCCCCACATCCCGGCAACCGAGATCGAGCCCGCCAAGCCCCTCGCCCCTGCCGTCACGGGTCTCGACAAAGCGCAGCATCGCATCGTGCAGTTGCAGGTAGGGGTTGGCGTGGGCGTCAACGGCGAGCGGCAGGTCCAGCACCGCCGCCCAGCGCTCCGCCAAGGTCGACGGATCGGGGCTTTGCAGTTCCGCCGCGCGTATGCCGGTGACGAGGTTCGACGGCTCCATGGCGCGCCAAGCCGTGCCTGCGGGATGCCAGGGCTGGTCCGGGCGGATCGGGTCCTCCGGGTCGGAATCGTTGCGGTCGATGGAAAGGATTGCGCCGCCCACGTCGCGCGGGTGCAATTGCACGCCGCGGAACTCACCATAGTCCATCTCAGTCGCAATGCGCACACCCAGGTCCGGCAGGCGGGCGTAAAGCCTTGGATGCAGGTCATCCGATGCCTGCAGGATAACCATGTAGCCGCCGTCGCCGCCGCGGCGCTCCAGATAGCGGCCGGCGGCGGTCTCCTCCGGCTGCTTGTCCGCCATCGGAGCTACCACCTCCAGGAAGGAAAAGCCCACGGGCGAGAGGAAATTTTCCAGTCCCCACCGGCCGACGGCCGGGTCGCGGAAGCAGACGGCCAAATCCAGCACGTCGGCAAACAGTTTCTCGGTCTCGGCCAAGTCGTGGGCGACCAGGCAGATTTGGCGAAGGCGGAGGGGCATCGGGCCATTCCTTTTCAAATGGTTAGTGCACAAAGCCGCGGTATGCCGAGCCATGCTGGCCATAGCGTTGCGTCCCGGCCCGCATGGGACAAGTATTTCAGTCTTCGTCTATGTCCACCTTGGCACATCACGATCCAAGATCGGTAGTGGACTCTCATGCTAGAGGGGATTTGGCTGACACTGAATCATTCCCTCCCCCTTCCTGCATGAAAGAGCAGGACGGCAAGCGCGTGGCCTTAACAGATCAAAGTCCGCCCGAACTGACCGCATCTTCCAGCAGGAAAGGCTCGAAGACGGCCCGCCGGTTGGCGTTGCCCGGCGCGTCGGAATTGACGATCCGGTGCTCACCGCCCCGGCCGACGGCAAGCACCCGCTCCTCCGGGACGCCCAGGCTGACAAGTTGCTCCGCAATGGCATCCGCCCTTTTTTGTGACACTATCATGTTAGCCTCCCGGTCGGTGCTGTGGAAATCCGCATAACCGACAACGCGAATGCCGAGCGATGAATCCGAGGCGAGCAGGAGCGTCGCCACATGCTGTACCGCCTCGTCGGCAGCACTTGGATCGTCGTAACGCTGGGCCTCCAAAAACTGGATCGTGATGCCGGCAAGCTGGGCGGCCAGGTTCCAGACCGGCGGATAATGCTGCTCGCGCCACTCGGTCAACTGGGTCTGGAGCGCCACCTTGGTCGCTTCCTGTCCTCGTGCGAGCTCTTCATCCCGCGCGGCCAGGGCGTTCATTTTCGCCAGGATCGCCTGAAACTGTTTATCCAGGGTCTGGAGCGCGAGCGCCGCGCTTTTTCGCAGCGCCGCAACATCCTTCGGCGCAACACTGTCCCCTTCGGCATCCCGCTCAAGCCGCGCCACGCGTTCCGACACCCCTGTCGCCGCCGCGCTCCGGTCCGCGAGCAGGCGGACATAGGTCGCCAACGCCTGCAATTCCTCCTCCTGGCGCGTCAACGCGGCTCCGATTTCGGGCGACTGATGAGCCGGAGCCATGGAAGCGTCGGCCTCGCCGGAAACCCGGCGCATTTGCGCCGCATCAATCGCATCCAGCCGATCTGACAGCGCTCGCACAAGGGCGGCCAGCGCCTGGATGTCCGCGGCCTGCGGGGCCAGTGCCTCACCCGTGTCGGGCGGTGTTGGCGCCGTGAACGATGGCAATTGAGCTTCCAGAGCGCTCAGGCGAACTTCCAAGTGATGGACCTTGTCGAGCTGCTTCGACAAAGTGTCGGCGAGCGCCATAACAGCATTCAGTTCGGCCAATTGCTGCCCGTCGGCGGCGACGTTGAGCCGCCGAATGATATCTCCGCCCGGACCTCGTGCCTGGGCTTGCTCGACGGTTCCGATGCGGGCAGCCAACCCATCGCGCACGGCCACCACGCTTTCGTTCAAACCGCTCATCTGTCGTTCCAGGGCGGCGATCGCTGCCGTCTGCTGCCGGTTTTGGGCTTTTAGCGCTCGAACGTCGGCGGTGTGCTGGCTGTAGGTCCCGGCGACCCACCAAAGACCCCCAATCACCGCAATACAACCGACCGCCAGCAGCAAGCGCAGCCGCGTCAGGCGCAAGAGCCATGCTCGTGGTTCATTGTTCATGGTGGCATTGTTCATGGTGGCGAACCGTCGAAGTCATAAAAGCGATCTCCGGACCTGATGCGCTGGCGTCAGACCGTGGGAAAACACGAGGATAAGCTTACCTGTCAACTCCTTGACGCCCGATACCGTATGTTATACGGTCCGCATCATGCCAAAGCATTTCGATCAAAACCAGCCCAAGCCAAACCAGGCTGAAACGAGCGCCAGCGGCATCCCGGTCAGGCTAGCGTCGAACCACGCCAAGGTCTACGACGCCTTGCGCACGGGGGCTCGGCCCATGACGGCCTATGAGTTGATCGACGCGGTCCGGCCAAGCGGCATTTCCGCGCCACCAACCGTCTACCGCGCCCTGAACAGGCTGATCGAACTCGGTCTAGCCCACCGCCTGGAAAGCCTGAACGCCTTCCTCGCCTGCTCCCACGTAGATGACCACCGCGGCAGCGCGATCTTCATGATCTGCGACAACTGCGGTGAGACGCGGGAGGTGGTCGACCGCTCTCTGGAACAGCATTTGCGCCAGACGAGCGGCGAATGCGCCTTTCACATGGAACAGGCCACCATCGAACTGCGGGGCCGTTGCGCTCGATGCGAGCCGCAGAAGCATAACAGCGAAGCTGGCGGGGGAGCACCCGCATGAGCGACCACCGACGCGGTTCATCCTTGAGTACAATTCGCATGGGTGCCACAGGACGCTTGGGCTTGGCGGCCTTGGGCTGCGCGGTGGTTTGGGCCGGCGTGTTCTGGGCCATCGGGTAGGGACGGAAAGCATGGCCAACGTGATCGCGTTGCGGAACCTGACCCTGGGTTATGACCGGCATCCGGCAGTGCATCACCTGGAGACGGAGTTGCGGCCCGGCTCGCTGACTGCCGTGGTCGGCCCCAACGGCGCGGGCAAGTCCACCCTGCTGAAAGGCATCGCCGGGGCGCTGCGCCCGCTCGACGGTTCGGTTTCGACCGGCACTATTAAACGCCAGGACATCGCCTATCTGCCGCAACAGGCAGAGGTAGACCGGGAATTCCCCATCAACGTGCTGGACTTCGTCGCCATGGGTCTCTGGCGCCAGATTGGCCCGTTTGGCGCCATCCGCCGGCGCGTGCGGCGCCGGATCGAGGAGGCCATTGCCGCGGTCGGCCTGTCCGGCTTTGAAGGCCGCCAGATCGGCTCGCTTTCCGGCGGGCAGATGCAGCGCGCGATGTTCGCCCGCTTGCTGTTGCAGGATGCCCAGATCGTGCTGCTGGACGAGCCCTTCAACGCCGTCGACACCAAGACCGTCAGCGATCTGCTGGCGCTTGTGCAACGCTGGCATGGCGAGCGGCGCACCATCGTCACCGTGCTGCACAACATGGAGCATGTGCGCCGCCATTTCCCGGATACGCTGCTGCTGGCCCGCCAGTTGATCGCCCACGGCCCGACGGGTGAGGTGCTGACGGCGGAGAACCTTTTCCGCGCCCGCCAGGTCTGCGAGACCTTTGACGACCATGCCGCCGTCTGCCACGGCTCCCCGGCGGAATCGGATCAAAACTCGCCCCAGAGGGCTGCATAATTGAGGGTGGCATGATAGTCGGCGCCATCTTAGACGCCATCGTTGGTCCCTTTCTGGAGTTCGCGTTTATGCGGCGGGCGCTGGTCGGCTGCGTCGCCATCACGCTCGGCGCGACACCGATTGGCGTGTTCCTGATGCTGCGCCGCATGAGCCTGACCGGCGACGCCATGGCCCACGCCATTCTGCCAGGCGCCGCCGTCGGCTTTCTGGTGGCCGGCCTTTCGCTCAGCGCCATGACCATCGGCGGGCTGATTGCCGGCATGGCCGTCGCGCTGGCGGCCGGGTTCGTCGCCCGCTCCACCAGTTTGCGGGAGGATGCGAGCCTCGCCGCCTTCTACCTCATATCGCTGGCGCTGGGCGTGCTGATCGTCTCCATCCGCGGCAGCAACATCGACCTGATGAACGTGCTGTTCGGTACGGTGTTGGCCCTGAACGACGATGCGCTGTTCCTGCTGGCAGCGATCGCCAGTATCAGCATGGCAGCCGTAGCACTGCTGTTCCGGCCATTGGTCATGGAAAGCCTGGATCCGGGGTTTCTCCGTTCGGTCAGCGGCGCCGGATCGCTCGCGCATTATGCCTTTCTGGCGCTGGCGGTGCTGAACCTGGTCGGCGGCTTTCACGCGCTCGGCACCCTGATGGCGGTCGGAATCATGATTTTGCCCGCCGCTGCGGCCCGGTTTTGGACGCGCGAGATCGGCGGGCTGATCGGCGCGGCCATGCTGGTCGGAATCGCCAGCAGCGTTACCGGCCTGCTGATCTCGTACCACTGGAGCCTGCCCTCCGGCCCCGCCATCATTCTGGTCGCGGGCTTGATCTATATGGCCTCGCTGATCGCCGGGCCGGTGGGCAGCATTCTGGCGCGCCATTGGCTGCGCCCGCACCTCGAAGCTTAAGGCGGGATCTCCATGGTTCGCCGCTATTTAATGGCCGGTTTGCTGGTACTAACCGGGCTCGTGATTGGGGCAGCCCCTGCCTGCGCGAACGAACCGCTGCCGGTGGTGGCCACGTTCAGCATTCTGGGTGACATGGTGCAGACGGTGGGCGGTGAGCGGGTCGCAGTCACGACGCTGGTCGGCCCGGATGGCGATCCGCATGTCTTCCGCCCGACCCCCCGGCACGCCCAGATGATGGCAGGCGCCGAGCTGGTATTCGCCAACGGCCTCGGCTTCGAGGGCTGGATGGAGCGCCTGACCGACGCCGCCGGCTTTCAGGGCCGGATGGTGGTGGTTTCCGACGGGGTGCACGCGCTGGCAGCCGACAAAAGCCATGAACACGGAAAAAAAAACCATGACCATAAGGCCGCTCCCGATCCCCATGCCTGGCAAGACTTGGCCAACGCGCAAATCTACGTCGCCAACATCGCCCGGGCGCTGATCGCCGCCGATCCGGAGGGCCAGACCGCCTACGCGGCGCGGCGAGACCGCTATATCGCCGAACTCGCGGCGCTAGATCGGGAGTTAAAGGAGCGCCTGGCCCGCCTGCCGCCGGGGCCGCGCCAAGTGGTTTCCGCCCATGACGCGTTCGGCTACTTCGCTCGTGCCTATGGCGTTGTCTTTCTCGCACCCGAAGGCGTCAGCACGGAGGCAGAGCCCTCGGCCCGGGACATCGCCCTGCTGGTTCGCCAGATCAGGGCAGAGGACGTCGCAGCGGTATTCCTGGAGAACACCTCCGACCCGCGGCTGATCGAGCAAATACGGCGCGAGACCGATGCGCGCATCGGCGGGACGCTCTATTCCGGCGCGCTCAGCGGACCGGAAGGGCCCGCCGCCACCTATCTGGTCATGATGCGGCACAATATTGAAACGCTGTTGGCGGCGCTGCACGCGGAATAGACGGCGGTCTGGACCGCTTGTGCTTGCATCCCTGCCGCCGCAAATTGATCTGCATTTTCCGCCGCCAATACGTTAGGCTGCCGGACGCTCAGCACGGGACTTACGGGACAGAATGCGATGGCCACGAACCAAGGCGCCTCTCAGAAGGCCATCCAATACCATTACGATGTCGGCAATGACTTTTACACGTCCTGGTTGGACGAAGGGCTATCCTACTCTGCCGCCATCTGGCCTGACGACCGGAACCAGCCGAGCACGCTGGAGGCGGCGCAGGATACCAAGCTGGACTGGCACCTGGACTCCGCCGCCGTCGGTGAGTGCACGCGCCTGCTGGATGTGGGGTGCGGCTGGGGCAGCCTGATCCAGCGCGCGCTTGACCGGCGCCAGATCACGAGCGCGGTCGGCCTGACTTTGGCCGACGAGCAGGCAGCCTGGGACCGCAGGCGCTTTGCCGATGACCCTGTCGAGATTGAGGTTTGTGCCTGGCAGGACTTCAGCGACAGCCACCCATTCGATGCCATCATCTCCATCGGCGCGTTCGAGCACTTCGCCCGGCCGGATATGGACGCGGCGGAGAAGACCGAATGCTACGCCGAGTTTTTCCGCTTTTGCGCCGGTGCTCTGGGCGATGGCGGCCGGCTCTCGTTACAGAGTATCACCTGGATGAACATGGAGCGGGACAAGGAAATCGAAAACCTGCCGGCCCACATCTTTCCGGAAAGCAACCTGCCTCGCTTTGCCGAGATCGCCGCCGCCGCTGAGCCCTCGTTCCACATCATGCAGATGCACAACCGGCCGCGCGACTACGCGCTGACGCTCCGTGAATGGATGAAGCGGCTGCGCGCCAACCGTGCTTCCCTGGAAGAAAAATACGGCAAGGAACTGGTCACCCGCTACCTGCGGGGCTTCGCCAGCTTCGCCCTGGGCTTCGACCATGGCGTGCTGGGCCTGACCCGCTGGAGTTTCATGAAGCGGCCCGGGTGAAACGCTCCTACACCGAAAGCGGCGGCATTCGGGGTTGTGACGCGGGCAAGAAGATCAATGGGCGCAAGCGTCATGCGGTCGTAGACACCATCGGCCTGCTCTTCGGCCTCGCCGTCCATGGCGCCGCTATCCAGGAATGCGACAGCGCACCCGCGGTGCTATGTTTGACCGAGTTTCGAGTCCGCATCAAGAGATAGGTGGTATTGCAGATGTTCGTCTAAATAAAATACCCTGAACACTTTATAATTTTATCATACCAGCTTGGAGGAATTACGACACGTTTGTAAATTTAGATCAATAAGGCAATGTTGTAATTTGACATCTATCAATCTTAATCTTTCAATGCGTGTGTCCAGAGAAGGATCCTTCCCCGTCCCTCCGAAACCCGCTATCTCTCCCCCCAACGCAGTTGCTGCACTATCACACTCAGACTTCACGGAGCCACCCATGTATATCGACGGCGTCTGGGGGCAAACGGCCCGCTCGTTTCCGGTCTTCAATCCCGCCAGCGGCGAGGAAATCGGCCAGGTGCCGGACGGCGGTGCTGCGGAAGCGCGCAAGGCAATCGAGGCCGCACACAAGGCCTTTCCCGCCTGGGCCGGCAAGACGGCGTTCGAGCGCTCGGCCATCCTCTATAAGGCGCACCAGATCATGCTGGAGCGGCGCAAGGATCTGGCCAAGCTGATGACGCAAGAGCAGGGCAAGCCGCTGCGCATGTCCATGAACGAGGTCGGCTATGCCGCCGATTTCCTGCTGTTCTATGCAGAGGAAGCCAAGCGCATCTATGGCGACGTGCTGCCGTCCGCCCGCGCCGACCAGCGCTTCATGGTGCTGCGCCAGCCGGTGGGAGTGGTCGCGGCGGTGACGCCCTGGAACTATCCGATCAGCATGCTCACCCGGAAGATGGCGCCGGCGCTGGCGGCAGGCTGCACCATCGTCCTCAAGCCGGCCGAGGCGACGCCGATGTGTGCGATGGAGACCTACAAGTGCTTCATCGACGCGGGCGTCCCGGAAGGGGCGATCAACCTGGTGACGGCGCAAGACCCCAAGCCTATCGGCGAGGAATTCTGCACCAACCCGCTGGTCGCAAAGATCACGTTTACTGGCTCCACAGCCGTCGGCAAGATGCTGGCGAGCCAGGCGGCCGGCAACATGAAGCGTGTCTCGATGGAACTGGGCGGCCACGCCCCCTTCATCGTCTTCAAGGACGCCGACCCCGTGCACGCGGCCAAGGGTGCGGCGGCCGTCAAGTTCCTGAACACCGGGCAGGCCTGCATCTCGCCGAACCGGATGTTCGTGCATGAGAGCCAGCAGGAAGCGTTCCTGGAGGAATTCACCTCGCGCGTCACCCGCCTGCGCGCCGGCAATGGCCTTGAGGACGGCATCGGCGTCGGCCCGCTGATCTCGGAAGCCGCCATCGAGAAGATCGACGCCCAGGTGAAAGACGCGGTCGAGAAGGGCGCGCGTCTGCTATCGGGCGGCCACCGGCTGATGGAGAACGGCCTCGACCGCGGCACCTTTTACGCGCCGACCCTGCTGGCCGACGTGCGCCCCGACATGCGCATCTACCGCGAGGAGACGTTTGGCCCGGTCGCACCGGTGGTGCCCTACACTGACGACGACGATGTCATCGCCATGGCGAACGACACCAATTACGGCCTCGCCGCCTATGTCTATACGAATAGCATCGCCACCGGGATGCGCGCCTTCGAGGCGCTGAAGTTCGGCCTGATCGGCATCAACGACATCAACCCGACCAGCGCCTACGCTCCCTTCGGCGGCATGAAGGAAAGCGGCATGGGCCGCGAGGGCGCGCGCGAAGGTATCAGCGAGTATTTGGAAACCAAGCTCGGCGGTTTTTCGGTATAGAGGGCACTTCGATAAATACGGCGGCGTAGCCGCTTCTGGGCCGATGTTGAACCTCGTTCGCCGCTGAACGCCCCGATGGGCGCCGTTTTGCGGCCTTCTTTGGTTGTTTTTGCCCGTTCAGCTGCGCTCCAGACGCACTTCTGCTGTCGCCACCCCGCTCACGTCGGCCCGCGGGCGGCGGCGAGGCCGTTCAGGTGGACCACGCGGCGCATGTTGTAGGCAAGGTTCTTCAGGCCGATGCGCGCCTTGGCGCGGGCGATGCCGATGCTGCGCACCAGCGTGCCACCCATGTCGTTGGTCTGCGCGCCGAACACGTGCTCGACCCGGGCGCGGACCTTCGAGCGGGTCTTGTTGCCCTGTTTCTCGCGCTTGCTGAGTGGGCGGTTGCGATGGCCCTTGCGGTGGATGCGGCTCTTCAGGCCGCGGTCTTCCAGCTTCTCCTCAATCTCGGCCGACCGGTAGGCGCTGTCCGCCCAGACGTCCGAGGCCGTGTTGCCGTCGTCCAGCACGTCGTCGATGACCTGGCTGTCGTGCGTCGCCGCGTCCGTCACCTTGTAGCGGCGGATCAGCTTGTGCCGCCGATCGACGTTGACGTGATTCTTGTAGCCGTAGTGCGACTTGCCGTGCTTCTTGGTCCAGCGCGCGTCGGTGTCCTTCTGGCGCTTCTTCGCCGGCTTCTCGTCCCAGCCCTCGGGCGTCTCGCCCGCCTTGATCGCGGCATTCTCATCGCGGCCGTTGCGCTGCTTGGGCACCGGCACGATCGAGGCGTCGATCATCTGCCCGCCCATCGCCAGCCAGCCCTGGGCCTCCAGGTAGCCGTCGAATGCGCCGAACAGCTCACCGACAACGCCAGCCTGGACCAGCTGCTCGCGGTACTGCCAGACCGTCGTCGCGTCCGGAACTGGATCCTCAAGACCCAAGCCCAGAAAGCGCATGAACGACAGCCGGTCGCGCACCCGGTACTCGAACTGCTCGTCGGAGAGGTTGTAGAGCTCGCACAGCACGAGCGCCTTGAGCATCACGACCACATCCCACGGCTTGCGGCCAGCCTTGGATTTTCGGGCCTCCGGCGGCCGGCGCCAGACCGCTTCCAACTGCGGCCGGAAATACGCCCAGGGGACGATGGCGTTCAGCTTCACCAGCGGATCCGACTTCGCGTCCAGCCCGGCGTAGCGTTTCGAAACGTCGAAGAAGCCCATCTGGCCCATCAGCACCTCCCAGTCATCGCCCCTATATCGGCGATTCTACCGGAATCCGGCTGGATCGCGACATTTTTCGAGGTGCCGTAATGAGGATTCACGCAATTCAATTTGTCTGATTCATCGATCGCCGACTGAAACGGAGGTCGGCGATGTCCACGAAGATGAACGAGGCGGATTGGGAGTTGGCCCTGGAGGTGTTCCGGGCGTGCGTTCCTGCGCGGGGCGCCAAGGCCGAGGATGACCGGTTGTTCCTGGAAGCGCTGCATCACTTCTGCATCACTTCACTGTCCACAACATGACCTGGCGGGCGCTGCCGGAGCGTTTCGGGCATTGGAACAGCGTTTGGAAGCGCTTCGACCGGCTCGGCAAGGCAGGCGTGTTCGAAGACTTCTTCGCTGTGCTGGCGGGGCTCAGCGGAACGGCGCATCTGGTGCAGATGTTTGACTCAACCGTGATCCGTGCTCATGTGTCCGCCGCCGGCGCAAAAGGGGGCAAGCGGAGCAGGCGCTCGGGCGCTCACGCGGCGGTCTAGGCACAAAAATCCACCTGAAAACAGACCATGACGGGCTGCCAATCGCATTCGAACTGACCGGCGGCGAAGCTGCCGACAGCCCTATGTTCGAGGCCCTGATCGACGCAGGGCCGGAGCAGGCGCTCCGCGCCGTCGTTGCCGACAAAGGCTATGACAGCGACGCAAATCGGGCCATGGCGCGTGAGCGGGGGGCCGTGCCGGTCATCCCGCACCGGTCGAACCGAAAGACCATCCCAGCCCGCTTCGCACGAGCACTCTACCGGGGACGCGCCCGCATCGAACAGATGGACACCTTCGTTAACCACTATTCAGCGGTAGTTCTGGTCTGATTTTGAGATTTTGGCGTCATTCTGGAGGCGGAATGCTCCGTATAACGCCTCTGGTTCTTCAGTTTTCGCCAAATTAGGGTCATGCGGGCGCACTTCGACTGTCGAGCCAGCACCATCGCCTCATGTTGTAACCCATGTTGGCCAGCGTGATCGCCGCCTTGGTCCTTGCCAGGCCGATGGTGCGGATCGTCATGCCCATCGGACCTTTCTGGTAGGCGAAGACATGCTCGACGCGGGCGCGCACGGCTGACTTTTTCGCGTTGGCCCGCGCCGTCCGCTTCGGCATCGGCTTGCCCCGTGGCTTCTTGCGATGGATCTGGCTGACCTTGCCGTGCTTTTCCAGGTGATCCTCATTGGCTTGGCTGCTGTAGGCCGTATCGGCCCAAACCGGCGACGCCGTATTGGCCGGATCGATCAGACCTTCGCGCAGCCTGGCGCCGTCGTGTGCGGCGCATTGCCTCGCCTGAAATGTTGCCGAAGATAGCGCCGTTGCCTCAGTAGAAATGCTGCCGAGCAGGTCTGCTGGGGAGGCTGTGATGAGGCAGGTAAGTATGGCGACGCGCGATGAGCTTCTGGCCGCACTGACGGTGCGCTACGATCAGGCCGGGCGAGAAGGCAAAACTGGGATACTGACGGAGTTCGTGGCGGTGACGGGCTACCACCGCAAACACGCTGCAGGGTTTCTTCGCGGCGGAAGCAGATAAAGACCGATCAGCGGCCCGGCCGCGGCGCCGGCTGTATGACGATGCGGTTCGTGAAGCACTGATTGTCCTGTGGGAAGCTTCTGACAGGATCTGCGGCAAGAGATTGAAGCCGCTGATCCCGATGCTGGTTGCCGCCATGGAGCGCCATGGGCATCTGGCACTCGATCCAGCGGTTCGGGACCGGCTGGAAACGATCAGCGCCGCAACGATCGACAGGGTCCTCGCGCCGGTGCGCAAACAGGCGGGTAGCCGCGGTCGTCGCCGGACGGCGCCCGCTTCGGCGATCCGTCGCGCCATACCGATCCGCACCTACGCCGACTGGGACGACCCGCCGCCCGGGTTCTTCGAGGCTGATCTCGTCTCCCACAGCGGTCCGCTGACCAGCGGGAGTTTCGCACAGACGCTGGTGCTGACCGACATCGCCAGCGGTTGGACGGAGTGTGCGCCGCTGTTGTTCCGCGAGCAGCAACTGCTGACCGAAGTGCTGACGGTCGTCCGCGACGTGACGCCTCTGCCGGTCCTTGGGTTCGACACCGACAACGATACCGTCTTCATCAATGAGACGGTGAAGGCCTGGTGCGAAGCATCCGGCGTGGTGTTCACGCGCTCACGCCCCTATCGCAAGAACGATCAGGCTCACATCGAGCAAAAGAACGGTTTGGTCGTGCGCCGGATGGTCGGCTATCGTCGCTTCGAAGGGCTTGCGGCGGCAGAGGCGCTCGCGAACCTTTATCGGCCGATGCGCCTGTTCGTGAACTTCTTCCAACCGTCCTTCCGGCTGGCCGAGAAGAAGCGTGACGGCGCACTGATCCGGAAACGGTATCATGCGCCGCTGACCCCGCATCCGCGGCTCGTCGCCGACCCGCGCACGCCGCAGGCACTGAAGGATGCGCTGGACGCACGAGAGTGGCCGATCCTCTGTGTATCTGTGATCTGTTCCATGCTTCTTGAGAGGAGCAAGGACGATGACGATTTCGAACGAAGTACTGGACGAACTTCTGAAGGGCTGCGAGCGGCCTGAAGATTTGCTTGGCGATGCCGGGCTGATGAAAGAGCTGAAGATCAAGCTCATGGAGCGGATGTTGGGGGCCGAGCTGACGGCGCATTTGGGCTATGAGGCAGGCAAGGACGCACCGCCGGGCCAGCCGAACCGGCGCAATGGAACCGCCGGCAAACGGCTGAAGGGCCAGGACGGCGAGATGCCAGTTGCCGTGCCTCGGGACCGGGATGGCAGTTTCGAACCTGAATTGGTCAAGAAAGGTCAGACCCGGATCGATGGGATCGATGACAAGATCATTGGCCTCTATGCCCGTGGGCTGACGGTGCGGGATATCCGGGCGCACCTGGAAGAGCTTTACGGCTTGAAGGTCTCGCCCGACCTGATCAGCCGTGTCACCGATGCCGTGCTGGACGAGGTTCGCGAATGGCAATCCAGGGCGCTGGAGCGGATGTATCCCATCGTCATCTTCGACGCGCTCCGGGTCAAAATCCGCGATGCGGACAGCCGCATGGTCAAGAACAAGGCCGTCTACGTGGCCCTGGGCGTTTCACGCGACGGGGTGCGCGAGGTTCTGGGCCTCTGGATTGCCGACAATGAGGGCGCCAAATTCTGGCTCTCGGTGATGAGCCAACTGAAAAACCGTGGCGTGGCCGATATTCTGATCGCCGTCGTGGATGGGCTCAAGGGCTTCCCGGAGGCGATCACGGCAGCTTTTCCCGACGCTACTGTCCAGACCTGCATCGTGCACCTGGTGCGCCATTCCCTGAACTTCTGCGCCTGGAAGGACCGCAAATCCGTAGCGGGCGACCTGCGCCGGATTTATGGGGCTGCCACGGTCGACCAGGCTGCCGCCGAACTGGACGCTTTCGAGGAAAAATGGGCCGGTAAATACGCTTCGATCGCCCCAGCTTGGCGGCGGGCATGGCAGGAGGTGATTCCATTCTTCGCCTTCGATCCGGCGATCCGCAGGATCATTTACACCAGGATCATTTACATGTAAAGCACGTGACTTGATCTGACACTCTTGCTCCACTGGAGCGCAAATGAGGAATGTCGATCCATGACCAGCATTCAAGATAAGATCATCAAACCAAAGTTGGGGCTGTTGGAGCTAGCCAAGCAGCTCGGCAGCGTCAGCCAGGCCTGTAAGGTGATGGGGTACTCGCGGGACAGCTTTTACCGGTTCCGCGATCTTTATGAGCAGGGCGGGGCCGAAGCGCTGATTGATCTCTCGCGCCGCAAGCCGCTGCTGAAGAACCGGGTGCCCGAGCACGTGGAGAAAGCCGTCGTTGATCTGGCCATCGAGAACCCGGCGCTGGGCCAGAAGCGGGCGTCCTGGGAACTGCAGCAGAAGGGCGTGATGGTCTCATCGTCCGGCGTGCGTTCGATCTGGCTGCGCCATGACCTGGAGACGATGAAGAAAAGGCTGAAGGCGCTGGAGGCCCGCTCGGCCCAGGAAGGCATTCTCCTGACCGAAGAGCAATTGGCGGCGCTGGAAAAGGCCAAGCAGAAACGGGCAGCCCACGGCGAGATCGAGAGCGACCATCCGGGCTTCCTTGGTAGCCAGGACACCTACTATGTCGGCACGATGAAGGGCGTTGGGCGGATCTATCAGCAGACCTTCATCGACACCTACGCCCGCACCGCTCAGGCCAAGCTTTATACGGAAAAGACGGCGATCACGGCGGCCGATCTGCTGAACGACCGGGTGATCCCGTTCTACGCCGAGCATGGTATCGCCCTGCTACGCATCCTGACCGACCGCGGCACCGAGTATTGCGGCAAGGTCGAAAACCACGCCTATCAGCTCTACCTGGCCGTCGAGGACATCGACCACACGCGGACCAAGGCGAACAGCCCGCAGACCAACGGTATTTGCGAGCGCTTCCACCGGACCATCAAGGATGAGTTCTACGACATCGCCTTCCGCAAGAAACTTTACCGCTCTGTTGAGGAACTCCAGACAGACCTGGATTATTGGCTAGCAAAATACAACGAACAACGGCCACACTCTGGGAGGTATTGCTATGGCAAGACAACCATGCAAACCTTCCGGGAAACGCTGCACATCGCTGTTGAAAAGACCATCCGAACGCCGGATTTATCTGACAGCTACAAACCCGCTCTCAGCATTGCTGAGTAGCCTGTCCGTCAGATCAAGTGCCGAGTTTTACAGATGAGTGGTCCGGCAGCCGATCCCCCAGGCCGCAGCCGGTGAACCACCGGATCGCCAGGTTCACCTGCGCCTCGCGCACCACCCGCCGATCATGGACGATACCGAGCAGAAAGCCCGCCAGCATTAGCCGGACCGCCGCTTCCGGATCGATCGCCGGACGACCGACGCCGTCGGCGTAGACCGGAGCTACCTCCTCGTAGAGCCAGCCAAGATCGAGGACCCGGTCGACCCGAGCCAGAATATGCTCGTCCGGCACAAGGTCTCGCGAAAGAACCGCAGACGAAAAACTCCAACTGCTCCCGAGCCCGCCGCTCCAGCATTTGCATGTCCCACGAAGACCCTCGACGCCACTGTGGAATCAGCAGATCCGGCCTTTTTCAACAGCCTCACGGTGCAGCGCTGCCAGCGGGCGTCCGGCAGGTACTCTTTGACGCTCTCCACCAGGCCGCGGCAGGCGTCCGAGATGACCAGTTCCACGCCCTGCAGCCCGCGGTTCACCAGATGGCGCAAGGAAGGCCGACCAGCCGGACTTGTCCTCTTTGGCGCCCTCGCAGATGCCCAGGATCTCCCGGCAGCCCTCGCCATTCACGCCGATCGCCACCAGCAGCGAGACATTGCGGACCTCGCCGGCCCAGGTGCGCTTCATCACGATCCCGTCCAGGAAACCATAGGGATATCCGCCCTCGATCGGGTTGTTCCGCCAGGCTTCGATCTTCGCGTAAATCTTCTTGTTCAGGTTCGAGACCGTGCTCGGGCTGACACGTGTGCCCCACAGCGCCTCGGTAATGTCCTCGACCCGTCGGACGGAGACACCGGCCAGATACATCTCGATCAAGGCGTCTTCGACCGACCTTTCCCGCCGCCGGCAGCGCTCGATGATGGCGGTCTCAAAGGTCTGCCGGCGCAGCTTCGGCATCTGCAGCTGCACCTTGCCGGCCTTGGTCTCCAGCGAGCGTTCGTAGCGGCCGGCGCGCGTCTCTTTCCGGCCTTCAGTGCGCTCGTAGCGACCGGCGCCGCACAACTGATCCGCCTCGGCGTCCAGCATGGCGTTCAGGGCCTCTTCCACCGTGCCCCGCACGATCTCGTCCAGGTGGTCGCGGATCCGCGCTTCGTCGATCTGGATGACCTGGCCCATTGGCTCGGTCTTTGTCTTGTCGTCCATTTCCGGTTCCTCTCAGTCAGTCTGATCGGAACCGCCGCGCTCGGCAAATGCGCGAAAAACTCTGTATGTTATCTCCAGTCGCGTCACCGCCAGCGTGTCGCCGGGCCGGGCATATTCTAGGAAGGCTGCGAGGCCCGGACGTCCAAAGGTTTTACCGGAGATGACATCCTCAAACACCCGGGCCGCGCCCGCCTTTGTGAGCCTCTCGATCTGGCCGGACAAGCTCTGATCTGGGGTGGAAACCCTGGCGTGTCCGACTGTCTAAACCATGATCCCGGCTCAGTGGATGGACGTCCTTGAGTCGCAGCACTTCTTGAACTTCTTTCCAGGTCCGCATGGGCAGGGCTCGTTTCGACCTGTCTTCGGCTGGCTGCGAACGAAGGTACCGCTATCAGGCATAAATGCTTCGCGTTGATGTAAAAACATGGCGTCCATGCGCATGACGCCTGCGGCGGCGCTTGTGATCAGGTCAAATCGACGTTCTTCATTGATTGGCTCCTTGTAGAGCCGCATGTCCCAAGGTTAATCCACCAGCGCGTAGTCGACGGTGGAAACCACGCGCACGGTTTTGTTGATCTGACCGGGCTCGTAGAGTCCGGGCGCGCTGTCTCGGGGCAGGATCTGGAACACGCCCTGGTAGGCCCGGCGGATGCTGCCGACCGAAGCCCCCGAGTCTTCGGCAAACTTCGCCGCCCCTTCCCGGGCTTGGGCTAGCGCTTCCGCCAACATGGCGGGTTTGATCTCGTTCAGCTTCGTGAACAGATAGTTGGGTCCGGAGCCGCCGCCCTCATTGGTCAGAATAACGCCGGCTTCGACCAGCTTCCCCACCTGTTGCGCTAGCATTTCGACCTTGTCCACGTCAGCGCTGCGCACCAGCAAGGTCTGACTGACGATATAGCGGCTTTGGATCGGACCGGAGCGGTATTGCTGGGCCAGTTGGTCGATGACCTGAAATTGCTGAACGGATATGCCGTTCTCGGCGATACCACCGCCCGTCAGAAAAGCGCGAACACGCTGCTCGTCGGTGTCGATTTTCTTGAGAGCCACCGTCAGATCGTCGTCGGTCGTCGTAAACGCCAGCGGCCACAGCACCAGATCCGCCTTTACGTCGCGTTCCGCCAGACCTTTGACCGTGACCTCCCGCACGACCGTCCGAGCGTTGACATAGGCTTGTGAAAATTCAATCGCCGCGAACGCGATCCCCGCCGCGATCAACAGTCCGGCGATGATCAGGCCGACAACATTGCGCATCATCCGTTCTTACTCCCCCTTGCTTACTCACTCACCCTTGAAAACGGCTTCGCGTTTTTCGACGAAGGCGCGGATGCCTTCCTGCATATCTTCGGAGCCCGCGCAGGCGACGATGCCGTCGCGTTCCGCTTCCAATTGCCGGTCGAAATCGGTGTTGAAGCTCTGGTCTATCAGCTTCTTGGTCCAGCCGAACGCATAGGCCGGGCCGGTTGCCAGCTTCTCGGCCCAGGTCATCACTTCGGCGTCCAGTTGGTCGGCCGGGACCACCTTGTTGACCAGCCCCAGAGAGAGCGCTTCCTCCGCCCCGAACCGGTTCGACAGCATGGCGATCTCCAGCGCCTTGCGCCGCCCGACGATGCGCGGCAGGAAATAGGTGCTGCCGCCGTCGGGGCTGGTGCCGAGCTTGGCATAGGCGAGGGTCATCATCAAATTGTCGGCGCCGATCGCCAGATCCGTGGTCAGCGCAAGGCTCATGCCGGCGCCGGCAACCGGCCCATGCAGCGCACCGACCACCGGCTTTTCCATCCGGACCATGGCGCGGACGGCGGCGTGGTAGTCGTCCAGCATAGCGCCGACATGCTTTTGCAGGTTCTTCTCAAGCTGATCGTGAAAACCGGCCACGTCGCCGCCCGCCATGAAACCGCGGCCGGCCCCCTTCAGCACGACCGAGCGGACGGCCTTATCCGCCTCGATCTCGTACATGACCTCACGCAGCCCCGCCGCCATGCCGGGGCTGAGGGCGTTCAGGACTTCCGGCCGGTTCAGCGTGACGACGGCGACGGCGCCACTGCGCTCCAACAAGACGGGCTCGCTCATTCCGTGGGGTTTCCTCTTGCCCATTGGTTGGTTCAAGATACCCTAGCGCTCCCTCCGTGCGGAAACAATTGCCATCGCGCGTATCGCTATACCGGCGCAGTCGCTTGCTCCAGCCAGGCGCGGGTGTCGCCATCGACCTGGCCCAAGACCAGGTCGCGGACTGTCGCGTGATAGGTGTTCAGCCAGTCCCGCTCCCGCTGGGTCAACAGGCTCACGTCGATCAGGCGCCGGTCGATGGGCGCAAAGGTCAGCACCTCGAACTCCAGGAATTTTCGCGCCCCTTCCGGTTGGTTCTCCGCCGCCCGCACCACCAGCAGGTTCTCGGTGCGGATGCCAAATTGGCCGGTCTCATAATAGCCCGGCTCGTTCGACACGATCATGCCGGGCACCAGCGCGACCGTGCCAGACTTCGCCACCCGCTGCGGCCCTTCGTGCACCCCCAGATAGGACCCGACGCCATGGCCGGTGCCGTGGTCGAAGTCCAGACCGTCCTGCCAAAGCGGCGCGCGCGCCAGGGCGTCCAGTTGCGCCCCCGTCGTCCCCTCCGGAAAGCGCGCGGCCGCCAACCCAATATGCCCTTGCAACACGCGGGTGAACGCCCGGCGCATCGCTGGCGTCGGCTCGCCGACGGTGACGGTGCGGGTAATGTCGGTCGTGCCGTCCGGGAACTGCGCGCCGGAATCGCAGAGATAGAGCGAGCCGGGCGCCAGTTTCCGCTCCGTCTGGGATGTGGCGTGGTAGTGCACGATCGCCCCGTTCGCCCCGAAGCCGGAAATGGTGGGAAAGCTCTGGTCGCGGAAATCGGCGAGCTCCTTTCGGAACGTCAGCAGCCGCTCGGCCGCCTCGATCTCGCCCACCTGGCCGCTCGGCCCCACGCGGTCGATCCAGTCGAGGAAGCGGGTCATGGCGGCAGCGTCGCGAATGTGCGCCGCCCTGGCGCCCGCAAGCTCGGTCTCGTTCTTGGCGGCGCGCGGCGCGACACAGGGGTCGGCTCCGGCCTTGCACGTCGCGCCCGCCGCCTCCAGCCGGTTCATGATCCAGGCGGGCGTGCCTTGCCGGTCGGCCAGGACAGTGGCTTTGGCCTCGCCCAGCGCGTCGAGCGCGCCGCCGAAACTCTCCACGGGTTCTATCGAGACGCCATTGCCCAGGTGTTCGCGCGTTTCCGGCAGGATTTTGCGCGGGTCGCAGAACAGGCCGACGCGGCCATCGGCATGCAGGATGCCGAAGCCGAGCGGCAGCGGCGTATGCGCCACGTCTCCGCCGCGAATGTTCAGCAGCCAGGCGAGCGAGTCGGGCTGCGAAAGCACGGCGGCGTCCACCCCGTCCACCGACAGGCCATCGGCGAGACGCTGCCGCTTGGCCTCGTGCGTTTCGCCCGCATAGCGCACTGGATGCGGCACGACGGGCGCCAGGGGCCGGGCCGGGCGGTCCGGCCAGATCGCATCGACCGGGTTGCTCTCTACCAGGTGGAGCGTGGCCTTGGCCTTCCCGGCCGCGGCCCGGAACCGCTCGACCGCCTCCGCGCCATGCAGCCAGGGATCGAGGCCCAGCTTCGCGCCTTCCGGCAAGTTGGCGGCGATCCAATCCGCCGGCGGTGTTTCGATCACGTGCAGCGTCGCATAGGCCGCGGTATCGACCTGGTCGCGCACCTGAAGCGTATAGCGCCCGTCGACGAAAACCGCCGCTTTCTCGCGCAACACCACCGCGGCGCCGGCCGACCCGGTAAATCCGGTCAGCCAGGCTAGCCGGGCGCTGGCGGCGGGGATGAACTCGCTTTGATGCTCGTCGCCATGCGGCACGATAAAGCCGTCAAGCCCGCGCCGGGCCAACTCCGCACGCAGCGCCGGCAAGCGTTCCGCCAGCGCCGGACCGGCCAGCTTCGCCTGTTCTAGCGCGTCCCGCGCTTCCTGCAGCGCCGCGATCAGTTCGGAGCCGGGTTCCGGCGAAAAGAGCCGCGGCCAGACGGCCTCGTCCACCGCGGCACCCTGCTGCGGACAGCCGGTCAACCCGGCCAGAATGTCGACGGCATCTTGAAAACTCACCGGATGGACGCTGTCTTGCAACGCCTCTTGCAAGCGGCTCGCGGTGGGAGTTGGCAGCGGGCTTGGAAGAGGAGAATGCGGCATCGGCTTAATCCATGCGGGAGACCAACGCCATGTTTGAAAGGCTTTGCCCGTTCCTGCAATAGCCCGTACCGCGGAAAATCCGCTGCAGCGCCACAAGCGGCTGATTGTCTAACCGGTTTCCGCGAAAGAACATGCTTTCCGCGTGAGACGGCGGCACCAGATAAAGATTAACGACTGCGCATAGGTGTGGCCATAGCCATGCGTTGGTCGCAATGCTGCAGCGCAGTAATAGCGCTACAATATTGATGCGTAAGGAGCAATCTTAGGGTCACACCGATTGCTAAAGGGCAATCTAACAGACGCTTTAATGGAGAATTGAGATCATGGGTGCGATCTCGGGCGCAGCGGGCTTCCGCAACCACAGTGCCGTGCAGCAAAAGCAGCGGAACCCCAACGAAGAGCGCATGGAACAAGCGGTCATCGCATGTGACCGCAAGGACGCCGCCGCCGTCCGGGCAGCGCTGCACAACTTCGTCGGCTGGCTGACGAAGCCGCAAAACCAAAGCCTTGACGAGCTGCAAAGTGCAATCCTCGCCTGCCGGCGCCGCGACCGGGCCATCATCAGCAATTTGCTGAAGGGTCACTAACACAACCACAGCGGGCCGCTGGAAGTCATTCAGCGGCCCGCGTTAAGTTTTGTGGCAAGGCTAATTCAGGTTTTTGGCCCGATATTCTTTCCAGTATTCTGGCCAATCGTCTTTGTCATCAACCGTTTCTCCCTTTTCTCGCTGCGCCGCTCGGTGGCCATGATATTCTTCCTGGGCGTTTTCCCAGGCGGCCAGAACCGCATTCAGGCGCGCAAGGCGATCGTCCTGCCAAGCCTGATGCTCATCATTCCAAATACCCTTTTCTTTCAGGTACCGGATCGTGCCCTCATGCGCCGGCGCGTCATAGGGCGGCGGGCCGGCCTTGTCGATGGCCCAATTTGAGCCAAGCGCGTTGACATTTTTGTAGTCATCGAACAACTCGTCCAACGCCCGGATGAAGTTATACGCCTCCTCGGCATCCACTGCCTTGGGGTAGACGGTGATAACTGGATAGCGGAACCCAACCAGCCATGCCGGATTCTCTTCGGACAGGCCGGCCCCTTTCGTCTCCTTATAGGGCATGGTAAAGCTCAGAAGCTTGGTCATCGTCTTCCAGCCCTCCTTGTTGTCCGGCCGGAATTGCGGCCAAGCGATGCCGCGCGGGCTGGCTTCGATCTCGCGCATATTGGCTGAGGTGGTCGCACTGCCAAAAGCATCGAGCTGGCCAGCCAGCACCGCGGTCTTCATCGCGTTGTAGGAGCCAAACCAAACAGGCTCAATATCGTCGATCGTCAGGCCGCCAAAAGCCAAATAGGCCTCGTTCTTGACGTTGACGGACGGGTTTCCTTTGACAAAGCCGATCCGCTTGCCCTTCAGGTCGCTGATTTCCTTGACGCCGATATCACCCGCAACCGCGAAACCAACGCTGGCCACACGCCCCGCGATCACGCGAATATCCTGCGGACCCCATTGCTCGGCCGCGAAGTCATACACGCCTTCGGCCGCGAAGTAGGCGCCGTTCGCCAGATACCCATACCGGGCCTTTCCGGTCACAAGCGGCAAGATGCGGCCGATCGAGGTCCCGGACGGAATGATCCGGACGCGGGTATCATATCGCTTCTTGAAGGCGTTGCTGATCGCGGTTGCCTCGGCATATCCGGTCGAGCCGAGATCATAGGCCGTCCACACCATCGACTTCGGCAGCTTGGGATCGGCTGCCATTGCCGTCGATACCGCGCAGGCAAGCGCGGCCGTCACCCAAAATCGTAACATAAGCTTCCTCCGTGTTCAGGCGGCGGCTTGTTGTTCTTGTTGCCGCTATCGCCAGCCCCATCAGACCGCCCTTGCGACAGTCGAAGTCAAACAATAAAAAGCCGGCCCCAATCCGGGGCCGGCAAATCAACCGTCATTCTTACAAGGTAAATCTATTTATCGGAATTGGTTGATTTGTTTGCTGTCCGGTACTCTTCCCAAAAGGCCGGCCATTCTTCTTTCGCGTCGATCTTGTTCCCTTTCTCACTCTCGGCCGCGCGGAAGCCATGGAACTTCTCCTGGGCATCCCCCCACAATTCCAGGTACTTGTTCAGCCGGGCAAGGCGGGAGTCCTGCCATGCCTGGTCCTCGTCGGTCCAATAGCCTTTTTCCTTCATGTAGCGGATCGTGCCCTCATGCATGGGGGCGTCCGCCGGCGGGCTCCCGGAAAGCTTGATATCCCAGAATTCGCCGGTCGAAGTGGCGTTCTTGTAGTCGTCGAACGCCAGGTCCGCCGCCATCACGAACTGGTAGGCTTCGTCTTCGGAGAAGTCCTTGGTGTAAGCGGTAATCAACGGATAACGCATCTGCACCATGTTGGCCGGCTTTTCCTCGCTCAGCGCCGCGCCCTGCGTTTCCTTGAAGGGCTTCACGAAATCGACAACCGCCCGGAGCTTTTTCCAGCCTTCCTCGTCGTCCGGCGGTACCTGAGCGTACCAAAGCCCGCGCGGGCTCGCCTCGATCTCGCGCATATTGGCCGATGTGGTGACGCTGCTGAAGCCGTCGATCTGGTTGGCAAGCACCGCCGTCTTCATCGCACTGTAGGACCCGAACCAGACAACTTCGATATCGTCCCGGGTCAGGCCAGCAAACGCCAGATAGGCGTCGTGCTTCACGTTGACCGAAGGATTGCCTTTCACATAGCCGAGCCGCTTGCCCTTCAGGTCATAGACGGTGTCGATGCCGGCGTCGCCTGCAACGGCGATCGCGTTGGATGTCGGCTTGCCGAGCACGATACGGATATCCTGGGGACCCCAGGTCTCCGCCGCGAAGTCATAGCTGCCTTCGGCGGCGAAATAGGCCTCGTTCGCGAGAAAGCCCAGGGTCGCCTTGCCGGTGACCATCGGCAACATGCGGCCGATCGAGGTGCCGGCAGGGATAATGCGCACCCGCATGCCGTACCGGTTTTTGAAGGCGTTGGCCATGCCGGTCGCCTCGGCGTAGCCGGACGAGCCGAGGTCGTAGGCCGTCCAGACCATGGATCGCGGCAGGTTTGGTTCCGCCGCCACCGCAGCCGTCGTGGCTCCCGCCAAAACGGCGGAGAGAAAATAACGTAACATTGGGCATCCTCCTTTTGCCTTTTAGACCGGTTCGCTTTGCATTTTTGTGACCGGCTCCGAACAAATTGGCCGCCAAGGGGCCTGCGTGTCAAACAACAAGCAAAAACAAAAGTGCCGCGGAGGGCTTCCCCCGCAGCACTCTTACATAAGTACGCTTGCTTGAAGCGGTCCCGCGCTTACTGGCTCAACGACTCCTGGCGAGCCTTTTCCCAATAGGCCGGCCATTCCTTCTCCGCGTCGATCTTGTTCCCCTTTTCAGCCTCGGCCGCACGATAGTCATGGAAATCGGCCTGCGCCGTCTCCCAAGCCTCCAGCAGCGTGTTCAGGCGGGCAAGGCGCTTGTCCTGCCAGGCCTGGTCCTGGTCACGCCACAGGTCCTTTTCCTTCAGATAGCGGATGGTGCCTTCGTGCGTCGGCGCGTCGTACGGCGGGCGGGCGGCCTTTTCCAGTTCCCAGTTGAACGAGCTTGACGTGGTGTTCTTGAAATCGTCATAGGAAAGGTCAATCGCCTTGATCAGGTTATAGACCTCGTCGGCGGTCGCCGCGCTCTGATAGACGGTGATCATGGGATAGCGATAGCCGACCAGATTGACCGGGTTTTCTTCAGAGATGCCGGCGCCGCGGGTCTCGTGATACTCTGACAGGAAGCTGACGATTTCGCCCATGCGCTCCCAGCCTTCCTTGTCGTCCGGCGGGAACGGCGGCCAGGTGATACCGCGCGGGCTGGCTTCGATCTCGCGCATATTGGCCGACGTGGTGACGCTGCCGAAGGCATCAAGCTGGTCGGCGAGCACCGCGGTTTTCATGGCGTTATAGGAGCCGAACCAGACCGGCTCCACGTCGTCGCGGGTCAGCCCGCCGAAGGCAAGATAAGCGTCGTTCTTGACGTTGACCGACGGGTTGCCCTTCACAAAGCCGATCCGCTTGCCCTTCAGGTCGCTGATCTTTTCCACGCCGATATCGCCGGCAACGGCCAAGCCGTTCGAGGCGACACGGCCGCTCACGATCCGAATATCCTGTGGCCCCCATTGCTCGGAGGCGAAGTCATAGGTTCCTTCTGCGGCAAAGAACGCTTCATTGGCGAGGAAGCCATACGTCACCTTGCCCGTCACCATCGGCAGCATCCGGCCGATGGACGTGCCGGCCGGCACGATGCGGATGCGCGTGCCGTAGTTCTTCTTCAGCGCGTTGGCAATACCGGTGGCTTCGGCATAGCCGGACGACCCCAAGTCATAGGCGCTCCACACCATAGAACGTGGCAGCTTAGGGTCTTCGGCATACGCCGCGCCGGCAACCATCATGCCGGCAAGCGCGGTGGCGATTACTCTCATCGAAACTACGTCCTTCAATTTCGCACACAATTAACAAGCAGGCGGACGAGCGCACATGCTCATCCGTCCGATCTGAATGCCGTCCTACAAGGTGAAGCGCCGTCAGGCAATCCTGAGCTGAGCCTGAACGGCTGATGGATCCGCGGTTGACCCTTCGTCGAAGCGCGATATGGATTGGTCGCTTCGACCAACTCTCCGGAAAGCGAAAGCGCTGCGGAGGATACCCCGCAGCGCTCTTGTGTCGGTCCGATAATAAAAACTCGCGGACCGCTTATTCCTCCAAAGCGGCTTGGCGGGCTTTCTCCCAAAAGGCCGGCCATTCCTTGTCCGCGTCGATCTTGTTGCCCTTTTCAGCCTCCGCCGCACGGTAATCGTGGAAATCGGCCTGCGCCGTCTCCCAGGCTTCCAGCAGCGTGTTCAGGCGCGCCAAGCGCTCATCGTTCCACGCCTGGTCCTCGTCGCGCCACAGCTCCTTTTCCTTCAGGTAACGGATAGTGCCTTCGTGCGTCGGCGCGTCATAGGGCGGGCGGGCTGCCTTTTCCAACTCCCAATTGAACGAGGTCGAGGTGGTGTTCTTGAAGTCGTCGTAGGACAGGTCGATCGCCTTGATCAGGTTGTAGACCTCGTCGGTGGTCACCGCTTTCTGGTAGACCGTGATCATCGGGTAGCGATAGCCAACCAGCCATACGGGGTTTTCCTCGGAAATGCCGGCGCCGAGGGTTTCCTTGTAGGGGGCGGCGAAACTGACAACCTTGGTGACGTTCTTCCAGCCTTCCTTGTTTTCCGGCGGGAACGGCGGCCAAACCAGACCGCGCGGGCTGGCCTCGATCTCGCGCACATTGGCGGCGGTGGTCACGCTGCCGAACGCGTCGAGCTGGTCGGCCAGCAGGGCAGTCTTCATGGCGCTGTAGGAGCCGAACCAAACCGGCTCCACATCATCCCGGGTCAGGCCGCCAAAGGCCAGATAGGCGTCGTTCTTCACGTTGACTGAGGGGTTGCCCTTCACATAGCCCACGCGCTTGCCGCGCAGGTCGCTCACCTCCTTCACGCCGACATCACCGGCAACGGAGAAGCCGACGCTGGCAACGCGGCCGGTCACGATGCGGAGGTCTTGCGGACCCCATTGTTCGGTCGCGAAGTCATAGGTTCCTTCGGCGGCGAAGAACACTTCGTTCGCCAGGAATCCATACTTCACCTTGCCCGTCACCATCGGCAGCATTCGGCCGATGGAGGTGCCGGCCGGCACGATCCGGACGCGGGTCCCATAGTTCTGTTTCAGGGCGTTGGCGATGCCGGTGGCCTCTGCATAGCCCGAAGAGCCCAAGTCATAGGCGCTCCAAACCATGGAACGCGGCAGCTTCGGATCTTCGGCGTGGGCAACACCGGCGACCATTAGGCCGGCAAGCGCGGTGGCGATCAGTCTCATCTCAACGTTTCCTCCGAGTTCTCTGTTGGGTGGTTTCGCATTGTCTGTTTGTTCGTTGCGACCCAGCCGCGTCGTACAACGAGAAACGCGGCCGAGCAACGCAAAGATCACCGAACAGCACCGACCATCAGGGTCAGCCCCATGATCAGTAACACCGTCAAGGCCGTGTTGCGGAAGACCCGTTGGCTGACCCGCTGCCGTATATAGCCGCCCGCCATCAGGCCAAGCCAACTGGGGATCAACACCGCGAGCGTACCCGCTAGCTGCTCCGCCTTGAAGCTGCCGGCGTGGATCAGCGAAGCGGACAGCACCGTAACTCCAACGAACAGGATCATGCCGATCACCCACACAAACCGGTCTTTTTCCAGGCGGCAGGCGAGCAGATACATGGCCAGCGTCGCGCCAAACCCCCCGGTCAGGCCGCCGGATAAGCCTGTCAAGCTGCCCATGCCAAAGCCGACGAAGCGGTTGGAGCCGAGCCGGGGCGGCAGTTCGATGCGCGCGAAACCGGTCAGCACGAAGACGACGACCAGCGTACCCAAAACCCCTTTGACCAACTGATCGGGTGCGGAGGTCGCAATCTGCACGCCGACGACGACGCCGATGATCATTCCGGCAATGGCCGGCCACCAGGGAAGCAGAGAGGTCCGGGCATGCCAGGTCTGGCGGACTTGCAGCAGGTTGGTAATATAGCCGGGCGCCAGCATAAGCGGGATCGCCTCGTCAACCGGCATCGCTATCGCGACGATCGGAATGGCGACCAACGGCAATCCCAACCCGACCACGCCTTTCAGCAATCCGCCCAGAAAAAATCCGGTAGTAGCCAGCGCAACCACCAGCGGGTCTAGATTCTCGATCATAAAGAACTCCGTCCGGCCGAGCGGTCATCAGCGGCCCGGCTGTCCGGAACCAAACCTCGGGCGCCTCGCGAGCAATCGCCGACCTGATACTGAAGATGCGATTGGTCGTAATTGGCATCATTCGAAACCGTCGCCTTCCCGTCGGCGACCATTCCGCCGATACGGATTGACGGTAGAAACCATATCCACAAAATCCTGCGGATTCCGGGCAGCCGATTCGAGCGCGCCTCGCAGCAATGGCACCGACAACGGCTTGCCCAAAAAGCCGTTGGCGCCTTCGGCGGCCAAGGCTTCAACTTCGTGCGGATCGCGGTAGGCCGACGTGGTCAGAATAAGAACGTCCGGGTTCGCTGCCTCATTGCCGCGCCGCACCCAGCGCACGAACGCCGGCCCGCTCATCGGCTCCATGCGCACGTCGGTGATGATGCAGTCGAGGTCGTGGCGACGCACCATCTCCATCGCAACGCTACCGTCCAGCGCTTCGAGAGGCGGCTCCAGGCCCAGCATCAACAGCATGGCCCGCAGAACCGAAAGCGATGCCGGATTGTCGTCTACAATCAAACAGGTCCATGCTCGGAGGGTTTCGGGCAACTCACCGCCAAATCGATTCCCCTCCGCCACTTGCCAGACCTTTCGCCAGGGCGCCGGGCCGAAGACGCCGGGCCTAAAGCGGCATGTCCGGGTCAAAGCTTGGTTGCCGCTTTTCCTTGTGGGACGCGAGACCTTCCCTCGCTTCCGGCCCGGTGAAGCCGAGGAACTCCAGCGCCAGCGACGCGTCGAAACTCGGCCCGGCCATACGGTACCAGTTATTCAGCGCATATTTGGTAAACCGGATGGCGCTCTGCGCCCCTTCGGCCAGCCGAACCGCCACCTCCACGGCCTTCGCGTCCAGTTCCTGGTCCGGCACCGCCAGCGAGACGAGACCGATCTTCTCCGCTTCGGCTCCGCTGATCGAATCGCAGAGCAGCAGGTAGTATTTCGCCTTGGCCATGCCGCAAAGCAGCGGCCAGACGATTACGGCATGATCGCCGGCTGCGACGCCCAGGCGGGTGTGGCCGTCGATGATGCGTGCGTTCTCCGCCGCAATCGACACGTCCGACAGAATGCCCGCCACCAGGCCGGCGCCGACCGCCGGGCCGCGCATGGCGGAGACGATGGGTTTGGAGCAGTTGATGACGTTATAGACGATGTCGCGCGCTTCCTTCCAAACCTGTACGCGGGTTTTGTAGTCATCCATGATTGCGTCTATCATCTCGAAGTCGCCGCCGGCGCTGAACGCCTTGCCCGCGCCGGTCAGGATGGCGCAATTGACGGAGTGGTCATTGTCGATCACCCGCCAGACCTCCGCCAGTTCCCGGTGCATGGCGGCATTGGCGGCGTTCAGCCGCTCCGGCCGGTTCATCGTGACGCGCAACACCCGCTCGTGCGGGCGGTCAAAGGTCAGGGTTTCGAATGCGGCGTAGGGATCGGTCATCGCTAGGCGGGCTCCTCTGTTTTCGTATGAGCGGGATCATGCCCCTCCCCCATGGCCGCTGCAATCGAGTGCTGCCGGCGCAGCACCCAGGCCCAGGCGAGAATGCACACGACGGCGCCCGCCGCGACCGGTATTTGCAGCCCGAGCCATTCACTTGCAGCACCCATCATCAACGCACCCAATGCCGGTCCGGCACGGAAACTCAAGCCATAGATGCTCAGCACCCGGCCCAGCATTTCCGGCGCGCAGGCGTGCTGGATCAGGCTTTGGTTGGCAACGCCGTTCACGGTCATGAACAGGCCCGCCGCGGCGGTCGCAAGCAAGCCGACCCAGAACACATCCGTCGCGGAAAACAGCAGCAGCGCCAGCGCCAGCGCCAGAAGGGAGTGGAGGGCCATTTTTGTCATGCCGCCGACTCGTGCTGCCTGGCTAAGCCAGATGCCGCCCGCCACCGCGCCGATGCCGGTAGCCGAAGTCAGCAGCGCCAGGCCCTCCGGGCCCGCCCGGAATACGGCATCGGCAAATCCCGGCAGCAGCTCCGCAAACGGGCGGGAAAATACGGCGCCGATCGCCAGCAGCGCCATCAGCGGCGCAATGCCTTCATGGCGTATCGTATAGACGAAGCCATCCCGGATTCGCCGCAGCACGGACCCGGCAGCGCCGACGCTTCCGCGCGGGATTTCGTTGCGCAGGGCATACATCGCACCGCAAAAGGCGAAAAAGCTCAAACCGTTGACGATGAATGACCAACCGACATCGAAGGCGACGATCAGCAGCCCGGCAAAAATCGGGCCGATGAACCGGGCGCTGTTCCACAGCACCGAGTTAATCGCAATCGCCGCCGGCAAATCCTCCACAATAACCAGGCTGCGCACCAGCGACAGCCGGGATGCCTGGTTGAAGGACTGCAAAATGCCATGCGCAACGGTCAACCCGAACAGGCTCCAGATCTCAATGGCACCGGCCAGGGTGACGGCGCCCAGGATAAAGGCCTGCACCCCCATCACCATTTGCGCGATCAGGATCAGCTTGTAGCGGTCCATCCGGTCCGCCGCCGCCCCGCCCAACGGTCCCAGCACGATCGCCGGCAACAACTCTGCCGCCGCGATTGCACCCAGCCAGGTACCGGAATGAGTCAGGTCCCAGGCCAGCCAACCTGTGGCGACCCGCTGAACCCAGGTGCCGATAAGGGATACCAGGTTGCCCTGGGTGTAGATGCGGTAGGCGCGGTTGCGGAAGACCCGGATCGCGCCGATGGAAGTCAGGCTGGTCATGGCCCGCTGGTCAATCCGCTAGTCGAGCCCGATCCCCTGCGCACGGACGAACGGCCCCAGATTGTCGCGCTCGGTCACAGCGACCTGGCGGGCCTTGTCCTCCGACCAGCCATAGAAGTCCGGCTCGCCCCATTTCTCGACATCCCGCCAGCTTTGCTTGGGCGGGGCATGGCGGGACGCACGGCGCTGGTCATAGCCATTGATATCCGCCTCCAGATTGCTGTCGTCGTAGGTGTCCTCATGAACGAAGCAGGAAAGCGGCAAGCGCATGGAACTGAAACCCTCGCGAGCCGGATAGCCCGCGCAGAGTCCGGCATAGGGGAAGATATACTTCGGCAGTTCCAGCATCTCCTTCAACGCGCCGGTATGGTTGCGCACGTTGGAGATCGGGCAGCAGCCGAGCCCCTGGCTCTCCGCCGCCAGAATAAAGGTCTGCATGGCCAGCGCACAGTCGGTGGCGGCGTTCAGGAAACTGTCCAGATGATCGTTGCCGAAGGGCTTGCCCCGCATCTTGCAGATGCGGCGGATACGGCGGCTGTCGCCGATCCAGATCATGAACACCGGCGCACTGGCGATCCAGGGCATGGCCGGGATCAGGTCGGTGATCGCCTGCTGCTTGGCCTTGTCCCGGATCAGGATCACGCCCGACTGTTGCAGGTCGGATTTGGCGCTCGCGGAAAAGGCGCAGGCAAGCAGCGTCTGCAGCAGATCCTCCGGCACCGGATCTTCGGTCCAGCGCCGGTGCGAGCGTCGGTCCAGGATCTGCGCCGGCAGCCCCTCTGCCGGCCGGTCCTTGCCCACCACGGTCGGCAGCCCGAAGCGGTGTTCGATCAGTTCCGCGAGATTGTTCCAGCGTTTTTCCGACATGGGGCGCTTTCCGACAGGCGTTATGACTAGCCGCTATCATCCGCCCTTGCGCGGCCAAGAGCAAGCCACCGCCCTACTCTGCTGGCTGTAACACCAATGGACGGCTCTTGTTACGGGACATCAGCAGCAGCGACAGACACAGCAGATTCATCACATTGAAGACAACGCCGGTGATGAAGGCGATCTTGTAATCCAGCGTCAGATCGAAAATTACGCCGCCCAAGAACCCGCCGCCGGCCATGCCGATGAAGCCGGCCATGAAGATAACGCCGATGCGCGCGGCCGCTTGGCTGGCGGGAAAAAGCTGGCGGGACGCGAGCGCATAGCTCGGGACGATGCCGCCGAACACCAGCCCGAACAGCGCCGAGACCAGGTAAAGCCCGGCCAGCGAATCAATGACCGTATATAGCGCCAGCGCCAGACACTGCATTCCGGCGCCAACAAAGATTGTCATCAGGCCGCCGATCCGGTCGCTCACCCAGCCAAACACCAACCGGCTGACGAAGCCGCAGGCCAGCAACAGCGACAACATTTGCGCGCCTTGATCCAAGCCAAACCCCAGGTCGCTGCAGTAGGCGGCAATGTGCACCAGTGGCATCGCCATGGCGATACAGCAGCCGATGATTGCGAAACACAAAAGGCCCTGCACCATCAGCGGACTTAAGCGGCTTTCGATCGCGTGCCTTTCGGGCGGTGGGGTCGCGCCCGCTGCCACTTGCGGCGGTCGCCGGCGCAGCACCAGCGAGACCGGCACGATCACCAGGCCGACCAACAGGCCATAGATCAGCCAGGTCTGCCGCCAGCCAATCTCCTGAAAGCCCATCTCGAAAGCCGGTGACCAGATCGCGCCCGCCAGATTCTGGCCGCCCATGACAATGGCGACGGCGATTCCGCGCCGCCGGTCGAACCAGCGGGTGGTGTTGGCGATCAGCGGTGAAAACACGGCGCCATTGCCAAACAGCCCCAGGAACACAAAACAAATGAGGATCAGCAGCACGGGGTCGCTGTTCTGGCTGATCAGAATGCCGCCCACCGCCATGGAGACGCCGGCCAGCGCGAGCGGCCCGCCGATGCCCCGCTTGTCGGCATAGAGGCCGACGAAGATCCCGCCGATGCCGGAGCCGATCGCCATCACCGAATAGGCCGACGACGTTACCCATCGTGGCCAATCCATCGCCTCCGCCATCGGCTTGATGCCGATGATCACCAGATAGTTCGATGCCACCGCCGCCGTGATCGTCGCCAGCGAGGCCACCAAGATCACCCAGCCATACGGCGTCTCGATCGAATCGTGCTGTGGCTGAGTCATTCGGGACTACCCGGGAGAGAGGGCTTGGTCGAAAGTCGCAAGTCTAGGTAGGTTGTCGTACGGCTGCAAACCTTTCGCAAGCCAACCGTCACCGGAGATGCCGCCCTGCCGCGGCGGTAGAAAGGCGGGCGCGGAACCTTTATCATAAAAAATCCCCCGTAACCGGAGAATCCCCCGTGAGCGAGACGCCCGTACCTGCCCCCTGGAACCAGTACAAGGCCATCGCCTTCGATGTCGGCGGCACCGTGTTCGACTGGCATGGCACGATTGCACCGGTCGTGGCCGAGGCGCTGCCGGACGTGGACGCCCGGGCCTTCGCCAACGACTGGCGGCGCACCATGTTCGCGCTGCTGGCCGACATGCGGGCCGGGCGGTTGCCGCGCATGAACTCGGACGCGTTGCACCGGCGGGCGCTGGATCATGTGCTGCCACGTTTCCCCGAAGCCTTTCTTTCGCTGCGCGACCGGGACGAACTGGCCGCGGCCTGGCACGTGCTGAAAGCCTGGCCGGATGCGCCCGCCGCCATCGAGGAACTGCGCAGCCGCTATACGGTCATCGTGCTGACGGTGCTGTCCTGGCGCTCCGTCGTCGCCTCGTCCAAGGCGGCGGGGATTGCGTGGGACGGTGTTCTCTCCTGCGAGTTTCTGCCGGCCTACAAGCCGGAGAAGGCCGCCTATCTGGCCGCGCCCCGGCTGCTAGGCTGCGCGCCGCACGAGACCATCATGGCCGCCTGCCACGCCGACCAGGATCTGGACCCCGCCATGCGGGCCGGGCTCGCCGCCGCCTATGTCGACCGGCCGGACGAATACGGCAAGCACCGCGAACCCGCCCTGCCCGGCCGCCACCACTATGTGTGTGAGGCGCTGGACTATGGGGGCTTTGCCGAACAACTGGTAAACCCGTCCTATCTCAAGATCCGGCAACACGGATGAGCATCGACCTCTCGCCCGCCAGCATTCTGCCCGAGGACCACGGCCTGCTGGTCGCGCGCGTCTGGTGTCCCGCACCGGTCAATGGCCCTAGCGTGGTGCGCATCGACGGCAGCCGCGTCGTCGACATCACCGCCGCCTTTCCCACCATCGCCGATATATTGAACGCGCCGGACAGGGTGGCGCGGGTCAAGGCGGCGGCGGGGCCGGTGTTGGGTGATCTGGCGGGTATCCTGGCCGAGAGCCACCCGGACCGGCGGCAGGGCGTGCACTTCCTCGCGCCGAGCGATCTGCAACCGACCAAGGCCGCGGGCGTTACCTTCGCCATTTCCATGCTGGAGCGCGTGATCGAGGAGCAGGCCAAGGGCGACCCCGCCCGCGCCGTCGACCTGCGCGCGACGATCCAGGAACAGATCGGTGCAAACCTTTCGGCCGTCGTGCCGGGCTCGGACCAGGCCGAGGCGCTGAAGGCCAAGCTGATCGAGATGGGCGCCTGGTCGCAATATCTGGAGGTCGGCATCGGCCCGATGGCGGAAATCTTCACGAAGGCCCCGCCCATGGCCGCGGTCGGCCTCGGCGCCGCCATCGGCCTGCACCCGTTCTCCACGTGGAGCAATCCCGAGCCGGAGATTGCGCTTGCCATTGCCGCATCGGGTGCGGTTGTGGGTGCAACCCTCGGAAATGACGTGAACTTGCGCGACATCGAAGGCCGCAGCGCCCTGCTGCTCGGCCGAGCGAAGGACAACAACGCCAGCGCCGCGCTCGGCCCCTTCCTGCGCCTGTTCGACGAGACGTTCGGCATCGACGACGTGCGCGCGGCCCGGCTTTCCCTGAAAGTGACGGGCGAGGACCGGTTCGTGCTGGAAGGTGCGAGCGACATGGCCGCCATCAGCCGCGATCCGCTGGACTTGGCGGCACAGACCCTCAGCGCGCATCACCGATACCCGGACGGTGCGTTCCTGATGTGCGGCACCCTGTTCGCACCGATTCAGGACCGAGATGCACCCGGCCAGGGCTTCACCCACAAGCTGGGCGACTGGGTGGAGATCGCGAGCCCGAAGCTGGGTCGGCTGGTGAACCGCGTCGCCCGGACGGACCAGGCGCCGCCCTGGACCTTTGGCGTGCGGGCGCTGATGGGGAACCTGGCCCGGCGGGGGATCGGGGTTTAGCGGTCAGCCGCCCGGCGCGCCGCTTTCCGCGCTGGAAGAAACGACGGGCAAAATGAGCGCGAAACACGAGCCCCGATCCAAGGTTCGCACAAATTCGAGCCTGCCGTTGAACGCGATCAGCCCCGTCGCGGCCAGCGCGTCGCTGTTCGCGCTCAGGCGCAAATGCAGGCAGCCCAACAGCAGCACGGCGCAAATGCTGACCCGACGGCTGACCAGCAATAGGGTGCGGACATCGCCGCTTTGTCGACGCCCACCTGCCGCGCCAGCATATGGACCCACCAGGCGCTGCCGCCGATCAGCCCGATTCATGCCGCAAATTGATACGCCACCAGCAAGGGAACGCCGCCCAGATTCACATTCGGCGGAAATAGCCTGATCCCCGGCGCCTGGAACAGGAAAAACCCGAGCAATGGCAATGCCAAGGCAGCCGCAGCGAGCTTTTGCCTATTCACCGGCCTGCCCCGCTAACCTCGGCCGCGATAAGGCTGCACCCCTTGATCAGGCAGCCAAAGACCATCAGGCGGTGCGCCCGTTTGCCAGAACACATCGATCGGCATGCCACCGCGCGGATACCAATAGCCACCGATCCGCAGCCATAGCGGTGTCAGCGTATCCACCAGACGTTTGCCGATATCAAGCGTGCATCCCTCATGGAACGCGCCGTGATTGCGGAACGAGCCCAGATAGAGTTTGAGGGACTTGCTTTCAACCAGCCAGTCCCGGGGAACATAGTCAATCACCAGATGGGCAAAGTCGGGCTGCCCCGTGACGGGACAAAGGGAGGTGAACTCAGGCTGAACGAACCGGACAGCGTATAGCGTTCCGGAATGGGGGTTCGGAATACGTTCAAGTTTCGCTTCCGCCGGGTTGGCGACAAATTCCGTCTGCCGCCCTAGCTGGGTTAGATCGTCCATCGCCACACCTCAAACCTCACTGCTCGCCGGCTCATTTTCCCGAGCAACCGCATCGACATTGCCGAACGGTTTGGTGACAAGGACGTTGGCGCCCAACTCCTCAGGCAAGAGCCGGTCCTTTTCCTGGCCCTACGCCGTCAGCATGGGCCGGTCTCTCCGCACCGCTGCCTCCCCGTAGGGGCAGCGCCGCCCTTATGGATGAGACAGAATAGCATCTTCGGTGCGATGCAGGCAGTCCGTTCTTGTGCAGAGACGGCAACCAGGCCCGACCGGAACGGTCAGTTCTCGCGAGGAAACATGCAGCCGTCGGCATAGACGGTGCGGTCGGCATGGATCGCATCGCACGCCAACATGATCGCACACACGAACGGCTGTTCGTGGAAGCGGGCCGGGATTTTCGTGACGCTGAGGGGCACGGTCTTCCGCCGGATCGCCCGCCGCCTGCGTGGAACCGCCGGAATAGGGAGGGCGGAACGGCGGTGATTCTCGACATGGGCGAGGTCGTCCATGACGGCACCGCAGAGAAGGTACTCGCCAACAAAGACCCGCGGTATGAGTACCTGGCGATTTAGCCATCCCGGAACCCACGGAAAAAACTGGAAAATCCAAGACGGTGCCGCCGCCCCGCCCGACATGGCCTTTTGTGTTTGACAAGAATGCTGGCAACGGTTTTCCGTGAACGCCAAATATAGGTCATTGGTACGGACCTGAGCGCTGAACAGCAGCTTTCCGTTGAAGCGCTGGCGGGCCCTCGCTATCGTTTAACTGCATAGCTGATATGCAGCATCGAAATGGCTACGACGGGGACTAAAGAGATGCAGGCAATTCTAGTACCGCTTAGTGAGACAAATGGGATGCTCTCGATGCTGCGGTGCGCAGCAAAGGTCGCCGGTCAGTTCTCGAGCTTCATCGAAGGCGCCTATGTCCGGGCGGAGCCCAGCGTCATCCTCGCCAGCGATGACACGGGCGCGACTACACCGGCCCTGATCGAAAGCTTCGAACGGGAAGATGCGGCGCGCGCTCAACGCCTGCAAGAAACCTTCATGGCCACCTGCCGGGCCGAGGGCATCGGCGACAACGCGGCGGTGTCCGACATCAGCGGCGCCGGTGGCGGCCTGGGCGGTTATGGCCGGCTGTTCGACCTGATTGTGGTAGGGCGGCCGGGCCGGGAGGCGGAAAGCCCGCCGATGACCACCCTGGAAACCGCGCTGTTCGATACCGGCCGGGTTCTGCTGATCGCCCCTCCCAGACCACCGGACACGGTCGGCCAGAATGTGATGATCGCCTGGAACGGGTCGAGCGAAACTGCGCGGACGATGGCGCTGTCGATCCGCCTGCTGAAACAGGCGGAGAAGGTTACGGTCGTGACCGTCGACACGGGCGTCGTGACCGGCCCGGATGGCGGCGGCATCGTCACCTATCTCTCGCGCCACGGGATAACGGCGGAGCGCGATGATGTCGCCGCAGGTGGCCGCGGTGCGGGCGAGGCCATGCTGGACGAAGCGCGGAAGCTCGGCAGTGACATGATGATCAAGGGCGGCTACACCCGCTCCCGACTGCGCCAGACCATCTTTGGCGGCCCGACCAGCCACATCCTGGCCAACGCCACCATGCCGGTGATCATGTCCCACTAGGGCGGCCTGGCCCCGCCGGGTATCGTCCATAGGGCGTGTGCAATCTGCGGGCCCTGTGTTTGTGACCATGAACGTGACGACCCACCCTTCTCCCGGCCGCGGCCCGGCTGACGCGCCTGGCAAGGCGCGCCTGCGCCAGGCCATTGTCGACATGCCCGCCCAATTGATTGGCGAGGTTTCGCGCCTGGGCATGGGCCAGGAGGGCATCATTCCGCTTTGGTATGGTGAGAGCGACGTGCCCACGCCAACTTTCATTGCGGATGCGGCGCATCGGGCAATGCTCGCGGGAGAGACCTTCTATACTCACAAGCTGGGCCTGCCGGTCCTGCGGGAAGCGATCGCCGCCTACATGACCGGCCTCTATGCCAGACCGGTACCCATGGAGCGGGTCAGCATCACGCCTTCCGGCATGAACGCCATCATGCTGGCCCTGATGGCGATCCTCAATGCCGGCGACAACCTGGTGCTGGTCGATCCGGTCTGGCCCAATTGCGAGCAGTCCGCGCTCGCCATGGGCGCGTCCGTCACCCGCCTCTCATTGGATCAGGCGAACGGGGTCTGGCAATTGGATGTGGAGCGGCTGCAAGACGCGTGCACCAGCGACACCCGGGTCATCTTCCTCAACTCGCCGGGCAACCCGACCGGCTGGATGATCGAGCCGGACCAGCAGCAGCAGATCCTCGATTTCGCACGGGAACGCGGCATCTGGATCGTCGCAGACGAGGTCTATGCGCGCCTGGTCTATGACCGCGCCGTGGCGCCTTCGTTCATTGACATCGCCGAGCCCGACGATCCGCTCATCGTGGTGAACAGTTTCTCCAAGAGCTGGGCGATGACCGGCTGGCGCATCGGCTGGATGGTCACGCCCGAATGGGTTACCGACGCCCTGTTCAGCATGATCGAGTACAACACGTCGTGCGTGCCGCCCTTTCTGCAGAAGGGCGCGCTGGCCGCCGTCACCGAGGGCGAGCCGTTCGTCGCCGAGATGGTCGCCCGCTGCAAGGCCGGGCGAAAGGCCATCGTGCCGGCCCTGCAGGCCATGCCGCAGGTGAAGATCGACCCGCCCCGCGCGGCCTTCTATGCCTTTTTCCAGGTGGAGGGCGTGACCGACAGCCTGAGCTTCGCCCAGGAACTGTTCCGCCAAACCAAGGTCGGCATCGCCCCCGGCCGCGCTTTTGGCCAGGGCGGCGAGGGCTGGCTGCGTCTCTGCTTCGCGCACGATCCGGCGACGCTGGCGGTCGCAGCCGAGCGGCTGGGCGGTTTCGTTGCCTCCTATCGTCCGAAGTTACCAACCCCAGGAGTCCTTACCCATGGCCCCAGATCTTCCCGCTGGCGACCCCGTCCCGGCCATTACCGAAGCAGAGGCAACCGGCGAAACCGCCGCCATCTATACCGACATCCGCGCCACCACCGGCGTGCCCGTCGTCAACCTGATCTGGCGCCATCTGGCCACAATGCCGGGCGCGCTCCCCTGGACCTGGGAGGCGTTGCGGCCGCTCTATGCCGCGGGCATCGTCCCCAAAGCCGCCGCACTGCTGCGCGCGAACCTGGACCTGCCTGCGATGCAGCCATGGCCGGTCAGTGTGCTGGAGTGCGCTGGCCTCAGCTCCGCCGATCAGGAAGGCATCAGCCGCATTCTGCGCTCCTATAACCGCTCCAACGCCATGAACCTCGTGGCGCTCGCCGCGCTGCAAGCCTATTCCCGCGGAGAGGCTGACGACACGCCCCTGGCGGAAACCCGGCCGGGCGGCGGGATAGAGGGCCAGCTGCCCGCCTTGCTCACCTTCGATCAGATGGCGCCCGCAACCGCCGATGTGGTCTACCGGCTGAACGCCATCGGTGACGAGGAGCACCGGGTGATTGCCAGCATGTACCGGCATCTGGCCCATTGGCCGGCTTTTCTGGCGCTGGTCTGGCAGCGTCTCGCGCCATTGGCCGCGGACGGACAGGCCGACGCGATCATCTCCATCAACCTTGAGAAAGCGCGCGGCATTGCCCGCCAACTGGCGGCTCAAATCCCGCCGCCCGCCAAAACTCCATCGGCCGAAACGGTGCGGCAGGCCAACGCGGCGCTCGATCTGTTCATCCAGTATGCCATCGGCCGGATGGTGCCGCTTTGCGGCTTGCTGGCTGGCAGTTTCCCCCATTGCGAATAGCAAATCGGTCTTATATCCGTCCCCTCGCCTTCGCAGCATGCCTAGGTTATAAGCCGGTTCAGATTCCGGGAAGGCAGAGTGATGAGCAAGAACCCGACCCTCGAACAGCTATGTACCGAAAAAGGCCTGAAAATGACGGAGCAGCGCCGCACGATTGCGCGCGTAATTGCAGAGGCCAGCGATCACCCGGACGTGGAGACCGTCTACCGACGGGCAACGACCATCGACCCCCGGATTTCCATAGCAACCGTTTATCGTACGCTAAAACTGTTCGAGGATGCCAACGTACTGATCCGGCACGATTTCGGCGAAGGCCGTGCCCGTTATGAAGAATCCGGTGAGCATCACGAACATCTGATCGACATTGAAACCGGCGACGTGATCGAATTCCACCACGAGGGACTGGAAGCGCTCAAGGAGCGGATCGCAAACGAGTTGGGGTATGAACTGGTCGATCACCGTCTGGAATTGTACGGTCGGAAGATCAAGTCCTAGAACGATGAGCCACGCGCACCGGCCCAAGGCCGGCAAAGGGTGGGCGGTCAGCGTGGGCCTCTTGGCCTTTCTGGCCGGCCTGCCACTGCTTGCCGTCGGCTGGCTCGCCATCACGCCAACGGAAGAGTTGTGGGCGCATCTCTTCCACACGGTCCTGCCCAACTACCTTTATAATACCGTGCTGCTGGGGGTCGGGGTCAGCGGCGGAGCGCTATTGCTCGGGGTGCCGCTCGCCTGGATGGTCAGCGTCTACGAGTTTCCGGGCCGCAAGCTGCTGGACCGCGCGCTTTTCCTGCCGCTTGCCATACCGACCTACCTGATCGCCTTCGTTTATACGGATTTCCTGGAATATGCGGGGCCGGTACAGGTCTTTCTGCGGGAGGCATATGGCTGGCGTAATGCCCAGGACTATTGGTTTCCCTCCATCCGCACGCTCGGCGGCGGCATCATCGTTCTGACGCTGTGCCTTTATCCCTATGTCTACTGGCTGGCGCGGGCGGCGTTTTTCGGCCGGGGCACACGCCAGATCGAGGCGGCCCGCCTGATGGGCGAAGGGCCTTTCGGCGCATTCAGACGGGTCGGCCTGCCGCTCGCCCGTCCCGCATTGGCCGCCGGCGTCCTGATTGTCTGGATGGAGACGGCCAACGATATTGGCGCGGTTGAGCATTTCGGAATCCAGACCCTGACGGTCGGCATTTTCGACGTCTGGCTGCATCTGGGCCGTCCCGGTGCCGCGGCGCAGATCGCGCTGGTATTGTTGGTGCTCATCATATTTCTCGCAACGACCGAAAGGCTCGCGCGGGGCGGGCGGCGCTACCACACCGACAGCACGCAGGGCGAAGCGGAACGCCGCCGGCTCAGCACCGGAGCAGGCGTTCTGACCGCCGCTCTTCTGTTCCTGCCGCTCCTCGCCGGCTTTCTCGTGCCGGCGGGCCGCTTGCTGTATCATGCTGCCAACCACCTGGATCATGAGTCGACCGGCACCTTCTGGAACCTGGCGCTGCACAGCATCACGCTTTCCACGATGGCGGCATGCGTGAGTGTCGCCCTGGCCCTGGTTCTCGCCTACGGGGTCCGCCTCTATCCGTCGCCCGGCATGCGGCACGGCGTGCGCTTCGCCACGCTCGGCTATGCCATCCCCGGCGCAGTGCTGGCACTGGGAATACTGACACTAACGACGACCGCCGACCTGCGCATGGCCGACGTGACCGAGTGGTTCGGCGGCAAGCCCACTGCCATTCTGGGCGGGACCATTTTCGCGCTGGTCGCGGCCCTTTGCGTGCGCTTTCTGGCACTGGCTTACGGCACGATCGACGCCGGCCTGCAGCGGGTCACGCCCAACATGGACGACGCCGCGCGCATGCTGGGGGCGTCGCCCGGCGCGGCCCTGCTGCGGGTGCATCTGCCATTGCTGAAAGGCAGCTGGCTGACGGCCGCGGCCCTGGTATTCGTCGATTCCATGAAAGAGTTGCCGATGACGCTGCTGCTGCGGCCCTTCAACTATGAGACGCTGGCCTCTCACGTCTACCAGCTCGCCAGCGACGAGCGCCTGGAAGCGAGCGCGCTCTCGGCGCTCGCGATCGTGGTCGTGGGTATCGGGCCGGTGCTGTTTCTGGGCCGCCTCAGCGCACGTGACTAGCGCGTGCGCCTCGCCCACTCATGGCCTTGCCCACTCAATCGTCGTCGTGCTTCGGCTCCCGCACGGCCGGCCAGGGCTCGCCCACATCCTCCAGCAGGCAATCGAGCTTCTGCACTCGAATGCGCAGACTGGCGCCGCCCGCAAACTCGGCTTGCACGACGCCATCGGCGTAAACCAGGCTCAGCAGGGCGTAAATGTGGTTCGGCTTGTTCCGATCCACTCCGCGCGATTGCACGCCGTTCGCTTCCTGGAACGACAGCAACGCATGGGTGCGACTGGGCTCGGCCGGATCGTCCCAACGGTATCGATTTACGGCAAATATAAACCGCCGCTCGTCCTTGAAATAGGCCATGTCCGCCAGCGGCACCAACGCGTCCTGCAACAGCGCCGAAACGACGGTCAGATCATCGGGATCGTGGGCGCGCAGCCGCACCGGTTTCTTCATTCCCGCACCCGTTCGATAATGGCTCCACACGCTGCCAGCTTCTCTTCCAGACGTTCATAGCCGCGGTCCAGGTGATAGATGCGCCGGACCTCTGTCTCACCCGCCGCCGCCAGGCCCGCCAGCACCAGCGAGACGGACGCCCGCAGGTCGGTCGCCATCACCGGCGCCCCCCGCAACCGCTTGACGCCGCGCACCAGCGCCGATGCGCCGTGCACGGTGACGTTTGCGCCCATGCGTGACAGTTCGGGCACGTGCATGAAGCGATTTTCGAAGATCGTCTCGGTCACCATCGCCGCTCCTTCGGCCACCGTCATCAGACTCATGAACTGGGCCTGCAGGTCCGTGGGAAATCCCGGAAACGGCTCCGTCATCGCATCGGCGCCGGTCAGGCCATTGGCGCGGCGCACCCGCAACCCGCTTTCGCCCGCTTCGATGTCAACGCCCGCCTGGCGCAGCAGTTCCACCGCGGCTACCAAGTGCGTCTCCTTTGCGCCGATCAGTTCCACGTCGCCGCCGGTGATCGCCGCCGCCATGGCATAGGTGCCGGTCTCGATCCGGTCGGGGATCACCGCATGCTCGGCAGCTTTCAGGCTATCACGGCCCTGCACGCGGATGGTATGGGCGCCCGCCCCCTCAATCTCGGCCCCCATCGCCCGCAGGCAGTCGCAGAGGTCGATAATTTCCGGCTCGCGCGCCGCGTTCAGGATTTCGGTTTCGCCCCTGGCGAGCGCCGCGGCCATCAGCGCGTTCTCGGTCGCCCCCACCGAGACCTTTGGGAAGGCAATGCGGCCGCCGGTCAGTCCCTTGGTGGCGCGCGCCTCCACATAGCCGCTGTTGATCTCGATCGACGCACCAAGCTCCTCCAGCGCCATCAGGTGCAGATCGACCGGCCGGTTTCCGATGGCGCAGCCGCCGGGCAGCGAAACCCGCGCCAGGCCCGCCCGCGCCACCAGCGGCCCCAGCACCAGCACCGACGCCCGCATCTTGCGCACGAGGTCATAGGGCGCGGTGGTGCTGGTCAGTTGCTTGGTGTGGAAGCGCATCACGCTGCCGGTCTCGCCACCCTCGCCGTCGCCCTCCAGCGCGATATCCGCGCCGTGCTGGGACAGCAAATTCGCCATGGAAGCAATGTCTGCCAGATGGGGCATGTTGCTGAGAGTGAGCGGCTGGTCCGACAGCAGCGCCGCCGCCATCAATGGCAGCGCCGCGTTCTTGGCGCCGCTCACCGGAATGCGGCCCTTCAGCGGTTTGCCGCCCTGAATGCGGATCATTTCCATCGGCTATCCCCCTCCACCCTCGCGGCCTACAGCTTCGGCAGCGTGACGCCGCGCTGCTTCATATACTTGCCGGCCCGGTCGGCATAGGAGATTTCGCAGGGCTCGTCCGCCTTCAGGAACAGGAACTGGCAGGCGCCCTCATTCGCATAAATTCGTGCCGGCAGGGGCGTCGTGTTGGAGAATTCCAGCGTCACATGCCCCTCCCATTCCGGCTCCAGCGGCGTCACGTTCACGATGATGCCGCAGCGGGCATAGGTGGATTTGCCGAGGCAGATTACCAGCACATCTCGCGGAATGCGGAAATATTCGACCGTGCGCGCCAGCGCGAACGAATTCGGCGGAATCACGCACACGTCGGTATTGCGTTCGACAAAGCTCTGGTCGGAAAAAGCCTTCGGGTCGACGATCACGGAATCCACATTGGTGAAAATGCGAAACTCCGGCGCGACCCGGGCGTCGTAGCCAAAGCTGGAGAGCCCGAAGGAAATGGTGCCGTCCCGGTGCTGCCGGTCGGCAAAAGGCTCGATCATGCCGTTTTCCACCGCCTGTTCGCGGATCCAGCGGTCCGGCATGATGCTCATGGCGTTTCGTTCCTTGTATTTTTGTCGCCCACGGACGGCGCATTGTCATCGCATTCGCTGTCCAATTCGATAAGATCTTTGCGCGCGGCCGTCTGCGCCTTGCGCCGCCGCAGGTTCGCCCGCAAGGCTTCCGCGAGACGCACCTCCCGTTCGCTTCGAGGATTGCGCTCGGGATCGCGTTGGGAATGAGGCTGTGCGGCACTTGGACTTGACTTCCGCTCCTGCCCGGACTTGCTTCGGCTGTCTTGCGCCATCGGTTCTCTGGCTTCGCTTCAAATGGTGGAGGATGTACAGGTGTCGAGGCTGGTGTTTAGGGAGCCGTTGGGCGGCAGGTCAAGCCGCCGCGCCGGAAATACCGCAGACAGGCTTGCCAGGCTGGGCACAAACTGGCAAGAAGCGCGTGCTGCATTTTGGGCCGCCGTAGCTCAGTGGTAGAGCGCACCCTTGGTAAGGGTGAGGTCGAGTGTTCAATCCACTCCGGCGGCACCATTGCTTTTGCATAACTGACTGTTATCGCTTAGAAATTCCCCGCGCCGAAAAAATTATCCACCTAAATATCCACCCTGCCGAAGCCGTCAAAAGCTCATCTGAGCCTTGCGCGTTTTCGTTTGCCGTTGCAACCTTGGCGATGGGGCGCACGCGGCTTGCTCCCTTCCACTCGTTACGGTTGTCGCAAAATGGGGGCGTCCAGTGTTTGAACAAGTCTTCAAGAATATCGACGACGTGCTCTGGAAAGAGTCCGGCTGCACCACCGAGCTCGACTACACCGAGCAGACCTCGTGGATGCTGTTCCTCAAATACCTGGATGACCTGGAGAAGGAGCGGGAGCTGGAGGCGGAGCTGCATGGCACGCCCTACCGCTACATCCTCGACCAGCCGCACCGGTGGTCGGCCTGGGCCGCGCCGAAGAAGGCCGACGGCCGCTTCGACCACGACACCGCCCTGACCGGCGACGACCTGATCGATTTCGTCAACCGCGACCTGTTCCCCTACCTGCAGAGCTTCCGCCAGACCGCGGCCAGCCCCGACACCATCGAATACAAGATCGGGGAGATTTTCTCCGAGATCCGCAACCGCTTCACCAGCGGCTATTCCTTGCGCGATGCGCTGGAACTGATGGACGGGCTGCGCATGCGCTCGCAGAAGGAGAAGCACGAGCTTTCCGACCTCTACGAAACCCGCATCAAGAACATGGGCAATGCCGGGCGGAACGGCGGCGAGTATTACACGCCCCGCCCGCTCATCCGCGCGATGGTTCAGGTGACCAGGCCGCAGATCGGCGAGACCATCTACGACGGCGCGTGCGGCTCCGCCGGCTTTCTGTGCGAGGCGTACGACTATCTGCGCTATGGCCCCGACGGGAAAAGCGGCTCCAGCCTTTCCACCGGCCAACTGGAGACGCTGCAAAAGCGCACCTTCTATGGCCAGGAGAAGAAGTCGCTCGCCTACGTCATCGCGACGATGAACATGATCCTGCATGGCATCGACGCGCCGAACATCGTCCACGCCAACACGCTGGCGGAGAATGTGCAGGACGTGCAGGAGCGCGACCGCTTCGACGTTATCCTGGCCAACCCGCCCTTCGGCGGCAAGGAGCGCAAGGAAGTTCAGCAGAACTTCACGGTCAAGACCGGCGAGACCGCCTTCCTGTTCCTGCAACACTTCATCAAGCGGCTGCGGGCGGGCGGGCGCGCCGCCATCGTCATCAAGAACACCTTCCTTTCCAACACCGATGGTGCGTCCCGGGCGTTGCGGCAGGAGTTGCTGGAAAGCTGCAACCTGCACACCGTGCTGGATTGCCCGGCCAAGACCTTCCTCGGCGCGGGCGTCAAGACGGTGGTGCTGTTCTTTCAGAAGGGCGAGCCGACGCGGAGCATCTGGTACTACCAGCTTGAGCCGGGGCGGAGCCTGGGCAAGACCAACCCGCTGAACGACGGCGATCTGGCGGAGTTCGTCGGCCTGCAAGCGGGTTCACCGATGGCGAAGTAGCTGGACCGTGGACGCGGGCGATATCGATCCGGCGACCTATGACCTTTCCGTCAAGAACCCAAACAAGGCGCGAGGAGGCACCGCTCCGCGACCCGGAAGACATTATGGCGGAAATCGCCGCGCTGGATGCGGAGACGGCGGAAATCCTCGACGGCATCCGGGGGATGCTATGAGGGATGGGTGGAAGAGAATACCTCTTGGAGACGTGTGCAGGCTTGTTAACGGTCGCGCTTATAAGAGGCCTGAGTTACTGGCCTCCGGCAAATACCCTGTATTACGTGTAGGGAATTTCTTTTCAAACCGAGGGTGGTACTATTCCGACTTAAAACTAGATTCCGATAAGAGGCTTCTCCCGTTGGCTCCGGCGGCACAAAATGTGGTGATCTGCGCTTGCGTCGCGAGGTGCGTTCGCTTAATGTTCTCGCATGCCGAGCCGCTGGAAACATGACCGCCCGCTCTCCCGCGCCCAGTTCGAGGCGCGATTTCCGGATAATGCGGCCTGCGCCGACTATCTGGCGCGTCGCCGGTGGCCGGAGGGCTTTGTCTGCCCGGGCTGTGGCGTCACGAAGGGATGGCTGCTGAAGACCAAGGCGTTCACCTGGGAGTGCGCGGCCTGCCGGCGGCAGACGTCCGTGACCGCAGGCACGGTCATGCACGGCAGCCATCTGCCGCTGAAGACCTGGTTCACGGCGATCCATATCGTAACCAGCCACTCCAACGGGATCTCCGCCCTGCAACTGCAGGCCCAACTGGGCCTGGGCAGCTACAAGAGCGCCTGGCTGCTCCTGACGAAGCTCCGCCGCGCCATGGTCGATCCCGAGCGAAGCCTTCTCGAGGACGTCGTCGAAGTTGACGAGACCGAGATCGCCTTGCGCCATAAGGACGACCCGCCCGCTGGCGGTCAAGGCCGCAGCTCGCAGGGCAAGATGCTCGTTGCCGGCGCGGTGGAGCTCTCGCCCGAAGGCAAGCCGCGCCGCATTCGTCTCGCGCCGATCGCCGACTTCTCCGGCGCCACGCTCAAGCCCTTCGTCGTCGCGGTCGCCGCCGCCGGTGCCCGCGTCGTCACGGACGGATGGTCCGGCTACAATGGCCTGCCCGACCATGTGCACGAGCCGAAAGTCGTCGGCAAGATGGCCGCCCACATCATCCTGCGCTGGACCCATCGCGTCTTTTCAAACCTCAAGAGATGGGCGCTCGGGACCTACCATGGCCTCCGTCGCCAGCACTTCAGGCGTTACCTCGACGAGTTCGTCTTCAGGTGGAACCGTCGCCGCCACACAGCCGTGGCGTTCGATACCCTGCTCGGCCTCGGAGCCCGCCTCGCGCCAGCAACCGCCCGCGACTTCGTCGAGCAGCGCGTCTGAGAGTACCAGATCACGGCGCCACACCCCGGAATGCGAGATCGCCGTCGCCTGTCCGCGGTGCATCCAACCGTCTCGAGCCGCTGCCTACGTCGATCAGAATTGCTCAGAGCCCTGCATGCACCAGGAAGCCATCACCCGCGCCGCCATCCGAAACATCAACATCTCGCAGCGCCGGAACGAAAGGGAGAAGCCTCTCCGATAAATATTGCGATAATGGAGACCTACTTTATGCATGGTCGGCATCATTTGGCCCTAAAATATGGGACGGCGGAAAGGTAATATTTCACTACCATATTTGGAAGGTTGAATTTGATCTTGCTGAAGTTGAAAAGCGGTTCTTATTCTACTGGTTTGATTGGGACGCTGAGAGAATTAAAGCCGAGCAAGGCGTCGGAACGGCGATGATCCATGTTACAAAAGGCGCGATGGAAAGGCGGGCTATTGCACTCCCACCACTGGCCGAGCAGAAGCGGATTGTTGCCATTCTGGATGAGGCGTTTGAGGGGATCGATGCGGCGATTGCCAATACCGAGAAAAACCTCGCCAACGCCCGCGAACTCTTCGACAGCTACCTCAACGCCATCTTCTCCCATCCCGGTGAGGGGTGGGTTGAGACGACTATCGGGGAGGAAGTCTCCCTGCTCACTGGCTTCGCCTTCAAGAGCAGCGAATATTCGTCCGACGACGACGATATAAACCTCCTTCGCGGCGACAATATCGTGCAAGGTAAATTCAGATGGGAGAATGTAAAGAAATGGCCCAGAAGCCGCTTATCTGAGTTTCAGAAATTCATGCTCGCTGAGGACGATGTTGTCGTGGCAATGGATCGAACTTGGATAAAAGGCGGCATTAAATATGCGAAAATTTCGGCGTATGACTTACCATGCCTGCTTTTGCAACGAGTTGCCCGGCTTAGATGCCTAGAAAATTTAGACCCTGAATTTTTGTTTTATGTCATCGGCTCTAAATGCTTCATGGACTATGTTCTATCGATACAAACAGGTCTTGGGGTGCCGCATGTTAGTGGCCCACAGCTTCAGACCTTCAAGTTTTTCCGACCGGACATCGAAACGCAAAGCGAGTTAGTTGATAAGTTGGCTGCCTTCTCAGGCCACTGCTACAAACTGATCGAACAATACGATGCTCGCCTAGCCAGTCTGGCCGAATTCAAACAATCCCTCCTCGCCAAAGCCTTCTCCGGCGACCTCACCGCAGACCTGGACAAGGCCCTGCAAGAGGCCGCGGCATGAACGTGGCGGAAAACGGCGGGTAAAATAGGAGCGGATATGGCGCGCAAGAAACTGACCAAAAAACGAGCCAAGCTATTAGCTGAACTTGAGCAAATTGTTGGAAACAATTGTTACAATGGCAGCATTCAAAATTATGGTCCATATGGCGTCTATGAGGGGGCGGGGAGGTATTTTCGGTACCCATTGACTGTGAGCGATGCTGAGGGAAACACCAAAAAGGTTCGGAGCCATAGGGAGGTCGATCCAAACGAGAGGCTTCTCCCTTTCGTTCCGGCGCTGCGAGATGTTGATGTTTCGGATGGCGGCGCGGGTGATGGCTTCCTGGTGCATGCAGGGCTCTGAGCAATTCTGATCGACGTAGGCAGCGGCTCGAGACGGTTGGATGCACCGCGGACAGGCGACGGCGATCTCGCATTCCGGGGTGTGGCGCCGTGCTCTGGTACTCTCAGACGCGCTGCTCGACGAAGTCGCGGGCGGTTGCTGGCGCGAGGCGGGCTCCGAGGCCGAGCAGGGTATCGAACGCCACGGCTGTGTGGCGGCGACGGTTCCACCTGAAGACGAACTCGTCGAGGTAACGCCTGAAGTGCTGGCGACGGAGGCCATGGTAGGTCCCGAGCGCCCATCTCTTGAGGTTTGAAAAGACGCGATGGGTCCAGCGCAGGATGATGTGGGCGGCCATCTTGCCGACGACTTTCGGCTCGTGCACATGGTCGGGCAGGCCATTGTAGCCGGACCATCCGTCCGTGACGACGCGGGCACCGGCGGCGGCGACCGCGACGACGAAGGGCTTGAGCGTGGCGCCGGAGAAGTCGGCGATCGGCGCGAGACGAATGCGGCGCGGCTTGCCTTCGGGCGAGAGCTCCACCGCGCCGGCAACGAGCATCTTGCCCTGCGAGCTGCGGCCTTGACCGCCAGCGGGCGGGTCGTCCTTATGGCGCAAGGCGATCTCGGTCTCGTCAACTTCGACGACGTCCTCGAGAAGGCTTCGCTCGGGATCGACCATGGCGCGGCGGAGCTTCGTCAGGAGCAGCCAGGCGCTCTTGTAGCTGCCCAGGCCCAGTTGGGCCTGCAGTTGCAGGGCGGAGATCCCGTTGGAGTGGCTGGTTACGATATGGATCGCCGTGAACCAGGTCTTCAGCGGCAGATGGCTGCCGTGCATGACCGTGCCTGCGGTCACGGACGTCTGCCGCCGGCAGGCCGCGCACTCCCAGGTGAACGCCTTGGTCTTCAGCAGCCATCCCTTCGTGACGCCACAGCCCGGGCAGACAAAGCCCTCCGGCCACCGGCGACGCGCCAGATAGTCGGCGCAGGCCGCATTATCCGGAAATCGCGCCTCGAACTGGGCGCGGGAGAGCGGGCGGTCATGTTTCCAGCGGCTCGGCATGCGAGAACATTAAGCGAACGCACCTCGCGACGCAAGCGCAGATCACCACATTTTGTGCCGCCGGAGCCAACGGGAGAAGCCTCCCAAACGAAATTTCCTCCGGCACTTATGTCTTTGGCTCCAACAAACTGCATATCATCCGAGCGTTAGAAGAGGTCCTTCAGCATCTCGAAGAAAAACATGATCTTAAGGTTTAACGCACTTAGCCTTAAGTGACTCGGAGTGACCTGTGGGAAAGCGATGAACGAAGCCGAAACCCGCGCCGACCTCATTGACCCTGCACTGCTGGCCGCGGGCTGGGGCGTCGTGCCGGGCTCCCGCATCCGCCGCGAAGTCATCACCCTTGGCCGCCTGGAGGGGGCCGGCAGGCGCGCCCGCGGCAAAGCCGCCGACTACGTGCTCACCTACAAGGGCCAGAAGCTCGCCGTGCTGGAGGCCAAAGCCCGCGCCAAGCCGGATACCGAAGGCCTGGCCCAGGCCAAGGACTATGCCGCGCTCCTGCAGGCCCGCTTCGCCTTCTCCACCAATGGCGACGGCATCTACCGCTGCGATATGCAGACCGGGGCGGAGGGCCATGTCACCCGCTACCCGACCCCGGACGAACTCTGGGCCGAGACCTTTGCCCAGCAGCGCATCTGGCGCGACCGCTTCGGCGACGTGCCGCTCGCCGACAAGAGCGGTGCCTGGCAGCCTCGCTACTACCAGCACAACGCCGTCAATGCCGTGCTGGAGGCGATTGCGGACGGCAGGGACCGCATCCTGCTGACGCTCGCCACCGGCACGGGCAAGACCAGCATCGCCTTCCAGATCGCCTGGAAGCTGTTCCAGAGCCGCTGGAGCCTCGCCGCCTGGAAAAGCGAGAGCGGCGAGCTTGGCCGCCGCCCGCGCATCCTGTTTCTCGCCGACCGCAACAATCTGGCGAACCAAGCCTACAACGAGTTCAACAGCTTTGCCGCTTTCGCCGAAGACGCGCTCGCCCGCATCGACCCGGAGGCCATACGCAAGCGCGGCCAGGTGCCGAAGAACGCCAACGTCTTCTTCACCATCTTCCAGACCTTCATGACCGGCAGCGGCGCGGCGAGCGACACCGAATTCCGGTTCGAGGACTACCCGCCCGATTTCTTCGATCTGGTCATCATCGACGAATGCCACCGCGGCGGCGCGCGCGACGAAAGCACGTGGCGCGAAATCCTGCAGCATTTTGCGCCCGCCGTGCATCTGGGCCTGACCGCCACGCCGAAACGCAAGACCAACGCCGACACCTACGCCTATTTCGGCGAGCCAGTGTACAGCTATTCGCTGAAGGAAGGCATCAATGACGGCTTCCTGACGCCCTTCAAGGTGCGCCAGATCGGCACGACGCTCGACGACTACATCTACACGCCCGATGACCACGTTGTCGCGGGCGAGCCGGAGGAAGGCCGCCTCTATACCGAGGGCGACTTCAACCGCCTGATCATCATCCCGGAGCGGGAAAAATACCGCGTCGGCATGTTCATGGCGGAGATCGACCAGACCGAAAAGACCATCGTCTTTTGCGCCACACAAGAGCACGCGGCCATGGTGCGCGACCTCATCAACCAGATAAAGACCAGCCAGCACCCAAACTACTGTGTGCGCGTCACCGCGAATGACGGCAAGATCGGCGACGATTTCCTTGAGACTTTTAAGGACAACGAAAAGACCATCCCCACGATTCTGACCACGTCGCAGAAGCTTTCGACAGGCGTCGATGCTCGGAACGTCCGCAACATCGTGCTCATGCGACCGGTCAACTCTATGATCGAGTTCAAGCAGATCATCGGGCGCGGCACCCGGCTTTTCGACGGCAAGGACCACTTCACCGTTTACGATTTCGTGAAAGCCTACCACCACTTCAACGATCCCGAATGGGACGGTGAACCGTTGGAGCCGGAGCCCGTCAACCCTCGCCCCGCGCCGGTGCCGGGACCGGACAACCCCGGCGACCCGTCTGAGCCAGGTGGCGATGACGGCGGCGACGGCGATGACGACGGCAGGCCGCAAAAGATCAAGATTAAGCTGGCTGATGGGAAAGTGCGCCAAATCCAGCACATGGCCGCGACCAGCTTCTGGAGCCCAGACGGCAAGCCGATTTCCGCCGCCGACTTCATCCAGCGTATGTTCGGTGACCTGCCCGACCTGTTCAAAGACGAAGACGAACTGCGCACACTCTGGGGTAATCCGGCGACAAGGCGAGCCTTGCTCGAAGGCCTGGCCGATAGAGGCTATGGCGAGGGCGAACTAACCGAAGTCGCCAGGGTCATCGATGCCGCGAACAGCGACCTGTTCGACGTGCTGGCCTACATCGCCTTCAACGCTCCACCGATCACCCGCACCGAGCGCGTCGAAACCTGCAAGCCCTCCATCCTGGCCAGCTACGACGACAAGCTGGCTGCCTTCCTGAACTTCGTGCTCGGCCAATACGTTAAAGAAGGCGTCGGCGTATTGGACCAAGCAAAGCTCGGCCAGTTGCTTGGCCTGAAATACGGCACCGTGAGCGATGCCACTCTCGCGCTGGGCGACGTGCCAACGATCCGCGAAGCGTTCACGGGGTTTCAGCAAGGCTTATATTAGCCTGAATTTGGCACAGAGGGTGCTGCTGGTCGGCTATGAGTGGTAAACATCAGCGGGCGAAACCGCCCCCGGCGTCTTGGAAATCGGCGAGGGAACGCCGGCAACACAGCAGGAAGTCGATGCCCTGCTCGACCATCTGGACCATGAAATGTGGCTAGCGGAATACTATCGCGAGCAGAACCTGTGGCCGACCATGCAGCGCAACCTGCACAACGTCTTCCGCCGCGCAGGCCTGACCGAGCAGGAGGTGCGCTTCTTCCGCGGCGTCGTCGCCCGGCTGGCCGAATGGCGCGGGCGGCGGCCACAGAAGTAAGACGCGCAACTTCTACCCCGCCAGCTTGGCCATCCGCTCTTTCAACACCGTCTCCGTGCCCTGAATCAGGTTGGCCATGATCTCCGCGGCGGGACGCACCGCCTTGATCATGCCGATGCCCTGCCCTGCGAAGCCGGGATTCACGTCCTGGGCGCGGCCGGCAAGGTTCGCCGCGGTCAAGGCCGGGCGCGAGACCTGGCTTTGGTAGGGCATGGTCAGCGGTTCGTGTTCGCTTTCGGCCCAGAGCTGCGTCCATTTCGATTTGATCATGCGCGCGGGTTTGCCGGTAACGGCGCGCGAGACGGTGGTGCCCTCCTCGTTCGCCTCGACGATGGCCTGTTTCTGGCCGGGCAATATTCCCGCCTCCTCGCTGGCGAGGAAGGCCGAGCCGATCCAGACGCCGGCGGCCCCCAGCATCATCGCCGCTGCGATACCGCGGCCGTCGGAGATGCCGCCGGCGCCGATCACCGGCACTTTGTCTCCCACCGCATCCACCACCTGCGGGATCAGCGCCAGCGTGCCGATGGGGGAGTTGTGGCCGCCGCCGTCATGGCCCTGCGCCACCACCGCATCGATGCCGACCGGAACCACCTGCAAGGCATGTCGAACGGTGCCGACGACGCAGATGACCTTGGTGCCGTTCGCCTTCAGCCGCTCCATCCAGGGCTCAGGGCTGCCGAGGCCGCTCGCATAGACCGGCACGCGCTCCGCGATGATTACATCCATCTGCGCCTCGAAGAACTCCTTGGAGAGCATGGTCGGGCCCTCCTGCTCCGTCCAGATGTCCTTGGCGGCTGCGGGCGCGATGCCCTCACGCGCCAGGAACTCACTGGCGAACTGCTGGTATTCCGGCACCAGATCCTGCGGCAGCGGCCCGTTGCTCGGCCCTTTCAGTCCGGCGCCGCGGCGGACCGAGGCCGGCAGCAGGGTATCGACGCCGAACGGCCGGTCGGTGAGCGAGCGGGTACGCTGGATCCACTCGCGCAACTGCCTGGGCCCGGCGCTGGCGCAGCCGAGCACGCCCAGTCCGCCGGCGTTGGAGACCGCAGCCGCCAGTTCCGGCGTGCTGGCGGTTCCCATGCCGGCGAGTACGATGGGATATTCGATACCGAACAGGTCGCAGATCGGTGTGCGGAACATGGGCGGGGTTCCTCGTTTCATCCAGCATTCCCCATTCGGAGCGCCTCCGAGAAGGCTAGAGCCATAAAATCGGGTGTTCAACCCCGTGTTGCACCGTTCATTCGAGGGCTCTGAGCGGGGTTCGACCGTGTGGAGCGCGCAGCGCGAGCGACTTGGCTGAAAAATGCCGAAATCAGCCCGTGTTTGTCCACGCCGTCACTGCAGCCAGCCATCATTTCCAATTTTGATGTAGTGACAGCCATCATGCAGCAACCGTTATCGCTGGCGGCCCACGCAGGCCATTGATCAGGCATAGAATGCCTTGGAAGACGGTGCGTGGCAGGCCAGTCTCCCCCATCTGGAAGATGGCATAGCGGGCATGCCTAACCAGCCGTATGCCGGCTTTGATCAGGCGCTCCCGAAGCGAGGTCAGCGGATAGCTTCCGTTGTCGCGATGGTGCGCAAGAAATTGGCGAGGTTGTAGGCCAGAGCATGCAACAGAAGCCGGACGGCATTAGCCGCGAAGCGCATGCAGGAAAGCCGCGTCCATTTTAGCGCGTACTTACCCTCCTTGGTCTGCTGCTTTGCAGTGTCCCTGTCATTATAGAAGGCAAACAGCCGCTCGTTCGGTAGGCTGCGGTTGGTGACCAGGAAGCCGACGGTCGGAAACAGTTCGCCCGGATGGAACTCGATCTTGGCGACGATGCGACGGGCCTTCGACCACCTTTTGGCGCGATAGTGGAAACTGGTGTAGCGGCGCACGACATGGTTTGGCGGGCGGCCGGACAAAGCCATCAGGTTCTCGGGCCGGCCAAGAGCCGACGCCCGCAGTAAGATCGGAACAGCCCCGGACGCAAAATCGGAAATGCGGTAGCCAATCCGCGCATCAGAGCTTGATCACCGACGTCCTTCGGTTCCGCCTCCGCCCATGCGCAACCATCCCCGCGAACAAACCGATGCCGCGGACGTTCTGCACGCAAAACCTTGACAGCGGACATCAGAGCGTTCGGTACGCCCGACGCAGATGAAGCCGGGGTAAAGAGATTGAACCGATCATGTGGAAGAGTGTGCGTGTCAGACTCTCTATGCGCGTCCGGCGTCTAAGCACGCGCGGGCTGCTGTCTCTGATGTATTGTTTGTGGTCATCGGTGGTCTCGTTGGTCAAAGGTCGGTCATTAAACCAAACCTTAGCCGGAGTACAACCGTGGCCGGCAGGCAGCCCTCGCAACCAACGGAAGTTACACCATGAAACGGGACACTGCTCAGTATGATCATTAAATCGGATCCAAATGGGAATCGCGGGTCAGGTTAAAAGGCTGGCTTTTGCCAGCCCCCGTATAATGGATCTGCCAGCGCTGGATCAGGTCGAACTGCGCTTTGACCGGCACACTGAGGAGACCCGGTATCCGTGCTTTTTCTCAGACATCCTTCTGTTGCCGTGTGCGACGGAAGAGGAAGGGAGCGGCAGCGATGGACGCGAGGAGCGGCAGGGCCGGAGGCACCGGGATCGCCTGGGGTTGGTCGTCAACGGTGAGCGACGACCAAGTCATGTATGCTGTCTCGTTGCCATTATCCCTAAGCTGAAGCTGGCCAGGACCGACTGCACCATCTGCTATGAGATAATCGTATTCGACACTTACATCCCAACCCCGATCAAGCTGGATCGAGAGGGAGGTAAGGTCGGTCAGGCCACTGGCAGACAGGTCGAGGATCCTGCCGGGGAAAGACCTCCAGCCTTCCCCCGGTGAGAAATATATCATCGCGGGGAAGGATTGGATTGGCCGTATAATTGACAGTGGTGCCATCGCTGCGGGTGCCGACAAAGTCAATAAAGAATTGCCCGACAGCGGGAGGTGTGAAGCGTCCAAGAATTCCGGGATCGCCTGCAGGATCGCCGGTACACCCAAAGCAGACCTCATATTCGACTGAAATTTCACTCCTAAAAGAGGCGATATCTAGCGCCAAGGGCGAAAAACTGTGGGCGGATGGAGCTGTGAAGGTAACATCGGTGGCCTCAGATCCCCACGTTTGATAAGCCATGGTTTGGACGCGGGGCACTTCGATACCGCCACCATAATTATAGTACCCTGGTTTTTTATCGGAACCCGTGACCGTATAGCCGGAGGGGAAAGCCCACTGAGCATAGTTCGGTCTCTGATCGACCGGGAATGCTTCCGAATAGGAGAGGGTGACCGGGCCGGCCAGGGCGGGGCCGGAGGCGAGAAGAAACAATACAGTAGTGCGTGTAAGCATGGGTGTTTCCTTTCATGGGGTCGCAACTGAAGCGCAGGAACGGCTCCAATACTGCCCCCTTTGCAGGAGGCAGCCATCAAGCCATCAGTCGATGCCGCTTCCCCTCAGTATGCTGGCCGCAGCGAGAGGGTATTCCGTAAATTCAAGATGACGCGTGTAGCTGAGGAATCGGCTTACCTGCGCAGCAGCTGTGATCCAAAGCATGCACCCAACCCAACCAGTGCCAGAAATGGAGGGAGCGTTGGCAGGACTGGAACAGGCACCGTATCGCGAATTGTAATTGAATGCCAATCCACCCGCCTTGGCTGGCGAAAAGATCGCTGAGGCTACAAGACGCAATGCCGCCAACGTAATTTTCATAGTGCCCACCCTTCTCGTTTCAAGAAGCCCATCGCAGCAGATGTTAGCCGAAGTCACCCTTGTTTGCAATACGATAATATACAGTTTAGCGCTTACCTAGTGGATTGATTGAGACAAAAGGGTCCGACCGGAAATCCCAGCCGTTGTTGATCGTGCGAGTTTGTTGCATGCGAAGCGGCACCGCCTTTACGGTATCTTTCTTTGACCGGCAGCGCTTGGAAGCGATGGTCCAGGATCCCAAGAGCCCCCAGAAACATGTCTGGCGGGCGCGTACATTCTTGATCACCGTGATCAGGATAAGGAAACCTACAAGGCTTCGAGAGGCGCTTTTTCCAATGCTTGAATGCGCGCTTCGATTTCCGCCGTTTCCAGTGTGCGCCGGTAGGTTTCGATGTAAAGCACGTGACTTGATCTGCCACTCTTGCTCCACTGGAGCACAAATGAGGAGTGTCGATCCATGACCAGCATTCAAGATAAGATCATCAAACCAAAGTTGGGGCTGTTGGAGCTAGCCAAGCAGCTCGGCAGCGTCAGCCAGGCCTGTAAGGTGATGGGGTACTCGCGGGACAGCTTTTACCGGTTCCGCGATCTTTATGAGCAGGGCGGGGCCGAAGCGCTGATTGATCTCTCGCGCCGCAAGCCGCTGCTGAAGAACCGGGTGCCCGAGCACGTGGAGAAAGCCGTCGTTGATCTGGCCATCGAGAACCCGGCGCTGGGCCAGAAGCGGGCGTCCTGGGAACTGCAGCAGAAGGGCGTGATGGTCTCATCGTCCGGCGTGCGTTCGATCTGGCTGCGCCATGACCTGGAGACGATGAAGAAAAGGCTGAAGGCGCTGGAGGCCCGCTCGGCCCAGGAAGGCATTCTCCTGACCGAAGAGCAATTGGCGGCGCTGGAAAAGGCCAAGCAGAAACGGGCAGCCCACGGCGAGATCGAGAGCGACCATCCGGGCTTCCTTGGTAGCCAGGACACCTACTATGTCGGCACGATGAAGGGCGTTGGGCGGATCTATCAGCAGACCTTCATCGACACCTACGCCCGCACCGCTCAGGCCAAGCTTTATACGGAAAAGACGGCGATCACGGCGGCCGATCTGCTGAACGACCGGGTGATCCCGTTCTACGCCGAGCATGGTATCGCCCTGCTACGCATCCTGACCGACCGCGGCACCGAGTATTGCGGCAAGGTCGAAAACCACGCCTATCAGCTCTACCTGGCCGTCGAGGACATCGACCACACGCGGACCAAGGCGAACAGCCCGCAGACCAACGGTATTTGCGAGCGCTTCCACCGGACCATCAAGGATGAGTTCTACGACATCGCCTTCCGCAAGAAACTTTACCGCTCTGTTGAGGAACTCCAGACAGACCTGGATTATTGGCTAGCAAAATACAACGAACAACGGCCACACTCTGGGAGGTATTGCTATGGCAAGACACCCATGCAAACCTTCCGGGAAACGCTGCACATCGCTGTTGAAAAGACCATCCGAACGCCGGATAAGGCTTCTCCCGTTGGCTCCGGCGGCACAAAAATGTGGTGATCTGCGCTTGCGTCGCGAGGTGCGTTCGCTTAATGTTCTCGCATGCCGAGCCGCTGGAAACATGACCGCCCGCTCTCCCGCGCCCAGTTCGAGGCGCGATTTCCGGATAATGCGGCCTGCGCCGACTATCTGGCGCGTCGCCGGTGGCCGGAGGGCTTTGTCTGCCCGGGCTGTGGCGTCACGAAGGGATGGCTGCTGAAGACCAAGGCGTTCACCTGGGAGTGCGCGGAGTAACGCGCGAAAGTTGGTGATGCCCTGAGGGGCGGCATATCATGGCGGTGTCGGACGCCGTCAATTCTCAGCCGAGAAAGGGATATGCCACATGTCGGACGATACCATCACCCAGCTGCCCGATCCATCGGGATTTCGCTCCGACCCGTTGACCGACGTCATCCGAGGCGGGGCGCGCAAGCTGATCGAGCAGGCGATCGAGGCGGAGCTGGCCACGCTGCTGGCGGCCTTTTCGCCGACCACAAGCTCGAGGACGGCCGTGCCCGGCTGGTGCGCCATGGTCATCTGCCGGAGCGCGAGGTGATGACCGGCATCGGCCCGGTGCCGTGAAGGTGCCGCGTGTCCGGGACCGCAAGCCGGGCGCGGACAAGATCACCTTCACGCCCAGCATCCTGCCGCGATACCTGCGCAAGGCGAAGTCGGTCGAGGAGCTGCTGCCCTGGCTTTACCTGAAGGGCGTGTCCACGGGCGATTTCAGCGAGGCGCTGGCGGCCCTGCTGGGCCCGAATGCCAAGGGCCTGTCGGCCAAGACCATCACGCGGCTGAAGGCCGACTGGTGGGCGGACTACGAGGCCTGGCAGAAGCGCGACCTCGGCGCGCGGCGGTTCCTCTACATCTGGGCGGACGGCGTCTACTTCAAGCCGCGGATGGCCGAGGAAAAACAATGCGTTCTGGTGATCGTCGGCGCGGACGAATACGGCCACAAGGAGCTTCTGGCCATGACCGACGGCTTCCGCGAGAGCACCCAGAGCTGGCGCGAGGTGCTGCTCGACCTCAAGCGCCGCGGCCTGAAGCAGGACCCGAAGCTGGCGATCGGCGACGGCGCCCTCGGGTTCTGGGCCGCCCTGCGCGAGGTCTTCCCCACGACGCGGGAGCAGCGGTGCTGGCTCCACAAGACCATGAACGTGCTCAACGCGCTGCCGAAATCGGTGCAGGCCAAGGCCAAGGCGCACCTGCACGACATCTGGCAGGCCGAGACAAAGGCCGAAGCCAACGTCGCCTTCGATTTCTTCGTCGAAGCCTACGGCGTGAAATGGGACAAGGCGGTCGCCAAGCTGGTCAAGGACCGCGACGCGCTGCTGACCTTCTACGACTTCCCCGCCGAACACTGGAAACACATCCGCACGTCGAACCCGATCGAGAGCACGTTCGCCACCGTCAGGCACCGGACGAAGCGCACCAAGGGCTGCCTCAGCCGAAAGACCGGCCTGGCCATGGCGTTCAAGCTGATGATGTCGGCGCAGGCGAAATGGCGAAAACTCGACGGCCGGAACCGCCTGCCGGAGGTCATCAGCGGGGTTGAGTTCCGCGACGGCGTCCGCCAACTTCAAACCGCCGCCTGATCACGCGTCACCAACTTTCGCGCATATCTCGAATGCGCGGCCTGCCGGCGGCAGACGTCCGTGACCGCAGGCACGGTCATGCACGGCAGCCATCTGCCGCTGAGACCTGGTTCACGGCGATCCATATCGTAACCAGCCACTCCAACGGGATCTCCGCCCTGCAACTGCAGGCCCAACTGGGCCTGGGCAGCTACAAGAGCGCCTGGCTGCTCCTGACGAAGCTCCGCCGCGCCATGGTCGATCCCGAGCGAAGCCTTCTCGAGGACGTCGTCGAAGTTAGCGACCGAGATCGCCTTGCGCCATAAGGACGACCCGCCCGCTGGCGGTCAAGGCCGCAGCTCGCAGGGCAAGATGCTCGTTGCCGGCGCGGTGGAGCTCTCGCCCGAAGGCAAGCCGCGCCGCATTCGTCTCGCGCCGATCGCCGACTTCCCGGCGCCACGCTCAAGCCCTTCGTCGTCGCGGTCGCCGCCGCCGGTGCCCGCATCATCACGGACGGATGGTCCGGCTACAATGGCCTGCCCGACCATGTGCACGAGCCGAAAGTCGTCGGCAAGATGGCCGCCCACATCATCCTGCGCTGGACCCATCGCGTCTTTTCAAACCTCAAGAGATGGGCGCTCGGGACCTACCATGGCCTCCGTCGCCAGCACTTCAGGCGTTACCTCGACGAGTTGGTCTTCAGGTGGAACCGTCGCCGCCACACAGCCGTGGCGTTTCGATCCCCTGCTCGGCCTCGGAGCCCGCCTCGCGCCAGCAACCGCCCGCGACTTCGTCGAGCAGCGCGTCTGAGAGTACCAGAGCACGGCGCCACACCCCGGAATGCGAGATCGCCGTCGCCTGTCCGCGGTGCATCCAACCGTCTCGAGCCGCTGCCTACGTCGATCAGAATTGCTCAGAGCCCTGCATGCACCAGGAAGCCATCACCCGCGCCGCCGATGCAAACATCAACATCTCGCAGCGCCGGAACGAAAGGGAGAAGCCTCCGCCGGATTTATCTGACAGCTACAAACCCGCTCTCAGCATTGCTGGTAGGCCTGTCCGTCAGATCAAGTGCCGAGTTTTACAGTTTCGATCAAGCCCATGACGTGCGCTCCCTCGGCAGGGGCGTTTCGCCCGCTGCCACTGCTTCTAACACCGCAGCCGCCCCGTGCGCCGCGTCCTCTGCAGATAAGCACGGGGGAAGATCGAAGGTAACCGCGGCATCACGCCGGGGCGGGGCTATGCGTTCAAGGCAGAGCCGCAGTGCGGTTGGATCGCCTTCCAGAGCCCGTTCGATAGCCGCGCGGGTTAGCCGTTCGGCCTCCCCGTCCAGGAGAGCTTG
>CAWEBB010000012.1:0-266248 GCA_963807085.1 uncultured Alphaproteobacteria bacterium
TCACCTCGCTATGTCATTGGAACTTAATGACTGTCTGATCCGGATTTGGTGGTGGCGGGCGTTTTGCGTGCGGAATGGCCGGTCCGCCTGCAGCGATGGCCTCGACATCCGAGCGCTTGATGATCCATGGCGCGCCCTTGCAGTGCTGTCGAGCCCGAAAGATACCGTCCTGGATCATACGTCGGACCGACATCGCGCTGCAGCCAATGAGGATCGGCCAGCCTGCCGCAAGGGTGACCTCGCCACGCGCCGCCCGCTCGCCCTCTTGATAGACCGCGATGGAATGCTGGTTTCGGAAGCTGCACACCCGCGATTGGGTCCAGCCGTTGAGACGTCCCGTCTTGAAGCCTTCCCGATTGAGGAGCGCCGCCATCGCCTTGTCGGGCATGAGACACGCCAATAGCCCGGATGAGTCCTCGGTCGCGGGCGCGGCCGCCCAGCGGTGTTGTCCGGTCTTGTTCTTTTGAACGGTTAGTGCGGTGTGATCGCCACCCTGCCAATGCAACAGAAGCTCGATCTGATCACCTTCCACACGGACCACGATCTCGTTGAGAACAGCGCGGAGGATCCGCTTGCCGTCGCGGCGGTGGCGCGGGGATCTTCCAGGCCGCGGCTATATCCGCTCCCCTCGCCATGAGGTTGCGGCGTTCATCATTGCTGATCGCGTCGGGCTGTTGTCGGGCCGCCACTTCCAACTCGGACTCGATCGCGCTGACTGCGGCGAGGGCATCATTCCAGCGCCGTTCCGGCTCGCCGGCCACAAGTCGATTATCGGGATCGACCGCATCGTACTGACGCTGCATCCGCCGGGCCTCAAATCGGGCCTGTTCCAGCGAGAGTTCGACGTGCCGCCGCTTTGCGTCGTCGTCGAGCGCATGTGTCGAAATGGCTTGCAACGCGGCTTCGACGCCGAGCGGCTGAAGCAACCTGACGACTTCGGCGCCAACGGCTTGATCGACCCGTAACGAACCGAAGGAGATGCAGGGGCCGGCTCCATGGTTGATCATGGCGCCGCGGCAATGGTAGCGCCCCGTGTTGCCGTCGCGTCCGCTGTAGGCGACATGAAGCTTTCGCCCGCAGTGGCCGCAGCGCAGTAAGCCGGCCAGGATGAGTTCGCCTTTGCGAAGGGCACCGCGCGCCTTCATTCCCATACCGTTGGCGTTATCCGCGATCAGGCGCAGGTTCCTCGAATTCCGCCCAGGAAAGGTAGCCGGCATGATGATCGAGGATCAAGACATCCCAGTCTGCCCGCTCTTTGCGGAACCCTCGCACAATTCGCTCGCGACCATTCTCGATGGCCGTCCGGCTGCCGGTCCGCCGAACGCATAGGCGCCCGCATAAATGGGGTTTGTCAGAAGGTGATGGATCGTGTTGTAGACGGGCATCTTCCAGACAAGCGCAGGTCCCTCGTCCCGGCGATGGTCGGCGCAGGGAAGCATGATTTGCTCTGCACGCAGCGACAGATGCACCTGGCGGATGCTCTGCATCTCGGCGAAACGGGCAAAGACCAGTGCGATCGCTTCGCGCACGCGCAGATCAGGGTCTTGTTCGATCCGATCTCGGCCTGCTCTGATGTAGCCGACAGCCGCGGTCATGAAGAGTTCGCCGCGTCGCGCTTTCTGCTTGAGAGCCTCGAACGACCGGGCCCGCAGGATCGAGAGTTCGAGTTCGCTCATCGTGCCCTTCATGCCCAACAGGAGCCGGTCGTTGGGATGGCGAGGCTCATAGGTGCCGTCCTCGTCCACGATCAGCGTACCGACCAAGCCGCAGAACTCGATCAGCGTATGCCAGTCGCGGCCGTTGCGGGCCAGACGCGAGGCCTCGATGGCGAAGACGGCGCCGACGCGCCCTTCGCAGATCGCGGCCAGCAGCCGCTCGAAGCCGGGCCTGCTGACACCGGAACCCGATCGGCCAAGATCGTCGTCGATAACCGATACGTCGCTCCAACCAAGTGCCCGCGCCCGGTCGGCGAGGCCGTACTGGCGACGCTCGCTCTCGTCATTGTTGGCGACCTGGCCGGCGGTCGACTGCCGCACGTCGATGTAGGCTCCGCGGGCCAGGTGATCAGATGTGATCTTCATGATCGTCCTCCACCAGGCCCATTCTGACCTTCGTCGTCTCCTTCAGAAGCAGACTGACCAGCGCCAGGAAATTCGACCGTTCCGGGACCTTCAGCGTCAGGGCGGATCCTCGCTTGCGAACAGATCGGGATGGCGTTGAATGGTGCGCGGGCGCCGCATGCTGATCTCCTTCGCGGCGGGATCGCCGCAAAGCGAGATTAAACAGGCATCGAGTTCAAGCCGAAGCAGCCGCAGGGAGGTCACTGCAAGTCGCGGCCTATCGCAAACGCAGACCGACGCGGCGCTTTCTTCTAGCATCCAGCCGGGGATTTGCGCCAACGTGCCGTCCGGCTGTCGGATGGTCAGGTGGACGGCGCCGCCATACCTCTTCCGCGCCGTGACGATGACAACTTCACCGCAAAGAGGGTGATACCGATAGTGGACCTTGCCGTCGTCACTATGGAGACGGGCATTATGACCCTGCTTCGGCCGGGACCGGCAAATCGCATCTGGTCACCGCGATCGGCGCGAACGCGGTCAATCACCGACGCCGCGTCCGGTTCTTCAGCGCCGTCGATCTCGTCAACCGGCTGGAGGCCGAACTCCGCGAAGGGCGCGCCGGGCGGCTCACCGATCAGCTCACCCGCGTCGATCTGGTGATCCTGGACGAGCTCGGCTATCTGCCCTTCGCTCAGGCCGGCGGTCAGCTCCTCTTTCATCTGATCAGCCGGCTGTACGAGCGAACCTCGATCCTGGTCACGACAAACCTCGCCTTCGCGGAATGGCCGACCATCTTCGGCGACGCCAAGATGACAACGGCGTTGCTCGACCGGCTGACCCATCACTGCGACATCATCGAGACCGGCAACGACAGCTGGCGCATTCGCAACCGGAACTGACAGGAGAGGGGCCTGGCGCCGCTCCGTTCGTTGGTGACTGCACGTCGCCAGGCCCCTCTCCCTGCACCACCTGCGCGAGAAACGGGCCGTCGATCAGTTCACCGACAAGGGGTCAAAATTGCGCGCCAATTGGGGGTCAGAGTTCAGCGCTGATTGACAGCGTGCGCCGGTAGCCCGGCGGCGCCGAATAGCGCAGCATTTTCTTCACCGTCCGGCGATCAATCCCAAAGCGGCGGGCCGCCTCCCGTTCGCTCAATCCTTCTTCGACCACAGCCAGCCGGACGTCGCGGTACAATTCCACGCCATACATCTCCCGCCTCTCGTTGTTGCCAACAAGAGGCCATCGCCGGCGCATTTTTGCGCAGCCGCAACCGGACTATCCAGTTACTTCGCGTGGTACATCTTTCCAATGCCGCCTACACTCCCACCCTCCCTGTCGCCAGAAAGGGAAAAAGTGGACGACTTTTACGCCGCCCGCAGCGGGATCATCCCGCCGCTACCGTGGCAAACTTTTCCACCGCCGCTTACACCCCACGCCAAATGCGGCTTGACAGATATAGGAGCATCAACGCAGCGGTGGAGACGTTCTTCGAAACCATCAAGGCCGAGCTGCTGTGGCAGCGCTCCTGGGCCGCTAGACGTGCAGCCGAGAAAGCAATCTTCAAATACATCAATGGCTTTTACAACCCGCGTAGAAGGCACTCAGCTCTCGGCTGGAAAAAGCCCCTTGGCCTACGAAGCCCAGGCCGAATAAATGAGAACCTGGGGCGGCATCAAAACGGGGCAGGACCAACCTGCCCTTCGACGAATGAACAGAGGTCTTTGGCTCAAAACACCTGACCGGCGCTCTGCTCGACTACCTTGCCGGAAATCTCAGGGCCTCGAACATTTCCTCCGCTCCGAGCATGCCCCTCCCGCTGTGCCCGACGCCGGCCGCCTCAACCAGTGTCCATCCGAAAATCCAGCCGTTATCGCGGGCTATTTTCGACGCAAGGTCGAATACATGGCGGCCGCGTAACAAGCGGTTCTCCCCTTGGCGAACAGCCGCATCCGTCATAGTGAGCATTTTCGATCCGGTGTCTTCGTCCCCCAGGTAAATCGTAATCGGGGCCGCCAGATAATCCCGGATCATCGCATGCACATTTAGGGGCTCCGGCAGATGGCCGAAGCCATACGGTATCGCCTCGGTTTCCTCTGGCAGTACGTATGTCGATGAGTTCGCAATTACGATCCGACTTAAACCTCGCGGCAGCGCGTAGGCGGCAACCCGCGCGAGGAACTGGCCGCCGGCGGAATGGCCAAACAGATATGTCGGAACATTACTTCCTTCTCTCCGCCGGGCCCATTCGACGAGGTCGTCCGCCATTTCCACAGTCCATTCCTCCTGCGGCCGCACCTCACCGTCTCTGACTAAGCCGCCTCGGTGGTAGCTCCAATTCGGGAAGCGGTCGTCGTCGAAGAGCGGCGCATATATGATGAAGCAGGCGCGGTCGGCAAAAGGCTTCGCGGAGTTGAGATAAGACCCCACGGCACGGCTGTTGCCGTGAAAAACGAACAGGAGCGACGGTGCAGCGCATCCCCACGGCCGGTAGGTTAAAACCTGCAGGGCCTCGCCATCGATTTCGACAATTGCACTTCCTTCGCCGAAATACTGGCCGCTTTCTCTGGCATCGGCGGTCGATGGGAAAACGGCGCTGACCCACGCCAGAACGAGCGCGGCGCTTAAAAGGCGCGCTGGTATCAACAAATTCAATGACTTGTTAGTTGCCACCATTACCATAGCCATAAGGTCAGGGGTTGTGTGTACGAATGTAGCCCCCGGGAGGGTGCGTTCGCAATTTGGGATCGAGCGGGCGCCGTGGCAATGCGTGGCTGGTCCAGTACCGAGCCCCCCCCTCATGCCGTCATGGCTGCGGGAAGGAAAGTCAATCTTTCGGGCGGTAGGTCCGCTCTTTCGGCGGCTCTACCTTTTCCACCAGATTTGTGTGTTGCCCCCCTTTCTCAGGCATATTCATTCAGAGGCTTCTCCCTTTCGTTCCGGCGCTGCGAGATGTTGATGTTTCGGATGGCGGCGCGGGTGATGGCTTCCTGGTGCATGCAGGGCTCTGAGCAATTCTGATCGACGTAGGCAGCGGCTCGAGACGGTTGGATGCACCGCGGACAGGCGACGGCGATCTCGCATTCCGGGGTGTGGCGCCGTGCTCTGGTACTCTCAGACGCGCTGCTCGACGAAGTCGCGGGCGGTTGCTGGCGCGAGGCGGGCTCCGAGGCCGAGCAGGGTATCGAACGCCACGGCTGTGTGGCGGCGACGGTTCCACCTGAAGACGAACTCGTCGAGGTAACGCCTGAAGTGCTGGCGACGGAGGCCATGGTAGGTCCCGAGCGCCCATCTCTTGAGGTTTGAAAAGACGCGATGGGTCCAGCGCAGGATGATGTGGGCGGCCATCTTGCCGACGACTTTCGGCTCGTGCACATGGTCGGGCAGGCCATTGTAGCCGGACCATCCGTCCGTGACGACGCGGGCACCGGCGGCGGCGGCCGCGACGACGAAGGGCTTGAGCGTGGCGCCGGAGAAGTCGGCGATCGGCGCGAGACGAATGCGGCGCGGCTTGCCTTCGGGCAAGAGCTCCACCGCGCCGGCAACGAGCATCTTGCCCTGCGAGCTGCGGCCTTGACCGCCAGCGGGCGGGTCGTCCTTATGGCGCAAGGCGATCTCGGTCTCGTCAACTTCGACGACGTCCTCGAGAAGGCTTCGCTCGGGATCGACCATGGCGCGGCGGAGCTTCGTCAGGAGCAGCCAGGCGCTCTTGTAGCTGCCCAGGCCCAGTTGGGCCTGCAGTTGCAGGGCGGAGATCCCGTTGGAGTGGCTGGTTACGATATGGATCGCCGTGAACCAGGTCTTCAGCGGCAGATGGCTGCCGTGCATGACCGTGCCTGCGGTCACGGACGTCTGCCGCCGGCAGGCCGCGCACTCCCAGGTGAACGCCTTGGTCTTCAGCAGCCATCCCTTCGTGACGCCACAGCCCGGGCAGACAAAGCCCTCCGGCCACCGGCGACGCGCCAGATAGTCGGCGCAGGCCGCATTATCCGGAAATCGCGCCTCGAACTGGGCGCGGGAGAGCGGGCGGTCATGTTTCCAGCGGCTCGGCATGCGAGAACATTAAGCGAACGCACCTCGCGACGCAAGCGCAGATCACCACATTTTGTGCCGCCGGAGCCAACGGGAGAAGCCTCTTCATTCATATTAACCCGAGACATAAAAACGTACGGCAATAAAACTGCACATACTCTGGGAGAATAATTAACTTTTAATTAATTAAAGTTAACATTTCTCTGGCCTTTTGTGCTGTTTTCTCCAAAAAGACTACTTGATAAATTCGAATTATCTGCCTATTCACTTGAATTCTGGTTCGACGCGCCGAGTGGGAACCTGGGCCGTGAACCGCCGAGGGATAGGTAAAGGGGTTGAAGATGACGCAATATCTTTTGGTTTGGCCGTCCACGAACAGGGACCTGTTAAAGATCGATATTGATGGCGATCTGGCAATTCGGGGCGGGCGTGGGGACAAGGCCGCTAAGCGGGCGAAGGCCAATTCTGCCGCCGGGCATGGCTCAATCCCGATACAACGCCCTGTTGGCGCTTCGGATTGCCTAGCCCCAGACATTACGTCCGATTGCACATGCGGCAGCGTGGGAGGCCAAGACAATGTCTAGCCCGTCACTGGCCGACATGCGGTTCTCTGTAGAATCGGGCGCTGACGCGTTCGACCTTGCCTATGGCGGCAACCTCAATCTGGAAACTGCCAACAGCGAAATAACTAAAGTCATAGTTACCATTCACGGCACCAGTCGAACCGCCTTGTCCTACGCTAAATATATGGAGGAAGCGACTGACCTCGCACACAACGATCATACAGCGGTGGTGGCGCCGCAATTCCTCATAGAAGAGGACATGGCATTTTATGATTTACCGGACGACACGCTATACTGGGCCCGGAGAGGCGAAGGCGACTGGCGCGCCGGCGACGAGTCGCTGAACCAAACCGGCGAAATATCCTCGTTTGAGGTGATGGACCAGCTTCTGCTGCGACTTGCTGACAGGGATGCTTACCCGAACGTCGAAGAGATTATCATTGCCGGCCATTCGGGTGGGGGGCAGTTCGTCAACCGGTATGCGGCCGGCGGAGCGGCCGAGGATGAGGCCGCTCCGGATATTTCGTGGCGTTACGTCGTCTCGAGCCCCTCTATGTACCTCTACATGTCCGCTGAGCGTGTGATCGATGGAACGCTCAATGAGTTTGAGATTCCATCTGACCCCGGCAGTAGGAGTTATAACGACTATTACTACGGTCTGGATAATCTCAATCTCTATATGAGCGAGAGAGGGGCCGCCCAGCTTCGCGAAAACTATTCATCCCGGCAAATAACTTACTTCGTGGGTGAGGAAGATAACGATCCGAATGACCCGTCGCTGGCTACCGGTACGAGGCCAATGCTCCAGGGCGACAATCGCCTGGAACGCGGCATCATCTACTTCAACCATTTGCAGGATGAACTGGGCCCAGATATCTTAAAAAATCAGGATCTCGAAATCGTTGAAAATGCCGGTCACTCCGCCAGGGCGATATTCAACTCTTCCGAATTCATCGATCTGGTTCTCAGTGAGAAGAATGACGCCGGCCTCACCGTGAGTTCCCATCTTGTCGGCGACCCAACCGACAATATTCTGCACGGAGGAGACGAAGATAACATCATTTACGGCGCCGCCGGCGACGACGGTTTGTTTGGTGGCGGAGGCGACGACATTATCGACGGCAACCGGGGCGATGACACGCTGAACGGCGGCCCCGGTGATGATGAATTCCTGCTTCGATATGGCAAGGATACGGTGACCGGCGGCAGCGGCGCGGACTTCTTCAAGATTGACGGCCGCTATGCCAACGACGGTGACTCGCATACGATCAGGGACCTGGACTTTTCCGAAGGTGATGTGATCGCCTTTCGATATATGGATGCCGGAACCTTCGACAATAGCGTCGACCCGTCCAATTACCTGTATGTTTGGAACAACGGCACCAAGGCCCGTTTTGACAGCGTGGAGGACATTCTCGAAGCGCACGCCTACGGTGTGATGAATGGAGTGTTAGAGGCGACTGGTGCGAAGGATGGCGATACGCTGTTGACCATCAGTGCCAGCGGCCAGCAGGTTTCGGTCGAGTTGGATGGACTGAGCTTTGCTTCTCTCGGCCTTGGCGGCAGTGGCGGAGGAGGCGGTGGCAGCCAGCCAGCTCCCTCTGGACCCCAGAACATCATCGGCAGCCAGTTTGACGATGTCATGCTCGGCTCTAGCGGTGATGATGAATTCCTGCTTCGATATGGCAAGGATACGGTGACCGGCGGCAGCGGCGCGGACTTCTTCAAGATTGACGGCCGCTATGCCAACGAGGGTGACTCGCATACGATCAGGGACCTGGACTTTTCCGAAGGTGATGTGATCGCATTTCGATACATGGATGCTGGCACCTTCGACAATAGCGTCGACCCGTCCAATTACCTGTATGTTTGGAACAACGGCACCAAGGCCCGTTTTGACAGCGTGGAGGACATTCTCGAAGCGCACGCCAACGGTGTGATGACCGCAGCGGATGATGGCTTTGGCGGCACGATCCTCAGCCTCGCCGTCGGCGGCATGCACGTGTCGCTCACGCTGGAGGGGTGGGACATCGTCTAGCTCATCCCTGAAGAATTTGGGGTCAAAAGCCGGTCTGCGCCGTGTGCTCAGGCCGGCTCTTCATTTCATCCGGTTCGATCGAGAACTTGGACTTTAGGGTCAGAACTCAATCAGCAGGTTGATCGGGATGGGCGCATCAGGTTCATAGGCCGTGTTTGGCGGTCCGGAGGGGCTGATGGAACAGCTTTTCTGGTTGAGTGACGAGGCTTGGGCAGCGATTGAGCCGCAACTTCCGAAAAACCAGCCGAGTGCCCGACGCGTCGCCTGCGGCAGCGCCCGCACCACCACCACGGGCGGAGCGGCGGCAGGCGCGGTTCAATCCGCACATCATCCGTGTCCCGCCTTTAGCGGCAGCCACGCGATGCCCCCAATTCCATACATGTAAGTTGCGTGACTGGACCAGTAACGCAACTTACATTTCATTGTGATCTGCGGCGAAATGGCATGCAGATGACCACGGTTAATGGTTTGTGAATGCATCATATCGTAGACTATTAATAATTAATGATTTGGAGGCCGAATTGAAGGCCCGCTGACAAAGGTGATAAGATGCAGTCTCACGCTCTCGAGCGAAAGCAGGTGAAGCGGGCCAAGCGAGCATATTCAACTAGACGAGTCCCAGAATCCGACATAAACTGCCTTATTTTTGGCCCTGATATTAGGCCCAATGCTGGCGACCTCGTGCTGGCGCGTGTGGATGAACTTGGTAAACACACGAAACTAGAACTGACGAATGGTCGTCGAGCTCTCATGTTTCCAGGAGATGAGATCATCGTCGCGTATGGTAATCGATATGCGCCCGACCAATTCGAGGGAATCATCGGCGTGGACCTCGCGCCCTGCAACCTAGTGGCGGGTGGCGGGGTAGCCTCGATTGAGATTGGACGTCGGCACAACTTGCGGCCGGCTACGAGAATCACACCGCTTGGCCTTCTCGGCGATCGAGACGGACAACGGCTTAACCTTTCGCGCTACCGGGTCGAGGCCGGCAGCCGGCTCCCTCGCATACCGGCTATACTCTCGCTGGGCACTTCGATGAACGCGGGTAAGACCCTCACCGCAACCTCGATGGTACGGGGGTTCAAGCGGTTGGGCTTCAAGGTAGCAGCGCTCAAAATCACCGGCACCGGTTCCGGCGGCGATATGTGGATCGTGGACGATGCGGGCGCTGACCTTACACTTGATTTCACCGACGCCGGGTTCCCCAGCACCTACCTTACATCTGTCGCCGCGATCGAAGAGGGCTGCTATCGCCTGCTGAACTATGCTGCTGCCAAAGGATGCGATATCGCCGTAATCGAAATCGCCGACGGGCTTCAGCAGATCGAAACGATGCAGTTGATCCGCAGTGAAGCGATCAAACAAATCGCCCTCGGCACCATGTTTGCGGGCTATGACGCGATGGGCGCCATCTACGGCGTCGATATCCTGCGCAAACTCGGACACAATGTGATCGGTGTCAGCGGCCGGCTGGGCCGGTCACCACTTTCGGTGCGGGAGGCGGAAGCGGCGACCGGGCTGCGCATCTATTCACCGTGGGAGTTACAGCAAGGCGTGCTCGTTCCGACAATCGCCGAATGCGCCGCCGGCGAATTGGCGAAGTCGACCGCGCGCGGCCGCTATCTGCGTCCCCTGGCAATGGCGTTGTCCGGGCTCCCCGTTGACTATGCGGCCGGGGCCGTCCAGACACCCGAACCCGGCATCACCGGCGCGACGCCGCTGCCGTCGGGTCCGAGCCTTGTGGATTGGGCCCGTGTGGTGCTGCAGGAAGCGGCGACTGTCGTCATGGCTATGGGCGTCGGGGAGACTGTTACTCCCTGCAATCGGCGCAACGGATTTCGCGTACACCGTTGGCCGACGCCGGTGGGAATAATCGAGCTGAAGGTTCCGCGCTTGCGGCACGGAGGGTACAAGCCGGCCTTCCTTACCCAAGCGATGCCGGTAGAGCAACTGACCCTTGCCGTGCAAAGTATCAACCAGCCCGAATTCGTCTCGGCGTTGCAGCCGCTCGTGACCGCTCTGGGCGGCCGCGTCGTCGCTGCAGGCGATCTGGATGATCTCGCACAAAGGATTGTTGCCTCCTTCAATTTTGCTGGTTGGAGCCCCCGGCCGGCGGACGACGCGTTTCCGTCTTACGCCGACATGCAGAGCCTTGACGCTGCGATTAACGAGAACGAGTTGGATGCTGACCTCAATGGAGAGCTAGGCGACACCTCGGAAATCGATTCAGACATTGCCGCAGACGATTTGTATGAGGATGCGAGCGAGAAGGGGAACGGATTCAGCTTTCACCCTGAGATCATCGAGGAAAGGCAGAACCCCCGGCGATGGTTCGGCGGGCTTTCCCACGGTTCTCTTTCTCCTGCCGCAGTTGGCCGTCCAAGGGCAAACACTGTCGGCAAGTAGATGTCGCCGGCAGTTCATGAGACGCGGTGGCCCTACGAGGTCTTTCTTGTCCGCAACGGCAGAGTGTGATGGCGCGCCGCAGTTCCAGGAATAAAACGGAAATAAGCGAAGCTTGGCGGCTCTCGCGGCCGGGCCTGTTTGTGGTGATCGTTTTCGGTCTGTTCGTGAACGCACTAAAGTTTGCGATGCCGCTCTATCTGCTGCAGGTGCTTGATCGAATTCCGGCAAGCCGCAGTGTCGAGACGCTTGTGATGTTGACGGTCATCACCATCGCGGCCATCGCTGCCGGCCTTACGCTCGATGCGGTTCGCCGACGGATGTTGATGCGGTGGGGTACATGGGTTGAGCGTCGCTTCGGGCCGATCCTGCTTGAGCGACAGCTTGCCGAGAGTTCGCCAAAGGGGGCCTCGGGTGCTGGCAACACTCTCGACGCACTCGCCAAAATCAGAATGTTCCTGTCGCAATCTGCGGTGTTCTGGCTCGACTTGGTTTGGGCGCCGATTTTCATAGTCGGGGTTTATATCATCCACCCACTGCTCGGAGGTATCGCGGTCGGCGCTGTCGGTTTGCTTGTGATATTCGGGATCTTGCAGGACCGCATGACTCGCGAGCCGCGGCGGGTTTCCGGACAGGCGAACCGTGAGGCCAATGACCTTGTTCTTGCCGCCGAGCGATACCGGGAAAGCGTCGGCGCGCTAACCATGGCGCCAAATCTGACAGCGCGATGGCGCCTAATCGCCTCGGAGCGCCTGAGCGAACGCGAGACCATCGATGGCCGAACCCAGACTTTCCGCACCGTCATGGATGGCCTCGGCCAGTTTTTGCGTATTGCGCTCCTGGGTACGGGGATCTGGTTAACCCTGGGTGGCGCGCTGACGATCGGCGGTGTTTTCGCGGCGCGTATTATGGCGGGTTTTGGCTTCAGGCTTGTCGAGCGCGGCGTGCGAAACTGGCGGGCCTTGCGCGAAGTACGCTCCAGCTATCGCTTGATCAAGGATCACCTCGGACGTGAGGCACCAAAACCTGCCTCCGTGCCGGCCCAGACCAGGGCGGAATCGTTGCACGTTGATGCGTTGACCCACAAATATGCGGGCCAGCGTCAGGATATTGTTCGGCGCCTCTCGTTTGAACTTGCGCCCGGTGAAATGCTCACAATCAACGGCGCTGCCGCGAGCGGCAAAACAACCCTGTCACGTCTGCTGGTCGGATTGCTGCCGCCCCGTTTCGGCAATGTCCGACTGGGCGACATTGACATCACACGACTGCCACCCGAACGCCGGGCGGCGCTCATCGGCTATGCCAGTCAGCATACGGAAATATTCGCCGGAACGGTTCGGGACAACATCGCCCGCATGAGCGACGGCCCATTCGAGCAGGTGATCGAAGCGGCGAAGATGGTGGGTATTCATGACCTCATCAAACAACTGCCGGACGGTTATGACACAGCGATCGACAGTGACGCATTCAGCCCGCTCTCGGGCAGCCAGCGCAAGCGGATTGCCATAGCGCGCGCCTTCTACATGAAACCCAGGCTGATTGTCCTGGACGAACCTTCTGCAAATCTTGACCGTCCATCACGGCGCGTCCTGGAAGCCGCCATTCAGGAGTTGAAGGCGGAAGGGTGCATGATCATCGTGACGCAGTCGATTGAGTCGAACCAGATCAACCGCATCGCGGACAAGGTATTGGCACTCGGCGGCGACAAAGCGACGGAGGTCATATCCACGAAGGACGCATCTGAGGGCAAGAAAAAGGTTAGCCTGAGGAGGGTCAAATGACACCCGGCAACACTCTAACGCCGGCCCAGGCCAAGCGCCCGGATCGGCCGTTCGGTCGGGGGCTCATCACCATCGGATTTGCGGTCATCCTGCTTTTCAGCGGATCGCTGGCAGCATGGTCTATTGTGGTTCCGGTGGAGAGCGGGGTCGCCGCGCCCGGCATCGTCAGTGTCGACACCAGCGTTCGCACCGTCCAACACCTCGAAGGCGGAATCATCGAAGAAATACTCGTGCGCGAGGGCGATGCGGTCGCAGCCGGTGATGTCCTGATCCGCCTTCAGAACTCCGTTTCCGTGTCGGCCCTACTGGCATTGCAGACCCAGTATTTTGAACTGCAGGCGATGGAGGCCCGTCTCGCCGCGGAACGGGAGGGAGCCGATCGAATACAATTTCCCAAAGAACTGAGCGACAAAGTGGGCGACCGCGCAGCCCAGGAGGCGATGGCGGGCCAACAGCAGGTGTTTGAAAGTGAACGCAACCTCATCCGCGACCGCCTGGGGGTGCTGGAGCGCGAGAAGGAGGGCCTGGAAGGACAGGTATACGGGCTGAGGGGGCAGATTGCGGCCGCCCAGCGCGAGCTTGCCCTCGTGGAGCGGGAATTCAATACGCTGAACCCTCTGGTGGAGCGCGGCCTGGCTTTGCGGTCGAGTGCATTGAACCTGGAGCGCGAAAAGGCGCAGCTCGAAGGCACAATCGAGGAGCACAAAACTGAGATAACGACGGCCGAAGGAAAAATCCAAGAGTCCCTGATGCGCATGCAGGAGATCCACTCCGAGCGGAGGGCGCAGGTTGCGCAGGACCTTGCGGATGCCAGGCGAACGGCTTCGGAGGTTCTCCAAAAACTCGCCGCAGCGACGGATCTGGCGACGCGAACCGAAATCCGTTCTCCCGTCTCAGGCCTGGTCGTCAATCTGAAAGTGCATACCGTAGGCGGCGTTATAGTCCCGGGTGAACCCCTCCTGGAAGTCGTGCCGATGAACGACAAGCTGGTCATCCGCACAATGATCAACCCCCTCGACATCGACCAGGTCAAAGTCGGCCTTTCCGCGGCAGTGTGGCTGTCGGCAGTTAACCGGCGCACTCATGCCGCACTGGAAGGAAAGGTCAGTACAGTCTCGGCTGACCGGATCCTCGACACCCGCACCGGATCGGAATTCTACCTCGCGCGCGTCGAGCTTTCGGCGAAAGAAGTGGAGCGAAGCGACGTCCCTTTGATGCCTGGCATGAGTGCCGAGGTCATGATCCGCACCGGTACGCGCACCACCTGGGATTACATCACGGCGCCGATTGCGCGCAACCTGTCGCGATCGTTACGCGAGGAATAACGCGGTGGGGGCGGGAAATCAGCATCCCGCAGGACTCCTGCTTCCATGCAAGAACAGTTCGGTTGGCAACGCGGGCAAGCGCCCTCAATACGCGGACGCGGCGCGAAAGGCAAATATTGTCTTGTCTGCGTGTGCGTGATCAGAAGATTTCGGGAAGATTTTGACCGTGGAAATTCAGAAAATTACCTACCTTCGCGCCGGGAATATCTATTCGACGGCCCCTGTAATCAAAGTCCGGTTCAACCCCGGCTCAGACAAGGCGCTTCTGCCCCCCTCTTTCTTCCCCTGGCTGGTTTCCGTATTGCCGGAGCAAAGGCCAGACACGATCGACTTTCCTCTGTGGCGTACCCTCGCGAAGGGTGACGAATGGCATCCGCCTGCCCGATTCGTCGAAGCTGTTGCGCTGGTGGCACAGCGATTTGCCCACTGGCCGGTCTCCCATGTGGGCGCCTCCGGCAGCGGACGCGACGAGGTAGAACCCGCAGTGTTCGAAACGCGGCAGAGGCAGGTCGGCCTCGACGCAGGGAGAATTGCCATATGGTTTGTCGGTGGCCTGACCGATGGCACCGATCCGGAATCCTTGCGGAACGCTTTCTATGATCGGATAAGGCGAGCTTACAGAAATCCTGGGCGCGACTTGCCTTTTATGGAATCTCTGGCCGTCGCAAAAGTCGCCGATTCCCGCTCCATCCCCTGGCAGACGATTGCCGGCTCCAAATATATCCGCTTGGGGAACGGCCGCTACGGCATGGTCGTTGACGCGGGGCAGTCGTCCCGCACGGCGCTGATGGGCAGCAAGCTTGCGCAAAACAAGTCGGCCGCCAACGCCCTTCTCGCGAGCGCCGGATTGCCGGTCCCGATGCAAAAAAAGTCCACGAGTTTGCGAGCCGCACTGAAGGCAGCGATGGCGATCGGCTTCCCCGTTGTGGTCAAGCCCATCGACGGAAAAAGCGGCAAAGGCGTTTTCCCCGGCATCACGTCACTGCTCGAGGTCGGGCGAGCGTACCGGAAAGCGCGAGCGCTCTCCCGCATCGTCCTCGTGGAGAAAATGATCTCAGGAAGCGAGACCCGCCTCCTAATCGTCGGCCGCCGGTTCACGGCCGCGGCACAGCGACGGCCCGCCCACGTGATTGGCGACGGGTTGAGCACGGTTCGCGAATTGGTTGACCGAGAAAATCGAAAACCGAACAGACAACCGGGGCCCCGGCAGGGGGCGTCGATATGGATACCGCTGTCTCTCAATGCCAACAACGTCGCCTGTCTGGCAAAGCAAGGTCTGACATCCAATTCGGTGCCCGAGAAGGGTCAGTTGGTGCAATTGACGTTGGTGTCCAACATCGGCCAGGGCGGCACTCCCATCGATGTGAGTGAAAAGGTGCACCCCTCCATCAGAGCTATGGCGGAGCAGGCTGCAGCGCTGCTCGATGTCGATCCCTGCGGGGTCGATTTTCTAACGACCGATATCAGCGCTGATTACAGGGAGACCGGGGGGGCCATCTGCGAAGTGAACAACAAGCCCGGGATGACTGATGTGCATTATTTTGTGGCCGAAGGAACGCCTCGCAATATGGCGGTCCCTTATCTTGCAACGCTGTTTCCCCAGGGTGCCTCCTGCCGGGTGCCGGTGATCGTCACAGTCGATCCGAAAGGTGCCTTCACAGTCCGGCAGGCGGTTCTCTCCGCCGCCAGAACACGGGGGTTGCGCGTTGGATTATTGGGGGGCGACGGTGCCGGTTTGGCCACCGCCTGCAGCGGACCTGAAGGAACGGCGAACGTTGTGCACCTGCCCTCCACGGACTTAATCGCATGGTCGCCCCAGATCGATATGGTGCTGGCGGAGATCTCGCCCAGGGAGGTGGCAAGGAGCGGCCTGGGGCTCGAACTCATCGACCTCGCCGTCGTTCCTCCTGCCGCCAGGGCTCGGCAGCACAAGGGAATCGACGCGGTGGTCCGAGCCGCCGCCGGACGCGCGATCGCAGCGGATTCTCCCGATCTCCTCCGGGAAGTGGTGAAAGCGATCAGTCTCAATGCAAAGCCCAAAGCGCAACCGGTACGCAGTGCCGCTCTGAGCGCACAGCCGAAGTCGGGGGAAACCTTCTCCGCGGTATTCGTCGGCGATGTTGGGTTTGGGGAAGAAGCCGTGGTTAGATCCAGCAACGCGGCGCAGCTTGAGGAGATCCTCTCCACCGAAGGCGGCTATCTGCAGACGGCCGCGGGCGTGCGTTCCGTGCTGGAGGGTGCAGATGCGGTTATCGGAAATCTTGAAGTTCCGCTGTACCCCAATTCGGATCCTTCTCTCGACGGTCGAAAGAAGTTCCTGTGCTGGTCGGATCCGGACCGTACCACGGCCGCGCTCGTGGAATTGGGCTTCACCGCCATGTCTCTCGCCAACAATCATGCGCTTGACGCGGGGCTCGAGGGGCTTAATGAAACTGTGGCGCGACTGGACAATGCCAACATTTCCGCATTCGGCGCAGGCCCGGATCGGACAAGCGCCAGCCGACCCTATGTGCACCATTTCCAACTGAGCGGCGAACTGTATTCGCTCGTCGTTTTCGGGATGTTTTGGAGGCAGAAACGGTATGCCGAGCAATATGATTGGTACGCAAAAAAACGCCATCCAGGAGTCGAAGGCCTCAATGTCAATCGTATCGGATCGGCAATAGACGCCCTTCGGCACGAATTGCCCAATCCCATATTCGTGGCCTACCCTCATTGGGGGGTGGATTACCGACCCGTAAGACCACTTCAACGCGAACTTGCGCGCCAGCTGGTTGATGCGGGTGTTGATTTGATCATCGGCCACGGCACTCATGCGATGCAAAGCGTCGAACTGATCGACGATCGACCGGTCATCTACGGTATTGGAAATTTTGTTTGGAATGCACCCGGTCGGTATAAAGCGAGAAAAGCTCCTCCTTTCAGCCTGGTCGCCCGATTAACACTGCGACTTGTCGAGGGAAGGCTTGCGCTCGAGATACGGCTTACCCCCTTGCTTACTGACAACTTGCGCACAGGCTTTTGCAGCCGTCCTGCGACCGCGGACGAGATCTCAGAAATTACAAAGCTCGCACGTGAGGAGGGCTGGGATGTGGAAATTGCTGCGGACGAAGCCGGGCAACCATGTCTCGCGATCCCCCGGTGGTATATGCAAACGCGAACGCACACAGGACGGTCAGCCTCCGAATTGACCCCGGTTTCGACTATCAACGCATTGAAGTGATCACGGGCGCCGCAAGCCGCCGGCTTTGGTCGGCGGAGGAGAAGCTGCGGATCGTCGAGGAAACGTTTGGGAGCGGCGAGACGATCTCGGTGGATCGCTGTAGCGTCGCCGCCAATCTGCTCTACCGCTGGCGGCTGCTGATGACCCAGGGAGGGACGATTGCCGTCCAGGCCGATGACGAAGTGGTGGCGGCAAGCCAGATCAAACGTAAGTGCTGCGTCCGCCGCACAAGGCATGTAGCTTGACGTTGGTGCGTAGTTCCAGGGCAGGAGCTCGGCAAGGCGGGCGTTGTGGTGGCCGCCCGCGATTGCTTCGAGTGTAAAGTTCGGAAAGAGGTTTTCAGTTTTTCGATGAAGGCCGCCTCTGTCAGTGCCGAAGTAATCTTCCCCAAATCGCCGATTGAAAAATCCCCAGTTTGAATTGCCACGGTCACCTGTCTGAGGGCGGCGAAGGCCGTCATCAGACAGGTGACCGTGGCTTGCAAATCATTGCCTCTTGCCCTGACACATACGTAAGCCTCCGCCGAGGGCCGCGGTCAGGCGGCCTTGACTTGGTGCTCAGCGGCGTTCCAAGCCCATGGCAGGAGTTCAGGCAGGCGTGAGACGGGCATGTCGGAGATGCGGGCGATGACGTCGGCGAGCCATGCCTGCGGATCGATGCCGTTGAGCTTGGCCGTTCCGATCAGCGTATACATGAAGGCGGCGCGTTGCCCGCCGCGCTCGGATCCAGCGAAGAGCCAGGACCTTCTGCCGAGGGCCACACCGCGCAGGGACCGTTCGGCGGCGTTATTGGTCAGGCAGATGCGGCCGTCCTCCAGGAACCGTGTGAAGCCCGGCCAGTGGTCCGGCGACAGCAGATAGTCGATCGCCTTGGCGACCCTGGCGTGTTTGGACAGGCGTGCACGTTCGCCGCGCAGCCAATGTTCCAGATCGCCCACCAGCGGGGCCGACAGCCGCCGGCGTGCATCCAGCCGGGCCCCGGCGGACTGGCCGTTGCTGTCGCGCTCGATCTCGAACAGGGCGTCGATACGCCGGACGGCCTCGAAGGCGATGGGCGAGATTTCCTTGGCAGACCTGCCCTTGCGGATGTTGCCCTCGACATCGGCCAGTTCGAAGAACTTGCGGCGCGCATGGCTCCAGCAGAGCGCGGATGTCACCGGCCCGGGCTGTCGCTTCGCATCGTAGAGCTGGTTGTATCCGGCATAGGCATCGGCCTGGAGGATGCCTTTCCAACCCATCAGATGCCCGGTCGGATGCCCGCCGCCGCGGTCGCGGGAGAACTTGAACACCACCGCCGGCGGGGCGGGTCCATGGAAGGGCCGGTCGTCCCGCACATAGGTCCAGAGCCGCGCGGTCTTCGTGCCGCCGCGAGCCAGCAGCGGCACGGTCGTGTCGTCACCGTGCAACCGGGCGGCGGTCATGACGTGGGCCTCGATCAGCGCATGCAGCGGCTTCAGCAACTCGCTCACCGCGCCGACCTGGTCGGCGAGCGTCGAGAGGCTGAGCTCCACGCCTTCACGGGCATAGCGTTCGGCCTGCCGGTTCAGCGGCTGGTGTTGTCCGAACTTTTCGAAGACGATCATGGCCAGCAGGCTCGGACCCGCCCAGCCGCGCGGCGTCGGGTGGAACGGCGCCGGCGGTTGCGAGATCCTCTCGCAATCCCGGCAGGTGAACTTCTCCCGGACCGTCTGGATCACCTTCCACTGTCGCGGCACCACCTCCAATGTTTCCGTGACGTCCTCGCCCATCTTCACGATGCGGTCCGAGCCGCAGCAGGCGCAGGCCGTCGGCGCCTCGACCACCACCCGCTCGCGCGGCAGATGCGCGGGGAACGGCTTGCGGACGGGCTGGCGCCGCTCAAACGCCGCCACCTTCGTCGTCTTCTCCGCCCGGATCGCAGCCTCGCTCGCCGCGGTCTCCAGCTCCTCGAGCTGCAGTTCGAGCTGGTCGATCAGCCGGGCGGTGCGCTCGGCGCTGTGGCCGTACTTCTCGCGCTTGAGGATGGCGATCTCGAGCTTCAGGCCTGCAATCATCGCCTCGGACGCCGACACGACGGCTTGCGATCGGGCCAATTCAGCCTTGGTGGCCGCCAGCTCGGCGCGAAGTTTTTCGAGTTCACAGGCGGCATCGGACATGAATGGAATCTACCATGCCGGGGCCGGAAAACCCATCGCAAACAGGGTTGCGAAGGCGATTTTATCCTGCCTTTGCAGGACGTTGGCTCCAGCGCGGATTGCGGTCGCGGTAGGGACGGTCGTTTCTGACCGCCCCCCGCACAGATCCGTACGTGCGGAATTCCCGCATACGGCTCCTACCGCGGGTGCTTGACGAGAAAGCGCTGCTCCGGCCACGGATGGAGGACGTTTGGCCATGGCAAGTGCGCCGCGACGATGGCGTTCATACGTCGCCATGTGAGACTTGTGCGCTGGCTTCGTCGCCGAAGGCTCAGATACCAGCGGACCTTCGCATGATGACGAACAGCGCGCACCGCCGCGATGTTGGTCGGCACGGAAAAGTAGGCATAGTGCCCCTTCAGAACCGAGGCCAACCAGCGACCTTGCTTGTCGATGGGTGCGTGACGGAGCCGCCGCAGTCCCTCAACGATCCGCCCCACGGCCGTCCATTTGCTTTTACGCCGGGTCATTCGCACGAGCTGGAAATGGCCGCTCCCGCGTTTACGCCCACAGACGTGCGTGAACCCCAGGAAGTCGAACGTTTCCGGGCGGCCGAGGCGGGCGCGCTGTCGGTCCCTGGCCACGAAGCGGCCAAAGGCGATCAGTCGCGTCTTGTCGGCGTTAAGCGAAAGCCCGAAGCGGGCAAGCCGTGCTTTGAGATCGTCGAGAAACCGGCGAGCGTCGCCTTCGTACTGGAACCCGACGATGGTGTCGTCCGCATAACGTACGATCACCACGTCGCCAGCAATGCGCCGCCGCCAGGCGTGGGCCCAAAGATCGTAGACATAGTGGAGGTAGATGTTCGCCAGGAGCGGCGAGATCACCGCGCCTTGCGGCGTCCCCTCTTCCGTCGCGATCTTCAGCCCGTTCTCCATCACGCCCGCCTTCAGCCATTTGGCGATCAGGCGGACAACCCTCGAATCGCCGATGCGATGTTCGACAAACTTGATCAACCAATCATGGTTGATCGTATCGAAGAACGATCGGATATCGGCGTCGAGGATCCATCGGACGTTGCGTCCCTTGATCCCGAACGCGAGCGCATCCAGCGCATCATGCTGGTTGCGCCCCGGCCGGAACCCGTAGCTGAAACCCAGGAACTCCGCTTCATAGATCGGCGTCAAGATCAACACCATGGCCGCCTGGACGATCTTATCTTCCATAGCGGCCACGCCAAGCGGCCGTTTGTCACCGTTCGCCTTGGAGATGTAGCTACGCCGCGAGGGCGACGCTCGGTACGCGCCTCGATGCAGCCGACCATGGAGATCGAGGAGGCGAACCTCTCGATCCCTGTCATAGTCGGCCCACGTCATTCCATCGACGCCAGCCGCGGCGCGCCTCTTCAATAAGAAGAAGGCGTGCCGCAGGACATCTACCGTAACGTGGTGCATCAGGGCGGTCAGTTTCTCTTGCTTGTTCCTGTTGACCGCTTCTCGTATGCGGGTCTGCGCATGTGACACGGCTGACCGGCTCTGCGTCCGGACCGTGGTTTGCTCGCCCGCATTTCCCGCGGTCCCGCGCCTTCCCTCCACCGGCTCCGCCGCGACGGTCGTCGCTTTGTTCACCAGCTTCGCAGGTACTATGCGCGAGTCCGACTTCTCTGCGCCGTGCGTCACGGGCTTCGGCCTCCGGCCTTCCCCATGCGGCCCTCAGCCCGGCTGGCCGGGGCGACGCAGAGATCTCTCGGTTCCCGCACAGAAGGTGTACGCACATGCCAGGGTCTAACGACGACGCGGAGCCCGAACGTCGCTCGCATAGCGCGACGATCGATGTTGCCTTCTGCCGATTGGAGAGCATCGGCGCTCCGATTGTGAAGTCTTACGCCGCTCAATGGCTGGCCTATACGCGCCCCTGTCAACGCTTCGCGCGCCGCCTCGCGACGACGCCCGCATGACTCGGGGTCGATGTGGATCGCTACTCCTTCACCGTAAGGGACTTTCACCCTCTACCTCCTGCCGGTTTGTACCGACGCACCCAGTCAATCCCTTCCAGCAGATAGCCGAGCTGGGCCGCGGAGATCCGGACCGCCTCGCCGGAACGGCTCACCGGCCAGATGAACCTGCCCGCTTCCAGGCGCTTCAGATAGAGCGACAGGCCCACGCCGTCATGCCAAAGCAGTTTCACGAGATCGCCCTTGCGCCCGCGGAAGCAGAAGATCTCACCCCCATGCGGGTCGCGCCCCAGTCCCTCCTGCACCTGCAGCGCCAGCGTGTTCATGCCCCGCCGCATGTCGGTGACACCGCCTGCGATCCAGACCTTCGCTCCCGCCGGAAATGCGATCATGCCCGCTCCACCACCTGGATGAGCCGGGCAAGCACGGCCGCCTCGGTCGAGGCGGCCGCCACAAGACGACGCCCGTTCGGCAGGATGATCTCGACCCGATCACAGCGCGCGCGGTCCCGGCGGTCCATCGCATCGCCGGCCACAGCATCATCGGCCACCGGCCTGGCCGGGGCTTCCGGCGCTACGGCAACGGGCGCGAACTGCACCCGATCCCCATCGGCGACCAGCAGGCCCGCGCGCGCCTCGCGACGCCATCGCGTGAGCAAGGATCGCGAAATCCGGTGACGCCGCGCTGTCGCCGCCACCAGCCGGGGTGCCGCGTAGCTCTCCTCCACGATCCGAAACTTCTCCGCGTCCGTCCAACGACGGCGCCGACCCGTATCCGTGACCGAAAGAACCTCTACCGGGGACATGAAGCTATGGTCTGCCATAGCTTCAGCCTCTTACAGGAAACCTGACCTACCCGTCAGGCGGCCCTCGGCGGAGGCTTACCCACATACGCTTGTCAGAGGCGGTAAGGTGATCACACTCGGGAATATAGTCATGATCCAAAACCTCAAGAACGAAGGCCTATCGATCAGCCAAATTGCCCAGAGGACTGGGCTCGATCGCAAGACCGTCCGCAAATACATCGACCGCGGCCTGGAAGCCCCGGTCTACGGTCCTCGCCAACCGCGCGAACGCTTGCTCGAACCGTACGAAGCTTATTTGCGCGAGCGTATCACCGCTTTTCCGGATCTTTCCGGCCAACGGCTGCTGCGCGAGATCAAGCAGCATGGCTACAAGGGCGGCTATACCGCCGTAACCGATTTCCTGCGGGAAGCGCGACCGCCAAAACAGGCTCCCTTCGAACGTCGCTTCGAGACGCCGCCCGGCCGCCAAGCCCAAGTGGATTTTGCTGAGTTCAAGGTTGAGTTTACTGACGAACCCGGTGTTATCCGCAAGGTCTGGCTGTTTTCCATGGTGCTGGGCCACAGTCGCTGGCTCTGGGGGCGGTTTGCGGCATCCCAAGACCTGCAGACCGTGCTTCGCAGCCATATCTCCGCCTTCGCTGCCATGGGTGGCGCGCCAGCCGAAGTGCTCTACGACCGGATGAAGACGGCGGTCATCGGCGAGGATGCCGATGGCATCGTCACCTACAACGCCCCGCTGGTGGCATTGCTGAACCACTACGGGTCGATACCCAAGGCGTGCAAGCCTTACCGCGCCAAGACCACGGATGAGATTGACGGATGAGATTGAATAGCCTTTTTTTGAAAGCCGAGGTATTTCCCTCTGCGGGCGACCACGTGGCGAAGGGTAGATCAGAGGTTCAAGATCCGCCGCGCAGCCTGATCATTGTCGCTCCTCTATTGTGGCGTCCGCACCTTTTAGTGCCGGCCTTCTCTTCCGCCAACCCTGGGTCATGTGCCGGTAAGCAATCTCAGCCCTTTCCGCATGCATGCGGTCCTGGCGCCGCCGCTCTGGGGAATTATAGTCGTAGGCCCCGCCGCGTTGTCCGCGCCGAGCTGGCAGGCCGGCACACAGTTCAAGAGCGCGGAGCTTGCGGGCCTGGAGCGCCGGACGGGTCCAAGCGTAGTCTTCGCCCTTCGTGAGCATGTGCCAAATAAGGACGGTGAGTTTGCGCGCGACGGCCACGGCTGCAATATGATTGCCCCGCCGGGCCCGGACGCGCTCGTAGAAGGCGCGCAACGGACCTGGCGCACGGACCGTCTGCCACGCCGCCTCGACCAGGAGATGGCGAGCGTTGGACCGGCCGCGTTTCGTGATGCGGCCGTGGTAGGCGGGACCATCACCGGATTGACGGACGCTGGGGTTAAGCCCGATATACGCGGCCAGTTTGTCTGCCGTCGGGAACCGTTCGATCTCACCAACGGCTGCCATGACCCCAACGGCCACGACCATATCAATGCCGGGAATGGTCATTAATCGGAGAACGTTTTCATCGGCGAGCGCGGCGCGCGCGATGTCTCGTTCAACGCCTTTCAACGCTTCGGTGAGGCGGTCGTATTCCTCGATATAGCGTTCGACAGTTTCGCGCTCATCGTCCGGGAGAAACTGAGCACGAAGCCAAGCTCGGCCTTTACCTCCGAACAGGTCCGCATGAGGACATCTCGGCGCCAAATTCGCATGCAGGATCGACTGGACCATTGCCTTCAGGCGAACACGTTGCTTGACGAGTTGGGTCCGGCGCGTCACCTGGCGCCGACGTGCCGCCGTCGCTTCATCGGGGATCCACACTTCCGGCAGGAAGCCTGCGCCGTAAAGCTTCGCCAGCACGCCCGCGTCGATCCGGTCGGTCTTGGTTTTGGCCTTGGCGATCAGATGGACTTGCAGCGGGTTGGCGATCGCAACCCGAGCGACATGATGCGCGAGGATCTCTACGACGGCGGTGGCATTGCCGGTCGCCTCGACCACAACATGGTCGGTGGCTCGCAGCGTGGCAGCAAACGCCGTCAGATGGTCACGCGTCATCCCGATCCGGCCTAGGCGAACAAGCGAGGCGTCTTCAAGCGCGACCGCCTCTGCGAAGACCCGATGGATGTCCAAACCGATGATTCGCATCTTTCCTCTCCTCATTGCATCAAATTCGGGAGCGGGCGGGCACGCGGCAACTACAGATCCGCGCTCTCAGCGCATCCGGGCAAGCCGCAGGGGCAACCAGATAAAGGCTCGGGCTCGCAGCCCATGTCATTCGCTCGGTCTGCCCGCACTCACGTGCTCCCGGCGCCCCAGAACCCGGATGGTCTCACCATAACGCCAACTCATGACGAGCAGCAGGGCCTCGAAGCGCCAGCCCGATCATGCCGGATAAGGCAAGGTCGAGCGGCCGTTTCGCTACATCCGCCAAGATTTCTTCCTCGCCCGCACTTTCCGCAACATGGACGACCTCAACGCCCAGTTCGAAGCTTGGCGCACGGAGATTGCCAACCCCAGGCTGCACGCCACCACGGGCCGGATTGTCGATGCGGCGTTCGCCGAAGAACAGCCGGGGCTGAACCCCTTGCCGGCCATGCCGTACAACGCCGTGCTCTCGGTCGAGCGTCGGGTCAGTCATGAGGGCATGATCTCGGTTTCCGGCAATTACTACAGCGTCCCGGACACCACGCGCCGGCGCACGGTCGAAGTGCAAAGCCACCCGACCGAACTGCGCATTTTCGAAGACGGCACGCTGGTCGCGACGCACCCCATGCTCGACGGCAAAAACCAACGCCGGATCGACCCAAGGCATCGCCGGGCCCCTGTGCCTTCCATTGCCAAGCCTGCTCCCGTCGGTGTCGCGCGACGGCCATTGGATGTTTACGCTGCCGTTGGTCAGCGCCTTGCGTCAGCCGGAGCGGCTCGATGAGTGCCGTCGTGCTGGAGAACATCCGCTCGACCCTGGTGCGATTGCGCCTGCCGCGAGCGCTCGAAGTGTTGGACGATACCGTTCGGCAATTGGAGCAAGGCTCGCTCACAGCCTTGGAAGCGATCGACGGCCTTTTGACCGAAGAGCTGAGTTCGCGTGAAGGCCGCCGCATCGGCGTTGCTTTGACGACAGCACGCCTCATGCCGACCAAAACCCTGGAAAGCTTCGATTTTACGTTCCAGCCCTCGCTGGATCGCGAGCGGATCATGGCTTTGGCTGGACTCGGTTTTGTGGAACGGGCTGAGGTGGTGCATTTCCTCGGACCGCCTGGCACTGGCAAAAGCCATCTGGCCGTCGCGTTGGGTGTTGAAGCCGTCAAGGCAGGCAAGAGCGTCTATCGCTGCTCCCTCGCCGAGCTGATAGAAGGCTTGAGCAAAGCCGAACGCGAAGGCCGTTTGGTCGAGAAAATCCGCTTCTATGCCCGCGCTTCATTGCTCATTGTGGACGAGATTGGCTATCTGCCGATTACGACCGGCGGTGCTAACTTGTTCTTCCAACTGGTCAATGCCCGGTATGAGAAGGGCGCGATGATCCTCACTTCCAATCGCGGCTTTGCCGAATGGGGTGAGGTGTTCAGCGATCCGGTCGTCGCCACAGCATTGCTCGACCGATTGTTGCACCACGCGGTTGTTGTGCAGATCGAAGGCGCCAGCTACCGCCTGCGCGGCCACTCTGACCTCATGCCAGAGCACCTCCGCGCCAACGCACCCATCACACCGCCGCCGGCTCCAAAGCGACGCGGTCGGCCGCCGAAAAATGGGAGAGCCGATCTCTAAACCGGCCGATCACCGGAACACAAAAGTGGGGAAATTTGCTTCGGCACTTCTGGGGAAATTTCAATCGGCATTGGCAAACGAGCAAAACCTTGATGGCAGATCACACACACCCTGAACCCGGACAGGGGGTTTCGGCGAAGCCGTCGCAACGATATGCTAAGCAGATGCTTCGGGCGCGGTCGACATCCGCTCGGGGCGACCCAGGAGAGCGAAGAAGGGCCAGGATGAGCCGCAGCACGCATTCGGTCGACCCGGGCCGCCGCCTCCGGCAGGCGCCGGTTGTGCAGTCGGATGCCGCCGTACGCGGCCGCATCGATCTCCTGCTGGAGCGCCTGCTGCGCATCCGCGTGATGCGGCTGTCGCACATGCCGAGCGGCCTGGATCTGCATCAGGACATACGCCGCTTCCTGCCTGGCTGGGAGGTCCGGACGGTGCTCGATGTAGGGGCTTCGCGGGGCGAGACGGCGCAGTGCTTCGCCGCATGGTTTCCCGACGCCGTCGTCCACAGCTTCGAACCGGAGGCGGACTCCTACGCAACCATGGTCCACCGCCTCCAGGCTCGCCCGCGGCACCGGCTGCACAACCTCGCCGTTGGCGCGACGGAAGAATCGGTCGTCGTTCGGGCCGCAGGCCCGCTCAGCCGTGTCGAGCCCGCAGCGGACATGGGCGAGACTCAGGATCCGACGGGGCAGATCGCGCAATGCGTCTCGCTGGACGCGTTCTGCGCGCGCGAGGATCTCAATCATGTCGGCCTGCTCAAGGTCGACACGGAAGGACGCGACCTCGAGGTCCTGCACGGCGCCGCCGGACTATTGGCAGCGCGGCGGATCGACATGATACAGGTCGAGGCCGGCATGTCCCCGCGCAATTCGCTTCACGTCGCGCTGGATCGCTTCAAGACCTTTCTCGAGAGGCACGGCTACCTCTTGTTCGGGATCTACGACCAGATGCACGAGTTTGACGGAGAGCCGCAGCTTCGCCGCGCCAATCCCGTCTTCATCTCCGAGAGCCTCTGCGACGGCATCCGCTGGCACGCGATGGCCCAAACACGGAGACTGCGCCCGGAGACGCCGCCGAAAAAATCAGCAATTAAGCCTCGATGGCGACGACACGGCGGCCAATGACTGGCTCGCCATCAACCAGTTCGCCGTGGTCGAAAAGGGCAACCGCCGCCCGGACGTGGTGCTGTTCGTCAACGGCCTGCCGCTCGCCGTGTTCGCGATGAAGAATCCCGCCGCGGAAAATGCCACTGTCCATGATGCCTTCAACCAGCTTCAGACGTACAAGCAGGAAATCCCCTGCCAAATGATTCTCGGTCACGACGCCGCCGTATTGCCAGGGTTCGTAATGCGGTGGGAAATCCGAGTTCAGACTTTCGTCGCCTTGAGGAATCCCCGACGAGTCCGCCTTCGCTCCCGCTGGTATTAGCCTATAACTTCTTCAAAAGCGGCAACGCAGTTCCAGATATCTCCCCTTTAATAAGGATCAATTCACAACACTCATGCATTTTACTAACGCGGTGTATTGTTGCACAATGTCTATTGGGCACCTCGAAAAATGTCGCGATCCAGCCGGATCCCGGTAGAATCGCCGATATAGGGGCGATGACTGGGAGGTGCTGATGGGCCAGATGGGCTTCTTCGACGTTTCGAAACGCTACGCCGGGCTGGACGCGAAGTCGGATCCGCTGGTGAAGCTGAACGCCATCGTCCCCTGGGCGTATTTCCGGCCGCAGTTGGAAGCGGTCTGGCGCCGGCCGCCGGAGGCCCGAAAATCCAAGGCTGGCCGCAAGCCGTGGGATGTGGTCGTGATGTTCAAGGCGCTCGTGCTGTGCGAGCTCTACAACCTCTCCGACGAGCAGTTCGAGTACCAGGTGCGCGACCGGCTGTCGTTCACGCGCTTCCTGGGCTTGGGTCTTGAGGATCCGGTTCCGGACGCGACGACGGTCTGGCAGTACCGCGAGCAGCTGGTCCAGGCTGGAGTTGTCGATGAGCTGTTCGGCGCATTCGACGGCTACCTGGAGGCCCAGGGCTGGCTGGCGATGGGCGGGCAGATGATCGACGCCTCGATCGTGCCGGTGCCCAAGCAGCGCAACGACCGCGATGAGAATGCCGCGATCAGGGCGGGCGTACCAATCATAGAACGTACTGCTGGGGATGCCGATCATCGACAGCGTCCGTTTCACCGGCAGATGCGAGGCTTCGACCGTGCGGATGACTTCCAGCTTGTCGGAGGCGGGGTATCTCATGTGTCGTCCCCCCAGCCCCTATCATGCTTTTTTTCAACAGCCGGTTTTCCAATGTCAGTTCGGATGGCTTCGATGAACCAGAAATACCCCTTTCCTCAAACCCTCAATTCTGCCCGACAAGCGCTGACGCCACACACTGGTGCCGGACCACGAAGACGCTATTGAGGACCGAGCCAGAATCAAGGCGGCGTTCGGCTAGGTGCTGCCCCTCCCGCGCCCTACCATCCCTTGCCATAGGTGCTGGGCACCACTTCCTTCGCGGTCGCCTCGCGCCGGCCGAGCCAATAGGCCTGCTGGTCCGGCACCGTCACCAGATGATCCACGCCAAGCTTGCGGGCGGCATCCATCGGCCAGTTCGGGTTGTAGAGCAGCTCGCGGGCTAGCGCGATGATGTCCGCCTGCCCCTTCGCCAAGATTTCCTCGGCCTGTTCGGCGTGCACGATCAGGCCAACCGCCATGGTCAGGATGTTCGCCTCGCGCCGGATCGCGTCGGAGTAGGGCACCTGATAGCCATAGCCGGGCGCGAATTCGGTCGGGCTGCCCTGCATGCCGCCGCCGGAGCAGTCGATCGCGTCGACACCCAGCGCCTTGACCTTCTGTGACAGGCGGATACTGGCGGCCAGGTCCCAACCCGCCCGATCCTCACATGAGAACCGGATGAACAGCGGCTTGTCGTCCGGCCAATGCGCACGCACGCTTTCCACGACCTCGCAGCAGAACCGCATCCGGTTCTCTTCCGACCCGCCGTATTCGTCGTTGCGCAGGTTCGCCATTGGGCTGAGAAACTGATGAATCAGGTAGCCGTGCGCGCCGTGAATTTCGAACACGTCAAAGCCGCATTCGTTCGCCCGGCGGGCAGCCTGGCCCCACATCTCTGCCAGATCCTTGACCTCCTGGTTGGTCAGCGCGCGTGGCGTCGGGTCCTTCTCCGCCGCCGGCAAGGCACTGGGCGCGACCAGCTCCCAGCTATCCCAATAGTCCTGATCCACGCCCGGATTTGCGGTCAGCGGCGCACCGCCTTCCCAGGGGCGGAAGCGCTTTGCCTTGCGCCCGGAATGGCCAATCTGGATGGCGGCTACGCTGTCATGCGATTTGATGAAGTCCGCAAGGCGCTTCACGCCCGGAATGAACTTGTCGTCCCACAGCGCCAGGTCACCGACCGTGCCGCAGCCGCGCCGGTCGCATTTGGTGCTCTCGACAAAGGTCAGGCCCGCGCCGCCGGCGGCGAACCGGCCGACATTCATCAGATGCCAGTCGGTAGCGAAGCCGTGGTCGGCGGCGTATTGGTGCATCGGTGCCACGCAGACGCGGTTCTTTATGGTGACGCCGCGAATGGTCAGCGGCTCGAACAGTTTGGGCGAGGCCATAGGGTGAGGGCTCCGGTTTTGCGGTTCTTGTTAGAGGCTGCGCGCCACGATCAGGCGCATGATCTCGGACGAGCCGCCATAAATACGATTGACCCGGCTGTCCGCATAGAGCTTCGTGATAGGATACTCGCTCATGAAGCCATAGCCGCCATGCAGTTGCAGGCATTCGTCGACAGCGCGGCCCTGTAATTCGCTGCAGTAGAGCTTCGCCGCGGCGCCCATTTCCTGGGCGAGCCCGCCGTCTGCTTGCATGGCGATGCATTTCTCGACAAAGGCGCGGGCGACCAGGCACTCGGTCTTGATGTCGGCCAGCTTGAACTGGGTGTTCTGAAAGTCGAACACCTTTTGCCCGAACGCATCGCGCTCGCGGGTGTATTCCACCGTCCATTCCAGCGCAGCCTCCGCCGCGGCCAGCCCCTGGATCGCGGCCTGCAGACGCTCGCGCGGCAACTGCTCCATCAGATAGCGGAAGCCCTGGTTTTCCTCCCCAAGCAGGTTCGAAACCGGCACGCGCACATTGTCGAAGAACAGTTCGGAGGTGTCCTGCGCCTTCATTCCCAGCTTTTCCAGATTGCGCCCGCGCGCAAATCCCGGCCGGTCGGTCTCGACCAGGATCAGGCTGGTGCCCCTTGCCCCCTGCGATGGGTCGGTCTTGCACACGAGGATCACCACATCGGCGTGCTGGCCGTTGGTGATAAAGGTCTTCTGGCCGGTGATGACATATTCCTCGCCGTCCCGCACCGCACGTGTCTTGACGCCCTGCAGGTCACTGCCCGCTGCGGGCTCGCTCATGGCGATGGCGGAGATTTTCTCGCCCCTGGCCATGGCTGGCAACCAGCGCTGCTTTTGTTCCTCGGTGCCGTAGTTCTCGATATAGGGCGCGCAAATGTCGTTGTGCAGCGCCATGCCCAGCGCCGCGCCAGCGGCATTGGCGTGCATGATTTCCTCGCAGAACACGGCGCAGAAGCCGAAATCCGCGCCCGCACCGCCATATTCCTCGGCGGTGGTCGGCAACAGCAGGCCCAGCTCGCCTGCCTTTCGCCAGAGCGCGCGGGGCACAATCCCCGCCTTCTCCCATTCGGCCTGGTGCGGCACCACTTCCTCGGCCAGAAAGCGGCGGCAGGTCTCACGGAACATGTCGTGCTCGGTGGAATAGATCGGATCGAAGGGCATGGGCGGACCGTTCCTTGTGTGCGAAAATGCCGGCGAGTTTAGCACGCCTGGAGCATCGCCCGTCGAGAAGGCGGATTGCGGCGCAGGCGCGCTCCGCTAAGCTCACCGCCATCAGCTCCATTCATTCACTTAGAGGAAGCAGGCCCATGCCCATCATCCCCAATATCGCCAAGGACAAAATGAAAGCCGGCGAACTGGCGCTCGGCTTCGGCGTCCGCAACGCGCGCAGCGTCGATATCGCCAAAATCGCCAAGGTCTGTGGCTATGACTGGCTGTTCATCGACCTGGAGCACAATACCATGTCCATCGACATGGCCGTGCAGATCTCCGTCGCTGCCCTCGACGCTGGCATCACGCCGATCCCGCGCGCGTCCGCCCATGAGCGCTTCCAGACCTCGCGGCCACTGGACGGCGGGGCGCAAGGCATCGTCGTGCCGCACGTGGACACGGTGGACGAGGCGAAGCGCGTGGCGGATCAGGCGTTGTTCCCACCGCTCGGCCATCGCTCCGTGTCGGGCACGCAGCCGCTGCTCGGCTATGAGAGCATGCCGGTCCGCGAGATGGCGGAGGTCATCAACGACAACCTGCTGGTCACGATCATGCTGGAGACGCCGACGGCCATCGCCAACGCCGATGCCATCGCGGCGATTCCGGGTATCGGCTGCCTGCTGATCGGCACCAACGACCTGTGCGCCGAGATGGGCATCCACGGCCAGTTCGGACACGAGGACGTGGCCGAAGCCTATGACACTGCCGCCGCAGCCTGCCGCAACAACGGCAAGTTCTTGGGCATGGGCGGCGTCTATGACGAGGAACTGGCGACGAAGTATATCAAGAAGGGCGCGCAACTTATTCTGAGCGGCCAGGATCTGGGCTGGATGATGCAGGCTGCCAAGGCGCGCTCCGGCTTCCTTCGCTCGATCCAGCGATAGGGTTCCATCGGAGCGTGCATCAAGAGATTCTGGCTCATCCTCCGGATCGCCGGGAACGTGGCTGGGAAGCTATAAAAAGAAGCTATAAAACAAGTATCCGCGGTAGAGCGTCAGCGAGAGCCGGGGTTGCTCGCCATTGAAGTTCCTACCCCAGCACGCTCCGCCCCAACCGCTCCAACACCGCGGCCAGTTCCTTGTCCTCGACCTTGGCGCAGGCCTCGGCGAGCGCCCGCTCACTCTCCGGCGATGGCGCTCGTGGCGGCCGCGCCCTTACCACCTTTTCCGCCGGAGCCGCCACCGGTCCCTGTTTCATGGCCAGCCGCTGCACGACCGCCGCTCCGAAGAACTGGTTGATCCGTTGCAGGATCAGCGGCTCCAAATGCTGGACCTCGACGGCCCAGCCCGACGCCACCGTCAGGCGCAGCACACCGTTGCCGCCACGCCGGTCCAGCCGCTCCGGCCGGGTTCGGCTGGCGAGTTCGGCGCCCACGATCGAGCGCCACTCCGCGATCAGCCGGGCATCGCGCAGGCCGCGCTTGGCCGCAGGCTTGGCCAGCCAGGGCGCGACCACGGACGCGACCGCTCGGCCCATTTTTGTCGGCCTGCGCAGATCGTTGGAAGCGGGTTTTCTCGCCACCGGCACTTGTTCCTTCGTGAAGCTGCGCTAGCTTAGCGCGGAAATGCCGACCGCACAGCCCACCATTCCCAGCCTTCCCGCCGTTAAGATCGCCGCGCTCCGGCAGACCATACTCGGCTGGTACGACGCCAACCGCCGCGACCTGCCGTGGCGCGCGGGGCCCGGCGCACGGGCCGATCCTTATCACGTCTGGCTGTCCGAGGTCATGCTGCAACAGACTACGGTCGCCACGGTTCGCGGCCGCTATGCCCGCTTTCTGGAGCGTTGGCCGACCGTTCAAGACCTCGCCGCCGCCTCCCTGGATGAGGTGCTGCACGAATGGCAAGGCCTCGGCTACTATGCGCGCGCCCGCAATCTGCACCGATGCGCGCGGGCGGTGGTGGCGGTGCACGGCGGTGCATTTCCCCGGTCTCTGGAAGTCCTGCGCGCCTTGCCCGGCGTGGGCGACTACACCGCCGCTGCGCTCGCCGCCATCGCCTTCGGCGTGCCCGCCGCACCCGTCGATGCCAATGTCGAGCGGGTCGTCGCCCGTCTTGCCGCGATTGCCGAGCCCTTGCCCGCCGCCAAGCCCTCAATCCGGGCCGCGGCCGCCGCGTTGGAGCCTCCCGAGCGCCCCGGCGACTGGGCGCAGGCGCTGATGGACCTCGGCACCGCAATCTGCACGCCGCGCTCGCCCCAATGCCCGCGATGTCTGGCGCGCGCGTGGTGCGGCGGCCACCGGGCAGGCATCGCCGAGACCCTGCCCGTGAAGGCCGCGAAAAGGGCAAGGCCGCTCCGCCGCGGCGTGGTCTACTGGCTGGAACGGGGCGACGGGGCCGTCCTGCTGCGCCAACGCCCGCCAAAGGGGATGCTGGGCGGCCTTTGGGAGTTTCCCTCGGCCGGCTGGGACACCAAGACCTCGGAGCCTGACGACCCGGCCATCGCCGCTCTGGCCACCGCGTGGATCCCGCTGAATGCGCCCGTTCGGCACGGCTTCACGCATTTTGAAGTGGTATTGAGCGTCAGGCGCGGAACCTGGACCGGCGCACAGCCTCCTAGCGAGAGCATTTGGACCAAGTTGGGTGCGCTCGGCGACTACGCCCTGCCGACGCTGATGAAAAAGGTACCAGGCGTCGTGCGCCCCTGATGCACGAAATCCTGGCTTAGGGTTAAGACCCGGGGCGGTAAAAGTCCTAACTCGCCAGCTCCGCCCGCACCATCTGGCGCAGCAGGTCAATCGGCACCCATTCCCGCTTTTGCCGGAAGTGCCAAAAAGTCCAGCCGTTGCAGGCAGCAGCACCCTGCACCGCCGCTCCGACCTTATGGATCGAGCCCCGATGCTCCGCCGCGATCAAGGTGCCGTCCGCCCGGACCTTCGCCAGATACGTCCGCCTTATGTCGGTCAGCACATCGCCCGGCCGCAACAAGCCGCGCTCCACCACCGCGCCGAAAGGCACCCGCGGCTCGTTACGTTTGGAGGGCGTCTCCGCGAGGGTCGGGTCCGTCAGAACGGGCGTCGCCGCCACGCGCTGCATCGCCAGCTTGGCATAGGTGTGATCCCGCTCGATCCCGATCCAGCGGCGCGCCAGCCGCTTGGCCACCACGCCGGAGGTGCCGCTGCCGAAAAACGGATCCAGAATCACGTCGCCGGGGTTCGTGCTGGCCAGGATGATCCGATGCAGCAGGGATTCCGGCTTTTGTGTCGGATGCGCCTTGGCCCCGTCCTCGTCCTTCAGGCGTTCGCCGCCGCTGCAGATCGGCAACAGCCAGTCGCTGCGCATCTGCAACTCGTCGTTCAGCGCCTTCATGGCGTCATAATTGAAGGTGTACTTCGACTTCTCGCCGGTCGAGCACCAGATCAGCGTCTCGTGCGCGTTGGTAAAACGCCTTCCGCGGAAGTTCGGCATCGGGTTGGTCTTGCGCCAGACCACTTCGTTCAGCACCCAGTAGTTCAGATCCTGCAAGGCGACGCCCAGCCGATAGATATTGTGGTACGTGCCGATCACCCAGAGCGAGCCGGTTGGCTTTAGCACCCGCTTCGCCTCCTTCAGCCAAGCGCGGGTGAAGCCGTCATAGTCGCCGAACGAGTCGAACTTGTCCCAATCGTCATCGACGCCGTTCACGCGGGTATGGTTCGGCCGCAACAACTCGCCCCGCAGTTGCAGGTTATAGGGCGGGTCGGCGAAAATCATGTCGACCGACGCATCGGGCAGGCCCGTCATCGCTTCGATGCAATCGCCGATCAGCAGGCGGTCTAATGGGAGAGCCATGCTCTGTCCGAATCCTTTTCGAATTGCATGGCATGGCAATCTGATTCGGTCGGGATTCCCCGTCAATCCTTTTATTTTTCCTTTATTTTCCGAGCAGAACCCGAACCGGCGAAAAGCTGCGCCGATGGTGTATCGTAACCCCTGCGCCAGCGAGCCCCAGCCGATGCTGGCGCGTCCCATATCCGGCGTTCGTGTGCCAGCCATAGGCGGGGTAGCGCACGGCCAGCCGCGCCATCAGCCGGTCGCGTAAGACCTTGGCCACGATGGAGGCGGCGGCGATGGAGAGGCTCTGCGAATCTCCCATGACCACCGCTTCGGCCGGGCAGGGCAGCGCGGGCAGGCGGTTGCCGTCCACCAGACAGGCGCTCGGTGCTTGTGGCAGACGCGCCACGGCCCGTTGCATCGCCAGGTGTGAGGCCGCCAGGATGTTCAGCCGGTCGATCTCGGCAACCGAGGCCGCGCCGACGCCGATCCAGGCGCATGCCGGCAAGGCCGCCGCCAGTGCCTCCCGCATTCGGGCGGGCACTTGCTTCGAATCGTTTAGTTTGCCCAGCATCGTCTCGTCGGCACGGGCGCGCAGAATCACGGCCGCGGCCACCACCGGTCCGGCCCACGGCCCGCGGCCGACCTCGTCGACGCCGGCGACCAGCCCGCCGTGGCGTTCGACCAGCATGTTCTCCATGTTGAAATCCGGCATGGTCGTCGATCCCGGCAAATACAAAATCCCGCGGCACCGTCATCACGAGCACCGCGGGGCTTCATAGCCGCAAAATCGAGCGGACGCTATTTCCGCAGGCGGCGAACCCCCGCAGCGACGGCCAGGCCGGACGGCATCAGCACAGTACCCGCCGGGACCGGCACCGTGCCGGTGCTCTCGACATTGTCGAGGCGTGCAAGATCCGCGCCGTTGATCTACTCCGCGCGGATCTTCGGGTCGAAGCTAAGCGAGTGCCCGAACGCCGCGGAAAAACCGCCGTGATAGGTCGTGGGCGCGACAAAACAGACCGTCGGACCGGTCGCGGCATCGTCGATCCGGAGATGCCCGCCCGGATTGCCGCCGCTCTCCGCGTGGTTGAAGGCTCCGACGTCATCAATTGCGCTTCAACCTTCTGTGGATGTGTCGAACGTGCTAGACGCCAACGATACCACCGGCGCCGCAGCGGCTCTCGTCATCGTCACGGCAAGAATACCGACAGCCGCTGAAATCGCTCTCACCATGTTCGGGTCCACTCCCATCGTGTTGTTTTCAATTAAGAATAAAATACAAAAGGTGTAGTTCGATATACAATTACAACTATGTATAAGCATCTGACCGTGATTGCCCGAATGACGCTTTCGACCTTTGCCAGTCGGGTCGGATTGCGCCTGTTGTTGTTGGCCGACGCCATCATGATCGGTCGCCATTCCGACGAGCAGCTTGCCTGGACCGGAGCGGCCTATGCGGTGGGAGGCGTGCTGCTGGTGCTGGCGCCGGGACTGTTGATCGGCTTTTTGGTGAACGCGGCCGGCGCGCGGGCGCGGGGCGATTTCCGGCAAATTGGACCGATTTGGCGGCTTGGCCTGCTTTATGGTGCGATTGCCGGGGTAGGGTGCGCCTTGATTTGCCTGGCCGGGCCATGGCTACTGACCTTGCTGGGGCAGAGCGCTCATGTCTCGGCCGAGGGCGGCCACCTGTTGCTCTGGATCGGTCTGGGCCTGCCCTTTCATTTTGCGGGCTTCGCGACGCTCTATGTGCTGGAGGCGATCGGCCGGGCCAATGCGGGCGCCAAGGTGCTGATCCCTGCCGTGATCGCGAATGCTGTGCTAAATGCCGCGCTGGTCTTCGACGGGACCGCCGGTCTGGGAGCGCCGGGGGCGTTGCTGGCGACCTCCTTCGTCCGGGCCGGCATCTTCGTCGCGTTGGCTCTGCTGCTGCTGCGGGGCGTGGACCGCCGGGCGTTCGGCCTGGATCATTGCGGCCTGCCCCCGCTTGCCGACTGCCGGGGCTTGATCCGCCTGGGGCTGGCGGGCGGCATCGCCCTGCTGGGCGAGGCCTCGGCCTTTTCCTCGCTGACCGTGTTCGCCGGCTGGATCGGCGAGCGGGCGCTGGCGGTACACACCATCATCTTCAACGTGCTCTCCTCGATTTTTACCACCGCGCTGGCTGTCGGCGTCGCCACCAGCGTCGAAGTGGCGGGCGCCCGCGCCACGGGCGACCGGCCGGGAATGGTCAAGGCTGCAGGCGCGGGAATGGTCTGTGCGCTTGCGCTGATGGGGGCGTTCGGCGGCGCCGCCTGGGTGTTTTCGGCAGAGATCGCGGAGGCGTTTACCGGCGACCCGCTCACCGCGGCCGCCGCGGCCGCGATCATGGGCTGGCTGGCGCTATTCCTGATCGCCGACGGCGCGCAGGTCTGCATCCACAATGCGGTCCGCGGGATGAGCGATGCCTGGACGGCAACGGCGATCAACCTGTTCTGCTATCTGGGCGTCATGACCTCGCTCGCCTGGTTCTTCGCCATTGCGCTTGGGAACGGCGTTACGGGTCTGTTGCAGGGCGGGCTGATAGCGAGCGTGCTGGTGGTCGTGCTGCAAACCTGGCGTTTCCGCGTGCTGGTGCGGCGAGAAGCGTGATGCGCTGATTGGGTGTTACCTGTAAGCTTTCGGACAGACTGCCATTCTCTGCCGATGGAGGTTCCCGCGCCCATGGCTCGCGCACGCATTTACCGTCCCGCCCGCACCGCGATGCAACAGGGCTGGGCCAGAACCAAGAACTGGGTGCTGGAGTTCGAGCCTGCGCGCGCCTTGCGCCCCGACAATATGATGGGCTGGGCGGGCAACGGCGACACCAACCGGCAGGTGCGTCTGCGCTTTCCCACCAGAGAGGAGGCGGAGGCGTACGCGCAAAGGCACGGCATCTCCTATGACGTCATGCCGGAGCGCAAGCGCATCATCAAGCCAAAGAGTTATGCTGACAATTTCCGATGGAACCGCCCGGCCTGACCAAACCGATGGTTATCCTGGCGGTTGCAAATTAGCGCCCTTAGCTCAGTTGGATAGAGCAACGGATTTCTACTCCGTGGGTCGGGGGTTCGAATCCTCCAGGGCGCGCCAATCTTTCCAACGATTTAATAGGGCACTTCGATAAATACGGCTGCGTAGCCGCTTCTGGGCCGATGTTGAACCTCGTTCGCCGCTGAACGCCCCGATGGGCGCCGTTTTGCGGCCTTTTTTGGTTGTTTTTGCCCGTTCAGCTGCGCTCCAGACGCACTTCTGCTGTCGCCACCCCGCTCACGTCGGCCCGCGGGCGGCGGCGAGGCCGTTCAGGTGGACCAAGCGGCGCATGTTGTAGGCAAGGTTCTTCAGGCCGATGCGCGCCTTGGCGCGGGCGATGCCGATGCTGCGCACCAGCGTGCCACCCATGTCGTTGGTCTGCGCGCCGAACACGTGCTCGACCCGGGCGCGGACCTTCGAGCGGGTCTTGTTGCCCTGTTTCTCGCGCTTGCTGAGTGGGCGGTTGCGATGGCCCTTGCGGTGGATGCGGCTCTTCAGGCCGCGGTCTTCCAGCTTCTCCTCAATCTCGGCCGACCGGTAGGCGCTGTCCGCCCAGACGTCCGAGGCCGTGTTGTCGTCGTCCAGCACGTCGTCGATGACCTGGCTGTCGTGCGTCGCCGCGTCCGTCACCTTGTAGCGGCGGATCAGCTTGTGTCGCCGATCGACGTTGACGTGATTCTTGTAGCCGTAGTGCCACTTGCCGTGCTTCTTGGTCCAGCGCGCGTCGGTGTCCTTCTGGCGCTTCTTCGCCGGCTTCTCGTCCCAACCCTCGGGCGTCTCGCCCGCCTTGATCGCGGCATTCTCATCGCGGCCGTTGCGCTGCTTGGGCACCGGCACGATCGAGGCGTCGATCATCTGCCCGCCCATCGCCAGCCAGCCCTGGGCCTCCAGGTAGCCGTCGAATGCGCCGAACAGCTCACCGACAACGCCAGCCTGGACCAGCTGCTCGCGGTACTGCCAGACCGTCGTCGCGTCCGGAACCGGATCCTCAAGACCCAAGCCCAGGAAGCGCATGAACGACAGCCGGTCGCGCACCCGGTACTCGAACTGCTCGTCGGAGAGGTTGTAGAGCTCGCACAGCACGAGCGCCTTGAGCATCACGACCACATCCCACGGCTTGCGGCCAGCCTTGGATTTTCGGGCCTCCGGCGGCCGGCGCCAGACCGCTTCCAACTGCGGCCGGAAATACGCCCAGGGGACGATGGCGTTCAGCTTCACCAGCGGATCCGACTTCGCGTCCAGCCGGGCGTAGCGTTTCGAAACGTCGAAGAAGCCCATCTGGACCATCAGCACCTCCCAGTCATCGCCCCTATATCGGCGATTCTACCGGGATCCTGCTGGATCGCGACATTTTTCGAGGTGCCCTTCAAATACATCAATGGCTTTTACAACCCGCGTAGAAGGCACTCAGCTCTCGGCTGGAAAAGCCTCTTGGCTTACGAAGCCCAGGCCGAATAAATGAGAACCTGGGGCGGCATCAAAACGGGGCACGACCAGTCCGGCAGGCGTTGACGTCACACAGTTCGCGCTAATGACACTATGACCACTTCTCTTTGCGGGCTGTCCTCTAACCCTGCAACCGAATTTTGGCGTGGTCAGGCCCGCGATTGCTGTACTAGGACAACATGCGTAGCGAGGTATTCTATGGCGACACGGGGTCTAACGACAGAGCGTTTTTCGTCAGCCAGTTGATTACCTCGTCCGTACGCGCGATATCTCCGAAAATCAGATAAAAATTAACCAACGAGGCGTTGTGCTCCTCGTCGGAATTGGCGGCGTTGCCGTCGGTCACCATGACGGTCTTAAAGTTCATCATCATGGCATCGCGGGCGGAAGACTCGCAGCAGACATTCGTCACCGTGCCGGTGATGATCACCGTGTCATAGCCACCAGCGCGCAGCCGCTCCGGCAGGTCGGAGGAGCCGGGCAGAAAGGCCGAATAGCGGTATTTCAGCACTCGCTCGTCTTCCGGTTTTATCTCTAGGTCGGGCCAAAGCTGATGGCCGACGCTGCCTTCGGACATGCTCTCTATCCGTTTGGCCGTCGCGTCCGGCGGCGTCATGTCGTGCAGGGTAGACCAGCTTTCCAAGCAATTGTCGTCATGGGTGTTTTGAATCCAGAAGACCTTACCGCCGGTGGCGCGCACGGCCTCGGCGAGCCGGTTGACGTTCGGCACGATTTCTGGCGCGGTCTCGCAGAGGGCATGGGCGACGCCCGGTACCATGAAGCCGTTCTGCAGGTCGATCACCACCAGCGCCGTCTTGGCCGGGTCCAGGTTCGCATGCGGGTGCGCCGTGCCGCGGCGGGCGATGACGGTATCGACGACATGGTCCGGAATGGCGATTTTATGCATGACTATGGTTCCTTCTTAGCGGTCAGGCGGGGAGGAAAGGCTCGCAAGATCGGCGTCGAGCGCCTTTGCGTCATGATGAGAAAGCGGCAGCAGCGGTGCGCGTACCGGCCCGCCGGCGAGGCCGAGCCGGTGCATCCAGTGCTTCAGGGCAGCCGCCGGAGAGTGCCCGCGATCCAACGGGCCGATGATCCAGCGTTGATACACACGCCTCCAGGGCTCCAACTGCCGCCAATAGCGAAGGGCTGCGTTGATATCGCCGGCCGTGAAAGCATCGCGATAGCCGCGGATCGGCTGCCAGTCCGCCGTCTGGTAAAGATATGGCTCCGGATCGGCATAGAGGGGCAAGGATGGATCGCACAGCAGGTCGCGGAGCCATTGGTCCTCGTGCGGGTCGCAAACCGTGCTGTGTGTACCCACCAGCGCGCGCAAGGTGGAGACGGCCTTGCCCCCTCCTGTCGCCTTGATGCCCAGCACGAGCCCGCGTTGCGCCAGCGTGTCGATGACGGCAGAGCCGAAGCTCATGCCGGGCGCAGATGACTCGAACAACACTAGCGGCAGGCCTGCGGCATCCGCCGCCGCTTCGGCGGCCGCGATCAATTCTGCCTCGCGGTAGGGTCCGCGCGGCCGCATCTGCACGATATGGTGAGCGCCGGCCTGCCCGGCGTGACGGGCAAGTGCCAGAGTCTCCGCCAGCGCATGGTGGGTGATGACCACGCCAACGGACAGGCCGCTGGGTCCGCCACTGCCGTCAATCAGGGCTTCCAGCGCCGCCTTGCGCTCGTCCAACGCCAGCGACCAGCCCTCGCCCATAATCCCGTGGCAGAACACACCGTCGAGGCCTAATCCGTCGCGGTAATAGCGAGCGTTAGCAGCAATGCCGTCCGCGTCGAGGGAGCCGTCCACCAGAAGGGGCGTGGCGATGGCGGCCCATAACCCGATCAGAGAAGGCTCGGTTCCGGCTGACATGCCGTGCTTCCCCTCAGCCCAACGGCCCAAGCGGTGCGGGACCGCCCTGACGGCGGCAAGCGACCGTTTGGTTGCCGATGCTGAGCGTCTCTGGCACCGCTTCCCGGCAGGCATCCTCCGCATGCGGACAGCGCGGGGCGAAGGCGCAGCCGGGCGGCATGCGCGTCAGGTCTGGCGGCATGCCGGGGATCGGTTGCAGGATGGAGCCCCGCTTCGCCCCATGCACGGTCGAAGCGAGCAGGCCCGCGGTGTAGGGGTGCCTCGGTTGCTCAATCACATCGAGCGCCGGACCATGCTCGACGAAGCGCCCGGCATACATGACGGCCAACTCGTCCGCGATTTCTGCGGCGACGCCCACATCGTGGGTCACGAACATGACGGCCATGCCGAGTTCGCGCTGCAATTCCCGCAGCAACAGCACGATCTGGATCTGTACGGTCACGTCAAGCGCCGTCGTTGGCTCGTCGGCTAGCAGCAGGTCGGGCTTGCACGCGAGTGCCAGCGCAATCATCGCCCGCTGCCGCATGCCGCCTGACATCTCGTGCGGATACGCCTTCATCCGGCGGTTGGCGGAAGGAATTTGCACCAGTTCCAGCAGTTCCAGCGCGCGGGTTCGGGCCGTGTTCCAGGAGACATGCTCGTGCCGGACAATGCTCTCCGCAATCTGGCTCCCGACGGTAAAGACCGGGTCAAGCGCCGTCATCGGCTCCTGAAAGATCATGGAGATGTGGGAGCCGCGAATATTGCGCATTTCCCGCTCCGGCAGTCGGACCAGATCGGTGCCGCCAAAATTGATCTGGCCTTCAATCGTAGTGGTCGCCTTGGGCAGGATGCCGGCGATGGCGCGGAGCGTGACGCTCTTGCCGGAGCCCGACTCGCCCAGGATGCAAAGCACCCGGCCAGGGTCTACATCGAAGCCAATACCGTTGACGGCGGCAATAGAACCCGCCCGGGTTGCAAACCGCACATTCAGGTCTCGGACACTAACCAACGCCTCTGCCATAGCGGGTACCGGGATGGTTTGCCCCCCGGTTTCGGGAGCGCCGTCGCCCGGGCCATAGGCCGGGTCAGACGTGGTGGGGCTAAGCATGACGGATCTCCTGCGCCTGTGGATGCTTGGCAGCTGGATCGTAAAGATGGCAAGCGGCGAAGTGGTCGTGGCCGCCGTTAGGTTGAGTCACCAGGCGTGGTGTTTTTTCGGCGCAGACAGGCGCCGCGAATGGGCAGCGCGTGCGGAACCGGCAGCCGCTCGGCGGATCGATTGGGTTGGGCGGGTCGCCGGTCAGCGGCGCCTTTTCTGTGCGCTTGCGGGGCGACATGCTCGGCATCGCCGCCAGCAGCGCCTGGGTATAGGGATGACGCGGCGCGGCGTAGGTGTCGTCCACCGGGCCGATCTCCACCACCTTGCCCAGATACATTACCATCACCCGGTCGCTGACATAGCGCACGACACTCAGGTCGTGGCTGATGAAGACATAGGTCAGGTTGAAATCCGCCTTGATCTCGCCCAGCAGGTTGAGCACCTGCGCTTCCACCGACTTGTCGAGGGCGGAGACCGCTTCATCCAGCACCAGTAGCTTCGGCTCGAACGCCAGCGCGCGGGAGATATTGACCCGTTGCCGCTGGCCACCTGACAACTCGTGCGGATAGCGGTTGGCGTAGATGTTGGGGGCGAGCCCGACCCGCTCAAGCAGGGAAATGGCGCGGTCCAGCGCTTCCTTCTTCGGCACGCCCTGCACCATCGGTCCAAAAGCGATGGACTGGGCGATGGAAAGGCGCGGGTTCAGGGAAGAATAGCTGTCCTGAAACACCATCTGCATTTGCCGGTAGAGGGCGTTGGCAGAGATACCTTCCGGCTTGTCTACCGGCTTGCCGTCAAAGATGACCTCGCCCGCATCGGGTTCGATCAGGTGCAGCAGCAGGCGGGCCGTGGTGCTCTTGCCGCAGCCGGACTCGCCGACAATGCCGAGCGTCTCGCCCGCATGGACAATGAAGCTGACATCATCGACGGCCTGGACCACGGATTTCTGGGCGAACAGCTTGCCCTTCACCGGAAAATGCTTGCGCAGGTCATTGGCGACCAACAAGGGCCGCTGAGGGGAGGCGGGGGTTGCAGCCGTCATACGCGCACGTCCATGGCCTGACGCAGGCCGTCGCTCATCAGGTTGAAGCTCATTGAGGTGATGAAGATAGCGATGCCGGGCAGTGCCGCGATGGTCGGGTTGACCCAGATCGCCTGGCGTAAATTGTTCAGCATCAGCCCCCATTCGGCGTCTGGCGGCGTAACGCCCAGGCCCAGGAAGCTCAATCCGGCAGCCAGGATGATGGCGATGGAGATCAGGCTGGTCGTGTAGATCAGGATCGGCCCCAGCACGTTGTTGAGCACATGATACCACATGATCATCGCGGGCTTCGCGCCACTGATCCGGGCGGCATCGACAAAGTCGAGCGTGCGCACCTGCGCCGTCACCGTCTCCGATATCCGGACAATGGGCGGGATGAAGGTGATGGTCAGGGCCAGAATGGTGTTTTCCAGGCCGCTTCCCAGAATCCCGCATATGGCGATGGCCAGCAGGATCGACGGGAAGGCGTACAGCACATCCATGCCGCGCATGATCAGAGTATTGACCCAGCCCCGGAAATAGCCGGCCGTGATGCCGAGCACGCCGCCGATCAGCAGGGCGAACACTACGGGCAGCACGCCAGCAATCAGCGACAGCCGCGCGCCATAGAGCAGGCGGCTGAGCAGGTCGCGGCCGGTCTCGTCGGTGCCGAGGATGTGGCCCTTGTAGCCGAATTCCTTCAGCCGGCCGAGGATGGAGCCCTTCATTGGGTCATGGGTCGCCAGCAGCGGCGCGAAGATCGCCATCAACACGATCAGCACCAGGACGCCGATCACGACCAGCGTGACCTTGTCCTTGCGCAGGCGCTCCCAGACACGTCCCCAATAGCCGATGCCTTCCTGGGCGCGGGTTAGCGCTTCGTCGGCTTCGGTCGGGAAGGGGGCAGCGTGAGCGGTCGTCATGGTTCCGTTCCCCTGCCTAGCGGCGCATGCGCGGGTCGATCAGCGCTTGCAGCACATCGACCAGAATGTTGATGACGACGAACAGCGCCGCCAGCGCCAGGATCGTGGCGGAGAGCACTGGCACGTCGCGGCGGAAAATGGCCAGGTTCATAAGATTGCCTGAGCCTGGCCAGTTGAACACCGTCTCTACCAGGATTGAGCCGCCGATCAGGTAGCCGAATTGCAGGCCCATGACCGCCAGCACGGACGGCGCGGCGTTCTTCATGATGTGCAGCAGGATGCGCCTGTTCAGCAGGCCCTTGGCGTGCAGGGTTGTGACGAACTCCTGGGAGATAATCTCCAGCACGCTCGCCCGGACCAGGCGACTGACGACGCCCATTGGGATCAGCGACAGCGTGACAACCGGCAGGATCAGATGCTTGATCTGCTCCCACGTTGAAGGGAAGCCCTGCGGCCCCATCCCCTGCGCCGGCAGCACGTTGTAGGTGACGGAGAAGATGGCGACGAGGACGATGCCCACCCAATAGTGCGGCAGGCTAACGCCCGTGATCGCCAGACCGGAAAGCACTTTGTCGAGCCAGCCGCCGCGCCCCACAGCCGCCAGCGCGCCCAGGACAATGCCGAGGGCAAAGCCCAGAATGGCGGCGGGCACCGCCAGCTTTAGCGTGTTGCCGATTGCCGAGGTCAGATCGTCCAGAACTGGCTGGTTCGTAAAGATCGAAACACCCAGGTCGCCTTGCAGCAGGTTACCGAGCCAGATCAGGTATTGCTCGTGAACCGGACGGTCGAGGCCGAACTTCTGGCGCAGCAGGTCGGCGACTTCCTTGGGCGCTTCGGGCGGGATCAGCAGGTCGGCGACATCGCCTGGGGACAGCTGCACCAGCCCGAAAATGACGATCGATACGCCCAGCAGGATCGGCACGGCATAGGCGATACGCCGGAGGATAAACAGCTCCATAGAAAAGGCTTTCCGGATGGAAGGCAGTGCAATTGGGGGCGGATCGCCGCGAACGCCGTCCGCCCCCGGTGAGGCTTACTTCAGGTCAACGCTGGTGAAATCCTGGAACCAGCTTTGCGCGGAGACAAAGCCCGTCACGTCGTTGCTCATCGCGCGCGGATTCAGGTCGTGCACGATCCAGAGCCACGGGGCCTCGTCTACCAGGATCTCATTGAGGCGCGGGATCTTGGCCGCTGCGACCGCTGGATCGGTGGAGTTCTGGATTTCCGCCAAGATCGTGTCCCATTCCTCATTCTGGAAGTGGCCCCAGTTGGAGCCCTTGGGCGCCATGTTGCCGGACCAGAACCAGCGCGCCATCTGGGAGATGTCGGAGGAAACGAGGCTGATGTTCATGGCATCCGCACCGAGAGCCTGAGGCCCGGTTGGCTCATTGCGGAAGGCGACCAGCATCGTGCCCCATTCGACGACCTCGAAGTCGATCTCGATGCTGCATTCCGCCAGCATCTGCTGCAGATACTCGTTCATCGGCAACGGCAGCATCTGGCCGGAGCCGCTGGTGGAGATCATCACCTTGGCCTTGGCCGGATTGTCCGGTCCATAACCGGCTTCCTTCAGCAACGCCATCGCCTTCTCGGTATCGAGAGTGTAGGCGTTTTCCGGATCACCGAACTTGTCACCGCCCTTCTTGAAGAAGCCATAGGACGGCTCCGCGGTGCCGTTCAGCAACTCGACCATGCCATCCCGGTCAATGCAGTAGTTGGCGGCCTGGCGCACGCGCTTGTCGGCGAACGGCGAGTCGGTCTTAGCGAGATTGAACACCCAGGGCCAGTTGTGCGGGTAGCTGTTGGTGACGAGTTCATAGCCAGCGCCCTTCAGGCTTGGGATCGCGTCCGGCGGCGGCACCTCGATCCAGTCGACTTGGCCGGAACGCAGCGCGGCGAGGCGGGTGGTCGCCTCCGGCATCGGATAAAGCTCCATGCCGTCCAGCTTAGGCACGCGGGCAGCATCCCAGTAGTCTTCGTTCTTCGCCAGGCTCACACTGATGCGCGGCTTGAAGTCGGTAATCTTGAACGGCCCTGTGCCGGAAGGCGCCTTGGCAAACGCTGCCCAGTCGCTGCCGACCGCCTCGAACTGAGCCGGGCTCGAATAGAGCATGTAGACTAGGAGGTAGGGAAAGTAGCTGAGCGGCTGGTCGGTGGTGATCTCCAGCGTGTAGTCGTCAATCTTCTTGTACGCGGCGACGTTCGGATTGCGCGCCCGGACAATGGCGGAGCCCTGCGGCTCGAACTGTGGGGAATCAGGATTATAGTAGCGTTCCAGGTTCCAGATGGCGGCGTCCGCGTTGAAGGGCGAGCCGTCATGGAAGCTTACGCCCTGGCGCAGCTTGAAGGTCCACTTGGTCGGCTCGTCTGGGTCCTGGGCCCAGCTTTCGGCGAGGCCCGGCCGGATGTCCGCCAACTTGTCGGCGCTGGAAAGATCCCAGAGCACAAGGCCTTCGAATATCGGATAGCCGAGGAAGCGCATGCCTTCATAGCCATTGTTCGGCATGCCCGTCGTCGTCGGCACGTCGGATGCGGTCATGGCGATGCGCAGCGTGCCGCCGGCGTCTGCCTGGGAAGTAAAGCCGACACTCAACGCCAGCGCGCTGGCCGCCAGCAGCATCCGCCGCCAAGGACGGTGGAAAGTAAGCCTCATGACTGGGTCTCCCGTGGACCGGATTGGTTGCTCAGTAATGGGAACCCGCGAATGACCTGCCTGTTGCGGGCGGGCGTCCTAGGTTCCGTAACTCTGTCTGAGCAAAAATTATGCCAAAAGGCGGAAACAGGTGCGTTCTTGGCATCTTTTTTGCTTGATTTGATACCAAACCCTCCAGGAGCCAGTCATGAAAACGACCCCTTCGATAGGCAGTGAGACATTCGCCGCGATGCTTGCGGCAAGTGGATACCACCCGAATGAAGCGAAACTGCACAGCTTATATGCTGCATTGCACACAATCGAAGCACTGCAGGCCCGTGTCCGCCAAGCCACCGCCGACATGGCGCTGGAGCCGGCGCATATGTTCCGTGAACCCGCTATTGCCGAAGCGCCGGGAGAAGCCAAATGAGCGGCAATCCCCTGCATTTTCAAACGATAGCCTCAGCATCGGAGTTGCTTCGCTCTCGGGAGATTTCGTCGGTCGAGTTGACGGAACACCTATTGGCACGCATCGAAGCCGTCGATCCGCAGGTCAATGCGTATCTCCTCGTTACAGCGGATCGTGCGCTCGACGATGCAAGGGCCGCCGATGCTGCGCTTGCGAAAGGCGAGGGAGGCCCGCTGACCGGCATTCCCGTGGCGTTGAAGGACATCTACGACACGGACGGCATCCGCACCACCAGCGGCTCCCATTTGCATGCCGACCGCGTGCCGTCGGCCGATAGCGTCTGCGCGGCCAAGCTGAAAGAGGCGGGCACCGTCCTGCTCGGCAAGCTGCAAACCCACGAGTTCGCCTTTGGCGGCCCGTCCTGGGACCTGCCCGCGCCGCCGGCGCGCAACCCCTGGAATACGAACCACTTCACCGGCGGCTCTTCCAGCGGCTCCGGTGCGGCGATGGCGGCGGGCCTGGCGCTGGGGACGCTGGGGACGGACACGGCAGGTTCGATCCGCATGCCCGCCTATTTCTGTGGCATTGCGGGCGTCAAGCCAACCTATGGTCGGGTCTCGCGCAGGGGCGTCTCGCCGCTTGGCTACTCGCTCGACCATTGCGGGCCCATGACCTGGACCATCCGGGACAGCGCGATGATCCTGCAGGTGCTGGCCGGATATGATTCCCGGGACCCCGGCTCCGCCGACAAGCCGGTGCCGGATTACACGGCGGCGCTGAACGGTAACATCAAGGGCCTGAAAATCGGGCATATCCGCCATTTCTATGATGGCGACGACAACGCCGACGACACCGTCAAAGGCGCAATGGACCAAGCCGTTGACGTGCTCACCGGCCTCGGCGCAACGGTGGAGCCGGTGCATTTGTCGTCGGTGCAGGACTATCACGCCTGCAACATGGTCATCATGATGGGCGAGGCCATGGCCCTGCACGAACCGCACATGCGCGCGACGCCGGAGAAATATGGAGAGATCTTCCGCGACCGCATGATGCTGGCCTCCGTTCTCACGGCGCAGGACTACGTACAGGCGGTGCGCATGCGCCGGGTGCTGGCGGCAGAGGTTCAGGCGCAATTTGCCAAGTTTGACGTGCTGCTGACCGCCGGCGGCTGGACGCCCGCACCGCCCATCAACCAGATGTCGCCGCTTTACGTGTTCCAGCGCGCGCTGCTGACCTCGCCGTTTAACGTGACCGGCTCTCCGGTGGCGTCGGTGTGTAACGGCTTTTCGGCCGATGGTTTGCCGGTGGGCATGCAGATCATTGGCCGCCCGTTTGACGAGGCAACCGTGATGCGGGTCGGTAATGCATTTGAAAAGGCAACAGAGTGGCGTGCTCGAAGACCAGTTTTGAATTAGAGGTTATACCAACGCCCCTTAACCGGGACTCACGGCAGGGGATTCCCAAGATCGGGCAAATCATGATTCACCGTGGCAAACGGAAGGAGGTTTGCCATGGGGTGCTCGGGTTCCGCTTCGTCAGGATTTTGATGGCCGGCGCTTCGCCGCGTGGCCAAGCAGCAAGAGACGCCAACCAGACGCGCCGTTTGCTGGCTCTTGCGGCGATCTATGACGGCGCCAGTCGCTGCGAAGCGGCCAAGATCGGCGGGGTGACGCTTCAGATCATCCGGGACTGGGTTTTGCGCTTCAATGCTGAGGGTCCGGACGGGCTGATCGACCGTAAAGCGCCCGGCGCGGCGCCCAAGCTCAGCGCAGAACACCGTGCGGCGCTGGCGCGGATTGTTGATGAGGGCCCGATCCCGGCGGTGCACGGGGTGGTGCGCTGGCGGATCAAGGATCTGGTGCAGTGGCTCTATGAGGAATTCGGCCTGAGCGTCTCGGAAAGCACCGTGCGCGGCGCGTTGAAGAAGATGGGCTTTGTCCGGCTGTCGGCCCGCCCACGCCACCACGCCCAGAACCAATATGCGCTGGAGGCGTTCAAAAAAACTTCCCCGCACAGCTGGCAGCGCTCAAAGCAAAACTCGGCCCGAGCACGCCCATAGAGATCTGGTGGCAGGATGAGGCGCGTATCGGTCAGAAGAACAAGCGCACCAGGCGATGGGCGCGCAAGGGCACCCGGCCCAGCGCTCCACAGGATCAGCGCACCAAGTCAACCTATATCTTCGGCGCCATCTGCCCGGCGCGCGGCGTCGGCGCAGGGCTCGTGCTTCCCCGCTGCAACACCGCCATGATGCAGCTTCATCTCAATGAAATCGCAACCCAGGTCGCCCCTGGTGCCCACGCGCTGGTGCTGCTCGATCAGGCGGGTTGGCACATGACAGGCAAATTGGACGTTCCTGAAAACATCACCCTCATGGCCTTGCCGGCCAAAGCACCCGAGCTCAATCCCGTCGAAAACGTCTGGCAGTTCATGCGCGAAAATTGGCTCTCAAACCGCATCTTCAAATCACAGGGCGAGATCGTCGCCCTCAGCTGCGAAGCATGGAACAAGCTCATCGATCAGCCGTGGAAAATCACGTCCATCGGGCTCCGTGGCTGGGCCCATCGGTTCTGATCAAACGCGATTGGTATTAGTGTGTGGCGTCAGCGCTTGTCGGACAGAATTGAGGGTTTGAGGAACGGGGGATTTCTGGTTCATCGAAGCCATTGAGGAGCGAAGATGAACAAGAACACCGGAACATCGAAAGATGCCGCTGACAAGTTGGTCAGGGGCATTAAGCGGAGGACCCGCAAGCACTACTCGGCAGAGGAGAAGATCCGGGTTGTGTTGGCCGGTCTGCGCGGCGAAGAGAGCATCGCCGAAAGCCTGTACTACACCTGGTCGAAGGAGTTCCTGGGTGAGGCGCGGGCGCGGCACTGCTTCAGCGCGCCGCCGAACGGCAAGCGCCGCCTGGCCGGAGACACGGCACGGCAGGCGACGGCGCCGGAGGTCAAAGAATTACGCTCAGAGGCGGCGACCCTGAAGGAGGTCGTTGCCGAACTGACACTGGAAAACCGGCTGTTGAAAAAAAGCATGATCAGGGGCTGGGGAGGACGACACATGAGATACCCTGCCTCCGAGAAGCTGGAAGTCATCCGCACGGTCGAAGCCTCGCATCTGCCGGTGAAACGGACGCTGTCGATGATCGGCATCCCCAGCAGTACGTTCTATGATTGGTACGCCCGCTATGATTGGTATGCCCGCTGGGTCGACGGCGGGCCGGAAGCCCTGGCGGACCGTTCTCCGCGGCCAAAGGCGGTCTGGAACCGCATCCCCGACACGATCCGCACGGACTTCGTGGCGTTCGCGCTGGAACATGAGGATCTGACGCCTCGGGAACTGGCCTTCAAATACACCGATGAGAAGCGATATTTTATCTCGGAATCATCGGCTTACCGCATCCTGAAGGCCGAGGATCTGACCACGGCGCCGGCGCATGTGGTGATCCGTGCCGCCGACGAGTTCAAGGACAAGACAACCCGCCCGAACGAACTCTGGCAAACCGACTTTGCCTACCTGAAGGTCATCGGCTGGGGCTGGTTCTATCTCAGCACGATCCTCGACGACTACAGCCGCTACATCATCGCCTGCAAGCTGTGCACGACGATGAAGGCAGAGGATGTCACCGCCACCCTGGAACAGGCGCTGCAGGCAACTGGGTGTGATCGGGCAATCCTCGTCCATCGAGCCGAGACTGCTCAGCGATAACGGCTCCTCCTACATCGCCGGCGATCTGGCCAAGTATCTCAAGGCCAAGGGTATGGATCATGTTCGCGGCGCTCCGCACCACCCGCAGACCCAAGGCAAGATCGAGCGCTGGCATCAGACCATGAAGAACCGGGTACTGCTGGAAAACTACTTCCTGCCCGGTGACATTGAGCGGCGGATCGGCGCCTTCGTCGACTACTACAACCACCACCGATACCACGAGAGCCTGGGAAACCTGACCCCTGCCGATGTCTATCACGGCCGCGGCGCCCAGATCCTGGAAATGAGAGAGGGGATCAAAACCCACACCATCCAGATCCGGCGGTTGCAGCACCGAAAAGCAGCCGCCTAAACTGATCCCGAAACCGAACCAGAACCTCCGTTACCAAAGCTCATACGGAGCCCGAAAAACTCTGACGACGGACACTTCGGACATCGCGCCTTGACGCGCGTCAGATTTAGGGAGAGCACGCACAATATGGAGCGTACTATGCAAGCAGCAATGCAGGGCATCAAACCGGTCTATTGTGCCTATTGGGTCCGTAATTGACCGTGGTGCCGCCCTTTCTGATTATCTCGTCGCTCCAACGCTCTCCGGGACCCAGGCCGACGTAGATCGCAGGCTGGCGCGGACTGTCGAACCGGCTGGCGTGACCCAACTCCGTGGCAAAGGTCACGGCTACGATGAGACCGCCCCCCGTGCAGCGCCGGGACGACGAGCGCCAACGACCAATGCGGGAGAGACTGTTTGATTTGCGTGCCCGGCAGCCCTGAGGATAAGCCGGGCCCATCCAAGGTACCTCGGCAACCGGGGCGAACATACGGTCTTGCCGCTCAATTTGAGTTCCGAGTCAGCGTGAGCCAGAGGCGGGGAGCGAGACGGTGTCCGTGGCTTGGGAGATGCGGCGCATTGCATCGGTGAACGCCGGCTGCGCAACGATGACGTCGGCGTAAGCATTACCGAGCTTTTGCCCAGCCAAGACATCCATCGGAAAGTGGACGCCTGCGATTACTCGGCCATAGCCAATCTGCATGGCATACGCCATCAGAGCATCGTGACGGCTCGGAAATATTTCACCCAGCAAACGCGCGTAAACGGTCGCCCGGATCGCATGGCCACTGGGGTAAGAGGCCACAGGTCGGGCCTCTGTAACCGGATGAATTGCGTCACTAACCTGAAATGGCCTCGGCATGTCATAAACGTCCTTTAGCCGGTCGTAATCGGCGCGGACCTGGTCGATCACATGATCGAGGATTTGGTGCAGCGCGATGCCATCGACAGTGAGGAGATCCTCGCCGATAAGGGGAACGAAGCGCGCCAAGTTGAGCTCTTCGCGCACGAAGGCGATCTGCTGTGGCGTGCGGCTTCGTTGCAGCCAGAGCACAACTTTCATTTCGGCCTTGTAGGCCGCAGAGCCGCGTTCAGTTGGAGGTTCTATCAGCGCCTCAGCGTTGACGCTAGCGGCAGGAAGATAAATGGGCGACTCCGGCTCTTCCGCGCCGACTGGCCCAAATGCGGCGATCGTGACAAGGAGAGTAATAGCTAACAGCTTCATTCCCGATCTCCAGGCGACTTCTTGGCGACATCAATTATTGGCCGTGCAAAAGGAAAAGGCAACACGCGCGACTTCATCGCGATGGTAGATGCAACGCGGGTTGCGGCGGCCAATAGCGAACTGAGCTACTCCCCAATCGTTGGATAGTTTCGGCTCTGATTTAAGCTGCAGTCCGGGAGATATGCGCAAAAGTTGGTGACGCCTGATCAAGCGGCGGTTTGAAGGTGGCGGAGGCCGTCGCGGAACTCAACCCCTGCGATGACCTCGGGCAGGCGGTTCCGGCCGTCGAGTTTGCGCCATTTCTTCTGCGCCGACATCATCAGCTTAAAGGCCATGGCCAGGCCTGTCTTGCGGCTGAGGCAGCCCTTGGTGCGTTTCGTGCGGTGCCGCACGGTGGCGAAGGTGCTCTCGATCGGATTTGAGGTCCGGATATGTTTCCAGTGCTCGGCCGGGTAGTCGTAGAAGGTCAGCAGCGCGTCCCGGTCCTTGACCAGCTTGGCGACCGCCTTGTCCCATTTCACGTCGTAGGTTTCGACGAAGAAATCGAAGGCGACGTTGGCTTCGGCCTTTGTCTCGGCCTGCCAGATGTCGTGCAGATGCGCCTTGGCCTTGGCCTGCACCGACTTCGGCATCGCGTTCAGCACGTTCATGGTCTTGTGGAGCCAGCACCGCTGCTCCTGCGTCGTAGCGAACACCTCGCGCAGGGCCGTCCAGAAGCCGAGCGCGCCGTCGCCGATGGCCAGCTTGGGATCGTGCTTCAGGCCGCGGCGCTTGAGATCGAGCAGCACCTCGCGCCAGCTCTGGGTGCTTTCGCGAAAGCCGTCGGTCATGGCCAGCAGTTCCTTGCGGCCGTATTCGTCCGCTCCGACGATCACCAGAACGCATTGTTTTTCCTCAGCCATCCGCGGCTTGAAGTAAACGCCATCCGCCCAGATGTAGAGGAAGCGCCGGCTGCCGAAATCGCGCTTTTGCCAAGCTTCGTAGTCTGTCCACCAATCGGCCTTCAGCCGCGTGATGGTCTTGGCGGACAGGCCCTTGGCGTTCGGGCCCAATAGCGCTTCCAAGGCCTCGGTGAAATCGCCCGTGGACACGCCTTTCAGGTAAAGCCACGGCAGCAGCTCTTCGACCGATTTCGCCTTGCGTAGGTATCGCGGCAGGATGCTGGACGTGAAGTTAACCTTGTCCGCGCCAGGCTTTCGATCACGGACACGCGGCACCTTCACTGGCACCGGGCCGATTCCGGTCATCACCTCGCGTTCCGGCAAGTGACCATGGCGCACCAGCCGCGCGCGACCGTCGTCGAGCTTCTCTCCCGAAAAGGCGGCCATCAGCGCGGCCAACTCCGCGCAGATCGCCTGTTCGATCAGCTTGCGCGCCCCGTCGCGGAGGACGTCGGTGAATGGGTCGGAGCCAAATCCCGATGGATCGGGCAGCTGGGTGATGGTAGTCTCTGACATGTGGCATATCCCTTTCTCGGCAGAGAATGGACGGCGTCCGAACACCGCCATGATATGCCGCCCCTCAGGGCATCACCAACTTTCGCGCGTTTCTCGCAGTCCGGTCCTGCCGATCGGTTTCATGTTGTGCGTTTCAGGCTGCCTGGGCTGTCGGCTTCCGGTCCGGGCGCAGGCCCGGACCGGAAGCCGACAGCGCCTCTCGATATAGCGACGCCCGGGTTTCGCCGCTATGTGCGGTGTGCGGGCGTCGCTCATTGTAGAAGGTCATCCAGGCGGCAATGGAGAAATGCCCGAAAGTTGGTGACGGTCTGAGGGGCGCCAAGCCGGCCGCGAAAACTGCCTGAGCCTGGGTCAACGTTTTGGCACGGTAGCGCTTGCTGGCCTGGCTGCCGTCGCGCCAGCCGCCGACGCTGTTCAGGCCGCCTTCGGTCGCGCCAGCGGCATCGGTGTTCGCCTCGCGGCGCTGCACCGCATTGATTTGCCGGCTTGTCCTATCATATTCTCCACTTATGAAGACCTCTGTATTGATGATTGTTCACCAGCGGCTCTCCTACCCGGGTCGCGTGGCGCAGAAGCTGATGGCGAAAGGCTATCCTCTCGATATTCGCTGCCCGAATATCGGGCACGCGCTGCCCGAAGACCTGGAGAAGTACGCCGCCGTTTATATGTTCGGCGGGCCTATGTGCGCCCTCGACTGCCATATTCCGGCGATCCGCAAAGAACTCGACTGGATGCCGAAAATCTTCGAGGCGGACAAGACCTTTGTCGGCATTTGTCTGGGCGCGCAGATGCTGGCACGGATGCTCGGCGCACGGGTCTGGCCACACCCGGAGGGACGGGTGGAGATCGGCTATACTACGATCTTCCCGACCGATGCCGGCCGGAATCTGTTCGACGGGCCAATGAAAATGTTCCAGTGGCACCGCGACGGCTTCGACCTGCCGCGCGGGACGGAGTTGCTGGCGACGAGCGAGCATTTCCCGCAGCAGGCCTTTCGCTACGGCAGCAAGGCCTATGGCATCCAGTTCCACCCTGAAGTGACGCCGGAAATCATGCAGCGATGGAGCGTCGGCGGCGGCCATATGCTGCACCTGCCGGGCGCCCAGTCGCGCGAAGAGCAATTGGCGGAATTTCCGAAGATCGACCCGTTCATGGACGCCTGGACCGACCGCTTCCTCGCTCGTGTTATGGAAGATCGCGTGAAGGAGGAAGCGGCCGACAACGGTGCGGCTTCAACAATTCACAGCGCCAAGCCGCGCGCATCCGTCAACATAGCGGCCTAGCTTGCGCCGACGACCATTGACGAGATCGTTCGCAACGGCAGGAGTGCGCCTGCTCGGCCTCGCGTAAACGCGGGCTAAGCGCGAGTTCGGCGTCGCCTATACCCCCTTATACCACGCCCAGGGGTTCTGCGGAGCGCGCGCCCTCACATCCTCTCGGAACTCCCCGGACAGACTCTCTCTTCCAGTACCTCTTTCACCCGCTCTGCCAGTTGGCCGAGGGTAAAGGGCTTGGGCAGGAAGTGAATGTTGCGGAAGGTGCCAAGCTTTTCCCGGAATGAACCTTCGGCGTAACCGCTGATGCAGATGATGCGCATGCTCGGTCGTTCCGCTCGCACCCGCTCGATCAGCGCGGGGCCGTCCATCTCGGGCATGACCACGTCGGTCACGATGAGGTCGACATGCTCCTCGCCGTCTTCCAGCACCGACAGGGCCGCCAGGCCGGTGCGGGCCTCCAGCACCCTATAACCCTTGCTGCGGAGCGCGCGCGACGCGAATAGGCGGACCGGATCCTCGTCCTCCACCAACAGAATGGTGCCCGCGCCGGTCAGATCGGCGGCGGGCGCGTGCCCTTCCTCTTCGTCCTCGGCGGCGCCGGCTTGGTGCAACGGCAGATAGACGCTGAAGCGCGCGCCCTGGCCGGGAACGTTCTCGGCATAGATGTAACCGCCGGTCTGCTTGACGATGCCATAGACCGTGGACAGGCCGAGGCCGGTCCCCTCGCCGATAGCCTTGGTCGTGAAAAAGGGTTCGAAGATGCGGTCGAGCAGGTGCAGGGGAATACCCGCGCCCGTGTCGGTCACCTCGATCAACACCCAGTGCTCCGCCGGCAATGGCGGTTGGCGGGGGGGCGTGTTGGCGTGTTCCGGCGCGACATTGCAGGTGCGGATCTGCAGACGGCCCTCGCCTTCCATCGCATCCCGCCCGTTGACGGCCAGGTTGATCAGGACCTGTTCCAACTGGCCCCGGTCGACGCGGACCATGCCGGCGTCCCGGCCATGCTCGACCTGAAGTTTGATACCCGCGCCCAGCAGCCGCCGCAGCAAGCTGGAAAGGTCCGAGATGACGTCCGGCAGGTTCAGTATCTGCGGCTGCAGGGTCTGCTGGCGCGAAAAGGCCAACAGTTGCCGAACAAGGTTTGCAGCCCGGTTGGCGTTCTGCTTGACCTGCATGATGTCGGCGAATGAAGGGTCGCCGGGCTGATGGCGCTGCAATAGCAGGTCGCAGAAGCCGTTCATTGCAGTGAGCAGATTGTTGAAATCATGGGCGATACCGCCCGCCAGCGTGCCGACAGCCAGCATTTTCTGGGACTGGGTGAACTGCAGCTCCAGCTTTTTCTGCTGGGTCGTGTCGATCAGGTGGACGACCCTGGTGCCGCCGGTAAGGGGGGCCGCATAAAGATTGCCGCTGCGCTCGCCCGCCTGATCCGACAGGGGCAGGATCAGCACGTCGATCACCGTGGCGGTCTCGGCCGAAAGCAGCTCGTCCAGGTCTTCCTCGCCCGCGGCCTTCAACATGGTGTCGAGGGGCTGGCCACTTACCGCGCGCTCCGGTCCGGCCAGGGCCTGAAACGCCGCATTGCACTCCAGCAGCCGGTCCGCAGGATCGAGAACGGCCACGCCGATCGGACTGTCATCGAAAACCCGCCGCCGCCAGTCTTCATGATCGGACGGGGGTGCGGGGGGCGGCTCGGTGGGAGCAGTGACCCCGTTTTGCACCGGTTTCGGCAATGCGCCTCCGTTCCGGCGGTCCCTGCGCCAAAGCGACAGCATGCCCGCCGCCATCTCCGGCACGGCGTACGCCAGCCAGCGCGCCCAATCGGAGCCCCGGCCAGTCGGGCCCCGCCCCGATCCGCCCCATAGCGATTGGCCACGCACCGATTCGGATCGATGACGGCAGAGACGGCAACTTGTCGCCCAGCGAACCCATCGGTATCTCCCTCCTCGCATGCAGCTTGCATGCCTAGGTCACCGACGCCAAGCTTACATTCGGTTAACGCCGCCGCATTTTTATGCCGCCCCTAATGGTTCCATCCCGACGGGTGGTGCCCAGCCGTTGGCTATCAGACCCCTAGTGTGGCCGAGGCCCGGGGCGACGGCGGCTAATCGTTAGGCTCAATCGTTTCGGTGGCTGCGTTCCATGCGCTCGTGCCGCTCCTGCGCTTCCAGGCTGAGGGTCGCGATCGGCCGCGCTTCCAGCCGGCGCAGGCTGATCGGCTCCGCCGTGTCTTCGCAGTAGCCGTAGGAGCCATCCTCCACCCGGGCGAGCGCCTCCTGGATCTTGACGATCAGCTTGCGCGCGCGGTCGCGGGTGCGGAGTTCGAGGGCGACATCCGTTTCAGCAGAGGCGCGGTCGGTCCAGTCTGCCTCGACAAGGTTTTCCTGTTGCAGGTGACTTAGCGTGCCCTCCGACTCGGCGATGAGTTGGGCGCGCCAAACAAGGAGCTTTTGCCGGAAATATTCCAACTGCAGCGGGTTCATGAACTCTTCAGTCTCGGACGGACGATAATCCGGCGGCAAGACGACTTTCATGCGGCCTCCCCAAGCCGAGCGGGTTGATTTTGCGTGCTAATACAAATTTCTGCCGGCCGGGTCAATTGCAGATTGCGACTTTAGAACAATCGAAGGCGCGAGGCGGCCTGCAGGCAGAGATGCCATTCCAGAGACACGAGGGTAGGCAACCTCTTGGATTGGCACCCAAAAATCTTAATCAGTTAGGCGTTCGGAAAGAAATCCCGCGTAGGGTGCAGGTACCGGTACGTGGGGGGACCGGCCGAATTTACGATAGGATTGGAATGAGCAGCAAATCCGCAGAAAGCTCTGGGGCGCAACGCGTTATCGGGCCGAACGGCGCCGAATTGACCCTGGAAACCTTGCCGCCGCCCGACACGACCCGCTGGGTCATTCGCCGGAAAGCGGAAGTCGTAGCGGCCATTCGCGGCGGCCTCTTGAGCGTCGACGAAGCGTGCGCCCGCTATGGCTTGAGCATGGAGGAGGTCGAGTCCTGGCAACGGCTGGTGACGACGCATGGAATGCTGGGCCTTCGCACCACACGCGTTAACCTTTATAGGGACGACGACAATCACTGATTGTTTTCGTGCGGTCATTATATGACCAGTGTGCGAAAATAGATGGTACATAATCAGAACAAATACGCCCAGAAATTTAATAGTTGTTAACCTTTGATCAATAAGGTGAGAATCGAAAACCAACCAATTACCCGATATCGATCGAGGTGCAGAATATGAGAGTGCTGATAGTTGAGGACGATAGCGCAACCGCCCGCACGGTGGAAGCCATATTGAAGGCGGAAGGTTTTATCTGCGATACGACCGACCTGGGCGAAGACGGTCTGGAGATCGGCAAGCTCTACGACTACGACCTCATCATTCTGGATATTCTGTTGCCGGATATTGACGGCTACGAGGTGTTGCGCCGCCTGCGTGGCGCGAAGGTGGAAACGCCGACCCTGATCCTCTCCGGACTGGCGGAGCCGGACAGCAAGATCAAGAGCTTCGGCATCGGTGCCGACGATTACCTGACCAAGCCGTTCGATCGACGCGAACTGGTGGCCCGCGTGCAGGCCATTATCCGCCGCGCCAGGGGCCACGCGGAATCCATCATTCGTACCGGCCGGCTGGCGGTCAATCTGGACAGCCGCACCGCGGAAGTCGACGGCCAAATGCTGCACCTGACCGGCAAGGAATACCAGATCCTGGAACTGCTCTCGATCCGCAAGGGCACGACGTTGACCAAGGAAATGTTCCTCAACCACCTCTATGGCGGCATCGACGAACCCGAGGTGAAGATCATCGATGTGTTCATCTGCAAGCTGCGCAAAAAGCTGAACAACGCGACCGGTGGCACCAACTACATCGAGACGGTCTGGGGACGCGGCTATGTGCTGCGCGATCCGGCGCCGGAAGACGATAAAGCGCCCGGCGAGCGGGAGCGCGCGGCAGCATAAACGCCCGTTCGCAGCGGCTTGCTAGGTTCCCCGAAACCCGGAAGCCGCCGCTACTGCGCGGGCTGCGCTGTTACGTTTCGGCGTCTTGGTTTTTCGGCGCGAACCGCGTGTAGCGCATATCCGCCGTTATGCCGTGCGCCAGCATGCCCTCGCCCTCGCAGATCCGGCTGATGACCGGCGCGATGTGACGAGAGGCTTCCGGGGTCAGGCGTTGATAGGTGCAGGTCTTCAGAAACTTGCCGACCCAGAGGCCGCCGGTAAAGCGCGCCGCCCTTCCCGTGGGCAGGGTGTGGTTGGTGCCGACACCCTTGTCGCCGTAGGCAACCGTGCTTTCCTCGCCGATGAACAGCGAGCCGTAATTGCGCAGGCGCTGAAAATACCAGTCGTCCTCGCCGGTCAGCAGCTCCAGATGCTCGGCCGCATAGGCATCGGAAAGCGCGGCTGCCTCCTCCCGGTCTTTGGCCACCACCACCTCGCCATTGTTCTTCCAGGCTTTCTCGGCGATCTCGCGGGTTGGCAGCGTCTTTAGCTGCTTCTCCACCTGGGCGATCACGTCCCGGCCAAATGCTTCGTCGAGGACGATCAGCCAGACCGGCGTATCCGGGCCGTGCTCGGCCTGGCCAAGCAGGTCGCAGGCGACCAGCTCCGCATCAACCGCGCCGTCCGCGATGATCAGGATCTCGGTCGGACCCGCCAGCAGGTCGATGCCGGTGGTGCCAAAGAGTTGGCGCTTTGCCTCCGCCACGAACGGATTGCCCGGGCCGCAGATCATATCGCAGGCGGGCATGTCGAAGCAGCCATAGGCCATGCTCGCCAACGCCTGCACCCCGCCGAGAGAGTACAGCGCCCCGGCACCGGACGCCTTCAATGCATAGAGCGTCTGCGGATACATGCCGTCCGCATCGCGGGGCGGGGCGCAGCCGATAATGGTCTCGACGCCCGCGACCTCTGCCGTGCCGGCCGTCATGAAGGCGCCCGCAACCAGCGGATACTTGCCGCCCGGGATATAGCAGCCGACCGAGCCCACCGGGATATGCTTGTGACCCAGAATGACGCCGGGTTGCAGTTCGATCTCGAGCGGCCGCATGGACTCCTTTTGGGCGCGGGCAAAGTCCTTCACCTGGGCGATGGCGTAGGCGACGTCTTCCTTCCAGGTCTCGGGCAGCATGTTTTCGACCTGGCGGATGCGCTCCTCGCCGATGCGAACTTTCGGGTTGTTCCATTTGTCCAGGTCGCGAGCGTATTTGAGCACGGCATCTTCGCGGTTTAGGTGGATATCCGCCAGCATCTTGCGCACCGTGGCCTCGACCATCGCACGATCGAACGCTTCGGCTGCATCGCCGCGTTTCAAATATGTGGTCATGGTTCGGACAACCCTCCGCAACAAATCATCGAACAGGTCACGCCAGTCTTAGGCACTCAAGTGCCCGTCGTCCATCGGGCAGGGTGGTTTTTAACGTCGCCACCGGTGCCTCCGTGCGCCGGGCGAGGTTTCCCAATTGCCAAGCCCTACCGTTTTGCCGCCAGGCGGGTAGACTGACGGTAACAGCCAAGGAGAAACGGGCCTTTGAACCCAAACCGCAAGATCGCGATTCCCATCCCCATCGCCGCGTCGCCAAAGGGCCGCGGCTGATGACTGCCAGCGCTTACGCCTCTACCCATCCGGCCAGAGCGACCAGCATCAGCATCTGGCTGCTCGGGTTCGGCGAGACGGTCATCTGGGCATGCATCTTCTACGTATTTGCGGCCTTCCTGTTGACCTGGGAGCAGCAACTGGGCTGGGCCAAGACCGACCTGACCCTGGGCCTTACCGTCGCCATTCTGGCGGCAGCATTAACGTCTCCCATTGCCGGGCGGGTGATCGATGCGGGCTACGGGCGCTATGCGCTCGGCGGCGGCGCCATGGTCGGCGCGATCGCGTTGGCGGCCTTGTCGCAGGTGCAGTCCGAGACAACCTATCTGCTCATTTGGCTGGTGATCGGCGCGGCCCAGGGCTTTTGCCTCTACGAGCCGTGCTTTTCCGTCGTCACCCGCGCGCGGGGCGCGGCCGCCCGGCCGGCGATCACGCGCATCACCCTGGTGGCGGGCTTCGCCTCCACCGTCAGCTTTCTGTCGGCCGCAGCCTTGATCGAGCTCCTGGACTGGCGCACCACCATGCTGATCTTCGCCGCGGCGGGCGCGGGCCTGGCGGCGCCCAGCCTCTATTTCGGCGCTGCCCTGATCGAAGGCGCGGCGGGGGAGGCGGCCCGCCCCGCCCCCAAGGCCGAGAACAAGGCGGCGCTGGCGGCGGCATTGAAGAAGCCGCAATTCTGGATGATCGCGCTCGCCTTTCCCATGATGGCGCTGAACCACGGCGTTCTGCTGAACCACATCATGCCGCTACTGACAGAGCGCAACATCGCCCAGACGACCGCGGTGCTGGTCGCCTCCACCATCGGGCCGATGCAGGTGGCGGGGCGGGTCTTGCTCATGCTGATCGAGAAGCGGGTCAGCTCGCTCGGCGCGGCTGCTGTTGCGTTTTGCGGCGTGCTGGCGGCCTCGCTGTTGCTGTTCTTCGCCGGCGCATCGCCGGTGTTCGCCTTCGCCTTTGCGGCCGTGCAGGGTGGCGCCTATGGCCTGACCAGCATCCTGAAACCCGCCATCACGGCGGAGTTCCTGGGCCGCACCGGTTTCGGTGCGATTGCCGGGTGGCTGGCGCTGCCCTATCTGGTCGGCTTTGCCTTCGCCCCGCACATCGGCTCGCTGATCTGGCAGGCAGGTGGCTACGACTTGGTGATCCCGGCAACCGCGGGCTTTGCCGCGCTTGGCGTGCTGTGTGTGGCCGGCTTGGCGATGGTGGGCAGAAGCCGCCCCAGGCGCTGAAATTCCGCGGGTTTTGTCCCTTCAATCCTGCACGGGGCTTCAATGCCGGAAGTGGCGCATGCCGGTGAATACCATGGCGAGGCCCGCTTCGTCCGCGGCGGCGATCACTTCCTTGTCGCGGATGGAGCCGCCCGGCTGGATCACGGCCGTTGCCCCCGCCTCCGCCGCGCTCAACAGGCCGTCGGCGAATGGGAAGAAGGCGTCGGAGGCCACCACCGAGCCTTTGGCGAGGGGCTCGGGCAGGCCAGCCGCTTCGGCGGCATCGGCGGACTTGCGCGTGGCGATACGAGAGGAATCCACCCGGCTCATCTGGCCCGCGCCGACGCCGACGGTCGCCCCGTCCTTTGCATAGACGATGGCGTTGGACTTCACGTGCTTGGCCACGCGGAAGGCGAACAGCAGGTCGGCCAGTTCCCGCTCGCTCGGCGCGCGCCGGGTCACCAATTGCAGCGTGTCCTCGCCGACCCGGCCATTGTCGCCGGTCTGCACCAGCAAGCCGCCGGAGAGTGTGCGGGCGGTCAGGCGGGCGGCGGCTGGGTCGGGCAGACCGTCGGTCAGCAGCACGCGTACGTTCTTCTTGCCCGCCAGCACTTGCAGCGCGTCCTCGTCCGCTTCCGGCGCAATCACGACTTCCAGGAACAGCTTGCTCAGTTGCTCCGCCAGCGCTGCCGTAACGGCGCGGTTGGAGGCGACGATGCCACCGAACGCGCTGACCGGGTCGCAGCGAAGCGCCTTTGTCCAGGCATCCATCAGATCCGAGCCGATGGCGACGCCGCAGGGGTTGGCGTGCTTGATGATGGCGATGGCGGGTCCGTCGAACTCCGCAACGCACTCGAACGCCGCGTCGGTGTCGTTCAGGTTGTTATAGGACAGCGCCTTGCCCTGCACGATCCGGGCGGTCGCCACGCCCGGCCGCTGTTCACCATTGGCATAGAAGGCGGCGGCCTGGTGCGGGTTCTCGCCATAGCGCAGCAGGTCGCCTCGCTTGCCGCCAAACGCCAGATGGCGCGGCATGCGCTCGTCGATCTCCCGGCCGAACCAGCCCGCAATGGCGGCGTCATAGGCCGCCGTCCTTGAATAGGCCGCGGCGGCCAGGCGGCGGCGGGTGGCCAAGGTGGTCTGGCCATTGTTGCTTTCCATCTCCGCGCGGATGGCGGCCAAGTCTTCCGGCTCGGTCGCGACGGTGACGAAGGCATGGTTCTTGGCGGCGCCGCGGATCAGGGCCGGGCCGCCGATGTCGATATTCTCGATCGCCACATCGAAGGCCGCGCCGCCCGCAACCGTGCTCTCGAACGGGTAGAGGTTCACCACCAGCAGGTCGATGGGCTGGATGCCATGCTCGGCCATCTGCGCCTCATGCGTGCCGCCATCGCGCAGGCCCAGCAGACCGCCATGGATGATAGGGTGCAGGGTCTTGACCCGCCCGTCCAACATCTCCGGAAAGCCGGTTGCTTCCGACACGTCCTTTACGTCCACGCCTGCCTCGCGCAGCGCACGCGCGGTGCCGCCGGTGGAGAGCACTTCCACGCCCTGGGACGAAAGGAACTGACCGAATTCCACCAAGCCGGTCTTGTCGGAAACGGAGATCAGGGCGCGGGTGATTTTGACGAGGTCGGTCATCATCGGATTCCACTGGCAGCGGCGCACGCATCCCGCAGCGCCTTGATATTCTTGGTATAGCCGTCCGGCCCGTCCTTGAAAACGGCGGAGCCCGCGACCAACGTATCGGCTCCCGCGGCACAGATCGCACCCGCATTATCCGGCGTGACCCCGCCGTCAACTTCCAGCCGGATCGGCCGCTCCTGGGCATCGATGGCGGCTCGCAGGATCTTGATCTTATTCAACTGACTTGCGATGAATTTTTGGCCGCCAAAGCCCGGATTGACGCTCATCACCAGCACCAGGTCGCAGAGGTCGAGCACGGCCAGCACGGCCTCGGCCGGGGTTCCGGGATTGAGGGAAACCCCCGCTTGCTTGCCCGCTGCGCGTACCGCCTGCAGGGAGCGATGCAGGTGCGGCCCTGCCTCCGCATGCACCGTGATGATGTCCGCGCCAGCCTCGGCAAAGGCATCCACGTAGGGATCGACTGGCGCAATCATCAGATGCACGTCAAACGGCAGATCGGAGTGTTTTCGCAGCGCCTTCACCACCATCGGCCCGATCGTCAGGTTGGGCACGAAATGGCCGTCCATCACGTCCACATGCACCATGTCGGCGCCGGCGGTTGTGATGGCGCGGACGGCCTGTCCAAGCTCGGCGAAGTCGGCCGAAAGGATGGACGGCGCGATCGCGATCGGTTGTTTTCTGCTCATGATGGGCTTGCCGTAGCAGGCGGCACGCTCTGCTTCAAGCGCTCTTCAGCGCGTCTTATCCACCGGCCTCGTCACCGCCGTTTCGGACCAACCGCGCGATGTAGAAGCCGTCGATGCCGCCGTTTTCCGGCCAGTGGCAGGGCAGGGTACGCAGATCGCCGTCCTTGGTCAGGAATTCGGCCGTACCGGGGATTTCGTTCCGCCCGATCGGCTGCCGCCGCCAGTTCTTGTGCCGGCGCAGGAACGCTTCGATGCGGCGCGAGCCCTCCTCTGGTTGAAGCGAGCAGCAGGCATAGACCAACTTGCCACCGGGTTTCACCATATTGGCCGCGTTTTTCAGCAAGGCGTCCTGCAGTTGGGTCAGGCTGGCGACCGCCGCCGGCGTCTTGCTCCAAATCACGTCCGGATGCCGCCGCGCGGTGCCCGTGGCACTGCATGGCGTATCCAGCAGCACGGCATCGGCAAGCTGCCTGGGCCGGTAATAGCGGGCGTCCGCCACATCGGTATCGGCCGAAAGTTTCGTGCGCTCCAGGTTTTCGAACAGGCGCTCCAGGCGCTCGCGGGACTGGTCCAGCGCCGTCACCTGCGCCCCCGCCGCGGCCAGTTGCAGGGTCTTGCCGCCGGGCGCCGCCGCCAGGTCGATCACCTGCTTGCCCGACACGTCGCCCAACAGCAGCGCAGGAAAAGTCGCCGCCGCATCCTGTACCCACCAGACGCCCTGGGCAAAGCCTTCCAGCGTCGGCACGCGTCTTGGCTTGCCGATGCGGATCGAGGCGTTTGGCAGCATCCGGCCCTTCAACCGTTCCGCCCAGATGGGCGCTGCCGCCGGGTCGCGAAGCGTAATGTCCAGCGGCGGCTCAAAGGTGTGGGCGCGGGATATGGCGCGGGTGTTCGCCTCTCCATAGGCTTCGCACCAGCTGCGCCAGAGCCAGTCCGGCAGGTTCAGGCGTTCGGAATCCTGCGCCCGCAGCAGCGCGTGCTTCTGGGTTGCGACCTTGCGCAGGACGGCGTTGACCATCGCCTTCATGCCGGTGCCGCGGGTCATCTTTACCGCCTCGTCAATCGCGGCGTGCGGCTGTGTATCCAGGAACAGCAACTGGGCTGCAGCGACCCGCAGGATCTGCCGGACATAGGCCTCCTTCCCCTCGGGCGTCCGTTGCACCAGCTGGCCCAGAATGTCGTCGATCTGGCCGAGCCGGCGCAGCACCGTCGCCACCATCAGGCGGGTGAAGGCGCGGTCGCGGGGCGCGAGCTTCATCCAGTCTTCCGCGCCCGTCAATGTGTCCTCCAACGGCATGTGCCGGTCGAGGATCAGGTAGATCGAGCGCTGGGCCAGTGCGCGGGCTGACGGCGTGCGCTGCGCCGGGCCGCCGGGACGGCCGGGTTTTTGCGGCGCGCCTGGCCGGCGAAGCGGTTGTGGTGGCCGTGAAGTGTTCATGGGGGCGTGTTCATCGGAAGAATAAATCCTGCAGCGCTGTCATTACCCCCAAGGACCGCTGCGGGCCGCCTGGCGCGTGAAGCTGCCGCGCAAGCCGCCGCCACGGCTGCTGCTCATCGCGCGCAACCGGCGGATACGCTCTTCCATCGGAGGATGCGTCGAGAACAAACCATCGATCGAGCGCGCATGCAACGGGTTCACGATAAACAGATGCGCGGTCGCGGGGTTTTTCTCGGCCGTGTGGTTGTCGATCCGGCCAGCGCTGCGGGCAAGACCGCCCAGCGCGTTGGCCAGCCAGTGCGGCTCTCCACAGATTTCCGCGCCGAGGCGGTCTGCTTCGTATTCACGGGCGCGGCTGATCGCCATCTGCACCAGCATAGCCGCCATCGGCGCCAGCACCATAGTCAGGATCACGCCGATAATGCCCAGGGGATTGTTGCGGCTATCCCCGAACAGCATCTGGAATGAGGCAATATTCGCGAGGATACCCACCGCACCCGCGATGGTGGCCGTAATGGTCATCAGCAACGTGTCGCGGTTCTTCACGTGCGCCAACTCGTGCGCCATGACGCCCGCGACCTCTTCCTGGCTCAACGTGCGCAGCAGGCCGGAGGTTGCCGCCACGGCGGCGTTTTCCGGGTTGCGGCCGGTGGCAAACGCGTTCGGCTGGTCTTCCTCAATGATATAGACCTTGGGCATGGGCAGGTCGGCCTTGCGCGCCAAGTCCTCCACCATGTCGTAAAAACCCGGTGCGAAGCTGCGGTCCACCTGCTGCGCGTTGTACATGCGCAACACGACCTTGTCGCTGTTCCAATAGGCAAAGGCATTCATCGCCAGAGCGATGACCAAGGCAATGATCATGCCGCCCTCGCCGCCCATCAGCCATCCGGCCGCCAGGAAGATCGCGGTCATTCCCGCCAGAAGGATGAAGGTTTTCGCCATGGACCCGTATGCCGCCTCCGCTTGTTTCGCGCGCCCCAGTGAGTTCGCGCCCCAGTGAGTTTGCGCCATGCGGAATTGGTACGTGCGGCCTTGCGTGTCAAGCGGATGGCAAGCCTGCCGGAAGAGGCTATATGAGTGGGCGAGCACAAAGACAGGCACGAAGACAGAATAGATCTCGCATGAAATATCCCGCTCCCAAAGGTCCGATCGTCGAACCCAAGCCCGACACCAAAGTCACCGGCCTGATCAATCCGGAGACCGAGGCGGTGCCCGGAGGAGAGGGGCAGGCTGAGGATCAAAAAGACAAGAAAAGTCCCGTGCGCTACGGCGACTGGGAGATCAACGGCCGCTGCATCGACTTTTAGGCGCTCCGTCCGGTCGCCTTCGAAAAATTCGATAGTGTGCGCCAAAGGTATTAGTCATGCGGCGCGATCGCTGTGACCTACATTACGGAGCAACACCCCTCTCCCACGCGTATAACGCCCCTTGGATAGGCCGCCGCGGCTGCTTTGCAGCGCTAGCGGGCCCCCACTGACCGCTTGAAAGTATTGAGGCTTCGACGATGGCACATGCTATTGAACATGGCGCCGGTGGACATGGCGCCGGACGGTTGCCGGCGTTTGCGCTGGATCGCGCGGCGCACGCGATAGAGCGAGCGGCCCGCTGCCTGGGCCATTGCAGCGGGTTCCGGCTGTGGGTCTGGGCCACGGGGAGTTTACTGTTGGTCTGGCTGCCGGCCCTCATGGGCGTGCCGCTATAGACCGAGACGCAGGTGGGCTAGACGCCGCGGGCCGTCGCCGCTTCAATAGCGCCCCTTCATTCACCCATGCATTCAACGGAGAGCAACTAAGATGCCGATCCAAGTTGGCGATACCATTCCGAATGTGAACCTCTACCGCATCGGCGAGGGCGGGGGCCCGGAAGCCGTGCCGGCGCACGATGTCTTCGCCAGCAAAAAGGTGGTGCTGTTCGCGGTGCCTGGCGCGTTTACTCGCACCTGCTCCGCCAAGCATCTGCCGGGATTCGTGAAGCACGCGGACGCCATCAAGGCAAAAGGCGTGGACGAAGTCGCCTGTCTTAGCGTCAACGATGCCGCGGTCATGAATGCCTGGGGCTTGGCGCACGACGCGCCGGACAAGGTCACCATGCTGTCGGACGGCATCGCCGAGTTCGCCAACGCCCTCGGCCTTTCGGTCGATATGAGCCAGCGCGGCTATGGCGTTCGCTCGAAGCGCTACGCCATGGTGATCGAGGATAACAAGGTCATCGACATCGCCGTCGAGCCTTCAGGCGAATACGGCGTCTCCAGCGCCGAGGCGGTGCTGGAGCGCCTATAGGGCCAGTCGACAGGCTCAGCCGACGCGGTCGGCCAGCGCCTGCAGCGCCTGCACCTGCTGACGGATCAGGTCGCGCGCGGTCTCGTCCGTCAGTTTTCCGTCGGTGAAGGCGGCGGACGCACTGCCGACCAGGACTTCCGGCTTGTTGAGGACGAAGGCGTTCAGGGCACCCAGCACTTGGCGCAGATGGGATTGAGCGCGGACGGTTCCGAACTTGCCGCCGGACGCGCCCATGATCGCCACCGGCTTTTCGTTGAAGGCCTGGGGCAGCGGGGGACGTGACACCCAGTCGATAGCGTTCTTCATCGGCCCGGAGATCGAAAAATTATACTCCGGCGTCGCCAGGATCACCGCATCGGCTGCCGCGATCTGCTGGCGCAAGCTTTCGACCGCCGCCGGGAATCCCTCCTGATAGATTTCCTCATTATAAAGCGGGATCGCGGAAATATCGGCAATCTGCACGTTCGCTCCGTCCGGTGCCAATTCCGCCGCTGCACGAAGCAGACCGGTGTTGAACGAAGCCGCACGCAAACTGCCTGAAATACCCAATACCGAAAATGCCATCTTTTCCATTCCGCTTTGCAAGATTGATTGACCGGTCTGCATATGACACCGATCTTGCGATCACCAATAACAAATTGGCCAGGAGCCTCTGCGAAATGACGATTTCTGCTTTGCGCGAGCGCCTCAATGCCGGCGAGTTCATCGTAGCGCCAGGGGTCTATGACATGATCTCCGCCCTTTGTGCGGACCGAATGGGATTTCCCGCGCTTTACATGACTGGCTATGGCGTCTCCGCCTCCCACCTGGGCCTGCCGGACGCGGGGCTGGCCAGTTATCGAGACATGGTCAGCCGGGTAGAGGTCATTGCCCAGGGTACCAAAACACCGTTAATCGCCGATGCCGACACCGGCTTTGGCGGTCTGTTGAACGTCGATTACGCGGTCAAGGGTTATGAGCGGGCCGGCGCCGCCGCCATGCAGATTGAGGACCAGGAGTTTCCGAAGCGCTGTGGCCATACGCCCGGCCGCCGGGTCGTTCCGATGGAAGACATGGTTCGCAAGATACGGGTTGCCGTGGCAGCCCGAGACGCGCGCGACTTCCTGATCGTCGCGCGCACCGACGCCCGCACGACGCTCGGCCTCGATGAAGCGATCCGGCGGGGCGAGGCTTTTGCCGAAGCCGGCGCCGATATCCTGTTCATCGAGTTGCCGGAAAGCGAAGAGGAAATGGCCACTATCTGCTCGCGCCTGAAAGGGACGCCTCTGTTGGCCAATATGGTCGAAGGAGGCCGCACGCCGGTGTTGCCGCGAGATCGAACTCGAGTTCCCTGGGCTATCAAATTTCGATTTACCCGGGGGCGGCGTTTATGGCCGCAGCCGCTGCATACAAAAGTATCTACGAGAAGCTACTGACAACCGGCTCTACTCACGGTACTGAAGTGCCAATGCTGCCTTTCAAAGATATGAATATGTTGGTGGGGTTTGAGCAGGTTTGGGCCTTCGAAAAGCGTTATCCCGAACCGGAATAGGAGGGGAGTACCGACAATTTATGGTGTGTGTAAATGTAAGCATGCGTCCCATCTGCGTGCCTACAGGCGAAAGTTTTGCACACCGAGCTTTAGCAACCGGGATTTCCGGACCAACGCGCGCAGCAAGCTTGATTGCTATCGAGTGTCGATAAATTTCTTGTTATATTTCAATCAGTTGATTTATTTGCTTAAAAATCGGGCAAAAAGTGCAAATGCACCGGATTCCGCGCGACTCCGACGGCTGCCATCGGCTTGTCTACAGAGTTATCCACAAGGGCCGTGGATTACCCACTAACCCAGGGAATCCAGGCGTTTTGCAACCGAAGGCGGCAAAGGTTTTCTGCTGCACCGGCTGGGTTCTGGAGCGGCTGGGCGCTCTTGCCGGCCGCTGCCGCCAGGTTACGGCCCGGAGCGCAGCCGACCGAATGTATGGTATTAATCTCGCGCAGCCTTTTATTGAAAAACAATGTGTTGTAATAGCTCCCTAGGAAGTTCTGAGCGGCTTTGATAGCCACTCCCTTCGCGACCATCCAAAGGCCGTCTGCCGCCATACCGCCACATTGCAGTCATCGCGTGCGCTACCGCCGCCGCATGGGTTCCCAGGGCGCGCAGGGGTTTAGGCGCAGCGGGCGGCAACCGCGCTTTCCCGGGATGCCGCCGCTGACGGTGCTGTTATTATGCAGCAGTATCAACTGAGCGAATTGTGGGCTGCGAGCGCCGCCATATTCACGATTTCCGATACCGTCGCGCCCATGGGCACGATCTGCACCGGCTTCTCCAGCCCGACCAGCCGCGGACCGACGACGGTGCCGCCCGCCATTTTGCCCAACAGCTTGGCGCTGATATTGGCGGCATGCAGCGTCGGCATCACCAGCACGTTGGCGTCGCCCGACAGGCGGGCGAACGGATAGAGCCGCTTCATCAATGCATGATCGAGCGCGACATCCGCGGATATATCACCCTCGTACTCGAAGTCGACGCCGCGGGAATTGAGAATGCGCACCGCTTGCGCAACCCGCTCGGCGGTGGGCCGCGCCGGATTGCCGAAATTGGAGAAACTCACCAGGGCGACCCGCGGCTCATGCCCCAGGCGGCGAGCGGCATCGGCCGCCTGAATCGCAATGCCGGCCAGTTCTTCCGACGGCGGCACCTCGTGCACCAGCGTGTCGGCGATGATGACCGTGCGGTCGCGGGCGTTGATGGCGGTGATCCCCATCACGTCTAAACCGTCGGCCGGTCCGATGGCGCGGGAGACCTCGTCGAATGCGACGCGGAACGACCGGGTGAGCCCCGTCACCATCGCGTCCGCGTCGCCACAGGCGACCATGCAGGCAGAAAACACGTTCCGATCCTGATTTACCATGCGCTGACAGTCACGCTCTATGAATCCCCGGCGTTGCAGACGCTTGTACAGATAGTCCTTGTATCTGGCGTTGTTATGGCTGAGGCGGGCATTGTGGATTTCGAGCCCCAAGGTGGTCTTGTGGCCCAGTTCCCGCATGGCGTTGGCGACCACGTCCTCCCGCCCGATCAGAACCGGCTCGCCCAGGCCCTGGCTCCGGAAGGCGAGGGCGGCGCGAATGGTCCGTTCCTCTTCGCCCTCGGCGAAGACCACGCGGCTGGTCTTGGCGCGAACATCGGTAAACACCCGCTCCAGGCTGCCGCCGGTCGGGTCGAGACGTCGGGCGAGGAGGCGTTCATAGGACGGCCAGTCCGTGATCTCTGTGCGGGCGACACCCGATTCGATCGCGGCCCTGGCGACCGCGACCGGGATGCGGGTTATCAGGCGCGGATCGAACGGTGTCGGGATGATATAGTCCGGACCGAAGCGCAGTTGGGCGCCGGAATAGGCCGCCGCCACTTCGTCCGGCACGTCTTCGCGGGCCAGCTCCGCCAACGCTTCAGCGGCGGCCCGCTTCATGTCATCGTTGATGGCTTTCGCGCGCACGTCCAGGGCACCGCGGAAAATGAAGGGGAAGCCCAGGACGTTGTTCACCTGGTTCGGATAGTCGCTCCGCCCCGTCGCCATGATGGCATCGTCGCGAATTTCGTTGACGTCTTCCGGCGTGATTTCCGGATCGGGATTGGCCATGGCGAAAATGATCGGGTTCGCGGCCATCGACCGGATCATGTCTTGCGTAAAGGCACCCTTGACCGACAGGCCGAACAGCACGTCGGCCCCGCGCACCGCCTCTGTCAGGCTGCGCATGGGTGTCGGCACGGCATGCGCCGACTTCCACTGGTTCATGCCTTCGGTGCGGCCTTGGTAGATGACGCCGCGGCTGTCACACATGATGATGTTTTCATGAGGGACGCCGAAGCCTTTGATCAGTTCGACGCAGGCGATAGCGGAGGCGCCCGCGCCGTTGACCACCATCTTAATGTCGCCCCGGTCTCGGCCCGTCAGTTCCAGCGCATTGATCAGGCCGGCGGCGGCGATGATGGCGGTGCCGTGCTGGTCGTCGTGGAAAACCGGAATGTCCATCAGTTCGCGCAGGCGCTGCTCGATGATGAAGCACTCCGGCGCCTTGATGTCCTCGAGATTGATGCCGCCCCAGGTCTTGCCGAGCAGCCGGATGGAGTTCACGAACTCGTCGACATCACGCGTATCGACCTCCAGGTCGATGCTGTCCACGTCGGCGAAGCGCTTGAACAGAACCGCCTTACCTTCCATCACCGGCTTCGAGGCCAGGGCGCCGATATCGCCGAGGCCCAGCACCGCCGAGCCATCGGTAATCACGGCGACCAGGTTGCCTTTCGACGTGTAGTCGTACGCCAGATCCGGGTCTTTCTCGATTTCCAGACAGGGCGCCGCCACGCCGGGAGAATAGGCCAGCGACAAATGGTATTGCGTCGTCAGCGGCTTTGTCGGGATAACTTCAATCTTTCCAGGCGGATACCGCTTGTGCATCCGCAGCGATTCTTGATCGAGCGCGGAGTATTTTGTTTCGTCGGTCATGTGAATGATCTCCCGGCGGGGACTGTTTGCGTTACAGCCCTTCCTGATTGTCAAAGGCTAGTAGTGGTGCTCCGCTTCCGCATCGACCAGCCCGTTTCCACCAAACGGAAGGGACGCGGCCCCATTCCGGCGATCAGGCCGCCGTCGCAAGCTGCTCTTCGACCAACGTCGCGAAGTAGCTGGCGCCGATCGGCAGGGCGTCGTCGTTGAAGTTGTATCGGGGGTGGTGCAACGAACCTTCGCCGGACTTCTCGCCCTCTTGGCCGAGCCAGATATAGCAGCCCGGCTTTTCGTTCAGCATGAAGGAAAAGTCCTCCGCCCCCATGACGGGTTCCACGTCGCGCCTGACCTGCTCGCCGCCGACGACGCGGCTGGCGACGGAGGCTGCGATCTCCGCCTTCTGGTCATTGTTGACGGTGACCGGATAGCCGCGGCGATAAACCAGGTCCGCCTTGCCGCCCAAGGCCAACGCGATGCCGCTGACGACCTCGCCCATGCGCCGTTCGATCATGGTCTGCACCTTGGGGTCGAAGGTGCGGACCGTGCCGCCCAGTACCGCGGTGTCGGGAATGACGTTGAATGCCTCGCCGCCCTGGAAGCGGGTCACGCTGATCACGCCGCTTTTCTGCGGGTTGGCATTGCGGGCGATGATGCTCTGCAAGGCCACCACGATCTGCGAGCCGATCAGCACCGGGTCGATGCAGCGATGCGGGTAGGCACCATGGCCGCCGCGACCGTTGATGTTGATGTCGAACGTATCGGCCGCCGCCATCATGGGGCCGGTGACCACTCCGATCAAGCCGAGCGGCATTTCCGGGTAGTTGTGCAGGCCATAGATTTCGTCGCACGGGAACTTCTCGAACAGGCCGTCCCGGATCATCGCCTTTGCGCCGGCAAAGCCTTCTTCGGCTGGCTGAAAGATGAAATGCACGGTGCCTTTGAAGTTCCGGGTTTCGGCCAGATATTTGGCCGCGCCCAGCAGGATTGCCGTATGGCCGTCGTGCCCGCAGGCATGCATGACGCCGTCATTTCGGGATTTGTAGACGAGATCGTTCTCTTCCCGGATCGGCAGCGCGTCCATGTCGGCGCGGAGACCGATGCTGCGCGAGCCCGGCTCGCGTCCTTTCAGCGTGCCGACAAGGCCGGTCTTGCCCAGCCCGCGGGTCACTGCGATGCCCCAGGACTCTAGCTTTTCCGCCACGAGTTGCGCGGTGCGGTGCTCCTGGAAAGCCAATTCCGGGTGGGTGTGAATATCCCGGCGCCATTCCGCCATCTCGTTCTGCATGGCGGCGATGGAGTTGATGATCGGCATGGAACAGCCTCCGGCAGAAGAATGGACACCGGGCCAACTTAAGCCTAAGGGGCGCTTCTGTGAAGAACCGGCTGGGAAGAACCGGCCGGCTGCCCGCTTCCTGTGGAAATTGCCATACCGGCAGCCGTCGCGTTTCCTCTGCAAACAATTATACTATGGCGGCTCACTTTCTTTCTTCCGAAGCGGCCAACCCCGCCAGGCACCGATGACCGACGCCGACCCACCCGTCACGCCCCCATCCGGGGATGCTCCGATCGTCACCCCGATGATGGCCCAGTACCTCGCCATCAAGGAAGCGAACGAGGGCTTTCTGCTGTTCTACCGGATGGGCGACTTCTACGAGATGTTCTTCGATGACGCCGTGAAAGCCGCGCCCGTGCTGAACATCGCGCTGACCAAGCGCGGGCGGCATGGCGGCGACGATATTCCGATGGCCGGCGTGCCGGTCAGAAGCCACGAAACCTATCTGCACAAGCTGATCGAAAAAGGCTTTAAGGTCGCCATCTGCGAGCAGACCGAAGACCCGGCGGAGGCAAAGAAGCGCGGCGCGAAATCTGTGGTGGCGCGGGACGTGGTGCGGCGGGTGACGCGCGGTACCTTGACCGAAGATTCCCTGCTGGACTCCAGGCGGTACAACTATCTGGCGGCGGTGAGCGAGGCGGCGGGCGAGTTCGGCCTGGCCTGGGTGGATATTTCCACGGGCGCGCTTTACGTCGAAACGCTGGAGGAGATCGGTCTGGCCGCGGCGCTCGCCCGGCTGGCGCCGAACGAATTGTTGCTGCCGGAGCGGCTGACGGCGCGGGAGGCCCTTTTCGAGCTTTGGGCCGAATTCCGCGAGGCGCTGACCCCGTTGCCCGCCGTCAAGTTCGACCGCGCCAATGGCGAGCGGCGGCTGACCAAGGCCTTCCGCGTCGAGAGCATGGACGCCTTCGGTCAATTCAGCCGGGCGGAGATCGCCGCGGCGGGCGCGCTGGTCGACTATCTGGAACTGACCCAGGTCGATCGCCTGCCGCGCCTGGACCCGCCGCGGCGCTTCAGCGGCGGCGACGCGATGGAGATCGATGCCGCCACCCGCCGCAACCTGGAGCTGACCGAAACCCTCGGCGGCGATCGGCCGGGCAGCCTGCTGGCGACGATTGACCATAGCGTCACCGGGGCGGGGGCGCGCCTGCTGGCCGCGTGGCTGTCGGCGCCGCTGACCGATGCGGGCGCCATCGCGGCGCGCCAGGACGCCGTGGGATTTCTGATGAGCGAATCCTCCGTCCGTGCCGACGTGCGCGAGCGGCTGCAACGTTGCCCGGACCTGGCGCGCGCCTTGCAGCGGCTGGCGCTGGAGCGGGGCGGGCCACGCGACCTGGCCGCGATCCGGGAGGCAGTGCGCGCCGGCAGCGTAGTGAAAATCCTGGTGGGTGAGGCTTCTGGCGACCTCTCCGCCCGCAAGCCCGAAATGCTGGCAAAGGGGATTGCCGGGCTTGGCGACTTCGGGCCGCTGGTCGAGCGGCTTGACAGAGCCTTGCAGCCGGAACTGCCGCCCTCGGCGCGCGATGGCGGCTATATCGCGCCTGGCTACTCGTCCGAACTGGACGAACTCAGGGCGCTGCGCGACGACAGCCGCCGCCATATCGCCGCGTTGCAAAAGCGCTACGCCGACGAGACGGGCGTCGCCAACCTGAAGGTCAAGCACAACAACGTGCTGGGCTATTTCGTCGAGGTCGGCCAGAACCAGGCGGCGCGGGTGCAAGAAAACGAGCAGTTCGTCCACCGCCAAAGCATGGCGAACGCCATACGCTTTACCACGGTCGAACTGTCGGATCTGGAGGCGCGCATTCTCCAGGCCGCCGACCGCTCGCTGGCCCTGGAACTGAGCCTGTTCGACGATCTGACGGGCGAGATCATGGCGCGGGCGCAGGATTTTGCGCGCGCCGCCAACTCGCTCGCCCTGATCGACGTTTTTGCCGGGCTGGCCGAATTGGCGGCGCGGCAGGATTACGTTCGGCCGCAGGTCGATCACTCCCTGGCCTTCGAGATCGAGGCCGGGCGGCACCCCGTGGTCGAAACCGTCCTGCAGCGGGAGAACAAAAGCTTCGTCGCGAACGACTGCAACTTGACTGCCGACAGAGAGCCTGCGGAGCGGCTCTGGCTGATTACCGGCCCGAACATGGCGGGCAAGAGCACCTTTCTCCGCCAGAACGCGCTGATCGCGATCCTGGCCCAGATCGGTGGTTTCGTTCCCGCCCGGCGCGCGCATATCGGTGTCGTCGACCGCCTGTTCAGCCGCGTGGGCGCGGCGGACGATCTGGCGCGCGGGCGCTCCACCTTTATGGTGGAAATGGTGGAGACTGCCGCGATCTTGAATCAGGCCGGGCCGAAATCCCTGGTGATCCTGGACGAGATCGGGCGCGGTACGGCGACGTTCGACGGCCTCTCTATTGCCTGGTCGGTAATGGAGCATCTGCACGACCAGAACCGCTGCCGCGGCCTGTTCGCCACACACTATCACGAGTTAACCATGCTGGCCGGGCGGCTGGATGGCCTGCATCTGGCCACCATGCGCATCCGGGAATGGCAGGACAGCGTCGTGTTCCTGCACGAGGTCGCGAGCGGCACGGCGGACCGCTCCTATGGCATCCATGTCGGGCGGCTGGCGGGTCTGCCCCATGCGGTCGTCACCCGCGCCGACGAGGTGCTGAAATTGCTGGAGGAAGGCGACCAGGGCTCCGCCGTCCGCCGCCTGGTCGAGGACCTGCCGCTGTTCGCCGCCGCCGCGCCGAAGCGGCCGCCGGTCGCGAAGGCATCCACGCCGCCGCCCGAGCCACCCGCACCGCCGGCGCTGGTGAACGCGCTCGCGGGCGTCGATCCGGACAGCTTGACGCCGCGGGAGGCGCTGGACGTTGTGTACCGCCTGAAACGGCTCGCCAGCGGCCCGCAGGACGACTAGGCTTGGCGTAACGCTTGCGTGAAACACCTATGCGAAGCGAGGGAATACGGAAATGATCGTCGCCATCGTGCAATTCGCGCTGCCGAAGCCAGTCAGCCGGGATGAAGCGAAGAAGATTTTCGAAGAAAGCGCACCCAATTACCGCGATATGGCCGGCCTGGTGCGCAAACATTACCTGCTGTCAGAGGACGGCAAGACCGCCGGCGGCGCCTACACCTGGAAAAGCCGGGCGGCGGCGGAAGCGGTTTACAATGACGACTGGAAGGCGCTGATGGTCGAGCGCTATGGCGCGCCGCCCTCCGTCACCTATTTCGAAAGCCCTGTCATGGTCGACAACGAACGTGGCGTCATCGAGACGAACTGACCCGACGCCGCTGCTGCAACGCGCGGCGCACGCCCTGCAATCCGGCGACCTCGTCACCGCGGAGCGCGCCTGCCGGACGGCATTGAAGGCCGCACCAAACCATCCGGGCGGGTTGCATCTGCTGGGTTTGACCGCGCGCCGGGCCGGCCATCTGGACGCGGCGCTGGACCTGTTCCGCAAGGCCGTCAAGGCTGCGCCGCGCTATCCCGAAGCCTGGGTCAATCTGGGCGGGTTGCTGAACGACACCGGCAAGCCGGGCGAAGCGGGTGACGCCTTTCGGCAGGCCTTGGCAGCCCGGCCGGGTTATTTGCCGGCGGAACTGGGGCTCGCCGCGGCGCTGAAGGCCGGCGGCGATAGTGAGGGCGCGCGATCGGCCCTTGTCGACGCTGGCGCCAGCCATCCGCAGGCGGCCGCACCTCATGCGGATCTCGGTAATCTGTTGCAGGAGCAGAGCGACTTCGAAGGCGCGATCGGCGCCTATACCGAAAGCCTCCGGCGCGACCCAGCGCAGAGGGCGGTGCTGAGCAATCGCGCCGCCGCACTGCTCAAGACAGGGCAGGCCGCGGCGGCGCTGGTGGACGCAGACGCCTATCTCGCCACCGGCGCCCGGAGCGCCAATATCGTTGCCTACAAGGTACTGGCCCTGCAACTGCTGGGCCGGGACGACGACGCAAAGACATGGTGCGATGCCGACACCATGGTCTATGCGCACCGGCCGAATGCGCCGCCCGGCTTCGCCGCCGCGCTGGAGGCCGACATCCGGGCACATCCCACCCTGACGGAACAGTGGGACCCGAACCGGCGGGCGGCCCGGGGCGGGGCAGTGACGGCCGACCTGATGAGCCACCCGACACCGGCCATCGAATCCTTCGTGCGCCTGGTGCGGGCGGGCGTCGATGCTTTGATCGCGCGCCTGCCGGACGGACCCGGCCATCCGTTCTTCGGTGCGAAACCAACGGCATATAGGTTGACCATCTGGGGCAATATTCTGGCCCCGGGCGGGCACCAGGCCTCTCACATCCACAATCTGGGCTGGCTGTCGGGCGTGTATTACCCCAATCTGCCGGCGGAGATCGGCGACACCAGCCGCGACGGCTGGATCGCGTTCGGCGTGCCCGGATACGGGCTGCCCGCGCCGCCGGACCTGGAGCCGGTGCTGCGCAAGCCCGAGGCGGGTATGATGTTTTTCTTCCCGTCCTATATGTGGCATCACACCATTCCGCTAAAGGCGGGCGCCGAGCGGATCAGTATCGCGTTCGATATCGTGCCCGTATAGCAAGCGCGCCCGGGGGACCGACCGAACCATGAATACCGCCGCCGAACCTCAGTTGCTGCCGGACTGGCGCGCATTGCTGACGCCCGGGCCGGAAGCGGGAAGCGCAACCCGGACGGAGACACTGGCGCGGCTGAAAGAGGCGCTAGCTGCGGCCGAAGCGAAGTTGCAGTACGACTTCGAGAACGGCGGTCGCTCCACAACGTTGATGCCCGCGAGGGCAGCGCTTTATGACAGGCTGATCCAGGAGTTGCTGACCTATGCCCGCAGCGACGTATTCCCCGCCGCCAATCCGACCACCGGCGAGCTGATCGCCGCGGCTGCGGTCGGTGGCTATGGCAGGGGCGGCCTCGCGCCCTTTTCGGACCTCGACCTGTTGTTTTTGCACCCGCACAAGCTGACCGCCCACGGCGAGCAGATCGTCGAATACGTGCTGTATTTCCTCTGGGACTTGGGGCTGAAGGTCGGCCATGCCGTGCGGTCGCCCGCCGATTGCGTGCGCTTGGCGAAGGACGATCAGACGATCGCGACCACGCTGCTCGAATCGCGCTTTTTGTGGGGCCAGTCCCGATTGTTCGAGGAAATGCGCGCGGATTTTTGGGAAAAGAGCCTGGGCTCGAGCCCGACCGCCTTCATCGAAGCGAAGCTGGAAGAGCGCAACGAGCGCCACAAGCGCATGGGCGACACGCGCTATGTGCTGGAGCCAAATATCAAGGAGGGCAAGGGCGGCCTGCGTGACCTGCACACGCTCGCCTGGGTCGCCAAGGCCCTTTACCACGTCGACACCATGACAGAACTGGTCAGCCGGGGCATCCTCTCTCCCGGGGAGGGCAGGCGCTTCCGCAAGGCGGAGACATTCCTCTGCGATGTGCGCTGCCATCTGCACTATTTGGTGGGCCGCGCCGAAGAACGCCTGACCTTCGACCATCAATACGCGCTGGCCGAGCGCATGGGCTACAACGGCCGGCCGGGCGCGCGCAGTGTCGAACGCTTCATGAAGCACTACTTCATCGTCGCCAAGGATGTGGGCGACCTGACCCGCATTCTGTGCGCCGCGTTCGAAGAACAGCACCAGCGCCCCAGCTTCTTTTCGCTGACCCGCCTGCTGTCGTTTCAGAAATCCGTCGGCCCCTGCATGTTGAGCAACGGCCGCCTGAACCTGAAGAACGCGGCTATATTCAAGGAGGATCCGGTCAACCTGCTGCGCCTGTTCCACACGGCGCAGGCATACAAGGTGGACATCCACCCCGAAGCGCTGCGGCAGGTGCGGCGGGATTTGAAACTCATCGACCAGGTGCGGGATGACCCGGAAGCCAACCGGCTGTTCCTGGAAATGCTGACCTCGCCGAACAACCCGATCATGACGCTGCGCCGATTGAACGAAGCGGGCCTACTGGGGCGTTTTCTGCAGCCGTTCGGCTTCGTCGTGGCGATGATGCAGTACAATATGTACCATAGCTACACGGTGGACGAGCACACGATCCGCGCAATTGCCGAACTGCACAAAGTTCTGAAAGGCGAGCTTGCGGAGGAGGCGCCCGTCGCCACCGCCGTCGTCAGGCAGGTGACCCATTTGCGGGCGCTGTTCGTCGCGGTCCTGTTCCACGACATCGGCAAGGGCCGGGATGTTGACCATTCGATCCTGGGCGCCGAACTGGTAGAAGAGTACGGCCCGCGGCTCGGATTGTCGCCGGCGGAGACCGAAACGGCGTCCTGGCTGGTGCGCCACCATCTGGTTTTGTCCGACACCGCCCAACGCCGTGACCCGAACGACCCCAAAACCATCCAGGATTTTTGCCAGATCGTCCAATCGCCCGACCGGCTGCGCCAGCTATTGGTGCTGACCGTCTGCGATATCCGGGCGGTGGGGCCGACCACATGGACGGGGTGGAAGGCGGCGCTGCTGCGGGATCTGTACTTCAGGGCAGACGAGAAACTTTCCGGATCGAGCGATGTCCAGTCCCTGCCGCATCGAGCGGCCCATGTGAAGGAGCAGCTTGCGGAACGGCTGGCGGAAATGCCGGAGGCTGACCGGAGCCTGTTCATCGACAACGCGCCCGATACCTATCTGGTGGCCCACGAGGTGGATGTGTTGGCAGCGCATGCAGAATTGCTGGCGCAGACAGCGGCGTCGAACCAGAAACTGGCGATCGAATTTCAGACCGACCAGGAGCGTGCCGCCACAATCGTCACCATTTGTGCACTGGATCATGCCGGTCTGTTCTCTCGTCTGGCGGGCGCCATGGCGTTGGCCGGCGCAAATATCGTGGGCGCGCGGGCCTTTACGCTCAGCAATGGCTACGTCATCGACAGCTTCTGGCTCCAGGCTTCCAACGGCACGGTCTATACCGATCAAGAACGGATCAAGGATCGGCTCGACAAGGTTATGGCCGGCAAGATCAACTTGGGCGAGGCGTTGCAGCAAGCCCCCGTCTTGAGAAGCCGGACCGCAATATTCACGGTCGCGCCGCGGGTCATCATCGACAATGAAGCCAGCCGCTACTTCACCGTGATCGAGGTGAACGGGCGCGACCGGCCCGGATTTCTGAACAAGGTCGCCTACACCATGACGCGGCTCGGGCTGCAAATCGCGTCCTCCCACATCGCAACCTATGGCGAGCGGGCGGTTGACGTGTTTTACGTCAAGGATGTGTTCGGCCTGAAAGTTGAACATGCGGGCAAGAAGGCTCGGATCGAAGCCGAACTGATCGAGGCGATCAAGGAAAGCAACGCCTTGCTCCTGCCGGAAGCGGTCTGATCCCGTGCTGCTGCGCGCCGTTGCGACGGTTGGCGGTTTTACCATGGCCAGCCGGGTGCTGGGCTTTGTGCGCGACCTGTTGATCGCGGCGGTGCTGGGGGCGGGGCCGGTCGCCGACGCCTTTTTTGTGGCGTTGCGCCTGCCGAACCTGTTCCGGCGGCTGTTTGCTGAGGGAGCGTTCAACGCCGCCTTCATCCCGGTCTTTTCGGGCGAGTTGGCCCGCGGTGGGGCGGCGCGGGCCGAAGAGTTCGCCGAACGCGTGCTTTCGCTCCTGCTGATCGTGCTGACATTGATCACGATCGCGGCGGAGCTTTCCATGCCTTGGTTCGTGACGGTGCTGGCCCCCGGCTTTACCGAGAAGCCGGAGAGCTTTGCCCTGGCGGTCGAGATGGCGCGTCTGACCTTTCCCTATCTCTGGTTCATCACGCTCGCCTCGCTGATGGGGGCGATCCTGAACGCGCTGGACCGGTTCGCCGCCGCCGCCGCCGCACCCTGCCTCTTGAACATCATCATGATCGGCGCGCTGCTGCTGGCGGCCGACGCCCTCCAGACGCCAGGGCATGTGCTGTCGGTGGCGGTCGCGGTAGCGGGAATTGCACAACTAGGCATGATGGCCTGGGCGCTGCAGCGCGCAGGTTACGAGCTGCGGCTGGTGCTGCCGCGCTTGGACCCGGCGGTTGTGCGCGTGCTGAAGCTGCTGGGGCCGGGCGCGGTCGGTGCGGGCGTCATGCAGATCAACCTCTTGATCGGCACGCTGATTGCTTCGCTGCTGCCGACCGGCGCCATCGCCTATCTTTACTATGCCGACCGTATATACCAATTGCCGCTCGGCGTGATCGGCGTGGCGATGGGGACGGCGTTGCTGCCCCGGCTGGCGCGCTCACTCAAGAGCGGCGATGGGGCGGATGCGGCTTATGCCTTAAACCGGGGGCTGGAACTGGCCTTGTTCCTGACCCTGCCCGCCGCTGCCGCCCTGGTCGTCATTCCCGACGCGATCGTGAACGTCCTGTTCGAGCGGGGTGCCTTCTCGGCGGCCGATGCGGCGGCGACGGGCCACGTGCTGGCCGCCTATGCGCTGGGCCTGCCGGCGTTTGTTTTGGTGAAAGTATTGAGCCCCGGCTTTTTCGCGCGGGAGGACACCAAGACTCCGGTGCAGATCGCCGCTGTCTCGGTTGCCGTCAACGTCGCGCTCGGCTTTGCACTCTACAGGCCGTTCGGGACCGTTGGGTTGGCGGCGGCGACCAGCCTCGCCTCCTGGGTCAACACGCTGCTGCTCGGCTGGGTGTTGCATCGCCGCGGGTATTTTGCGCCGGATACGGTTTTGCTCCGCCGCCTGCCGCGCGCGCTGGCGGCCAGCCTCGCGATGGCAGTTTTGTTGCTGCTGTGCGCCCGGTTCGCGGCCGGCGCGTTGAGCGGGCCGGAACTCGTCCGCGCGTCGGCTTTGGCCGGGATCTGCGCTGCCGGCGCGGCGGTCTATTTCGTGCTTGCCTGGGCAATGGGGGCGGCGGACCGCAACGCCATTGCCGCGCTGGCGAAGAGGCCGCTTGACCGGCTGCGCCGCCGCCGCGATAAGGCCTGACTTTTCCGCCCTACCCAACCCGACCAAACGGAGTCCAACCCCGTGAGCGTGTCTCAGCACCGCATTTTCAGCGGCATTCAGCCGACCGGCAACCTGCATCTCGGCAATTATCTGGGCGCGATCCGCAACTGGGTGGGGATGCAACACGACTATGAGTGCATCTTCTGCATCGTCGACATGCACGCCATCACCGTGCCGCAAGACCCCGTCGCCCTGCGCCAATCCACGCGCGAGGTGACGGCGGCCTATATCGCGGCGGGCATCGACCCCAAAAGCTGCATTATCTTCAACCAGTCCGCCGTCAGCGGGCATGCCGAGCTCGCTTGGATACTGGGCTGCCACACACCCATGGGCTGGCTGAACCGGATGACCCAATTCAAAGAGAAAGCCGGCAAGCGGCGCGATCAAGCCATGTCGGGACTTTATACCTATCCGGTGCTGATGGCCGCCGACATCCTGCTCTACAAGGCAACCGACGTGCCGGTTGGCGAGGACCAGAAACAGCATCTGGAACTGGCGCGCGATGTTGCCGGTGCCTTCAACCGGTACTATGATACGGAGTTCTTTCCGATCCCCGAGCCGCGCATTTTCGGCTCAGCGACGCGGGTGATGAGCCTGCGCGACGGCAACGCCAAGATGAGCAAGTCCGACCCCTCCGATCAATCGCGCATCACTTTTACGGACGATGCCGACACCATCGCCAGCAAGATCCGCCGGGCCAAGACCGATCCGGAGCCGCTGCCGGGCGAGGCCGCCGCTCTGGAAGGTAGGCCGGAGGCAGAGAACCTGGTCGGCATCTACGCGGCTCTCGCGGACCAAACGGTTGACCAGGTGTTGGCCGAGTTCGGCGGCAAGGGCTTTTCGGTGTTCAAGCCGGCGCTCGCGGACGTGGCCGTCTCGGTGCTCAGCCCGATCACGGACGAGATGAACCGCATGCTGGCCGACCCGGACTATGTGGACGGCGTGCTGCACACGGGGTACGAGCGGGCCAACGCCATCGCCGCGCCGAACCTGGCCGAGGTCAAGCGGATGGTTGGCTTTTTGCAACCTTGATCCGGTGCGCGCCCCATCTAGAATAGGACCCGCTTGAATTTAGAGCGGAGAGATCACGATGGGCTTCCGTGACCGCATCGGCATCGACATCGGCCGCAAGCTGCCGGCAGAAGAGGCTGTGGCCTGGGCTGCCGCCAACCAGGTGCATCATTTCGACATTCAGTGCGATATCGCGCCGAACCAGATGGAGCGGTTCGACGACGCCACTTGCGCAGCGGTCCGCGATGCCTGCACGCGCGACGAGCTGCATTTGGGCCTGCATACGCTCAGCGGCGTGAACGTGGCCGAAATCGCGCCGTTCCTGCGCGATGCGGCCGACATGTATCTGCAAGCCTATATCGAACTGGCGCGCAAAATGGCGGCGGAATGGGTGGTGGTACATGGCGGCTACCACTTCACCGCGGATATTGGCTTGCGCAAACAGGCCAGCATCGACCGGCTGAAGCGCGCGGTCGCATATGCCGAAGAGCGCGGCGTGTTGTTGCTGCTGGAAAACCTGAACGGCGAGCCGGATCTGGCGGAGGTCCACTACATGCCGGACACGATGGCCGACACGATCGAATGGTTCGACGCCATCCCGTCCGAACACTTAAAATGGGCCTTTACCATCAACCACGCCCACTACGACCAGAACGGCATTGCCGCCTGGATCGAGGGCATGGATATGAGCCGCTGCGAGGAAGTACGGGTCGCCGACAACAACGGCGAATACGAACTGCACATGCATCCGGGCACCGGCACCGTGGACTTCGTCGATATGTTCCGGCGCCTGGAGGCCTCGAATTTTCGGGGCCACTACATGTGCGGCTGGGGCACGCTCGAGCAGATGCTGGAAGGCCGCGACTACCTGCTGCAAAAGGCGCGGGCGGCCGGAATCTCGAACTGAATTGGACTTGCTGCATTACGGGAAAAATGCTGGAACCCCGTTGACCAGCGAGGCCGCCTGCCGCTTACTGCCCATGTCTTAAGCACTACATACTAAACGGGAGACACGCCATGAAACTCGCAAAACATCTTTTGCTGGCTGCGGCCGGCATTGCGCTTGCGGCCACGGGCGCGATTGCAGATGACTACCCATCCGAGACCATCGAGGTCGTTACTCACGCAGGCGCCGGCGGCGGCACTGACGTGAACAGCCGCATGATGATGCTCCGCACCCGCCGTGAGCTCGGCACCGACATGGTCGTCGTCAACAAGCGCGGCGGTCCGAGCGGTGCGCTTGCCATGCAGTACTTCCAGACGCGGCCGGCCGACGGCTACACCATCATGACCTTCACCAACGGCCACGCGCTGACCATGGCGCTGGGCAAGTCCGACCTGAAGGTCGAAGATATGCGCCCGATTGCGCGCGGCACCAACGACCCGCAGGTGCTGATGGTGAGCTGCAATGCCTCGCCCTATAAAAACTCCGATGAGTTCCTGGCCGGCGTGCGCGAGAACAAGCTGAAGTTCGGCACCACCAATATCGGCGGCCTGGACCACATCACCGCTTACATGTTCGCCAAAAAGGCTGGCGCCCCGCAGCCCGACATCGTGCCGTTCAAGGGCGGTGGAGAGTTGGCGACGCAGTTGGTGGCAGGCTCTATCGACGTCGGGGTGCTCAACCTATCGGAAGCGTCGGCTCAGATCGAAGCGGGCGACATCTGCCCGATGGTCGTCCTGGACGACAAGCGCATGGCGCCGATCCCGGACGTCAAGACCGCGGTTGAGATGGGTGTCGACGTGAAGTTCGCCACTGTCCGCGGTTTCGTCACCCACGCCGGCGTGCCGGATGACCGGGCCAACCTGCTGGAAGAGAAGATGCTGAGCGCGATGGATCATTCCATCTATCAGGCATATCTGGAGACCTCCGGCCTCGATAGTTCGTCCGTGCTGGGCGCCGAAGCCTGGGGCAAGCAGATCAAGGAGCTGGTGGACGCCCTGGTCCCGGCTGCCAAGGAAATGGGCTTGGTGCAGTAGAGAACTTCGCCCTCTTTCATCCGTCATTGCGACCCCGGCCTTGCGCCGGGGGAAGCAATCTGCCCCCTTATTGCAACAGGTTGCGTCCCCCGCCCTGCGGTCTCGCAATGACGATCCCTCAATGGAACCAATGCCATGCACATCGACGGCCAATGTCTGTGCGGCCTCGTCACGTATGAGGCAGAAGCTGACCCCGCCTGGGTCGCAATCTGCCATTGCACCGACTTCCAGACGAATTCCGCCAGCGCCTATGGCGTGGTCGGGCTGGCGCCCGGCGCATTCAAACTGACCGCCGGAACACTGAAGACCTATGTGAAAACGGCCGAGAGCGGCAATCGCCGGGCACTTGCATTCTGTCCTGAATGCGGCACCCGCATTGTTGGCGGCTCGGCAGAAGGCGAAGGCTTTATCGGCCCGCGCCGCGGCACCGTACGCCAGCGGACGGACCTGCCGTCGAAGGTGCAGGTCTTGTGCCGGTCCCGTCTGCCATGGGTGGAAGACCTTTCGGCGATTCCAGCGCACGATACCCAAGTTCTGTTATGACTGGCCCTTCGCCATGACCGATACATCACCTGACGAACGCAAAGGTCTTGGCTGGGGCGACTATTGCGTTCCGGTCGCCGTTTTTGTTTTTTGTGGCGCTGTCACCTATTTTTCGCTGCAACTGGAGGAGGCGATCCCGCTTATCGTCGGCCACTCCATGCAGCCGCGGGTTTGGCCGATCTTTCTGATGGCGATCATCGCCGGCCTGAACCTAGTGCTTATCGCCCAGATCCTTGCCAAGCCCGCCAGCCGACGCGATTGGGAGCCGCACCAGACATGGCTCAGTGCCGTACTGCTGGGGGTTTTCTATTTCATTGCCACGCATCTGGACATGATGCTGGCGCTGATGGTGGTGATGTTCACGCTCTGCATGGTCTGGGGCGAACGCCGCTGGTGGGTGGCGCTGCTGGTCGGCGTCGGCACTACGGCGGCCATCTTCTTCAGCTTTGACCTGATCCTGGAAGTCCGGTTCCCGCGCGGAATCCTGACCGACCCCTATTACGGATAGGCACTCATGTTTGTCGACGCCGTCTCTGCCATGGTCTCGGTCCTGGCCGACCCATATCTGATCGGGCTGATCTTCATTACCACTGTCGGCGGCGTGATCATCGGCGCATTGCCGGGCTTGGGCGCGACCACTGGCGCGGCATTGCTGCTGCCGTTCACCCTGACCATGGAGCCGGTCAGCGCCATCGCCGTAATGACCACAATCTATGTCAGCGCGACGTTTGCGGGCGCAATCACCGCGATATTAATCAACACGCCCGGCACACCGGCCGCTGCCGCCACCTGCCTCGACGGCTTCCCCTTGGCTCAGCGTGGCGAGGCTGGGCGGGCGCTGGGCATCGCAGTCGTCGCGTCCACCATCGGCGGCATCTTCTCGGTTATCGTCCTGGCCATCGCCGCGCCGATGCTGGCGCGCGTTGCCTATGAGTTCCGGCCGCCGGAATATTTCGCGCTAACGGTGTTCGGCCTCTCGATGCTCGCCTCGATCAGCGAGGGCGGCGCGATCCGCAACCTGATGGGCGGCCTGTTCGGGGTCTGGCTCGCCACCATCGGCGCCGATGCGACCACCGGCGTCGAGCGCTTCATGTTCGGCAATTACGAGCTTTACGAGGGCTTGAACTTCATCCCCGTGCTGGTCGGCATGTTCGCCCTGTCAGAACTGCTGGTGCAGTCGCGCCGCCTGAATGAGATCGTCGAGACCATCTCCATGAAGGCGGTGAAACTGCCGTCCATGGCTGACTACAAACGCATCTGGAAGACCGTGCTGCGCTCGTGCGGCATCGGCACGTTCATCGGCATCCTGCCGGCGGAAGGTGCGACGGTCGCCAGCATGATCGGCTATTCGGAGGCGAAGCGCTGGTCGCGCACGCCGGAGGAATTCGGCAAGGGCTCGATCGAGGGCGTGGCTGGCGCGGAGGCTGCGAATAACTCCGCCACCGGCGGCGCCATGGTGCCGACCATGGTGCTGGGCATTCCCGGCAGCGGCACCACGGCGGTGATCCTGGTGGGCCTCATGGTGCACGGCCTGCGCCCGGGGCCGCATCTGTTCACCGAGCAGATCGACAAGGTTTACGCCATATTTGGCACCATGCTGGTCGCGAACGTGATGTTCTTCTTCCTAGGGCTGTTCGCGGCGAAACTGTTCGCGCGCGTTACCCTGATCCCGCGCAACATCCTCTGGCCGATCGTCTTCGCGTTCAGCGTCGTCGGCTCCTATTCCCTCGCCCAGTCGATGATGGACGTATACATCTGTCTGATCTTCGGCCTGATCGGCTATCTGTTCCGGCGGTTTGGCTTTGCGCTAGCGCCGGTCGCCATCGGTCTGATCCTGGGCGAGATGGTGGAAACCAACCTGCAGAACTCGCTGAAAATGTTCGACGGTGACTGGACCCAGATTTTCCTGCAGCCGCTTGCGGCATTTTTCCTGGTGCTGGCGGTGTTGGGGATTAGCCAGCCCTACATTTTCGGCTGGTTCCGGCGCCGGAAGGCGGGAAAGATGGCCGCAGGCGCGCCGGAATAGGAACAGGTGTCGGTCGCAGCCGGCGCTTACCCGATGTGCTGCCCCGCGGGCTTTCGCTAAAATCGCTTTTTATTAAAACCTGTCACCTATAGGGCTGACTTCGCGTTTTGCGTGTGTTATCTTACGATAAGATACAAACGGGAGAGGCGTTAACGCTCCTCCCGTCATAAAAGGGGAGCGTAGAAAATGCTGCGCCAGATGCGAGAGAGAGATCGTGCCGAAGGCCCTGCGGTGCCGCAGGATGCGGAGCTGTTTCTGCTGTCGGGGTCGTCGCCGCAAACGCTCGCCGCCGCCGCGGCAGCAATGGGCGAGGCCGCAGGCTCATGGGACGCTCCGGCGTTCGCGCTCGCGGCTCGAGAAACGACTTCTCGAGCCTTGCAGGCACAAGCCTACCGCGCCGCCATCACCGCCGCAAACCCTGCAGAGCTTTCGTCGGCGCTGGCGGCCATCGCGGGCGGCCCGAACGGCGAAACTTTTCAGACTCCGGCAGGCGCGTTCGTCGGCCATGCGCGGGAAAGGCGGTCCGTTGTCTTTGCCTTTCCGCATTCTGCCGGCGCCGAACCGCGACAAGCGGGGCTTTGGCAGCGGCGCTTCCGGGAAAGCCGCGAAAGCGTCGCCGGTATGCGGGCCCATGCCCGCTTGGCTGCCGACGCCTTTGCATCGTCGGGCATTGCCCCGATGGCCGCGAGCTATGCCGGCTGGCGCCTGTTGGAGCGCTGCAATGTCCGGCCCTCTGCCGTTATGGGGGCGGGGCATGGCGCGATTCTGGCATGCGCGGCTGCGGGCGTGATCGACGAGGAAGACGTGGCGCCGCTCGCCGTCGCGGTGGCGGAAGGGCAACGGATTGGCGAGGTGTTGCGCGACTATGCGTTCGCGGATCCGGAGGTGCCTCTTTATTTCGGAGCCAACGGCCTGCAGATATCTTCCGGCGACGGGGCAAAAGCTGCCTTGGCTTGTCTTCCGGACCGTGGGGCCGGTTTTGACGGCGCGTTGGCGGCCCTGGAGCCGGACCTGCTGATCGAGATCGGTTGCGGCAGCGCGCTTGCGGCAAAGGCCCTGGGCGCGGGGCGGTTCGCCCTGTCGATCAAAGCGCACGATGGGCCGATACGCGGTTTGCTCTCGGTTATCGGGGCGGCCTTTGCGAGGGGCATGCCGGTCAACGCCGCCGCCTTGTATGAGGACAGACGGCTGCCCGGCGGCGAGACGCCGGTCGAAGGTGGAATTTTCCGGCCGATGCCGGTGTCGACGGACACCTTTCTGTCCTCGTAAGCCGCCGGGGGCGTCGGTTTGGCGCGTAGGACGCAAAAATGCCCCGGGCATGTCAGGCTGCGTAGAAACTGAAGGGAGGCTCCGGTTCGACCGGGGCCTCTTCCGGTTTCGGGCGGAGGTCTGGAAGTCGATGGTCCGCAGCATGTTATAGGCGAGGACGGAGAGGGCCGTTTCCGGCCTGGTTCTCTTACGATTTCTGGTGGGGAAGCGTCCCCCGGCCATTTTTCGTGTGATGGTCCCGAAGGGATGCTCCACGGCGCATCGTCGTGCCTTCATCGTCTGGCCTTGATCGTCTGAGGCGTGGCGCGTTCATCCATGCGGTTGAGCGCGTCGTCGTCGAGACGGCGCTTGACGAAGAGCCATTTCGACGGTGGTGCAGCCGAACCGGAGCGTCCGCCGCAACACAATCCTCAATCTGTACAGGCAACAATCCCGCCTGCCCTCAATCCTCTCCGCCGCCTGCCCTCAATCCTCTCCGCCAATGTATTCCATGAAAATGGCCGCACCGTTGCCGATGCGGCCATTTTATCCGATTTGCCCCGGTTCCCACACAGCCTGATCGGGCGGGATTTTCGAGACGCGGCGCCAGTCGCAACTGAACGCCGCGGCCAAAAGACAATGATCAGATGATGGGAACCTCTTCGGCCCGGGTCTCGATAGTTATTTTTTCATCCTTCGCCGGGCTACCGCACCGAGACCGGCCACGACCGAACCCAGCATGGCAATCGGCGCGGGCACCGGCACCTCGCCCGGACCGTCTGCCAACGACGCCTCCACCAGGTTGACGTGCATCTGGCCGTTCACGTTGTCCTCGCTGTTGCTGAAGACATCATGCGCGAATTCATCGCCGAACCCGAAGATAAACCCGGAGCCGTACGCTTCGACACCCACATACGAACCCGCCAGCGATGTGCCGCCCTTGACGCCGGTGCCGAGAGAGACCTGGAGCGACTTTCCGACGATGTCGAAGGGGCCGCCGTCGGTCAGGAAATTGCCCGTTTGCAGCGGACCGTTTTTAGCAGATCCGGCAAACTTAAGCGAACTGCCCAGTGCCGAAAGAATGGAATTCGCGTCGCGCACTCCGCTGCGGCCGCTGTCCACCGAGACCAGCAAGCGGCCGCCACCCTTGATCCAGGCAGACAGGTCGGCGGTTTCCTTGGTGGTGGTTTTGCGCTTGGCCTCGCCGATCACGAACACCGCATCACCGGCCAGACCTGCAGCGGAAATGCCGCCATCGGCCTCGACCTTATGGCCGCGGGATTCCATGAGTTTGACCAATGTACTGCCGGTATTCCAGGACCGAGCGCCGCCGTCCCAGTTGCCGATGACCGCCGACTGGGCGGCACTGGCCACGCTCACCGCCATCAGTACGCCCAAACCAATTGCGCTGCTTGTTAAAATGTTCATATCGCTCCTCCGAGTGACATCGATGTAAAATCCGTTACTTTCGCTCCCGCGAACATTCCACGATTGCGAACAGAAAAGATGCAATACTAACATTATCTTCTAGTTTACAATATTAATTCAAATTAATGCCGAGTTGATTTGAATTATATTTCGTAAAACATAAATAAATGTATTTGAATTGTTTTTTGATAGATTTGGTAATTTAGCATTGGCCGAATCTGTTTGTCCGATACCAATGTCGTCTGGGCCGATTGCCGCCGCTGCAGGAGTTCGGCAGTTGCATCCCCGGGTTAGCGCCGCCGCGGACGAACTCTCTCCTGCCGGGAAGACGCCAGATTGGAGTCTCGAGTCGCAATCACGGGGGAGACGCCGGGGAAATCTCGGGCTAAGGTGCGCGCACCGCCAGACCGTCAGCGCTTTCGAGGCCGCGCAATGCATCCAGCCGTTTCCATCATCTTTTTCACCACCGCTTCCGGCGCGGGGTACGGCCTGTTGGCTCTGCTGGGGCTGTTCGCCGCTTTGGGGCTGCTGCCGGAAGACCGATGGGTCGGTTTTGTGGGCTTGGCCGTGGCCCTCGGCCTGGTAACGGCGGGCCTGCTGTCGTCGACCTTTCACTTGGGCCATCCGGAACGGGCCTGGCGGGCCTTGAGCCAATGGAAGACTTCGTGGCTCAGCCGGGAAGGCGTCCTGTCGATCATCACCTATGTGCCGGCCGGGCTGCTGTTTATCGGCTGGGTGTTTCTGGAGGACACCGGCCATCTGTTCGCGCTGGCTGGCCTGCTAAGCGCGGTTTGCGCGGCCATCACGGTTTATTGCACGGCCATGATCTATGCCTCGCTGAAGCCGATCCGCCAGTGGCATTCGCCGCTGACGGCACCCAACTATCTGCTGCTCGCGCTGCTGACCGGCGCGGTCTGCCTGAACGTCGTCGCCTATATCTTTAAGACCGAGCACGCCCTGTTTGTCTGGATCCTGCTGGTGGCTGCGATTGCCGCGTGGATCGCAAAGGTCCTGTACTGGCGTGCGGTCGACGGGGAAAAGCCCGCTTCCACCCGCGAAACCGCAACGGGTCTCGGCAAGTTCGGCCGGGTTAAGCCCCTGGAAGCACCGCACACCAACCCCAACTATCTGCAAAAGGAAATGGTGTTCCGGGTTGCGCGTGACCATGCAGTCCGGTTGCGGTGGCTCGTTCAAGCACTTACATTCGTTGTACCGGCGGTAGTGGCGGTCATAATGATCGCACTTGAGAGCCATGCAGCCGGGCTGGTGCTGTCGTTGATTATCTTGGTGTCAGTCGGCGTCGGTGTTGTGCTCGAGCGCTGGCTGTTTTTTGCGGAAGCCCAGCACACTGTTTCGCTGTACTACAACTAGTCTTATTGCAAATACACCGTGGCGTTGGAGACCTGCCTTATGTTCATTCAGACCGAGTCGACCCCGAACCCATCGACCCTGAAATTCCTTCCGGGTATGGACGTGTTGGGAAGTGGATCCGCCAATTTCCCCAGTCTTGACGATGCCAAGGGCAAGTCGCCGCTCGCCGAAGCGCTGTTCAATATGGGGGGCGTCACGCAGGTATTTTTGGGCGCCGACTTTGTCAGCGTGACCAAGGACGAAGGGCGTGATTGGCAGACGCTGAAGCCCCAGGTTCTGGCGACGATCATGGATCATTTCACCATGGGCCTGCCGGTGATGGTTGGTGAAACCGCCGACAGCGACCATAGCGCAGACGACGGAGGCAATCCGGAAGTGGTGGCGCAGATCAAGGAACTGCTGGACCAGCGGGTGCGTCCCGCCGTGGCGCAGGACGGTGGCGACATCGTTTTCCGCCGGTTTGAGGAAGGCGTTGTCTATCTCGCCATGCACGGCGCCTGCGCAGGATGTCCCAGTTCGACGGCGACCCTGAAAATGGGCATTGAGAACATGCTGCGGCATTACATTCCGGAAGTGGAAGCGGTGCATCCGGTGCCGTACTAAGTTGGCAAGTCCCGGCAGTCGGAGTACGACGCCGACCAAGCGCCGTCAGGTTTCTGGCGGCGTTTTCGTGGCCCCTAGTTGATACCCACAGAACGCGTGCTTGCGCGGGAGCACTCGGTGCCGGCATTCTGCGGCTCGCCTTCCCCTATCGACATTGAAGCGATCATATGGCGCCGAAAAAAAACCCGCTGAAGCTGAACGCGCTGCAGCTCAAGACACTCACGATCTTTCAGGAATTGGCGCGCGACCCCCTGCACGCCACCAGGGACGAGGGCACCGGCGAGGTAATCGTTCGGCACATGCCGCGGCCGCATGGCGATCATTTCCATTGTGGGGAGGCCGTCGTGTTGCGAAAAGACGCGAGCGGTCTGCAGAATCAGGCGGTTTGGAATGCCTTGCAGCGCAAGGGGCTGGCGCGCGCCATGTTTCCGGATGCGATCGCTCTGTCAAACGAAGCCCTGGAATATGAGACCGGGTTAGCCGACCAGATCCTGCACCGAAACGACCACTAACGCGGACGGTGGGAAAGCCCTGGCGGTGGGAAAGCCGGCGCTGCTATAGGCGGCGCCACCTTGTCGATTCCGGTCTCGCGCTATGTACCCCATGCCCATGGCGGAACCTGGCCAAGCTGCACGCGGGCTTCTTTCACCCCCGGAACGCTTTCGGCTGCGACCCGCGCCGCCCGGACATAATCGGTGGAATGTGCGATGCCCCAGATCTCGGCGACACCGTTCCTGACATTCACGCCGATAAAAGCGGCGTCGAGGCCCGGCACGTCTTTCAGCGCCTTCTCCACGGCTTCGCGCAGCGCCTGATCGTCCTGGGCGACCGGCGGCAAGACGTTTTCCGCGCTCGCCAGTCCGCGCAGCAGGTCGCCGCGGCTCACGATGCCGACGAGCCGGTCGCCGCGCAACACCAATACCCGTTTGATCTGACGGCTCTCCAGCAGCCGCGCAATCTCGCCGGCGGGCGTTTCCTCCGCGACGCTGATCACGTTGCGCGTGGCGACGTCCCGGGCGTAGCGGCCCCGGGCTTTGGCAAAATCGTCTGGGCCTTCGTATTTCGAATGAAACAGGGACAACCACCAGGATCGGTGCTGGTCCTCGTCTGCGATGCGCCGCATCAGATCGCCCTCGCTGACGATGCCGAATACCTTGCCGTCGCCGCCGATCACGGGGACGCCACTAATCCGGTGCTGCTGCATCACCTGGGCAATTTGCTGCACGGGCGTGTCCGGTGAAACGGTAACAACGTCCGTTGTCATAATGTCCTTTGCTTGCATCGCCCGTCCTCCGTTCTGAAACGCCGGCACTCGTGCGGCGCTGACTTGGCCGAGCCATTTTCGGACCATGCCGGGCCGCTGCCGGCGGGATGCAAATGCCTCATTTTGAAGTCGATCCTCCTGAGACCGAATTCAACCCCGCCGGCGAAGGTCATGTGGGCGGAGATGATTAAGCGCTTGACCCTCCACCTACTGGAGCCCTTACGTCTGGTTCAGGACACAGGGGATGCCCATGACTGAACACGTGACCAAGCACGAACAGCACGCCGGTTGTGGCCATGAGCGGGAGAAAAGCCCCTCACGCCACGGCCCCTCATGCCACGGCCCTGCCGAGTGCCGGCCTGATGGCGGAAGAGATCGCCAATTCCAGGCGGGCGGTTCCGTGTCTTCCGGCACCATCCATACCTGCCCCATGCATCCGGAGGTCGAACAGGTCGGGCCGGGCGAATGCCCCATCTGCGGAATGGCGCTGGAGCCGAAAGGCATTCCGGCGGCCGACGAGGGGCCGAACCCGGAACTGATGGATTTCCAACGGCGCTTCCTGGTCGGTGCCGTCCTGACCGTGCCGCTGGTGATCCTGGCGATGGGGCCGCATCTCGGGCTGCCCATTCGGGCATGGCTCGGCGAGCGGACGGCGGTATGGTCCGAGTTGGTCCTGGCGACGCCCGTGGTGCTGTGGGCCGGCTGGCCGTTCCTGATGAGGGGCGCACGCTCGTTCGCCACCATGAACCTCAATATGTTCAGCCTGATCGCTGTGGGCATCGCCGCGGCCTGGCTTTTCAGCGTCGCCGCCACGCTGGTGCCCAATGTCTTTCCGGCCGGCTTCCGCGATGCCGAGGGCAATGTCGGTGTGTATTTCGAGGCCGCGGCCGTCATCGTGGTGCTGGTTTTGCTGGGCCAGATCATGGAGCTACGCGCCCGCGAGCGTACGGGCTCGGCGATACGCGCGCTGCTGGATCTGGCGGCAAAAACCGCGCGAATCGTCAAACCCGACGGCTCCGAAGAGGAAATTCCCCTGGAGCACGTGCAACAGGGCGACCGGCTGCGGGTCCGCCCGGGCGACAAGGTTCCGGTCGACGGCCGGGTAATCGGTGGGCGTTCATCCGTCGACGAGTCTATGCTGACCGGCGAGCCGATGCCCGTGGAAAAAGCGGCCGGCGATACGGTGACCGGCGCCACCATCAACGGCACCGGCAGCCTGGTGATCGAGGCGACCCGCGTCGGCGACGAGACGCTGCTCGCGCAAATCGTCCAGATGGTGGCGGAGGCGCAACGCTCCCGCGCGCCGATCCAGAAATTCGCCGATGCCGTTGCCGGCAAGTTCGTGGCGGCGGTCATCACGGTCGCGGCCGTTGCCTTTGTCGCCTGGTCGGTCTGGGGGCCGGAGCCGGCGCTCGCCTATGCCTTGGTCTCGGCCATCGCCGTGCTGATCATTGCCTGTCCCTGCGCCCTGGGGCTGGCCACGCCCATGTCGATCATGACCGCGACCGGCCGCGGCGCACAGATGGGCGTGCTGGTCAAGAACGCGGAGGCATTGGAGCGGTTCGCCAAGGTGGACACCCTGATCGTCGACAAGACCGGCACCTTGACCGCCGGAAAGCCGGAACTGGTCGCCGTGCTGCCGCATGACGATTTCGAGGAGGCGGACGTGTTGCGGCTGGCGGCCAGCCTGGAGCGGGGCTCGGAGCATCCGCTGGCCGAGGCGATCGTGCGCGGCGCCGAAAAGCGCGGCCTGAGCCTGGGCAAGGCGGAGGATTTCGACGCCGTGACCGGCAAGGGCGTGAAAGGACGGGTGGATGGCCGCCCCGTCGCCCTCGGAAACGCCCGGATGGTGGCGGACCTGGGCATTGAGCCGGGCGTGCTCGCCGAGCAGGCGGATGGCCGCCGGGACGAGGGCGAAACGGTCATGTTCGTGCTGGTCGATGACCGGGTCGCGGGCCTGGTATCGGTTGCCGATCCGGTAAAGGAGACCACGGCGGAAGCGCTGCAGGAATTGCACGCGTTGGGCTTCCGCATCGTCATGGCGACCGGCGACAACGAGCGCACCGCGCGCGCGGTTGCGGCGCGGCTCGGCATTGACGAGATCCGCGCGGAGGTGCTGCCGGAGGAAAAGGCGCGCATTGTCCGGGAGTTGCAACAGGCCGGAAAGCGCGTGGCGATGGCGGGCGACGGCGTCAACGACGCGCCGGCGCTCGCCCAGGCCGATGTAGGTATCGCCATGGGCACCGGCGCGGACGTTGCCATCGAGAGCGCCGGCTTCACCCTGGTGAAGGGCGACCTGAAGGGCATTGTCCGCGCCCGCCGGCTGGCCATCGCGACCATGCGCAATATCCGGCAGAACCTGTTCTTTGCGCTGGCCTACAACGCGGCGGGCGTGCCGATTGCGGCGGGCATCCTATACCCGTTTTTCGGGCTGCTGATTTCGCCGATGTTCGCTGCCGCAGCGATGAGCCTGTCGTCTGTCTCCGTCATCGCCAACGCGCTGCGCTTGCGCCGGACGGAGATCTAGATGGTGAGGGTACGCAAACGAGGAGGAAAGCAGCCGATGCTATCGAAACTTCCATTCCAACAATCGCGATGGGCCGGATCAATCGCCCTGGCCAGCGCCATAGGGGCCGCCACGGGGGCCGCGTCAGCCGATACGGGCTATGGCTACGGCCATCATATGATGGGCTGGGGCGGTTGGATCGTCGGTGCGTTGATGATGGCGGCGGGAATCGCCACATTTGTCGGCATTGTTTATCTTGTCATACGACTGGTGACGGGCGGCTCCGGAACAGGGAAAACCGGGGACCGGGCCCTGGCGTTATTGCGCGAGCAATATGCCAAGGGCGAGATCGACGAGAGCGAATATGACACGCGGAAACGCAATCTGGAACGCTGAACGGTAGTAAACTGATGGTACTTAACATCGGAGAAGCGGCCGCCGACAGCGGACTGCCCGTCAAGACAATCCGGTATTACGAAGATATTGGCCTGGTGAAACCGGCTCGCGGCGGCAATGGCTACCGGTTGTTCGACGATCAGCAGGTCCAGAAACTGCGCTTTCTGCAACGCGCCCGCAGTTTGGGATTTTCACTGGAAGAAAGCCGGGCGCTGCTCTCGCTCTACGAAGACAAGAACCGAAGCAGCGCCGACGTGAAGAAAATGGCAGAGGCCCGGATCGCCACCATCGACCGCAAGCTCGCCGAACTCACCAGCTTGCGCCAGGCGCTGACTGGACTGGCCAACGCCTGCGAGGGCGACGAGCGGCCCGACTGCCCGATCATCGACGAACTGGCGGGTGAGCATCGACCCTGAAACATGAATGCGGCGGGGCGGTTTGGCCAACTCACGTGCTGTACAAGTGACCTGCAAAGGGCGAATTAAGTTAATTCCCTGCCGCAATGCAAAACACAATTCCGCAGGCCCGCGCGAATCACAGAAACATTCGATTGTCGTGGCTCCACTCGCGAAATGCTTGCACCCACAGGAAAATTTGATCAGGCCATTGGCTCACATGTCCATGCCACCAACGTTATTGCAGTTTGAATTGCTCTTGCCCGTCTTAGCGCAGATTGTCCTGTTACCAACAGCATGGGACACGCGAGATGAACCGAACTCAATTCGATTCCCCTTCAAATCCGGTTTCGGCCGCCGTTTTGCCGACAATCGATCTGAAATTTGTCTGGACGGTCATCGTCGCCGGGTCCGTTGCGACAGCAGCATTCGACTTTTTCGGCCAGAGCCTCAGTCCGGCGCTTGGCTTTGCCAATCTGGCACCGGTGCCGCTCGCCTCTCAGGTTTGGCAGCTTGTTGTTGGTGAAGGCGCGAAGCCCGGCGGCCATCTGCTGCATTATGTGGCGGGCATCATCGCCTACCCGCTGGGCTGGATGCTGATCGTCGAGCCGCTTCGGCGCCACTTCGCACCACGACTGCATTGGCTGGTCGCCGCCACCGGCTACGGCATCGCACTCTGGGTTTTCGCATTGTACGTGATGGCCCATCTGATTGCGGGCAATCCGGCTTTCCTCGGATTTACCGGTATAACCTGGGTTGCGCTGGTGGGTCATATGCTCTTCGCCCTTATCGCCGCCGCGGTCGTACGGTACCGGGAAAACGACGGCCGCCCGGCTTGATCGTCATCCCGTTCCGTTCCATGACTGGTTGGCGAGGTACCATGTCGCGGCCGGCCTCGCCAATCGATGGACGATCCTGTTTTTGCCCGAAACGTTTGCACCCGACCACCGCACCCGCCCCCTCCGCCGCCAGGCCACCGGGCTCGCCCGCCTTTCCGGGCCGGCGCTGCTGGCCGCACTGGTCCTGCTCGTCCCCGGCCTGGCGCTGTCCAGCCTGCATCTGGTCAGTCTGGGATTGTTCGAGCAGGAATATTCGCTGCTCTCGGCCATTGTGGCGTTTTGGGAAAAGCGGCACTACAGCCTGTTCGCCCTGCTGCTATGCTTTACGGTGCTCTTTCCGTTCGCCAAGATCGCGGCCGGCCTCTGGCTGTTCTACCTGGCCTCGCCCGACCCGCGGAGGCTCAAAGGCTGGGTCGGCGCGCTTTCGATGCTCTCCAAGTGGTCGATGCTGGACGTGTTCATCATCGCCGTGCTGGTATTGGCGCTGGAGGGCTCGCTGATCACGGCCGCTAGCCTTGGCGCGGGGATCGGGCTATTTGCCGGGTCCGTCCTGCTGTCGGGTTGGGCCTATGGCCAACTCATGCATCTGTTGATCCGCCGTATCGAGAAAGAAAGTCCGTAACGCCATGCACGACCTGGTTCTCAAAGGAGGCCGCATCGTCGATCCGGCCCAGAAAATCGACCGCATCACCGATATCGCCTTCGCGGGCGGCAAGGTGGCCGCCATCGGCGACGGGCTCCAGGCCCGGGACACGCGCGACGTGTCGGGCAAGATGGTGACGCCAGGCCTGATCGACCTGCACACTCACATCTATGCCCGCCACACCTCCATCGGGATTGAGCCCGACCCCTATGCACTCAAGACCGCGTGCACCACGCTGGTGGATGCGGGCACGGCGGGCCCCGCCAATTTCGACGGCTACCGCCAGGACATTATCGAGCCGGCGGACGTAAACATCGTCAGCTATATCAATATCTCGTTCGCGGGGATTTTCGCCTTCTCCAACATGGTGATGGTGGGCGAATGCGTCGACTTCCGTCTGCTGCATTCGGAGGCCTGCCTGAAGGCCATCGAAAAGCATCGCGACCTGATCTGCGGCGTGAAGGTACGCATCGGCATGACCGCCTCCGGGGGCAAGGGTGCGGCGCCACTCGATATCGCGCTGGAAGTGGCGGATGCGGCCGGCCTGCCGGTCATGTGCCACCTGGACTACCCGCCGCCCTCCCGCGCCGAAACGCTCGCCCGCCTGCGCAAGGGCGATGTGCTCACCCACTGCTTCCGGCCATTTCCGGGCGCGCCCGCCCATTATGACGGCCGCGTGCGTGAGGAAGTGCTGGACGCCCGCGCCCGCGGCGTGATCTTCGACGTTGGCCATGGCGGCGGCTCGTTCGGCTGGAAAACGGCGGAGGACATGCTGGCGAACGACTTCCTCCCCGATTGCATTTCGTCCGACGTGCACACCCTCAGCGAGCTTGGGCCGGCCTTCGACCAGCTCGTGACTATGGCGAAGTTCCTGCATCTGGGCATGAGCGAGACCGAGGTAATCCGCGCCTCAACCCAGGGCCCCGCCAACGCCATCAGCCGGCCGGAGCTGGGCTCGCTCGCGATCGGCACACCGGGTGATGCCTCGGTGCTCAGCATTGAGGAAGGCGCATTTCCGCTTACCGACGTAAAGGGCATCGACAAAACCGGCGAGCGCATGTTCCGCGCCGACGGCATGGTCATGCGCGGGGTATGGCGCTCGACGATTTAGGCGGCCCTACACCTTGCCCCAGCGCCGGTGCAGCCAGAACCAGTCGGCCGGGCGCTCGCGGATGCGTTTTTCCAGCGCCTGGTTGATGCGCAGGGTGGTTTCATAGAACGCGGCGCGCTTGGCGCTGCCGGTCTTGTCCAAGGGCTCGGCCGGTTCGATCAGTTCCAACCGGGCGCGGTAGCGGGCCGGGCCCAAGCGTTCGGCCCAGCCGAACACGATCGGCGCCTTGAAGCGCGCCGCGAAATGGGCGGGCACGGGCATGGTCATGGCTTCGTGCCCGAAAAAGGGGACGGAAATGCCTTCGTTGAATTTTTGGTCGATCAGCAGGGCCAAGTTCCCCCCTTCGGCCATGGTCTTCGTGGCGCCGCGGGAGGCTTCCGCTCCCTTCGGCAGCAGGTTGGTCTTGCCGCGCAGTTCCCGCCAGATCCGGTCCACAAGCAGATTGTTCGGCGCGCGGTAGATGCCGGTCAGCGGGAAGCCCTCCAGCGGCGCCAGCACGCTGAACAGTTCGAAATTCGCCAAATGCCCGCCGAGGAACAGCAGCGGCCGCCCGCTCGGCCTTTAGCCGGTGCAACATGGCCAGCTCTTCCGGCACGGTCTCGATCCGACCCGTTTCGACCATGCGCTCCAGGTGCACCATCTCGCCGAACACGCGGCCGCTGTTTTCCCAGGTGCCGCGTACGATCTCCCCGATTTCCGCCTCGGAGAGTTCCGGCATGGCGAGCCGCAGGTTGCGCCGCGCCCGTTCCGACCAGGGCGTCAACGGACCGATGGTCCGGGCGAGCCAGCCGCCCAGATTAGACGCCCGCTCCGGCCCCAGGACCCGGAAGAGCCAAAGCGCCAGCCGCAGCGCGCCCGCTTCCAGCGGGTCGGTCAGCCAGCGTTGCGGGAAAGTGCGGGGCGTCATGCCTGCTCCAGACGCGCGCGCAGGAACCGCTCGACCGCGGGCGCGTCCTCAAAGACCAGCGCGACCGGCAGCGCTTCGATCCGCTGCCGCCAGGCTCCGTTCAACCGCACCCAATCCTTTTCCGTGGTCATCATTACCGCCTCGTCGCCGGCCGCCGCATAGAGAGGCGCCAGTTCCGTCTCCTGATAGACGTGATGGTCCGGAAAGGCGTGGCTGGAAACCAGTTGTGCCCCTGCCGCGGTCAGCGTGTCGAAGAATTTCTGCGGCCGGCCGATCCCGGCAAACGCGACAACCTTACGCCCGTGCACGGCCGCGGCGCCCGCCGCCGGCTTGATACGCGCCCGGAACAGCGGCTTGTCCGTCTCCGGGAAAAACGGATCCTCACCGACCAGCACCACCGCATCGGCCCGGGCGAGCGCCCGGCCCGCCGGCTCACGTAGCGGTCCCGCCGGCAGGCACAAACTGTTGCCGAAGCCTTGGGCGGCGTCCACCACCAGCAGCGACAGCGTCTTCGCCAGCCGGGGGTTCTGGAAACCGTCGTCCATCAGGATCAGCCCGGCCCCTGCATCGCCCCCGGCCGAAGCGATGGCTTGCGCACCGGCCACCCGATCCCGCGCCACCCAACTGGGCAACGTGCCGGCCAGCAGCAGCGGCTCGTCGCCGACCGCCGCCGCCGTGTGCGCCGCCAGATCCACGCGCAGCGGCCCAGCCTCGCTCCCGCCATAGCCGCGGCTGAGCGCGTGCGGCTGCCAGTCCGCCAGCATGCGGGCCAGCGCCAGCAGCGTCGGCGTCTTGCCGGCACCACCCGCCACCGCGTTGCCGATGCAAATCACCGGCACCGCGGCCCTCTCTTGCCTGGCCAGCCGTTCGCGCAGCCAGCCGCCAGCCGCATAGAGCCACCCCGCCGGCGCCAGCAGCAGGGCGGCGACACCCCGCCGGCGCCAGAAGTCAGGGGCGCGCATCGGCTTGCGGTATCAGCGCCACCACGGCGGCCAGCACATGGTCGAGCACGGCGGTCTCCGCCGCCGCCAGCCGTGCCGCGGCCCCGACCATGCTTTTGCGCAGTTCCGGTTCCTTGCGCAGCGCCATGATCGCGCTCGCCAGTGCGGCGGCGTTCTCGACCTGCTCTGCCGCGCCGGCCGCGCGCAAGGCGTCGCTTACCTCTTGGAAGTTGAACTGATGCGGCCCGAAAAGAATGGCGCTGCCGAGGCGTGCCGGCTCCAACGGGTTGTGGCCGCCGAGTGGCGCGAAAGACCCGCCCACGAACGAGACCGGGGCCAGCCGGTAAAACAGCCCCAGCTCGCCCAGCGTGTCGGCGATATAGACCTTGCCGTCCGGCCAGTCGCCATTGCTGCGCAGGCGCACTTCATTGGCAGCGAAATAGGCGTCAGCCCACTCTCTTCCCCGCTCCGGATGGCGGGGCACGATAATGGTCAGGCAGTCGTGCCATTGCAGGTTCAGGAACCGCTGCACGGCTGCGATGTCTTCGATTTCCTCCGGGTGAACACTGGCCGCGAGCCAGCAAGGCCGGGCGCGGATGATCGCCCGCAGAGACCGCAACGCCTTCGCATCCGCCGGCAGCGGCGGCGCAGCCGATTTCAGGTTGCCCAGAACCCTGACCGCCGGTGCGCCGAGTGTCATCAGTCGGCGGGCATCTTCCGCCGATTGGGCCAGCGTCAGGTCAAAACAGGCCAGCAGGTGCCGGATGGTGCCGGGAAACCGCCGCCAGTTCCGAAACGAGCGCGCCGACATGCGCGCGTTGATCAGGCCCATGCGGACGCCGCGGCGGCGGGTCTCGCGCAACAGGTTCGGCCAGAGTTCGGACTCCACCCACAGCCCGACCGACGGCTGCCAATAGTCGAGAAAGCGCGCGACGGCATCGGGCTTGTCCACCGGAACGAACTGATGGATCAGACGCTCGCCCGCACGGCGCGCCACCAGCGCGGCCGAGGAAACGGTGCCCGTCGTCAGCAGTACGGTCCACCCCGGACGGGCTACCCGGAACCGGTCCAGCAGCGGCAAGACCGAAACGGCTTCGCCCACGCTGGCGGCGTGGCACCAGAGCAGGTCGCCGGGTGGCCGCTCCACCCCGGCATAGCCGAACCGCTCGCCGAAGCGTTGCGGGTGCTCGCGGCCCTGGGCCCGGCGGCGGCGCAGATACAGGTCGATCAATGGGGACGCCAACCAACTCGCAGCCTTGTATGCGGAGAGCAGCATGGGGTGCGCCTCAAGCCATCGCCGGTTCGGCCGGCGCAATCAGCGGCGCGCCCACCAGTTCGTCTGCCTCGGCCGTGAGAGCGTTCAGCACCTGCTCCAACGCCAGCCGGATTGCCTCTCGCTGCGTGCGGTTCGCCTCCCGCGGCACTGGCATCGGATCGCCGAACAGCAGCGCCCCCCGGGAGCCTGGCCGTGGATAGGGAACCATCATCCGGTCCCAGGAATTGGCCCGCCACGCGGACGATACGCTGGCGGCGACCGGCACAATGTCCACGCCAGCCATCTGCGCCAGCCGGATGGCACCGGCACCCGCCCGCTGCCGCGGCCCGCGCGGCCCGTCTGGCGTCATGCCGACGAACCGGCCGCTTTCCAGCCGGCTAACGACGTCGCGCGCCGCACCCGCGCTGCGGCGGTCCCGGTCGCCCTTGGCCGTCGATCCGACGATATAGCCGTAGCCGAACCGCCTGGCCGTCTCGGCGATCATGCGGCCGTCGCGCGACTGGGAAATCAGCATGTCGATGGGAGGCCCCCGCCAGCACAAGGGGCTTACCAACAGGCGGTTGTGCCAGAAACAGGCCAGCACCGGCCGGCCGGCTGCCATGATCGCTTCCCCCTTGGTCGACTCGTCCCGCACCATGCGAAGCCCAATCCTGGCCGCCTTCAGGTATCCGGCGGCCAGCGGCGGCAAGCTCTGCCGGACGAAGTTGCTGCGCAGTACCCGCTTCACCGCTCAGGCGCCCGAAACCGTCATCCCGTCGATCCTGATGGTCGGCGCGTTTACGCCTGCACGGAATTCCAGGTCATCGGCCGGCCGCGCCTCTCGGAACATGTCCTTCAGGTTGCCGGCGATGGTGATCTCGCTGACCGGATAGGCAATCTCGCCCTTTTCGATCCAAAAGCCGGTGCAGGCCCGGCTATAAGTGCCGGTCACCAGATTGACGCCCTGGCCGATCAGGCTGGTCACCAACAGGCCCTGCTCCAGCCCAGCGATCATGGCGTCCCGGCTGGTGCTGCCGGGCTTCATGTAAAGGTTGGTGGCGCCGACGCCCGGCGGCGAGCCGATGCTGCGCGTCGCGCGGCCGTTGCTTTCCAGGCCCAGTTGCCGGGCGGTGGCGAGATTCAGCAGCCATTGCTGGAGCACGCCGTCGGCCACCAGAGTCAGCGGTTCGGCCGGCAGGCCCTCGCCGTCGAAGGGCGCGGAAGCCAAGCCACGGATACGGCGCGGATCGTCCACGATCTCGATGCCGGCGGCAAAAATCTGCTCGCCCAGGCTTTCCCGCAGAAAACTGGTGCCCCGGGCGATGGCCTGGCCGTTGATCGCCCCGGCGAAGTGGCCGACCAGGCCGCCGGCAACGCGGCGGTCGAACAGGATGGGCACCTGTTGACTTTTGATCTTGCGGGCGCCCAGCGCCCTGACGGCGCGCTCGCCCGCTTTGCGGCCGATATCCGCTGCCGCCTCCAGGTCCGCAGCGTGCACGGCACGGTGGAAATAGTAGTCACGCTCCATGCCGGTGCCTTCGCCCGCCAGCGCGACCGCGGTGATGTTGGAGCCGGTGCGCCGATAGCTGGCCGAGACGCCGTTGCTGGCAACGACGGAGAGGGACGAGCGGCCCCAGGCGGCGCCGGCGCCCTCGCTGTTGGCCGAGACGCCCGGGACCGACAGCATGGCCTCTTCCGCCGCAGCCGCTCGCGCCTGGATCTCCTCGACAGGGGGCTCGACCGGATCCTCCAGATCGAGCGCCGGCCAGTCCTGCGCCAGTTGCGACGGGTCGGCCAGCCCGGCGGTCGGGTCTTCCGGCGCGGCCTTGGCCATGGCGACAGCGCGCTCCACCAGTGCAGCCAGGGCAGCCGCGCCCGGATCGGAGGTCACCGCGGCTGCCTGCCGCCGGCCGATCAGGACGCGCAGGCCGATATCGGCCCCCTCGCTGCGTTCGGCATGTTCGAGTTTGCCGCCGCGCCAGTCGATGGAGAGGCTTTCGCCGCCAACGGCCACGGCATCCGCGGCGTCGGCGCCTGCGGCCCGCGCCTGCGCGACCAGATTGTCCAGGAGGGATAGGGTATCGCTGCTCATTATTCTCTCTTACCGCAAGCTGCGGGCGCCGTCACCACCTCCGCTCGGCCGGCCTAGAGGCGGCGGATGGAACCGACCGACCAATAGAGCGCCAGCGCCGTCAAGCCAGCCACAATTGCTAGCCAGATGACGCCTTCATAGCCGGCGAAATCGCGGAGCCAGCCACCCGCCGTCGAACCAACGGCGGCGCCCAAACCCATGCCGAGCTGTACGAAGCCGATCTTGATGCCCAAGCCCGGGCCAAGCCCCGCCATGGCCGGCACCATCGCGTTCACGATCGGCCCGCGCGACCCGAATGTCGGGCCATAGACTAGCACGAACAGGATCACCAGCAGCCAACTGGGGCTTACCAGCACGAACAGCAGGATCGCGAAGCCCCCGATCGTCATGAAAAAGCTGAGCGTCATGGCGATCCGGCGGCCGCGGCGGTCGGCCAGCCAGCCGAAGGCGACCACCCCGATGGAACCGGCAATGCCGGCGGCGCCAAAAGCCAGGGCCGAATGGACCGGGTCAAAGCCTTGTTCGACCAGAAATGCGACAATTTGCGGGTTCAGCGCGAACAGGCTGATCGCGGTCAAAAACTGGATGATGAACAGCGCGACCAGCCCCTGGTCGGCAAGAACCTGCCGCAACTGTGCCCGGTCACCGCCCCCCTGATTTGACCGGCGGCGCGGCGGCGGCTCGCCATCCCGCGCGGCGAGACGGCCCCACGGCAGCAACGGCATGAGGATCGCGAGGGCGGCGATGGCGAGGCCCAGCTCCGTGTAAGCTGCCCGCCACCCGCCGTGATTGATCATGAATTGCAGGAGCGGCGCACCGGCAAGCATCCCCAGACCGGACGACGCGAACGTCAACGACAGGGCGAAGGTCAGGTTTTCGCGAAACCAACGGCTGAGCAACACCGCATGGCTCACCATGCCCACCAAAGCCGCGCTGGCGCCGACGGTGATGCCGATCCCCAGGGCAAATTGCCAAAACGCGGAAAAGTGGCTTGCCAGCAGAAACACGGCTGCGAGCGAGGCGAGCCCGGCCGTATAGGTCCGGCGCGGCCCGAAGCGGTCGATGGTGCGGCCGGCGAGCAGGCAGCCGATGCCGAACCCCAGCATCGACAGGCCGTAAATGCTGACGATCTTGGAGCGGGCCCAGCCGAATTCCTCCGACAGGGGCAACAGAAACACCGCAAACCCGTCGATGCTGATCCGCATCACGGCACTGAGGACTGCGCAGACGGCAACGACCAACGCAATCCACCGCCAATCCGGCGGCAGATGCTGTTTTCTGCGCGCTACTCTCCTTGGCCCCTCAGCCATTATTTATTCTGTCGCCACCTTCGGCTATCGCTTCGCAACCATCGATGACGAACACTATACCATAGGTTTTAGGCTAAATGGCCGTCCGTGCGGCGATTTTCCTAAAGGCCCATATCGTCGAAGACGGTCTTCGCCTCGCGGAACGCTTCAACGGCAGCGGGAACACCCGCATAAACGGCGACTTGCAAAAACACTTCGGCAATCTCATCCTTGGTCATGCCGTTGGTGATCGCGCCGCGGGTATGCAGTTTCAACTCCGCCGACCGGCCGAGCGCCGCGAGCAAGGCAAGATTGATCGTCGAGCGGGTCTTGCGGTCGAGGCCGTCGCTGCACCAGACGGTGCCCCAGGCATATTCGGTCACGAACTGTTGCAGCTTGCGGGTGAATTCGTCCTCGCTGCCCCGTTCGATGGAGGGTTGCACATAGCCGTCGCCGAGCACCTCCCGGCGCACTTTCAGGCCTTTTTCGAACGCTTCGGTATTGTTGAACTTGGAGGTATCCATGATGGTTTCCTTTTTCTCGGCTGTTTGAACTGCATTTCGGAGGGTGGAACGTTCTGGTCGGTTGACCTGATCCGCATCTGACGGAAACCTTCGGGCTCTGACAAGCCTCTGGTGAACTTCGGGCGCTCGGCCCGCGTCACCTCGATCAGAAAGACGTCGACGATGGTCCGTTTCGATTTTTCCGGCAAAACCGTTCTGGTGACCGGCGCGTCCAGCGGGATCGGCAACGCCATCGCCCGCGCCTTCCGCGATGAGGGTGCGGCGGTGCACGGCACCGGCACTCGGCCACGGGAAAGCTACGACAGTGACTTGGACGGCATCACTCACCACCAGGCAGATGCCGGGTCAGACGAGCAATTGCTGGCGCTCGCCGACGTTATTCCCGAACTGGACGTGCTGGTGAACAATGCCGGCATGGTCCTCTACAAACGCCGGGAGTACGAGACGGAAAGTTTCCGAAAGGTGCTGGACGTGAATCTGACGGCGGTCATGACGCTGTCGGCCGCCCTGCGCCCGAAACTGGCAGAGAAGGCCGGCGCCAGCATCGTCAACCTGACCTCGGTGACTGCCTTTTTCGGCAGCCGCGGCAACCCCGCCTATGGCGCGTCCAAGGCGGCGATCGTCCAATTGACCAAGACGCTGGCCGTCGCCTGGGCGAGGGACGGTATCCGCGTCAATGCTATTGCCCCGGGGTTCATCGCCACCAAAATGACCGAAGTCTCACAGTCCGGCGCGGTCAACGAAGGCATCCTGCAGCGCACGCCGCTCGGCCGCTGGGGAATGCCCGACGATATCGCCGGGGCCGCCCTGTTCCTGGCGTCACCCGCCGCCAGCTTCATCACCGGCGAAACGCTCGGCGTCGACGGCGGCTTTTCCTGCAATATTTGATGCAAGATTATGGGGCATCGGTGCGATGGCCCGCTCCTTCCTATGATTTTAGCGCATAACAGCTATCGAGTAGGCAGCACGCTCATCGATTGACCGCGATTAATTAGGTAGCTAATTACATTTTTCATGGATGAATTTTCTCTCGGACGCCAGATTGCGGTGGCTGCGCGCCTGTGGCGTTCGGAACTGGACAGCCGCCTGCAATCGCTCGGCCTCACCCAGGCCCGGTTTGTGCTGCTGGTGCATCTGGCCGAGGCGTCCGGCCCGCTCGCCCAAAGCGACCTGGCGGAGCGCGCCGGCATCTCCGGGCCGACGCTGGTGCGCCATCTCGACCATCTGCAAAGCCATGGCCTGATCGAGCGGCACGATGCGCCCGGCGACCGCCGGGTCAAGCATGTGCGTCTGACAGCCACCGGGCGCACGCGCTGCCATAGCGCCCGCAAAATTGCCTCAAACCTGCGCGAGGAACTCGTGTCGCCGTTTTCGCCTGAATTGATTGAGCATACGCGGATGGTGCTGCAACAACTGGTGCACGCCTTGGAAGGCATGCGCGGCGGGGCCTGCCGCCATGACTGAGAATACACCGCCGAGCAGCCGCCCCCGCCGCCGCGTCAGCCTGCGGCCGATACGATACCTGATTATGGCGGCGATCGCCGTGGCGGCGGCCTTTTGGGGCTATACCGAGATTTCGGCCCGGCTGACCCATGTCTATGAGTATGATGCGCGGATCGCGGCCGATCTGGTGACGGTTTCCAGCAAGCGCGAGGGGCAGTTAATTGCCTTGATGGTCGACGAAGGCCAGCAAGTGACGGCCGGCACCGTGCTCGCCCGGCTCGATGCCCGCATCCAGGAATTGGAAGCACAGGCTATCGAAGCCAATATCCTCTCGCTGCAGGCCGACCGCGAGCGCCTGGTTAGCCAGCAAGCGATGCAGGATCAGACCACCGGCAGCCGTATTGCTGCCCGCAATTCGGAATTGCTTGCGGCCGAGGCCAAACGCGACTCTCTGAAGGCGGAATTGTCATACGCGGAGCAGGATTTGGACCGTGTCGAAAGGCTGTATGGCTCCAAGGTGATCAGCCGCGCCCGGTTGGACGAGGCGCGTGCGGCGGTCGGCCGCCTGAAAAGTGACGTGGCCGAAGCCGAGGCGCAGATGCAGCGGGCGCGCGGCGCCATCGCCGAGACCGAGGCAGAGCGCGGCGAGGTGGACATGATCACCCAGGAAATCGCGATGCTGGAGCATAAAACGACCGCCTTGAAAGCGGAGTTGGAGCAAAAGCGGGTGGAAATTAAGGAACACACCCTGATCGCCCCAATCGATGGCGTCATCGACCGCCGCTTTATCGAGGAAGGCGAATATGTTCGTGAAGGCCAGCGCCTGTTGATGATGCACAACCCGGACGAGGTTTGGGTCGAAGCGAATGTGAAGGAAACCGAAGTGCGGAACCTGAAATTTGGCCTGCCGGTCAAGGTATCGGTCGATGCCTATCCCAACCATCCGCTAAAGGGTGCGGTCGCGCGCGTCGGCACCGCCACCACGGCAAAATTTGCGCTGCTGCCGACGCCCAACCCGTCCGGCAACTTCACCAAAATCACCCAGCGCGTGCCGGTCAGGATCAATCTGGATCTATCCGATGATATGGACGTCAAGCTTTCGCCAGGCATGATGGTCGAGATCGCGATCGATATCCGACAATAAATAGAGATCCGAAGCACGGGCACGCGTAACGCCAATGGCTGCCAGCACACCAGACACCTTTGAGAGCCTCGGCATCCGCTTTGGCCCGGCTTATCGGTGGCTTGTGGTCGCCACCTGCATGACTGCGTCGCTGGGCATGGTGCTGTCGTCGGTCAGCATGAATGTGGCAGTACCCAGCGTCATGGGAGCGTTCGGTGTAGGCCAGGACAAGGCGCAGTGGGTTGCGACCGGTTCGCTCGCTTCCATGGTCATCGGCATGCTGCTGAACGCCTGGCTGATTGCGGCGCTCGGTCAGCGTACGACTTTGATGGTCATCATCGCCAATTTTGTTTTTGCGTCGGCATTGGGTGCTTTCTCGACCAGCATCGAAATGCTGATTATCGCGCGCGTCCTGCAAGGCATCTCTGCCGGCGTGATGCAGCCGTTTTCCATGATGATCAATTTCCAGATATTCCCGCCAGAGCGGCGGGGCACTGCCATGGGGATTTTCGGCATGGGCGTGGTGCTGGCGCCTGTGTTCGGTCCGCTGATCGGCGGCATCGCGATCGATACGCTGGGCTGGCGCTATATTTTTGTGATGCCGTTTCCTCTAATCATGATCGCCTTAATTTTGGGGCCGATTTTTCTGCCTCAACGAGCAAATAGAGGGCCGATGCCACCCTTTGACTGGACGGGCCTCGGCTTGTTGGGTGGAGCACTGGCATTCAACCTTTCCGCGTTGACCAGCGGCCAACGATTGGGCTGGTTGTCTGACGACGTGCTTGGCATGGGCGCCATTGGGGTCTCGTTCACTTGCGCCTTCGTCTTGTGGGAGTTGCGCGCCAAGCGTCCGTTGCTGGATTTCACGTTGTTCAAGAATCCGCGTTTTGCCTGTGCGATGGCGGTTTCCTTTACCTTTGGCATCTGCATGTTCGGGTCGTCCTATGTCGTGCCGGTGTTTGCGCAGATCATTCAAGGCTACTCCGCCATGCGCGCCGGATGGCTGTTGGCGCTGGGTGGCAGCGTGATGATCTTGATGTTTCCCATTAGCGGGCGCGTTTCAGACACATTCCAACCGCATCTTCTGGTCGTAAGCGGCCTGATGACGTTCGCAATCGGTTTCGCCCTGATGCATAACGCCGATGTAAATACCGGCTTCTTCTGGATGGCTGCTATTGCCGCCATGACACGCGTCGGCCTGTCATGGGTGTTGACGCCACTCAACACTACGTCACTTCGCTACGTTCCGCCGGAAAAGCTGGCGAGCGCTTCCAGCAACGCGAACTTCTTCCGCCAGCTTGGCGGCGGCATGGGCATCGCCATCCTGGTTGCCATCCTGGATACCAGAACAACCTTTCACGCCAGCAGCCTGACCGCGACCCAAACGCCCGCCAATCTGGTGAGCAGCGAGGCCGTGGACCGTCTGTCGAATATGCTAACCACGACCGGGCTACCCGAATTCGTCCGCGATGGAATAGCGTTGGACCATCTGGGCCAGATCATTCACTCGAACGCGTCCATGTTCGGTTTCCAGGACGTGTTTCTGGTGCTCGCAGCCATCACGATGGTCGCGGCCATTCCTGCCTGGTTCCTGCGCAAGCCAATAGCAACGGTGCCGGCGCAACACATAACGCCGGTAGCCGATCGGCAACCGGCGGAGAAACCCGTGCCGATACCGGCAGTCCCGCCCTTTGCCTCGCCGGCCTACCGGCTGCTGCACCGCCGCTATTCTCAGCGTACGCCGCCGGCGGCGGCGATTAATCCTGCGGGGAGGCGAACCATCCACTAGTATGCCTGATCGACCGCTGCCCCATAGGACCGCCATGCGCTCTTCCCCTGGTTTCAACGACTTCGAGACCTACCTCGCCGCTATCGAGCGTTTTACCGATGAGGTGCTGATCCCCAACGAACCGCGCCTGGCCGCGGAAAACTGCGTGCCGGAGGAAATCACCCAACAGATGCGGGACCTGGGCCTGTTCGGCATCTCGATTCCAGAGGAATACGGTGGCCTGGCCTGCTCTCAGGAGGAGCAGGTGCGCCTCACCTTCGCCTTCACCCGCGGCTCCGCCGTCTACCGCTCGCGCTTTTCCACCACCATCGGCCTGACCAGCCAGGCGCTGCTGGACTTCGCGACGGAGGAGCAGAAGCGCGCCTGGCTGCCGCGCATGGCGACGGGCGAGGTGAGCGGCGCCTTCGCCCTGACCGAGCCAGAGGCCGGCACCGATGCCGGCAATCTGACCACCACAGCGCGGCGCGACGGCGCTCACTACGTTCTGAACGGGCACAAGCGCTACATCACCAACGCCCCGGACGCCGATCTGTTCCTGGTCATGGCGCGGACGGACGAAACCCAGAAAGGCTCGCGCGGCATCTCTGCCTTTCTGGTGGAGCGGGGCGCGCCGGGCCTGGAGCCGCTGCCGCCGACGCCGCTGATGGGCCAACACGGCTCGCGCGTGGGCGAGATCAAAATCGAAAACTGCTGCGTTCCGGCCGACAATCTGGTGGGTGGCGTCGAGGGCCGGGGTTTGAGCGCAGCGCTGCGCGGCATCAATTCGGCCCGCACCCATGTGGGCGCCACCTGCGTCGGCCAAGCTATCCGTCTGATTGCGGAAGCCACCGCCCACGCCCGCCAGCGCAAGCAGTTCGGCGAACCCATCGGCAATTTCCAGTTGGTCCAGGGCATGCTGGCGGACATGCAGGCCGACATGCTGGCGGCCAGGGCCTTGTGTCTGGACGTGGCGCGCCAGTTCGACACGGCTGTTGCGGAAGGCTCGCCACTACCCTTCGCCGACATCGCCGCATCCAAATATTTCGGCTCCGAAATGGTCTGCCGGGTGGCCGACAAGGCGGTGCAGGTGCTGGGCGGCGCGGGCTTTGTCGAGGACAACGCCGTCTCGCGCCTGTATCGCGACGTGCGCCTGTTTCGCCTGTTCGAGGGCACTAGCCAGATCCAGCAGCAGCAGATCGCCAAGGCGATGTTGAAAGGGGCAAATTAGCAGCGCTAGCGTTTCCGGGGTTGCCGGATTATTCCTGGGACCAGCCAAATTCCCGAAGGTGAGGACCTGCGGACCCGATGAGTGACGAAGAGTTCAAGCTCGCCGCCGATTTCCCCGAAACCAGCTATGCCGACTGGCTGGCCGCGGCAGAAAAGGCGCTGAAGCGCGAGGATGTGGAAAAGGCGCTGGCAACTCGCACCTATGAGGGGTTCACGCTGAAGCCGCTCTATACGCGGGAGCGAAATGGCGGCACGGCCGATCCGGCCGGTCTGCCCGGCCTCGCGCCCTTCACCCGCGGCGCCGATGCCGCCGGCCGCACTGTCGGCGGCTGGGACATCCGCCAGACCCACACTCACCCCGACCTGGCGACAAGCAACGCCGCCATCCGCGAGGATCTGGAGAACGGCGCACACTCGGTCAGCCTGCGCCTGGACGAGGCGATCCGCTCTGGCGCACCTGTCGACGCCGAAAGTATTTCAGTCGCGGCGGACGGCCTGCCGCTGCACGGGCTGGCCGCATGGCAGGCGCTGTTGAAAGACCTGGACCCGGCCAAGACGCAACTTTCGCTTCAGGCGGGCGCTGGTTTTCTGCCTGCCGCAGCACTACTCGCCGCCGCGGGCGGGCCGGCCTCCGGCTCCCGCCTGGGCGCGGACCCGCTCGGCACCCTGACCGCGCAAGGCTCGCTGCCGCAAGGGCTGGAGCAGGCGCTGGCGGACATGGCGGACCTCGCTGCCTGGACGGAGGCCAATCACCCGCACGCCGCCGCCGTCACGGTGGACGCCAGCGCCTATGACACCGCGGGCGCCTCCGAGAGCCAAACGCTGGCCGCCGCCATGGCGACCGGCACCGCCTACCTGCGCGCGATGGTCGATGCAGGCATGAGCGTCGACGCAGCCTGCCGTCAGATCATCTTTGCCCTGCCGCTCGGCCCCGATCAGTTCTTCGCCATCGCCAAGCTGCGCGCCGCCCGCAAGCTCTGGTCGCGCATCGCCGAAGTGGCGGGTGCGAGCGAGAAGGCCCGAGCCGCCCGCATCGACGCCGTCACCGCCAACCGCAACCTGGCGGAGCGCGATCCCTACACCAACCTGCTGCGCACCACGCTCTCGTGCTTTGCCGCCGCGGTGGGTGCTGCCGACAGCATCACGGTTGCGCCCTACGACGCGGCCCTGGGTGGTATCTCCGATCCGTTCGCTCGCCGCGTCGCCCGCAACACCCAGCTACTGCTCGCCGAGGAATCCAACCTGTACCGCGTGATGGACCCCGGCGGCGGCAGTTGGTTTCTGGAAGACCTGACTCAAAAGCTGGCTCAGGCCGCCTGGGCGCAGTTCCAGGAGATCGAGGCCGCGGGCGGGATGGCCAAGGCGCTGGAAAGCGGCGCTGTTGCGTCGAAAATCGACGAGACCTGGGCCGCGCGCGAAAAGAACCTGGCGAGCCGCCGCGACCCGCTCACCGGCATCAGCGAGTTCCCGAACCTGGCCGAAGACCTGCCGGACGTGCCGGAGCCCGATCTGGCCGCCATCCGCGCTTCTGTCGTCGGCTGTTTTAACGGCAAGAGCGTCAGCCTGCCTCCCGCGGGCAAGGGCGAGCGCACCGCCGCCGCCATCGCAGCCGCCAAGGACGGAGCGAGCGTCGCAGACCTGATGCGCGCCATCGGCGGCAGCCCCACCACGGTCGAGCCGCTGCCGCGCCGCCGCTTCGGCGAGGCGTTCGAGCAACTGCGCCGCGCAAGCGACAAGCATTTGAAAAAGCACGGCCAGCGCCCGCAGATCTTCCTCGCCAATATGGGCGCGCTCGCGACCTATACGCCGCGGGCCACATTCGCCCGCAATGCGTTCGAAGCCGGCGGTCTGCAACCGGTCAATCAGGGTGGCTTCGACAGCCCGGAAGCGCTCGCCGAAGCCTTCAAGGCCAGCGGCGCGGGCATCGCGGTGCTGTGCTCGTCGGACAAGGTATACGACGCCGAAGCCGAAGCCGCCGCGCGCGCCCTAAAGGCCGCCGGCTGCATCTGGCTGGCGCTGGCCGGTGCGCCGGGTGACAAGGCGGACGCCTACGCCGCCGCCGGGGTGGACGACTACGTCCGCATGGGCGGCGACCTGCTCGCCACGCTGAAAAGCGCTTGGGCGGCGCTCGGTTAGGCAGATTCCAGGGCAAGAGAAATTTAGAAGTGGCAAGACCGGCGCTGCAAGATCGCCCGACAACCCGCTTTCCACCATCTCCACGGTCGCAGAAGATGTCTATGTGGAAGGCACGAACCGGTTCCTTTGCTCTACCGCACCGGCCATATCTATTTGAGAGCAACGAGTTGCTTGAAGTCGGATTTGCCGATGATACGGAGCGAACTGCCGGCAGATATAAGCTCTTCAGCTTTGCGATGTTTGGAACTCTTGGAATTTCCTGCCAGCTTCTGCACGTCTATGTCACCAACAACCAATATAGTGGTCTTCTTGGTCACGTTGTTCGCCACGGTGCAGCCAATAGATGCCGCAATGTCAGCAGCTGTTCGCCGTGGTATCTGAAGCGCGCCCGTGAACACAATAACCTCACCCGCGAGCGGGCCAACTGGGTTGCCGTCGCGTCTGATCGACGCCGCTCCGCTCGACGACAGGTCGATGGGTTGCAACACTCGCTTGAGCATATTCTCCAGATCGAGACCGCTTTCCTGCATCGCGGCGAGAATAACGTGTCCCGCTGCTTTCGCGTCCTCAAGCGCATTATGGTGGTCAAAAGCATAGCCGATCCGTTTGCAAACCTCGACCAACCCGTAACCAGAATGCGCGCATTCAGTCCAAGTCCTGCGCGCGACACGGGCTGAGTTAAGCCAAATGCAAGCCGGAGCTGAAATTCCCCACCGGCTCGCCGCCTGATGCACCGCAACCCGGTCAAAGTGGGTGTGGGATACCACAACCTGCTCACCAAGAAGTCGGTAAATCTCACCGGCTGCAATTTTGAAAGTCGGGGCGCCACGCACGTCAGAATTCTTGTATCCGGTGGATCGACACGTTGACCGGGTCAAAGTAGTCATCCGGATCAATGAGTGAATACCACTCGGATGCAAGCGTGCCATCCTCAAATGCAGCGACGCCGATCGAGCAAACGGACGCCATATTGGCGTTCGCAGTTTCAACGTCGATTGCAACAAATCTCATCGTAACATGCCCTCTCGCAGTTTTTTGTATGATATCGGGAAGATCGCGCGCTTGCGAACATTTATCTTCTCTGATCTCCGTTATTGCGGAACATGAACGCCTGGGTGGCAGCGGTACCCAGCGCATCCTGACCGGCTGCCTGCTCCGTCAAGGTAAGGCAGACCAGGCGCGGCAGTTGCTAGCCATGCATCGGCCGCACACCCGCATCACCGGTGCAATTGGCGGATTGCACTAACTGCGCCAAACAAGCGACACTTCTGGCGCACAATATCCGGAAGGAACCGCGCGCATGTCCTCTGCCCTTTCGACCCCCATCTGCCGGACGCTCGGCATTCAGTATCCGATCTTCCAGGCCGGCATGGGCTGGGTGGCCCGGGCGGCGCTGGCCGCAGCGGTATCGGAAGCCGGCGGGCTCGGCGTGATCGGCGCGGGCTCTTCCTCGAGCGCGGATGAGTTGCGGGAAGAGATCCGCGGCGTGAAGGCTCGCACCGACAAGCCTTTCGGCGTCGATATCCTGTTCGCCACCATCCGGGCGGAGGGCGAGGCCGTCACCCGCTACACCGACCAGGTGCAGGACATGATCGATGTCGTCCTGGACGAGCGCGTGCCCGTGCTGATCTCCGGCCTCGGCAGCCCGAAAGACGCCGTCGGGCCGGCTCATGATCGCGGCATCTACGTGATGAGCGTAGTCGGCGCGGTCCGCCATGCGGTCAAGGCGGTGGAGGACGGCGTCGATGCCGTCATCGCCACCGGCTGCGACGGCGGCGGCCATGTTGGCACCATCGGCACGGCGGCCCTGATCCCGGCGGTGGTGGATGCGGTGAGAGTGCCGGTATTGGCCGGCGGCGGTTTGGCCGATGGACGCGGCTTGGTGGCGGCCCTGGCATTTGGCGCACAGGGCGTGTGGATGGGCACCCGCTTCATCGCAACGGAGGAAGCCCGCGCCCACCAGAACTACAAGGACAAAATCGGCCATACGGACATTAGCGGGACGATTGTCACTCGTGCCCATTCCGGCAAGCCCTGCCGCCTGATCCGCAACAACTACACCGCCTCGTGGGAAGGCCGCGAAAACGAGATCCAGCCTTTCCCGCTGCAAGGCATGAAATACGGCCACCCGGCCAGCGAGCTGGGCCGGCTGCAAGGCGACGTGGAGAATGGTGTACTGCCGACGGGCCAGAGCTGCGGTCTGATCGCTGATGTACCCGCCGCCGGCGAGATCGTGCGCCGGGTCGCGGCGGAGGCGGAACAGGTGCTGGGTAAACTTCGGTGCGGTTGATTGCTCGTCAAGCCTACCCGCCGACGCGCACCATCACCTTGCCATAGGTTTTGCGGGTATCAAGCGCCTCCAGCGCTGCCGGCACTTGGTCGAAATCATAGGTTTTCCAGACAACTGGCTTTATATGGCCGACCTCCAGCAGGCGAAAGCAGTCGGCCACGACCTCGTGGGCAAAGGCCGGATCCTCGGTCAGATACCGGCCCCAGATCGCGCCGACCGCGCTGGCGTTCTTCAGCAACAGGCGGTTGGAGGCGATCTGCTGGATCGCGCCCCCGGCAAAGCCGATGATTACCGCCCGGCCCTCGAACGCGATCACTTTCAGCGCCCGGTCGAAGGTCTCGCCGCCGACGGGGTCGAACAGCAGGTCGAAGCCGCGTCCGCCCGTGTGCTCGCGCACGGCCTCGACCCAGGTATCGTCGCGGTAGTCCAGTGCGATCTCAGCGCCGTTCTCCAGGCAAACCTGCCGCTTCTCCGCCGAGCCCGCCAGCGCGATCGGCCGCCCGCCCCAGGCTTTCGCCAACTGCACCGCGGCAAGACCGACGCCGCCCGCCGCCGCCGAGACCAGCACAAACTCACCCGGCTGCACCTGCCCGCGCCGTTGCAGGGCGATGTGCGCGGTCGGGTAGACGACCGGAATTGCCGCCGCCTGCTCCAGCGGCACGCCGTCCGGCACCAGATTGGTGGGAGCATTCTCGACCAGGCAGAACTCCGCGAACGCGCCCCAATTGGGTTGTGAGGCGACGCGCTCGCCCGGCTTGAAGGCGCTGTCTGGCCCTGCCGCGATCACCTCGCCCGCGATCTCACAGCCCGGGGTAAAGGGAAGGGGCGGCTTTACCTGGTACTTGCCGGCGATCATCAGATTGTCGAAGAAATTCAGCGCCGCCGTGTGCACCTTGACCAGCGCCTGGGCGGGGCCCGGTTCCGGAACGGGTGCCTCGACCATCGGCATTTCCGCCGCGCCGCCCCACTCGCTTACCTGCCATGCTTTCATTCCGGCCTCCCGCATTGTCCTGCATCCTCTGCAAACGGTTCTTGTAGCGGACGAAGGAGGATTGCAAGCTGCCAACAATTGCACTCGCTTGGGGACCCTGTCCATGCGCCGCCTCGTCGATCTGTCCACGCCGGTCATCGAAAATCACTTCCGCTGGCCGGTCGAACGCAAGCTTCTGAAAAGCCATGAGGCCGGCGACCAGGTGCAGGCGACCTGGGCCGGCTGGATCGTGCATGGCTTTACGCACATGGACGCGCCCAGGCACTTCGTCGCCGACGGCTTCACCACCGATCACATCACGCTGGACATGACCTGCGGCGCGGGCGCGGTGGTGGATGTCTCCGCCGTCGGCCCGAACGAGCCGGTGACGGAGGAAATCATCGCGCACGCCGCCGCACACGTTCAGGAAGGCGATTTCGTGCTGCTGCGCAACGCCTGGGACCTGAAGGCCGACATCAAGACGCCGGAGTTCTGGGCCACTGCCCCCTACATGACGCGGGAGGCTTCGGTCTGGCTGCGCGAGCGGGGCATCAAGGCGATCGGCTACGACTTCCCGCAGGACTACTGCATCCGCAATTTCCTGACCGGCGACGGGCGGGCTACGGCGGAGGACCACGTCACCCATTGGGAACTGTTGCGCCATGGGGTGATCATGTTCGAATATCTTTGTAACATGCATGCACTGCAAACCGAGCGGCCGGAGGTCATCGGCCTGCCCGTCAAGCTACCCACCAGCGACGGCGCACCCGCCCGCGTTATCGCCATGGAAGATGCGTAAGGCGCCATACCCAGAAGGAACGAGCCAGTGGCAGGGGATCCCATCACGGTCAACGACCGCCAGTACGCCTGGCCGTCGCGCGCCTGTGCCGTGCTCTGCGTCGATGGCCTCGACATGGCCTATATCGACGCTGCCATCGAGGCTGGCCGCGCGCCTTGCCTGGCGGGCCTGCGCGAAGCCGGGCAGGTGCAGCTCGCCAGGGGCGCGATGCCCAGCTTCACCAACCCCAACAATCTCTCCATCGTCACGGGCCGCCCGCCATCGGTGCACGGCATCACGGGCAACTATTTTCTGGACCCGGAGACGGGCAAGCCGGTGATGATGAACGACCCGAGTTTCCTCCGCGCACCCTCCATCCTGGCGGCGTTCAGTAAGGCGGGGGCCAAGGTCGTGGTGGTCACGGCCAAGGACAAGTTGCGCCGCCTGCTAAGCCATGGCCTGGAGATGGATACGGCCATCTGTTTCTCCACCGAGTGCGCCGACAAGGTGACGGTGGCGGAAAACGGGATCGCCAAAGCACCAATCCCCTTCGCCGTGCCCAGCGTCTATTCGGCAGAGGTCAGCGAGGCCGTGTTCGCCGCCGGGCTGGAACTGCTGAAAAGCGAGCGGCCCGATCTGCTCTATCTGTCCACCACCGACTATATCCAGCATTTGCACGGCCCCGATGACCCCGTCGCAATGGCCTTCACCGAGATGGTGGACCGCTATCTGACCCTGCTGATCGAGGCGGGGGCGGACGTGGTGCTGACCGCCGACCATGGCATGAACGGCAAGGCGCTGGCGAACGGCAGGCCGAACGTCGCCTATCTGCAGGATTTCCTCGACCGGTTTTCGCCCGGCGCATTCGTTATCCTGCCGATCACCGACCCGTATGTGGTGCATCACGGCGCACTCGGCAGCTTTGCCACGATCTACACCCCGCCCGGCGACGATCCGGAGAAAGTGGCGGGACTGCTGCGCGATATTCCGGCGGTAGAACTGGTGATCACGGCGGACGAGGCGGTCGCCGTCATGGAACTGCCCCGCGACCGCATCGGCGATTTGTGCGTGCTGGCCAAGCGCGATGCCGTGCTGGGTACGCGGGAGGAGGAGCACGACCTCTCCGAACTGCGCGCGCCGCTGCGCAGCCACGGCGGCCTGCACGAGCAGCCGGTGCCGTTCGCCGTTTCGCGTCCGGTCGCCACGTGGCCCGACAAGCTGCGGAATTTTGATGCCTTCGACGTGCTGCTGAATTGGTTGGAGGGGTGAGGCGTGCGCCGCGCCTCATCTTGCCATGACGGCAAGAGGATCGGTATCTAAACTCGCGTGGCTTTCCCGGCCACCTTCGCTTTTTTCCAGCGCGCCTCCAGCCGGTCCATGTCCTCCGCGTTTAAGGAGGCGCCTTCGGCCCGAGCGGCGGCTTCCATCGCCTGGAACCGCCCCGCGAATTTCCGGTTGGCGAGCCGCAGCGACTCCTCGGCATCAACTCCCGCCTTGCGGGCCAGTTGCGCACACGCGAACAGCAGGTCGCCGACTTCTTCCCGCACGTGGTCAATGCTGCCCCCCGCCAGCGCCTCGTCAATCTCGTCCAGTTCCTCCCGCACCTTGGCGAGCACGCCGCGGGTGTCCGGCCAATCGAAGCCTGTGCGCGCCGCCCGCTTGCCCAGCTTCTCCGCCCGCATCAGCGCCGGCAGTGCCAACGGCACGTCATCCAGCACGCTCGGTTCGCGCTCTTCCCTGGCAGCCTTCGCCGCCCGCTCGGACGCCTTCTGTTTCTCCCAGGCGTCCGTCTGCATCGCAGCCGTCCGAACCTCGGCATCGCCGAACACATGCGGATGGCGCGCAATCATCTTGTCGTTGATGGCGCGGGCCACGTCCTCAAACGCGAACGCGCCTTCCTCCGCCGCCATTTGCGCGTGGTAGACCACCTGGAACAGCAGGTCGCCCAACTCGCCGCGCAGGTCATCCAGGTCGCCCCGGTCGATGGCATCGCCGACCTCGTAGGCTTCCTCGATCGTGTAGGGCTTGATCGTCGCGAATGTCTGCACCCGGTCCCAGGGGCAGCCTCCATCCGGGTCGCGCAGCTTCGTCATGGTGGCGAGCAGGTCGTTAATGGCGGATGCGGGGGCGGGCATGAGTGGTGTTCCCTGAGGTGACGATAGCGCCGGCAGGCCGCAACCGACGCCCAGGCTTAGCGCCTCGGACCGCCGGAGGCCAAATGGCACTAAGCGCTAATCCTCGGGAATTCTCATGAGTTCGAACATAGCCTTCATCAGGTTGCTCGGTTCCGCATCGTGCAGGTGCCGGCGAAGCGAGCTTTGTATTTCCCCATCCCGGTACATCCTGGCCAATGTGCTGTTGGCCGCATGCAAGAGACGATGATTGGCCTGGCGGACAGCAATGGCATAGGGCTCGTACGATAAAAACCCGGGCGAGAGTTCGAATTCTTTCGCAGCGTCCGCGGTCCGCAGACGTTCCTGTAAAATCGTCCGGTCGCCGAAATAGAAGTCCACTTTCTTTTGGCGAAGCGCATCGAAGGCGTCAGAGTGGCTTGAAAGAGAGATCGTTTCGACGGCGGTTCCCAGGAGGGCCTGAACTCGTCCTAAAGTGGTGGTGCCGCCGACCACGCTGACCCGTAGGTACCGGTCTGATGCTTTCAGGTCCAGAAGATCCGAAAACGGCGGACTGAACTCGCGGTTGCGCATGATGCTGGCGCCGCTGACGAAGAAGAAAAAGCTAAAGGCGTGATCCTGCATCCGGTTGATGGTCACGGTGGTCGGACCGCACAATGCCTGGATGTTGCCCGCCTTCAATTCGTCAAAGCGTTCCGCCGCGCCAACACCCAGCCATTCGATCTGAAATTTGCGGCCCGGCTGCTCCGCTTCAAGACGTTTGCTGTAAGTATTGAATATTTCCTGGCACAGATCGACGGCATATCCGCTCCACTTTCCCGCGTTTCCCTGCGAAGAGAACGGCGCTGTGTCGGTTGCTACACCGAACCTTACCGTTTCCGGTACGGTCGGTTCCTGGGCGGCGGCACCACTGACGGCAAGGGCGCAAGCCAGCAGGCTTCCTAAAGCATGGTGCATGGTAGTCTGCCCTATCCTTTGTTTGGTTAGCGTCGATCTGGATCCAGGTGGATCGGGATCAGCCTCCTATCTTGAAATCAGAGCAATTTGCCCGGGCGATGTTTTAGCGCATTGTAACTTCCGGGAGGTTGACAAATGGTTCCTGTACCTCGGCTTCTGCAGCGCTGGCCGTGTCGTGGCGCGCAAACAGCAGGACGACAAGGCCGATGATGAACCCCGCACCGGCTGCGACGATGCCGATGTAGACCCTGAAGTCCAACATTCCCTCTCCTTTATCGGACAAGGTCGCATGGTAGTAGGAGATCAGGAAATAGGCTAAGATACCGGTAGTGGCCGCCTGGAAAATCGGCTGGCTCTTCAACCGCCACCGGCTCACCATTTGGCTCGGGCGCCGCGAGACGTCTATGGCATAGGCGATCCAAAGGCCGGTCCAGGCGCCGAGCAATCCGAATATGGGAAATCCACCTCTGATCCGACCCTGGCAAGGTTAAGTCAACGCCCTTGAATAACTCTGAGACATACCACCAGCACAGCAGCCCGATGCATGCTGCCACGTAGGCTCTGACCATCAGCTTCACATATTGCAGCGACGGTATCTGCATGGTGCGCACATGCATCGGCCTCCAGGATTTGCGTCCAAGCAGCGGCAGCACAGCCCAAGCAGCCGCGCCATGCAGGCAAACCGCGGACGTCGCCCAGCGCAGCGCGTCGATGGGCGTGTCCGGCATGGCATCCGAGGGTTCGAGGCCGAGCGCATCGACGATATGCGGTGTTAGAAACACCAGCATCAGGATTGACCCGAACAGCATCGCCATGGCGATGATGACGCCGTTGACCATTTCATCCCTGTGCGGGATGTTGGAAGTCAGCCCCAGGCTCTTCATGGCTTCCAGAACCTGTTCCTGGTTGCTGCTGTTGCGGGCGATGCTGATCGCGATCAGCACATGCAGGTCGTCCAGCGTATCGGACACGGTCTGCGCGCGCTGCTGGATCCGATCTGACAGTTCCTGGTCGCCTTCCTCGATGCCGTGCGCCGCGATCAGCGCCAGGTTGGCGGATGTTGCCAGATCGTAAACGCCGGACTTAACGCCGAGCCATTTCGGCCCGTAAGCCAACATGACTCCAGTGTCGATGATCGACGGCAGTTGCTGGCGGCGGTTTTCAAAACGGTCGAACAGAAAGCGCAGGCGCAGGTATCTTCGTATGACGCTGTTCCGTTCGATATGATCGACGAGGTCGTTCAGCGTCTTGGTTTCGTCGGCCATCAGTTCACGGTAGCGGGCAAGAAAGAACCCGCGATCATTCTCGTCGAGTCCGTATGGTTTTATTGCTGTCTGGGCAATGCGGCTGGCCAGGTCGGTGATTCCGTTCGGAATGCCGATGATCCGGTGGGCAAGCCGCCGGACGGAAACTTCGATCTTGTTAAGCTGTTCGTATTGTGTAGCCAAGCCTGAAAGGCAAATCACTACCGCGAGCGGTATCCACGGCGCCGCCAAGACGGCAGGTCCTTTCACGGCTGCCTCGATCGGGGTTGTCGTACTAGCTCCCGGCCCTAAACCGCCGCCTGGGCTTCCAGTGAACGCCGCTTCTAGGTGCGGCCCTAGGATCGAGAGAAATGTATATAGCAATACCATAATAAACATATAAACAATAAATGCCTTAGTATATTCCGCATTATCAACGATATGCCTGGGAATAAGGCATTCGACAAAGCGTTGCCCTATTGGCGCAGGCGTGTTGAAACGCTCGAAAGAAAACACCAGGAGGATCAGCAAGCCAGCAAAATAGGCCGCCAGAAACTCTGCATCAAAAGCGGTGCGTCCCCACACAAAGACTGCGTCCGGCATTCTATGACCCTCCGAAACCTATTACCCTCCGAAACTCCAATTTGGTATTAACACTAGACCGTAAGTCTTGTGAAGTGAACAACTTCACTGTCGGGGTGATTGCGTGCGGCGAACTATGGTATCGCCCGTCAGAATACGGGTGCTGTGGAACTGCCCCTTGGGCCTGGCGGCAAATTTGGCTAGTCTGGGATAAACGAAAGCCAACGCCCATGCTTCAAAGCAACTTTGCCGGCCTGATCGACGATCGGCCGGAGGATAGCGTCTTCCGGGTACATCGCCGCATCTACACCGACCAGGACGTGTTTGATGCCGAAATGGAGCGCATCTTCGAGCAGTCCTGGACCTATGTCTGTCACGAAAGCCAGATCCCAAAGCCCGGCGACTACTACGCGGCGAAGCTGGGACGGGAGCCCGTGCTCATCAACCGGCGGGACGACGGCTCCGTCGGCGGCCTGCTCAACGCCTGCGCCCACCGCGGCGCGCTCCTGAACCCAACCCAGCGCGGCAACGCCCGCATCCTGGTCTGCCGCTACCACGGCTGGAGCTTTGCCGCCGACGATGGCCGCTGCGTCCGCATCAAAGACCCGTCGGGCGAGGACCCGGCCTGCTATACGCTGCGCCGCGTGCCGCAGGTCGAAAGCTACAAGGGCTTCGTCTTTGCGACATTGAACGGGCAGGCGCCGCCCTTGGTGGAGCATCTGGCCGCCGCCGCGCCTTTCATTGACATGCTGGCCGACCAGTCCGATCAGGGCATGGAGGTGCTGCCCGGCGTCTCCTCCTACGTGGTGGACGGTAACTGGAAGCTCCAGGCGGAGAATGGCGTCGATGCCTATCACGTCACGACCGTGCACCGGAACTTTGCCAACACGGTCAAGCGCCGCGACCAGATCAAGGGCAATGCGTCGGGCATGAAGTCCACCGATGTCAGCCGCTTTGACGGCACGCTCCGCAACGGCACCTACGACCTGGGCAATGGCCACAACCTGATCTGGACGCAACGCGGCGACCCGTCCGCAGCCCCGCTCTGGGAGGGCCGAGCAGAGGTGGAGCCCCGCGTCGGCCCGGTCAAGTGGGACTGGATGTGTGCCCGCGGCCGCAACCTGTTCCTGTTCCCGAACCTGTTCCTGATGGACCAGTCCTCCACCCAAATCCGTGTGCTGATCCCCCTCAGCCCCAGCCGGACGGAGATCAAGGTCTACGCCATCGCCCGCCGCGGCGAGAGCCGGGCAGCCCGCGTCGCCCGCATGAACAAGTTCCGCGACTTTTTCCTTGGCGCGGGCCTCGCCACCACCGACGACTCCGCAGCGCTGGAAGATACCCAGTACGGCGCCCACGCGAGCACCGAGCCCTGGAACGTGTTCCAGCGCGGCTGGGACACGCACACGCAAGGCCCGGACGAGGACGCCAAGGCGCTAGGCATCCAGCCCGCCGCCAGCAACAGCCGCTGGGACCTCGAAACCCACTATGTCGGCCAATACCGCCGCTGGCGGGAGTTAATGGCCGATGGGTGACACCTTCCCCACCCCCGCCGTCCAACTCGAAGCCGAGCGCCTGCTCTACCGCGAAGCCTACTGCCTCGACACCCGCGACTGGCAGGGCTTCCTCGGCTGCTATTGGGACGACGCGACGTTCTGGATGCCGGCCTGGGCAACGGAGACCGAACTCACCCAGGACCCCGAGACCGAGATGGCGCTCATGTACATGGCCGACAAGACTGGCCTGGATGACCGCGTCTACCGCATCCAGTCCCGCGACAGCTACGCCTCGACCCCCATGCCGCGCTCCTGCCATGTGGTCGGAAACGTGCTGATCCTGGAGGGTTCGGCGGATGCAATGTCCGTCGCGGCAAGCTGGACGGTCCACCTCTACCACATGCACAAGGGCGGGCGCGTCCACGGCGGCCGCTATGAGTACCGGCTGGAGCGGCGGCAGGGCGCGCTAAAGATCGGCGCTAAGAAGATCGTTTTCCTGAACGACAAGGTCGACGTGCCGCTGGATATCTATAACGTTTGAAAACTACCACTCGCAGGGGAAATCATGAAAAAACTTCCTTTTAAAGATGCTGAAGGCGCTTTTAAATTTGTAGAAAAGTATTTTTCTGCAAAGAAAATAGCAAAAAAAGAGGCATTTTATGGAATAGTAAGACTAGTGGATGAAAGAGGAGAGCCGCCTCTCTATGCCATAGAAATATCTGCACTAGAGAACAAGCTTTTCGCAAAATAAAGTATCGTTGTCTCCCAGTCTTTTGCCAGGCGACGGCAGCGGCCAAGCCAAGCAAAGGTCCGTTCAACCACCCAGCGTCGAGGCAAGACCTCGAAGCCTTTGGCTCTGTCGCTTCTTCGGATAATATCGATCATCCACTCGCCGTTGCCCTTGAGGGCCCGTCTCAGCTTGTTCCAGCATAGCCGCCGTCCGCAAAGACATGGCGCAACCATGGAAAACGGAAACGGGCGGCCTTCAGCACTGCGGGCGCGCCATCGCGGTCCTGCACATCGGCGCCTTGGATGAGGATCACCAGCAGCAATCCGAGCGTGTCGGTCAGAATGTGGCGCTTGCGGCCTTTAACCTTCTTGCCCGCATCATAACCCGAAATGCCGCCGCTTTCGGTGGTTTTCACGCTCTGAGAGTCGATCACCCGGCGGTCGGGCTGGCCTCCCGGCCCTCCAACTCTCTCGCGCTCATTGCCAGCAATCCGTTGAGCGTCGCGAACAACCCCATATCGCGCCAAGCGTAGAAATAACCTTGGACCGTGCTTGTCGGCGGGAAGTCTTTGGCAACGCTCGCCACTGACAGCCGCTCGAACCCATATAGAGGACCGCATTCATCACCTCGCGCAGGTCAGTGGTGCGTGGACGCCCACCCGCTTTTGCTGGCGGCAACAATGGCGCAATCAACGCCCTTCCCGATCCAGCAGGTCGCTTGGATAACGACCTGTCTTGCGGCTACTAAGAGAATACAAGTAGCAGCGATGAAGCATACTGAAATGAGGAACGACATTGATGTCGGAGATTTCGTGGTTTGGGGATGTGATGATCCCAAAGGGAAAATACCAAGAGTATATATATTACACAAAGTGTCATTGACATTAAACATAGAAACAAAATCATTCGAGCCCGTTTAAGCATCGACAAGCTCAGAATGAAGGAGTTTGGGGTATGCTCGCCCTCGCCAAGATCGCCCAAGCCGAAGCCAGCGTCGCCGTCGGCGAGTATCCCATGCCCTCGCCCGGTCCCGGCGAAGTCCTCATCAAAATGCAGGCCGCCGGCATCTGCGGCACCGACATGCAGATCTACAAATGGGCGCCCCGGATGCGCGCCCGCGTGGCCGTGCCGCGCATCCTGGGCCACGAGATGGCGGGCCATATCGTCGAATGTCGGCGAGGGCGTCAGCCGTCTGAAAAATGGCGATTTCGTCTCTCTCGAAAGCCACATCTATTGCGGCCACTGCCGCCAGTGCCGGGCGGGCCAAGCCCATGTCTGCCAGAACCTCGGCTATCCCGGCATCTCCATCGACGGCGGCTTTGCCGAATACGCCGTCGTTCCGGAGCAGATCTGCTGGGTGAACCCGCCGGACATGGACCCCTATATCGCCGCCATGCTGGAGCCCTACGGCATCAGCGTCTACGCCAGCGCAGTCGGCACTGGCGTCGCGGGCCAGAGCGTCCTTGTCAACGGCTGCGGCCCCATCGGCATGATGAACGTGGCCACCGCCAGAGCCCTCGGAGCCGCCCAGGTGTTGGCCGTGGACCCCAACCCGAAGCGCCGGGCCATGGCGGCGCAGATGGGCGCCGACCGCACCCTCGACCCGTTCGAAGAAGATGTGGCCAAGGCCTGCCTGGACATGACGCTGGGCTACGGCATCGACGTCGCCATCGAATATTCGGGCACGCCCGCAGGCTTCGAGGCCTGCACTGCGGCTTTGCGCAAGGGCGGCGAGTTCCGCCTAGTCGGAGGCCCGCCGGAGCCGCACGCCGTCACCTTCGCCGCCTGGATCTACAAGGCTATCACCGTGCATGCCGTGCACGGGCGCAGGCTCTGGGGCGACTGGGTGCTGGGGCAGGACCTGCTGCGGGCGGGCAAGGTCGATCTCTCGCCGCTGGTCAGCCACGTGCTGCCTCTGTCGGAGAGCGGCAGGGGCTTCGACCTGATCCTGGCGGGCGAGGCGCTGAAGCCGATCCTGGTGCCGGACTGACATTCGCGAACTAAAGCAAGGTGAACGGCAGATGAGCGAAGCTAAGGTGATGGACGCCCCCCAGGCGAAGAAGGGCCAGGGCGACTATGACGTCATCGTCATCGGCGCGGGCATGTCCGGGCTCTACCTGATCCACAAGCTGCGCCAGTTGGGCCTGTCATTCCGCGTGTTCGACAATGGCTCGGACGTGGGTGGCACCTGGTATTGGAACCGGTATCCTGGGGCGCGCTTCGATAGCGAAAGCTGGTCCTACGGCTTCGCGTTCTCTGAAGAAGTGCTGCAGGAGTGGAACTGGCGCGAGCATTTCTCGGCCCAGCCGGATACGCTCGCCTATATGGAATACGTGGCGGACAAGTTCGACATGCGCCGCGACATCACCTTCAACGCGGAGGTCACGGCGGCCAGCTGGGACGAGGCCACGCGGCTTTGGACCATCACGCTCCAGAGCGGCGAGCGATACAGCGCCAACCTGTTCATTCCGGCACTGGGGCCGCTCTCGGCCCATGTGATGCCGGTGATCGAGGGCGTTGGTTCATTCTCAGGCCCCGCCTTCCACACCGCCCGCTGGCCAAAGGAGCCAATCGACTTTTCCGACAGGCGCGTCGGCATCATCGGCACGGGCGCCACCGCGATCCAGGCCATCACGGAAATCGCCAAGACCGCCAAGCACCTGACCGTTTTTCAGCGCAACCCGAATTGGGCCGCCCCCCTGCACAACCGCAAGATCACGCCCGAAGAGCAGGCCGACATCAAGGCGCGCTACGACGAGATCTATGAGCGCTGCCGCGACACCGCCACCTGCTTCATCCACAATGCCGATCGGCGCAAAGCTTTGGAGGTCTCGGCGGAAGAGCGGGAGGAATTCTGGGAAAAGCTCTATGCCGAGCCGGGCTTCGGCATCTGGGTCGGCAATTTCGCCGACGTGCTGGTCGACAAGCGCGCCAACAAATTGCTGAGCGACTTTATGGAGCGCAAGATCCGCGAGCGGGTGAAGGACCAGCGCATCGCAGACCTGCTCATCCCGAAGAACCACGGCTTCGGCACCCGCCGCGTGCCGCTCGAAAGCGGCTATTTTGAGGTCTACAACCAGGAGAACGTGCTGCTGGTGGACCTGAACCAAACCCCCATTGAGCGCATCACGCGCGCTGGTGTGAAATGCTCGGATCGGGAGTATGAGCTGGACCTGCTGATCTACGCGACCGGCTTCGACGGCGTCACCGGCCCCTACGACCGGATCGACATCCGCACGTCGGCGGGCCGGGTGCTGCGCGAGGACTGGGCGGAGGGCCTGCCGCGTACCTACCTCGGGGTGCAGACGGAGGGCTACCCCAACATGCTGATGGTGCTGGGCCCGCACACGGCCCGCGGCAACATCCCCCGCAACAGCGAGCAGATCATCGACTTCGTCGTCTCGGTCGTGAAGCACATGCGCGACAACGGCTACACCAGGATCGAGCCCCGCCCGGAAAAGGTCGCCGAATGGGGCGAGCACGTCGAAGAAGCCGCCAAGCCCCTGCTGGCGAGCCAGATCAAAAGCTGGCAGACGGGTGTGAACCGCAACGTGCCGGGGAGGGATGTGCTGCGGGTGCTCGGCTATACTGGCAGCGCCAAAAAATACCGCCGGATCACGGAGGCCGTGGCCGCCGGCGGGTTCAGGGAGTTTGAGGTGGAGTGAAGAGACGCACACTTGGAACGGTCTGGTCCAGTTCGAGCGCGCAATTACGCATCAGAACCTGAAGCCCATCTGATCTTGTCAAAAAGGGCGCCGAGTTGCATTAGCTCGCCCTGGCGCTGGGTGTCGGCTTTAAGAAAAATGCTTTTGAGTTGAGTGCGCAAAGTTGTCAATTGCACTTCGAGTTCGCTCGCGGCCTCTGCCAATGTCGTTCCACTAATGATCCGTTCCGCAAGGCGGGCTTCCGCCGGTGTAAGCTGAAATGCAGCTCGCAGGTGGCGTTGGACTGATGCCGACGTCTGGACCTTGGAGACAACCACAAGCGCCAAACGACGGTCAGTAAGGTCGAAGATGGCTGTCCTCGGCAGTAACGGGGCTACGACGACGACCCATCGGCGGCCATCCGGCAGGTCCAACGCCATCGCGCCGCCGCTGTCGCCATCATCCTCTTTTTTTAATTGAGCAGCGTTTTCAATCAAATTCCGGAGCTTGGCCGTATTGCTTTCGTCCGTAGCTTGGAACCGGCCTTGCCTCGAACAAAGCACCGAGGAAGCTGCGAGCATTTCTTCCGCGGCAAAATTGGTCCGAATGATCCGTGTTCCGGCATCGACGACGAGTACGGCATCGGTAAGGCGGTCCAATGCAGCGCCGATCAAACTGCCAGCCTGCCGTGCTGCCCGCATACGCCGGTCTATGTGCGCTACTCGTCGCAGATGGGGCATGATTTGCGCCAGTAACGACGTCTCAGTTGCGTCGAAAGGCTGCTGCCCTGGGCTGCGCATGACAGCAAATGCAGTCGTTATATTGTTCTCCTTGTAAGCATAGGTGCCGAGAAGGTAGCGGCGTCCGGCTGGGAGACTGTAGTCGGTGAAATACTCGCTGCGGGATACGGCCCTATCGTCGATGTAGTCGGCGCAATTCATCGGCGTAGCCAGCGGAAGGCTCCGCAGAATTTCCCTGCGCGGGTTCATGCGATGGAAATGGTCCCATTCCGGATGATTGTCGGCGAATGAGTTCGACCGGTTGCTTGCAACGCGGGCGCTGGCCGCCTCGTCCCACAAGAACATATGCGCGGAGTTGGCACCGAACAGCTGATCGAACAAATCGAGTGTTGCGGTCCAGGCCGTCGGTTCAGTGGCTGCCTCATAGAGGCCATCGATGGCGCGATGGAGGAGCCGATCTCGACCAGTTCTATGTATCACGAGTCCCACCCAACAACTGACCGTGCGAAGTTGAGCATACACTCCATTCAATTGATCAGCAATTCTCTCCCGTTCACATGCTAATTTCCGGCCGCACAACCCCCAAACGGATGATGCCGGGTTTCGATGCTCCGTATACGGTCTTGGCTTTCAACGAACTTGGACTGGAGCAAAGAGATGAAACTATTTGACAGCTTTGGGATGAACCCGCGTACGATCCGCTTTTACCTGCTGGAGAAGGGTATAGATCTACCGCGCCATGAAGTGGACATCCTGGCAGCGGACAATCGAAAGGCCGAGTTTCTCAAGCTCAATCCGGCCGGTCAAACTCCCGCACTTGCGCTCGACGATGGCTCGGTCATCAGCGAGACAGTCGCAATTATGGAGTACCTCGAGGAGAAGCATCCCTCGCCACCGTTGATCGGCAGCACATCCGAGGAGCGCGCAAAAACACGCATGTGGTGGCGCCGCGCCGAGATCAACATCTGCCACCCGATGGTGCAGGGTTTCTATTACGCCGAAGGCCTTGAGCTCTTCAGGACGCGCATCCGATGTTTGCCCGAAGCTGCCGATGGCATGAAGGAACGGGCCCGTGACGGCATGCGATGGATCGATGGCCTGCTGACCGGAGAATGGCTGGCGGGCAACCGGTTCACGGTCGCCGACATCTGTCTGTACTGTTACATTGATCAGCTATGCGATGCGGGCCAGCCCATTCCGTCCGAGTGCAGAAATCTGCTCGCGTGGTTCGAGCGCGTCGGCGCCCGCCCGGCAGCAGAGCCCAGTATCTGGAAAGAGCGGCCAATGGGCATGCGCGGCTAAAGCGTTTTCCCAAATGGCGGCATCACTCAAATCCCCTCTCCCGCGAAAGCGGGAGCCTATGCCTGAGAGCTTTCCAGAATGTGCGAGCTTTGCGTTTGGCTCTCAGGCATGGATCCCTGGTCAAGCCGGGGAAGAGTGATGGAGCGGAAGGTAGCGTTGGGGGCTTCCTCCGCTCCAGACCCGGCCGCCTACGCGCCCCAGCCGCTGACGGCCTTGACCTCGCAGAACTCCTCGATGCCCCAGACGCCGCCTTCGCGGCCATTGCCGGAGGCCTTAGCCGCCGAACGGCGCGCCCGCGCCGCGCGGCTGGCCGTTCATCTCGACCATGCCCGAACGCAGCCGGCGCGCGACGCGGTTGCGCCGGTCGACGTCCTGGGTCTGCACATAGTTGGTCAGGCCGTAGGCGGTGTCGTTGGCGATCTGGATCGCCTCCTCTTCCGTCTCGAACGGGATGATCGACAGCACCGGGCCGAAGATCTCTTCCCGCGCGATGGTCATGTCGGTTGTTCACGTCGGCGAACACCGTGGGCTGCACGAAATAGCCGCGGTTCAGGCCATCCGGCCGGCCGGTGCCACCGGCGACCAGACGGGCGCCTTCGTCGATGCCCTTGCGATGAGGCCCTGGATCTTTTCAACTGCGCCTCGCTGACCACCGGGCCCGATGTGGCGGCCCTTGCTGCCGGGCGTCCCGACCTCGATCTGCTCGGCGGCCCTTGGCGGCTTCTCCACCGCCTCTCGTAGATCGGCCGCTCGACCAGCATGCGCGGTGGGCGCGTTGCAGGACTGGCCGGTGTTGTTGAAGCAGTGCAGCACGCCGCGGCGACGGCCTTGTCGTCGGCGTCGGCGAAGACGATGTTGGCGCCCTTGCCGCCCAGCTCCAGGTGCACCCGCTTCAAGGTGTCGGCGGCGTTCTTCGAGATCGCGCGGCCGGCCCGGGTGGAGCCGGTGAACGACACCATGTCGACATCGGGATGGCCCGACAGCTGGGTGCCGACGCCGGCGCCGTCACCGTTGACCATGTTGAACACGCCGGCCGGGCACGCCCGCTTCGTCCAGAATCTCGGCGAACAGCGAGGGCGTACATCGGCGCGATTTCCGACGGCTTCAGCACCATGGTGCAGCCGGTCAACAGCGCCGGGATCACCTTCAGCGTGATCTGGTTCATCGGCCAGTTCCACGGCGTGATCAGCGCGCAGACGCCGACCGGGTCCAGGATGATGCGGTCGTTCGGCGCATGGTCGCCCAGCGGCCGGATCGAATTCGAAGTTCTCTGCCGCTTTGATGAAGTTGGCTATGTGACGCAGACCCGCCGGCGCTTGCTGCTGCTTCGCCATGTCGATCGGTGCACCCATTTCCTGGCTGATGGCGGCGGCGATGTCGTCCATGCGGCGCTCGTAGATTTCGCCGATGCGCTTGACCACTGCCAGGCGTTCCTCCGGCGGAGTCGCGGCCCATGCGGGAAACGCGGCCTTGGCAGCGGCGACAGCGGCGTTGGTATCGGCCTCGCCGCCCAGCATGATGGTGCCGAAGGCCTCTTCGGTTGACGGATCGATCACATCCAGCTTGGTGCCCTGCTGCGCTGCCACCCACTGACCGTTGATGTAGAATTGGTGCTTTTCTTGCATGATTTTGCTCCTGCTTTTCCGCGAACCAGCTGGCGGTACGCCTTTGCCATATGCCCAATCTCTTAGATGTGGTCTCGTCACATGACGGAAACGATCAGTCATCCGGTCGCGGATCGCGGCCAGGCTCCCTGTGCCTACTTGCATTTTTTCAAGTACGGTTCCGCGCTTTTCACGCCGACCTCCTCCGCCTCCTTCAGCATGGCAACCCCCTCGGCGCGCTTTTTCTCGCTGGGTGAACCGGCGCGGTCGGTGCAGAGCATCATGCCGAGCTCGGCCTTTGAGGCGGTATGGCCGAAGCGAATCGCCCTTTCGAAAGCCTTTCTGGCCGAATAGTCAGCTCGAGGCGTGCCCTGGCCATAGAGGCGCATGAAACCCTCCATATAGAGGGCATGCGGCACGCCGGCCTCGGCCGCGTCTTTGATGTGCTCGAAGGCGCTCTTGTAGGTTTTGGCCCGGTACTGGGCCAGACCCAACTGAAGGCTCGACTGCGGGTCGCCCGCTTCCGCCCCGGCAGCGAACAGGGCGAGCGCCTCGGCGGCCCCGTCTTCACCTCCCGAGGCGAGCGCCAGCCTGCCCAATTCGCTGTAAGCCTCGACAACGCCGCCGTCGATCGCCTGGCGCAGATAGCGTTCCGCTTCGCCCGCGTTCCGGTCCTTGAACCAGTTCTGCCGGATGCCCCGGCCGAGCCAATAGGCGGAGACCGCGTTGCCCTTGTCCGCCGACGCCTGCAAGGCGCGCTCTGCCGCCGGAATATCCCGTTCCTGCCCCGGCAGGCCGAAATACCGAAGCGCCAATGCGGGTTCGGCCAGAACAAATTTCTCGTCGCGCAGGGCGACAAGCATGGTTTTCGCGCGTTCGGCGAGCGCCGGATCGCGGCCGGACCGCGCCATGGCATCCAGCACGCGCGCGGCGGAAAAGCGGACCGACGGCGCATCCGCGCCTGCCTCCAGCGCGGCGTTGCAGGCAGGCCAGGCCTGGTCTGTGTCGATCAGATGCGCCGGCGTCGCCTGGTCGAGCGGGCCTCGCCTGCGGCCCGGATCGAACGGGCTTTCGGCCAGAAACAGGCAGAGCTTTCCCATGACATCGGCTGTCGCCGCAGTGATGTCGGACGCAATGCGAAAGGTCTCGAAGCCGCTGGATGTCGACCTGATGCCCTTCCGGCGAATGCTCAATATTCCGCGAACTCTCGTCCTTCACATCAAGCATGAAATGGAGCGATCGTTCGTCGGCCACGCGCACCCGGGTTGGGCGGGTTTCGATGCTGCCGTTCCATTCCGCGGGATCAATGTCTTGGGGTTTGAACCGGGAACTCATTTCGCTGTAGAGAAAGTTGTTGCCTATCTTCCGAATGTAAAAGTAATCATATTCCGTCTTATCTTTGATTTTCATCTCTATTTGGGCGATGTAAATATACCGATGTTTAGAGCGGTGCACGGAAAACGGCCGACCCCCGAACGGCGACGATGTTGCGCTGCGGAAGAAACGCTTCGTCTGTTGCGCATCTTCCGCAGCGGGGAAGGGCTTGGTAAGATAGCGGCCGTCGGAACGGACCAACAGGTAGGCCGCGACGGTCGGCGGTCGCTTCGGGTCGCGAAGTGCGGCGGCTTTCTGGCCGTACACCCTGACGCCAAAGCGCGACACCTTGATCACGGCCAGCCGGTCGGCCTTCGCATCGAGCCGCAACCCTTTCGTCGGGTCGAAAATCGGTGTGTCAGAGATGATGCCGCGCGTTTCCGGAATGCCACCGATGCCAAAGGGCAGAAACCCATAAGTCTTTGAGGAAATGAACGAAGAAACGACCAGCGCAACGGCGGTCATTACCCATTTTCCAAATCTCGGCACTATGTGCGCTCCTCATGTTGCCTGGTGACTGAGAGGGTGTTTACCCCGTTTAATGTTAAAGTCCGGGTCGAACTGTCGCCATAGAAACATGATCGCCAGCATGTCCCGCCATGTTGGTTATCACCCCGTCGGCCTTGGCTGTCGGGATTGAACGCTCTGCAACATTTTCGTTGCACTGCTGCGGTGGTCCGGCGCACCATGCTTCAACCGGCGCCGATCCATGTCCGGCACAAGCGATAGGGCACGGAGAAGCGCGCGCCGGCAACGCACAAGGACGACGCTCAAGGACCGGGAACACGCGCTGATGCCCAACGATCTAGAACAAGGAACCCAGGCAGGCACTAGTGGACCGCGATGTGTTGCGCTGGTGGGGCCTTACCTGTCCGGCAAAACCTCGCTCATGGAAAGCATGCTGCACGCAGCGGACGCCATCTCCCGGAAAGGGACCGCGAAAGAGGGCAACACGATCGGCGATGCCAGCCAGGAGGCCCGCGCCCGTTCCATGAGCACGGAAATCTCTGTCGCCGAATGCGAGTATCTGGGCGACCATTGGACCTTTTTGGACTGTCCCGGCTCTATCGAACTCGCCCAGGATGCCAAGGCCGCCTGCATGGTGGCGGATCTCGCGCTCGTCGTCTGCGAGCCACAGCCGGAGCGGGCGCTGACGATCGCGCCGCTTTTGCATTTTCTCGACGAGCACGCCATCCCCCACATGCTGTTCATCAACAAGATGGACACGACCCAGATGCGCGTGCGCGACGTGCTGGAGGCGTATCAGGCTGTCTCCTCCCGGCCGCTGGTGCTGCGCCAGGTGCCAATCCGCGAGGGCGAGCACGTGACCGGCTATGTCGACCTGATCAGCGAACGCGCCTATCGCTATCAGGAAGGGCAACCGTCGGAATTGATCACCATTCCGGACGAATTCCTGGACCGGAAGGAAGAGTCACGCCAGGAAATGCTGGAGGCGCTGGCGGATTTTGACGACGCGCTCCTGGAGCAGCTTCTGGAGGACTCGATCCCGCCCAAGCAAGAGATTTACGGCCATCTGCAGACCGACATTGGTCAGGATCTGGTCGTGCCGGTGCTGATCGGCGCGGGAGAGAAGGACCACGGCGTGCGCCGCCTGCTGAAGGCGCTGCGGCACGATACCCCCGGCGTGGGCCTGGCGGCGGAGCGCCGGGGCATCGACCCTGCCGGCGGACCGGCGATTTAACTGTTCAAATGCGTCTATGCGGGCCATAGCGGCAAGCTTGCCTATGGCCGCGTCATGGCCGGGACCGTCAAGGAAGGCGATACGCTGGGTGGTGAGAAACTGAACACGCTGCTGGCCGTTCAGGGCGGATCGACCGCGAAACGCAGGCTGGCCGAGACAGGCCAGGTGGTAGCCGTCGGCCGCGTCGAAAGCCTGAACGCCAGCGAAGTGCTGAACGGCTCTGGCGAACGCAGCGTTGCCGCGGATTGGCCCGTACCGCCGCCATCCACCTATGGCGTCGGCGTTCAGGCCGAGAACCGGCAGGACGAGGTCAAGCTCTCCGGTGCGCTGCAAAAACTGCGCGAGGAGGACTGTTCGCTGGTGGTCGAGCAGGATCAGGAACTGCATCAACTGACCCTTTGGGGCCAGGGCGAGCAGCATGTGGCGATCGCGCTCGACCGGCTGAAAAACCGCTTCGGGGTCGCTGTCACGACTTCCCCCGTCGCCACACCCTATTGCGAGACGATCCAGGCCGGGACCGAGCAGCATTCCCGCTTCAAGCGCCAGTCCGGCGGCCATGGCCAGTTCGGCGATGTCCAGATCACGGTGCAGCCGCTCGGGCGGGGTGAAGGGGTTCAGTTCGCGGAAAAGGTCGTGGGCGGCTCGGTGCCGCGCCAGTATATTCCGGCTGTTGAAAACGGCGTGCGGGAGGCGATGCAGCGCGGCCCTCTGGGTTTCCCGGTCGTAGACGTGCAGGTAACCTTGACCGACGGCAAGCACCATTCGGTCGACAGTTCCGAGCAAGCCTTCAAGACCGCGGGCCGCATAGCGGTGCAGGAAGCCTTGCCGAACTGCAAGCCGGTGCTGCTGGAGCCGATCGTCCACCTGACGGTTTATACGCCGGACAGCGCGACTGCGGCGGTACAGCGCCTGCTCTCCGCAAGACGCGGCCAGATTTTGGGTTATGATGGGCGGGAAGGCTGGTCCGGCTGGGACCAGATCGAAGCGCACATGCCCCAGGCCGAAATCCGGGACATGATTGTGGAGTTGCGCTCGCTCACCATGGGGGTGGGCGGCTTCGAGTGGCGGTTCGATCACCTGCAGGAACTCTCCGGCCGCCTAGCCGACGATATAGTCAAAGCGCGCGAGGAGGCAGCATGACGCTGTCTGCTTCGCACCTGCCTGCCTGACCAGGAGATTGCACGAGATGACCCCGAACCAAATCCGCGAGGCGGCGCAGTTCCTGATGGACGCCGCCGCCGCCCGCAAGCGGGTGGATGACCTGCCGGATGGCCTGAAGCCGCAGACGGAAGCGGAAGCCCAGGCGATCTGGTCCGCCATTCTGGCCGCCAACACTAAGCCGATTGTCGGCTGGAAGATCGGCGCGACCGCCGCCGCGGCGCAACAGGCGATGGGCCTTTCCGGGCCGTTCGTCGGTTTCCTTACCGAAGACATGATCGACCAGAACGGCGTGACCTACCAGCATGCCGATATGTTGGGCCCGATCGTCGAAAGCGAATACGCCTTCCGCATGGCCGCCGATCTGCCGCCCAAAGCAGAAGCTTACAGCCGCGCCGAGGTCGAGGCCGCGGTTGGCTCGCTGATCGTTGGGTTCGAAATTCCGGAGCGCCGCCTGGGCGACAAGCACAGCCTGGGCGCGCTAGGCTCGATCTCCGACCATGGCGGCACGGGGCGCTTTGTCATCGGGGACGAATTCACCGACTGGCAGGGCAAGGACTGCGCCGACACCGAGGTCGCCCTGACCTTCTCCGGCGAGGAAAAGGGCCGCGGCAAGGGTGCGGCCATGATGGGTCATCCGCTGGAGGCGCTCACCTGGTTCGCCAATTTCCTGTCGTCAAAGGGGATTACGCTGGAAAAGGGGCAATTCGTGACGACAGGCTCGGCGACCGGCGTCATTCAGTGCCCGGCTCCGTGCGTGGCGGAGGCGGATTTCGGTCCGCTCGGCAAGGTGAAAGCGACGTTCGCCTGAGCACCCAAACTTTCCCCCGCCACGCCGGCGGCTTGTGCTAGAGTGGGCTTCTCTCCTGGAGACGAGGCCCGTTCTTTATGCCTGACAACCGTCAACGCACCCTTTTGCTGACCGGCGCCAGCCGTGGCATCGGTCATGCCACCGTCAAGCGTTTCAGCGCGGCGGGATGGCGGGTGCTTACTGTCTCGCGCATGGCGTTCAGCGAGGATTGCCCGTGGGTCGCTGGCGCAGACAACCACATCCAGCTCGATCTCTCCGACATGGACGGGCTGCCGGCGGCCATCGCAGACATCCGCTCGCGTCTGACCGACGGTTATCTGGACGCGCTCATCAACAATGCCGCCATCAGCCCGAAAGGGTCGGACGGTTCGCGCCTCGGCATCATGGGCACCGAGCGGGAGGTATGGGAGCAGGTGTTCAACGTGAACTTCTTCTCCTCCATCATGCTGGTGCGGGGACTGATTGGGGAATTGGCAACCGCCAAGGGCTCGGTCATCCACGTTACCTCGATCGCAGGCAGCCGCGTGCACCCCTTTGCCGGCGCGGCCTACGCCACCTCCAAGGCGGCGCTGGCCGCGTTGACCCGGGAGATGGCGTGGGAATTCGGCCCGCGCGGCGTGCGCGTCAACGCCATCGCCCCGGGCGAGATCGACACCTCTATTCTCTCGCCCGGCACGGCGGAACTGGTGGAGAAGGAAATTCCGCTGAAACGCCTCGGCAAACCGGAAGAAGTCGCGGCGACGATCTACTTTCTCTGCACCGCCCCGGCCTCTTATGTGAATGGCGCGGAAGTGCATATCAACGGCGGCCAGCACGTTTAGAACAGCGCCAACTGCAACCAACCGCTCGCGATCACCAGCGCCATCCATACAGAAGCCAGCACCAGACCCCAGCGAAGCGCGCCGCGCTCGTCGTCCCGCTGGCGGTCCGGTAACGCCGCCATCAGGATGGCGACGATCGGCAGCGAAGCCATTGCCATGTGCCCCGCCGCGCTCAGTTGCAGCGCCGCGAACAGGGACAGATGACCGAAGCTCTTGCCCGTCGCCGCCGCGCTCGCCATGAACAGGGCGGCGGACGGGATCGCGCTGCCGGTGATGTAGGAGCCGACCGCGGCCAACCCGCTGACAAAGGCGACCGAAGCATAGGCGCCGGCGCTGGCCAACAGGTCTGCCAGCGCAGCAATGCCGCCCGTTTCGACCAGCAGGCGGGCCGTCGCGAGGAACACCAGCACCGTCAGCATCGCGCGCCAGGACCGGCTGGCCGTATGGCGCAGCAGCGAAGGCTCGTCTGCGCGATGGCAGGCGCGGGGCCACACCGCGATGCCTATCAGACCAACGGTGAACAGCGCGATGCCGGGGGTCGAGAACACGGCGAGCGACAACCGCCCGGAGGAGACGACTGGCGCGATGCCCTGGCCGGCAAGCCAGGTCACCAACAGCTTTTGCGCTACCACCGCGGCAATCAGCAGGCCCAGGAGCGCCAATGGCCGGGCCGCCAGCGCATCGGCCAGCCGCGCCTTCGATGGCGAGACCAAGGCCGCCAACAGCAACACCGCCAGGCCGCCGCCCACGCCCGCGACCTCCACCCCGATGGAGTGGGTAGTGGCGGCGATGCCCGCTACCAAGGCAACGCCTGCGCCTGCCGCAAAGGCTATCCCGCCCGTCCCGGTTCTTGGCACGAACAGCAGGCAGGCGAGCGGCAGGGCAAAGGCGACCGGGCCGCTGGTCGTGATCATCCGATCCGCAAGGAGGTCGACCGGCATGTCCGCCAGCTCGGCGCCGAGCAGCGCCGACACCGACAGGGCGCCCCACGGCATCAGGCTCATGCCGATCAGGGCTATGGGCACCACCCGCGGCCGGGGCAGGACCGTCAGCAGCAGCGGCACGCTCACCAGCAGGGAGACGCCGAACCCCGTCAGCGACTCCAGCGTGACGCCGACGCCGATGGCGATGACCACGACCGCCCGCGGCGCATCCAGCCGGAGCGCCGCAATCACCCTGTTTACCGCCTGCAACGAGCCGACCCGGCGACAGATCTCCACATACAGCAATCCCGGCACGATCACGGAAAGAACCAGCGCCGTCAGTAATGCGCCGTCGGCCAGGGCATGGGTCAGCGCGGTCATTGTGGGCGGGATGAATACGCCAAATCCCCACAGAGCCACAGTGACGGCCAGTGCCAGACAGGCCGCCGCCAGTCCGCTCCACCGGAGCCCCAGCACGGCGAGGATCACGGCCGCACAGGGCAACAGTGCGAGCAAAGCGGACATCGAATATTACCCCGGGCGGGTCATTGGATCGTTCAGCCGGCTGGTGTCATCGGTACTGCGGGCCGGTTCACGCCGCAATACCACCCATTCGCGCTGAACCCGGCCGTCCGTTGCGGTCACTATTGCGCACGATCAGGCCGTCACGCTCCATCCGCGCGAGCGTATTCGCCATCGTCGCCTGCTCGATGTCCAGCCGCTCGACCAGATCTTTTCCGTCAAGCCGTCCGCCTCCCATAGCTCCAGCAAGGCCGGGAAGGTGCCGATGGTCAGTCCCAGCGGTGTTGATACGCGCCGAAAACCTGCGCGCGAACAGCCGCGCCAGATGGTTGATCAGATATCCCGCCGATTGATCTTTCCGGAACGCCATCGCGGGCGGCATCGCCCTGCTGACAATCATTACCTTTCCGTCAGGCTCTCAGTGTCCGTCCGAGGACTTTATGAATTCGGCGGAATTGGTTGTTGGATTTTGGCTTGCGGGCTGGAATTGGCTGTGATTCCCTGTCTGGCACCGAATAGCGAAGAGAGGTGCCCGATGTGGACGGTCGAGAACCGCCTCCGTTACAACCGCGACCACCTGCGGTATCCGAGTGACCTGACGGACGAGGAATGGGCGTTGATCGAGCCGTTGATCCCGCCGGGCAAGCCGGGCGGCGGCAAGCGCACCGTCAACCTGCGCGAGGTGGTCAACGGGCTGATGTATGTGCTCTCTACCGGCTGCCAGTGGCGGGCGATCCCGAAGGATCTGCCGCCGAGGAGCACGGTCCATGACTATTTCGACCTTTGGGCCTGGGATCGCACGCTCGACCGCATCCATCATGCGCTTTATGCGGCCTGCCGGGAGCAGGCGGAGCGCGAAGTCGCCCCCAGCGCCGCCATCATCGACAGCCAGAGCGTGAAAAGCGCGGAAAAAGGGGGGCTTGCATCGACCCGCCGGGGTACGATGCGGGAAAGAAGATCAAGGGCAAGAAACGGCACATTCTGGTCGACACCCAGGGCCTGCTGATGCATGCCCTGGTGCATGCCGCCGATATCCAGGACCGCGACGGCGGCGTGATGGTGATGGCCGCTCTGTTCGGACTCTACCCCTTCCTGCTCAAGCTTTACGCCGATGGCGGCTATCAAGGGGAGCGGTTCCAGGAGGGCGTGAAAAAGGCCCTCTCCCAGGTCAACGTGGAGATCGTCAAGCGCTCCGATCATGCCAAGGGCTTTGTCGTGCTGCCCAAACGCTGGATTGTCGAGCGAACCTTCGCCTGGCTCGGACGTTGCCGCCGTCTGGCCCGGGATTGGGAGTGCCTCAACGCCAAGGCGCTGGCCTTCCTGAAACTCGCCTCGATCCGCCTCATGATCCGAAAACTCTGCAATCCATCATGAAGTTTCCGGACGGACTCTCAGGAAAAGGTTGGAGCCACAGTATAGCAACGGCGCTGACTACTCGAGACCGAACATTCTACGGATAGCACGCCAACAGCGCGAGTACGTGACCTTGCTGTCGTTTGCCTCAAGTCTTTCCGTTCGATCAGTTTCACGTAACCGAGTTCGGCGATCGCCCGCATCTCGGCTTCGCGGAAAGATTTGAACTCGTGCACGAACGAAATGCGCGAGTAGAGTTGCAGATTTGCGCCCATTTTATGTTCGGACCCCATGTAGATCGGCATCGCCCGAACGGAGCGCGAGACGTTCGGGCGCCTGCCGCCGAACCGCGACTTCAGGCGATGAGCCCCGCGACCACACCGTCGATCTGGGTCTGCACCAGGATTTGGCGTAGCACGCCGAAGTCGGTGGTCGGCGGCGCGTCAGACGGGCGCAGCGGGTTGACGAAGATCCGGAAGTCCCCTGACGGGGCGATATCGACGCCAATAAGATTGATGTTGCCGCGGTTCGGCTCGGCGCCGGTCGGAAGATCGGCGACATAGACCGAGCCGGCCAGCACTTCTGGATGGGCCGTCGAAGGTTCCGCAGGGAAGAACGCCTTGTGAATGCCCTTCGTGACATCGGTTATCACCTTGCCTAGTGTCACGTCAAAACCATCCGCAGTGACCCGGAGCCAGTCGAGCGAGGCGACAACCGATTTGTGCGTTGGCTCGGCGAAATTGAAGGTGCCCCAAGCGAGTTCCAGACGCAGCCACAGGTTGATGAAGAAATCGGTATCAGTAGCCCAACCGTTATCGCGGAAACCATGCAGCCGAAATCCGGCGGCGCGCGGCGTCGAAACCCAGAAGCCATACGTCCAGTTGGTGACGCCCTGATAGTCGACATCCGGATGCATGCCGACATTATCGGGCGATTCATGAAACTGCTGGTCGATCATCTTCCAGACGATCTGTCGGAGGTTATCGACGCCGATGCTCGCGAATGGCGCGACGCGGGTTTCGCGGCTGTCCGACGCGATCATGCCGTTTTCGAACTGGCACCATTCGATGACGGGATCATTCGGTGAAGCAATCTTCATGCGATACTGGTCGATTACCGGGAAGCCAAGATCGCTGCGCTCGAAGCCCATGCTTCCCCACAAATCCCTGATCCGGCCGCGCACCGACATCGGCCCCGTATGCGGAGTCCAGTAGATCGAACCGCCTGCGAAGTGATTGAAGCGGCCGACCGACGCCGGCTGTTCATCGGCGGTGGGAAGCCCAAGAGCGCCGGCGGACCCGCCCAGGGCGTTGTACTTTGCCCGGATTTCGCCGTGAACCTCATGCGCCCCAGTGGCCGGCGAAAAATAGACGTCGAAATCAGGAAACCTCGCAACGTAGCCGCCGGAAACGCCCTCGACAAGTGCCTCCACCGAGGCGGCCGGAATGCCGAACTCGGCCGCCTTGGCCGTGATCGCCTCCAACGCATCCCTAAACTCGAACACCGATGCGATAGTGCCGCCGGCGGAGACGGATATTCCGTCCTCCCAGTGAAAGTTGAAGGGCGGAGGATCGGGCGCATGGCTTGCAGGATCCGTAAACTGTGAAAGCGCCTGAAACACCGCCGCCCGCCGACTCTGCAAAGCTGCGGAGGCGCTATTGTACCGGCCCAGATCCGCAGTCTCATTAACCTTGACCATTTGCGTATCCTCGATTGAAGTTGCTGACAGGAGAAATACAATTCAGGAAAGTAACGTCAGCCGGGCGCCGCTCATCCCCAGTTGACGATCGACGATACTCTATCATTCCAGCCGTAGGATGTCAGATTGTGGATCGGCAAAGCGGCCTGCACGCCAAAGGTCGAGCCCCCGAGATTGATGTGTTCGCAGAGCACGACAATTCCGTACCAAGAGATCACCGACGAAATGACGTCGTTCCAGTTGCTCGACCAGAACAATACCTTCGCGCGCGAGACTCGCGTCAGATCGCTCCATTGCAAACGCGGCCCAAGCCACAGCCAGTCGCCCGTATAGCCTGCGTCTGAGAAGAACTGGGCTTCTTTCGGATGGGATGGAGCCGCCGGAGGAGCCGCCGGTCCCGGCGGGGGCGGATTGCCCGACGGGCCGGGCCCGCCGGGAAGCGGGAGGTCGGGCGGCGGCGGCGGGAGACCCGGCCCTCCCGGGCCGGGAGGTGGCGGCACGCCGGGAATCGGGATATCGAGAGGCGCCAGTCCGAAGAGCGAGGTCATGTCCCGGATTTGGAGGTAGAGTGCCAGACTGCGTCTCCATTGTTCGCCCGAATATGCCCTGAAACGTTCGCTCTCGTCAGAACTCAGCGCCATGAAATGCAGCGTATTGCCGTTAAAGCGCGTGATATCCTTCGGATCGTAGAGGACATTGTCGATTAGAACCGGCATCTGCGGGATGCGGTGGACGCTGTCGCCCCCTTCCGTCTTCGGTCGACAGGTCTCAAGCGAATGGATGTCGATCGGCGACGGCGACCTGACATATTTTTGCCCCTCTGCCAGCTGGCGGTTCACGAGTTGCTCCAGATCCTGGATGCCATCTTGCTCCAACGCCGCGAGGACATCTTCAAGGTCGAGCTGATCAAGTCCCTTTTCTTGAAATCGGGCGGCATTGTCGGCTGAAAACGCACCTGTCACTTTTGGATTCGCCATATCATTCCTCCGGAAAGGCCCAATTTATTGTGGGCCTATTGATATTTTGAAACTCGGAACCCGAAAGAATAGTATACCTGCTCGAGTTCGGCCAACGTAACTTTCCCGTGATGACTATTTATTTATAGAGGCGCTGCTGCCCGTCGGGCGCTGGAAGGGCTATGGGGGTGAGAGCAATTTCAACAACCGCACCTTCGAGACGCTGACCTGGGTTGCGGGTCTGGGCGCATTGACGGAGCGGATCGCCGTGCTCTCCACCGTGCACGTGCCGCTGATGCATCCGGTCGCCGTCGCCAAGCAGGCGGCCACCATCGACCACATCACGAACGGCCGTTTCGTGCTCAACATCGTCTGCGGATGGTTCAAGGATGAGTTCGAGATGTTCGGCGCCGAATGGCGCGAACACGACCGCCGCTATGAGTATGCCGCCGAATGGCTGGCGCTCGCCCGCAAGCTCTGGACCGAGGAAGGCGCGTTCGATTGGAACGGCGAGTTCTTCCAGGGCAAGGGCCTCTGGAGCCAGCCGAAGCCTGTCCAGAAGGGCGGACCGGTCATCATGAGCGCCGGCTCCTCGCCCGTGGGCCAGCGCTTCTCCGCCAGCCATTGCGACATGAATTTCGTCATGCTGCGCCAGAAGGACGAGGCGTCGGACATCGCCCAGATCGCGGGTCTGAAGGCGATGGCGGCGGAGCACGGGCGCGCGTTGCAGTGCTGGATCCATGTCTATGTCGTCTGCCGCGAGACGGAGAAGGAAGCGAAGGACGCGCTCCACCGCTACGTAATCGACTATGGCGACGACGTCGCCGTCGGCAACATGCTGGCGACCTTTGGCATGCAGTCGCAGACGCTGGAGCCGGCGGTAATGAAAGCCTTCAAGTTTCATTTTAAGGCAGGCCATGGCGGCTATCCGTTGATCGGCACGCCGGAACAGATCGTAGACGAGATGGAGCGACTTTCACGCATGGGCGTGGATGGCTTGCTGATTTCCTGGCTCGACTATCTGGGTGAGTGCGAACAATGGATCGACCAAGTGTTGCCGTTGATGGAGCAGGCGGGGCAGCGGGAATGACCGCCGTTCGGGCCGTCCTGATCCTGGTTTTTGCGACAATCTCGTCGTTGGCCGCTGCAGAGGAACTGCAGAAATTCGCCGAAGGGCGCCAGATCATGATGCTGCGCCATGCCTATGCGCCGGGCACGGGCGACCCGACGGACTTCCGGATCGGCGAGTGCAGCACCCAGCGCAACCTGAACGCGGAGGGCAGGGAGCAAGCGCGCAGGCTAGGCGTTTATTTGCGCTCGCGAGGCATCAAAAACGCCCGCGTTCTGACCAGCCAATGGTGCCGTTGCAGGGAAACCGCCGAATTGCTGGATGTGGGCGACGTGGAAGAATTCACCGGCTTGAATTCCTTCTACACCATGCCGGAGAAAGAGGGGGAGTGGCTGGCGGAACTGCGCGACCATATCGTGCTGCTCGGGCGCCGCACCGACGAGCCGGTGATCATGGTCACTCACGCCGTGACGGTCTCTGCCATCGCGGGAACCAGCGTCGGCTCGGGTGAGGCCGTGCTGCTCGACCTGAACGGCACCGCGAGGCCGGTCTTTGCCGAACGGTTAACCGTGCGGTAGGTGCTTTCTGCTGCTACTATCATTCCGCCGCGGTCTTCTGGGCGGCGAAAATCGACTGGTAGCCGACTTTCTCCCAGCGTGGCGGCACCTGTACCGGGCGCGGGTCCATGTGCACGAATTCCGCAGGCTTACCCCGCACGATGTCGCCGGAATAACTTGCCGGGGTGGGTGAGGCGGTCCAGGGAAACGCGTCGGCCGAACTGTAGACGAACAGCAGCAGCGGACGCACCCGGTCGGTCATGTTGGCGATCGAGCCGTGGATCGTCCGACAGTTGATGGCGATCACCGTGCCGGCGGGTCCAAGCAGATCGGCGGCCTTGCCCACATCCGCCGCCGCTTCGTCTTTGGGCGACAGATACCCGCTCCAGTTGCCATCCGGCCCGTAGTGGGAATAGAGCGGCCCCTCATGGCTGCCGGGCACGCACGCCAAAGGCCCTTCCGGTCCGCTCACCTCGTCCAGGTATATGCCCAGCGTCACCGGCGAGAAATTGGTGTGCGGCCAGGCGGGAATGTCCTGGTGCCACTTCACCACCTCGCCGCCGCCCGGCCACTTGTAGTTCAGCTTGGCCGAGTGAAACTTCACGTCAGGACCGACAAGGTCCGCCGCGATGGCGGTCAGCAAATCGCCGGACGCGAGTTCCCAGAAGAACGGGTCGGCATCCACCGGCTTGCGCAGGCGGCGCACGTGGGGGCTATCGGCGGAATGATTCGGCCCCAGATCGAAAAACTCGTTCGGGCCGTCAAAGGCGCGGCTTTTGTCCAGGAACTCATCGGACTTGGCCCGAATTTTGGCCAGCATTTCAGGCGGCACGGCGCCGGGCAGGACCGCAAAGCCGTCGCGGAAATAGGCCTCGCGCTCGGCTTGGCTCATGGCGATCGGGGCGTTGGCGAGAATGTCTTCGGGTGTCATGACGGCGCTCCGTGTTGTCGTTGCGTCCGGACCGTAGGCGGATTGTGGCAGCATAGCTCAAGCCTGCCGGTTACGGTATAATGGCGTGACATTGACGGGGCCGTTTTGCGCCGCGTTCGATTTGGGAGAGACGGCATGTCAGACCGCAGTGATGCCTTCATCGAGAGCCTGGACCGGCGCGTCGCCGACATCGCCTCTGTCTGCACCGCCTGCGGAGCGTGTGCCGAGGCCTGCCCGACCCTGGCCGTGGCAGGCCTCGACGGCATGGAGGGCAGCGAGCCGCAAGCCCTCACCGCCGGCATACGGGACGTGCTGCGGGCGGGGGAGGGGCCGGAAGCGTCCGAACAGTGGGCCAGGATGTGCTGCGGCTCCGGCCATTGCCTGACCGTCTGCCCGGAAGGCATCAACCCGCGTTTCATGCTGACCATGGCCCGCCGTGCGCTGACCCAGGCGAACCCGGAGCCCGACCGCCGCGCCGCGGGCAAGGCCGCCTTCCAGAAGATGAGCCGCGGCGTGCGCGTGCTCTCCCGCCTCTCCCTGCCGCCGCACCTGCTGGAGAAGCTCAGCCCGCGGTCCCATCCGGAGCGGGACGAGGCGCCGGATCTGGTGTTCTACACCGGCTGCAACATGCTGAAGACGCCGCATATCGGCCTCTACTGCCTGGACGTGCTGGAGGCGCTGGGCGTGACCTATGAGGTGCAGGGCGGCCCCGGCGCCTGCTGCGGGATCCTGCCGACCCGGCCTGGCGACACGGCGCTGGGCGGGCGGCAGGCGTTCGGCACGCTGGACCGCATGGCGGCCTCCAAGACCTCCCAGGTGCTGTCTTGGTGCCCCACCTGCCAGATCCAGTTCGGCGAGACCGCCATCCCCGCCTACCGCGAGGTTACCGGCACCAACCTGGACATGACCATGTTCCCGGTCTGGCTGGCGAGCCGCCTGGATGAGTTGCGCCCGATGATGAACCGGCGGGTGGAAAAGCGTGTCGCCCTGTTCGAATACGCGGGCGAGCTGGGCGTGATGGAGGCGGTGCGGGCCTTGCTTGGTGCGGTGCCGGGGGTGGAGATCGTGGAGATCGAGACCCGGGCCATCGGCTACACCGGTACGTCGTTGGTGCCGTTGGGGCGTTACCACGGCGAGACGGTCCAGGCAGCTTTGCGCGATGCCGAGGCGGCGGGCGTGGACGTGCTGGTCGGCATCTACCACGGCGACCACCGCGATTTCGCCGGCCGCGAGGCGGATTGGCCCTTCCAGATGCAGAACTACATGGAACTTTTGGGCGAGAGCATGGGCTTTGTGGCACCCGACCGGTTCAAGCAACTGAAGCTGATGGCCGACGCGGACGCCATTCTGACAGCGTCGGCAGAGATGATCGCGGCCTATGGATTGGCGCCCGAGGAAGTGCGGGACGTCGTCGTAAAGGATATGTTGGAGGGGTAGCTGACAGTCGGGATCAAGATTTGGGATTTCAGCGCCCTGCGGGGAGATGAAAGAAGAGAGGCTTCATTCCCGTCTCGTCCGCTCCGCTTCGCCAGGATCAAGCTTTCCGGCGCGACCAAGGAGGCTGGTACCGCCGCTTCTTACTGAATTTGTCTTTGGTCCTTCCACCACCTCGCTGCAGGAGCGAAAGATGGGCTCAACGGTTTGGGGCACGGATTTCGGCTGTGGCGGTATCGCCGATAGCGGTATGGCTGTCCCACCGGGACAAGGAGTATTTTTCAACAACCTGAAACCGATAGTTAACGCAGGTGGTGCCCAGGGGCGGATTCGAACCACCGACACGCGAATTTTCAGTCCGCTGCTCTACCAACTGAGCTACCTGGGCGTTTCCGGCGCTGCACGGCACCAAAGCCGAGCCCGGAAGCCGTTGTTTAAGCAATCGACTTTGGCCTGTCCAGTCATTTTGCCTGCGGATTTGCCACAGGCGGGAAAAATAGCCCACGGCACTGGGATTTAAATCTTGCGCTAATTCGATGCATGTCATTATGCTGCAGTGCGAGATGGTATCCGCTTATCAATAATACGTTGGAGTAACAGGAGAGTTTCACCGTTGTTATATGCTGCATATGAAATGACGCATGCTGCCGTAAGCCCGTTTCGTGCTGCATCGATCGCCGCGCGGCAACTGATGGACCCGGCCGTCAATCCAATGGCCTATATGCCTCAGACGCGGGCGCTCAATGCAGCGCTGGATATGTTCGAGCGCGCAACACGCCGTTATGGCAAGCCCGACTGGGACATCCATTCGACGAGGGTCGATGGCGACATGGTGCCGGTGATGATTGAAACCGTGCGCACGAAGCCGTTTGCCAATCTGGTGCGCTTCCGGCGTAAAAAGTCAGCGATGAGAGCAGACCGCCAGAACGATCCACGGGTTCTGATCGTGGCGCCGCTCTCCGGTCACTACGCGACCCTGCTGCGTGACACCGTCCGGGCGATGCTGCACGAGCACGATGTTTATATCACCGATTGGGCCGATGCGCGCACCGTGCCGGTGACCGAGGGGCGATTCGGCCTGGAAGACTATATCGATTACGTTACCGACTTCATCCGCTTTCTCGGACCTGACCTGCACGTGATGGCGGTGTGTCAGCCGGGCCCGGCGGTCTTGGCCGCCACCTCGATGCTGGCAGAGGATAACGATCCGGCCCAGCCCGCGACCTTGACTCTGATGGGCAGCCCCATCGATACACGCCTCAGCCCGACCGTTCCCAACGAGCTGGCGACGAGCCGGTCGCTAGAATGGTTCGAAAAGAACGTGATTACGTGGGTTTCGTGGCCGAATCCTGGGATGCTCCGCCAAGTCTATCCGGGGTTCCTGCAACTCACCGGATTTATGACCATGAACATGGACCGGCATGTGAATGCCCATCTTCAGCTTTACCGGCACCTGATTGCCGGTGACGGTGAAAGCGCCGAGGCGCACCGGCAATTCTATGACGAGTACCTGTCGGTCCTGGATATGACCGAGGAATTCTACCTCGAGACGATCAAGGTCATTTTTCAGGATCACGACCTGCCCGACGGCCGCATGAAGTATCGGGGGCACCGGGTGCAACCGCAAGCGATCCGGCGCACGGCGCTCTTGACGGTCGAGGGCCAGCGCGACGACATCTCCGGCGTGGGGCAGACACAGGCGGCGCATGCGCTTTGCGGCAACATCCCGGCCGACAGGCGTCAACGCCTCGTTCATCCGAAAGTCGGCCATTACGGCATTTTCAACGGGCGGCGCTGGCGGCAGGACATTCAACCGGAAGTGCGCAATTTCATTCGGGCGAACCGGACGCTGAAGGCCGAGTAGTACCCAATTAGCATTGAAGCGAACCCTTCTTTCACCTTGAGCCGCGAATTGTAGCGGCGCGAGTTGAAAGGTGTGAGCTACGCGCCGAGCGGCCCTTCAACTCGTGCCGATTGGCATCCGGCACGGCTCAAGATGAAGTGGTAGGTTGTAATAATGAGAGCCCGTATAAGCGCTATTCCTCTTGTGTAACGGATGCCGGTCGAAGAAAAAGGGAGCCATTGTTGGCTCCCTTTCTTTTGTGCGACAGCTTTTCAGTTGTCAGTACATATGCTGTCCGCCGTTGATCGACACGGTCGAGCCGGTGATGAAGCTTGCATCATCGCCACAGAGGAACACCACGCCTCGCGCAATATCGTGGGCGGTTCCGAGGCGGCGTACAGGAATACGTTCAACGATCTTTTCCAGCACGCGCTCTGGCACTGCGGCGACCATATCGGTTGCGACATAGCCGGGCGCCAGCGCGTTCACGGTGATGCCATAGCGTGCGCCTTCTTGCGCCAGCGCCTTGGTGAAGCCATGGATACCTGATTTGGCGGCGGCGTAATTGACCTGCCCGTACTGGCCGCCTTGTCCGTTGATCGAGCCGATATTGACGATCCGCCCGAACTTTGCCTCGCACATGTTTTCCCAGACCGCATGCACCATGTTGAAACACGAACCCAGATTGGTGTCGACCACTGAATCCCAATCGGCGCGAGACATTTTCATGATGGTCGAATCGCGGGTAATGCCCGCATTGTTGACGAGGATGTTGATCTGGCCGAGATCTTCCTTAATTTTGGCTACACCCGCTTGGCAGGCGTCATAGTCGCCAACGTCAAACTTGTAGACGGGAATGCCGGTTTCTTCCTTGAACTTGGCGGCCGCCTCGTCATTGCCGCCATAATTCGCCGCGACCTTCATGCCGGCGGCATTCAGTTCTTCACAGATGGCGCGGCCGATGCCGCGCGTCCCACCGGTAACGATAGCGCTGTGTTGCATAGCATATCCTCCTTCGCGTTCCCCGCTGCGCCGATCCTCTGTGGAGCAGTCAGACCAAGCCCGCCGAGAGACTAACAGCCCGTGCGGCCGAGACCATAGGGTTAATCATTGGATCCTGCCGCATTGCCGGATTTATCATGTGATCGCAACGTGCCGCATACAGCCAAGGTGCCAAGGATATCGGTTATGCTGGAAAAGCTGATTGTCTATTTCGACTATAAAAGCCCCTATGCCTATCTTGCTGTCCGGCCCGCGCGAGGTCTGGCGGCGGAGTTCGGTCTCGCCATCGACTGGCGGCCTTACACCCTGCGGATCCCGGAATATTTGGGTGCCGTCGACAGCCGCAATGACCACCAATGGCGCCGGGTCAAGTACTCCTATATGGATGCACGCCGCATCGCCAATGAGCGGGGGCTGGTGACGCTGGGGCCAAAGAAGATCTTCGAGTTGGCGGTCGCTCACATCGGTGCGCTGTTCGCGCACGAGCAAGGCGTATTCGACGCTTATCACGAGCGGGTGTTTGAGCGCTTCTTCAAGCGGTCGCTCGACCTCGCCGATGTTTCCGCCATTCAGGCCGTGCTGGCCGAGGCCGGCGCGCCGGATTGCGCCCGTTTCCCCGCCTATGTCGAAGGGGAGGGGAACGAGAAATACCGCCGGGTGCTGGACGAAGCGGAGGCCATGGGGATTTTCGGCGTACCCAGCTTCGTGCTGGACGGCGAAATTATCTGGGGCGGCGACCGGCTCGACATGGTCCGCAAAAGCCTACAGCACCGCCTGAGCCGATAAGCTCGGGCGGTGCCGTAGACCCAACCCGAGGCAACGCCCGACCCAACCGGACCGGGCGTTGCTCTGGCTGTCCTCGATAGTCGCCAGCCGGCGGTTCACGCGTCCAATTCTGATAGGCTAATGGTCGTAGCCAACTTCGTCCGTCATCTTGAGCGCCTCGCCACGCTTGTCGGCGATTGCTTGCAGCGACAGGTCTTCCACCCTGAAGTCGCCGAACGATTTAAGAATGTCCGGCCAGGGCGTGCCTTCGCGCAACGGGTACTCGCCGTTGACGTCGGCATAAATCTCTTGCGCCTTTTCGCTGGTCAGGAAGCGCATAAGTTCCAGCGCCTCGGCCTTGTTCGGCGCATGCGAACCCAGCGCCATGCCGCTGATATTGGCGTGAGCGCCACGGCCGTCTTGGTTGGGGAACACCACATTGACCGCCTCGGCCCAGGGGCGCTGTTCCGGGTTCTTCATCATGGCGACGTAATAATAGCTGTTGCCGAGAGCGATGTCGCATTCGCCCTGCCAGATGGCCTTGACCTGCGCCCTGTCACCGCCGGTCGGTTTCCGGGCCAGGTTCTCCTTCAGGCCTTCAAGCCACTGCTTGGCCTCGTCATAGCCATGGTGATTGATCATGGCGGCGACCAGCGCGATCTGATAGGAATGCTTGCCTGAACGGGTGCATAGCCGGCCCCGGAATTTTTCGTCCGCAAGCGCTTCGTAGGTCAGGTCGTCTGGGTTTTCGACCCGATCCTTCGAGGCGTAGATCACGCGGATGCGGCTTGTCAGGCCGATCCATTCGCCGTCTGGATCCCGGTATTTGGCGGGGATCGCTGCATCGATCTCGTCGTCATGGACGGGGGCCGTGATGCCCGCCTCCTTTGCCCGCGTCAGGTTGCCGATATCGACCGTCAACAGCACGTCCATCGGGCTCAAGCGGTCCTCCTGTTCGGCGCGCTCGATCAGGCCCGTTTTCGCGAAGACCACGTTCACCTTATGGCCGGTCTCTTTCGTAAACTCGTCGAACAACGGCTCGACCAGGAAGGGCTGACGATAGCTGTACACGTTTACTTCCCCGGCGTTGGCCGCGGAAAAGCCGACAACAGCCACCGCAGCCGCGGATAACAGGGGGCTAAGAAATTTCATCGTGGATCTCCATCAGGACGTGACGTCGGTGTCCGCCAAAAAAGCGAGCGCAACCTATTGTGATTGAGAATGATTATCAATATCGTTTCCAGCCGTGCGACACTCTTACAGACGGGAAGCGAAACATGCCGGCGGAACGATGCATTGGGTTGGAGGATTTTCTGACAGTGTTTCGGCGATACGCATCGACCGTCAGCGGAACGAACCAAACGCCGAGTGACCGGTTCGACCATGACGAGGACGGCGAACCCGGACCCTCGGATCAAACCGCCAAAATCAATATACGGGCGGCACCATAAGTTCGCTCATCCAGTACCGTCATCGGCGGCGGCGGCGCGAACCGGTGCTTGGTTTCCGTTTCGACGCAAACAATGGCGCCCGTCGCCAGCGCGGCGCCGTCGATGATTTTCTCCAGGATCGGCCGGGCCAAGCCGCTGCGATACGGCGGGTCGAGAAAGACCAGATCGAATGGGCCGTGCGGGATGCGGGCCGGCAGTGTGGCACAAACCGGCGTGCATTGCGCGGCAACGCCCAAATGCTCCGCGTTTTTCTCCGCCAGATCCAGGGTTCTGCGGTCCTGGTCCACCAAAACCGCGTGCGCGGCGCCACGCGACAGGGCCTCGAACGCCAACGCGCCGCTGCCGCAGCAGAGGTCCGCAACCCGCGCACCGGCCAGTATATTGCCGCCGTCGGTGGCAAAGCGGCCATGCATCAGCAGATTGAACAGCGCTTCGCGGGTGCGGGCGGCGGTCGGGCGCACATCCATGCCCGACGGAACGGCAATGGTGCGTCCCCGCAGCGTGCCGCCCAGGATACGGATCGATTGCGGCGGGCGCTGTTTTCTGAGCGCCACAGGACTACTGCCGGATCCAAGCGGCACCCCAAAGGTTCAGGGTGCGTTCGGAATGGGGCCAGGAGCGCGGCCCCAGTTCGCGCGGCAAATGCTCCAGTTCGGCCGACAGCTCGATCCGGTCGCCGTTCGGATCGTCGATCATGAAGAACAGATTGTTCCCCGGCCCGTGCCGTCCCGGACCCCAGGCGACCGGAATTTCCAGATTGGCGAGGTGATCGGCCCAGTCCCGGAAATCCATCCAGCCGCTGGTCTCATAGGCGTGGTGATCGGCCTTGGAATGGCTGGCCTGGAAGGCGGCGAAGCTGTGATGCTCCGGGTCCGTGCGCCAAAAAGCGACCCGCTTGGTACTGTCATCCTCCTCGTCCAGCAGCACATAGTCCGATGGCACGAAACCCAAGCCTTTCTCGTAAAAGTCGATCATCGGCGCGAGGTTCGGCGTCGCCACCACCACATGCTGGAGCCGGGCCGGAAAGGCGCGCGCCGGGATGGCGTTCGCGGCCTTCGGCGACGGCAGGCCGGGCTTCGGCAGGCCGAAAACATTCAGCCAGCCGTCCGGATCGCGCACGGCGACGGCGTCCTTCCGGAACGCGGCGGCGGGGGAAGGCTCCAAGCTGAGGCCCTGCGCCGCGACATAGGCTCGAACCTCATCCAATTGCCTCTCATTCTGAAGGCGATAGGCGTGGTAGGTGCGACCGCCATTCTTGCCCGCGCCGATCACCAGGCGCCGCCCCGGCGCTTGCAGCAGGAAATCGGCGCCGAAACCGGCCACCCCGAACCCCAGCGCGCGCGCGTAAAAGTCCGCGAGTGCTTTTGGCTGCTCGCTTTCCAGGCGCAGATGGTCGAGCTGGGCGGGCCAGATCGGCGAAGTTTGTTGCATCGTCGTACCCATGCGGCTGATTTTTCCATACTGTCAGCAAACCCCGCCGGCCGGTGCAATGCAAGAGGCTGTGATACGGCTCTTTGACGGGAAGAGGGATCGAAGACGAATTGCCGAGGGACGGATTTAAGGGCGCCAGATCGAGAGACGAAGCTTCGGCGCGCGCCTGGCTGGCCGCGCAGCGGGTCGGGCGGCTGGCGACCGCCGACGAGGTTGGTGCGCCGCATGTGGTGCCGGTCTGCTTCGCGCTGAGCGGAGACGGGCGCTCGCTCTATATCACCGTCGACGAAAAGCCAAAGAGCACCACGCGGCCGCTCAAACGCGTGCGCAATATCCTGGCCAACCCGCGGGTGGCGCTGGTCGCCGATTACTACACCGAAGACTGGAGTCAGCTTGGCTGGGTGATGGTGCGGGGCCGGGCGGAGGTGCTGACAGATGGCGCGGAACATGACGCGGCGCAGGTGTTGCTGCGCGAGAAATACCCGCAGTATCGGCGGATGGCGCTGGAGCCTTTGCCGGTGATTGCGGTGCGGGTCGAGCGCTGGACCTGGTGGGGGCGGATCGCCTGAGCACGGTCCGCCCGATGCCGCGCCGAGCCTTCGCTGCCCCTACTGCACCCGATGCCAGACATTCCCTTCGGCATTGACCCGGTTCTGGTCGATCAAGTGCACGATAACCTGAGACGGGTACTGCTGGTTCGGCTGACAATAGCCGTAGGCGTTGCAGTACTGCCGCGGACTCCAGTCGGATGGCACCGCATCGATCCTGACCCGCTTATTGCCTACGGGTTGTGCAGACCAGGTGCCGACCACCTCCGTCGGCCCCAACGGAAGCTGAAGGATCAGCCGGTAGTTTCCATCCTGAGAATAGGTCACCTGCGCGGAAAATGAGCCCTCGGCAGAGACGAAGGTCGTCTCCCATGTGCCGGTGAAGAATGCCTTGGCATCGGCTGCCGTCGGCTCCTGCTGGCGCGGCTCCGGTTGGCGTTTCGGTTCGGGTTGGGGCTCCCGGCGCGGCGGCGGTTCCGGACCACGCCGAGGCTCGGGCTCTCGGCGCGGTTCGGTGCTGTCGCCCGTTTCCGCTGCGAAGACGATCTTGGAAAAATGTTCGACGATGGAATAACACATCGTCACCTTCCCCGCCTGCGGATCGTACCAGGCGTTGATTTCTTCGCAGTCGCGGAACTCCACTTGCAGATCGCGCGGCCACACGAAGGCTTTTTCCAAGAAGCCAGCGATTTCCGGCATAACATTGGTGTCACGAACCAGCGCCGTCACCACGCGGCCAACATCGGTTTGCGGCTCCTGGAACGTCAGGAGGATTTTTCCGCCGGGCGCGTCCGCTGGGTGATCGCCCGGTTGGTCAGGCCCCAGGTTTCTGGAGACGGGCTTCAGCAACACTTCCCAGGCGCGATATCGCTTCTCGTATTCTTGCAGGCAGCGGGCCCGGGTCCGCTCGTTCAGTTTAATCTTTTCGGCGAGCGGCTCGAACCGCTTCGGATCGCTGCCATAGAGAATGCAAAAGGAATTGCGAAAGCGCCGCAGGCTAGGCGCATGCTCTCCCTGCCAGCCTTCCTGCTGGCCTTCCTGTTCGATTTTCATGCCATTATAGTACCACAATAACGAGGAATAGGTGACGAGTCCCTGCAGGATATCTTCCTCTTGGGCGTTCTCCCAATTTTCGGGATCTTCAAAAATCGATCCCAAAACGAATGCCGCGAAGCCGTCGGCGACGTCCTCCTCCGGTCCGGTGGCGGGGATTTCCAACTCGCCGATCAACGCATGGCCGAACTCGTGGAAAAAGATGCCAAAGGTCGTGCCCGCAATCACCTTGCTGACATAAATTTCCTGAGCCGTGGGCGCGCGGTCCGGCGTTTGGTCGGGCTCCTTCTTCGGTTGCGAGTCAGGGTCCGAACCGCCGCCGCGTGGCGGGAAGGGCTCGTTGTCCGCTGTATCGCCGCCGCGCGGTGGCGGGAACGGATCACTACCGCCGGTAGTCTCACCGCCGCCGCCGGAGGTATTCCCGACGGTCTCAACCTCGAACGCATCGAACGCGAACTGACCGGTTCCGCCCATGATGATACCGGCGCCGGGCGCAAACCCGGCGTTTTTGTTCATTTGAAACACGAGCTCATCGTTCAGGAAGAACCCGGCGGACGCGGGTTCCTGACGGATCTCCAGCACGTCACTGCCATCCATGCGTGCGCGGATCTTGTCGGAGGTGCCCATTACCTCGAAGCCGTTGCCCTGGTTGCCGTACATCTTGACGGCCCCATCACCGGCGATGGCCATGGCGACGTATTTTTCCGTCGAAACATGGTCGAACAACAGGCCCGCGAACGAGCCCTTGTCGCCGCGCAGAGCGACGTTGGTCTTGATGGTCCGGTTGCCGGCATTCAGAGCGTCGAACTTTGCGTGATAAAGAACGATCGAGTCGGCATCCTTGGAGTTTTTGAACATGACCCAGCCGCTGCTCAGACTGGTTTCCCAGGTGCCGTCGCTACCCAGTTCGACGCCCCCCGCAATCGGGCCGAGATGATCTTCGATTGTGTCCGCTCTTGCCTGGGACCCCAGCAGACAAAGAGCGATGAGTGCCGCCCAAAGTGTCAACCAATGAAATCCGCTCGGAAAGTTGAACCCATCCACCCGCGGAAAAGCCCTGATGCCCTGCGTCATACTCGGGAGTCCCAACTCAATCGTGTTTCCAGCCTGTCACACGTTACCAACGTCCAGGCTGCGGTTCCAGAGAAAAAGCGCATTCAAGCACTGTTAACCTTCCTGTTTCGGGTAAACAAACGAAAAATGCGTCTCGCATTGTAAGCAGTTGGAGTGATCAACAGAGGTTTCTCGGTAGAGCACCGCTCGTGTTAATCGGCAGCACGCAATAAAAGAAGGCCCGCATCATGCGAGCCTTCCATGGTAACGGTTGGGCGAAAAGCCTCGGCTTACGGCACCTCGTTCGAGAGCACGATGCTGCCGCCACCCCACGCACGCGTGGTGCGGGTACTGGTCAGTTAACCTCCTGGATTTTCGGGGGCTGCCAAGAGAGCCACCCAGCATTTCTTTCTTGCCCCAATAGGCCGGAATGTAGAGCGAGATCGGACCGTCGGGGGCGTGCAGCCAGTTGCTCTCCTTGTCCTTGCCGGGGGGAGCTCCGGCATAGAGGGTCAGGGAGCCGTCGCCGTTCCGCTTCAGTCCGGCGTTCTTCGTGCCCAGCGAATAGCGTTTGAGGTCATTTTCGCTGAAGAAGTGGTTCTCGTTGTACAGGGTCAGCGACCAGAACCCGTTGACAGGCGGCTCCCCGCCGGCGGGAAAGGTAATCCCATAGGTTTTCGATCCGTCGAGCGCCGCGCCGGCGTAATCATTGTCGGTGTAGAAATACTGAGTCTCGTTCGGCCGGTTGTCGAACATGTTCGACTTCGCGGTGCCGGAGCGGCTGAAATAGTCGACGCCCCACTCGGCGTTGTTGACCGACCGTTCCAACCATCCGGCAGGCTTGCCATTGTGCCGCCTCGAACTTGGCCGACACCTGCTCCTCCGGAATGACGGCATGCATACCGCCCTGGCTCACCCCGCCCACGCCGAGATGGGTGATGTGGAGCGACGTGCTGGCGATCTGGCGGGAGAGGAAGGGGTTCATTCGAGATGACACTACTCTGCCACCTTGGGGGGCCAACTCAATGATAATTTTACGCCGTACGACCCTTCGTCCCCGTCGGGCCTTTTCCACCCCCCAATAATTTTTGCGTGGCATGTAGTTGGGGAGGTTCCAATTCCTAACTTTTCGGTGGTACTAATATAATCTACCGCTTTGTCACGCGGCAAATATCCTACTAACATTCCTCGTATTTTTATGCCTATAGCATTTGGATCATGAGGGTTAGTTGGTTCTGGTGATAAAATGGCGATCTCTTCTAATTTTACTCCGTCTTCTGTCTTTTTACCGGCGATACGCTCCAAATTGCTCTGATAGTGGCTTTCACCGACAATATCGAATGTAAACCCGCGACCTCTTTTTAAGGCAAGAGGCTTCTCCCGTTGGCTCCGGCGGCACAAAATGTGGTGATCTGCGCTTGCGTCGCGAGGTGCGTTCGCTTAATGTTCTCGCATGCCGAGCCGCTGGAAACATGACCGCCCGCTCTCCCGCGCCCAGTTCGAGGCGCGATTTCCGGATAATGCGGCCTGCGCCGACTATCTGGCGCGTCGCCGGTGGCCGGAGGGCTTTGTCTGCCCGGGCTGTGGCGTCACGAAGGGATGGCTGCTGAAGACCAAGGCGTTCACCTGGGAGTGCGCGGCCTGCCGGCGGCAGACGTCCGTGACCGCAGGCACGGTCATGCACGGCAGCCATCTGCCGCTGAAGACCTGGTTCACGGCGATCCATATCGTAACCAGCCACTCCAACGGGATCTCCGCCCTGCAACTGCAGGCCCAACTGGGCCTGGGCAGCTACAAGAGCGCCTGGCTGCTCCTGACGAAGCTCCGCCGCGCCATGGACGACCCGCCCGCTGGCGGTCAAGGCCGCAGCTCGCAGGGCAAGATGCTCGTTGCCGGCGCGGTGGAGCTCTCGCCCGAAGGCAAGCCGCGCCGCATTCGTCTCGCGCCGATCGCCGACTTCTCCGGCGCCACGCTCAAGCCCTTCGTCGTCGCGGTCGCCGCCGCCGGTGCCCGCGTCGTCACGGACGGATGGTCCGGCTACAATGGCCTGCCCGACCATGTGCACGAGCCGAAAGTCGTCGGCAAGATGGCCGCCCACATCATCCTGCGCTGGACCCATCGCGTCTTTTCAAACCTCAAGAGATGGGCGCTCGGGACCTACCATGGCCTCCGTCGCCAGCACTTCAGGCGTTACCTCGACGAGTTCGTCTTCAGGTGGAACCGTCGCCGCCACACAGCCGTGGCGTTCGATACCCTGCTCGGCCTCGGAGCCCGCCTCGCGCCAGCAACCGCCCGCGACTTCGTCGAGCAGCGCGTCTGAGAGTACCAGATCACGGCGCCACACCTCGGAATGCGAGATCGCCGTCGCCTGTCCGCGGTGCATCCAACCGTCTCGAGCCGCTGCCTACGTCGATCAGAATTGCTCAGAACCCTGCATGCACCAGGAAGCCATCACCCGCGCCGCCATCCGAAACATCAACATCTCGCAGCGCCGGAACGAAAGGGAGAAGCCTCTAAGGCAATATTGGACTTGTCCGCCGATGGGCTTTTTCCGAATAACTTTGATAGGATTCCCATTCGTAGTCTCCGATTTCCAACCCGTATGTTGAAGGATGATCGACGGTATCTTTGCTAACTTTGAAGTCACTGAAGGGATGAGATGAAACCCCTTCAGTGACATTCAATTGACTGACTACGGCGCCTCGTTCGAGAACATGATCGAGCCGCTCGCACTGAACATGCCGCCGACGCCATGACAGAGGCTGGTCTTGGCGCCCTCCACCTGGGCCGGAGACGTGCCGCGCATCTGGCGGACGCTTTCTTGCAAGGCGTACATGCCGTACATGCCGCTGTGCATATAGCTCAACCCGCCGCCGTTGGTGTTCAGGGGCAGCTTGCCGCCGGGCTTGGTGTTGCCTTCCCAGATGAAGTCGCCGCCTTCGCCGCGGCCGACAAAGCCCAGGTCTTCCAGGCCATAGATCGGCAGATGCGCGAACGCGTCATAGATCATCAGGTGGTCGACGTCCGAATGCTTCATGCCGGAGGACTTCCAGACATTCTCGCCCGCGATGCGGAAGGCCTGGGAGGACGTGAAGTCGCTCATCTGGCTGACCATGGTGTGCTCGCCGGCCTCGCCCGCGCCCATTACATAGACGGGCTTGGTCGGAAAGTCCTTGGCCCGGTCGGAGCGGGTCAGGATCAGCGCGCCGCCGCCATCAGTCACCAGGCAGCACATCAGCAGCGAAAACGGCCAGGCGATCATGCGGGCGTTCATCACGTCATCAACGGTGATCGGGTCGCGGAAGGTCGCACGCTCGTGCTTGCCCGCCCATTCACGCTGCACCACGGCCACGTTCGCCACCTTTTCAATGTCGACGCCATAGGTTTTCAGGTAGCGCATTACCGGAATGGTGAACATGGTCGGCGGGTTGGTCACGCCATATGGAATCTGGAACTGGCCGTCGAGCAGCGCCGGATTCATTCCACGCGGTGTCATGCCGACCTGGCTGCGGCCACTCTCGCCGTGCGTGATCAAAATGGTATCGGCCATGCCGCTCTCGATCGCGGCCACCGCATGGCGGACATGGATCATGAACGAGCAGCCGCCGACGCTGGTGCCGTCCACATAGCGGGGCTTGACCCCGAGATAGTGGGCGATCTCGATCGGGTTTTCGCGGGCGGTGGCGATGCCGTCGATGTCCTCTGGCTTCAGGCCGCAATCGGCCATGGCGTTCAGGGCGGCATCCGCGTGGAGCTGGATGTTGGAGATGTGGGGCAGCTTGCCGAGCTCGGTGCTCTCAGCAGCGCCGACAACGGCGACGGAACCTGGTTTCATGGTTCTTCGTTTCCTTGGTATATCGTGGGCCGCTTAGGAAGCCGGCTTGAACAGCGGCAGATTGATGTCGTCGGTCAGCCGCTTGAAGGTCACCTGCAGCGGCATATCCAACTGCAGCGCCTCCGGCGTTTGGTCGCAATCGACGATGTTGGTCATCAGTTGCACGCCTTCGTCCAGCTTGACGACGGCAATGGCGTAAGGCGCCTTCATGTCGAAATTCGGATGGTCGCGGTGGCTGATAATATAGGACCAGAGCACGCCCCTGCCGCTGGCCTCAAAGGTCTCGACATTGCGCGAGCCCGTGTAGGGGCTGAACGGGCGCGGCGGGAAATAGGCCTTTCCGGTGTCCTTGCAGCGCTGCAAGACGATCTTGCCGTCGTTGCAGCCGTCCCAGAAGTGCTGGGTTTCGGGCGTGGCCTTCGGTACGGGGCGGCCGGGTTTGTCGCTCATGCTTTGACGTCTCCTTGAATCTGAGCCTTGAGTGGACGCGAGAAGAGCCCACCTTAGGCGACCCGCCTGCGGCGCACAAACCCATAGGCAGTGCTTGGCAAAAGAATGGCGAGGCCCTATAAGCCTCGTTTCTGACGCGGCCGCAGGGAATGCCCTTCGCGGCCGCCCGATATTTCAGGAGTAGCTTCCATGGCGGTTCCCAGGAAGAAAACGACCTCGTCCAAACGCGGGATGCGCCGGGCGCACGATGCGCTGAAACATGCCAATCTGCGTGAGGACAAGGACTCTGGCGAGTTCCACCGTCCGCACCATATCGACCTGGAGACCGGCATGTACCGGGGCCGCCAGGTGGTAGAGCCCAAGGACAAATTCTAGGCGTTACCGCCTGAACGGGCGGTGGCCGAAGGGGCGGTGCCTGAAGGGACGGTGCCGGAAGGGATTGTGGACGTGAGCGATACGGCCAACGAGACCGATGTGATCATCGTCGGCGCAGGTCCGGTTGGGCTTTTCGCGGTGTTCGAATTGGGCCTGCTCGGCCTGAAGGCGCATCTTATCGACATTCTGGACCGCCCCGGGGGGCAGTGCGCCGAACTGTATCCGGAAAAGCCGATATACGATATCCCCGGCATCCCGGTCTGCACCGGACAGGAACTGAGCGACAAACTGATGGAGCAGATCGCCCCCTTCGATCCCGTGTTCCATCTGCAGGAAATGGCGGAAGAATTGAACAGGCTGGACAATGGCAACTGGCGGCTCAAAACCGACACGGGCACGGTGCTGGAAGCGCCGGTGCTGGTGATCGCGGCCGGGGGTGGCAGTTTCGTGCCGAAAAAGCCGCGCCTGGACAACCTGGAAGCCTATGAAGACGTAAGTGTTTTCTATTCGGTCCGGCAGATGGAGCGGTTCCGCGGCAAGCGCGTGCTTGTGGCTGGCGGCGGCGATTCCGCGCTCGATTGGTTCATTGCTCTAGAGCCGGTCGCGGAGTCGGTTGCGCTCGTGCACCACCGTGATGGCTTCCGCGCCGCGCCGCATTCGGTCGACGCGATGCGCCAGATCGTGGCCTCCGGGAGGGGCCAGCTGCATATCGCGCAGATGAAGGGCTTGGTCGGCGACCCGCCGCATCTGACCGGCGTCGAGTTGGAGAGCAAGGAAATCGGCCCCTTCGTGCACGACTGCGACATGCTGCTGCCGTTTTACGGACTGACGATGAAGCTGGGGCCCGTGGCCGAGTTCGGCATCAATCTGGACCAGAACCTGATCCCGGTGGATACGGAAAAGTTCGAAACCAGCGTGCCCGGCATCTTTGCCGTCGGCGATATCAACACCTATCCCGGCAAGCTGAAATTGATTCTGTCGGGCTTCCATGAAGCGGCCCTGATGAGCCAGGAAGCCTTTCGGCTGGCGCGGCCCGGCGAACGGTTGCGCTTCCAATACACGACCTCATCCAGCGAACTGCAGAAAAAGCTGGGCGTCCGCTAGGCGTCCCGACGACGGAGGAGCATTGCAATCATGAAGATCTTCGTAACCGATGGTCATGGCGTCGAGCACGAGGTCGAGGCGCAGGACGGTTGGACCGTGATGGAAATCATCCGCGACGCCGGTCTGCCGATCAAGGCGGAGTGCGGCGGTTCGTGCGTGTGTGCGACCTGCCATGTGATCGTCGACGATGAATGGTTTGGGAAGGTGTCTGAAAGGACTGAGGAAGAGGTCGACATGCTCGACTTGGCTTTGGAGGTTTACGAAACCTCTCGCCTTTCCTGCCAGATCGAATTCGACAAGAGCCTTGACGGCTTGAAGATGACCATCGCCGAAGACGCGCTGATGTAGCGCAGGTCCGGACGCGAAACGGTCAGTAGAGCCCGCCGATTCTCCGGCGGGCTTTTTCTGCCTCGGATAGTCCTGCGTCGCCTTCGTTGGCCGTGTTCATGGGCGAGTTATAGGTCGGCTCCGTTCCCGGCCGGTACGCCTGAACCACGACGTTCTGATCGCCTGATGCGGCCAGCGCGCCGGTCTTGGCATTGACCCTGACCAAACGAACTCCTGGGGGCGCGCGGAAGGGTTGGGTCGGATAGAGTTTCGACGCTTCCTGCATAAAGGCGCCGAAAATGGGTGCCGAGACCAGACCGCCGGCCTCGTTCGGGCCGAGGGTTCTGGGGGTATCGAAACCGACATAGACGCCGACCGCCAGGTCCGAGGAAAAGCCGACGAACCAGGCGTCGAACGAATCGTTGGTCGTGCCAGTTTTGCCCGCAAGCGGAACGCCGTCCACGCGCGCGCGGGTGCCGGTGCCGCGTTCGATCACGCCCTGCAGCAGCGTCACGATCTGATAGATTGAAACCGGATCGTCGACCTGCTCCGTTTCGAGCGGTGGCAGCGGCACATGGTCAAGCGATGCCGAAGCGCCGTTGCACTCGGGGCAGGCCCGTTGATCCTGGCTGAACAGCGTATTGCCATACCGGTTTTGCACCCGGTCGATGAACGCGGGTGCAATCTTGCGGCCGCCATTCACCAGCATGGCATAGGCCGTGGTGAGCCGAAGCAGCGTCGTCTCCCCGGCGCCCAGCGCCATTGCCAGCACCGGCTCCATCTTGTTGATCACGCCGAACCGGGCCGCGGTGTCGGCGATCCGGGCCATCCCGACATCGTTGGCGAGGCGCACGGTCATCAGGTTGCGTGACAGTTCCAGACCGAGCCGCAGCGGGGAGGGGCCGTAAAAACGGCCTGAACTGTAGTTGCCGGGCTTCCAGCCACTGCCGAGCACCGTAGTATCCCGCTGCACGAACGGCGCATCCAGTACGGTCGTTGAGGGCGTATAGCCGTTGTTCAGGGCGGTTAAATAGACGAACGGCTTAAAGGCGGAGCCCGGTTGGCGCACGGCCTGAACGGCGCGGTTGAACTCACTGCGCGCCGCGTTGTAGCCGCCGACCATCGCGAGCACCCGGCCGGTAAACGGGTCGATCGCGACGAGTGCGCCCTCCGCCTCGGGCGCTTGCGCCAAGGCGTAGGTGCCGTCCGGATTGGGCCCGCCGTCGGCATCGGTGTCGATCGGGCGGACGAAAACCACGTCGCCGCGCGCCAGCACGTCGGACGGGCTGTCGGGCTCCTGCACGCTGCGTCTGTTTTCGCTGTAAGCGCCGGCCCACCGCATTCGGGCGAAAGGGATGGTCCCATTGCGGCCATCGGCGAACAGGATGGTCGCCTCCGTCTGGGTTAGCGCATCGACCATCGCGACTTTGCCCCTGCCGCCGGGGTCGGGTGACTCGACCGCGGTCAGCGCCTTTTTCCAATCGCCGGACGGATCTATTTTGGCCAGGGGACCGCGATAGCCGTGCCGCTGGTCATAGACCTCCAGCCCTTCTCGCAGCACGCGCTGCGCTATCGCCTGCAGTCGCGGGTCCATCGTCGTGCGCACCGACAGGCCGTCATTCGTCACCCTGACGTCCGGAAAACGATCTTTGACTTCCCGCCGGACCTGCTCCGCGAACCAGGGCGCCGGCTGCTGCCCCGCGGTTTTGAGATTGGGCGCCAGCAGGGGCTCGGTGATGGCGACGGCTGCTTGCGCGGGGGTGATGACGCGATCCTCCGCCATCCGGCCGATGACCCAGTTCCGGCGGGCGACCGCGGCGTCATGGTGACGGACGGGATGATAATTGGTCGGGGCTTTGGGCAAGGCCGCCAGATAGGCGGCCTGTGCGATGGTTAGCTCGTCCAGCGTCTCCCCGAAATAGCGCATCGCCGCCGCCGCGACCCCATACGTGCCGGCACCCAAGTAGATCTGGTTGAGATACAGTTCCAGAATCTCGTCTTTGGTCTTCGCCTGCTCGATCCTATAGGCCAGGATCGCTTCCTTGATTTTCCGCTCGTAGGTGACTTCGCTCAAGTTGGAGAAATTCTTGGCGACCTGTTGCGTGATGCCCGAGCCGCCGACCAGGCGCTTGTCTTCCACATAGTTGGAAACGTTCGTGACCGCCGCGCGCGCGAGCGCGAACAGGTCGATGCCGCCGTGCTCATAGAAATTCTGATCTTCGGCAGAAAGAAAGGCCTGCTTGACCATCGGCGGGATTTCTCCAATGGGCAGAAATACCCGGTATTCCTCGGCGTATTCCGCCATCAGGTCGCCGTTGGACGCGTGCAGCCGCGTCGTGATTGGTGGCACATATTCCCGCAACGCCGTGTTGTCGGGCAGGTTCTGGCTATAGTGATAGACGATGCCGACAACTGCCCCGACGCCGATGCCGGCCAAAATCATCGCCGCCACGATACCGCGTAATAACCATCGTTTCATCGCACGTTCCGAAGTTGCACGTCCTGAAATTCCCGTCTGAAAGTTTCCATCGCACTGCCCATTCCCACTCTACCTATTAGGCGGTGCCGGCGGTCGCGTCGACCTTTGCGGCGGGGCGTGACATCTTTTACCGCTCTGCCGACTGGAGGGCGAAGTAGCCGTCGATTGCCGCCGTGAGCCCCTGGGCAACCTGGGTGAGGTGGATGGCGGAGTTCAGCAATTGCTCCTCATCGGCGTTGGAGAGAAAGCCCAGTTCCACCAGCACCGCTGGCACATCCGGCGCCTTCAGGACCGCAAAGCCCGCCTGCCGGTGCGCCCGGGACAATATGGGCACGCGCGTTAAGGCCGACTGAACGATGCGGTTCGCAAATCGCACCGACCGGTTTCGCGTCTCGCGCTGGGCCAAGTCGATCAGCACCGGAATCGCGATCGCCTCTTCGCCGGAAAGGTCCACGCCTGCCAGGACGTCGGCCATGTTCTCCCGTTTGGCCAGCGCGGCGGCGGTATGATCCGAAGCAGTTTCCGATAGGCTGTAAACTGAAAGCCCTTGGGCGAGGCCGGAGCCGGCGGAATCGGCGTGAAGAGAAATGAACAGGTCGGCCTTCGCCTGGCGTGCGATAGCGATTCGTTCGCTCAATTTCAGGAACCGATCGTCGGTCCTGGTCAGCTTGACATCGTAACGCCCGGTGGTGCGTAAATGTTCCGCCACAATCTTGGCCGCGCGCAAGGTGATGCGCTTTTCCTTGATGCCCGATTTACCGATTGCACCCGGATCGACACCCCCGTGACCGGGGTCGAGGACGATCAGCGGCTTATGCCGTTCCGGTGCGGCCGTCGGTGCCGGACGGGGAATCGGCGTGTCCGCGAACGAGCCAAATCGTTGCGCTCGGTAGTGCGCGGAAGCGCGCCATGACAAGGTTAGCTCGACGGCATTCTGTCGCCGTGTGATGGCTGGTTTGGCGACCGTCACCGGGCCGGCGAGATCGAAAACGATTCGGTAGGTGCCGGGCCGGAACCAGCCATATCGCACGGATCCCACCTCGCCTATCGTCTCGGCGGCACGTTTGAAGTACGCGGGAAGGCGGAGCCAATCGACGGGGGGAAGGTCGACGACCAGGCGGTTTGGCTGCGCCAGTGTTTGAATTCGGAATTCCGGTTCGGTGGAAAACCAAAATGTCAGGCGCGGCCCGTGATCGGTCAATTCCGCAGCCGCATTCAGCAAGACGATCCGCCCCTCTGCTGCCCATGCGCTTTGGCTCGACGCGGCCAACAGAAAGATCAGCAAAAAGGTTCTGCGAACCTGCGATCGCATGGGGCAGTGCGACTCCGGCCGTGGCAGGGTGACATGGCAGCTTGCCAGGGCCAACGGATAGTGGCACAGGCCGGTCTTGTCTACGCGCGATATGACAGGGTGGCATCGGTAAAGCTGTCCGCGGCATCGCGCTCAAAATAGTTGCATTGTTTATTCGTGGCAAAACGTCTATAAATAGTTTGCGATAAGCACGCGTTGTGCGGGAACCGAGCGTCAGAGTCAAAGAAGCGCAGCCGGGATGCCGCCATTATGCCGCCCATATAAGGGTAGAAGGCAGAACCGCACCGCAAACAGACACGCAGACGGAGGTCGCGACGAAAGTGCGCCATTTCAATACGCAGATTGCGCAGGATACAGCGTTTGCGTCGGCGCGCCATTTGTTGCGGCCGCAAATGAAACCATACCTTGCCGAACGGCCCAGTCGGAGCGTTCCGATTACCGTGCAAGCGATCATTGCGCCTCAGCAGCAAGTCCCGATACCGGACTCAGCGCGGCTGCGAGCGGCTAAGCCGTCTACCGAATTCACTCGGTACGTAATTGACGATTTGACACTCAGAACGTTGTCCGGCTCGCCAACGGCTGTTCGCCGATTGGAGAACCACCCCTATGACCAAAAGAATGCTGATCGATGGCGTTCATCCGGAGCAAACCCGGGTCGTCGTTATGGACGACCGGCGGCTGCTCGAATTCGATACGGAGATCGCTAGCCAGCGTACGCTAAAGGGCAATATCTACCTCGCCAAAATTACCCGGGTCGAGCCGTCCCTTCAGGCCGCCTTCGTCGATTACGGCGGCAATCGCCATGGCTTCCTGCCCTTCAGCGAAATCCATCCGGACTATTACCGGATACCGGTCGCCGATCGCGAGGCGCTGAAGGAAAGCCAGCGCCGCCGCTCCGCGCGTGACGACGATCCGGAGGACGATGACGACGAAGACAACGGCGCCCACGACGATCACGACAGCGCCCACGACACCGACGATGATAACGTTATAGAAGCTTTCGGGGCGGGTCACGAAGCCGGGGACGATGACGTTCGCGGTGACGAACGCGCCGCTGCATCCGCTGATGGGGAAGGGGAGACTTCGGGCAATCGCCGCTCGCAGCCGTTAGCGGCTTCGGGCGAAGACGCTTCGATCAGCCTCGATCCTTCCGCGGCGGACGGGGAGGACAGCGACGGCAATGGCAATGCCGATGGGGCCGACCGGTCCAGAGGCCGGCGGGGACGGCGCAATGGCCGGACCGGGAACCGGCGTGACGGCGACGATGATCGCAAGCGCAACGGCCGGGGCAACCGCCGCTCTTATACGATCCAGGAGGTCGTCAAACGCGGCCAGATCATGCTGGTGCAGGTGGTCAAGGAAGAACGGGGCACCAAGGGCGCGGCGGTCACTACCTATCTCTCGCTCGCCGGACGCTATTGCGTCCTTATGCCGAACACCGCCCGCGGCGGCGGTATCAGCCGTAAGATCACCAACGGCAAAGACCGCAATCGGCTGAAAGATATTGTCGATTCGCTCGACATTGCGGACAGCATGGCGGTGATCGTGCGCACCGCCGGGATCGGTCGCACCAAATCAGAGATCAAGCGCGACTACGAGTTTTTGGCCAAAACCTGGGAGCGCATCCGGGATTTGACGCTGCAATCCCGGGCGCCTGTGCTGATCTACGAGGAAAGCGGGCTGATCAAGCGGACCTTGCGCGATACCTACACGCGGGAAATCGACGAGGTCATCGTACAGGGCGACGCCGCCTATCGCGAAGCCAAGGACTTCATGAAGACCTTGATGCCGAGCCATGCAAAGCGCGTACAGCCCTACAAGGAAGCCTCGCCGCCGCTGCTCCACCGCTACCATGTGGACGAGCAACTGCACCACCTGCATTCGCCCATCGTGCAACTGCCGTCGGGCGGGTATCTGGTCATCAACCTTACCGAAGCGCTGGTCGCGATCGACGTCAACTCCGGGCGTTCCACCCGCGAGCGCAACATCGAAGAAACCGCCCTGAAGACCAACCTGGAGGCGGCGGAAGAGGTTGCGCGGCAATTGCGGTTGCGGGATCTGGCGGGCCTGATCGTCATCGACTTCATCGATATGGAAGACCGTCGCAACAACTACGCGGTCGAACGGCGCCTGAAAGATGCGATGCGCATCGACCGGGCGCGGGTCCAGATCGGCCGCATCAGCCAGTTGGGGCTGCTGGAACTGTCCCGGCAGCGGTTGCGGCCGTCACTTTTGGAAACCATCATGGATGTCTGTCCGGTTTGCGCCGGGTTGGGGCGCGTGGCTTCGACATCCTCCAGTGCGTTCCAAGTCCTGTCGGCCATCGAGGACGAAGGGATGCGTGGCCGTTCCTTGCTGATCAAGGTGCACGTGGCGGCAGCGGTTGCATTCTATGTTCTGAACGAAAAGCGGGACGAACTCATCCGGATCGAGCGCGATTACGGTTTACGCTGTGTGTTTGAGCCGGATGGGTTACTGATCCCGCCGAACTTGCGGATCGAGGTGCTCGAAACCGGCCAACCCACGATCGAAGCGCCGAGCGAGCATGACGTGGTGGAGATTGAGCCGGAGGTCGAGCCGGAAATCGAAGAGGAAGAGACGGTCGAAGCACCCCGGTCCCGCCGGCGAAGCCGTCGTTCGGAGGAAAGCCAGGACGAGGGGACCGACAATCAGGAGACCGGCCGCCGCCGCGGCCGCCGGTCTGGCCGTCGCCGTGACCAAACAAACGTTGAAGACGCAAATGCGGATACCAATGCCAATGTAAATGCAAAGGGTAATGGCAGGCAGGCGGAAGCGTTATCGGACGATACCGATGATTCCAAGAACGAGGAGCGGACCCGCAACCGCCGGTCCAGCCGCCGTCGGCGCCGGCGCGGGCGCGGTGACGGCCGGTCCAATCTGCCCGGTGTTGCCTTGTTTGCACGGAGCGCGACGCCGCTCGCCTGGCACGTCGCCGCCGAAGACGACAACGGCCAATCGGCCGCCGCGAGCGGAAAGGCGGCCGGGGGCGTACCGAAACCTGACGCCGCGCAGGCAACGAACGGCGCTGCGACCGAGGGCGCGCCTGTTCAACCGGAAGATCGACCTGAAGGTGATGCGCCCATAGTGAGCACTCCGGTCGCGGCGTGGTTCGAGCAAACCGAGGCGCCGGGTGATGCCGGCGAGGTAGCTGCGGAACAGCCCGCCGTAACGCCGGATGCGCCGGAGCAAGAACGAGCCCCGCACGACACGGTCGCCATCATGATGCGGCCGGTCGCGAAGGCGATGGAGAAGTCCCCGAGCGGCCGACGGCAGCGCGTGCTCCAAAAACCATCCGACGATCAGCCGGACGAACGGGCGGCCGAGCCCGGAGCGGAGCAGGTGCCGGGCAGGGCGGAGACTGAAGCGCCCGCCGAAAGCACCGACGAGCCGGCACACCGGCAACCCGCAACGCAAGTGCCGGAGCCGATTGCGCTGGATGCCGGCGCGCATAGCGGCGGCGATACTGCTTCTTCCGCCGAAGACACGGCAGATGAAGAGCCTGCCCCGCAGCCGGAGGAGTCGAAGCCCGCCAAGCCGCGCCGCCGGGGATGGTGGCAGCGGCTGCTCGAATAGCTGTCACGAACTCAGGCTCGATGTTTTGCCAACAAACCGGCCTTTGCGGCTTGGTTCAACCTCCGTCGGACTGAAGGAGAGCCGGTCTTGAGCGAGATTACGCCTGCTCTGGTGCTGCGCGCCTATTCGTTGGGCATCTTTCCCATGGCGGAATCACGCGACGCGGAATCAGTTTTCTGGATTGATCCTGACGTGCGCGGGGTCCTGCCGCTCGACCGGTTTCACGTTCCCAGGCGTCTGAAGCGGACGGTCCGCCAGGGGCAGTTCGATGTGCGGTGCGACTGCGATTTCGACGCCGTGATCGATGCCTGTGCGGAGACACGGGGTGATCGCAGCGATACCTGGATCAACGGTCAGGTCCGTCACCTGTTCCGGGCGCTGAACACCATGGGCGTGGTGCACACGGTGGAGTGCTGGCGTAACGGTCGGTTGACCGGCGGTCTCTATGGTCTGGCCTTAGGCGGGGCTTTTTTCGGTGAAAGCATGTTCAGCCGCGAGCGGGACGCCAGCAAGGTCGCGCTGGTGCATTTGGCGGCCCGGCTGGTGCATGGCGGCTTTCTCCTCCTCGACACCCAGTTCTTGACAGACCATCTGGCCCAGTTCGGCGCGGTGGAGGTGCCCCGCGACGACTATAAAGAGATGCTGGATGACGCCATTGCCGTTCGGGCGCGCTTCGCCGCCGAACTGCCGGAAGAGGCGCTTCAGGCGTTTCTGGACACGTCGCCCCCGAGCGCCGCGCGGGAATAGGGTGTCTTGGCCCAACTTGCCTTTTTCCGCTAGGAGCCGTGCAATTAGACCGCTTCGCCGGTCGCACTTACCGGATTTTCCGCCGTTTCGAGGTAATAACGCCGGAATTGAAGCCGCCCCAGGAAAGCTCGCCGCAGAGGCGGGCGTACTCGATTTTGGGACACCGGTTCATGACGACGTTCAGGCCCGCAGCCTCCGCCCGCTCGGCCGCTTCGTCATTGCGCACCGAAAGCTGCATCCATACTGACTTCGCGCCATGCTTGACCGCCTCGTCGGAAACTTGCCCGGCGGCTTCTGATGCCCGGAAGATATCGACCATATCAACCGTTTCCGGCAATTCGTCTAGATTGGCATAAACCTTCTCGCCCAAAATTTCTTCGCCCGCCGCCCGAGGGTTGACGGGATAGACCTTGTAGCCCTTGGTCTGCAGGTACTTCATGACGAAATAGCTCGGCCGGTTCCAGTTCGGCGAGGCGCCGACCATGGCGATCGTCTTGGACTGGCCGAGCACATCCTTCAGATAGGAATCGGAATAGGCATCGTGGTTCATGCGGTAACATAGTATGGTAAAAGCGGACTGCGGCAGCAATACCAGATATCGGGTTTGCCGGGGACAGGACAATATACCTAGTTAGGAAATGTGGCTTCGGTCTGCTCCTTTTTGCGTGTTCGAAGCGGGCCAGCCGCGTTTGCTCTTGATCCTTGAATACGCCAGACATTGCGGCCCGGCTATGGGCGAAACCGCGGATCAGACCGCCGCTGCCGGTTGCCGCGCTATGGTTCACTCCAACACCTTTTTTCGAAACTCCTTCTTTAGAACAATTCTAACTGAGGGGTTCATCACCATATGATATAAAAGAGAGGCGTGAGAGCCCAGCGGCGAAGTCATCGACCTGAGTGACTCCGCCCGGAGATTACGGTCAAGGAGACCCCGATATGAATGACAGTATGAGCAGTGGCGCCAAATGCCCGGTAATGCACGGCGGACATACCTCTGCCGGCACCTCCGTCATGGATTGGTGGCCAAATGCCCTGAACCTGGACATTTTGCATCAGCATGACCAAAAGACCAATCCGATGGACCCGGACTTCGACTACCGGGAAGCCGTCAGGACGCTGGACCACGCCGCGCTGAAAAAAGACCTGACGGCGCTGATGACCGACACTCAGGAATGGTGGCCGGCGGATTGGGGCCATTATGGCGGCCTGATGATCCGCATGGCCTGGCATGCCGCGGGCACCTATCGTATCGCCGACGGCCGCGGCGGCGGCGGCACCGGCAACCAGCGCTTTGCCCCGATCAACTCCTGGCCGGACAACGGTAATCTGGATAAGGCGCGCCGCCTGCTTTGGCCGGTCAAGAAGAAATACGGCAACAAGATCAGCTGGGCGGATCTGTTCATCCTGGCGGGCAACGTCGCCTATGAGTCGATGGGTTTCAAAACCTTCGGCTTCGCTTACGGGCGCGAGGACATCTGGCACCCGGAGAAAGACATCTACTGGGGCGCCGAAAAGGAGTGGCTCGCCGCGTCCGACAACCGCTATGAAAACGTGAACGATGCCTCGACCATGGAAAACCCGCTCGCCGCGGTGCAGATGGGTCTGATCTATGTGAATCCCGAAGGTGTCAATGGCCAGCCCGATCCGATGAAGTCCGCCGCGCACGTGCGCGAAACCTTCGCCCGCATGGCCATGAACGACGAGGAGACCGCAGCGCTCACCGCTGGCGGCCATACTGTCGGCAAAACACACGGCAACGGCGACGAAGCCAATAACGGCCCGGCTCCGGAAGCAGCGCCTGTGGAGGAGCAGGGTTTCGGCTGGATGAACCACACCACCCGCGGCATTGGCCGTGGTGCGGTGACCAGCGGACTGGAAGGAGCCTGGACGAAGAACCCCACCAAATGGGACATGGGCTATTTCGACATGCTGCTCGACCATGAGTGGGAACTGACGAAGAGCCCGGCAGGTAAGAACCAGTGGAAGCCGGTAGCCATCAAGGAAGAGGACATGCCGGTGGATGTGGAGGATTCCTCGATCCGCTGCACGCCGATGATGACCGATGCCGACATGGCGATGAAGGTCGATCCGGAATATCGCAAGATCCTGGAGCGGTTCCGCGCGGATCCGGCGTACTTCGAGGACGTATTCGCGCGCGCCTGGTTCAAGTTAACCCACCGCGATATGGGGCCGAAGGTCCGCTATATCGGCCCGGAAATCCCGGAAGAAGACCTGCTCTGGCAGGATCCGGTCCCCCCTGGCCCGACCGGCTATAATGTGGACACCGTGAAAACGAAGATCGCAGCAAGCGGCCTTTCGATCAGCGACATGGTCGCGACCGCCTGGGACAGCGCCCGCACCTTCCGCGGCTCTGACCTGCGCGGCGGCGCCAACGGTGCGCGCATCCGGCTCGCGCCACAGAAGGGTTGGCAGGGCAATGAGCCCGACCGTCTTGCCCATGTGCTGGGGGTGCTGAAGCCTATCGCTGCCGAGAGCGGCGTCAGTATCGCCGACGTGATCGTGCTGGCAGGCAATGTCGGGGTCGAGCAGGCGGCCAAGGCTGCCGGCGTGCCGGTTGCCGTGCCATTCGCGTCGGGCCGGGGTGATGCTACCGACGAGATGACGGATGCCGACAGCTTCGAGCCGCTGGAGCCAATCCATGACGGCTTCCGCAATTGGCAAAAGCAGAAGTACGTGGTGGCCCCGGAGGAACTGTTGCTGGACCGCACCCAGCTCATGGGGCTGACCGCGGCGGAGATGACCGCTCTGGTCGGCGGCATGCGGGTGCTCGGCACCAATCACGGCGACACCAAGCACGGCGTTTTCACCAACCGGGAAGGCGCGCTGACCACCGACTTCTTCGTCAACCTGACCGATATGGCTTACAAGTGGCAGCCCGCGGGCGACGATCTCTATGAGGTGGTAGACCGCAAGTCCGGCCAGGTGAAGTGGACGGCCACACGTGTAGACGCGGCGTTTGGCTCGAACTCAATCCTGCGCTCCTATGCCGAGGTCTATGCCCAGGACGACAACAAGGCGAAGTTTGTGCATGACTTCGTTGCCGCCTGGACCAAGGTCATGAACGCCGACCGGTTCGACCTGGAGTAGGGCGGAACCTAAGCGCGAAAGTTTGAGGGTGGGAGCGTAAGTTCCCGCCCTGTTTCTTTCGGAGCAAGACCATTGCCTCCTCACTCTCTCTCCCGCACCATTGCCGCCAAAGCACCAAGCATACATATCGGAGGAAAAACCCATGGCGGAATTGGATGGCAAAGTCGCGGTCATCACCGGCGGCGCGAGCGGCATCGGCGAGGCGACGGTGCGGCTGTTCGTGGCGGAGGGTGCGCGCGTCATCATCGCCGACATGCAGCGCGAACGCGGCGAGGCTTTGGCGGCCGATATCGGCGACGCGGCAATGTTCGCGCCTTGCGAGGTCCGCCAGGAGGATCAGGTGCAGGCGGCGGTCTACGCCGCAGTCGCTAAGTGGGGCCGCCTCGACTGTATGTTCAACAATGCCGGCTTCGGCGGCGCGCTGGGGCTGTTCGAGGACATCCCGGCGGAAGAGTTCGACATGACCTTCGACGTCCTGGTGAAGGGCGTCTTCCTCGGCATGAAGCACGCCGTGCCGGTGATGCGGGAGCAGGGTGGTGGCTCGATCATCAACACGGGCTCGATTGCGGGCGTCGCGGCGGGGCGCGGGCCGCTGGTTTATTCCGCCGCCAAGGCCGCGGTGATCCACATGACCAAGATGGCCGCCATGCCCTATGGCGAGGCCAATATCCGCGTGAACTGCATCTGCCCCGGCTACATCCCGACGCCGCTGTCGACCAACGCCGTCGGCAAGCCCGACGAGGTGGTCGCCGAACGCTCCGCCCACTACGCTGAGCGCCAGCCGATCCCGCGCGCGGGCCGCCCCGACGACATCGCCCAGATGGCCCTGTTCCTGGCGAGCGACCGGTCGAGCTTCGTGAACGGCCAGGCGATCGTCGTGGATGGAGCGGCCGCCAGCGGCGTGATGTGGAAGGATCAGGCGCCTGCGTATAAGAATTACCGGCCGATTAAGGTGTACAATCCAGATCGGGGATGAGGGCGGGTATTTTAGAGTATCTCCGGGCAAGCCCAGAGATATGCCCAAATCTTGGTTTCTGCTGATCGGGCGGCTGCTTGAAGGACGATGCCATCGCGGAAGGCAACGCGATCGCCTCGGCGTCCCGGTCGTCGTTCTTGTTTGCTTTCCCATAGGGCCGACCATATTCCGGCGACATCAGGTGGATCGTGTGGCCCGCGGCCTCCAGCTCGCGCCCAAGATGGTGCGCCCCGCAGCATGCTTCCATCGCCACGATACAGGCTGGGAGCTTGCCGACAAACTCCACAACGCCATCACGAAGGCGCCGGCGCATGACGACAACGCCTGCCTTATCCAATCCGACGAGGCTGCACACATTCTTACCAAGATCAATTCCAAGCACATGAATCGACATCGTTCCCTTCCTCTCTCGCTTGAAACAGAAGCAATCTAAACGATTGCTCCGGAGAGGGGCGGGCCATCCTATAATCACGAGTTGCCCACCCGTGGGAATCCCTGACAGTCTAAAATCTTTGCCGTTGGGATTACCCGCCTTGAGCGGCTCCTGGCGCTTCTCCGACCATCGCACAGCCATTCCGCGTGTCCGTACCCTCCCAACAGCGGCAACCTGCTCATAGCGAACGGGAAATGTCCGAGGCGGGTATGGACATCAGAAAAGGCGATATCTACGCTATGAGACACTGCTTCGAACAGAGTGCACCCGAAAATGACCTGTAAAGGGCCGCTCATTATAGAGGTCGTAGGCTGAACGAAAGACCACGGCCCAGGAGGAAACAATGAGGAAAACGCTATCGATCGCCTGCTTCGCCGCATTGATGGCCGGGTCTTCGGCCGCAGCATCGGCGCAAGACTACAAGGACGTCGAAGTTCCGGCGACTATTAACGTGATCGTCGCCTATAATGCCGGCGGCGGCACGGATATTCTGGTCCGAACCGCACTCCCGTACTTCAAGTCCGCCATCGAAAAGTTGAGCGGCAGCGATGTTCAGATGGTCGTGAAAAACATGCCGGGCGCCGGCGGCGAGGTCGGCTGGTCGGCCCTGGCGCGATCGGCGAAGGATGGCAGCACGATCGGCGTGATCAACCTGCCCGCAATCGCCATTGTCGAGGCGGCGCGCGAGCCCTCTTATGCGCCCTGGGTCGAAACATTCGCGCCCATTGGGGTGAACGTGATCGACCCCAATGTCGTGCGCATCAATGACGCCCGTTTCACCAGCCTGAAAGAGGCGATTGCCGCCGCCAAGGAAGAGCCAGGTTCGGTCACCGTCGGCGCGGACGGCCCTCTGTCGGACGATCACCTCGCGGTCTATGCCCTCGAGGATTCGACCGGCGCCAAGTTCACCTTCATTCCCTATTCGGGCGGCGCTCCCGCCAACCGCGCCTTCCTCTCGAAAGAGGTTGAGATGGCGATGGGCAATGTCACCGACCTGTTGCAGACCGAGGACGCGACCGTGGACGCGGCCATCCTCGCCGAAGAGCGCTATGAACTGATCCCCGATGTTCCGACTTTCAAGGAATTGACGGGCATGGAAGTTCGAAGCGGCGGGTCCACCCGCGGCTGGGCAACCGTGGCCGGCGTTCCGGACGATCTTTTGAAACTCTATCGTGAGGCGTTCGCCATGGCCTCCGCCGATCCCAAATATCAGGAAGAAGCCAAGACCCGGAAGTTGACGCTGGTCGAACCGAAAGTAGGCGAAGAATTCGGCGAGATCATGTCCGACACGCAGGGATCCGTGCAGACGCTGCTGAAATATTTCAAGCAAGGCGGGTATTTGGACTAAGCTCACTTCCTGTAAGTGAAGTGACAATTTGTGACAAGTACAAGGTCATCAGTGCTGGAGGTAGCCATGTTCCGCCGACTGGGCCGTGACGGTATCGCCGCCATCGTGCTGCTGATCTTGGGTGCGCTCGGCTGGATCGAAGTCAGCGGCTATCCGCCGAGAGCCGCCATCTGGCCGAAATGGATGCTGGGCGGACTGATGGTGCTCAGTCTGGTTCTGCTGGTGCAGAGCATCATGGTACAGCGAAAGAAAAACAGGTGAGCGAAGCGGACATCCGGGTGCTGGTGACAGTGGCCGCACTCGTCGCTTATGGCGTGGTGATGCCTTTTCTCGGTTTTTTCGTAACCAGCGCGATCTTTCTTGCCGCGCACATGTTCTATCTTGGCGTGCGGGGCCCGGTATGGCTGGCCACGCCTATCGTCGGCCTGTTGGGCACCGCTTGGCTGCTGTTCGAGGGCTTTCTCGGCGTGCCCTTGCCGCACGGTCTGGTCTATTGATGCCAGTGTTTTTTTTTTCATGCCAGTGCCGCCACCCTCCCGAGCCGATTGGCCGATACTTTCGCCATCGCTATCACCTGACTTGACAGGTCATTCATGATCGAGAATCTGGTCTCTTCGGCTTTGCTCGCCTACGAGCCGCTCAATCTGCTGCTGATCTTCGTCGGCGCGTTGCTTGGCACCCTGTTCGGCGCGACGCCGGGAATCTCGGCCACCTTGAGCATCGCGCTGCTGGTGCCGGTCACTTTCGGGATGACCGCGGTCCATGGCCTTTCTTTTCTGGGCGGGGCCTACTGCGGCGCGATCTATGGCGGCTCGATATCTGCGATCCTGATCAACGTGCCGGGCACGCCCGCCGCCGTCGCCACCATGGTGGACGGCTACGAATTGACGAAGAAGGGCCAGGCCGGCATCGCCCTCGGCGGGGCCATCACTGCATCGCTCTTCGGCGGGCTGATCGGCACCTTTGTGCTGCTGGTGGCGGCGCCGCTGGTGGCGTCGGCGGCGCTCAACATCCGCTCGGCGGAGTTTTTCTGGATCGTCGTGTTCGCGATGAGCACGGTCGGCGCGATCGGCGGGGGCTCGGTCACCAAGGGCTTGATCTCGGCGTTCATCGGCTTGCTGCTGGGTGTGGTCGGCACGCACCCGTTCACGGGGTCATTGCGCTTCACCTTTGGCGTTCCCGGCCTTTATGAGGGCTTTCCCGTCATTGTCGGGATCGTTGGCCTGTTCTCGATCAGCCAGGTGCTTTATCTCTGCCACGGCAAGGGCATGGACAAGCAGATCGATATCCCAACCATCGGCTCGCTCTGGCCGGGCTGGGCGCGCATGATGCGGGTGAAGGCCACCTATATCCGCTCGGCCATTCTGGGGACCTTCGTCGGCGTGCTGCCAGGCGCGGGCGCCGATATCGCTTCGTTCATCGGTCGCAACGAGGCGCATCGCTTTTCCAAGAACCCGGACGAATACGGCAAGGGCTCCTACGAGGCCGTCGTCGGCTCCGAGGCCGCCAACAACGCCGTGGTCGGCGGCAGTCTGGTGCCGATGTTGACCCTCGGCATTCCCGGCAACGCGGTAAGCGCAGCGCTGATCGGCGGCCTGCTGATCCACGGTCTGCTGCCGGGACCGCGCCTGTTCACGGAGCAGGCGGGCATCATCTATCCGTTCATTCTCAGCCTGTTCGCGGCCAACCTGTTTTTCGCGCTCGCCGCGTTCGGGGGGCTGAAATATCTTGCCAAGGTCGTCCTCATACCCCAGGGCGTGCTTGCCTCGGTGGTGGCAATCCTGTCGGTTCTAGGGGCGTTCTCGTACCGAAATATGGTGGCGGATCTCTGGATCATGCTGTTTCTGGGGCTGGTGGGCTATATTTTGCGGCGCACCGGATTTCCGCTGGCGCCCATCATCTTGGGCATCATTCTGGGGCCGCTCGCCGAGAGCAATCTGGAAAGGGTGATGACCATCGCGAGCGCCCGACGCATGTCTGTGATGGAGTATTTTTCCAGTAACACGCTGACGGTGGTTTTGATGGTCATGTCGATCGCCGCGCTCATTTACTCCATTGTGCGCGAGGTTCGGCACCAGCGCTCCGGGCGGGCATTGATGCCATTGGACGAATGACGGCCCGTGGTTCTGCGACCGCACGAACGCGCGCCGCTCCAAGCCTTGCGGAGGGAGCGTGCCGCGTGATCGGCGGTCCGGCTTCTACTGGAAATGCGGCGCGACCTTGTCCATGGTGAGCTTCATGCTTTCCGCCGCCAGCTCCGCCGGCATGCCGCCGGGCGTGAACCAGCAGACCACCTCGGTCAGGCCAAAGCGCTCCTGCATTTCCTTTAGCTGGTCCACGGCTTCGGCCGGATCGCTGGCGATGCAGGCGCCGTGTTCATGCAGCTTGTCGAAGTTCAGATAGCCCATTTCGCGGGTCTTGATGCCTTCGCTCATGGTTTTTTCATAGCCGGGCACGATGGTTTGCGCAGTGCTCTGCGCCAATTGGTTCGACGACACTTTGTCGTAGAACCACTGTACATGCTTGCCGAACAGTTCCCTGGCCTTTCCCTTGTCCTTGTGCACGAAGAACGGCACCAGGATCATACGCTCCGCCGCCTTTGGGTCGCGGCCCAGTTTTGTGCACTCAGCTTCGTAGTCCCGGCAGTTTTCCTCCAGCTTATCCTTCCACGCCTCGCGGTAGGTGCGGTAGGTGAAGGGCGTGGCAAATTGCAGATGCCAGCCGTGCCTTGCTGCCTGGGTGAAGCTTTCGGGCGAAATCGTGGCCTGCCAGATCGGCGGATAGGGCTTCTGCACCGGCTTCGGCAGCAGTTCGACCGGCTCCGGGATCTTCCAGAATTGGCCATCATACCGGATTGTCTCCTGCGTCCAGGCTTTCTGCAGGATGTCCATGCCCTCTTCGAACATGGCGCGGGACTTGTCCATGGCCAGGCCCAGGCCGGTGAACTCGTGTGGCTGGTAGGCGCGGCCGACGCCCATCTCCAAGCGGCCATGGCTGAGAATATCCACTAGCGCGAAATCGGAAGCGGTGCGCAGCGGGTGGTTGAACGGCACCACCACCACCGCCATGCCTAGCCGTATCCGCTTGGTGCGCTGGGCGAGCGCGGCGGCATAGACCTGGGTCGAAGTCACCGTGCCATAGGTGGAGAACAGGTGCTCGGCGATCCAGCCCGAAGTCGTAGCCGATCCGCTCGGCCAGTTCGAACAGCGCGATGTCGGCGTCAAAGGATTTTTGCAGGTTGGAATGGTCGGGGAATTGGGCCAAGCTGAACATGCCGAAACGCATGGGGCGATCCTCTTGTTTCGATTGTTTCGGCCCCGAGTGTTGCGCGGCAGGGGCCGCCTGTCCACGCCGGAATGCGGACGGCGCGGGTTTATTCCTGTTGCGGGCCGGTGCCGGGCACGATCAGGGCGGCGCGGAGGACGCTGCACTCACGCAACAGAGCGTTTGGATATTTCTTGCCGTTGACCTCGACCGCCATGAAGTCGTCGCGGTCGGTTGGGGTATGTTTAGCCCGGATTTCCCATTTGGCTCCCTCAATTGATGTGACTGCTCGTTGATTCTGCTATAAGAATCAATGCATTGAACTCATCTTGAGGCGAAGAATATGGCGAACCTGGCGGGTGAATCAGTTGATGGTCCGCTGAGGCTCGATTTTGACCGCCGCCTGAAGCTTAAATTCCACGGTTCCAGGATCACCACCGACGCCGGATTGCTTGCCTACCGTGAGCTCGATGACGCGCTCGAAGTGCGCCTTGACGACGAGAATCGGCGCCATCATCGGCCTCGGAAGGCTTGGCTCAGGCGGATCGGCAGCAAATCCAAGCGAATACCCTTCCGCGCTACGCTCAACATTGCACGGGACGGCCCCGAAAGCTATCGTGTCGCCAGAAACTGGGTTCATATGGGGAATGTCGGATGAAAGAGATGTGTCTTGGCGATGACAATTCCGGAGCTTCCGGCCCACGCCGCGCCGATCCTGCCGGCCTCCGGGTCATTCTGGCCGCTCGCCGCGAGCCTTGGGCTTGCGAATGCCCGTCCCCAGCTTCAAAATCGGCCCGAGAAGCCGGTCATCCGGCGGATGTGGGGTTAGGTTCAGCCAGCCGGTCGTCGGGTGGTTTTCGGTTGATCGATCTGGCTGAAGTGGACTTTGCGGTAACGGACGGGATGGGTACGGCATGAGCCAAAGGACTTATCGTCGCCGGGACATGCTGCAGCTTCCGGCTTTGGGCGCCACCGGGGTGGCGGGCGCCTTCTTGATTGCTTCGCCCGTTCGGGCAGCCGGCAGCAATCGCGCGGCGTGCGGCGAGTTGATGGACTACGACCCGGCCCTGCTTCCGAAGAACATCGACCAAGTAGACGCCTTCTTCGAGCCGGGTCGGTACGTCTACGAATGGCGAGGCTCACCATCCGAGCGCTATCCTAACGGCAACATGGAAACGGGTCACACGACGGTCCGCACCGGCGACGCCGGCGAGGGGATCGCGTACGAAATAGTTGCCGAGATCAAACATCTGGATCGCGACGAACGCGAGGTCTTGAGCAAGAGATGGTCGATCACGAACGTGATCCCGGCACTCGACGAAAGCATCGTGTTCCTCACGCACAGCTCGTTCGGCAGCCATCATCGTGGCGTTGTCACCGAGTTAAACGAGGAACGCCTCGTCGTTTCGTCGTATGGCCTGTCGGACCACCGCCGTACGAGCCTTTTCAGCCGATGGCTCTTCGATAGACGAGGACGGGACTATCGCGTCGATGTTTTTGTGCGCGGGCAACCCGAAGACGACTGGTCGCTTATCGGCGAGAGCAGCTGGCGACGGACAACGGCACTACGGTGACAGCTTACTAAATCCCTTGTTCCAGAACTTGGCCATCTTGGACACCTTTGGTTGGCAGTGGCCATCTTGAGGCACGGTGCGGCGCTGCACACACACGGCGGACGACAACGACCTAGCCGGGCAACCGCGTGCAGTTCATCAACGTGCCACCCCAGTTGAGATTGGCCTTGCCGTCTCGTTCGATGAAATCCAAGCCGAAGCGGAGCGCCGTTCCCCGTTCTTGCGCATTTCGTTATTGGATCTTCTGTCCTCCTGGGACCGTCTGTCCTTCCCGATTAACACCTCAAACAGGCTCATGAGCCATGAGCCTATATCGCTACCATCTTCCCGCGTGCGCTCTGTGATGAGCTCAAGGAAGATATCGCGTGGTTCGAAGATACCGGATAAGATATTTCCCGCGTTACTGAAAGAACGGAAAAAGAACATACGCTTGGCCGGTCCGGACCAATCCGCTCGCCATTGCCCTCTCCAGCCGCAACGGGCAAACTCCGCGCCAGCACCAGTCACACCCCGGAGATGCCCCATGAGCCAGGAACAACTCGACAAGCTCGTCACGCTGCTGCGCGAGCGCCCGCAGCCCGACCCGAAGACGGTGGAGGCCATGCGCGACCGCATCAACGAGCTCGGCGACAAGATGCCCGCGCCCGCCGACGCCGTGATCGAGAAATTGACCGTCGCCGGCCGCCCGGCGGAGTGGGTCTCGGCTCCGGGCGCCGACCCGAACCGCCAGGTGCTCTATCTGCATGGCGGCGGCTATGTGATCGGCTCGCTCCATTCGCACCGCAACCTCGCCTACAACATCGCCAAGGCGGTGGACGGGCGCTGCCTGGTGATTGACTACCGCATGGGGCCGGAAGACCCGTTCCCGGCGGCGGTGGATGACGCGGTCGCCGCCTGGCAGTGGATGCTCGACCAGGGCGGCAAGCCGGCCCGCATGGCGATCATGGGCGACTCTGCGGGCGGCGGCCTGACTATCGCGGTGCAGGTGGCTCTGCGGGACAAGGGCTTGGCCCTGCCGGCCTGCTCCGTGCCGATCTCGCCCTGGACCGACCTGGAAGGCACCGGCGGGACGATCAAGTCCAAGGCGGAGGAAGACCCGATGGTGGAGGAGGAGGGCCTGCACTGGTTCTCCGAGCTTTATCGGGGCGGCGCGGACGTGCGCGACCCGCTGGTCTCGCCGCTCTATGCCGACCTGTCGGGCCTGCCGCCCATGCTGATCCAGGTGGGCTCGGCGGAGATCCTGCTGGACGATGCGAACCGCATCGCCGCCAAGGCGCGCGCGGCCGGCGTGGACGTGACCCTGGAGGTCTGGGACCGGATGCCTCATGTCTGGCACCTGTTCACGCCCATGCTGTCGGAAGGAGGCGACGCTATCGCCAAACTGGGCGCCTGGACCCGCGAGCGGACGGCCTGAGCGCATGAGCGAGCCAGCAGGAGAGCCCAGGGGAGAGACCGTCACTCTGTCGCTCGACGAAGTGCGATCGCTGACCACCGCGGCGCTCACGGCGAGCGGCGCGGATCAGGCCAATGCCGACGCGGTCGCCGATGTGGTGACGCGGGCGGAGCGCGACGGCTGCGCCAGCCACGGCGTCTTTCGCGTGCCGGGCTATTGCGCCGCCCTGAAAGCGGGCGCCTGCAAGGGCGACGCCAAGCCCGCGGTGGAGCGGCTGGCGCCCGGCGTCGTCTTTGTGGATGGCGACGGGGGGCTCGCGCCGTTGCCCATGGCGACCGGCCGGCCGGAGCTGGTGAAAGCGGCGCTGGAGCAGGGCATTGCCGGCATGGCGATCCGCAATTCCGCCCACTTCGCCGCGCTGTGGCCGGATGTGGAGGCGCTGGCGGACGAAGGCTTGCTCGCCATGAGCTTCGTCAACTCCCGCGCCTTTGTGGCGCCGGCAGGGGGCACGAAGCGGCTCTATGGCACCAACCCGATGAGCTTCGCCTGTCCCCGCGCCGGCGGCAAGCCGGCCATGGTCTGGGACCAGGCGAGCAGCGCCGCCGCCCGTGGCGAGATCATGCTGGCGGCGCGCGACGGCCACTCGCTGCCGGAGGGCGTGGGCCTCGGCCCGGACGGTGAACCGACCACCGACCCGGCCGAGGTGCTGCAAGGCGTGCAACTGGCGTTCGGCGGCTACAAGGGCGCTGCCATTGCCATGATGGTGGAGATCCTGGCGGCGGGTCTTTCCGGCGGGCAATTTTCCTTCGAGGCGGAGAAGGATTATGCCGGCCATGGCGGGCCGAGCCATGCGGGCCACCTGGTCATCGCGCTGAACCCGGCGGCCTTTGGCGCGGATACCTTTCTGGAGCGGGTGGAGACCCTGTTCGGCATGATCCTCGAGGATGGGGCCGCCCGGCTGCCCGGCGACCGCCGGCTTGCCAACCGCGCCCGCACCCCTCTTGAAGGGGTGGCGCTGCCGAAGCCGCTGGTGGCGGAGGTACGGGGGCTGGCGCGGGCTTGAACGGGAGCGTCGCTCTAGCCGGCGCGGGCTTGCCGCCTATATAGTCCGGTACATAATACCAACGGCACGTGACGGAGACGCAGCAGATGGCAGAACCAAACCCTGACCTCTCCATTTTGAGCGGCGGCCAATCGCCGTCGGAAGCAGGCGCGGCGAACGATGCGGGCATCCGCGACTTTGGCATCCGCATTGCCCGCGACGGTACCTGGTTTCACAATGGATTGCCGTTTACTCGCCTGCCGCTGGTCAAACTGTTTTCCACCGTGCTGCGTCGCGCGCCGAACGGCGACTACCTGTTGCAGACGCCGGTCGAGAAGGGCCGCATCGAGGTGGAAGACGCGCCGTTCGTGGCCGTCGAGATGATCGTCGAAGGCGAAGGTCGCGAGCGCCGGCTGCACTTCCGCACCAATATCGACGAGTGGGTCGAGGCGGGCCCCGATCACCCCATCTGGCTCAACGTGAACGAGGCGAGCGGCGAGCCTTCGCCCTATGTCATCGTCAAGTCGGGGATCGAGGCGCGGATCGCCCGCCCCGTGTTCTATGACCTGGTCGAACTGGCCGAGGACCATGACACGCACTTCGGCGTCTGGGCCGGTAACGTGTTCCATCCCCTGAGTGAGGCGCAAGAGTGAAGCGCGACTGTATCCTCGAGTGCCTGCGGGCGAGCGGGTTGCCAGTGGGCTCCGAGGCCCAGCGAGCCGCGTTGCGGGCGCCGGGCGAGCGCAGCGATTTCGACCTTCATCCCCATGGGCGGCCGGGCTATGCCGCCCCAGAGCGCAAGCTGAAGCCCGCCGGTGTCCTGGTGCCGATCATCAATCGGCCGGGCGGGCAAACGGTCCTGTTGACCCAGCGCACCGCCCACCTGAAAAAACATGCCGGCCAGATCAGTTTTCCGGGCGGCGGCTGGGAGCGGCAGGATCCGCATATCGAGGCGACCGCGCTCCGCGAGACCGAGGAGGAGATCGGGCTGCATCAGCGGCAAATCGATGTTCTGGGCCAGCTTAGCCTTTATGAAACCTCCACCGCCTATGGTGTCACCCCGGTGGTCGGTTGGATTGAGCCGCCGTTCGACGTGACCATCGATGAATTCGAGGTGGCGGAGGTGTTCGAGGTGCCGCTCGATTGGATCATGGATCGCAAACACCACCGCCAGGAAACCCGCGTGCGCGACGGCCGGCGCCGACACTATTACGTGATGCCCTATGAGCGCTGGTTTATCTGGGGCGCAACGGCGGGCATGCTGGTGAATCTTGTCGATGTGCTGGAAACAAACGGTAGGCCCTGATTTTGCGAATTGCGCTCACCATCCTCTTGCCGCTGCTGTTGCCGCTGTTCCTGTTGATCGGCTGGCGGGCGTTGGGGCTGGGCAAGTCGATGCCGCAATGGTTTGAAAACTTGCCATGGGTGACATTGTTGGCCACCGGCACAGTGTTGGCGGCGGCGACGCTGACCACCTGGACCCTGATGGACCGGGCACCGGCCGGTGCCGAATATGTTCCGCCACGGGTGGAGGACGGGAACGTCGTGCCCGGCGGCTTCAAGGAGGGCTCCAGGGGCGGCCTTAAGAGCGGCGCTGAGGAATGAGGATCGACCCTGCCAGCGCTGCCATGCCGGCCCGCACACTAGCGCGGGTCCCTTGGATGGAAATTCCCGGCGTCAGGGCCGTGGTATGGGCATTGGGCCGGAACCATGTCCGCTTCGTCGGCGGCTGTGTCCGGGACCATCTGGCCGGCCGCGACAGCCTGGACGTGGATATGGCGACGGATCATCCGCCGCACCAGTCCCTCGATCTTCTGCGGCAAGCCCGCATCCGCGTCGAGCCGATCGGAATCGAGCACGGCACCGTCGTCGCGATCACCGACAGTGGCCATTTTCAAGTCACGACCCTGCGCCGGGACGTAGAGACCGATGGCCGCCGGGCGGTGGTGGCGTTCACAGAGGATTGGTCGGAGGATGCCGCGCGGCGCGATTTCACCATCAACGCCATGTCCGTCGATCCGGACGGCCGCCTTTACGATCCGGCCGGCGGCATCGACGATCTGGAACAAGGCCGCGTTCGTTTCATCGGCGACCCACGCCAGCGCATCCGGGAAGATCATCTCCGAATTTTACGGTTTTTTCGCTTTACCGCCTGGTTTGGCCGCGCGGCGCCCGACGCTGCCGGAATCGCGGCCTGCGCCGAAGCGGCCGAGCAACTGAAAAATCTGTCGGGCGAACGCGTATCGGCGGAATTGCGGCGGCTGCTCGCCGCGCCCAATCCCTATCAGGTCGCGTTGGCGATGGCCGAGCACCGCATCCTCCGCGTCGTGACGCCGCTGGAGCTTGTGCCACGCCTGCTCTCGCGGCTCGTCGCGATCGAGCAGGCATACAATCTCGAGCCATCGCCGCTGGCCCGCATCGCGGTGCTGATGCCGGGCGATGCCGATGCCTATACGGGCTTGGCTGAGCGGTTGCGGTTCAGCAATACAGAGCGCAAACGGCTGGTGAGCCTCGCCCGTCCGTTGCCGGCGCTGGGGGACGAGCCGGAGAGCATCCGCCAGGCGCTCTACCGCTGCGGGGACCGGGAGATATACACGCTGCGATGCCTGGTGGCGGCGGTAGAGGATGACCAAATCGACTTGAGGCTGCGCCTGCACGAGGCCGCCGCCTGGGCCTGGCCCTCCTTCCCGGTGTCGGGTTTGGACATGATCAGATCGGGGGTGCCGCCGGGCCCAAAAGTCGGTGCAATCCTCGCTCATCTGGAGGAATGGTGGATCAGGCGGAACTTTCAGCCGGACCGCGAAGCGTGCCTTGAGGCCGTGCAACAAGCGCTGCGACGATCGACTTAGACAGAATCCCCACGCAAGTTATGGATGTTCGGGCGGAGCCGCGAAGGCCCGCGGAAAACTCAAGGATATTGGCTTTGTCGGATCAGATTTCCGCCGCCCTGCTTTCAGCCAACGAAGCTTTTTATGACGCCTTCGATACCGCCGACCTGGAAGCGATGGGGGCAATCTGGGCTTCGGAACACGCCGTTGCCTGCCTGCATCCCGGTGCCGCCGCCATCTTTGGAAGGGACGCGGTTTTGCAAAGCTGGCGCGATATTTTGAGTGCGCCGCAACACCCGGCCATTCAATGCGTCGACGCCCGGCCCATTGCTTTCGATCGGGCGGGCATGGTCATTTGCCGCGAAATGCTTGCCGGTGGCCATCTGGCCGCCACAAATGTCTTTGTGCGAGAAGCCGGGGTCTGGCGGATCGTGCACCATCAAGCGGGTCCGTTGAGCACCGGGCGATAGGCTTCAGATAGACGGGTCACTGGAACGGTTAGAGAGGGATTCCTCATGATTCAGTTCGTTAATGCGAATGGCATTCGCATCGCCTACGCCGAGGATGGGCCCGCCGATGGCCCGCCCCTGATCATGAGCCACTCGCTGAGCGCGAGCGGCGCCATGTGGAAGCCGCAACTGCCGGCTCTGGCCGACAAATACCGGGTGATCCGCATTGACACCCGCGGCCATGGCCAGAGCGAAGCGCCGGGCGGCGACTATACGCTGGACCAACTGGCGGACGACGTGCTGGGCGTCATGGATGCATTGGACATCCGCCAGGCCCATTTTTGTGGCCTTTCCCTGGGCGGCATGATCGGGCAGACGTTAGCCCTGAAGGCGCCGGAGCGCTTTCGCTCGCTGGTGCTTTGCGATACCTCCTCCGGCTATCCGGCCGACGCGCGGACCATGTGGGACGAGCGGGTGAAGGCTGCCCGCGCCAACGGCCTGGGCGCGACCCTGGACACCACCATCGACCGTTGGTTCTCGCCCGGCTTCGTCCAAGCCTCGCCGGACGTGATCGGGAGTGTCAGGGAGATGATCTTGGCCACGTCGATTGACGGCTTTTGCGGTTGCGCCATGGCTATATCGGCCTTGGCGCTGACCGATCGGTTGGGGGAGATCGAGCTTCCGACCCTGGTCATCGTCGGCGAAGATGACCAGGGCACGCCGGTGGCGATGGCCCAGATCATCCGCGACCGCATTCCGAGGGCCCGGCTGGTCGTGCTGCCCGTGGCCCGCCACTTGGCCAACATGGAAGACGTTTCCGGCTTCAACCAAGCCCTGCGGGATTTTCTGGACGCGCATTCATCTCTTCTCCGGTCGCCGACTTTTTCCGGCGGCCTGCCCCCCGCCGCCGGGCGTGTCCGGCGGCCTGCATTGCCTCGAACACCTTTAGCCCGGATGGATTGCCCCGCAGATGGAAGAACTAGCGAACATGGCGAGGCTGATTGCAGAAGCGGATTTGATCATCAAGGCCGTTTTGGCTGTGCTTCTGTTTCAGTCCATTTATATCTGGTACGCGGTGTTTCAGTTCCTCTTCCGATCGAAAAAGGCTCGGTCCGACCGGAATGTGATGGTCGGGGCGATGGCCGATGCCAATATCGAGGGCGTGCGGCGGGTTTTGCTCTCGTTTGCGCATTTGCGGGCCAAGGGCGTGGCCGCTGTGGAGGCCATCAGCCCCTCGGCCTATGAAAATGTGTTTGAAGAGGTATGGACCGAGATCTACGACACGCTGGCCGCGAAATGTTCGGGTCTTGCCACCATCGCCGCGACCGCGCCGTTCATTGGCCTGTTCGGCACGGTTTGGGGCATTCTGGTGGCGTTTTCCTCCATCCGCAGCGCCGAAGCGATTACCTTCAGCGCGCTGGCGCCGGCCATCGGCGAGGCGTTGTTCGCCACCATGGCGGGCCTGTTCGTCGCCATTCCATCGGTGATCATAAACAACTGGATCGCCAGCCAGTCTCTGACGCTCTCGCGCCGCTGCGCCCATTCCTATATGGAACTGGTGAAAGAACTCGGGCGGCTGGGGCGCAAGCCGGGCGCAGGCGAGTGGTGAGGTTGATGTGAAACAAGGCCCGCTATCGCGCCGGACGACCATTGTCGGCACCATCAATGTTACGCCGTTTGTCGACGTGCTGCTGGTGTTGCTGGCGCTGACCATCGTGTTTGCCTCGGACTTTCCGGGACAAAAGACTGTCGAGCGAGGCTCGGTTGCCGGGGCGTTGGGAGGCGAATTCAAGGACTCGGAAACCGTTACCCTGGAAATCGCCCAGGACAACACCGTCGTGCTGGCCGGTCAGATCATCGAACCGGCACAGATACCGGCTACGATCGCCCAACTTGCCGCCGAATCACGGCGCAACATTGTCATCAACATCTCCTCTCAGCAAAGCGTCGATTACGATACGGTGTTCAAGGTGTTGCAGGCAGTCAATGGTTCCACGGCAGCCGGGGTAACGTTCTCGATCTATGAGTAGCGTCGCCGAACCATTTCAGCGCGATGAGCTGCACCTCTTTTTGGCCGTGCTGCTGCACGTTGTTGCCGGCTTTCTGGTCTATGTGTTTTTGACAATGGGCGAGGACCGCCCGCGGCAGGTGATGCTGGAAGGGTTGCCCATCTTGTTCGGCAAGATGGTTTCGCCGGGTGAACCCGCGGGAGACGAGCCGAAGACGCTGGCCAGAAGCACGCCGACCGAGGCACAGGCGACCGGGCCGGAAACGGCGCCCCCCCCGGCCACCGCGCCCCTTCAGCAGCGCCAACAACCGGAGACATCCCGCATGGCCGCGGCCCCTGCCGCGAAAACGCCCGCCGCGCCGGAGGCTCGCTTGCCCGAAGCGCCGGACGCCCGACTGCCCGAAATCGCCATCGGGGAAAAAGGCGCCCGCCCGCCCGCCGCCATTGCCCTGGAATCGCCGCGAGGACCGGTGGCCGTGCCGGAGAACGTTCCGACGCTCAGGCTCAAGCCCGAACCGGACGAAGCGGAACGACCGCCGCCGTCGGAAGCCGCTGAGCAACGCACCGCCGAAGCAGCGGCACCCGAGCCGCAAAAGCAGGCGCCGCCTGCCGCCGCCAGAGCTTCGGATGAGACGAAGGCCAAGCTGGCCAATCCGCCCGGTGTGAAGCCGGCCATCGTTCCGCAATACGATACGCGCCCGCGCGTCGTGGTGCCGCCGAAGTCCGACGAACGGAAGCCGGAGCCGGCCGAAACAGAAACCGCAAAACGCGCGGATACCAAGCCGGCCGACGAGGCGAAGGCGGCCCAGGCCGCAACCGGCGAACAGAAACCCGCGCCGGTGCCGGAGATCCGAAAATCGTCAGAAGTTGATGTTGCGACGGCAAGGCCGCAAGAGCGGACGACACCCCCGGCGCCGCCGGAGACGGCCGCCTCGAAAGACCTTCCCGCCGCCAACTCCGCCGAACCCGCCGACGCCGAGGCAGCCACGGCCAAGCCTGCCGAAGTAACCGAGCCAAGGTCCCCCGAACGCCTAGCACGTGCCGACGAAGAGGCCCCACCGTTGGCGACGGCTACCCCGCCGCATGCGACGGCAGCGCCACCCGCAACGGCAGCGCCGCCCGTTACCACCGCGCGCGAGCCCGTCCGCAGACCGGAGGCCGCCGCCGAAGCCACCACAGCGCCGCCCGAAGCTACGCCAAGTCAACAGGCGCGGACTGTCCAGCCCGAAGCTCAAAGCGCGGAGACGGTTTCAGAGCCGGATGGCCAGACCGCCGGTGCGACGCCCGTGCCCCCGGAGAGAGCGGAAGAGCCGGCGAAGACCGCTTCCGCAGGGACGGACGCCCTGGAGCCGGCTTCCGGCGGTGGTGCGGAAGCGCAGGCAGAGAAAGCCCCGGCCGGACAGCGGCAAGGGCTGGATGCGTTGCGGGGGTTCTCGGCGCTGAGCGGTCTCGGCGCAGGGAAAAAGGGCGTTCCCGGCGGCACGTCGGCCACGGGCAGCGAACTTGCGACGATGCAGGCGGAAGGCTCTCGCCTGGCACAGGCGTGCCTGGAGCAAAAGCAGGTATTCAAGGTGGGCGATAGCATTTCCGCAACCTTCAAGGTCGAGATTTCGCGTGCCCAGCGCCGCCTGCGCCTGCTTCCGGATTACGAATTGCAGCGAGGCGGCCAGCTGGCCCGGCCGCGCATTGCCGAAATCGATACGGCCTTGAACAACTGCGATCCGTTCAAGAGTTTCGTGTTGCAGCAGGCGGGAATTCGGACATTTAGTTTCAGGTTCGAGAGCGGGCGACGGTAAATGACCGGTGTCCAGCGGCTTGTCGCAAAAGTCTGGAAAATCGGGGAGAAATGACGATGGTTACACGGTCGCTATCGAAAGCGAGGTTCGGCCTTGCCGGCATTTGGTTGGCCCTTTTGTGCATGTGTGCTGCACCGGCCTTTGCACAGGAACCCACGTTTTCGGTCAGAGGGCAGGGCAAGGCGTTGACCCGCCTCAGTCTGATTCTGCAGCCGGGCCAGGGGGTCAGCCGGCCAGCCATGCTGGAAGCGGCCCGCGCGACCCAACGCGCCCTGCTCAGCACTGGCTTTTTCGCCGTCGGTATCCTGCCGCCCGGGCAGACGGTATCCGGTAATTGGGCCGAAGATCAGGTCACGTTCCCGGTTGTGCTGGCGGTGGAACAGGTGAGCGCCACGGACCACCGTGTCTCCGTGGAAGTGATGGACGGGGGCGTCGGACGAGCCAACTACCGCCGTCAGTTTCAGATTTCGGACGGCAGCTTTCGGACCATCGGCTTTGCCGCGGCGGATATCGTCTACGAGCGCTTTTTGAACCGCGAGGGCTATTTCACGTCCCGAATTCTTTTTGTGCGCGAGGCGCGGGAGCAGGGGCGCAAGGCCTTTCAGGTCGCCTCATCCGATCTGTTCGGCGAGGACTTGCAGGTACATGTCTCCAGCCGTGTCGAACTTACCTCGCCCAACCTTTCGTCCGACGGAACCAGCCTGTACTATGTCGCGATCCGCGGCGACCGGCCACAAATCTTCCGCAAGGTGTTCCAATCCGGACGGGAAGCCCCAGTGTTCAACGACCGCTCGAATTCGGTTCTCCCTGACGGTCGACCAGGCTGGAAACCTGTATTACACAAAGGTCGTCAACGGAAATTCCGATATTTACCGGGCCGCGCCGGGCTCGCAGGCGGAGCAGCGCCTGACCACCGGCGGCGGCATCGAGACTGAACCGAGCGTCAGCCCCGACGGCGCCAACCTGGCATATGTTTCGGATTCCAGTGGCCGGCAGCGGGTGGTGGTGCAGTCTCTGCAAACCGGGGCCGTCAGCCCGGCCGGCACCATGTCGGGGCGTTACAGTTCGCCGAGTTGGTCGCCCGACGGAAGCATGTTAGCGCTGACCCTTCAGGCGGGCGGCGCCTTCGGCATCACCGTTCAGAACCAGGCGACCGGCGAGGAAAAGCAGATATCCTCCAGCTACTTCGAGGAGCATCCGGCGTGGGCCCGGAACGGCAAGGTCATCCTCTTCGAGCGCGCCGGGCGTAGCGGCGGCGCGGCGACCGGCCTGTGGCTGGTGGATGTTGAAACCGAGCATACGTTCCGTCTGCCCATCCAGGGTTTGCCCCGCGACGCGCACTGGCTGAAGTAGGCTGCGCCAAATGAAAGAGACGCCGAATTGAAGCGACCCGGAAGCGATGATGCTTCCGGGTCGATCGAACAGCCTCACCCGATATGCTTGGCGAAAAACGCGAGGGACCTCTCCCGCGCGAGCTTGGCGCAGTCGGCGGCATAGTCCGCGCGTTCGTCGCAATTGAAGCCGTGGCCTGCCGGGTAGAGGTGGTATTCGCAATCGGGATGGGCGGCCTTAATCGCCTCCACGTCCTCCATGGGGATGCCATGGTCATGCTCGCCGAAGTGCATCATGACCGGGTTTTTCGGCTGCTCGTCATTGAAGGCCGCGATCTGGCCGCCATAGTAACAGACGCTGGCTGCAACGCCGATGCGGGTGGCGACCAGCCAGGAGCAGGAGCCGCCATAGCAATACCCGACCGAGCCTACCTTGCCGTGTTGCTTGAGCGCCTCGACCGTGGCCGCCATGTCTTTGACGGAATCATCCCAATCGACCTTCGCGCGCGTGTCGCGTCCCCGGGCAATGTCTTCCGGTGAATAGCCCACGTCGAAATTGCGCTCCGCCCGGTCAAACAGGGCTGGCGCCAGCACCGCATAGCCCTCGGCAGCGTAGCTGTCGGCGACATTGCGCATGTGCTGATTGACGCCAAAAATTTCTTGAATGACCAGCATGCCGCCCTTCGGCGTGCCGGATGGCATGGCCTTGTAGACGTCGAATGTGTGGCCGTCGGATGCCTTGAGCTGAATGACCTCACCCATAAGGTCGTCTCCCTTTGCGTGTTCGGGCGACCACTTTAGAGGGGTCCGGTCCGGCTGCAAAGTGCCTGAAGTTCAGCTGTTGATTTGAACAACCATGCAATCGCTCTTGCGCGCCTTCAGCCATCGGCAGGTGGCGTTCGCATCGGCGAGTTCTTCATAGCCCGTAAGCCGGGCCCGGTAGAGGACGCGTTGCGAGCCGCTACGGGTCGTCACGATGGCGGGCTCGGCTTCGGCGTGAGACGAGGGCAGGCGATCCAGCACCTGCGACAAACGGACCTTTGCCTGACGCTTCGACCGGAAGGCCCCGACCTGAACTGCGTAGTTGCCGTCGGCAATCCCCCCGGTGCGCGGACCGGGTTTTGGCACCGGAGCCCCGAATGCCGGCAGGGCGGTCTTCGGAGTCGCGACTATGGTCGCTACGGCGACCGGCGTGGCGCGCAACTTTCTGGGGTCCGGCCGGGGGATTGGCGCCGAGGCGGCGACAGGTGTCGAGATGACGGCGCGACCAATCAGCGGCGCGAGGCCGGGGCGGGGACGCGGTATCGGCGGCGGGCTTGCCAGCCGTATCGGCAATGGCCGCGCGATTCTGGCGCGCCCGGATTTTTTCAACTCGTCAAAGCCGGTATCCAGCAATCGCGTCATCAGGGCGCTGCGGTGGTTGGAGGAGTTAGCGCCCAGCACCACCGCCACCACCCGCGTTTCCTTGCGTACGGCGGAGGCTGCCAGGTTGAACCCCGACTTCGCGATATAGCCGGTCTTGATACCGTCCGCGCCGTTGTACTGCTTCAGGATGCGGTTGTGGGAGCGGTAGGTGCGTTTTCCATAGCGGAAGGACGCCATGCTAAAATAATCGTAATACTGGGGAAAATCCCGCATCAGCGCGATACTGAGGATCGCCATGTCCCGGGCGGTGGTGACCTGTTTGCTGTGATGCAAGCCAGAGGCATTGCGGAAATTCGTGCCCGACATCCCCAGGTGACGCGCGGTCCGGTTCATCTGCCGGGCGAACGCCACCTCGCTGCCGGCCAGCTTTTCCGCGACGGCGACGGCGATATCATTGGCAGATTTAATCGCGAGCGCCCGAATTGCCGCTGATACGGTAATGGAGCCACCGGGCCGGATGCCCAGCTTGGACGGCGGTTGCCGCGCCGCGCGTCGGGAAATTCTGATGCGCGTGTTCATCGAAACCTTGTCGCGCTGCAATGCGGAAAAAAGATGATACAGCGTCATCATCTTCGTGAGCGAGGCGGGGTGCCACCGGACCTGGCTTCGGCTGCTGTACAGAATCTCACCAGTTTGGGCATCAACCGCGATTCGCGCCACGCCGCGAGGCTTAGCCTCTGCCGGTGTGTACAGTGACCACCAGCAGATCAGTCCGATGAGCACCAGTATTCCCGCACAACGGGGTGCTGCGGAGGCAGTGTTGATTTTGTTGCGTGCGCTCTCAATCATTATCGAATCTTATGCGTCCGCCTGTAGATATTATAGACTCTTAGTTCAGATTCGGCTGCATTTGTCCAGTGCTTCACGCAAAAATAGGGGGTGCGACCTGACAGCCCGCTCGCCTAATTCGATCCGACCGACAGATGATATCGCATCCATCCGTTGGCTGAACCGGACCACCCGATTATCTGGATAGCGGACAGATGCCCCGAAACACTTGCGGTCACAAGCGTTCCGGGCAGACAACCGACGCTGTCGGCCGTTGGCCGGCGCCTATTTCCAAGAAACCCCTTGAAAAATTTCATCGCCAACAAATTTATGTTGCAATGCAGCATCGCATGTGCGAGATACGCTTCAGCGATCGGTTGCAAGGGTTCCGTTAACGGGCCGATCGGGCGCGATTGCGCTCAAAACATTGATGATGGAAAGTGAAACATTATGAACGACACGATCACGAACAGCATGAACAGCGCCACCAACGAAGCCAAGGCGCAGTTTGACGCTTACAGCAAGGTTTTCGAATCCTTCATGGGTCAGGACGGCACTAAGAAGGTCGCGGAAACCGGTGCACAAAATCTGCGCGCCGCCTCCGAGAGCCTGCAGGCCGTCGTGAGCGAACTGGAGCAGATCAATGTGGGTCTCACCCAGCACTTTGCCAATACCGTCAGCCAGGCGTTCGAGGCGCAAGCCAAGATGTTGACCGCCGGTGGCTGGCAGCAGGCGATGGAAGTGCAGAGCGCCTACATGAACGAGGCGATGGACGCGAGCTTCGCCGAAATGTCCCGGTTGGCTGACCGCAGCACCGCCATGCTCACCAAGGCCGGCGCGCCGCTGCAGTCCCGCTTCGAGTTCGATGACCAACAAAACCATCTAACGGTTTTGCAGCTCGAGCATATGCGGGGATTGAAACATCGCGCCTCAAGGCGCCCCTGACATCCGCTTAGCTTTGCGTTTAGTGAAAAGGACTCCTGCAGCAGTGCAGGAGTCCTTTTTCTGTCTTTATTATCGTCCGGCCCTTTCGAGCGGGACTCCCGTTCCCTATCTCTCGTATGCTACGCTAGCAATCCGGAAACTTTTAAAGGCTGCAAGCCCCACGCATGGCATTTGGGAGATTGGTTACCGCCATGAGCGATGATGGCCAGGACAACGGCAACAACCCTTCGACTGGTGTGGTTGTCAAGACCAAGCCGAAGGTTAAAAAGCCATCGATGTATAAGGTCTTGATGCTGAATGACGATTATACGCCGATGGAGTTCGTTGTTCATATACTGGAGAGTTTTTTCCATAAGAATAGAGAAGAGGCAACCCAGATAATGCTGCATGTGCACCGGAGGGGTGTGGGTGTCTGCGGCGTGTATACTTACGAAGTTGCGGAAACCAAGGTTGCTCAAGTCGTGGATTTTGCCCGTCGTCACGAGCACCCGCTCCAGCTTACGTTAGAGAAGGACTAGTCTGGTGCTATCTCAGGCTCTTAAACAGACTTTGCATCGCGCGCTCCTGCTTGCCGGCGAGCGCCAGCACGAATACGCCACCCTGGAGCATCTCCTGCTGGCGCTTCTGGATGACCAGGACGCCTTGGACGTGCTTGGCGCCTGCGGCGTCAATATCGACGATCTGCGCGGCACGGTCTCCGACTATGTGGACAAAGACCTGGGTGCGTTGGTGACCCCCGTGCGGGACGAGCCGAAACCGACGGCCGGTTTCCAGCGCGTGCTCCAGAGGGCGGACATTCACGTGCAGTCGTCGGGGCGCGAGGAGGTGACGGGCGCGAACGTCTTGGTGGCGCTGTTCAGCGAACGGGAAAGCCACGCGGTCTATTTCCTGCAAAGCCATGACATGTCGCGGCTCGACGCGGTCAACTTCATCTCGCATGGCATCGCCAAGGCTGGCGGCCGCGCCGAGCGCCGGGCGATACGGGGTACGCCGGATGCCCGTCCGGCTTCGCGGGCCGAAGGGGAGCCCAAGCAGCGCAAGCACAAGCGCGCCGAGCAGGACAGCGGCGAAAAGGAAGAGGCGGGTGGTGCGCTCGAAACCTATTGCGTCAATCTGAACGACAAGGCGACGTCCGGCAAAATCGACCCGCTGATCGGCCGCGAAAGCGAAGTGGAGCGCACGATCCAGATTCTCTGCCGCCGGACCAAGAACAACCCGCTCTATGTGGGCGATCCCGGCGTCGGCAAAACCGCCATCGCAGAAGGCTTGGCCCGCAAAATCGTGCAGGGCGAAGTTCCAGAAGTGCTGAAAGATGCCACGATCTGGGCGCTCGACATGGGCGCGCTGCTGGCCGGCACCCGCTATCGCGGCGACTTCGAGGAGCGGCTGAAGGCGGTGCTGAACGAGCTGGAGGCCCAGGAAGGCGCCGTGCTTTTCATCGATGAAATTCATACGGTCATCGGGGCTGGCGCGACCTCCGGCGGCTCCATGGACGCCTCCAACCTGCTGAAGCCGGCCTTGGCCAGCGGCAATCTTCGCTGCATCGGCTCCACGACCTACAAAGAATACCGAACCTATTTCGAGAAGGACCGGGCCCTGGTGCGGCGGTTCCAGAAGATCGACGTGCACGAGCCGTCGATCCCGGACACGGTGAAGATCATGATGGGGCTGAAGCCGTACTACGAAGAGCATCATAAGGTCCGCTACACCAACGATGCCATCAAGACCGCCGTCGACCTCTCCGCGCGCTACATCAACGACCGGAAATTGCCGGACAAGGCGATCGACGTAATCGACGAGGTCGGCGCCTCGCAGATGCTGCTGCCGCCCTCCCGCCGCAAAAAGACCATCAGCGTGCGCGATGTGGAGAACGTGGTCGCCAAGATCGCGCGCATCCCGCCAAAGCAGGTCAAGCCGCGACGACCGCGAATCCCTCCGCAATCTGGAGGAAGAGCTGAAGGCCGTCGTTTTCGGCCAGGACAACGCCATCGAGGCGCTGGCGAATGCGGTGAAGCTCTCTCGTGCCGGCCTGCGCGCGCCAGAGAAGCCGATCGGCTGCTATCTGTTCAGTGGTCCGACGGGCGTCGGCAAGACCGAGGCGGCACGGCAGCTCTCGAACTGCCTGGGTGTGGAGCTGGTGCGCTTCGACATGTCCGAATATATGGAACGCCACTCGGTCAGCCGTCTGATCGGCGCGCCGCCCGGCTATGTCGGCTTCGATCAGGGCGGCATGTTGACGGACGCCGTCGACAAGAACCCGCATGTGGTCCTGCTGCTGGACGAGATCGAAAAGGCTCACCCCGATGTATTCAACATCCTGCTCCAGATCATGGATCACGGCAACCTGACCGACCACAACGGCAAGATCGTCGATTTCCGCAATGTGGTGTTGATCATGACCACGAACGCGGGCGCGTCCGATATCGCCAAGGCGGCCATCGGCTTCGGCCCGGTCTCACGGCAAGGTGAGGATCAGGAAGCGATCAATCGCACCTTCTCGCCGGAGTTCCGCAACCGGCTGGACGCGGTGGTGCCGTTCGGCAAGCTGCCGCCGCAGGTGGTGGGGCGCGTCGTCGACAAGTTCGTTCTGGAACTTGAGGCCCAGCTTGCCGACCGCAAGGTGACCATCGGACTGTCGGATAAGGCTCGGAGTTGGCTCGGCAGCAAGGGCTATAGCGAGGACTACGGCGCCCGGCCGTTGGCGCGGGTGATCCAGGAGCACGTGAAGAAGCCGCTAGCCGAAGAGTTGCTCTTCGGCAAGCTTGCCAAGGGCGGCGTTGTGCATATCGACGTCGACCCGGAAACGGATACGCTGCTGTTCTCCTATCCGGAGAGCGATGGCGGGACCGAGGACACGGACGGCGCGAAGCGGACAGAACAGCCTGCCGCGTAGCGCTTCCGGCGACCGCGGATCGGCCCCGCTATAGCCGCGGCGAAATTGGCCCGTGTTACGGGGCGGTAGGGCTTGCCTTTTGGTGCGGCGCACAAATATAATATGGTGCAATGCAGCAAGAAAGGTGTTTGCCAATGCAGTCTCTCAGAACTTCTATTAAAATGGACCCGGAAACCGCTGCTCGCGCGACCCAGGAGTTTATGCACAAGTGGCAGGAAACCGTTGCAGACGCGGCAGGGTCCTGGCGTCAGGTGGTCAGCGCGCGCCAGCCGATGGCAGCGTGGTCGGCCCAGATGCAATTCGGCATGCGCAATATGCAGCGCTGGTCTGCCTGGAGTTCGGCGCCCGCGCTTTGCGCCGGTACGTCCGCCGTTGAGCGTGAAGCTTCGCCAGAGGTTGCGACCGAGAGATTCGGCCGCTCCAGCCGTGGAAGAGCGCGTGCCGGAGATTGTGGCAGAGGCTCTGTCTGATGTCGCGGAAGCGACTTTGCCAGAAAGTGTGACCGAACCCTGGCCCAAAGCCGCGGAAGATACTCCGCCAGAGGGTGTGTCAGAAAACTGGCCCGAGGTCGCGGACGAAGCTTCAATAGAGGACGTGACCGAGACTTCGCCGGAGGCTTCGCACGATATCCGGTCAGAGGGTGTGGTCGGAACCTCGCCGGAGGCTGCGGATGATACTCCGCCAGAGGGCGTGACAGAGGGTTTGCTTCAAGCCGCTAGCCCTAGCCCGCCAGAGGGTGTGACCGGCACTTCAACGGAGGCTCCTGAAGATGCTCTGTCAGAGAGTGTGGCCGGAACCTCCCCCAAAGTTGTGGACGATACCCCGCCTGGTACGACAGCGGCTCCATCTCCGGTTGCTGAGCCTATTCCTTCGAGTGTTCAGGCAACGACAGAACCTGATAAGGAGCCCGAAGCCACAGACGTAACGCGGGTATCACAGGAACTCGCGCCTGACACCGCTCCCGACGAATTGCCCGACGATCTTACCCGCATTCGCGGCATCGGCCCGGCGACCGAACGGAAATTGAATGATCAAGGCCTCAAGATGTTCCAGCAGATCGCTGAACTGACCGAGACGGACATCCAGCAACTGGAGGCACTGCTCGGCTTCCCCGGTCGCATCGAACGCGACGGATGGACAAGCCAAGCCGCAAAACTGGCGGAGCGATCAACCAACTCCTAACCGCTTGCGGAATAGATTTACTTCTTGACTGTGTAACGCTCCATATCCTGGCGCAGTGGGTCGGCCAGCGGATTGGCGGCCTTGCCCTCCAGAACAATGTCGCTCGGCGAGGTGACGCCGTTGTAGAAGTCCCCGTTCCAGTCTTCCCTCCGGGCCACGATTGCGCCTTCGAAGCTCGCGCCGATGAAAAGGCCCTGGTTGGTCGAATAGGTGTAGATGTCTTCGCCGAACGAGGTTGTCGCCGACGCGGCGACGCCGGTGCCGACCGGCCCGACCGCCGCACCCATGTCGGCGCCCAGTTTCACCTGGTCCTCCATCAGCGCATTCAGGGCCTTGTCATTCATGATGATAAGGACGGCTTCCGAGGTCTGGCCGCCGATCTGCAGGCCGAAGCTGATGGAGCCGAGCGTATAGAATGCGGGATAGGACCAGGTGCCATCGGGTCTGCGGGCCAGGAGAACGCCGCTGCCGCCTTGACCCCCGATGAACAGCGCACCCTTGTAGAGTTGCGGAAAAATCATGACGGCGTGTGCCCTTTCGAGCAGGAACTCGGGCGGGCGCAAGTTTGTCGTTGGTTGCCAGCCGCTGCAGGGTGAAGCCGGCGTTGGCCAGGATTTCCTGTTGGTCGATGGTCTCCGCCGCACGCACCGGCGCCGCAATGCCAACTACAAGCAGCATCGCCGCGATCAGGAGCTTTAGTTTCGACATTCCGATATTTCCCCGATGGAGTTCAGTGTGAGGCTTGAATGGTCGCCCGGCCAAGATCGCCGGCTGACGGCGGCAATGTCTGAGCAACGTCTGACAGAGACAGCGTGGATCGAGAGGGAAGAAGATACCGCCGATTCGCCCATGCAGGATAGAGGACCGCTCCCGGTTGTGCCAATTGTAGCGAGCGCTCCACCGATGGGATACGGTTACGAGCAGGCATATCTCATCGGAATGCTGTCGTTTCCCGGCTTGTAGAATCGGTCTGTTCCTTCGATAAGGAAAAAGCAGACTGCAAGGATCATCTGAACCGGCTCGCTTGGTCGGCCAAGCAGTGCAACCGGTCGGTTCAGCCCCGGATCTGCTCCGGTAACGGATCTGCGCTGGTAACTACGGAACATTGACGAGGGAACACCCGTGTCGCGTCGGCCCGCTAATAGGTCCACCAACACCCGTGTCAGGTCGCACACACTCGTCGGCATTCGTTGGGTGGGCGTCACCGGCCAGGGCATCACCGTACTGATCGTCTACTACTGGTTCGGATTCACCTTCCCCATCGTATTGGCCATCGCCGCGGTTACGGCGTCGGCCACAGTGAATTTATTTGTGCTGCTGCGCCATTGGGCCAGGCCGCATATCGGTGAATGGGACGCCACGCTTTATCTCGGTTTCGATATCTTGCAGTTGGGCGCATTGCTGTATCTGACCGGCGGCCTGTTGAATCCCTTCCACATTTTAATTCTGGCCCCCATCGTCGTCTCGGCGACGGTCCTTCCGGCGGTCAGTACGGCTATCCTTTCCCTGCTGGCGACGTGCACTGTTACCGCGCTGGCCTTCAACTATCTGCCGCTGCCATCGCCGAACCCGATTCCCCATGCCGACCCGGTGTTTATCTTTGCCATCTGGGTGGCGACGATCCTCGCGATTCTGTTTACGGCCGGCTATGTCCACCGGGTGGCGCGCGAACAGCGCCGCATGCAGGACGCCTTGGCCGAGGCGCAGGCAGCACTGGCCCGTGAGCATCAGGTGTCGGCGGTCGGTGCGATCGCCGCGGCCGCGGCCCATGAATTGGGCACGCCGCTTGCAACCATCACCGTCATTGCCAAAGATCTGGCACGGGACCTGCCGCCCGCCTCGGAGCAGGGGGAAGATGCCGCCTTGCTGCTTAGCCAGGCAGAGCGCTGCCGGGATATCCTGGCCGAACTGTCCGCCCGGCCCCGCGGCGATACCGGCGAGCATTTCTATAAGGGGCCGATCAGCAGCTTGATCGAGCAGGTTGCGGAAAATCGCGGTATCGATGGCGCCCGTGTGGTGGTGATGAAAGAGACGAAGCAAACGCCCGACAATCCCGAGCCCAGGGTGGTGACCAAACCCGAAATCGTGCACGGGCTCGGGAATTTCATCTCGAACGCGAAACAGTTTGCTAAGACCGAAGTGCAAGTAGTGGTCGAATGGACACCGGAATGGTGCCAAGTTAAAATCATAGATGACGGGCCGGGGTTTCCACCCATATTCTAAGCCGGCTGGGCGAGCCTTATGTGTCGTCCCGGCGGGAATCGGAAGAGCATATGGGATTGGGGGTTTTCATCGCGCAGACGCTGTTGGAGCGAACAGGCGCACGGGTAGAGTTTGACAACGGAGCCGATGCCGGGGCAGAGGTCGAGGTGACCTGGCCACGGGATCGGCTGGAACAGGAGAATTTGACGTGAACGACATGTCCCCGGCGGTCGCCGAGCTTAGCGAGCGCAGTCTGTTGATTGTTGACGATGACCCGCCGTTCCTGCGCCGGCTGGCGCGGGCGATGGAACGGCGCGGGTTCGAGGTGAATATCGCGGAAAACGCGGCTGCCGGCATGGCCGCCGCCCGCTCCAAGCCCGCCTATGCGGTCGTGGATCTGCGCCTGGGCGATGGCAGCGGCCTTGATGTCGTCAGCGCGCTGCGCGAACAGCGCCCCGACATCCGCGCCGTGATCCTGACGGGCTATGGCAACATCGCGACGGCGGTTGCCGCGGTGAAAGCCGGGGCCGTTGACTATCTGCCGAAGCCTGCGGACGCCGACGCGATTGAAAATGCGCTGTTGCAGTCCGGCGATGGCCCGCCGCCGCCGCCTGAAAACCCCATGTCCGCCGACCGCGTGCGCTGGGAGCATATCCAGCGGGTCTATGAGCAGTGCGACCGGAATGTATCGGAGACGGCCCGCCGCCTACGCATGCACCGCCGCACGCTGCAGCGGATCCTCGCCAAACACGCGCCGCGCGAATAGCGGATCGGACCTGAAAAGAGCTTTGACGCTTATGCCCTTCCGCATACGAGGCCGGCGCGCCGCAGCGCCGCGCGCGAGCACGCCGGAGGGGACTGTCGTCTATGCAATCGGCGACATTCACGGGTATCTTGACCTGTTGCGGCGGGTTGAGGCCCAGATCCGGGAAGACATGATCGCGCGCCCGGCCCGCCGGCACGTGATCGTCTATCTGGGTGACTACGTTGACCGCGGGCCGGCTTCCTGCGGAGTGGTCGAGCATTTGCTGCGATCCCCGTTGGCCGGCGGCGAGCCGGTGCATCTTTTGGGCAATCATGAGCAATGGCTTTTGCGGTTTCTGGAAGATCCCAGCGCCGGACCGTCCTGGCTGCGCAATGGCGGTCGGGAGACCTTGGCCAGCTATGGTGTCTCGGCGCCCTATCAAGTGGATGCGGCCGCAATGGCGGAGGTTCAACGCGCCTTTGCCGAAGCGCTCCCCACCTCCCATCGCAGGTTCCTGGAGGACATGCCGCTCTGTCACCGGGAGGGGGATTATTTCTTTGCCCATGCGGGCGTTCGTCCCGGTGTTTCGCTTGACGAGCAGTCACCGCAGGATCTGGTCTGGATCCGCGAGGAATTTCTGTATTCGAGGGCCGATTTTGGCGCGGTAATCGTGCACGGCCACACGCCGGGTCCAACGCCGGAAGAGCATCCGAATCGCATCGGCATCGACACCGGCGCCTTTATGAGCGGCATTCTCACCGGCCTGGTTCTGGATGGCGAGAAGCGGTCATTCTTTTATTCTTAGGTCTTGCTGATTACCTGGCACGCGACCCCACCGATTCTGCCGCGAACTCAGGACGGCTCGGCTGATGCTGGAGGCGTTGCCGCCAATCCTTGTCAGCGCTCGACGGCAAAGGCGCCGACGGCCAATCAAGCCAGTGGATAATGTCGGCCACAACGGCATCGCCCTTCCCGCTGCGCAGCAGCAGGTGATAGCCGTTGTCGTAGATGCCAACCTTTAATCCTCTATTGGCGAAGCGGGCGATAATGGCCGCGGTCGGGTCTCGCGGGATGACGTCGTCCTTCAACCCATACAGGTAGAGGGTCGGCAGCGTGATCTCACCGGCGACCGCGGCGGCCCGGTCCATCAGGTTGGTGAGGCCCCATATTTGGTCGACCCGAACGGCGTGCAGAACCTTTGGGTCGCGAGACAGTTGCCGCAGCACGCTCGAATCGTCGGTCGGGGTCACGCGAATGCCTTGTCCAGTGAGCGGATACCAGGGCACCGTGTGTGCGCTTGCACGCAATAGCCTGCGATGCGTTTCCGGCAGGAACTCCCGGCTCCAGATCGCCGGCGCGATCAGGATCAGCCCCTCGGCCTGCATCTCTGGGTAGCGGGCGGCGGCAGTCATGGCGACCGCGCCGCCCATGCTGTGCCCCAACAGATAGACAGGGGCGCCGGGATAGCGGCGCGCCAGGGCATCGACCGCGCCCGCCGCGTCCCGCGCCAGCCGGTCCGCGCCATGCCAATAGCCGCGATTGGGCGCGACGCCGAAGCCGCGCTGGTCGTAGGCGAAAGTGGCGATGCCGTGTTTGGCGAAGGCTTGCGCGGCCTTGTCGAATGCGTTGCCATAATCACCAAAGCCATGCAGAGCGAGGATCACCGCATCGGGCTGTTTCGGTCCCCATTCGAGGTGCGGCAGCAACAGGCCGTCATCCGTGCGGAAGCCTTGCAGGGTAAAGGCGGGTTTTGCTTGTTGCTGCCCTTCTGGCACAACATAGGGCGAACACGCCGCGGCCAGGAGACATAGCGCAAACCATAGCGCTCCGTCGCGCGCTGCGATAAACCAAGGCACCTGCTGTTTTCGCCTTTGACCCGTTTGCCCCACCGTTAGACCTGATAAGGATTGGCTTTCCATGGAACCCATCGAAACACTCGAAGTAACTGAAACGACGGTGGCGTGCGACGGCGGCAACGGTCCGCTGGGCCATCCCCGCGTGTTTTTGCACCTGGTGCGCGGCTTTACTGACGAAATCGACTGCCCCTATTGCGGCCGACGCTTCGTGCTGAAAAAGGACGCAGCGGCGGAACACCAATAGAGGCGGCGGCACCAGCAAGCAAAGGATTGATCGATGCAGCATGTGTTTCTGGTGGATGGCTCCGGCTTCATCTTCCGCGCCTTTCACGCCCTGCCGCCGATGACGCGCCCGGACGGCACGCCGGTCAATGCCGTCTATGGTTTCTGCACCATGCTGATGCGGCTGTTGGAGGACACGGACGCCGACCGGATCGCCGTGATCTTCGACACCAGCCGCAAGACCTTTCGCAGCGACATCTACCCCGACTACAAGGCGCAACGCCCGCCGCCGCCGGAAGACCTGGTGCCCCAGTTCCCGTTGATCCGGGATGCGGTGCGCGCCTTCAACGTGGCGTGCATCGAGCTCGACGGCTATGAGGCCGACGATCTGATCGCCACCTATGCGAAACAGGCTTCCGCTTTGGGCGCGGAAGTAACCATCGTTTCCTCCGACAAGGATCTGATGCAACTGGTGGACGACAACATCTCGATGCTCGATCCGATCAAGCTGCAAAAGATCGACCGCGAAGGGGTGGAAGCAAAATTCGGCGTGCCGCCGGACAAGGTGGTGGACGTGCAGGCGCTGGCGGGCGACCCGAGCGACAACGTGCCGGGCGTGCCGGGTATCGGCGTCAAAACGGCAGCGCAGTTGATCCTGGAATATGGCGACCTCGAATCCCTGTTGGCGCAGGCAGACGGCATCAAGCAGAAAAAGCGCCGGGAAAACCTGCTCGAATTCGCCGAGCAGGCCCGCGTCTCCCAGCAACTGGTGCGTCTGGCCCAGGACGCGCCGGTGCCGGAGCCGCTCGACAGCTTTGAGGTAAAACAGCCGGACGCCGACACCTTGTTGGGTTTTCTGGAGGCGCAGGCGTTCAAATCCCTGACCGCCAGGGTCGAGGCGAACCTGGCCGCCGATGGCAATATCCGCACCACGAAGGCCGACGTGGCGCCGGCGGAAACCGACTACGTTTTAGTGACGACGCGCGCCGCCCTCGAGGAATGGGTGGCCGAGGCGGTCGAGGCGGGGGTCCTAGCCATCGACACGGAGACCACGTCGCTGAACGCGCACCGGGCGGAACTGGTGGGAATCTCCCTTTCGACGGCGGAGGGGCGGGCCTGCTATATCCCGATCGCCCATCGGAACGACGTCGCTGGTGAGCTTTCACTGGGCGACAGCGGCGATGCGGTGCCAAACCTGCCGTTGCAGGAGGCGGTAGATGGGCTGCGGGACGTGCTGCTGGACCCTTCCGTGCTGAAGGTCGGGCAAAACATAAAATACGACATGGAGGTTTTGGCCCGGCACGGCCTGAAGATTGCGCCTGTCGACGACACCATGGTGCTGTCCTACGTGCTCGATGGCGGCCAGCATGGCCACGGCATGGATGAACTGGCGGACCTGTTCCTTGGCCATAAAACCATCCTATACGAAGATGTGGCGGGGAAGGGGAAGGACGCCGTCACCTTCGACCGGGTGCCGCTGGACAAGGCGCTGGATTATGCCGCCGAGGACGCGGACATCACGCTCAGGCTGTGGCAAAAGCTGAAACCGCGGCTGGCCCAAGAGCACATGGTCAGCGTCTACGAGGACTTCGACCGGCCGCTGGTGTCCGTGCTGGCAGAGATGGAATTGTCGGGGGTTCTGGTCGATGCCGACCAGCTGCGCGGCCTCTCCCGCGATTTCGCCCAGCGCCTGGCAGGGCTTGAAGCGGAGATCCACGATCTTGCCGGTCGCAAATTTACCATCGGCTCGCCGAAGCAGTTGGGTGAGATCCTGTTCGCCGAGATGAGTCTGGCGGGTGGCAAGAAAACCGGCAAGTCTGGTGCCTGGGCGACCGGCGCCGATGTGCTGGAGGACTTGGCGGCGCAGGGGCATGACCTGCCGGCACGCGTCCTGGATTGGCGGCAACTGTCGAAGCTGAAATCGACCTATACCGATGCCCTGGTGGGGGAAATCAACCCAGAGACCGGCCGTATCCATACCTCGCTGGCGCAGACGGTGGTGAATACGGGCCGGCTCAGTTCCAGCGACCCGAACCTGCAAAATATTCCGGTGCGCACGGAAGAGGGGCGGAAAATCCGCGAGGCGTTTATCGCCGCGCCGGGCACCGTGCTGATGAGCGCCGACTACAGCCAGATCGAATTGCGCCTGCTGGCCCATGTCGGCCAGATCGAGTCGCTGCGGCAAGCCTTTCTGGAAGGGCTCGACATTCATGCCGTGACGGCGTCCGAAGTGTTCGGCATTCCGCTGGAAGGCATGGACCCGATGGAGCGGCGCAAGGCCAAGGCGATCAATTTCGGCATCATCTACGGCATTTCGGCGTTCGGCCTGGCCCGCAACATCCGCGTGCCCCAGGGTGTGGCGAAGGCGTTTATCGACGCCTATTTCGAGCGCTATCCCGGCATCAAGGATTACATGAACAAGGCCAAGTCCTTCGCGGGCGAACATGGCTATGTCACCACCATTTTCGGCCGCAAATGCCATACGCCAGGCATCAAGGACAAGAATGGCGCCCGCCGCGCCTTTCAGGAGCGGGTGGCGATCAACGCGCCGTTGCAGGGCTCTGCCGCCGATATCATCAAGCGCGCCATGATCCGCCTGCCGGACGCGCTCGGCGAGGCCGGTCTGGGTGCGCGCATGCTGTTGCAGGTGCATGACGAATTGCTGTTCGAAGTGCCAAAGGAAGAGGCCGAGCAGACAAAGCAAGTCGTCGCCGACACCATGCAGGGCGCGGCCGAACTCGCGGTGCCGCTGGTGGTCGAAACCGGGACGGCGCAGAACTGGGCCGCCGCACACTGATGCGCGCCACCAACAAGGCGCCTTTGCAAGCGAGCTTGCACTCCGCCGCGCGTTTCGATCTATATGCGAGCAGAATTTATGGATTTAAAAGGCTCATCACTAATGTCCGCACCATTGAAAGTGGTTCCCCATGCCTCCCATTGGGGCGCGTTTCATGCCGTGGTCCGCGGCGATCGCCTGATCGAGGCGCGCCCGCCGGCGAACGACCCCAACCCCTCGCCGATGCTGGCGGCGATCCCGGACATGGTGCATGGGGAGGCGCGCATTCCGCAGCCGATGGTGCGCGAGGGCTGGCTGAAGCACCGCGACCGCAACCGCGGCGGCGACCGCTTCCTTGAGGTCGGCTGGGACCAGGCGCTGGATCTGGTCGCCGAGGAGTTGAAGCGGGTCAAGGCCGAGCACGGCAACGCCTCGATCTTTGCCGGCTCCTATGGCTGGTCCAGCGCCGGGCAGTTTCACCATGCGAAGAGCCAGTTGCAGCGCTTCATGAACCTTTATGGCGGCTGCACCTGGCAGATGCACAATTACAGCTATGCCGCCGCACTGGCCCTGTTGCCGCATGTCCTTGGCAATGCCGCCGCCAGTGAGGGGCCGGTCACCAGCTATGACAGCATCGCGGCCAACACCAAGACCATGCTCTGCTTCGGTGGCCTGTCAATGAAGAACACCCAGCTCGACAGCGGCGGCACTGCCCGCCACCACGTCGCCGGCTGGCTGAAGACCTGCGCCGAGAACGGCGTGAAGTTTGTCGTCGTCAGCCCCGTGCGTGATGACGTGCCGCCGTTCCTGGACAGCATGGGCGCAGTCGAGTGGATCCCGATCCGCCCGAACACCGACACCGCCATGATGCTGGCGCTGGCCTTTTGCATCGTGGAGAAGGGCCGGCAAGACGAGGCCTTTCTCGCCAAGTATTGCGTCGGCTGGGAGAAGTTTCGCCCCTACCTGACCGGTGAGGCGGACGGCACGCCGAAAACCCCGGCCTGGGCAGAGGCCATCACCGGCGTGCCGGCCGCGCGTATCGAAGCGCTGGCCGACCAACTGGTCGCCGACCGCTCCATGCTATCGGCGGCGTGGTCGTTGCAGAGGGCTGACCATGGCGAGCAGCCCTATTGGGCACTGATCGCGCTCGCGGCCGCCATCGGCCAGATCGGCCTGCCGGGTGGCGGCTTCGGCTTCGGCTATGCCAGCGTCGGCGCGCACGGCGTGCCGGGAGGCGGTATTCCCTGGCCGGCGCTGCCGAAAGGTCCCAAGGGGATCAACAGCTTCATTCCGGTGGCGCGGATCTCTGACCTCCTGCTGAACCCGGGCGAGGAATACGATTTTGACGGCCAGCGCCGGACCTATCCCGACACGCGGTTGGTCTATTGGTGCGGCGGCAACCCGTTCCACCATCACCAGGACCTGAACCGGCTCGCCAAGGCCTTTCGGCAGCCGGAATGCGTTGTGGTGCACGAACCGTTCTGGACCGCGACGGCCCGCCACGCCGATATCGTGCTGCCGGCGACAACCACGCTGGAGCGCAACGATATTGGCGTCGGCAAGCGCGACTCGGTCTGGAGCGCGATGCACCAGGCGATCCCGCCGGTGGCGCAAGCGCGCAACGACCATGACATTTTCCGTGGCGTCGCCGAGCGGGTGGGCCTCGGCGACGCGTTCGGCGAGGGCCGGGATGAAATGGCCTGGCTGCGCCACCTTTACGAGGCGTCGCGCGAACGGGCGGTCAGCTTTGGCGCGGACCTGCCGGACTTCGACACGTTTTGGGAGGCGGGGGAATTGGAGCTGCCGCCGCCGGCCGAGCCGCACATCCTGCTGGGTCGCTTTCGCGACGATCCGGAAAAGGCAAAGCTGCTGACACCATCCGGCAAGATCGAAATCTATTCCGAGAAGATCGCGGGGTTCGGCTATGATGACTGCCCCGGCCACCCCGTGTGGCTGGAGCCGAAGGAATGGCTGGGCAATATCGGTCAGGCGAAGCGGCACCCGCTGCACATGATCTCTAACCAGCCGCGCACCCGCCTGCACGGGCAGAACGATGCGGGCGGCCCCAGCCGTGCCAGCAAGATCAAGGGACGCGAGCCGGTTTGGCTGCACCCGGACGATGCCGCGGCGCGCGAGATCCAAGACGGGGAAATCGTCCGCATCTTCAACGACCGTGGCGCCGTGCTGGCCGGGGCCGTCGTTACCGACCGGGTGACGCCGGGCGTAATCCAGCTTTCGACCGGCGCGTGGTATGATCCGACGGAGCCGGGCGGCCTGGACAAGCACGGCAACCCGAACGTGCTGACCCGCGACGAGGGCACCTCGAAGCTGGGGCAGGGGCCGTCCAGCCACTCCGCCCTGGTTCAGGTGGAACGCTATTTCGGCAACTTGCCACCGATCACGGCGTGGGGACCACCCGGCGCGTAAGGTTTCGGCACGCGAGCTTTGAGCTTGCAATAGGTTGTCCATTCGGACCTGACCGAGGAGACTGGAGTTACCAAGCTTCAACCTTTTCCGGAGGCAAGGCCGAATGAACATCCACCAGAATGCTCGTCTGACGCCTCTCGGTCGAGAGCGCTTGGTCAACCTGATGCTGAGCGGGCAAAGCCCGGAGGCCGCCGCACGAGCCGCAGGGTTTGTCCGCGCACCGCGCGGAAATGGCTCGCGCATTGCAGACCTGGAGCCTGCCGAACCCGTGCTTCGATGAGCGCAAGACATCGGGCGAGATCATTTATATCGACATCAAGAAACTTGGACGCTTCGAGCGCGCCGGCCACCGCATCACGGGCAACCGGCGGAGCCAATCGGCGTTCCGCGGCTGCCGCCAGAGCGGCTATGGCTGGGAGTTCGTCCGTGTCGCCATCGACGACCATTCCCGCCTGTCGTTTACCCAAATCCAGCCTGACGAGAAAGCGGTCAGCGCCGTGCAACACCTGGAAGCGGCCGTTGCCTGGTACCGGAGCCTCGGCATCGCCGTCTCCGGCATCATGACCGACGATGGCTCGCTTCATCCAAACTGTGCTCCGCGAATGGGTCTATGACAGGGCCTACTAGACCTTCGACCAGCGCGCCGTTGACCTGCCGATCTGGATACACCTCTACAATTGGCATCGCCCGCCCGGCGGCATAAACTATCAAACACCCATCAACCGAACTCGGTCTAAACCAGGACAACCTGTTGAGGCTCCACAACTATTGGTTGGACGCCAACGGATGGTACCCGTTTGTCGGCGGAATGAAATTGCGGAGTTTCTGAGATAGTGGGCTAGTCGGTCGAAACACTTGCGGTAGCAAGCCTTTCGATCAAACCACCAGCTGGACTCTGCGCCGCTCGGTTGTTCTTGCCGGCTTCCCGCGGCGTGCGCGGTCGCTGTGCGGACCTTTTCTCCATCACACGATACGGCTCGCAATTTCCCGATCCCGCTCGATGGTATTCCACCAGACTGTTCAAATGGTCATAAAATGATTTTCATCATTCACGATTTTTTTGTTGCGGTCACAGCAAAATATTGCAAAACTCATAGTTGCAGGTAAAGAATACAATCATATACAGCCTGCGGATACTGGGTGATGCCAAACTCTCGTTTGGCGACTACTTGAAGGAAGGGTATACAGAGCGATGCAAGTCACTATGCAATCATTTGAACACGCTGCCGGTCGGGCAAACAGGTCCGGCTTCCGCAATTTGCTGAAGCGGTTTTTGGTCGGCAAAGCTAGGAAAAAGACCCCCTTGGTGGGCGCGACTCCGGAGCCGCCGGAGCTCACCATGGAAGGCTTCATGCTGGGTTACTTCGCGACGCTGGAGCCATCCAAGGTTAACCGTTCATAGGCGAGACGCCATTCCCCGTGAGCGGGGGACGCAGTGCATCATCATGTTTCCTCTGTGTCGGGCCGGGGAAACATGGCGGTGCGGTTCCCCACAAACATGCGCTCTCAATGGTTTCCGCCTCCGTGATTTGAGCGCGCGCAAGTAAGCCGGCCGCGACATAGGCACGAATGGCGTGCAGTGTGATCGTTGCGACCCCCCGGCCCCGGGGCCGGGGGAATTGTGACCGGCGGGCGGGTGTTAGCACGGGTTCTTCACGGAAGCGCAGGGCGGAGAGCAGGCGAGCCACATCAATTCAACTCCGTGTTACCGCGCGGAAGCCGAGCCACACCATCCGCCCTGTACAATAATCGGGTTTGGGTTCTGCGGCTCTTCGCGGACTGTTATGCTCCTGCGAATGGCGCCATGATAATCGACACCCTCCAGGCGTTCGGCCGATCCACCCGCGCGCTCCCGATAGTGTCAGGCAAATTCTGTTTCGATGACCGGTGTTCCCTACGTCGCGCTCCTCGCCGGTCTGTTCGTGCAGACGCTCGTGACCATGGGCGCCTACTCGGTGCCCGCTGCGGCCCCCGCCATCGCGGCTGACCTGGGCGTGCCGGGCGAGCGGGTAGGAGTTTTCATCTCCATGGTGTACGGCACCGGCATGATCTCCGCGGTGCTCTCGGTCAGCTTCATCCACCGTTACGGCGCCGTCAGGGTCAGCCAGTTTATCATGCTGGCGGGCATCGGCCTGATCCTGGCGGCGGCGCTGGGCGGCACGGTGCTGGCGCTGGGCCTGGGCGCGGTTCTGCTGGGCTTTGGCTATGGCGCAACCGCGCCCACCAGCAGCCACCTGCTGATGAAGCGGACCGCGCCCGGCGTTCGCAATCTGGTCTTTTCCATTCGGCAAATCGGCGTCCCCTTGGGCGGCGTGCTGGCCGGCCTCATTGTGCCGCCGATCGTCCTGGCATTCGACTGGCAGACGGCCATGGGCGTGCAGATAGTCCCGGCGCTGGCGATGCTGGTACTGCTGCAATTCATTCGGGCCGAGTATGATGCCGACCGCAATCCAGCCTATCCGATCAACGCGCGCGGTCTTATAGAACCGCTATCCCTGCTGAAACGCTTGCCCGAAATGCGGGCGATGGCGCTGATGGGTTTCTTTTATGCCGGCGTGCAACTGTGCTTCGTCTCGTTTACCAGTGTCCATCTTTACAATCAGGCGGGCTATGACCTGGTGGCCGCCGGCGCGATGTTGGCGACGTATCAGATTTCCGGTGTGGTCAGCCGGCCGGTTTGGGGCCTCATCGCCGACCGTTGGCTTTCCGCCCGCCTGATGCTGGCGGCGATGGGCATCGTCATGGGGGCGATGGCGGTATTCGCCGGAACCTATTCCGAGGCTTGGCCCTGGTTCGGCGTGTTCGCCGTTTCGGTCGTTGCGGGCGCAACGGCCAGCGGGTACACCGGCTTGGCGTTCGCCGAATATGCCCGTATCGGCGGCACCGAGCACGCGGCCGCTTCGACCGCGCTCGGCGCGTCCGCGCAATTTTTTGGGGTGATGATCCTCCCCACTATCTTTAGTGTGATGGTGTCGGTTGATGGTTACGCGCTGGCCTTCGACACGATTGCCGTCTTAGCCATTTTCGCGGGAGTGTCTTTGTGGATATTCGGGCGATCCCGGTAGCACTGATCACGCTGGCCGTCGCTGCCTGTACGGCCCTGCCGGGGGAAGCGCCGGGCGCGTTGGAGGAACCGGAAATCGAACGGTTGGGGCAGTTTCTCTATATGGTGCCGGTCGCGCGGGACGAGCGCGGCTGTGTTGTCTATCTGGTTAAATCGCCGTTCCGCCGCTTCGACCAGGCCCTGTACTGGCGCATCGGCAAGGGGGATTTTACCACCGATCCCACCGCCGTGCGTTGCATCTGACGGAAGGCAGCGCCGTTTGCGGAGCCAAGCCGGCGGTTGTAGGCTCGCTGCAACTATGATCCTATTCCCGCTGGGATTTCAAAGCAGCAGGAACACCGCCCATGGAAATCGGCGTCGCCTTTCCCCAGGTCGAGATCGGCACCGACCCGATCGTCATCCGCGACTTCGCCCAGGCGGTCGAGGAAATGGGCTTCCGGCACCTCTCCTGCATCGATCATGTGTTGGGCGCGCGCGAGCCGAACGAGGTGCCTTGGTCGGCCAGCTATACCCGCGACCGCCAATTTCACGAGCCGCTGGTGCTGTTTGGCTTCCTGGCAGCCGTGACCCGTGAAATCCGCATGGCCACGGCCATTCTGATCCTGCCGCAGCGCCAGACCGCGCTGGCGGCGAAGCAGGCGGCGGAGGTGGACGTGCTCAGTCAGGGCCGCCTGACGCTTGGCGTCGGTATCGGCTGGAACGAGGTAGAATACATCGCGCTGAACGAGAACTTTCGGAACCGCGCCCGCCGCTATGAAGAACAGTTCGAGGTTCTGCGCAGGCTCTGGACGGAAGAGCTGGTGACGTTCAAGGGCCGGTATCACGAAATCAACGACGCGGGCATCAATCCTTTGCCGGTCCAACGGCCGATACCCCTTTGGATCGGCGCGTTCGAGGACGTGGCGGTGCAGCGAGCCTGCCGCATTGCCGACGGCTGGTTCACCAAACCCTGGATGACGCCGGACGACGACGACAGCCAGCGCGTGCTGGACCAGGTGGCGGCCTGGCTGGACGAGTATGGCCGGGACCGATCCAAATTTTCGGTGAACGCCGTGGCGCTGGCGAAGCGCGGCTCGGTCAACCAATGGGTCGCCGACACGGAAGGGTGGCGCGAAATGGGCGTGAGCCATTGCACCTTCCGCACCATTGACGCGCCTTACGAGACCATCGACCAGCATATCGACGCCTGTCGCCAGTATGCCGATGCCGTCGGCCTGAAGGGCTGAGCGGCAGGATCGGCTCCGGCCTATGCGGTCGTGAAGCGCCGCCTGGGAAACCGGATTGCCGCAGACAGCGTCGGCGAGTAGCCTCTGAATTATCGGCTTCGCCATCAGGCTGGCGGACTAACAAAGAACTGCGGCTCGGCGCGCCAACGCATGCCGCAATAATGGGAGGAAATAATGATGAAACGGTCCCTGTTCGGCGGCATGATTGCCGCGGCGGCGCTAAGCCTGGGCATTTCTGGCGTTTCGGCCGGTGATGCCTCGGCCCGGACGCTGAAAGACGCGGTGGGCTTCGCGCCCGGCAGTGCCCAACATTACGCACATGCCCGGCTTGCCGAGTACATGGCGGAAAACAGCGACCTGAAGATCAAAGTATTTTCGATGTCGCTGTTGAACCTGAAGGAGACGCCGCCGGGTGTCCGCGATGGGATAGCCGACATGGGTTTCATACTGCCGCCCTATTTTCCGGCGGAATACTCGGAGTTCAACCTGGCCGCCAACCTGTCCATGCTTTCGACCACTGGCCGGCAGGTGGAGAGCCCCGGTGCAGCCATGGCCGGGGCAACAAGTGAGTATGTGTTTTTTAACTGCCCTGAATGCCTGACGCAGTTCGAGCACGAAAACCAAGTGTATCTCGGCACTGCCGCCAGTCCGACTTATATCATGCTCTGTACTCAGCCCGTGCGAACGCTGGAAGACCTGAAGGGCAAGAAGTTCCGCTCCGGCGCGGCGAATTTTGGCCGGTGGGCGGAGCATTTCGGCGGCATCAAGGTGTCGATCTCCGGAAACGATGTCTACGAAGGCCTGAGCCAGGGCGTGATCGATTGCGCCATGCTATCGGCAACCGAACTCACCAATCTGTCGCTGTTCGATGTGGTCAAGGCCGTGACCCGGCGCATTCCAGGCGGCGTCTATTCGGGTGTCGCAACCAACAACGTGAACCTCGATACTTGGCGCAGCCTTACTCTTGAACAGCGCACGGCGTTCCTGAAAGGCACGGCCCGGGCCCAGGCTGATCTGACCTGGAAATACTATGCGGACGCCAAAAAAAACCTGGAGGCGTCCCCCGGCAAAGGGATTGAGGTATTCGAGCCTGACCCGGAAATCCTCAAGCAGTCCGATGAGTTCGTGAAAGCCGACCTGAAGGTCATCAGCGAACAGTTCACCACCGACTATGGCGTCAGTGATACGGACGAGAAGATCGCCAAACTGGTCGAGCTTACCGAGAAGTGGAAAGACGCTGACAGAGGGCATGGAGGACGATCCCGGAAGCGCTGTTCCAAGTCTACTGGGACGAGGTCTTCTCAAAGATCGACCCTGAAACCTATGGCATGAACTAGGCTTGACGACAGCAGAATACATAAGCACGTAGGCCGGCCCGGCCTCCGCTGGTGGCGCGGGAAAATCGGATTGCCGCTGGCGCGTCTGGCCAATAGCCTTTCATGGATTGGCCATCGAATTTCGATGGAGACTCAGTCAGGCGCTTTGATGTTGTATCAAGGCACGTCGCAATAAACGGAGGAATGCATGAAGAAGCGGCCCCTATTCGGCGGCATGGTCGCGGCCGTGGCGCTCAGCATGGGCATTACTGGCGTTGCGGCCGGTGATGCATCGGCCCGGACCCTGAAATCCGCCGTCGGCCTCGCGCCCAGCAGTGTTCAATACTACGCCCACAGCCGTCTGGCCGATTATGTCGCGGAAAACACCGACCTGAAGATCAAGGTGTTTTCCATGTCGCTTCTGAACCTGAAGGAGACGCCGCCCGGCCTCCGCGACGGCATCGCCGACATGGGTTTCGTGTTGCCGCCCTATTACCCGGCGGAATATTCGGAGTTCAATCTGGCCGCCAACCTCTCCATGCTTTCGACCACTGGGCGCCAGGTGGAAAGCCCGGGCGCGGCCATGGCCGGCGCCACGAACGAGTATGTATTCTTCAATTGCCCGGAATGCCTGGCGCAGTTCGAGCACGAGAACCAAGCCTATCTCGGCACTGCGTCTAGTCCCACCTACATCATGCTCTGCACCACTCCAATTCGAACGCTAGAAGACTTGAAGGGCAAAAGGTTCCGATCCGGCGCGGCGAATTTTGGCCGCTGGGCCGAACATTTCGGCGGCATCAAGGTTACGGTTTCCGGAAACGATGTATACGAGGGTCTGGGCCAGGGCGTGATCGATTGCAGCATGCAGTCGGCAACGGAGCTCACCAACCTGTCGCTGTTCGACGTGGTGAAGGCAGTGACCCGGCGCATTCCGGGCGGCGTTTTTTCGGGGGTCGCAACCAACAACATGAACCTGGACACGTGGCGCAGCCTGTCGCTGGAGGAGCGCAAAGTGATCCTGAAAGGCTCCGCCCGCCTGCAGGCTGACGGGACCTGGAAATACTATGACGATGCGAAGAAGAATCTGGAGATTGCTCCCAGCAAAGGAATCGAGGTGATCGAGCCTGACCCGGAAATCCTCACCAGGACGGACGAATTCGTTAAAGGCGACTTGAAGGTCATCAGCGAACAGTTCACGACCGACTACGGCGTCGCCAACACGGATGAAAAAATCGCAAAACTGGTGGAACTCACCGAGAAATGGAAAGCGCTGACAGAGGGCATGGAAAATGACCCGGAAGCGCTGTTCCAGGTTTACTGGGACGAGGTGTTCTCGAAGATCGATCCTGAAACCTACGGCATGAACTAAGTTTTGCCGACCCGGCCTCCGCTGCTGGCAGGGTAAAACCGGATTGCCGCAGACGATGACGCCTATTAACCTTCGACGATTGGTCATCAGATCACGCTCGAGCCTTAACCAAGAATGGCGACGCAGCGCGTTGACGCCTGCCGCAACAATCGGAGGAACGCATGAAGAAATGGCCCCTATTCAGTGCCACGCTCGCGGCAGCCGTGCTCAACGTGGGTCTCGCGGGCGTTTCAGCCGGCGACGTGTCGGCCCGGACGCTGAAAGACGCGGTCGGACTCGCACCGAGCAGTGTTCAGTACTACGCCCACAGCCGCCTGGCTGATTATGTGGCGGAGAACACCGACCTGAAGATCAAGGTGTTTTCCATGTCGCTCTTGAACCTGAAGGAGACGCCGCCCGGCATTCGCGATGGCATTGCTGACATGGGCTTCGTGCTGCCGCCCTATTTCCCGGCCGAATATTCGGAATTCAATCTGGCTGCCAACCTGTCGATGCTCGCGACCACCGGGCGCCAAGTGGAGAGCCCTGGCGCGGCGATGGCGGGCGCCACGAACGAATACGTTTTTTTCAATTGCCCGGACTGTCTGAAACAGTTCGAGCATGAAAACCAAGTCTATCTCGGCACTGGGTCCAGCCCGACCTATGTCATGTTGTGCACTACCCCTGTCCGGACGATGGACGACCTGAAGGGAAAAAGGTTCCGGTCTGGCGCGGCGAATTTTGGCCGCTGGGCAGAGTATTTTGGCGGCGTCAAGGTCTCGATCTCGGCGAATGACGTCTACGAAGGTCTGGGGCAGGGCGTAATCGACTGTGCCATGCTGTCCGCCACCGAACTCACCAACCTGTCACTGTTCGATGTGGTAAAGGCCGTAACCCGCCGCATTCCGGGCGGTGTCTATTCCGGGGTGGCCACCAACAACATGAACCTTGACACTTGGCGTAGTCTCACCGCCGACGAACGCAAGGTGTTTCTGAAGGGTTCTGCCCGCGTCCAGTCCGACCTGACCTGGAAATTCTATGCCGACGCCAAGGAGAACCTGGAGGCGTCGCCCGGCAAGGGAATCGAGGTGTTCGAGCCCGACCCGGAAATCCTGGCCAAGTCGGAGGAGTTCGTCAGAGGCGACCTGAAGGTCATCAGCGAACAGTTCACGGCCGACTACGGCGTCAACAACACGGACGATAAGATCGCCAAGATGGTCGAACTCACCGAGAAATGGAAAACGCTGACAGAGGGCATGGAAAATGACCCCGAAGCGCTTTTCCAGGTCTATTGGGACGAGATCTTCTCAAAGATCGATCCGGAAACCTACGGCATGAACTAAGCTTTGCTGTCGGGCCGCATGGTTGGGCCGGAGCAACTCTTTCTGCTCGACCCGGCAGATCCCCAGTCCCGGCGCTGGAAAATCGATGCCCATACGCTTTGTCCCTCCAGCGCGATCAGGCGCAATGCCGGCGCCCCGTCAGTTCTAATCGTGAGGATGTTCAAATGACTGCGATAGGCCGTGTACTGGCCATGGGCGTCAAGCTGTCAACCATTCTGGGCTTGATCGCCGTGGCGCTGATGATGCTGCATATCTCCATCGACGTCGCCGGCAAGTTCCTGCTGAACGAGCCGATTCCCGCGACCATCGCGATGGTATCCAATTACTATATGGTCGTCGTCGCCTTCCTGGCCATCGGGTTTGCGGAAACCCGCAATGGCCACATTTCGGTCGAGGTGCTGACCGAACTGTTCCCGATGCGGGCGCAGAGACATCTGTATTCCTGGAGCTATGTGATTTCGGCCATGGTGTATGGCCTGTTGACCGTTCGGACGTGGGAGGAAGCGGTCCGCGCCCAGGCAACCGGCACGTTCATGATGGAGCAGGGAACAAAGCTGCTGACCTGGCCATCCTATTACCTGCTGCCGATCGGCTGCGGACTGATGACGCTGGTCGTCATCTATCGCTTCATCATTTACCTGACGGGCGCGAAAAGCGGTCTTGGCGAAGTACCGACCCTGCAAAAAGACGCCGACATCGCAGCATCGAGCGAATCCGGCCTAGCCTAAGAAAGCGGAAAAAGCAGCAATGTCTGACGTTGAAATTGGCTTTGTCGGGATCGGCATTCTCGTCACCCTCATCGCCCTTCGCGTGCCAATCGGTGTTAGCCTGATCGGCGTTTCCTTCTTCGGCATTTGGGCGATTGTCGGCGAGAAGGCCGCGTGGGGTATTTTAGGGGTCGTACCCTATTCCTTTGCCGCCACCTGGCAGCTTAGCTCGGTGCCTATGTTTCTGCTGATGGGCTTTTTCTGCTTTCATGCAGGATTGACCAAGGGCCTGTTCGATGCCGCCCGCATGTGGTTGTCCGGGCTCCCGGGCGGGCTGGCTGTCGCCACGGTTTTCGGTGCGGCCGGCTTTGCCGCCGTGACCGGTTCCTCGGTTGCGTGTGCGGCGGCGATGGGCAGGATCGCCGTGCCAGAAATGATGCGCCACCGCTATGACGTCTCTCTAGCCACCGGCACGGTTGCGGCCGCCGGCACCATCGGCGCCCTGATCCCGCCCAGCATTCTGATGATCCTTTATGGCATCATTGCGGAAGTGCCGATCAGCCAGCTTTTCCTCGGCGGGGTTGGGGCAGGTCTGCTGACCGCTTTCGGCTATGTGATCGTCATTACCGTGCGCGCCTCGCTGAATCCTGAACTCGCGCCACACGTGGAAGAGCGCGTGTCGTTTTCCGACAAGCTTTGGGCATTGCGCGAAACCTGGCCGGTGCTGCTGTTGATGGCCGGCGTGTTCGGCGGCCTGTTCGCCGGGCTGTTCACGCCCACCGAGGCAGGGGCCGTCGGCGCCTTCCTTTCCGTCGTCATCGCCGCCCTGAAGCGCTCGCTCAGCTGGGAAAACTTCAAGAACGCGCTGCTGGAAACCCTGCTGACGTCGGCCGCCCTGTTCATCATCGCCATCGGCGCCAGCATGCTCACCCGGTTCCTCGCCTTCAGCGGCGCGGGCGACTACCTGTCCGAGCTGGTAGTGGCCATCGGCGCGCACGAGCTGCTGCTGCTGGCCGGAATCTCGGTGGTCTATCTGGTGCTGGGTATGTTCCTGGAGCCCATCGGCGCCATGCTGCTGACCCTGCCGATCCTGCTGCCGATCATCGACACGACCGGCTTCAGTCTGGTTTGGTTCGGCGTGCTGCTGACCAAGTTCCTGGAGATCGGCATGATCACGCCGCCCATCGGCCTGAACGTGTTCGTGATCAAGGGCGTGGTCGGCGACCTCGCCACCACCTCGCTGATATTCAAGGGTATTCTGTGGTTCCTGGTCTCGGACCTGATCGTGATCGTGCTGCTGATGGTCTTTCCGGAGATCGTGCTCTACTTGCCGAGTCTGGTGGATTAGCGCAAACGGCAGGGGGTAGTAGTACTGTCCGGTTTCACCTCCCAAACTCGGCCCTGATCTTCGGGCCATGCTCGTCATAGCCGGGGGCGGGGCCGTAATCGTCCCGCGCCTCGCCGCGGATCGCGGGCGGCGCGGGAAAAGAGATGTCGCCGTTCGGCGTGCCGACCGTGATTCGCTGCAACGCGCCATGCACTGACAGTTCCGGCATGGTGTTGACCGCGCCGAAGGCGATGTCGGCCTGGCGCAGGCGGGCATGGAATTCTTCGCGGCTGATCTGCGAGGTGGTTTCCTCGATCCGGCCTTCGACGAATGCCCGATTGTCCACGCGGATGACGTTGCTTGACGCCTTTGGGTGGCTCGCGAACTCTTTGTCCTGCAACACGAACTCGCAAAACCGCACCCATTCCCGCTCGTTCTGACAGGCGACAAGCGTCTTGAAACCGCTGCTGTCGGAAAACGCGCCATAAGGGGACATCAGCGGATGGCGCAGCGCATTGCGGGGCCAGATCACGTCCGACTGCTCGTAGGTGATCAGCGGGGAGGCCAGCCAATCGGCCATGCTGGCGAACAACGACGCCTTGACGCCCGTGCCGCGGCCGGTCTTGCCGCGCTCGATCAGCGCCTCCAGCACGGCGGTATAGGCGTTCAGCCCCGTGGTCAGGTCGCAGATCGACACGCCGACCCGCCCCGGCTCCTCCGGCGAGCCGGTGATGGAGGTCAGGCCGCTTTCCGCCTGCACCAACAGGTCATAGGCCTTCATCGTGTCATAGGGCGGGCCGGTATCGCCATACCCGGATATATCGACGGTGATCAGTTGCTGGTATTTCTCGCGCAGCGCCGCGGACCCCAGCCCAGCCCGCTCCATCGCGCCCGGAGCCAAGTTCTGCACCCACACGTCTGACTTCGCCAACAGCCGATGCAGCAGTTCCAAATCCTCTGGCTTTTTGATGTCGATGCTCAGCGATTCCTTGCCCCGGTTCAACCAGACGAAATAGCTCGACATGCCGTTCGCATGCTGGTCGTAGCCGCGGGCGAAGTCGCCGGTGCCGTCGGCGCGCTCCAGCTTGATCACGCGCGCGCCGGCATCGGCCATGCGGCAGGTCAGATGCGGGGCGGCGACGGCCTGCTCCAGACTGACGACGAGAATATCAGACAGGGGATGAGACAGGGGTTGAGGCATGGGGAGAGATTCAGTCGCTTCGCGTTACAGGATCGGCTTCGGCGGAGTGTAGGCGGGCGCCGGTGGGCAAGCAATGCGATTGCTGCCGCGCCGTTTAGCCTGACGTGGCGCCGGCATAACCGCGAACCGGCACCTCCCCGTATGCAATCAAAGCTTGGCGAATGGTAAATTCGGCGGCAAGATCAGATATTAATCGATAGGAGACCCGCTGGCCGATGGGGAACCAGCCGGGCAGATGTCGAGAAGTATGATTGGGAGATGTACGATGTTGTTTGGCACCCTGCTTCACAAGGTTATCGAAAAGGGGCATCTGGTTGTTATCGACGCCCACGGTCAACGCCACGAATTTGGCGAAACGTCCGCGCCTGACCCGGTCACCGTCAGGCTGCATTCCGCCAAACTCCATTGGAAGCTTGCGCTAAACCCCCGTCTGTATTTGGGCGAGGCCTATATGGACGGCACGCTGACGGCCGAAGATGGCAGTTCAATCTATGATTTCTTGGCGCTGCTCGTCCTTAACACCGGGAACCGGGAAGTCAGCGCGCTGGACAAGTGGAACCTGCAGTACCGGTATGTGATGCGCAAATTTGCCCAGGCCAATCCAGTCAAACGCGCGCGGGAAAATGTGGCCCATCACTATGATCTGTCGGGCGCGCTTTATGACCTGTTTTTGGATCCGCGGCGGCAATACTCCTGCGCCTATTTCGCCGATCCGTCGATGAGCCTGGAGCAGGCGCAACTCGCCAAACTCGATCACATCACGGCCAAGCTGTTGCTGAAGCCGGAACACAGGGTGCTGGATATTGGCTGCGGCTGGGGCGGTCTCGCCATGCATATCGCAGAGACCACCGGCGCGCAGGTTACCGGCATCACCCTGTCGGAAGAGCAACACGCCTACGCCGTCGCCAAGTCAAGGGAGCGCGGTCTGGATGACCGGGTTTCCTTTAATCTGCGTGACTACCGGAACGAGACCGGCACCTATGACCGGATCGTTTCAGTCGGCATGTTCGAACATGTGGGCGTTCCCAACTATGACACCTTCTTCAACACCGTGCGCGACCGGTTGACGGAAGACGGCGTTGCGCTCGTGCATACCATTGTGCAGGCGACGACGCCGTGGGCGACCAATTCGTGGATGACAAAGTATATCTTTCCGGGTAGCTACTGCCCCGCGGTGTCGGAGGCAGTTACCTCCATCGAGCAGTCAGGCCTCTGGACCACAGATCTGGAATGCCTGCGCCTGCATTATGCGATGACGTTGAGGCATTGGCGCGAAGCATTCACGGCGCGCTGGAACGACGCTGCCAGGCTCTATGACGAGCGCTTTTGCCGTATGTGGGAGTTCTACCTGGCAGGCTGCGAGGCTGGGTTCCGCTACAATTCCATGATGGTAGCGCAGTTCCAGTTGGCACGGGCGCGGGATGCGGTGCCGTTGACCCGAAATTATCTCTATGAGGTGCCTGCGGCTGACACTACTGCGGCCGAAGCCGCATATCGGCCGCGGCGGGTGGCGTGATAGCTTCCGGTAACGAATAACCGCCGCTGGAACCTTTCTCGATGGCTCTCGCCTACACCAATGCCCCGCCGCTGCCGGGCATCCGGTCGCGCTTTGCCGACAACGGCAACGGTCTGTCGATGCATTATCTGGAAGCAGGCTTTGAAGAAGCGGGGCGGCCGCTCGTCGTGCTGCTGCACGGCTTCCCGGAGCTAGCCTATAGCTGGCGCAAGGTAATGCCGGCCCTGGCCGAAGCCGGCTATTGGGTGGTGGCGCCGGACCAGCGCGGCTATGGCCGCACGCTTGGCTGGAACCGCAGCTACGATGGCGACCTGGCAGAGAGCCGCGTCATCAATCTGGTGCGCGACGTGATGGGATTGATGGCGGCGCTCGGCCGGGACGAGGCGCATGCGGTGATCGGCCACGACTTCGGCGCCATGGTCGCGGCCTGGGCGGCGCTGTTGCGGCCGGACATCTTTCGCCGCTGCTGCATCATGAGCGCCCCGTTCACCGGCCCGCCGGCGCTCGAACCCCCAAAGCCTGCCCGCGAGCCCGCCCCGGACGTGCACGCCGGTTTGGCGGCGCTGGCGCGGCCGCGTAAACACTATCAGTGGTACTATTCCACCCGAGCGGCGGGCGATGAGATGTGGCGCGCGCCGCAGGGAGTTCATGCCTTCCTGCGCGGCTATTTCCATCACAAAAGCGCGGACTGGCCAGGCAACGAGCCGGCCCCGCTCGCCGCGTGGACGGCGGAGGAACTGGCGAAGATGCCCACCTACTACATCATGGATTTGGGCGAGAGCATGCCGGAGATCGTGGCGCACGAGATGCCGACGCCAGAGCGCATCGCGGCGTGTGAGTGGATGCCGGAGGCGGAAATGGCAGTGTTCGCGACCGAATACGGCCGCACCGGCTTTCAGGGCGGCTTGCAATGGTATCGGGCGCGCACCAGCGACCTGTTCACGGCCGAGCAGCAGGTGTTTTCGGGCCGCACCATCGACGTGCCCTTCGCCTTCATCTCCGGGGCAAGCGACTGGGGCATCCACCAGACGCCGGGCGCGCTGGAGAAAATGCAGGAACATGCCTGCACCGACGTTCGCGGCATCCATCTGATCGACGGCGCAGGCCATTGGGTGCAGCAAGAGCAGCCGGAAGCGGTGCTCGCCCATCTGGTTCCTTTTCTGGCTGCCGGCTGACCGGAAGCAACTCCGTGGATCCCACCCGGTGACGCTTGCCCGTTCCGCCCCGCCGCCCATGCCCGGGGCTACCGAGGACCGTCCCAGCCTTGCGATTCTGCTGGTGCTGGCGACAACGCTGATGTTTGTCAGCATGGACGCCATCGCCAAGCTGCTGACAGAGACCGGCATGCAGCCGGAAGCGATCATCACCATCCGCTTCGCCCTCGTCTCGACCGTGGTGCTGGGCGTCGTCCTGTACCGCTGGCCACGAAAGCCGCTGGCCACGACCAAGCCGCGGCTGCACGTGGCGCGCGGCGTGTTGCAGATCGGGGCGGCCACCGCTTTTGTTTACGGTGTGCGCTACCTGCCGCTGGAAACCGCGACATCCATCAGCTTCGTCTCGCCCCTGTTTATCACGGCGCTTTCCGTCCCTTTTCTGGGCGAGCATGTCGGGCCGCGACGCTGGGCCGCGGTGCTGTTGGGCTTTGGCGGCGTGCTGATGATTCTGCGCCCGGGCAGCGCCTCGTTCGAATGGGCCATGCTGCTGCCGATGCTGGCCTCGTTCCTGTGGGCCAATGCCATCATCATCACGCGCTCCATGCGCACCAGCGAGAAGGCGCTGACGGTGCTGGCCTGGTCTACCTTTGCCGGCTTCGCCGCGGTGTTGCCGTTCGGCATCTCAAGCTTCGTCTGGCCGACAGGGACGCAATGGGCATTGCTGTTCCTGCTGGCGGTCTGCCATCTGGCGAGCCAGATCCTGATGATCCGTGCCTATATGATGGCTTCCGCCTCAGTCCTGGCGCCCTTCAGCTACAGTTCGCTGGTGTGGGCGACGCTGTTTGGGATGGTGATTTTCAGCTCGGTGCCCGACCTCATGACCGTGTTGGGGGCGCTGGTGCTGGCCGGCGCCGGCCTTTATGTCTGGTGGCGCGAACGCAAGCTTTCGGGTGGCGCTGCTTGAGAGGGACCGGTACGACCGGTGCGACCGGCGGCAGTTTGGCCGATGGTCGGCTGGGGTTCGGCATCGCGGTGATCTGCTTTGCCTCGCTGATGTTTTCGATGATGGTCGCTTGCGTAAAGCTGCTCGGCGCCGGCTATTCGCCGCTGCAAGTGCTGCTGATGCGCTATGCCTTTGGCCTGACGCTGAGCCTGCCCCTGCTTTGGCGGAGCGGGTCTGAATTGTGGCGAACCGAGCGGCCGGTCAGCCATGTGGTGCGCGCCATCTATGGCCTGATCGCCACCTTCGCCATGTTCTATTCCGTCACCCGTATGCCGCTCGCGACGGCGACCGCCATCAGCTTTGCCATGCCGCTGTTCCTGACCATGCTGTCCGTGCCGCTGCTGGGCGAGAGCGTCGGCTGGCGCCGCGCGACCGCGGCGGCCGTGGGGTTTGCTGGCGTGCTGATCATCGTGCAGCCCGGGGCCGATTTGAACTGGATCGCGCTGGTCGCGCTGATCGGCGCGTTTTTCTATGCGCTGGCGGTGGTGGCGATCCGGCAGCTTTCCCGGCGTGAGCCCGCCAACCGCATCTTCTTTATTTATGCCCTCGCCAATATTGTGGTGGCGAGCGCGTGTATGCCGTTCGTCTGGGTCACGCCCACCTGGCAGGATTGGCTGATTTTCGCGGCAGTCGGTGCGCTGGGCGCGGCGGCGCAGTATGCTTTCCTGATCGGCTACCGCCACGCGCCGGCGACGGTGTTGGCGCCGTTCGACTACACCCAGATCGTGTTTGCGCTGGCGGTTGGCTATTTCGCCTGGGGCGAGGTGCCGGCCGACGCCAGTTTCCTCGGCGGTGCGATCATCATCGGCTCCGGTTTTTATATTTGGTGGCGGGAGCGGCGGCGAGAGCATCGGCCCATCAAATCGAATCGCTATTGCGATTAATGAGACCTGTGCGCGGATAGGCTCGGCGTTTGGGCTAATTTCTGATTCCGTTGATTGTCAAAGACAGGAGATTGCGTCATTTCACATCAGCAGATCAGGGCAAATCTGCTGGATTGGGCTGCAATCGACACCGCACTCGGCCCGATTTATGCTTCGACAAAGGGTGAAGAGGCTTGGCCGCCGCTGGCGCTGTTCAAGGCCCTGCTGCTTTCGGCTGGTACGACCTTTCGGACGAACGGCTGGCTGAGGCATTGGCGGATTGCGCCTCGCCCCGGTGGGTCTGCGGGTTCTCGCGCAGCGAGGCGACGCCCAAGCGCTTCGCCCCGGTGCGTTTCTGCCGGGAACATGTCGCCCGCGGGCTGGTTTGCGCCCGTTCGACCGGGTGACGGAGCGATTGCGGGCGAAGAGCCTCCGGGTCCGGCAGGGCACGTTAATTGATGCCACGGTGATCGGTGCGACCATGATCGCGTCCGCCAGCAAGGGCGATGATGAGGCCGGGCGGTCCGGCGACCGCTCGCGAAAGGCCATCCACAGCTGCAAGACCCATGTCGCTGTCGATGCCGACGATGTCCTGGTCTAAAGCGCCGCCGCGACACCCGGCAACGTCCATGACGGCAAGACCGGCGCCGCCATCGTTCCGGACGCGCCGGGCATGGTCTATGCCGACAGTGCCTATCGCGGCGACCGCCTCTCCGGCGCCGTGCGGGCGAAGTGCGGGCAGACGGCGATCGTGGCCACCGGCTGTTGGGGGCGCGAGGGCGACAGAGAAGATGACAGAGAGGCCGAAGCGCGGTTTCTGGCTTGAAATGCCTAGATCCACCGCGCTCGCCGCCGCCGTTAACTCAGGCGCCCCGGCAGCCATGCCGTCCCGGTCTGAGCCGGGACAACCGACGCTCCTCTAGGCATAATAGTCCATCACGTCGACCGTCTGGTCGTCGAACCGCAGATGTTCGAAGTCGATGATGCTGTCGTTGCCCTGACCGCCCCCGGCAGTGTCGGATACCAGCAACTGGGTTCCGCCGATAAAGAGGATGTCGAAGTCCGCCAAGTCGCCTTGGAATACCGCGGTGTCACTGCCGCCGCCGCCGATCAGGAGATCGTCGCCCTCAAAGCCCGCGATTGTGTCATTGCCGTTCTTACCGTCAATGGTGTTGTCGTGCTTGTTGCCGAAGATCGTGTTGTCGTGCCCGCTCGCAGTCAGCTCCAACGCCCCGTACATCATGTAGAACGTTTCGATGTTCGTCGAGAGGGAGAGCGACGAGGCGTAGCTGTAGACCGTATCGTTGCCGCCGTTGTAATTCTCCCTGACCCTAGTGCTTTCGCTCTCGATGATATAGGAGTCGTTCCCGTCGCCGCCGATCAGCGTGTCCAAATAGCCGCCGCCTGCCGAAAGCACGTCGGCCCCCGTTCCGCCACTGGTGTTTTCATAACTCTCCAGCGTGCCGGATACAGTTACATCCGGCGGCAGAACATTATCGGCACCCGGCAGCGCCGAAAGCGCACCGGTGCCGCTGCCGCCGGCACCAGCCAGCGGCGCTGCGACGGTTTGGTCCGCAAACTGCAGCAACTCCACATTGATCAGCCGGTCCGTGCCGTCGTTGCCGACCAGGTCGACCACAGTAAACGAGCCGTCGCCCTGGACTTCGATCAGATAGTCGGCCAGCGCCGAGGAGAATGCGGCCGTATCCGTACCGTTGCCGCCGTCGATGAAGTCGTTGTCGCCGCCGCCGGCGAGCAAGTCGTCGCCGCCCCCTCCCATCAATGTATCGGTGTCGTCGAGCCCGTAAATCTGATTCGACTTGCCGTTGCCTTCGATATGGTTGCTGAAATTCGTTCCGGAGATACTGTCAGCATTGCCCAGCATGTAGGCGATCTCGAAGTGCAGCGGCATGACGGTCGCGGCGATGTCCGTATAGATCGTGTCTGTGCCGCCTCGGGAGGTCTCATCCAGTATCAGATTGTCTTCGGTCTCGACGATATAGGCGTCGTTACCGCCACGACCCTCCAACCGGTCCCAATTGCCGCCCCGGCCGTTCAGCACATCGTCGCCGCTGGTGCCGATGATGTGTTCGCCGCCGGCTCCGGTGCCGGAGTGCGTCTCCGCGGGCAGAGCCACGGTCGGCGGCGGCGGCGGCGGCACTGCGCCACCGGCATAATAGACGTCGTCGGCAAAGACGACGGTCTCGATGTTCAGCAGCGTGTCGATACCCTCGGCGCCGACATTGTCCGTCACCGTGATCGACTTGTCGGCGTTCTCGACGACCGAATAGCCCGCGATCGCGCCCGCATAGACGGCGGCATCGCCGCCCGCGCCGCCGTCCAGCACGTCGTTGCCCGCTCCCCCATACAGCACATCGTCGCCGGCGCCGCCATACAGTTTATCATTGCCGCCATAGCCAAAGATATGGTCGTCGCCGTCATCCGCATTCACGATGTTGACGTGATCGTTGCCGTAGACCGTGCTGTCGCCCGCGCCGCCGGTGAACGAGATGGCGCCGTCCATCATATAGATGTTTTCGATGGAGGCCGTGGTGGCGAACGCGCTGACATAGATGGCGATTGTGTCACTGCCGTTGCCGCTGTATTCCCGAATATCGGTATTGGGATGGGTGATGATATAGGTGTCATCGCCGGCGTAACCGACCAACAAGTCGGAATGACCGCCGCCGCCCCAAAGCACCTCGTCCGCGGTCGTGCCCCAAACGTTTTCGTAGTTTTCGGTCGATCCCGCATGGGTCGGAGCCGGGACCACGTATCCGCTCGGGTGTGGCAGCGGCGTAAACGCCAGAACGCCGGCCGGATCGGCGATAGCATTTGGAACCGCCACGGTCTGGTCGTTGAACGCCAGGAACTCGACCCGGGCGAGCCGGTCCATCCCCAAATCGCCGATCAGATCCAACACCGAGATTGTGCCGTCCGCGTGCTCCCTGACCAGGAAATCCGCCCGATTGCCGTCAAAGACCGCTGTATCCCGGCCGGCGCCGCCGTCGATTTCGTCGTTGAGCTTCCCGCCGGTGATCTGGTCGTCACCACCCCAGGCTGCGATCTGGTCGTTTCCGTCCTTCCCGTCCAAGAAGTTGTCGAAGTCGTTGCCTTCCAGGTAATTGTCCAGAGGGCTGCCGTTAAGAATAGCGGCATTGTCCAGCATGATGCCGATTTCTATGAAGGCCGGCAGCGTATAACTATAGGCGCCGCTATAGATCGTATCCGTACCTTGAAACGAGCTGTCGCGAATGCTGACGCTGGAGTTGTAGATGATATAGGAGTCGTTGCCCTTGCCGCCGTCGAGCAAGTCCCAGACACCGCCGCCGGTTGTCAGCACGTTGTCGCCGTCGTCGCCCTGGATGTATTCGCTGTTCGCGGCCGTACCGCTATGGGTAATGGCCGGCAGCACCACCGGCGGTTTGCCGGGCAAAAGGGGCGGCGCGGTCGAATCGCCGATGATGTATGCGGCATCGGCAAACTGCGCTACCTCCACGTCCACCAGTATGTCGATGCCTTCCAGCCCCGTCAGGTCTTCGATGGTGACGGTCTCGTCGAGGTTCAGCGTGATCGCAAAATCCCCCAAAAAGCCGGCGTAGAACGCCGTGTCGTAGCCGGCGCCGCCGTCGAGCAGGTCATTGCCGCCGCCGCCCGTCAGACCATCGTCGCCCCGCATACCGCGCAGATGGTTGGCGGTCATGTTGCCGATGAAACTGTCTGCGCCATCGCCGCCATAGACGTTTTCAATGACGGTGCCCGCACCGATCCGGAAAGGATTACCTCTCAGCGTGTTGGCGGCACCCGGCGTCAGGTCGATCGCCATGCCATCGGCGATCGTCGCCAGGTTCAGCGTATCGGTGCCCGCCGCATCGGCGAGCGTCTGGCGCGCCGAATTTGTGCCAAATTCCGCATACTCGCTGGTATAGACATATAAATCGTCGTCGCTTTCGGCATTGCCGAGGAAGGTTAGATTAAAGTCGCGCCAAAAACCGGTGTGTTGGAGCGTGTCGGTAGTAACGTAGTCGTTATCGGTAACTCTGACCGTCCAATTGCCGGCGATCTGCTCGCCCCAGAACTGGACGCTGGTCAGCGCGAACTCGTCGATAAAGCTGGAGGCATACCCGGCGCCGCCGCCCGCTTTGTTTATCAACAGAGATGTCGTTCCGTCCGGCGAGGTCAGCGTGACCGTTAGCTCGCCGACACGGAAATGGCTCATATTAACGGTCAGCACGACATGCTCGAGGTCGATGCCCTGATCGGAAACGGTAATCGTCTTTGAAACGGTGTTGCGGTCCAAAACAGCGTTGATGGTGCCGCTGTTGACGGTCGCCTCGATCAGATTGTCATAGGTGCTGACGGCGTCCCAGGTTTCGGCAAGACGCACGGCGTTGTAGGCGTCCAGGGTGCCGAACCCCAACTCTCTGCTGACATGACGGCCGCCGCCGTTCCAGTCGTCTGCGCCGTTAATGATCCAATCGGTATCATTAGGGTCGCCGAATTGGCTGCTTAGCGTGAAAATTTCCTGAACATCCCGGTAGCCGAGGTTCGGGTTTGCCTCGAGCATCAGTGCGGTGACGCCCGCGACCGCCGGGGCGGCGTAGGAAGTGCCGCTCTTGGTGATGTAATCGCCGCCCGTATTGAAGCCGTTGCTGCCGGTCAGATCCGTCGTCTTCATATTGTGCGCCGGCCCTGCGAGCAGAACGGCGGCACCCGGCGTTGAAAAATCGGCGTCTTGGCCCGTGTGGATATAACCGCCGACAGTGATCACGTGTGGCGAACTGGTAAGGCCATGGTAATTCACGTCTTGATCGGGCAGCTTGGTGCCGATGGTCAGCCTGTCGTTGCCCGATGCCATCACGAAAATCGTCCCCAGGTTGACGCCCGCATCGGTTTCATGCGGGCGACCGTTGGCGACGGCGTCGATCAAGGCATCGTTGATCAACGCAAACGGGTTACCCGAATTGCCGAATGAGTTTAAATCGTTATAATTGTCATAGAAATACCCGCTATACCCCCAGCTATTGTTGACGATATCGAAGTCCTTCGCTGCGATGAAGGCCGAATGAACCTGGGCGGTGGCATGGTCCGCGTTGAACCCGACCCGCAGGCCGGCGATCTTTGCATCATAGGCGATGCCGATTATGCCCTTATCGTTGTCCACCCCGGCGATGACGCCCGCGACGGTGGTGCCGTGGCGGTCGTTGGTGTCGAACGGGCGGCCATCATTGGGCACGGTCCGCTTGTGACTGACAAAGTTCCGCCCCATCGAGGGGTTCGCGTTCGCTGCCAAGTCTTCATGGAAATATTCGACACCATCATCGATGATGCCGATCGCGATTCCCGCCCCCGTATAGTCGTCCCAAATCGACGAAATATTCAGCGACGCCACCGGCTTGCTGCTATCATACAAATACCATTGTGATCCGCTCGTGAACAAGGGATCGTCCGGAAAATAGGCCGGTACTTCGAAAACGGGCGCCACGGCGGTTACCGATATCGGCTGCGCTGGGATCATCAATTCTCTCCTAACCCTGTATGTATAGCAACTGTTGATTGCGCTTCGGCATCCACGATCGACCTAGCGATCGTCTTAGGGCTGAGCGGTTAAGATATAGTTACGATGCGCAGTAACGACTTGTGAAAGTGATTAATAACTTGGACGATATATAAATTCAGCGTATGTGTATGCACTTATTAACTGAACAACTAAGCGCCAACTGTCGAAGTATTTCTAGCGTATACAATTTGGATCTTCGGCGCTCATGTTCCCTATTCCAAGCAATTCTTCGGATCCCTTTGCCGGGAGTTAGGATTTTTTGACTGAAGATCAAAAGATATACAACCAATAATCGAAAAAGCGGCGCTATAATGGTATGCTTTCTCGGGCGCGAGGATGCAGGTTTGGTCGCGTTCCTGCCCGATCCATGATTATACTGACGGTAGCAACGAATTCATCGGCCCGCGCGTTTGATTTCCAGTCAAGCCGATCTGTGCTATCTCCCAGCAGTCGGATAAGACAAAACAGCATGAACAAGGAGGAAACGGTAAGGATGCGACATTCAAAACTTATGCTGGCCGCGGTTGCCGCCGGCGCCATGTTGGCGTCATCGGGCGCGCAAGCGGCAGACGAAATCAAGATCGGCGTGCTCTATCCCACATCGGGCGGGGGCGCCATTTACGGCGTGCCAGCGATGGAAGGCCACGAAATGGCCGTCGAGGAGGTCAATACCGCCGGCGGCGTGAACGGCATGAAGCTCGCGAGTTTCGCGCGCGATACCAAGCTCAATCCGTCCGCCGCCGCCGCCGCCGCGAAGGAATTGATCACCAAGGAGGGCGTGCAAGTTCTCCTGGGCGCGGTTTCGTCGGCGGTCGGGCTGGCCATCAGCGAAGTGGCCCAGCAGGAAGGCGTCATCTATATCGCGACCATCCCCAAAACCATCCAGATGACGACGACCAAGCTGCACAAATACGTCTTCCGGACGGCTTCGAATACCGACTTCGAAGGGGATGCGATGGCGCAGCTCATCAAACAGGTCGGCGGCAAGAAGCTCTGCGACATTCAACTGGACTATGCCTACGGCCACGATCTTTCGGCCGGTATCGAGGCAGGCTTAAAGCGGCACGCGCCCGACGTGGAAAAGGTCATGGATCTGCGCGCAAAGCTGGGCGCGACGGATTACACGGCGCAGATAACGCAGCTTATGGCGGCGGGCTGTGACGTGATTACCAGCGGTCTCTGGGGATCCAACTTCGTCAACTTCGCCCAGCAGGCGCAGCCCTTCGGCCTGTTTCAGAACGTGAAAGTCATCGCCGGCGGCGAGGTCGCGAGCCACGAGATTACCGGCAAGATGGGCCAGGACTACCCGGACAATGTCTGGTCCAACGCCTATGAACTCTGGTACGACGACCCCGTCCCGGCGCACAAGGACTTCCATGCGGCGCTCACGAAGCGGTCCGGTACCGAGGAAACCGCGATGTGGCCGGTGTTGTCCTATAACGGCGTCATGTTTTTGAAGGCGGCCGCAGAGAAGGCCGGGTCGGTCGAGCCGGACAAGTTGGCCGCGGCGCTGGAAGGCATCACCATCGATACGCCGGTGGGCGAGCGCACCATCGACGCAAAGACGCATCAGGCCAATATGGGCCAGTTCTGGGGGCCGATGGTGGTCAAGGATGGCTACGCCTACCGGGTGATGGATCCGGCAACCTATATTCCTGCGGAAATCAAGGAATAGGATGACCGTGCGGGTGGGTCTGCGTGCCGCCGGCCGACGGCAGATCCTCCCAGCATCCAACCAAGCCCCCGCCGCCTTAGACGGGGCGGGGGCCGTGGTATCCCTTCACAGCCGGCGTCACGCCGCCAGAGACCCCCGCCCATGCATGGCATAGAGATGTTGCTAGGCAATCCGACGTTTGCCTTCATCCAACTGCTGAACTCGATCTCGATGGGGATGACGTATTTCATCATCGCCGCCGGCCTGTCACTGATCTTTGGCGTTTTGCGCGTCATCAACTTCGCTCATGGGGCTTTCTTCATGTTCGGCGCCTACACCACCTACACGGTGGCGGAGGCATGGGGGCTGGGTTTCTGGCCGGCGGTGCTCGCGGCTGGTCTGTTCCTGGCAGCCATTTCGGTGTTTCTGGAGCGATCCCTGTTCCGCTTCCTTTACGACAAGGAGCATCTGATGCAGTTGCTTCTGACTTTCGCCATCGTGCTGATAATGGGCGATGTGGCGAAGGTGCTCTGGGGGACCGAACAGTACAGCGTCAGCTACCCGAACGGCTTGCAGGGGGCCTGGGATGTCGGCCTGACCTACTATCCCAGCTACCGGCTGGTGCTGTGCCTGATCGGACCGTTGATCCTCGCCGTGCTTTGGATCTTTACCGAGCGCACGCGTTGGGGCCGCCTGACCCGCGCGGCGACACAGGACCGCGAGATGCTGGCCGCGCTCGGCATCAACGTGCCTCTCATCTACACCGGCGTCTTTTTGATGGGCTCCGCGCTCGCCGGCATCGGCGGAGCGTTGGCGTCCCCGATCAACTCGCCCGTGCCCGGCATGGACGTTTTCATCATCGTTGAGTGCTTCGTCATCGTCATTATCGGCGGTCTCGGCAGCCTATGGGGCTCGTTTCTCGGCGCGTTGATCTATGGCATCGTCTTCAATTTCGGCTCGGTCATCGTGCCGAATTGGCAGGACGTGTTCGCCTATCTGCTGCTGCTGGTGGTGTTGCTGATCCGGCCTTGGGGCCTGTTCGGCAGGCCAGAGCAGGGTTAGGAGACGCGCAATGACCAGTCCAATGAGCAAGCTGGGTCAGGCTGCCTGCCTGATCGTTCTGATTGCGCTCGCCGCTGTGCCTTTTCTGGGTGACGCCTATCTGATCGACCTTACGACCGAGATCCTGATCTTTGTGCTGTTCGCGCTCAGCCTGAACGTGTTGCTCGGCTATAGCGGCAATATTTCGTTCGGCCATGCCGCCTATTTCGCGATTGGCGGCTATGCGAACGCCATCCTGCTGACGACCTACGGCTTGCCGCTGGCGGTCAGCATGCCGCTGGCCGTTATCCTGTCGATGCTGGCGGCAATGTTCGTCGCGTGGTTCTGCACCCGACTGACGGACATTTATTTCGCCATGCTGACGCTCGCCTTCGCCATGCTCGTCTGGGCCGTGGCGTTCAAGTGGCGGGATGTGACCGGCGGCGACGACGGCTTTGTCGGCGTCGCAGTGCCGGCGTTCCTGGATGACCGGCACAGCTTCTTTTATTTCACGCTCGCGGTCGTTGCCGCGGCCATCGCTCTGCTCTGGCTGATCTGCCATTCCGCCTTTGGCAAGGTGCTGGTGGCCGTGCGGGAGAACCACACCCGCGCCGGGTTCGTCGGCGTCAACACGCGCCAGATGCGCTGGACCGCCTTTGTGGTCGCCGGCACGTTCGCGGGCATCGCCGGCGCGATCTTCGCCATGTACAACCGCGGCATGTATGTGGAGAACGCCTTTTGGACCCAGTCGGCCCAGGTACTGATCATGGTGCTGTTGGGCGGCATGTATTCGTTCGTCGGCCCGGCCATCGGTGCTGCGGTGCTCTACATGCTGGAGCGGTTCACCAATGAATATACCGAATATTGGCCTACCGTGCTCGGCGGCATCCTGGTGGTGATCCTGCTGTTCCTGCCCGACGGTCTGGTGGGCCTGGCCCAAAAGGTGCGGAACAGGCTCGCGTCCGGTGATGGGCCTGGCGACGGAGGAGCGGGCTGATGGCTGTCATCCTTGAGACAAGGGGCCTGATGAAAGACTTCGGCGGCTTCGTCGCCACCAACAATGTTTCGCTGGAACTGCAGGAAGGCGAGCGCCACGCCATTATCGGACCGAACGGCGCCGGCAAGACCACGTTCTTCAACCTGATCACCGGCCATTTGCGGCCGTCGGCGGGCAAGGTGCTGTTCGAGGGCAAAGACATCACCGGCATGCCGCCGCACAAGGTGGTGCGGCTTGGCCTGGCGCGCTCGTTCCAGCGGATCAACATCTATCCGCGCATGACGGTGTTCGAGAACGTGCAAGTGGCGCTGATTGCCCGCGACCACAACCACTTCAAGCTGTTCTCGCTGGGCGAGCCCTATAATCGGCGAGAGACGATGGAGTTGCTGCACCTGGTGGGGCTGGACGAAGAGGCGGCGGAAGTGGCGGGCGAGCTGTCCTACGGCAAGCAAAAGCAGCTCGAGCTGGCGATTGCGCTAGCGGAAAATCCGCGGGTGTTGTTGCTGGACGAGCCCACCGCCGGCATGAGCCCGCAGGAAACCGACGAGGCGATCGGCCTTGTCGGCCGCATTACGCAGGAGCGCGGGCTGACCCTGTTGTTCACGGAGCACGACATGGGCGTGGTGTTCGGCATCGCCGACCGGATCAGCGTGCTGCACCATGGCGAGATCATCGCCTCGGGCGCGCCGGAGGACGTGCGCAACGACCCGGAAGTGCGCCGCGTCTATCTGGGCGAATCGCTGGACGGGGAGGGCCACTGATCATGGCACAGCTAGAGGTGGACAACATCCACACTTCCTATGGGCTCAGCCAGGTATTGTTCGGCGTGTCGCTGACGGTGGAGCCTGGAGAGATCGTCTCGCTGATCGGCCGCAACGGCGTCGGCAAGACCACCACCATGCGCTCGATCATGGGCCTGACCCCGCCCAAGCGGGGCTCGGTCCGGTTCGAGGGACAGGAGATTGCCGGATGGCCGGCGCACCGCATTTCCAAGCTGGGCATCGGCTTCGTGCCGGAAGACCGCCGCATCTTCCCGGAGCTTTCGGTTTGGGAAAATCTGGACATTGCCCGGCGCCCGGCCGCGGACGGCGCGGAGGTCTGGGACGAAAACCGCGTGTTCGAACTGTTCCCCGACCTGCGCGAAATCCAGAAGCGGGCGGGCGGCGTGCTTTCGGGCGGCCAGCAGCAGATGCTGACGATTGCGCGCTGCCTGATGGGCAATCCGCGCCTGATGTTGCTGGACGAGCCGTCCGAGGGGCTCGCGCCCCGCGTGGTCGAGAACCTGCGCGAGCAGGTGAAGCTGCTGAAAGAGACCGGCATCTCCATCATACTGGCGGAACAGAATCTGGGCTTCGTGCTCTATCTCTCCGACTACTGCCTCATTATGGAAAAGGGCGAGATCAAATACATCGGCACGCCCGCTGACCTGCGCGCCAACCAGGAGGTGCTGGACCAGTACCTGACGCTTTGAGCTTGCCGTCGTTGCGAGGCGGCAGCCGAAGCAAGCCAGGCAGCCGGGGGACGGCAAACGGCCAACCCTGGATTGCTTCGGCTGCCGCTCGCAATGACGGCAGAGGGGTTGTAAGCTCTCCGTCAAAAGGAGCCTGCCCATGCCTTCGGAACAATTACCGCTCGACCGCATCGCCACCATCGACCTGGCCCCGCTCGCCGACGGCTCCCGCGCCGGCAAGGAGCAGGTGGCCAAGGCGCTTCGCGAAACGCTGGAGCGGGTCGGCTTTTTCATCATCGTTAATCACGGCGTGCCCCAGGACCTAATCGACCGCACCTTCGCCGAGGCCCGCCGCTTCCATGCCCAGCCGATGGAGGCGAAGCGATCGGTCCTGATGAACGAGCACAACAACGGTTACATGGCCGCGGGCCGGTACAATGTTCGCACGTCGCGCGCCAGTGAGGCGGACGCCAAGCCGGACCTGAACGAGGCGTTCTTCATCAAGCGCGAGCGCTCGCCCGACGACCCGCTGGTGAAGGACGGCCGCCGCTTCGCGGGCCCGAACGAGTGGCCGGACAACCTGCCGGGCTTCAGGGAGACGCTGCTCGAATACACAGATACGGTGGACGCCATGGCCCGCCGCCTGCTGCCGGCGCTGGCGATCTCACTCGACCTGCCCGAATACACCTTCGACGCGGCGTTTGCCGAAAGCCAGTTCTCCTTCCGTCTCTCCGCACTACCCGGCCGTCAGCGAGCGAGAGGCCGGCCAGTACGGCATCGCGCCCCACACCGACGCGAACTTCCTGACCTTCCTCGCCCAGTCCGGCGTGCCGGCCTGCAAGCACGTGTGGACGAGGACCGATGGCTGGACGTGCCCCATGTGACGGGCTCGTTCGTGGTGAATTCCGGCGACATGCTGCACCGCTGGACCAACGGGCGCTACAAATCCACGCCGCACCGCGCCCTGCCGCCCATCGGCCAGGACCGCTACGCCATCCCCTATTTCTTCGGCCCACACCTCGATACCATGATCGAATGCCTGCCCACCTGTCAGGGACCGGGCGATCTGCCGAAATTCCCGCCTATGACCTATGACGAATACATATCCTGGTGGTACGATGCGAACTACAACACCAAGGACCAGCAGGACCTGGCGGTGCAAGCCGCAGAATAGAAAGAACAGGCAGAACAGAAAGCCCGCATGACCACGATCACCAGCATCGAAACCATCCACTACCGCCTGCCGCTCGACCCGCCTTTCAGCAACTCGACGCACGGGCTGATGACCCATTTCGAACTGGTGACGGTACGGCTCACCGATTCCGACGGCTGCGAGGGCCTTGGCTACACCTATGCGGTCAACCACGGCGGCAGCGCCATCTGCGCCCTGATCGCCGATGATCTCGCTGGCCTGCTCGTCGGCGAGGACCCGGACCGCATCGCCCGCCTCTGGGACCGGATGTGGTGGGCGGTGCACTATCCGGGGCGGGGCGGGCTCGCCTGTTTCGCCTTCGCCGCACTCGACATCGCGCTCTGGGACCGCATGGGCAAGGCGCGGGGCATGCCGCTCTGGAAGCTGCTGGGTGGCCACGACCCAAAGGTGATGGCCTATGTCGGCGGCATCGACCTGGAACTGCCGCTGCCGGACCTGCTGGCCCAGACCGACGGCAACCTGGCCAAGGGCTTCAAGGCGGTGAAGATGAAGGTCGGACGCGAGCGCCTGCATGAGGATGTGGAACGCGTCGCCGCCATGCGCGAGCATCTCGGGAACGGCTTCCCTCTCATGGCCGACGCCAACATGCGCTGGAGCCGCGACCAGGCCCAGGCCGCGATCCGCGCGCTGGAGCCCTATGACCTCACTTGGCTGGAAGAACCCATGATCCCGGACGACGAGATCGGCCACGCTCGCCTCGCCGCGCTTTCCGCCATTCCGATCGCCACAGGCGAGAACTTCCATACCCTCTATGAGTTTGAGCGCATGATCCGGGCCGGCGGCGTCACCTTTCCGGAGCCGGACGTCTCCAACTGCGGCGGCATCACCCCCTGGATGAAGATCGCGACCCTCGCCGAGGCCAGCAATCTGCGCGTCACCAGCCACGGCGTGCACGATCTCCACGTGCACCTGCTCGCCGCCATTCCGAACAAGAGCTACATGGAGTGGCACGGCTTCGGCCTGGAGCAGTATTTCGTCAATCCGGCGTTGACGCTGGACGAGCAGGGCCGCGCCACCGCCCCGGAGCGGCCGGGTCACGGCGTCGCCTTCGAATGGGCGAAGCTGGAACCCTACCGGCGTTAGGCGGGCATCGTGTTCACTGACATGGCCGACTTGACCGTCGTCGGCCTTTTCCTTTTCGCAGCCGCCGTGATCGGCATCTCGGGCACGCGCATGGTCGCAATCGCCGACCGGATCGCCGACCGCACCGGCATGGGTGAGACAATCGCGGGCGGCATCCTGCTGGGGATGAGCACGTCGCTTTCCGGCGTGGTCACGGCAATCACCGCCGCAGGAGAAGGCCAGGCATCGCTCGCGTTTGCGACCGCCATCGGCGGCATCCCGGCGCAGACGGCGTTCCTCGTCATCGCCGATCTGACCTACCGCCGGGTCAATCTGGAGCACGCCGCCGCCGATGCCAACAACCTGCTGCAGGCGGCCGCGCTCATCGTGCTGCTGAGCCTGCCGCTCGCCGCATATCTGCTGCCGTCCGCGACGGTGTTCGGCGTGCATCCGGTGTCCGTGGTGCTGGTGGCCATCTATATTCTGACCACGCGGGCCGCCTTTTCCATGCGGGACCGGCCCATGTGGCGGCCAGAGGAAACCCCGGACACACGGCGGGACGAACCGGACCGGGCGAGCCAGCAAGAGGCCTTGGCGCCCCTGCTCGGGCAATGCGCGTTGCTGGTCGTGATCCTGGCGGGGTCGGGCTTTGTCGTCGCCGCCACGGGTGCGGCGCTCTCCAGCCGCTTCGGCATTTCCCAGACATTGGTAGGGGCGCTGTTGACCGCCGTCGCGACATCCATTCCCGAGCTGGTGACGACGCTCGCCGCCGTGCGGCGCGGGGCGTTGCAACTGGCGGTCGGCGGGATTATCGGCGGCAACACCTTTGATATTCTGTTCCTCAGCGCCTCGGACGTCGCCTACCGCGATGGCTCCCTCTATCACGCGATCGGCGATGCAGACATGCTGCTGACCGTCGGCGCGATCCTGATGACCGGCGTGCTGTTGATGGGCCTGATCATGCGCGAGCGCCGCGGCGTCGGCTTCGAAGGGACCGCCATCCTGGCGATCTATGCCGCGATCGTCGGCGCGCAGGTCTGGCTGGTCTGACGCCTGGCTGCTCCGACATTGGCCTGCGCGGGCTTCAAATGTTCGTGCGCAGGTGCCTCGGTCCGGTATCGCCGGCGTACAATCAATCTCTATAGGATTTTTGCGCAGGAGCGCACCACGCCAAATGACCGGTTCCACCAGCGAATTCTACGCTAGCCTGCCCTCCACGCGAGACTTCACCGCCGTGGCGGACCTTTCCGGCTATGCGCCCGTTCCGGCCGACTGGGCCGTTCTTCTTACCGACGTGATCGGCTCGACCAAGGCGATCCGGGCCGGGCGCTACAAGGACGTGAACATGGTCGGCGCGGCCTGCATCACCGCGGCGCTGAACGCGCTGCCGGGCTACAGCCTGCCCTATGTCTTCGGCGGCGACGGGGCGACGATCCTGGTGCCGCCGTCGGGGCTCAATGCGGGACGCGAGGCGCTGCTGGCGATCGCCGGGCTGGCAGCGCAGCAGTTCGATTTGGGCCTGCGGTCCGGCGTGGTTCCCGTTGCTGATCTATACCGCCGCGGCGCCAGCTTGGGGGTGCGAAAGCTGCAACTCAGCCCCGGCAACGATCTGGCCCTGCTTTCCGGCGGCGGGCTGGAACTGGCCGATGAGCTGTTGAAAGACCCCGCGCCGGACAACCCCTACCGCCTGCCCGCCCCGGAGGCGCCGCCAGCGCCTGACCTGGAAGGGCTTTCCTGCCGGTGGGAGCCGCTGCGGGCTGTCCATGGCGTCTCGCTCACCCTGATGCTGCGCGCCGTTGATAGTGAAGATGCTGCGCAAGAGACGGCGCTGCGGGCAGCGCTTTTGGCGATCCAGGAAATCCTCGAAGGCGACCCTGCCCAATCCGCCGCCCCGGCGCGGGCGGAGACCTTGCGGTTCCGCTGGCGGCCCCTAAACCTTTGGATGGAGGCGCAGGCAACCGCCGGTAACAAAGCGCAATGGCGCCGCTTTCTTCGCATTTTAATGGAGGCCTGCCTCCAGGAGGTCGCCGATCGCTTCAACCTGAAGATCGGCCCCTATAATCCACCGGCCTATCGGGAAGAGGTGCGCACCAACACGGACTTTCGGAAGTACGACGGCCTGCTGCGCCTGGTGCTGGACGTCTCGCCGGCGCAGGCCGATGCCATCGAAGCCTATCTGTCTGCGGAGCATGCGGGCGGCCGTCTGGTCTACGGCACCCACCGGGCGGATAGTGCGCTGATGACATGCCTGGTTTCCAGCCTCAGACAAAGCCAGCATATTCACTTCATCGACGGCGCCGACGGCGGCTTTGCGCTGGCGGCCCGGCAATTCAAGCAGCAGCTCGCTGCCCTCGCGGACGGGCTGCATACAGAAAGTGTCTGATACCATGCAGAATTCGAACCAGCGCCTGTTGCTGAAGGCACGCCCGGAAGGCATCGCCGGTCCGGAGCATTTCGAGGAAGATACCCAGCCCATCCGCCAGCCCGGCCCCGGCGAACTGCTGGTGGAGAGTGTCTACATCTCCATCGACCCGGCCATGCGCGTCTGGGTCAGCGAAAATCCCGGCTACGTGCCGCCGGTCGAAATCGGCTCGGTCATGCGGGCGGGCGGCATCGGCCGGGTGCTGGTGTCGGAAGACCCGAACTTTCAGCCGGGCGACTTCGTCAACGCCCGCCTCGGCTGGCAGACCCACCCGACCGTGAAGGCGGCGGAGTGCCAGAAGCTGGACCTCTCGGTCGGCAGCCCGAAGGACTGGATCGGCCCGCTCGGCACCACCGCGCTCACCGCCTATTTCGGGCTTTTCGACGTGGGCGCGGCACAGCCTGGCGAGACGGTGCTGGTTTCGGCCGCAGCGGGCGGAGTTCGGCCAGATGGTGGCGCAGATGGCCAAGATCCACGGCAGCCGCGTCGTCGGCATCGCGGGAGGGCCGGAGAAATGCGCCTATCTGCGCGACACGCTCGGCCTCGACGCGACCATCGACTACAAGGCCGGCGGACTGGCCGATGCCTACAAGACCGCCATGCCCGATGGCTGTGACGTATTCTTCGACAATGTCGGCGGCGAGCAACTGGACCTGGCGCTTTCCTCGCTGCGGGAGCGTGGGCGCGTCACCATCTGCGGCCGCATCTCGCAGACCGCGGCGGGCGAGTTGTATGGCGTGAAGAATTCTGGGCCTCTTGATCGGCAAGCGCGCGCGGATCGAGGGATTTATCGTGTCCGACTACAATGCCCGCTATCCGGAAGCCCGCGCCTGGATCGCCGAACAACTGAAGGCCGGCAAAATCCGGCAGCGTCTGCATGTGCTGGAGGGGCTGAACAAGGCTCCGGAGGGGCTGCAAATGCTGTTCCAGAGCGGCAATCACGGCAAGCTGATCGTGCAGGTTGCGCCGGAATAGCTATCGATCGGGAAAGAGAGTAGCTATCGGGAACAGCGCCTACCGCGGGAAGAGGCAGCGATAGGGAAAAAAAGGCGTGACGGACACCAACGGCCAAGGGTGGGTGGAGGGGTCGGCAATGCAAGTCGACCGCTGCCGTCCGTCACAAGAAGGACTATACGCATCAGCCCTGAACCGGCGGTTTCCTGGATTACTTCAAATTGCGGGCGATGCGTTTTTCTTTGAATAACCTGCCCGGCCCCTGTTCGGGCGGGCGGCCACACGCTAGCATTCGGGTCAAACAGAAAAGCTGCGAGGACTTGCCATGGCATTATCCATCACGCCCGTCGATGCCCCCTTGGGTGCGGAGGTCATCGGCTTCGACATCGAGCGCGACGCCTCGCCGGAAGTCGGTGAAGAGTTAAAAGCCGCTTGGCTGGAGCATGTGGTGCTCTGTTTCCGCGACCAGGCGCTGGATCCTGCAGGATTCCTGCGGCTTGCCAGCCTGTTCGGCAAGCCGCGGCCGCAGCCGCTGCAACGGCCCGAGTATCAGGTCGAGGGCCACCCGGAAATCCGGGTGCTCTCGAACCGGCACCGCGACACGCTGGGCGACGGCAAGCCCATGAAGGTCGGCGGAAGCTGGCACACGGACCATTCCCACCAGCAGAACGCGCCGCGCGGCACCATGCTGCACGCGCTGCAATTGCCGAGCCGCGGCGGCAATACCAGCTTCACCAACCAGCACGCGGCCTACAACGGTTTGCCGGCCGACAAGCAGGAACTGGCAAGGCGCCTGCGCGTGCACCACGTCTACAACAGCCCCTACGCCCCCCGGAAAATGCAGGCGCTAAGCGCAGAGGAGCAGAAACAGGCGGCACCCGAAGCCTGGCATCCGCTCGCGCGCCCGCACCCGGTCGATGGGCGGCTCGCGCTTTTCCTGAACCCGATCCGCACGGCTGGCATCGAGGGCATGCAGGACGCGGCGGCGCAGGAATTGCTGGGCGAGATGCTGGAGCATTCAACCCGGCCGCAATACCGCTACACGCATCCGTGGCGCAAAGGCGACGTGTTGATCTGGGACAATCCCCAGGCCCTGCACATGGTCGACCACGACTACCCGCCGGACGAGTTGCGCCTGATGCACCGGACCCTGGTGCAGTACGCGTAAAGCAGCGGCGTATCAGTCCGTCATCAGGCTCGGCAGGTAGAGGATAATGTCCGGAAAGGCCATCAGCAGCCCAACCACGACCATGTCCGCCACCAGGAACCACATGATGCCCTTGAAGATCGTTGTGGTCGTGGCGAGATCGCCGACGACGCCCTTGATCACGAACACGTTGATGCCGATGGGCGGTGTGATCATGCCGATTTCCAGGAACTTGGTCAGGACGACGCCGAACCAGATCAGGCTGTAGTCGAGCCCCGCCAGGATCGGCATGATCACCGGCAGGGTCAGCAGCATCGCGCCGATGGGCTCCAGGAACATGCCGATCGCCAGATACATGAGCGCGATCATGATCATGATGATCGACGGGATCCGCTCCGAAGCCCAGCACCACGCTGGACAAAAACTGGGTCGTGCCGCTCAGCGCTAGAAACCGAGTCACATGGCCGCGCCCACGGCGATGATCAGCAGCGCTGCGGTTGTGACCAGGGTCTCGATGACGGCATTTTTGATGCTCTCCCAGGTCAACTGGCGTTTCAGGCCGGCCACCAGGAAGGACAGCAGCGCGCCGATCCCGCCCGCCTCGGTCGCGGTGAAGGCGCCGCTGAACAGGCCGCCGAACACGCCCAGCAGGATGAGCAGCAGCGGCCATGTGTCGGCCAGGGCCGACACTTTCTCGGAGAGGGTCGCGTCGCCCTCGTATGGCGGGGCGAGTTCCGGGTTCAGCTTGGCGCGGATGATCACCACCGCCACATAGCCCGCCGCCGTCAGAATGCCCGCGCTGACGCCGCCGAGGAACAGCTGGCTGATCGGCACCTCCACGAAGATGCCGTAGAGAATCATCAGGATCGACGGCGGGATGAGCGCGCCGATGGTGCCGGCCGCTGCGACCGTGCCGGTGGCGAGCGATGCGTCGTAGCGGTTGCGCATCATCTCCGGCACCGCGATTCGCCCCATGGCCGCGGCGCAGGCGACGGAGGAACCCGTGACGGCGGCAAACCCGGCCGCGCCGAAAATGCTGGCCACGGCCAAGCCGCCCGGCAGCTTCGCCAGCCAGACGCGGGCCGCGTCGAACAGGTTTTTGGTCAGCCCGGCATGATAGCAGAAATAGCCCATGAGCAGGAACATGGGCACGGAGCTGAGGGTCCAGTGCGCGGTAAAGGCATAAGGGGTTGAGGTCAGGATGCTGAGCGCGACCCGCTGGCCGACCAGCGCCCAGATGCCGACAAAGGAGACGCCGATCAGCGCCACGCCGACCGGAATGCGCAGCCCCAGCAAAACCACCAGAGCGCCAAGGCCGGTCAGGCCGATCTGAATTTCCGTCATAAAATGGAACTTCCCTGGATTCAGATGGTGTCGAAGAAGTGGCTGTCGCCTCTGTTCCAGGGATCGGTATCACCCAGCCCGCTCTTGCTGCCGGTCAGATAGACCAGAAACTGGTAGATCAGCACGAGCGTGATCAGGCCAAAGCCGATTGGCAGTGTGTAATATCCAGGCCAGACCGGCACCTTGAAACCCAACTCCATCACATAGCTGCCCGCGGCGCGCCTGGTTTCGGCCTGAATCCAGGAGGTCCAGGTCAACAGCCCGAACACGGCGGCAGAATACAGCCATCCCCACCGGTAGGCATGGCGCTGCACACCTTGCGGGAATACTTGCATGACCACTTCGACGGAAATGTGCGCATCGCGTTTCTGGCAGAGCGCCAGCGGAATGAAGGCCGCAATCACCATATAGTAGTTGGATACGATGGCGATGGTGGCCGGCAGCGGCTTGTTAAAGAAATAGCGACCGGTCACGTCCGCGCTAATGTGCAGCATCATCATCATAATGGCCGCACCGCTGAACGCCGTCATGACGAAAATGATGGCGTTCAGCACCCGTCCAATGGCTTGCATGGATCTCTCCCGGCGGAAGGGAAACCCCGCACAAAGGGCGTGCGGGGCATGGCCGCCCAAACCGCTCGTGCGGGGGCGGCGCAGACGGTGGGCACCTACATTCCGTAGGTTGCAGCGTCGATCTTGCTGTAGATCTCGCGCTTATAGAGGTCTGCGACAGCTTCCCAATCGGTGCGGTCGATATCGTCCGTCATCATCTTCTGCCAGCGCTTGGCAGTGTCGGCAAACTTCTCCGCCACTTCGCGCGCGTTTTCGACACCGAAGTCCTTTTCGCCTGTTTTGATGGACTCCTCAAAATTGCTGGCGGCGAAGGCCTGGTGCTTTGCCACCAATTCCGGCGACGGCTCCACCAGTTCGACCTTCCATTCCTTAAGCTGATCGAAGACCTCCGAATACTGCTTGTCCAGATGCGTCTCGGTCAGGGCCGTGCCTTCGGCCGCCAGGTCCAGCATCACCTGGCGCTGTTCTACGGTCAGGCTGCGCCAAGTGTCCAGATTCATGGTCCAGAGCGACATGCTATGAAACGTGCCGAGCGGCAGGCGTGTGACCGATTTGATCACGTCCTGCAGGCCGAAATTCGGAATTTCCGTCGGTGTGGACAGTGTTGCGTCCAAGACACCGGCATTCAACCCCTCATAAATTTCGTTGCCGGTCATTGTCACGGCCTTGCCGTCGAAATATTCGGCCCAGCGGCGGAAATAGATGCTGCCCGCCCGGAACTTTTTGCCGACCACATCCTCTGGCGTCCTGATCGCGCTACTGCCGACGATCATGACGTAGGGCGGGTTGGAGTGCATGGCGAGCACGACCTGGTTCTTGTCCAAGAACTCCTTCAGGCACGGCTCGCAATTGAAGACGAACTCCGTGTTCGCGCCTGCCATGGCGACCGCCGTATCGGCATAGCCGGAGATATTCGCCAGGAAATTATGATAGGGGAACTCCGCCGGCCAGTACGGCAACACCATGATGCCCACGTCGGCTATACCGTCGCGCAGGCCGTCACTGACCTCGGCAAGGCCCATAAGCGAACCGCAATAATTGCGCATGGTGAGTTCACCATTAGTGCGCTTGGGCAGTTCTTCTTCAGCGTAGTGATAGACCTTGACCACGTCGTGGGTACAGGGCAGGGCCGGTTCGAAACGCAATTCTCGGGCGGATGCATTGCTGGCAACCACGGTTGCCAGCGCAAGAGCAGCGCCCAGCGCTGCCTTGCGGGCGGTATTCTCCATTATAACATTTCCTCCGGTTGCAGATTGACTCTGCTGTTTATCGACAGCGTATTCCGTCCGATCTTAGCGCCGATGCGGATCACGATCCGATCATTAGATGAGACGAAGGATGCACTGTCCACCTCAAATGACCGCGCCCGGCATAATGAGACAGGATCGCCGATTCTCCGCGGACGCTACATCCGCTCCCAAAGCCGATGGGCCATGATGCCGACCTGGTCCTCGACCACCTGCATCGCGTCCAGGATCATGTCCTCGCGGAAGCGCTGGCCGACGATTTGCACGCCGGACGGCCGGCCTTCGATCAGGCCGATGGGCACATTGCCCGCCGGCAGGCCCATATAGTTGATGCCATAGGAATAGATCATCGAGTTCGAAAAGATCCTTCGCGCCCTCGGCCGTCTCGTCGTGGTCGTAGTCATAGGTGGGGCTCATCAGGAACGGCGTCAGCACCAGCGGGTAGTCCTCCAGAAACACGCTCCACTGCCGCACCAGACGCGAGCGGTCAGCCACGCCCTGCATGTAGCCCTTGTAGTCCACCATCTGGCGGAACTGGTAATAGGCATCGAAGATCGCCTGAATGGTCGGGCTGCCGTGCTGGCGGGCCAGCGGGTCAAGCCCCTCCTTCACCTCCAGCATCGCGACCTCCAGCCAGGCATGGGCGGCGTCGAGCACGGAGGGAACGGGCACTTCCTCCACGGCATAGCCCGCATCGGCCAGATAGCCGGCGGCGCGGTCGATGCCGGCCACGATCTCCGGATGGATCGGGTAGCCGTGCGCTTCCTTGCAGACCGCGACCTTTACCGGCCGGGGCAGGGCAGGGCCGTCGAACGGCACCGGCGCCCACCAGGGGTCGCGCACGTCCCGGCTCGCCATGACGCGGGTCGCCATGCGCACGTCGCGCACCTCCCGGCAAATGGCGCCTTGAACGCTCATCAACTGGCTGAGCAGGCCGCGCTCTGCGGGCGCGCTGGGGTTGAAGGCCGGCACGCGGCCCATCCCCGACTTCACCGTGGCCAGGCCGCAGCACGAGGCCGGAATGCGCAGCGAGCCCGCAATGTCGTTGCCGTGATGGATCGGCCCAATGCCGGCCGCGCAGGCGGAACTCGCGCCGCCAGACGAGCCGCCGGGCGAGGCCCGCTCGTCCCAGGGGCTGTGGGTCAGGCCGTGCAGGGGGTTGTCGGTATTGCCCCGCATGGAAAGCTCCGGGGTGTTGGTCTTGCCAAAGATGATGGCCCCCGCGTCCAGCAGGTTCTGCACTACGGGCGAGTTGCCCGGTGCGATGTTGTTCGCCAGCGCCGGCAGGCCGTTGGTGTTGGGCGTGCCCTCCAGGTCCACGTTCACCTTGATGGTCGCGGGAATGCCGTGCAGCGGCCCCCAATGCTCGCCCTTTGCCAGCGCGCGGTCGGCGTCCCCGGCCTTCGCCAGCGCCTGCTCCGAATAGTCGAAGACCACAGCGTTCAGCTTCGGATTGGTGGCCTGCATTCGCCCGACGACGGAGGTCATCACCTCGACGCAGGAGAATTGTTTCGCGTCCAGCCCCACCCGCATCTCGACGGCGGAGAGTTTCCAGAGATCGTCGGCCATGGGGCGGTTCCTCGCTGTTGGTCCCCGCGAGCCTAGGAGAGACCAGTCGCTCTGCGCAAGGCGGCGTTGATCCTGGCGCGGGTTTTTTCAAACTGGGTCATTGGTCCATCCCTTGTCCCTGGCTTGACCAGGGACCCATGCCGGAGAGTTCACCTCAAAGTGCCTATTTTGTGTGAAGCTCTCCGGCATGAACTCCCGCTTTCGCGGGAGAGGGGGTAGGAGCGGTTTTCCCGGCTCGGGAAGCATACTCACCCACCCTCCCTCGCCGATTGCACATCTCGCCCGGGCGAATTAAAATTTTTTGGGCACCGGTTAATCCACAAAGGCTCGTTTGGATGCAACTTGCGCTCTATGGGGTTTTGCCCGTGCTATTGATGGCCCTCGCGCTTGCCGCGGCGATCCTTTATGGCGACGGCTCTGGGATCAGCGCCGCCAACGCCGCCTGGGCGGGGGAGACTTTTCCGCCGATGTGCGGGTTTTAGCGCCGCCTCTGCCTATCGCCGGAGCCGCGGGTTCAGCACGTCGCGCAACTGGTCGCCGATCAGATTGATCGAGACGATGGTGACCAGCAGCGCGATGCCGGGAAAGAAGCTGATCCAATATTTGCCGGTCAGCATATAGTCGAAGCCGTTGGCGATCAGCAGCCCTAGCGAGGGCTCGGTCACCGGCAGGCCGATGCCGAGGAAGCTCAACGTCGCCTCCAGCGCAATGGCGCTCGCGACCTGAACCGTGCCGACCACGATCAGCGGCGGCAATACATTCGGCAGCAGATGGCGCAGCACGATCCGCCAGGAGCTGAGGCCCAACGCCTTGGCCGCCTGGATATATTCCCGCTCTCGCTCGACCAGCGCGCTGGCGCGCACCGTCCGCGCGTAATAGGCCCATTGAACGATCACCAGCGCGATGATGATCTTGTCAACGCCCTTGCCCAAAATCGCGAGCAGCATCAGCGCCACGAGAATGGCGGGAAACGAAAGCTGCAGGTCGACGATGCGCATGACCAAGGCTTCCAGCTTGCCGCCGAAAAAGGCCGCGGCCAGGCCGATGACCGCCCCCAAAATGAGCGCGATGATGCCGCTCAACGCGCCGACCGAGAGGGAAATCCGCAGGCCATAGAAGATGGCCGACAGCATGTCCCGGCCCTGGTCGTCGGTGCCCAGCCAATAGGTCTGGCTGCCGTCAAAGGTGGTGCCGCCTGGCGCCAGCCGGCCATCCATGATGTCGATCTCGCCCAGGTCATAGGGATCTTGTGGCGAGATCCAGGGCGCGAAGAGCGCGATGAACAGAATGACCAGGAAGACAAAGAAGGCGGCGACGGCGATCCTGCTCTCGCAATATTCCGAGACGAGCCGCTGAAACGGCGTTTCGACAACGGTTGCGGCCTCCAGGCGCTCATGTGGCGACTCGTGTGGCGGAGGATCGGTTACGACCGGCCTGCTCTCGGCTTCGGTGAACGGGTCGCTCATGCTATTGCCCCGCGCCCTGCACCCGCACGCGGGGATCCAGCAGGGAATACATCAGATCGACGACCAGATTGATCGTAACGAACAGCAGCACCGTCAGCATCAGATAGGCTACCACGATCGGGCGGTCCAACACCTGGATGGATTCGATGATGAGCTTGCCCATGCCGGGCCAGGCGAACACCGTCTCGGTGACGACGCTGAAGGCGATCAGCGAGCCGAACTCCAGCCCCAAGACCGTCACCACCGGGATCAGCGTGTTTTTCAGGACATGGCGCAGCGTGATCCGGCGCTCGCTGAGGCCCTTGGCCCGCGCGAACTTGATATAATCCTGCAGCATGACCTCGCGGGTGCCGGCGCGGGCCAGCCGGATGACGAGCGCGATATTGGTCAGCGCCAGGTTTACGGCCGGCATCAGCAGGTGCTGGAGCCCGTCCCAGGTGAGAAAGCTCCACTCGATGCCGAATACTTCCACCGTCTCACCGCGCCCGGTGGAGGGCAGGATACCCAGCATGACGGCGAACAGCATGATCATCATGATTCCGACCCAAAAGGTCGGCAGCGAAAACCCGAGAATGGAGCCGGAAACGATGGAGCGGCTGACCCATGAATAGGGCTTGGTGCCGGCATACATGCCAAGCGGAATGCCGAATACAATGGCGAGCAACAGGGACGTCATCGCAAGCTCGAGCGTGGCCGGCAAGCGCTGGGCGATCAGTTGCAGCGCCGGCTCGCCCCAGACGAACGAGGTGCCCAAATCGCCATTCAGGGCATTGCGCAGAAAGACGAAAAACTGTTCGTGCAGTGGCAGATGCAGGCCAAGCGCCTCGACCGCCGCCTGATATTCGGCTTCCGTGAATTCGGGGTTGATCAGGATATCCACCGGATTGCCAATGACGTTGACGCCGAAAAACACGATCACCGCCATCACGAAGACGACGAGGACCGCCTGAATTAGGCGTCGTGTCATGTATGCCCACATGCACCGTCGACCTTCCGAAAAGGAATGGAGGCGGCCACTCTGGAGCGGCCGCCTGGTAAGGCTTGATCCGGCGTCAGTCTCCCGTCTGGTCTGATTTTATCAGGGAACGGAACATGGTGCGTTCGTCGGTGCGCGGCAGGTATTTCAGGCCGGCTTCCTTGCGCGTTGCCCAGGTGTTGACCTGATAGTGCAGCGGGATGATGGCCAGATCCTCGATCGCCATCTCGGTGGCTTTCGCCAGCAGCGCCTCGCGAGCTTCGTCATCGACGGTCGCCAGCGCCTGTTCGATCAGCTTGTCCACCTCCGGATTGCTGTAGCGGCCGCGGTTGGAGGCGCCGAAGCCTGCCTCCGTGTCGACCGTGTGGATCAGCGACTTCAGCGGCGAGGAAGCCTCGCCCGTGCCGGAGCCCCAGCCCACCAGAATGAACGAGAACTTCGGCTCGCCATCCGGCCCGCCGCGGCTCGCATCGCGGAAAAACACGCTTTTCGGCATGGTTTCGACCTTGGCGTCGATGCCGATGCGGGTGAGCATTTGGCCGATGGCCTGGGCGATCTTGGCATCGTTGATGTAGCGGTCGTTCGGCCCATGAACGGTCATGCCGAAACCATCGCCCCAGCCGGCCTCGTCCAGCAGTTGCTTCGCGCCTTCCGGATCATAGGGCTCGGGTTTCAGCTTTTCCGACGTGCCGAAGAAGCCCGGCGGCAGCAACTGACCGGCCGGAATGGCGACGCCTTCCATGACGCGCGCGACGATGGCGTCGCGGTTGATCGACTTGCTGATCGCCTTGCGCACCTTCAGGTCGTTCAGCGGATTCTTGCCATCGGTGCCCGTAATATAAGGCGAGTCGTCCCTGAACCGGTCCATGTGCAGATAGATGATGCGGTTGGAGATGCCGCTTGCCAGCACCACTTCGTCTTCGCCTTTCAGGCGCGCGATGTCAGCAGTCGGCACATTGTCGATAAAGTCTACGTCACCCGCCAGCAGCGCGGCGACCCGGGATGGGTTGGACTTGATCGGCTTTACCTCGATCCGGTCAAAGGCCGCCTTTTCGCCCCAATAATTATCGTTGCGCTCGATGACGATGCGGTCACCCGGCCTCCATTCGACGAACTTGTACTGGCCGGTGCCGATGGCGGCACTGCCGTCGTTGAACTCGGAGGTGGTGACATCCTCGCCCACCTCGTTGGAGATGATCCAGATCTGGCTGAGGTCGACCGGCATCAGCGGATAGGGCTGCTCGGTCGTCACTCGGATGGTGTAGTCGTCCACCTTCTCGAAGGTCTTGCCTTTCAGATAGGTGCCGAAGCTGGACGGGCTGTTCGGCACGTTCGGCGCGCGCTCGGCCGTGAACATCACGTCGTCGGCGTTGAATTCGCTGCCGTCGTGGAACTTCACGCCCTCGCGCAGCTTGAATTCCCAGGTGGTGTCGTTGATGGGCTTCCAGGAAACGGCCAAGCTGGGAATCAGCTTTTGCTGCTCGTCCTGGAGGATCAGCGAGTTGTAAACGTTGCTTGAGAAGGCATTGTTCGGACCCAGATTGTGATAGTGCGGGTCCATGGACGAAGGTTCGGAGAACAGGCCGACCTTCACGGTTTGCGCCTGCGCCGCAGCACCGGACAGCAGCACCGCCGCCGCCGCTAGAATAAATTGCCGTTTCATTGTTTTCTCCCGTCTCCCGGTTTCATTGTTGATCTGGCCATCAAGGACTTTAAAGCAGCGGGGAAGGCGGTGAAAGCGGGAAAACCCGCGCCGGCATAGTTGGTTGGGCAGGCAGGCTTTGCTGCCATCGGATGGAGTTCGGTCCGCGCCCAACCTAGCATCATGCTTCGCGCCTGCCACGATGCCGGTTATGCTGCCGGCAAACCCGTTCAGCGAGGAACCGCCCCATGCGCCCCGAAGACATGTTGGAAGGCAAGAACCGTCCCTTCACTGGCGCGGAATTCATCGAAAGCCTGCGCGACGGGCGCGAGGTCTGGCTTTATGGCGAGCGCGTGGAGGATGTGACCACCCATCCGGCCTTTGCCAACGCCGCCCGCTCGCTCGCCCGGCTCTATGATGCGCTGCACAACCCGGCGACCAAAGACGTGCTGACCCGCGAGACCGACACCGGCTCCGGCGGCTTTACCCACAAATTCTTTCGCGCCGCCCAGTCGCGCGAGGACCTGGAGGGCCAGAAGGACGCGATTAAGCAATGGGCCCAGCTTTCCTATGGCTGGATGGGCCGCAGCCCCGACTACAAGGCCAGTTTCCTCTCCACCCTGGGGCCGAACGCGGAGTTCTATGGGCCGTGGGCCGACAATGCGCGCGCCTGGTACAAACGCGCCCAGGAAAACGTGCTGTTCATGAACCACGCCATCGTCAATCCGCCCATCGACCGGCATAAGAAAGCGGACGATGTGAAGGACGTCTATGTCACCATCGACAAGGAAGACGACGCCGGCATCTACGTCTCCGGCGCGAAGGTGGTGGCGACCGGCTCTGCGCTGACCCATTACAATTTCCTCGGCCAGAACCTGTCGGCAGAGATCACGGACACGGACCTGGCGACCATGTTCATCGCGCCCATGAACACGCCCGGCATCAAACTGATCTGCCGCCCTTCCTATGAACTGGCGGCCAAGACCATGGGCACGCCCTACGACTATCCGCTTTCCGGCCGCTTCGACGAGAACGACGCGATCCTGATCTTCGACAACGCCTTCATCCCCTGGGAGAACGTGCTGGCGCATCGCGACCTGGACATGCTGATGAAGTTCTATCCGTTCTCGGGCTTCTTTAACGGCTTCACCTTCCAGGCCTGCATCCGCATGGGCGTCAAGCTCGACTTCCTTGCGGGGCTGATCTGGAAGGCGTTGCGCTGCACCGGCTCCAGCGAGAACCCCGGGTCCAAGGTGCAGATGGGCGAGATCGTCGCCTACCGCAACATGATGTGGGGCCTGGCCGAAAGCATGGCGGCGAGCCCCATCCCCTGGAAGAACGGCCATGTATTGCCGAACGCCCGCAGTGGCGCGGCTTACCGGGTGCTGTCGCCGGAGATTTATCCGAAGGTGCTGAACATCGCGAACAAGATCCTTGCGAGCGGCCTGATCTATCTGCCTTCGTCCTCCAAGGACTTCGAGAACCCCACCGTCAATGCCTACCTGAAACAGTATGTACGCGGCAGCTTCGGCATCGAATACCGCGAGCGCATCAAGACCCTGAAACTGCTGTGGGACGCGGTCGGCACCGAATTCGGCGGCCGCCATGAACTGTACGAGATCAACTATGCCGGCAACTGGGAAATGGTGCGCGCCCAGACCCTGACCCAAAGCCAGAATAACGGCGTCATGGACGAATGCATCGCGCTCGCCGACCAGTGCATGAGCGAATACGACGAAACCGGCTGGCTGATGGATGGCTTTCAGAACGCGTTGGAGGGGTAGCCTCTTCTAGTAGTCTGACCGAGACAGATGGGCCCGTTAAACGGGAACTTCCGCTCTTCGTTTGCGTGGCTCATTTAGGCGGCTGTGCGAAATTTAAAGACTTCTCCCTTGCTGGTATGTGGCTAGTGCCATGCAATTACCAATGGTTCCACACGAGGAGATTGACCATGACCGAACAATCCGTTGGTTTCATCGGGCTTGGTGACATGGGTTTCCCGATGGCGCATCGATTGTTGAAGCACGGATTTCCGGTTGTTAGTTGCGCTCATCGCCGACGGGAGGCTATAGAAACGCTGAAAACCGAGGGACTAATCGAGAAAAAAACCCCTCGGGAAGTTGCTGAGCGGGCAGACATACTCTTCACTATCGTAGTAGACGATCAGCAAACAGACGCCGTTTTGCGCGGCGATTTAGGTGCCCTGACTGGAATGAAGCCTGGGGCGGTTCTCGTCATCATGAGCACGTTGTCGCCTGCCTATTGTATCGATGTCGCGAAGGAAGCCGCTAAGCGAGGTGTGGCAGTTCTGGATTGCCCGGTGAGCGGCGGCAATATCGGAGCCGAGAAGGGCACACTTGCCTTAATCGTTGGCGGCGAAATCGAGGTGGTGGAACGCTGTCGAAAGGCCCTTGAAGTCCTGGGAGCGATTTATCATTGCGGCGATGTCGGTATGGGACAGGTCGCCAAGCTCGCCAACAACGCCATCAGTATGACGACGTTTGCCGTCATCGGGGAGGCCTGTGCGATGGCGCGCTCCTACGGCATGGATATAGAGAAGCTCATGGAGATACTGAGCAAGTCCACAGGGCAGAGTTTTGTGACTGACAATTGGGGATACATTATCACCCAGTGGCCGCATCTCTGCGACCTCGGTCGAAAAGATGTTCGCCTTTGCGTAGAGACTGCGAAGGATAAGAACGTGGAATTGCCACTGAGGCTTCTCCCTTTCGTTCCGGCGCTGCGAGATGTTGATGTTTCGGATGGCGGCGCGGGTGATGGCTTCCTGGTGCATGCAGGGCTCTGAGCAATTCTGATCGACGTAGGCAGCGGCTCGAGACGGTTGGATGCACCGCGGACAGGCGACGGCGATCTCGCATTCCGGGGTGTGGCGCCGTGATCTGGTACTCTCAGACGCGCTGCTCGACGAAGTCGCGGGCGGTTGCTGGCGCGAGGCGGGCTCCGAGGCCGAGCAGGGTATCGAACGCCACGGCTGTGTGGCGGCGACGGTTCCACCTGAAGACGAACTCGTCGAGGTAACGCCTGAAGTGCTGGCGACGGAGGCCATGGTAGGTCCCGAGCGCCCATCTCTTGAGGTTTGAAAAGACGCGATGGGTCCAGCGCAGGATGATGTGGGCGGCCATCTTGCCGACGACTTTCGGCTCGTGCACATGGTCGGGCAGGCCATTGTAGCCGGACCATCCGTCCGTGACGACGCGGGCACCGGCGGCGGCGGCCGCGACGACGAAGGGCTTGAGCGTGGCGCCGGAGAAGTCGGCGATCGGCGCGAGACGAATGCGGCGCGGCTTGCCTTCGGGCGAGAGCTCCACCGCGCCGGCAACGAGCATCTTGCCCTGCGAGCTGCGGCCTTGACCGCCAGCGGGCGGGTCGTCCTTATGGCGCAAGGCGATCTCGGTCTCGTCAACTTCGACGACGTCCTCGAGAAGGCTTCGCTCGGGATCGACCATGGCGCGGCGGAGCTTCGTCAGGAGCAGCCAGGCGCTCTTGTAGCTGCCCAGGCCCAGTTGGGCCTGCAGTTGCAGGGCGGAGATCCCGTTGGAGTGGCTGGTTACGATATGGATCGCCGTGAACCAGGTCTTCAGCGGCAGATGGCTGCCGTGCATGACCGTGCCTGCGGTCACGGACGTCTGCCGCCGGCAGGCCGCGCACTCCCAGGTGAACGCCTTGGTCTTCAGCAGCCATCCCTTCGTGACGCCACAGCCCGGGCAGACAAAGCCCTCCGGCCACCGGCGACGCGCCAGATAGTCGGCGCAGGCCGCATTATCCGGAAATCGCGCCTCGAACTGGGCGCGGGAGAGCGGGCGGTCATGTTTCCAGCGGCTCGGCATGCGAGAACATTAAGCGAACGCACCTCGCGACGCAAGCGCAGATCACCACATTTTGTGCCGCCGGAGCCAACGGGAGAAGCCTCTTGCCACTTATCCAGATGCGCCTTAGTCAGGACTGGACTGTCAATCCCGGAAAGAACTAGCTCGCCCTATTTCTTCTTGCGCCACAAAGCCGACGTGGAATTTTCGCGCACACCACTGCGCAGGAACTTGAACCCTGGCAGCGATTTGGGTGACTAAAGGCTGGATCGGCTCGCCTATCAATGTCTGCACTGGAGGAAATTACCACCGTTAGGCTCACTCAACGAGAGGCTGCTAAGTGCTTGGAGCAGCCATGTGATGTGCCCTAGGTCATCGCCGACGTCGTGCAGTTAGTGGACTCATCTGTCTCGGTCAGATCACTACGCCGGAATGTGCGTGGTCGTGACCTCGATCAGCGCCTTGCCGCCGTCCCCCTTTACCTGGGTGCGTACCACCGTCACCCTTGCGCCCGCACGGACGACCACGGCCTCCGCCTCGATCGTGCCGCCTGTCTGGTTGCGCAGCATGGTGGCGTGCAGATCCACCGTCACCATGAACTTGCCCTCGTTGGCGGTGCCGGCTTGTGCCTGGATCGCCATTTTAGTGGCGGTATTGTCGGCCAGCGAGAGCATGGTGCCCGCATGGATCGCGCCGGTGGGATTCAGGTGCTCCGGGCGAAGCGCGAGGCGCACCAGCGTGCGCTCGGGCGTCGCCTCCACCGTCTCGAAACCCATCCATTCGGATAGCGGACTTTCCGTCTTAGCGGTAAAGTCAGTCATCAAAGTGTCTCCTGCGGCCGCGCGTTGGAAAGAAGGCGGGACGGAATGACTATCATCGTTTTCGGCTCCATAAACACGGATCTTGCCTTACGCGTCGAGCAGTTGCCGGCGCCCGGCGAGACCGTGCTGACCGCGGACTACCAAGCCATCCCCGGCGGCAAGGGGTGTAACCAGGCCGTGGCGGCGGCGAAGCTTGGCGCGGCCGATGGCCCGCTTGAGCCTATCGACGTACGCATGGTGGGTGCAGTGGGCGACGACGCCTGGGCCGCGATCCCCCTGCAGGCGTTGGAGGCGGCGGGCGTCGACACGCACGACGTCCGTGTGACCGATGCGCCGACCGGGCTGGCCTCGGTCATGGTGGCGGCAGACGGCGAAAACGCGATCATCGTCGCCAGCGGCGCCAACCGGAAGGTGCAGGCCACGCAACTCACCGACATCCGCGCCGGCGACGTGCTGGTCTGCCAGATGGAGGTGCCATTCGCGGAAACCGCCGAGGCGCTATTGGCGGCGAAGGCGGCGGGCGCCACGACCGTCCTGAACCTCGCTCCCTTTGGCGAACTGCCGGAGCGGGCCTGGAGAGCTGTCGACCATTGGCTGGTGAACGAACTGGAAGCCGAGGCTCTGGCCACGCAGGTCGGGCTGATGGCCGTGGTCGATCCCATGGCCCTGACCCGGCACTTGGCGGAACGGCTGCAGGCGACGGTGATCATGACCATCGGCAGCGACGGCGCGGTGGCGGCAGAGGCAGGCGGCACGGGTTGGCGCGTCTCCGCCCTGCCGGTCCGGGTGGTGGACACCACCGGCGCCGGCGACGCCTTCACCGGCGGCCTGGCGGCGGCACTGGCCAGGGGAGGGAAGCTGCCGGACAAACTCAAGCTGGCAAGCGCCGCGGGAGGTTTGGCTTGCACTGGGTTTGGCGCACAGGCGGGATTGCTGAGCGCGGACCGGGTCGCCGAGGTGCAGCACCGCATTCGGATCGAGCGGGCCTGATCGCCGGGCGCTTGACGCTGCCCGCGGTGCGGCGAACACTTCCAGACAACGACAGGAGACGCCCCCATGAAAATCACCGCCATCCGTGCCCATTGGCTGTCCGTGCCCATCCCGGAAGCGCAACAGCATACCAGCGACTTCGGCCGCACCCGCTCGTTCGACGCGACCTTGGTGGAGGTGGAGACCGACGCGGGCATTACCGGCTATGGTGAGGCGAAAGCCGCGGTCGGCTCGGCCGGCACCAATGCCGGGCTGGTGACCATCGTGGAGAAAGAACTCGGCCCGCTCCTGATCGGCCAGGATCCGCGCCAGATCTCGCGGCTTTGGGATGTGATGTATAACGGCAGCCGCGCCCACTACGCCATCGCCCGCGGCCATGTTTTCCCCGTGCTGGGCAGGCGCGGGCACGTGGTCAGCGCGACCAGCGGCATCGACATGGCGCTTTGGGATATCCTGGGCAAGTCACTGAACGCGCCCGTACACCAACTGCTCGGCGGCAGGCGGCACGACAGGATGCCGGCCTATGCCTCCGGCGGCTGGAAGCCCACGGCGGAGGTCGGAGCGGAACTGAAAAGCTATATCGACCGGGGCAATTTCAAGGCGGTGAAGATGCGGGTCGGCTCCGGCGACGGCACGCTGGCCCACTCCATCGAGCGGGTGCACGCCGCGCGCGACTATCTGGGGCCGGAGATCGCGCTGATGTGCGACGCCCACGGCACGTTCACCGTATCCGAGGCAAAGCGCTTCTGCCGCGCGGTCGCCGACTGCAATATCGACTGGCTGGAGGAGCCCGTCACCGCCGACGACAAGCGCGGCCAGGCAGAGGTGCGCGCGGCGACCGACATTCCAATTTCCTGCGGCGAAAGTGAGTTCACCCGCTTCGCCTTCCGCGACCTGGCGGAACTGCGGGCGGCGGATATTTTCCAGCCGGACCTTTCCATTGCGGGCGGCATTACGGAGGCCGTGCGGATCGAGGCTATCGCCGCGGCCTACCAGATCCGCTTCGCGCCGCATCTCTGGGGCGGGGCGCTGTGTTTCGCCAGTGGGCTGAACGTGCTGGCGGCGGCGACCAGCGGCTTTATCGTGGAATATTCGCTGGGCGCGAACCCGATGCTGCATGAACTGGCGGTCGAGAATTTCACGGTCGAAGACGGCTATCTGGAAATCCCGGATCGTCCCGGCCTCGGCGTGACCATCGACCAGGAGTTCGTAGCCACATACCGGGTAGCGCCATAACTCTTAGGCCGCCTCGCGCCGGGACGCCTCCCAGCCGATCATGGCCATCTTGCGCGGCAGGCCCCATTCGTAGTTTCGCAGATAGCCGTTCGAGAGAATGGCCCGGTGGCAGGGGATCAGGTAGCTGATCGGGTTCCGCCCGATCGCAGCCCCCACCGCGCGCGCGGCCTTAGGCTGGCCGACGGCCTTCGCCACCCACTGATAGGGCACCAGCCCGCCGTCCGGAATACGCAGCAGCGCCTCCCACACCCGGAACTGGAAGTTGGTGCCGGAGAGGTGCAGCGGGATGCGCTCGCCTCCGTTGCCGAACACCGTGGCGGCCAGGGCCGCGGTTTCCGCTGGCGCCTCTATGATACGCGCGGCGGGCCAGCGCGCCGCCATATTGGCGAACACCTTGACGCTGTTGTCCGTCGCAAAGGCGAGGCCGCAGAGCCCGCGCTCCGTCATCATCACCAGCGCCTGGCCGAAGGGCGAGGCGTGCCAGCCATAGCAGATGGTCAGACCTTCGCCGCGCTTTTTGTAGTCGCCGGGCGTGATCGCCTCGTGCGCGACGAACAGGTCGTGCAGCCTTCCCGGCCCCGACAGCCCCGCGTCGAGCGCGGCATCCAGCACGCTGTCGCTCTCCGCCAGCCGCTGCTTGGCGTAGTCGAGGGTCAGATAGCTGAGGAAGCGTTTGGGACTGACCCCGACCCAGCGGGTGAAGACCTTTTGCAGATGTGCCGGCGCATAGCCGATATGCTCGGCCAGCTCTTCGAGGCTGGGCTGTTCCGCCCGCATGTCGGCGAGCCAGGCCATGGCGGCCTCGATCAGTTCATACTGGGGCGCGGTCGTTTCGGGCGAAAGTTGCATCGTGGCATTCATGGTGCAGAGCCTCCGTGGCTGCTTGATCCGATGAAGCCAAGATGACGTGGAGTGTGTCACCCGGCCACCCGGATCGTGCGCACTCCCGCCGCCGCGCCAGACTCAGGCTTCCGGCCCCGGCAGCTTACCCAATTCCGTCAGCACTTGTTGAGCGATCTGGGTCGCATCGCGCGCCGCGGGAAAGCCCGCATAGATAGCCGTGTGCAGGATTGTCTCGCGGATTTCCTCCACGGTCGCGCCGTTGTTCACCGCGGCCAGCAGATGCACCCGCAACTCCCCCGCCCGGCTGAGCGAGGTCAGGCTGGCGATGGTCAACAGCGAGCGGGTTTTAAGGTCCAGGCCGGGGCGCGCCCAGACCAAGCCATAGCCCGCTTCCTCGGCCAGGCGGTTGTAGGCGGCGGTGAAGTCGGTCTCCCGCCCGTCGCGAGCAGCCACATAGTCTTCGCCAAAAATCTCGACGAGCAGTTTGCGGCCTTTGTCGGCGGCGTCGGACATCTAAACCTCGATCACCACATATTCGTCCTCGACCGATACGTCGAAGACCTCAGCCTTATAGGGTCCTTCCTTCATGCCCTCCTGCACCGCGGCGCCACTGGCGACTTCAACCGGATAGGGACGGACGCGGATTGAACTGGGGTCCACCTTGCTCTGCCCGGTCGCCAAATCGAACTCCCAGCCATGCCACGGACAACGCACGATCTGCTGGGGCCGTGAATAGTGGTATTGCCCAGGGTCCGCCGACTTGACCAGGCCGATCAGGCGGCCCTTGCAAAGACTGCCGCCCTGGTGCGGGCAGCGGTCCAGCACCGCAAAAAACGTGCCGTCGATGTTGAACAGCGCGATCTCGCGCTTGCCGGCCGTGACCAGCTTGCGCGACCCTGGCGGCATCTCCGCCAAGGTCGCAACCACATGCTTTTCCCGTTGCCGCCCGCCGCGAGCCGGTGCCGCCATGGCCCTCTCCAGCCCCTAAACCGGTTGCGGCTTGTACAGTTCCAGCGCGTTCTGCAGGAAGTACTTCTGACGGCGTTCCTCATCGATGCGCAGCGGCAGCGCCTGCTCTGGATGGTCGAAGTCCCAGTGCGGATAATCGGTCGCGAACAGCAGCCGGTCCCAGCCGATCCAGTCGAACATGTCTAGGATGTGCGGCTTGAATTCCGGCTCTTCCATCGGCTGGGTGGTCGCCCAAACCTGGTTTTTCACATAATCCGACGGTTTCTTCTTCAGGTGCGGAACCTCATCGCCCATAGATTCCATCAGCTTGTCCATGCGCCAGCAAAGCGACGGCAGCCAACTGAAGCCGCCCTCGACCAGCACCACTTTCAGTTCAGGCGAGCGTTCGAACGCGCCTTCCATCACCAGGCTCATCAGCAGCGATTGCTGGGCCTGGGCGTGGCCGATCATTTCTTCCAGATAGTAGGAAGGCCAGCCGCCACCGGTTACCGGCACGCCGCCATAGCCGAAGGCGTGAATCGCTACCGGGAAGCCGTTCGCCGCCGCCGCCTCGAACAGTTTCCAATAGCGCTTTTGCCCGAAGGGCTCGGCCGAACGGGAAAGCAGCAGCACCTGGCAAAAGTTCGGATCGCCCGCCCGCGCCTCGATCTCCGCGACCGAAACATCCGTGTCTTCATAAGGCACGACGACGGAGGCTTTGACGCGCGGCTCCTTTGAGCTCCACTCGGCCACCTGCCAGTCATTGATGGCCCGGCAGAGCGCACCGCCGAACTCCAGGTTCTGCATGCCCTGGCCGGTGCGCAGCGGGTTCAGGGTCGCGAACTGCACGTTCAGCGGGTCCAGATGATGTTCACGCATGAAGGCGAGCGAGGACCCCGGCTTGCCGCCGCCCGGCGGGTAGGCGTCACGCCGCGCTGCATCCGGCTGACCCTTCGGATAGGCGGGGCCGGTAATGTAAGGCTGGTGCGCTCGCGAGCCATAGCTGGCCATATAGTCCTGCCAGCGCTTTTCCAGGAACGGGAACAGCTCTTTCTTCATGTCGGCCGGCACCACATGCACATCGCAGTCGGCAATCGCCAACGCAGACTTGGCCTGTGTTTCGGGCGTGTCGAGAATTTGAACTGTCGGAGGGGTCATGGGACAAATCTCCTATAGGCGCGCATAAGTGGCGCGCGGGTTATCTACCATCATCTTATGAATCAGGTCTTGGGACAAGCCCGGCGGCAGCGCCGCCTTGCCCTCGAACTGCCAATGGGGGAAATCGGTTGCGAACAGCAGCATCTGGTCGGAGCGCAGATGTTCCACGATTTTTTCGATCGTCTCCGCATCGCCCGGCCCGTCCAGCGGCTGGGCGGAGAGGCGGATATGATGCCGCGCGATCTCCCACGGCGGCTCCGTCACCCACGGGATTTCCGCCCGCATGCCGCGCCAGAACTTGGTAATGCGCCACAAATGCATTGGCAGCCAGGTAACGCCCGACTCCAGGAATACCACGGTCAGGTCCGGGAATTTCTGAAACACTCCCTCGCAGATCAGGCTGGTGGTCATGGATTGAAAGGCGAGCGACTGGGCGCAATAGTCCTCAATCAGATAGCTGGGCCAGCCGACCGGCGTCGGCGGGTGGCGGTAGCTGCTGCCTGCGTGAATGCCGACAGGCAGGCCGTGCCGTTCGGCCGCCTCATAGATCGGCCAGTAATAGCGCCGGCCAAGCGGCATCTCGTGCATCACCGGGATCAGCACCTGCACGAAACGCGGATCGGCCGCCCAGAACTCGATCTCCTCAATCGAATATTCGACTGACTGCACTGGCAGCACGATGGAGGCGCGCAGCCGCGGCTCCCTGTCCAGCCATTCCTTGGCGATCCAGGTGTTGACGGCGCGGGCAAAACCCTTCGCCATGTCCTCGCTGAACAACAGGCGCACGCCATAGATGCAATTCGCGATGGCGGCGGAAAGACCAAAGCCGTCCAGCGCTTCGGTCTGCATCTGCGCCAGGCTGGAGCCGGGTTTCTCGCCCGCAATCCGCCAGTCGGGGCGGCAGGTGAGCGGCGCGTCCGGCGGGTAGCCGATGGACTCCAGATCGTGCACGCCGCGCTGCTGCACCGTGTCGGCCCAATGGTCTTCCAGATAGGGCAGCAGCGCCTGGTTCGACGGCACACCCGGGTGGATGTCGCAGCAAATGCCACCGGTGGGCAGAGTGCGCTCGCTACTGCTGCGGACGGTCGGTTCAACGGTCGTGGCGGTCATAACGCGATAAGGTTTCCATTGAAAGTGTCCCCCGTCAGGGGCAGGCCGTGATCATAGAAAGCCACACGGCGCACTCAAGCTCAACTGCCATAGATATAGGCAGACGTTCGGAGCAATGGAACGCCTGCCTTCGCGGATTGTTACTTGTCGAGCCACATTTGCTCAAAGCGCCAGTCGTTATAGATGCTGTCGCGCTTGCGGACGATGCCCTTCAGGTAAGGCTGCCAGCAGGTGTTAGCATCCGCTATAGATCATCGGCCGCGCGCCGTCTTCGATTAGCGCCCGTTCGATGTCCCAGACGATTGCCTTGCGCTTGACCGGATCGGTCTCGCGGGACTGGCCGTGATCAGCTCGTCGATCGCCGGGTTGCAATAGTTGGTGTAGTTGTTCTGCGCTCCGCAAAGATAATTGGCCTTCAGCACCGCATCAGGATCGTCCACGGCCGAACCAGTCAAGTTCAGGGCAACGGCATAGGCGCCCTTGATCATCCGGCTGAAATAGAGCGACAATTCGACAATTTCCAGTTCCGCTTCGAAATAGATCTGGTTCAACTGGTCGACCAGGATAACCGCCGGGTCTTTGTAGGCAGTAAAGTCGCGGGTAGAGACCTTGATCTTGAGCTTATTGTTCGCGTTATACCCTGTGACTCCATCAACTCGCGCGCCTTGGCGCGCCGCTCTTCCACCGTGCCGGCATAGCTTTCCAGCTTCTCCAACTCTTCCTGCGGCATGCCCCAAACGCCCTCTGGCGGCGGCAGCATCGCAGCGCTGATCATACCGGCCTTGTGCGTCACGATGTCGATGAAGTTCTGCCTGTCGATCGCCAGCACCATCGCCTTGCGAAGTGTCGGATTGTCGAACGGCGGATTGGTCCGGTTCACCGCCAGGTTCACGGTCACGTTGGTGGTCGCCAGATCGCCGGTTGCGTCCGGGTCTTGGCTTTTGACCTGGTCGAGGATCGGCATGGTCACGTCACCAATGAAGGTCAGGTCAAACTCTTTCGCCGTAAACGCCAGCACCGGTCGGTCGGCTGCGGATGATGGCCCAGTTGATGCCATCCAGATAGGGCATGCCTTCTTTCCAGTAGTCTGGATTGCGAACAACCTTGATGGTGGAGTTGCTGTTGAACTCGGCGAACTTGAACGGGCCGGTGCCGATCGGGTTCGTTCGCATCTCTTTTGGCCGGCACGTGGCACGGATAAACCACGCCGAAGCCGGATCCGAGCAGCGTCAGCAGCGAGGGCTGGGGATGTTCCAGGTGGAAGGTCGCCTGGTAATCATTTTCAACCGTTACTTCCTTCAGGTTGGAATACCAAACCTTGCGCCGGATTCTTGCCGGAAGCCACCTTTCTCCTTTTCGATCAGCCAGTGCCAGGTGCACTGCACGTCTTTCGCCGTAAAGGGCTTCCCGTCATGCCACTTCACGCCTGGGCGCAACTTAAAGGTCAGCTTGGTTAAAGTCTCGTCATAGGACCAGCTTTCCGCCAAGTCGGGCACGATGGTATCGGCCCCGCTGCTGGGCTTGGTCTGGTCGGACAGTACCAGGTTGTTGAAGACGGATGCCATCGGCATCACGGTCGCGATGGTGCCTTCTTCGTGGATGGAGAGGCTGGGGGGATTTGAGCTGTTATAAGACTTTCAGCACGCCGCCCTGCTTCTGTGACCAAGCGGGCCCTGCCGCTGTTATGCTGACTAACAGCGCTGTGGATGCTGCCAAAGCCGCTGCTTTCCGCAGAAACTTTCCTCTCTGGCGAGGACCCAGGAGCAAGGTGCAATGCATGGCGTTTCCCTAATATTTTTGGTGGTTGCGGCTTTTCGCGCCGGAGTATAAGGCGATGCAAACGCCTAACGCCTCAGTTGAGCGCAACGCGCGATGCCTGCCAAGATGTTTCTGCTGGAGATAGGATGCCGGTCGGGCCGGCGCGGATATGGCCGTTTTAGCACCCGTAACGTGTCGTTGGAGTTGTCACCGTCCGCACCCGGTACGCTCGCAAAAGGCTCAACAAAACCACACTAGGATATATGGCTGATGGACTTCGGTATCGCGCTCGCCA
>CAWEBB010000013.1:0-266469 GCA_963807085.1 uncultured Alphaproteobacteria bacterium
GCGTTCGTGTCGACAATCACCTCATCGCCGTCATAGGTAAAGCGATGGTCTTGCGGCTGGTCGCCGGTGACGGTTTTGCCGGAGCGGCGGCCGAGTGGGTCGAAAGCACTTTGCAGTTCTGGCCGCTTGCGTTCCGCGTTACGCTACTTACTATCGGGAAAACCAAAATGCAGACGCCAATAGCCTGTTCACTTTAGAGAATCCAGGGCAGAATTGCTTCGAGATATGCGCAAAAGTTGGTGACGCGTGATCAGGCGGCGGGTTGAAGGTGGCGGAGGCCGTCGCGGAACTCAACCCCTGCGATGACCTCCGGCAGGCGGTTCCGGCCGTCGAGTTTGCGCCATTTCTTCTGCGCCGACATCATCAGCTTGAATGCCATGGCGAGCCCGGTCTTGCGGCTCAGGCAGCCCTTGGTGCGCTTCGTCCGGTGCCGGACGGTGGCGAAGGTGCTCTCGATCGGGTTCGACGTGCGGATGTGTTTCCAGTGCTCGGCAGGGAAGTCGTAGAAGGTCAGCAGCGCGTCCCGGTCTTTGGCCAGCTTGGCGACCGCCTTGTCCCATTTCACGCCGTAGGCATCGACGAAGAAGTCGAAGGCGGCCGTCGCGGCGGCGCGGGTTTCGGCCTGCCAGATGTCGTGCAGATGCGCCTTGGCCTTGGCCTGCACCGACTTCGGCAGCGCGTTGAGCACGTTCATGGTCTTGTGGAGCCAGCACCGCTGCTCCTGCGTCGTGGCGAACACCTCGCGCAGGGCCGTCCAGAACCCCAGGGCGCCGTCGCCGATGGCCAGCTTGGGGTCCTGCTTCAGGCCGCGGCGCTTGAGGTCGAGCAGCACCTCGCGCCAGCTCTGGGTGCTTTCGCGGAAGCCGTCGGTCATGGCCAGCAGTTCCTTGCGGCCGTATTCGTCCGCGCCGACGATCACCAGAACGCATTGCTTTTCCTCGGCCATGCGCGGCTTGAAGTAAACGCCGTCCGCCCAGATGTAGAGGAACCGCCGCGCGCCGAAGTCGCGCTTCTGCCAGGCTTCATAGTCTTTCCACCAATCGGCCTTCAGCCGCGTGATGGTCTTGGCGGACAGGCCCTTGGCATCGGGGCCCAGCAGCGCCGCCAGCGCCTCGCTGAAATCGCCCGTGGACACGCCCTTCAGGTAGAGCCACGGCAACAACTCCTCGACCGACTTCGCCTTGCGCAGGTATCGCGGCAGGATGCTGGGCGTGAACGTGATCTTGTCCTCGCCCGGCTTACGGTCCCGCACACGCGGCACCTTCACGGCACCGGGCCGACGCCAGTCAGGATCTCGCGCTCCGGCAGATGGCCATGGCGACCAGCCGGGCCCGGCCGTCCTCCAGCTTGTGATCGGCGAAGGCCGCCAGCAGCGTGGCCAGTTCCGCCTCGACCGCCTGCTCGATCAGCTTGCGCGCCCCTCCCCGGATGATGTCGGTCAACGGATCCGGTGAAATCCCCGATGGATCGGGCAGCTGGGCGATGGTATCTCCGACATGTGGCATATCCCTTTCTCGGCTGAGAATTGACGGCGTCTGAACACCGCCTTGATATGCCGCCCCTCAGGGCATCACCAACTTTCGCGCATTGCTCAATTGCTTCCAAAAACACCAACCCCTAACAGAGGAGAGAGAGTGAGCGACATCATTCTGAGCGCCGAAGGGTTGAGCAAGGAATTCAATGGGTTTGTAGCCGTCAAAGAAGTCAGTCTGTCAGTACGTCGTGGCTCTATCCACGCACTGATCGGTCCAAACGGTGCGGGCAAAACAACCTATTTTAATATGTTGTCCAAATTCCTGGAGCCCAGTGCCGGGCGCATTGTCTACAACGGCCAGGATATCACTCGCGCCAAGCCTGCCAATGTCGCGAGGCTTGGATTGGTTCGGTCGTTCCAAATCTCCGCCGTTTTTGGCAATATGACAGCTCTGGAGAACGTGCGGGTGGCATTGCAGCGCAAGCTCGGCACGACGTTTCACTTCTGGCGGTCGGAAAGCAGCCTCAACGCCTTGAACGAAGAAGCGATGCACCATTTGGAGACGGTGGGTCTCGCCGACGCCCATGCCGCCCAGGCGGCAATGCTGCCCTATGGCCACAAAAGGGCACTGGAACTGGCCACGACGCTGGCCCTGAACCCAGAAATGATGCTGTTGGACGAGCCGATGGCAGGGCTTACCTACGGCGATATCGGCCGGATCACGGATTTGATCCGCGATGCCGCCCGCAGTCGCACCGTCTTACTGGTAGAGCACAATCTGTCGGTCGTCGCGGATTTGTCGGATACGATCACCGTGCTGACGCGCGGGGAGGTTCTGGCGGAAGGGCCTTATGCCGAGGTATCGCAGGATCCCCGGGTGATGGAAGCCTATTTGGGGACGCCTAGCGATGCCGCCTAGCGCGAAACCGTTGTTGAGCGTTTCCGATCTTCACGCCTATTACGGCCAGTCACATGTGCTGCAGGGCATCAGTTTTGATGTTCCAGAGGGCGAAGTGCTGACGCTGGTCGGCCTCAATGGCGCAGGCAAGACCACGACGCTTCGCTCGATCATGGGGATGGTGGCGGACCGCAAGGGGTCGGTCGTATTTGCGGAAACAGAGACGATTGGCATGCCTTCTCACCGGATCGCCCGGCTCGGCATGGCCTACTGCCCGGAGGAACGCGGAATCTTTGCGTCGCTCTCCGTGACCGAGAACCTGATGCTGCCGCCGGTGATCCGAGCGGGTGGCATGTCGGCCGCCGACATTTACGAGATGTTTCCCAACCTGCGCGAACGCGCGACCAGCCGTGGGACACAGCTTTCGGGCGGCGAACAGCAGATGCTGGCGATTGCGCGAATTTTGCGTACCGGCGGGCAATTCCGGCCGCTCGACGAGCCAACCGAAGGCTTGGCGCCGGTCATTATCCAGCAGATCGGACACTGTATCCAAAGACTGAAAGAAAAAGGCTTCACCATACTGTTAGTTGAACAAAATTTCCGGTTTGCTGCCCAGGTAGCGGATCGATTTTGTGTGGTCGAGCAAGGGCGGATTGTCGACGAACTCGCCCGAGAGGAACTGTCAGCGCGAATGCATGAGTTGGAGGCGCATCTGGGATTTAAGACGGTTCGAGTTCACCAGCCCCACACCTTTAATCGCACACAATAGCAACACGAATGGAAGGAAGCCACATGTTTGAAACGGGATTAAAAATTGGCCGGTTCGCGGCGACAGGCAAAGCAGTCTGCACCGCATCTTTGAGCGCAGCCACCGATTGAAGATTGGGTAAAACCGGTGTTTGGCAACCTATTAGGACTGTATTGTGCAGTTGCGCAGGATTGGCCGGATACCGGCCGCTTTATTGCCAATCGATGGACCGGAACCGAAAACACCAATCTGCTGGTCCCGGCATCTTCCTCTGCCGCTACCTTGGTGGATACCATCGGCGAATTCTAATGGCCGACGGTTTTTCGTGGCCCCTGATAACGAAATGGAGTGTTGAGATGAGAACGAAACTTGCAGCGGCGATGATCGCCGCAATGGCATTGGCCAGCGGTGGGGCCGATGCGGAAATATCCGGCGACGTGGTCAAGATCGGCGTGTTGACAGACATGTCGAGCCTTTATGCCGACATCAACGGCCCGGGACGTGGTTGCCGCGGAGATGGCCATTGAGGATTGGGGAGGAACGGTCCTCGGCAAGCCGATAGAACTCGTGTCCGCCGATACCCAAAACAAGCCCGACGTCGGCCTCTCGGTCGCGGGCCGATGGCTCGATGCGGATGGTGTGGACATGATCATCGGCGCCTCCTCTTCCGCTGTTACTTTGGCCGTGCAGCAGATGGTGGCTGAGAAGAACAGCGTCTTGCTGGTCACCGATGCGGCGGCAACAACGATTACCGGCGAAGCCTGCAACAATAATACGGTGCATTGGGTCTACGACACGGCAGCGCTCGCCAGAGGCACCGGCTCGGCCGTGGTGAAAGCCGGTGGTAAAACCTGGTTCTTCTTGACCGCCGACTACGCGTTCGGCTACGCGCTTGAAAAGGACGTGACAGAGGTAGTCGAGGCCAATGGCGGCGAGGTGCTCGGCAGCGTTCGCCATCCGCTCAATACCTCGGACTTTTCCTCCTTTGTCCTGCAGGCCCAGGCCTCCGGCGCAGACGTGGTCGGGCTCGCGAATGCGGGCGGAGACACAGTCAACGCAATCAATGCGGCGTCCGAATTTGGCCTCGTCCAGGCCGGCCAAAAGCTTGCCGGCCTTCTGATGTTCATCACCGATGTGGACAGCCTTGGACTCCAGACCGCGCAGGGCCTGCAACTCACCGAAGCCTTCTACTGGGACGCGAACGATGAGACGCGAAAATGGTCGAAGCGGTTTTACGATCGCTTCGGCAAAATGCCGACCTCGGTGCAGGCAGGCTATTATTCGGCGCTGATGCACTATTTCAAGACGATTGAGGCGCTGGGCAAGGATCAGTCCGGCGACGACGTGGTCGCAAAGATGAAGGAGATCGAGACCGACGACAAGCTGTTCGGCAAGGGGTACATCCGGCCGGATGGCCGCAAGATCCACGACATGTACCTTTTCGAAGTGAAGGCGCCTTCGGAATCGGAGAAGCCTTGGGATTACTACAAGCTCGTGCGCACCATTCCCGGTGAAGAAGCGTTTCGCCCATTGGAGGAGGGCGGCTGCTCTCTGGTTAATAAGTAACGCATATAAACCGGCAAATTTGGGGTAGCGACGGAGGCGAAACAGCTAATGTTGGAGTTATTGGGAATTTCGCCTCCGGCGCTGTTCGGGCAATTGCTGATAGGCTTGATTAACGGCGCCTTCTACGCCGTTCTCAGCCTTGGCCTAGCCGTAATTTTTGGACTCCTGCACATCATTAACTTTGCGCATGGAGCCCAATATATGCTGGGCGCCTTCACCGCATGGTTGTTGCTTCATTATTTGGGGATCGGGTACTGGTGGTCGCTGCTGCTGGTGCCGCTGATTGTCGGAGCGATCGGGATCGTTCTCGAACGGTTGCTGCTGCGGCATGTCTATCGGCTCGACCATGTCTACGGTCTTTTGTTGACGTTCGGCGTCGCCTTGGTGATCGAGGGGCTGTTTCGAGAGCAATTCGGCAGCTCCGGCCAGCCCTATCCGATGCCGGAGGAATTGCGCGGACTGGAAAACCTCGGCTTCATGTTTCTCCCATATTACCGGGGATGGGTGATTGTCGCCGCCATCGCGGTATGTTTCGGTACCTGGTTCCTAATCGAGCGTACGCGCCTTGGCTCCTACCTGCGAGCGGCAAACGAGAACCCGGGATTGGTGCAGGCATTTGGCGTCAACGTACCGGTCATCGTCACGCTGACCTATGGCCTGGGCGTGGCGCTGGCCGCGTTTGCCGGTGTGCTGGCCGCACCGATCTATCAGGTCAGCCCGCTCATGGGCGTCAACATCATTGTCGTGGTGTTCGCGGTGGTGGTGATCGGCGGCATGGGGTCGATCCTAGGGGCGATCGTCACCGGCTTCATGCTGGGCGTTATTGAGGGCCTGACGAAGGTCTTCTACCCCGAAGCCTCTAATACGGTGATCTTCGTTATCATGGTTCTGGTCCTGTTGCTGCGGCCGGTGGGTCTGTTCGGGAGAATTTGAAGTGATGCCCCAACCCACTACCGCTGCGGAAGGGATCGGCAAGCATAACGCGCTGCTCTTCCTGCTGTTCGTCGCCGCCCTGATTGGCGCGCCTTACATTATCTATCCTGTCTTTTTGATGAAGGCGCTCTGTTTTGCACTCTTCGCCTGCGCCTATAACCTGTTGCTCGGCTATGGTGGAATGCTCTCGTTTGGCCACGCGTTGTTTTTCGGTTCGGCGGCCTATGTTTCGGCGCACGCGGCCAAGGAATGGGGCCTGTCGGCAGAGCTGTGCATTCTAAGCGGTACGGCCTACGCCGCGGCGTTGGGCGTTGTTGTCGGTGGGCTCGCCGTCCGCCGGCACGGCATCTACTTTGCCATGATCACGCTCGCGCTCGCGCAGATGATGTACTTTTTCTATTTGCAGGCGCCGTTTACCCATGGCGAGGACGGCATTCAGGGAGTGCCGCGAAACGATCTATTCGGCTTGGTGTCCATCGGCGAAAACCTGCCATTCTATTACCTGGTCCTCGCCATCTTCGTCGCCGGCTTTCTGTCGATCTATCGGATTATCCGCTCGCCGTTCGGCCAGGTGATAAAGATGATCCGAGAGAATGAGCAGCGCGCCATTTCCCTCGGCTACCGGATCGACCAATACAAGCTATTGACGTTCGTTCTTTCTGCTACTTTTGCGGGCGTAGCTGGCGCTACCAAGGCATTGGTATTTCATATCGCCTCGCTGACCGATGTGTTTTGGGCGATGTCGGGTGAAGTCGTGCTGATGACCCTGATTGGCGGCTTGGGCACAATATTCGGCCCGGTCGTGGGAGCAGCCTTTGTGGTAGGGCTGCAGGATTATCTCGCCGACTACGGATCGTTGGTGACGATCATTCAGGGTGTCGTCTTCATTGCCTGCGTCCTGGTCTTTCGACGCGGAATAGTCGGCGAACTCCGCCACCGCTTGCGGAGAAAAGATAGAGCGCCAAGCGCATGACAAGCAGTAGCGATACTGGCTAATACCACCGCCCATTAACGGGCAGAGCTGGCCTGGGAAATCTGAACAGGTTGGTTAAGTGGAATTTAACCGCGCCGGGTTTGCCGGACGCTGGATGCTCGGTCGAAAGTTCCACCGCTTGGATCCACATCGCCAGCATCAGGTTCATAGTAAGACCGTATGTCCGCCTCGGTTGTCGAGGTGGCTCGTCCTAAGCTTTACGTCCGAGGGTGGCTCGGATGGGCCGGGTCGATCCCCACGGCTGGAGGACAAGCCATGGTTAAAGAAGCATTCATTGGGATAGACGTCGCCAAGTTCAGGAACGCGATTGCGATAGCGGATGGGGGACGAGACGGAGAGGTGCGTTATTACGGCGAGGTCGACGCGTCGGCCGCCAGCATGCGCCGGGTTATCGAACGCATCACCGACAAGTTCGAACGCGTGCATTTCTGCTACGAAGCTGGGCCCACCGTATATGGTCCTTACCGCCTGATCCGCTCCCTTGGCACGAGTGCATGGTGGTTGCTCCCTCGCTGATTCCGAAGCGGCCGGGCGACCGGGTGAAGACGAACCGCCGCGACGCGCTCTCCCTCGCGCGATTGTTGCGGGCCGGCGAGTTGACGGGGGTGTGGGTTCCCGACGAAGGCCACGAAGCCATGCGGGACCTGGTTCGGGCGCGGGCGGCAGCGGTGGAGACCCTTCGGGTACACCGCCAGCAGGTCAGCGCTTTCATGCTGAAGCATGGCCGGACCTATCCCCGCAAGAGAAGCTGGACGATGCGCTACCTGCGCTGGCTCCAGGAACAGCAGTTCGATCACCCGGCCCATCAGATTGCGCTGCAGGAGATGATCGAAGCGGTAAGGGTATCGAAGGAACGGGTTGACCGGTTGGAAGGCGCGATCGAAGAATTTGTCCCGCGCTGGTCGTTAGCGCCGGTCGTCCGTGCGCTGCAGGCGCTGCGCGGGGTTGATCTGATCGTAGCTGTCACCTTTGCCACGGAGGTTGGCGACGCCAGCAGGTTCGAGAACCCACGCCAGCTCATGGGCTATCTCGGCCTGGTTCCCGGCGAGCGCTCTACCGGCGATACGATCAGGCGGAGCGGCATCACCAAGGCGGGCAATAGGCGGGTACGGCATATGCTCATCGAGAGCGCCTGGACCTACCGGCATCCGCCGAAGGTCGGTGCGAAAAAGCTGTACCGGCTGGAGCAGGCGCCACCGAAGGTGCGCGAGATCGCGTGGAAGGCGCAAACCCGCCTGACGGCCCGCTATCGCATGCTGAGCGGACGCGGCAAACGAACAACGGTGGTCTGCACGGCCATCGCCCGGGAACTGGCCGCCTTCATGTGGGCGGTAGCCAAAGAAGCGCGGTCGGCCTGATCGGGTTGCAGTGCGCTATTCGCTTGCGCATGGGTGGAGGCGGAACCCCGGCAGGGGGTAAGTCCGTCAGACGCTTTGAGGCCGGCCAAGAGCCGACGCCCGCAGTAAGATCGGAACAGCCCCGGACGCAAAATCGGAAATGCGGTAGCCAATCCGCGCATCAGAGCTTGATCACCGACGTCCTTTGGTTCCGCCTCCGCCCATGCGCAACCATCCCCGCGAACAAACCGATGCCAGTATCGGACAAGTTGCTGCACGCAAAACCTTGACAGCGGACATCAGAGCGATGCGCGCGCCCCACGTTGTTGAGGGCGCGCTGAAAAGGTTGAAACGATCCTGATGAGAAGGATCGTGAGATGAAACGTTTCGACCAAAACGACATCGGTTTGTTAGAGGATGTTGGCGGCAGTGTTACGCGAATGGAGGTTCTGGAGGGGCCGACGGGGCGACGGTCTTGGCCGGATGATGTGAAGGCGCGGATCGTGGCCGAGAGTTTCGAACCGGGAGCGCGGGTGTGCGATGTCGCCCGGCGCCATGGGCTGGCGCCGCAACATCTCTCAACCTGGCGGGGCTTGGCTCGAAAGGGAAAGCTCGACGTTGCGATTGGGCAAGAGGATTTGCCGGCCTTCGCGGCGCTCGAAGTCTTCGAGGAGGAGGCTGCAGGAGACCTGATGCCGATTGAGATTGAGGTCGACGGCGTCACGATCCGTCTTGGCGCCGACACGTCTGCCAGCCGGATCGCCGAGATCGCTGCTGCGCTGCGCCTCGCCCGGTGATCGTCCCCTCCCAGGCGGTCAAGATCGTGATCGCAACCAAGCCCGTGGACTTCCGCAAGGGCCATGACGGCCTGGCCGCCTATGTTGAGAAGGAACTCGGGCTGAAGGCCCATTCCGGGATTGTCGTGGTCTTTCGCGCCAAGCGCGCCGACCGGATCAAGATCCTGGTCTGGGACGGAAACGGGCTGGTGCTGACCTATAAGCGGCTGGAGGTGGGCAAGTTCGCCTGGCCGTCCATCAAGGACGGCGTGATGCGGCTTTCGCAGGCACAGTTTGAGGCCCTGTTCGAGGGTCTACAGGAATATCCCTGCTGGTGAGTTTGACGAACCATCGGACGAAGTGGTCCGGGTATTGGATCCGCGTCATCCGCTTTATGGGCGGTCCTTCCGCGTGATCCGCCAAGTGGCACATGCAGGCGGCAATTCTCCGCCATCGTATGAAGTTGAGCATCATAATGGATCAACGTTGCTGATCCCGACAGCAGCAACGCAGCAGTATGCCGAAGACGCGAATCAGATTAAATTGAGCGTTGAGGCGGTTCGGGATCTTGTTGCGGTGGCGGAATGTCTCGAAGATCATGAGCATAGACCCCAAGAGCTTGTGGGCGACGTTGTCCCCAGCTTTGCGGCGTCAAATCCTCGACGATATCGCCGCGGTTCTGGCGGAGGTGTCTCGTGAAGTCCGAGTTGGTCAAGCCGACCCATCTGGCGCGCAGGGCGGTGGTTTACGTCCGACAGTCGACACCGCATCAGGTGGTGAGCAACCAAGAGAGCCTGCGCCTGCAGTACGCGCTTCGTCAGCGCGCCCGCGAACTCGGCTGGCATGACGCCGATATTGACGTCGTCGATACCGATCTTGGCTTGAGTGGAGCCTCTGCTGCAAGGCGGGATGGCTTCAAGGAACTGGTCGGACGTGTTGGTCTCAGCGAGATCGGGTTGATCCTATCGATCGATGTGACCCGGCTTGCCCGCAACTGTTCCGATTGGTACCCGCTCCTGGATATCTGCGGCCTGCGCGGCTGCCTGATTGCCGATCGCGATGGCGTCTATGATCCCGGCAGTACCAACGGCCGCCTGCTTCTCGGCCTGAAGGGGACAATCTCAGAGCTTGAGCTGCATACGATCCGCAGCCGTCTGACCGCGGGTCTGCTCGCCAAGGCCGAACGCGGCGAGCTTGCCCTCATGCTGCCGATCGGCCTGATGCGCGATCCAAGCGGGGTGGTTGTCAAGGATCCGGATCTCGCCGTTCAGGAACGGCTTGAGCTTGTGTTCCAGACATTCCTGAAGTTCCGCACCGTCGCCAAGGTCATGCGCATGCTGAACGATCGTGGTCTGGCGCTGCCGCGCCGCGACCGGCACGGTGAACTGCGCTGGGCGCGAGCGACGGTCTCAGCGGTGGCGGCAATCCTGAAGAACCCTGCTTATGCCGGTGCCTTCGTCTATGGACGAACCCGCCTCCGTGGCGCTGCGTGCGGAGGCGGTTCGCCGGCAAAAGTCGCGCGGCCGGTGGATGAATGGCGGATTGTCGTGAAGGACCGGTATCCGCCCTACATCGACTGGCCAACCTATGAGAAGATCCGCGACATCGTGCGAGACAATCGGGCCGAGTACATGCGCAACAAAACGAGAGGTGCTCCGCGCAACGGCGAACTTCTGCTGCACGGCATCGCCTGGTGCGGGCGATGCGGGCACAAGATGTACGTTCGCTACAAAGGTGGCGGAGAGTATGTGTGCAATCACCTGCGCACCCACACGGGCTTGCCAGTGTGCCAGCACATCCGCGCTTCCGGTGTGGATGCCGCCGTGGCCGACGCATTCCTGGCGGCGCTGGCGCCCGCCGAGCTTGACGCGCTGGCGCGGGCGCGGCGCACACAGCAGCAGGTCGACAAGGCCTTGCGCACCAGCGCGGAGCGCGAGCTTGAGCGCAAGCGCTATGCTGCGGCACTGGCTGAGCGTCAGTTCAACCGCGTCGATCCTGATAACCGGCTTGTCGCCGGTGAACTCGAACGTCGGTGGGAAGCGGCATTGATCGAGGTCCGCACCGCAGAGGAAGCCCTTACCCGGCAAACTTTGGCGGAGCCCGTCACGCAGATACCATTGGGCAAGCCCCTGAACAGCAAGGTCGTCGCCCTGTCCGGTCGTTTGCCGCAGATCTGGGCAGACGACGCCACAACGGATACGCATCGCAAGGCGCTATTGCGGTGCCTGATCGAAAAGGTCGTTCTCGATCGCGGCGAGCGCGACATTGCTCGGGTCAGGATCGTGTGGCGCGGCGGCGCGGTGACCGAGCTTGAGGTAAAGATGAAGGTCAACTCCGTCGCCAAGCTCACGCGCGGAGAAGAAATGCGTGTGCGGCTGCTCGATCTCGCAAAAGCCGGCATGCCTGACGATGAGATTGCTGCCGTCCTCACCCGCGAGGGGCACCGCTCGCCCAATTGCGCCGACAAGGTCCTGCCGATTACCGTACAGCGGATCCGGCTCGGCGCCGGGATCAGGATAACGGTGCAGCGCCACCGATGGGCCCACGAGTCCACGTCGCTCAGCGCCACACAATTGGCCGCTCGGCTAAACATCCCCGTCAATTGGATCTATGTGCAAATCAGGCAGAAGCGTCTCCTGATCGACCGTCAGCCGACCGGAGCTTACCTGTTCCAAAACTCTCCTTCCGTGATCAACGCGGTCCGTGACCTCCGCAACCACACCATTAACCACCTTGATCTGAAATCGATTCAGCCTCACCAGGAGGGGTATCAACATGCATGATCGTTCGAGGGGATCGATTGGCGCAATCCGCGCTGGAGCCAACGTCCTGCAAAGGCAGGATAAAATCGCCTTCGCAACCCTGTTTGCGATGGGTTTTCCGGGCCCGGCATGGTAGATTCCGATTCATGTCCGATGCCGCCTGTGAACTCGAAAAACTTCGCGCCGAGCTGGCGGCCACCAAGGCCGAATTGGCCCGATCGCAGGCCGTCGTGTCGGCGTCCGAGGCGATGATCGCCGGCCTGAAGCTCGAGATCGCCATCCTCAAGCGCGAGAAGTACGGCCACAGCGCCGAGCGCACCGCCCGGCTGATCGACCAGCTCGAACTGCAGCTCGAGGAGCTGGAGACCGCGGCGAGCGAGGCTGCGATCCGGGCGGAGAAGACGACGAAGGTGGCGGCGTTCGAGCGGCGCCAGCCCGTCCGCAAGCCGTTCCCCGCGCATCTGCCGCGCGAGCGGGTGGTGGTCGAGGCGCCGACGGCCTGCGCCTGCTGCGGCTCGGACCGCATCGTGAAGATGGGCGAGGACGTCACGGAAACGTTGGAGGTGGTGCCGCGACAGTGGAAGGTGATCCAGACGGTCCGGGAGAAGTTCACCTGCCGGGATTGCGAGAGGATCTCGCAACCGCCGGCGCCGTTCCACCCGACGCCGCGCGGCTGGGCGGGTCCGAGCCTGCTGGCCATGATCGTCTTCGAAAAGTTCGGACAACACCAGCCGCTGAACCGGCAGGCCGAACGCTATGCCCGTGAAGGCGTGGAGCTCAGCCTCTCGACGCTCGCCGACCAGGTCGGCGCGGTGAGCGAGTTGCTGAAGCCGCTGCATGCGCTGATCGAGGCCCACGTCATGACCGCCGCCCGGTTGCACGGTGACGACACGACCGTGCCGCTGCTGGCCCGCGGCGGCACGAAGACCGCGCGGCTCTGGACCTATGTGCGGGACGACCGGCCCTTCCATGGACCCGCCCCGCCGGCGGTGGTGTTCAAGTTCTCCCGCGACCGCGGCGGCGGGCATCCGACCGGGCATCTGATGGGTTGGAAAGGCATCCTCCAGGCCGATGCCTATGCCGGATACAACCAGCTCTACGATGCGAAGCGACAGCCCGGGCCGGTGACATCCGCGCTCTGCTGGAGCCATGCGCGCCGCAAGTTCTTCGAACTGGCCGATGTCGAGGGCAACATCCGCAAGGGCAGGTCTGCCAAGGAAATCTCGCCCATCGCCTTCGAGGCCGTCCGGCGTATCGACGCCCTGTTCGAGATCGAGCGCGACAGCAACGGCCAGTCCGCCGGGGCCCGGCTGGATGCACGCCGGCGGCTGTCGGCCCCGCTGGTGGGCGATCTGGAACATTGGCTGCGCGGCGAACGTGCACGCCTGTCCAAACACGCCAGGGTCGCCAAAGCGATCGACTATCTGCTGTCGCCGGACCACTGGCCGGGCTTCACACGGTTCCTGGAGGACGGCCGCATCTGCCTGACCAATAACGCCGCCGAACGGTCCCTGCGCGGTGTGGCCCTCGGCAGAAGGTCCTGGCTCTTCGCTGGATCCGAGCGCGGCGGGCAACGCGCCGCCTTCATGTATACGCTGATCGGAACGGCCAAGCTCAACGGCATCGATCCACAGGCCTGGCTCGCCGACGTCATCGCCCGCATCTCCGACATGCCCGTCTCACGCCTGCCTGAACTCCTGCCATGGGCTTGGAACGCCGCTGAGCACCAAGTCAAGGCCGCCTGACCGCGGCCCTCGGCGGAAGCTTACGTTCTGACGGTCCATGACATTGCCGAAGGCGTGCAGCAGGCCCAAAAAATCCGAACCGTTGGTGACGTCGAGCCCCAATGCCTGCAGCCGCGCATCATAATGATCCGAGCGTGCCGCTTCGGGCAGGAGCGCCAGCAATTGGGTGGCTCCGGCTATGGCTGGATTGCCCATCGCCCGAAGGAGGTCGGGTGCGAGGGCAGCCGCCGCGGCGGCGATGATCACTCGTCAGGTTCACCGGCGTTGAGCTTTGCGATGACCTGCCGCCATGCATGGGAATTGGGCAAATCGACAGTTTGATGTGGCCCATCCGGACGGTTCCTCAGCGTTCCTGCTGGGGCTCTCATTGCCCCGTCGACGCATGCGACGGATTAATCGTAACTTCCTTAACACGTGCGCGCGTAGAGAGAGTTCAGTTTGATCCGTCGCATCCGTCGAGATTCCCGGTTTGGCTGGCCTGTTTTGGCCCAGGGAGAGGAGGCAGGTTGAAGCCGCATGGGATGAGCGTGGAACCAACGGTGAGGCTGTATCATGCAGTGTGAGTGCTGACGTTTCACTGATTTTGCAGCGCTTCGACTTCGCATCGTCAGTCTTTGCGCTTGGCGACCATGAGCGTGGCTGCGGTCAGAAGGCCGGCAGCGCCGACATAAATAGCCGCCGCCGGCAGCACCGGAAACAATAGCCCCGCAATCAATGGTCCAGTGCCTGCACCGATATCGCGCCACGTCGCTTGCCGGGCCAATGCGGACACCCGGGCAGGCCCCGGAAACGCCTCGGCGACGACAGGTGCAGGCAGCGGCTGCAGCAGCGCGCGAAGCGTGATGACGGCGATGGCGCCGACCCACAAAGTGGGACCGCCGAACCCCAACAGAACGAGCCCAACCGCCGCCGCTAGCGATAGAATGACGAGAAGCCTGCGCGCACCGATGCGATGGGAAACCGCGCCGCCAACCGGTGACAGCACAATTTCGAAGAGATAACGCAAGGCCATCGCTAAGCCTGCAGCCAGTGTGGCTCCGTCCGGCATGTCGGCTTTTGCCAGTAGTGCCAGTCCGAAGATAAAAAGGCCGTCGAGGGCCAGCCCCATTGAAAAGGACCAGATGCTGATGGCGCCCGGCTTGGCGAACCTGGGGCCGGAAGCGGTGACATTCTCTTGCGTGGATGGCAACCGCCAGGCAAAGGGTAATGCTGCCGCCGCCACCAACGCCAGCAGGATAAAGACGATCCTCGGCCCGTACAGGTCAGCGATGACCGCACCCGCGACCAAGCCCACCATCGGACCGACGGCAATGATTGACCTTGACCACCCACTTCGCCGTGCTGCGCCCGTCATCTCTGATGTGGGCAGAGCATGCGTTGCGATATTCATGGCCGCGAACGAGACACCCCAGACCAGCCGGGCCGCCAGCAGCAACCAGATCCCTGAAGCGCTGGCGTATCCAAGTGCTGCAATGATGGCGCCGCTTGCCGCCAACAGGCAGGCCGCGCGCGGCCCTTTCCGGGCATAGAAGCCGGCGACCCAACTATATCCGACGATCCGCACAAGTCTGTTGGCTGCGAGCAGCAGTCCTACCTCGGGCAGACTTACGCCGAACGCTGCAGCGTGGATCGGCAGCAACAGGTAGAGCACCGTATCGCCAGGCAAGGCCAGGCAGAGTGTCATCGACGCGTTGAAGGTTGCCCGGTCGGCTTCGCGGTGATGCTCGCGTTGCTGGCAAGAAAAATCATTCGATGGATCATGTTTGCTCAAATTTTGTCGCCCAGTCGAAAGCCTATAGCGCAGCGTGTCCCCGGCAGTTCGAGCGTATCGAGCTCACGGCATTTACGGTCTTAGTCTAGCCCCGTCGACGGATGCGACGGATAAATCGTAACCGCACTACACGTGCCCGCTTGAAGAAAAGTTCCGTTTGATCCGTCGCACGCGTCGACATCATAGCATTTGGGCGGGTCCACCGCTCACCTAGAGGCTTGCTTTTTGGTGACGGTAATGAGGCTACCGGACCATTGCGGCCGTCATCCACTGCCGGGTGTGCGCCAGGCGTTGAAGCGGCAGAAAATGTCCGTGTCGGCTGGTGTCATGGATTTATGATAAATCTCTATATTACAATAAGATAAGGGGTTTGATATACATGCGATGCATGGGCGGTTGACGGCCCATATATGAGGATTGGGGGACCAGATCATGGCAGCGGTATTGGAATATCGGGTCAAAGACGCAGGCACCAACCCGGCGGCGGAACCGCCGTGCGGCGCACAGGCGATTACGCATTGCCCGGTCGATGCGCTCATTCCCTATGCCCGCAATACCCGCACCCACAGCGAGGCGCAGGTGGCGCTGATCGCGGGCGCCATCCGTGAGTTCGGCTTCAACAACCCGGTGCTGGTCGATGGCGAGACGGGGCACTGCACGCCGGCACGGTTGCCGACAGCCTGATCGCCTCGGAGTTTGCGATCCGCTCGCAGATCATCTGGGCGAAGGAACGGCTGGTACTGAGCCGTGGCCACTACCACTGGCAGCATGAGCCCTGCTGGTATGCGGTGCGGGGCAAGGGGCACTGGTCCGGCGACGGCAGATCGCCAGCCGGGACCAGGATGCCGAGACGGTGCATGGGACCCAGAAGCCGGTGGAATGCATGCGCCGGCCCATGCTGAACAATTCCAGCCCCGGCCAGGCGGTCTACGAACCCTTCTGCGGCTCCGGCAGCACGCTGATCGCCGCCGAGACCACCGGGCGGGCCTGCCATGCCGTGGAACTCGATCCGGCCTATGTGGACGTGGCCGTTCAGCGGTGGCAGGCTTTCACTGGCGAGGAGGCAATGCTGGAGGACGACGGCCGGACGTTTGCCGGTATCGCCAACGCAAGGGCCGCTCCATGAGCGCGCGCCGGATCAAGGGGAACCCGCTTCGCGCAGTGGGAAAGCTGTGGGTCCGCCTGTGGCCGGATGTGCTGTCGGTTGACCCGAGCATGCTGCCGGTCGTCGGGGCGGTGCTGTATTGATGGCCTAGATCGAGGCCTGAATCGAGGAGGAGGGATGGCAGTGAGCGGACGCGAGCCGATCCAATTGAGCGAGGCGCAGAAGGCCGAGGTCGAGACCCTGGCCGCCGTGCTCTCGGTGCAGCAGATCGGCGATTACTTCGGCATCGGCAGGACCACCTTCTTCGCCATCATGAACCGGGATCCGGCCATCGCAGAACGATATAAAAGGGGCCGGGCGCGGGCCGTCGGTACCATTGCGCAGAGCCTGATCAACAAGGCGCGCAGCCGCGATACGGCTTCGATGATCTTCTACCTGAAGATCCAGGCCGGCTGGCGGGAGGTGTCCCCGCCCGAAGTGCCCGAGGAGGAACCGCCCGGCCTCACCATCGATGTCAAAATGCTGAGCACTGCCACCCTGGCGGAACTGGTCGCTGCCCGCCGCCCTCTGCAGGGGCGGCCTATCAACGGCGAACCCGGCCATGACGAGCCTACTCATGACGAACCCAGCGTGGCTGACCCGCGGCTGCTTTCCCAGGCGGGCGGTAAGGACCGCCCATCATGAGAGGACGCAAGGCGACACCGTGCAGCGAAAACCGGCAGGCCTTACAGGCCGTGCAAGATGGCCCGCCACACCTGTCCGCGACGGCGCGTCGGGAGTGGCGGCTGGCAACGCCGCTCTAGGAGGCCAGCGGGCTGACCCTGGCCAACCGGGCGGCGCTTTTTGCCTGCTGCCAGGCCTATGGCCGCTGGGTGGAGGCAGAGAAAAAATCGAAAGAGACGCTGGTCTTTTTCAAGGCACCCTCCGGCTCTGCCCGGCAGTTACGCTGGCTTATCAGAAGCGACACTCGGCAATATCTCTAGTTGCCTCCATGCATGAAGCTTTTCATCTCGTCGAGCGAGAGCTTCCCGTCGCCATCAGTGTCGGCATACTTGAACATTCGCGCATGGACGGCTTCGACTTCCTCCAGCGAGAGCGCACCGTCGCCATTAGTATCCATCATTGCCATCATCATGACGCCCATGCGCGGGCCCATCGTCATGCCCGGACCCATCATGCCGCTGCCGTCGCCAAATTGCTTGTGCATCATCCCTTGCTGCCCGCCGGGTTCTTTCCCGTGACCATGTGGTCCGTTGCCGGAGCCCTGGTGGGCAAAGGCGGCAAAGCCGGCGCTGGCGATTGCTGCGGCGGCTACGACAGAGATCAGGTGACGTTTGATCATGGATCAGCCTTTCAGTTCTAAATTCGCTGCATCTGCTAATTGACCTGAGCCGGCGATCTCCGGTTTTAAAGTGCGGCATTTAGGTGATAACCGGACCAACCTGCTTCGTTCGTTCGCAAAGCCAGAACTTCGCCCTTGAGCCTCCACCTGCTGGAGAAATGACGGAGGCTCGAATAAGGATCCGGTCTTGGTTTGAGCGGCGCGTTGTCAACGCCGACTGGAGACGCTCACGCGGCTTAAAGTAGCGACTGGAACTGATGGCGGGTTATATGCCGGAGCTTAGCTTGATACCGGCCTGCCGCAGGGTTGCAGATGCTAGGCAGATAGTCAGCGCGTCGGGGGAAATGCGCTTAGTCCTGTTGCACCGGGATGAACGGCCAGATCCGGAAAGAACTGCTGCCTAACCGGCATGAGCCCAGCAAGCCTCGGACCGGTGGCAGCGTTCGGTGCATCGAGCTCGACCCGGACCTTTGATCGCTGCAACGGGCGTACGCGTTCCGGTCATCATCCCGTACAACACTGCGCAACGAACGTTTGGCAGGTTTGTAGGGGATGCAGCGCCTCATCGCCTATGAGCGGGTATCGACCGCGAGACAGGGTGCCAGCGGGCTGGGCTTGGCGGCCCAGCGCGCCGCCATCGAGGCCTTTGCGAACTCCCGCGGCGCCGAGGTGGTCGCGCGGTTCACGGAGGTGGAAAGCGGGCGCAACCCGGACCGGCCCGAACTGACCAAGGCCATCCGGCTCGCCCGCCTCACCGGCGGCACCCTGGTCATCGCCCGGCTGGACCGTCTCTCGCGCAACGCCGCTTTCCTGCTGACCCTGCGCGACAGCGACGTTGCCTTCATCGCCTGCGACATGCCCGAGGCCAATGACCTGACGGTCGGCGTCATGGCGCTGGTGGCGCAGGCCGAGCGGGATGCCATCTCGCGGCGCACGAAAGAGGCGCTGGTTGCCGCCAAGGCGCGGGGCGTGGTCCTGGGCAATCCCAATGGCGCCGAGGCATTCAGACGGGCAGGCAAGGGCGGGGCGGCGCTACGGCAGGCGGTCGCACAAAATGCCGATGCCCATGCGAGCGCGTTGGCCGACGTGATCGCCGACCTGCAGAGCCAGGGGCACACCAGCCTGCGCGATCTGGCCCAGGCAGCTTAACGCCCGCAACATGCGCACCCGCAGGGGAGGGCGCTGGCATGTGTCGACGGTCAGGAACCTGCTGGCCCGTCTTGAAGCGAATGCGCTGGCGCAAGCGGCAACCAGTCCCCCACGCCGGATCGCCTGACGGGGGAGGGCCGATGCAACGATAATCCCAGCACGCCTGCCGATCATCTGCCAAATGACCGAAGCTGCACTGCGTGGCGCTATCTTCAGTTGAATTCTGACCTTAATCGCCGGCCTGCGTGGACCGCCTTGAATCAAGGGCGCTGCATAGCGGCAGCAGCTATGACAAAGAAGAGAACGGAGACTTAGGCTTATGGGCCCGCCCTTCAACAAACGCTGATTCCGGTAAAGTCCTGCCGGGAAGACTGCATCATCTGTTCAGCAAGTGCGGGCTCCGACCTGAGCCCCTTCAAACGAGCACTGAAACAGAGTTGAATTTCGCAATTTCTGCCAATAATCTATTTAGAGGCATTCCAACGGGAAATGTCGGATGGAGGATGCCAATGTCCAATGATACCGGCAAAACAGTGCCGCATGCCAAGCTGAACCGCCTGCACCATGCCGCATGGGTCACAAGCGACATGGAAGCCACCCGCCAGTTCTACGAAGAGGTGATCGGCCTGCCGATGACTGCCTGCTGGAAGGAGAAAACCCCGGCGGGCGTTGAATACTGTCACACCTTCTTCGAACTGGGCGACGGTAGCGCGCTGGCCTTCTTCGACTGGCAGGACGAGGACGTAAATCCCCGCGGGCGGGAATCCCCTGGTCATTTGGCGATGGAATGCGACGCGGAAACTCAAGCCGCCATCCAGGCGAGGCTGGAGGCGGCAGGCTATAAGACCCGCTTGACCGACCACGGCTATTGCGTCTCGCTTTATGCGACCGATCCCAACAATTTCCATCTGGAATTCACGGCAGACGCCCCCGATTTCGAAAGACATATTCGCCAATCACACGCCCAACGCCCACAAGTATCTGCGTGAATGGATGGCGGGTGATCGCAAGGTCAATAACAATTTCCGAGACCACTGAAAATCCGGGCCCGACCCGCGCGGGGAGCAGGAAATGTGCCAGTCCGGATTCCAGCGCATAACCTGTGCCGCGCAGCTGGCATCCAGTCAGCCGCTGAGGTGGAGAGCAAAGCCTCGATGCGTTAATTGCTGCACTGGGTGCCCAGGTTGCGGCTTGCATACCGGAACAGTGCAGGGCTGCAAAGGCGATCAACTTTCGCGTTGGTGCCGCTGTCCGCCGCCACGCCGTCCCGCGAAACAGGGAAGTCGCAAGGCGTGAGCACCAAGCTCTCAGCATAATGGATATGCGTGCCCCGCCCTGGCGGCGGGCACGGCAGGAACTGATCCCGTTGTTCCCCTTGAACCTGGCGATTCAGACAATTATTCACACGATACCTCTATCCCATAAGCGCCATGAAAAGCGTGAACCTGGGCATCCGGATTCGTCCGTCCCTTTGTCGTTGGTAGGCTAACTCACAACCGGCCGCGTCTCAGCGAGGGCGAGCGCGTTTCAGGGGAGGGTCTAAAATCTTGGCAAGCCAGCACCCATCTGCCAGTTTGCGAGCTAGGAACTTTGCCTGGAGTTCAAGAATCCTATGATGAACGACAATCCGTTTCCACTCCCCGCTAACCTGACTGGAAATCTCGCAAGCGCCTACGATTACTGGAAAGGGCTGATCCGCGGTAAGAACGACATGCCCTATTGGGATGACTTCAAGCCCAGCACGCTCGCGGAATTCTCAAAGCAGCAGCTGCTCATGGACGTATTCGATCATCCGCAGCGCTTCCGCTTCAATAGCGTCGGAGAGGACTTCACTAGAGACGGCAAGTCGCTGGTCGGAGCCTTCAGTGACGAGGTCCGGCTCAGCGGATTGCTCCACTACTTCAACTCCCAATGCTTCGCAGCCATTGAGGGATCGGGGCCAACGTGTTTTCAGGGCGAAGCGAGCGCCGGTCCCTTTGAACGCCTGGTACTGCCGATGTGGGGTGACGGAAGGATAGGAATGCTGCTCGCGGTGGTAGAGAAACGGTAGCAGCAGGTATGGATTTCATTTTCGGGCTCGTTAGCATGCCAGTCGACGGCAGGTTGTAAGCATATTCCAGCCGGATTTTCCCATCCGGTTCCTACTCATTTCGAGGTTTCTCGGATCCGAACTGTCACTCGAAACGGTGAAGGCGTCGAATTTCCTTGAAGAGCCTTTCAATATCCTGCTTCCGGCAAAGCTCGGTACCGGGGGTGAGCACGGCGGCGCTGCCGGCGGCCATGCCGTAGGCGAATGCCTCGGCAGCGCTTCGGCCTTCAGCAAGTCCGAAAGTCATCGCCGCAACGAAGCTATCGCCTGCACCGACGGCGCTTTGAGTCGGCAGGTCGAGCGCCGGAAGTCGCGTCATGCCGTCCTTTGTGCCAAGCAGGGCGCCGTCGCTTCCCAGGGTCAATGCTACCAGTTCAACAGAGCCGGACCGGATCAGGCTGTCGACCGCTTCTTCTTGGGCGGCGGGGTCCGCCAACTTTCGGCCCGTCAGGCCTTCCAACTCTCCCAAGCTGGGCTTAACCATATGTACGCCGTGCTCCAAAGCTGCTGCGAGCGGCGTTCCCGAGGTGTCGAGGACTACCTTCATGCCCTTCGGGGCGACGATCTCGGCAATCGATGCGTACAATTCCGCCGGCGCGCCGGGCGGAAGGCTGCCACTGGCGACAAGATAGTCACAGTCGAGATCATCGACGGCAGCGAGGCAGGCCCTCCACTCAGTCTCGTCCACGGTCGGCCCCTTGGGGACGAAGCGATATTCCATGCCGCTGGAACGTTCGAAAACCGAATGACTGATTCTGGTGTGGCCCTTTATCGGTATCCGTCGAGTTCGGATCCCTGCACCCGCCAGCAACTCGTCGAGCACGCCGCCTGTAGCACCACCAGCCAGGTACACCGCCTCCGTATCCCCGCCCAACTCCTGTATTACTCGAGCAACATTGATGCCCCCGCCGCCGGGGTCATAACGCTCGTTCCAAGTTCTGACCTTGTGGATCGGTTGTACCTTCTCGGCCTCGGCCGCACCGTCGATGCTCGGGTTCAATGTGAGCGTCACAATTGGCTTCATCACCAGCCTCCTCGCTCTCAAGCCTAATAATCTCAATTTTTTTGCGATCATATGGAGTGCAACCGTGGCAGTTGCTTGAAGAGATATGCCCAAATCTTGGTGACGCCTGATCAGGCGGCTGTTTGAAGGTGGCCGACGCCGTCGCGGAACGCAACGCCTTCGATCAGTTCGGGCATGCGGTTTCGACCGTCGAGCTTTCGCCACTTCGCCTGGGTCGACATCATCAGCTTGAACGCCATAGCCAGGCCCGTCTTGCGGCTGAGGCATCCCTTGGTTCGCCTTGTGCGGTGGCGGACAGTGGCAAAGGTGCTTTCAATTGGGTTTGTTGTCCTGACATGTTTCCAGTGCTCGTCCGGAAAGTCGTAGAATGTCAGCAGCGCATCACGGTCCTTGACCAGCTTGGCGGCCGCCTTGTCATATTTCACGCCATATGTTTCGGCGAAGAAGTCGAAGGCTGCCTCCGCTTGGCGGCGGGTTTCGGCTTGCCAGATGTCATGCAGATGGTCCTTGGCCTTCGGCTGCACGGATTTCGGCATCGCATTCAGGACGTTCGTCGTTTTGTGCAGCCAACAACGCTGTTCCCGGCTGTTGGCGAAGACCTCGCGCAGCGCCGCCCAAAAGCCGAGCGCACCGTCGCCGATGGCCAGTTTCGGATCTTGGGTCAGCCCGCGGCGCTTGAGGTCGAGCAGTAGCTCGCGCCAGCTTTGCGTGCTCTCACGGAAGCCGTCGGTCATGCCAGGCAACTCCTTCTGGCCGTATTCATCGGCACCGACGATCACCAGAACGCATTGTTTTTCTTCCGCCATTCTGGGTGCGAAGTACACGCCGTCGGCCCAGATGTAGAGGAAACGGCGGGTGCTGAGGTCGCGCTTTTGCCAGGCCTGGTAGTCGACCCACCAATCGGCTTTCAGCCGGGAGATGGTGGTCGCGGAAAGGCCCTTGGCATCCGCTCCCAGCAGCGCGGCCAGGGCTTCCTGGAAATCCCCGCTGGAAACGCCTTTCAAATACAGCCACGGCAGCAGATCCTCGACCGACATCGCCTTGCGCAGGTAACGCGGCAGGATGCTGGGCGTGAAGGTGATCTTGTCATCACCCGTCCCACGATCCCGTACACGTGGCACCTTCACCGGTATTGCGCCGACGCCGGTCAGGACGTTGCGTTCCGGCAGATGACCATGGCGGACGAGCCGAGCACGGCCATCCCCGGTTTTCTCGTTGGCATGCACCGCGAGCAAAGCTCCGAGTTCGGCCTCGATTGCCTGCTCGATCAGCTTGCGAGCACCGTTGCGGACAAGCTCGGTCAATGGATCGGATGCGAATCCCGATGGATCAGGCAACTGCGCGATGGTAGCTTCCGACATGTGGCATGTATGGATGCCGCCGTTAGTGCAAGGGGTTTTGAACCTATGAGTGTGTGATCAGGTGCGGTCATGTATAAGGCCTGTTTATGGCGGCGCTGTTCATGGCCGCGGGCCGGTATGGTGATGCGCGAACCGGGTCCAAATCATATCCGAGAGCTGAAAGCTCAATGCCACATAGGTGGTTTTCCCAGTCCGGATCTGGCCGATCAATCTCCCATAAGTTTCAGTGACCTCCTCACACTTCTCTTACACCGGGGCGGCGGTTGCGCGTATCGCTGCTACGCCACCGCCTCGGGGGTCCGATAATCCTCGTTCTTCGTCATCATCGCCCAGATCGCACGGGCCATTCTATTGGCCAAGGTGACCGCCGCCACGAGTTTTGGTTTTCGTGCAAGAAGGCGTTCGAGCCAGGAACCCTTTTTGACACCAAAGCGAGTGGCGGCTGTGATGACAGACATGGCACCACGTATCAAATGGCTGCGGATGTCCCCTTGTCCCATCTTCGAGACCTTTCCAAGACGGCTTTTGCCGCCCGTAGAATTCTGTTTGGGCACCAGTCCCAGCCAAGCCGAGAAATCTCGACCCCGGGTGAAACACATCGGATCTGGCGCGAAGGTTTCTATGGCCATGGCGGTCTGTAGCCCGACCCCCGGCACGGTCTGTAGTCGTTTCACGACCGTTGACGTCTTTGCCACTGCCTTCATCGCCTCGGTCATCTCGGCGATTTGCGCCGTCAGTCCCGCAATGTGATCGACATAGACACGGGCCATTCCCCTGACTTTATCCGGCAGGGCCACCGTCTCATCTTCGATCATCGCGGATAGCCTCTTCAGGCCACACTTGTTTGTCGCTGCAATCACACCGTGCTCGGCCAGATGCGAGCGTAAGCCGTTGATCGTTTGGGTGCGCTGGCCAATGAACATCTGCCGGGTCCGATAGGCCATGGCACTGACCTGTTGATCCTCGGACTTGACCTCGACAAACCTCATGGTCGGGCGTGACGCCGCCTCAGCAATCGCCTCAGCGTCAGCCATATCGTTTTTCTGGCGTTTAACGTAAGGCTTCACGTATTGTGGCGGGATTAGACGCGGACTATGACCGAGTTTACCAATCTCCCGCGCCCAGCCATGTGCTGTCGCACATGCTTCCATGGCAACAATACAGCTGGGTTGTTCGGAGAGAAACGGAAGAACCTGGTTGCGGGTGAGCTTCTTGCGGAAAACGACCGAACCGGTCTCGGATGCACCATGAGCTTGGAAAACATTCTTTGCGAGATCAAGGCCGATGATGGTAGCTTGCGCCATGTTGATGCGTCCTTTCGAGCATTATGCCGTGATTTCATCCTGACGCCACATTGCGATGCCAGAAGATGGCGGCATCCACACCATCATATCCCTTTCTCGTCAGAGAATTGCAGGCGCTTCGACAACGCCATGATATGCCGCCCCTCAAGCCGTCACCAACTTTCGGGCATTTCTCAGTTGCTTGAACCCAATCTTCTATGAGCGATGTGCGGCCTACCAGCGAAAGCCCTATCCTATTCTGCTGCGCCTACCATTCCAGGTCTTGAACGCCGAGAAAGCCTATCTGGTCCGAGCAAAATTGATGTCGTGCCGCTTTAGATGTTCAATAGATAAATGTTCGCAAGCGAGTTGAAGGTCGAACACCATCGGTTGTACAAGTGTTCCTGGATACACCTGAACATCTAAGTCTAAAGCTTTAACGGAGACGAATCACGCGAACAACCTTCTCGACGTTTCTTTTCTGCGCCGCTCTCCTGCCGGGGCGGCATGTTCGTGTGTGGCGTCAGCGCTTGTCGGACAGAATTGAGGGTTTGAGGAAAGGGGGATTTCTGGTTCATCGAAGCCATCAAGGAGCGAAGATGAACAAGAACACCGGAACATCGAAAGACGCCGCTGACAAGTTGGTCAGGGGCATTAAGCGGAGGACCCGCAAGCACTACTCGGCAGAGGACAAGATCCGGGTTGTGTTGGCCGGTCTGCGCGGCGAAGAGAGCATCGCTGCCCTGTGCCGGCGCGAGGGCATCGCCGAAAGCCTGTACTACACCTGGTCGAAGGAGTTCCTGGGTGAGGCGCGGGCGCGGCACTGCTTCAGCGCGCCGCCGAACGGCAAGCGCCGCCTGGCCGGAGACACGGCACGGCAGGCGACGGCGCCGGAGGTCAAGGAATTACGCTCAGAGGCGGCGACCCTGAAGGAGGTCGTTGCCGAACTGACACTGGAAAACCGGCTGTTGAAAAAAAGCATGATAGGGGCTGGGGAGGACGACACATGAGATACCCTGCCTCAGAGAAGTCATCCGCACGGTCGAAGTCTCGCATCTGCCGGTGAAACGGACGCTGTCGATGATCGGCATCCCCAGCAGCACGTATTATGACTGGTGCGCCCGCTGGGTCGACGGCGGGCCGGAAGCCCTGGCGGACCGTTCTCCGCGGCCAAAGGCGGTCTGGAACCGCATCCCCGACACGATTCGCACGGACTTCGTGGCGTTCGCGCTGGAACATGAGGATCTGACGCCTCGGGAACTGGCCTTGCAAATACGCCGATGAGAAGCGATATTTTATCTCGGAATCATCGGCTTACCGCATCCTGAAGGCCGAGGATCTGACCACGGCGCCGGCGCATGTGGTGATCCGTGCCGCCGACGAGTTCAAGGACAAGACAACCCGCCCGAACGAACTCTGGCAAACCGACTTTGCCTACCTGAAGGTCATCGGCTGGGGCTGGTTCTATCTCAGCACGATCCTCGACGACTACAGCCGCTGCATCATCGCCTGCAAGCTGTGCACGACGATGAAGGCAGAGGATGTCACCGCCACCCTGGAACAGGCGCTGCAGGCAACTGGGTGTGACCGGGCAATCCTTGTCCATCGGCCGAGACTGCTTAGCGATAACGGCCCCTCCTACATCGCCGGCGATCTGGCCAAGTATCTCAAGGCCAAGGGTATGGAACATGTCCGCGGCGCTCCGCACCACCCGCAGACCCAAGGCAAGATCGAGCGCTGGCACCAGACCATGAAGAACCGGGTGCTGCTGGAGAACTACTTCCTGCCCCGTGACATTGAGCGGCGGATCGGCGCCTTCGTCGACTACTACAACCACCACCGATATCACGAGAGTTTGAGAAATCTGACGCCTGCCGATGTCTATCACGGCCGCGGTGCGCAGATCCTGGAAATGAGAAAGGAGATCAAAACCCAGACCATTCAGATCCGGCGGTTGCAGCACCGAAAAGCAGCCGCCTAAACTGATCCCGAAACCGAACCAGAACCTCCGTTACCAAAACTCAAACGGTGTCCGAAAAACTTTGATGACGGACAATATCAAATGCCTTTTGATACCCCCTTTCAGCGATAACAAGGCGTCATCGGTCATGGCCACAAACTTATTGCCAGACAAACCGGCAGTCGCACTCAATTTGAAAGATTTCGACGCTGCTATCTTTGATCTCGACGGGGTCGTGACCCGAACAGCCCGGGTGCATGCGGCCGCATGGAAGCGCCTGTTCGACGAATATCTTGAGGCCCGAGCGCAGAAGGCAGGAGAGGCGTTCCGGCCGTTCGACAGCGGAAACGACTACACCCGCTTTGTGGACGGTAAGCCGCGCTATGACGGCGTCCGGTGCTTCCTCGAATCGCGAGATATCTGGCTGCCGGAGGGGGCCGCGTTGGACCCGCCTGACCGGGAGACGATTGCAGGTCTTGGCAATCGGAAGAACCGGTACTTTCACGAAAGCCTCGAGGCCGAAGGGGTTGAGGTGTTCGAGGACACCGTGGCGCTGCTCGGACGCCTGCGGAAAGAGGGTGTCAGAACCGCACTGGTTTCCTCTAGCCGCAATGGGCGAGCAGTGCTCGCTGCGGCGGGCCTCGACAAGCTGTTCGACGTCTGCATCGATGGCAATGACTTGGCAGAACTGGCATTGAAGGGGAAACCGGCTCCCGACCTGTTCCTTGCGGCGGTGAGGCGCCTTGATGCCATGCCGGAGCGTGCCATGGTATTTGAGGACGCCATCAGTGGTGTTCAGGCCGGGCGCGCCGGCCACTTCAGGAGCGTGGTTGGCGTCGACCGTGCCGGTCATGCAACAGATCTTTTGGACAATGGAGCAGATTTCGTGGTGCACGATCTATCCACCATCCGCTTGGTGACCGAACCCGAAAACGGCCACCAAGTGGGCTTGCTATCATCCCGGGAGGGCAGTAGCGAGCTGCTTCGGCTGTTGCATGGACGGCAGCCGGCAGTATTTCTCGACTACGACGGTACCCTGACGCCGATCGTGGATAAGCCGGAGCTTGCTGTTCTCGCTGACGACATGCGCGATGCGGTGGCTAATCTGGCATCTCTTTGCACGGTCGCGATTATTTCCGGCCGTGATCGGGCGGATGTAGAGAAGCTGGTGGGCCTGGAGGGTCTGATCTATGCTGGCAGCCACGGTTTTGACATCGCCGGTCCGGGTGGTCTTGAGATCCAGCATGAGAACGGCACAGCGTTCGTGGCTGCGGCGCGAAAGGCAGTGACACTGCTGGAAAACAGGCTGTCCGAGGTTTCCGGCGCTCTGATCGAACCAAAGAAGTTCGCTGTCGCCGTGCACTATCGTCAGGCAGATCCGTCATCAGTGCCGTCGATTGAGAAAGTGGTGGACGACGTCGTCGTCGAGGTCCCGGAACTGATCAAGACCTACGGCAAGAAAGTCTTTGAACTCCGACCAAACATGGACTGGGACAAGGGCAAGGCGCTGCTCTGGCTGTTGGCGGCGCTTCAGATAGATCGTCCCGATGTGGTGCCGATCTATCTGGGCGACGATGAGACGGACGAGGACGCGCTGGAAGTCGTGGCCGACAGCGGTATCGGCATTTTCGTCGGCGAGCCTACCAGGGACACTGCTGCCAGGTTTGTTCTCGCTTCGCCGAAGGAAGTCAGGGATTTCTTGTTGGAACTCGCCGCCATCCAGCGGGCCCGCGCCGATGACTGATTACGGAAATGGCTGGGCTCTCGTCTATGACGGCTTCGTGCCTGAGGAAGAGGGGCTGCGCGAGGCGCTGTGCACCCTTGGCAACGGCTATTTCGCGACCCGCGGCGCGGGCGAAGAGGCGGTAGCCGACGGCGTCCGTTATCCCGGCACCTATCTCGCCGGCGGCTACAACCGGCTTAAGACCGAGCTCGCCGGACAGACCATCGAGAACGAGGACCTGGTCAATCTGCCGAATTGGTTGGCGCTGACTTTCCGTCCGGTTGGCGGCAGTTGGATCGATCCTCGTCGGATGGAAGTACTTTCCTACAGACAAACGCTCGACTTGAGGCGCGGAGTCCTTGAGCGCCGTATGCGGCTTAGGGACAGCGATAGCAGGGAGACGACCCTGACCTACCGGCGGCTAGTCCACATGGCGCACCCCCATGTAGCCGCGATCGAGGTGACGGTGGTGGCGGAGAACTGGTCCGGCAAGATGGAAGCGCAGAGCGCCCTTGATGGCCGGGTCATCAATGCCGGCGTCGAGCGCTACCGTCAGTTGGAAGGGCGACACTTGGCTTTTCAGGACTCGGAAAGTTACGACGACGATCTCCTGCTCCTGGCGATGGAAACGTCACAATCGGGGCTGGGACTTGTCCAGGCAGCGCGCAGCCGCGTCTACAGTGCAACCGACGCCATTGGTGCAGAACGGCAAGTCTGCACGGAAAAAGATTACATAGCACACCGGATCGCTTTTCCGATAAAGCAAGGTGAGCCAGTCACCGTCGAGAAGCTGGTGGTACTCTATACGTCGAGGGACCGGGCAATCTCGGAGCCGCGAACCGCCGCGACCGAGGCCATCTCACAGCTTGGACGGTTTGAAGACGTTCTTCGCAGCCATGAGAGGGCCTGGGAGGCGCTTTGGGAGCGATGCGATATCGCGCTTCATAACCACAGCCGCACTCAGATGATTCTTCGGTTGCATATATTTCATCTGCTGCAAACCGCGTCCCCACACATCGTGGACCTTGACGCGGGCATTCCGGCTCGCGGCCTGCACGGCGAGGCATATCGGGGCCATATATTTTGGGACGAGCTCTTCATTCTGCCTTTCCTGAACTTTCACATCCCGGAAATCACGCGAGCCGCGCTGCTCTATCGCTACCGCCGGCTGCCCGAGGCGCGCCGTCTGGCCCGTGAAGCAGGCTGCTCCGGCGCGATGTATCCCTGGCAAAGCGGGTCCAGCGGTCGAGAGGAAAGCCAGGTTCTACACCTGAATCCGCGCTCGGGCCGGTGGACGCCGGACAATTCTTACCTGCAGCGCCATGTCAGCTCGGCCGTCGCCTACAATGTCTGGCGCTACTGGCAAACGACGGGCGACCGCGAATTTCTCTCCTGCTTCGGCGTCGAGATTCTCGTCGACGTCGCGCGGTTCTGGTCCAGCATCGCCAGATACGACAGCGATCTCGCACGCTTCGAAATCCAGGGGGTGATGGGTCCGGACGAGTTCCACGACCGGTATCCATGGCGCGACGAACCGGGCCTCGATAATAACAGTTATACCAATCTGATGGCGGCCTGGGTGCTGCGCCGCGCGGTGGAAGCGCTCGATGAGGTCGGTCCGGAGCGGCGCCGCGAGCTGGAAATCCTTCTTGGCATCGACAAGAAAGAGATAGCTTGTTGGACCGAAATCAGCCGCCGAATGCGAGTCGTCTTCCTAGATGATGGCATCATCGCCCAGTTTGAAGGATACGATCGGCTCGAGGAACTCGACTGGGAAGCCTATCGCGAGAAATACGGCGATATTCATCGCCTGGACCGGATCCTGGAGGCCGAGGGCGATACAGTGAACCGATACAAGGCGTCTAAGCAGGCTGACGTGCTGATGTTGCTGTATTTGTTCTCCTACGAGGAGTTACGTAGCCTCCTGGAGTCGCTCGGGTACGATTTCCCGCCTGACGCGGTGCAGAACAACATCGACTATTATATTCGCCGCACATCGGATGGTTCGACCCTAAGCCGTGTCGTGCACTCCTGGGTATTAGCTCGCAGCGACCGCGCACACTCTTGGTCACTGCTGGCGGAGGCGCTTGGCAGCGACTTCGACGACATTCAGGGAGGTACCACTCAGGAAGGCATCCACCTCGGAGCGATGGCAGGTACAGTCGACCTTGTGCAGCGCGGCCAGACTGCGCTGGAATTCCGTGACGACACACTATGGATTAACCCATGTCTTCCAGCTGAAATAGCTGGCTTGAGGATGAAGCTGCTCTACAGGGGCTATTGGCTTCATTTAGAGCAAGATCAGGAAACGTTGACAGTTTGGGCTCCTCACGGCTGGGGCGGGCCCAAAAATATTGGTGTTCGCAATCAGGTCCACCCGTTCAGTGCCGGAGATCGGCTCAAGTTCGACTGCAGCTTCGCCAGTCACGGCTGGAGGCCAATCCTTTCGAACAAATAGGGATTTTGTCGACGGCCTGGCAGGCGCTTCGAGGGATCGCGGCGCACACAAATGCTCACTCATGTAGATCGGCGCGCAAGAATGACCCCCTGAGCGGGGATATCGGCGTCCAAAATTGACCCCTCCCTGCGATTGTGCAGCGGCTTTGGCTTTCAAAGAAGAAGGTCGAGGCGAGATCGGGGATGATGTGCGTGGAGACGATTGCGAAGGTCCGTCGTGACCATTTTGTGCATGGCAAAGGAATCAAGCAGATCAGCCGGGAGCGGTGTCCGAGCCGGAACTGGGTGCGGAAGATCCTGCGCTCATGCGAGACGGCGTTCAGCTACGAGAGGCCGACGCAACCGTTTCCGAAGCTCGGAGCGTTCGTCGATCGCCTTGAGGCGATGCTGGAGACGAACGAGAAGAGATCGAAGCGGGAGCGGTTTCAGCTGACGCGGATTTTGGACGATCTGCGGCGCGAGGGCTACGAGGGCGGCTACGACAGCGTGCGGCGCTACGCGAAGCGCTGGCGGGAGGCGCGAACGACAGGGCTGGCGAACGCCTTTGTTCCGCTGAGGTTCGCGCCGGGTGAGGCCTGCCAGTTCGACTGGAGCCACGGGTTTGTGGTGATCGGTGGGGTTGACGACCAAGATCAAGGTCGCGCATTTCCGGCTTTGCCACAGCCGCATGCCGTTCCTGATCGCCTATCCACGTGAGAGCCAGGAGATGGTGTTCGACGCCCATGATGAGGCGTTCGCTCATTTTGGCGGCGCGTGCGTGCGTGGAATCCATGACAACATGTCGACGGCGGTCGATGCGATCCTGATCGGCAAGGAGCGGCGCTTCAACGCCCGCTTCGAGAGGATGTGTTCGCATCATCTGGTCGAGCCGACGGCGTGCTCTCCCGCTTCTGGCTGGGAGAAGGGTCAGGTCGAGAACCAGGTGAAGCTCTCGCGCCAACGCTACTTCACGCCCCGGCTGCGCGTCCACGATTATGCCGAGCTGAACGCGGTGCTGCATGAGCGCGTTCCCGCCCATGCCGGATCAGCCCGACACCCCGAGTTCAAGGACCGGACGGTCCTGCAGATCTTCGAGGAAGAGCGTGCGGCGCTGGTGACGTTGCAGGGGCCGTTCCGCGGCTTCCACGAGATTACGGCCGCGGTGTCGAAGACCTGCCTCGTGACCTTCGACCGCAACCGCTACAGCGTGTCGGCGACAGCGGCGGGGCGTCCGGTGCAGTTGCGCGCCTACGCGACCAGAATCGTGCTCTTGCAAGACGGCGAGATCGTCGGCGAGCATGACCGTGTCTTTGGACGTGACCGGACGATCTACGACCCCTGGCATTATGTGCCAGTTCTTGAACGCAAACCTGGCGCTCTGAGGAACGGCGCCCCGTTCGCTCTGAGGAACGGCGCCCCGTTCAAGGAACTGATTTTGCCGCCCGCGATGCGCAAAGCGCAGGAGCGACTGTCCGGTCTTGACGATGGCGGCCGACAGATGGTCGCGCTGCTGCCGGCCGCCCGGGACCATGGCGTCGAGACGGTCGAGCAAGCCTGCGCCGAAGCGATGAATACCGGGCTGCGCAGCGCCGATGCGATCCTCAACATTCTCTCGCGTCAGACCCGGCAGGCGGCGCCCCGGGAGCCGGTTGTCCTCCCCGCGCATCTGCGACTTCGCCACGAGCCACTCGCCGACTGCGCCCGCTACGATCGGCTCGCCGGGGAGGCCGTCCGTGGAGCGGCATGAATTGATCGACATGATGCGCGAGTTAAAGCTCGCGGGCATGCGCTCCGCCTATGACGAGATCATGCGCGCCGGTCTCCAGCACCAGCGCGGCGCTGTCGAGATCCTGGGCGATCTGCTGAAGGCGGAACTGGCGGAGAAGACCGCCCGCTCGATCCGCTACCAGATGAGTGCCGCAAAATTCCCGGTGATGAAGACCCTGGCCGAGTTCGAGTTCGACGCCACTCCGGTCAACGAGGCGCTGGTGCGCAGCCTCCACGATGGCGACTTCCTCGACGAGACGCGCAACGCCGTGTTCGTCGGCGGCGCCGGGACCGGCAAATCGCATCTGGTCACCGCGATCGGCGCGAACGCGGTCAATCACCGACGCCGCGTCCGGTTCTTCAGCGCCGTCGATCTCGTCAACCGGCTGGAGGCCGAACTCCGCGAAGGGCGCGCCGGGCGGCTCACCGATCAGCTCACCCGCGTCGATCTGGTGATCCTGGACGAGCTCGGCTATCTGCCCTTCGCTCAGGCCGGCGGTCAGCTCCTCTTTCATCTGATCAGCCGGCTGTACGAGCGAACCTCGATCCTGGTCACGACAAACCTCGCCTTCGCGGAATGGCCGACCATCTTCGGCGACGCCAAGATGACAACGGCGTTGCTCGACCGGCTGACCCATCACTGCGACATCATCGAGACCGGCAACGACAGCTGGCGCATTCGCAACCGGAACTGACAGAAGAGGGGCCTGGCGCCGCTCCGTTCGTTGGTGACTGCACGTCGCCAGGCCCCTCTCCCTGCACCACCTGCGCGAGAAACGGGCCGTCGATCAGTTCACCGACAAGGGGTCAAAATTGCGCGCCGATTGGGGGTCAGAGTTCAGCGCTGATTGACAAGCCTATGCGGCCAGAAGGACGGCCGAAGGAAAAACGCGGCGAGAGATTGTACGCTGCGTCAAGCGATACATCGTTTGCGAAATCTATCGCCATCTTTGCGTGCCAGACCCCACGCCAAATGCGGCTTGACAGATATAGGAGCATCAACGCAGCAGTGGAGACGTTCTTCAAAACCATCAAGGCCGAGCTGCTGTGGCAGCGCTCCTGGCCTACTAGACGTGCAGCCGAGATAGCAATCTTCAAATACATCAATGGCTTTTACAACGCGCGTAGAAGGCACTCAGCTCTCGGCTGGAAAAAGCCCCTTGGCCTACGAAGCCCAGGCCGAACAAATGAGAACCTGGGGCGGCATCAAAACGGGGCAGGGCCATAACGGATACGTGGGCTCTGGGCCCGGATGACACACAGGAGCCGGAAAAGACGCGCCTTACTACCATCGGTATCGATGTCGCCAAAGACCATCTCGACGTTTGCCGTCTGCCGGAGCGAGAGACCAGGCGCTTCCCCAACAACCAGCCGGGCCGCGATGCCCTTGTTCAATGGATCCTTGTTCGATGGATCCTTATTCGATGGATCGGAGACAGCGCCGAACGCGTCGTCTTCGAGCCGACCGGTCACTACGCCAGACCGCTCGAACGCGAACTCGCCCTGGCCGGCCTGCCGGCCGTCAAGGTCAATCCCGCCCGCGCAAGGCGCTTTGCCGAGGCCGCAGGTTTGCTCGCCAAGACCGATCGCGCCGATGCGGAAATGCTGGCCCGCATGGGGCGCCAGTTCGACCTGATGCCCACGCCGCCGCTAAGACCTGCCGTCGAGACACTGAAGGAGCTCCGACTGACCAGATGCGCTCTCGACAATGACAGGACTGCCGCCAAAAACCGCGCAAAGCGCCTCATCCTGACGATCCTGAAACGGCAGATCGCCCGGCGCCTGCGCCAGATCGATCGCGATATCGAAGCCCTCGATGCAGAAATCCAGGCTTGCATTCGCGCCGAGACGGATCTCGCCCGCAAGGCCGATATCCTCGAAAGCGTACTCGGCATGTCAAAGGTCACCGCCGCCGCCGCCCTCGCCGGCCTTGCGCCCTTCGCCAGATAGCCCGGTGCATGGAAGGGCCGCGCCGCCATCCGTGCCGGACGCGCCGAACTCAGACAGGCTCTCTATATGCCCGCTCTCGTCGCCGCCCGACACAACCCCGACATGAAACGCCTCTACCATCGGCTCATCGGCGCTGGAAAGCCCGCCAACCTCGCGATCATGGCCGTCATGCGAAAGCTTATTGTGCTTGCCAACGCTCTCGTCGCACATAACAGGATGTGGGTGAAAATCCAGCAGTGATAATCACGGATACTCTAGCAGCTCTTATTCTGAGCTTATCGAAGGAGAGGGCGTGGCGTGGCGAACTGAGTTACCGCCCGAACACCGGCCACCTGCCGGTCAGCACCCGGGAAATGAGCGCAAAGCTGAGCACGGCGGCGAACGGCACAATGATCGCCTGGGCCAGCAGCGGTTGCAGCCCGGCCGTCACCAATTGCTCCAACGCCAGCGCGTTCAGGCCATAGAGAAACAGATAGGCGACAAAATAGGCTGGCATCCGCTTGTAGCCCTTGGTGCCGAACACCAGCCTTGCATGGGTAAAATAGTTCCAGGTGACGCCGATGACATAGGCGATGCCCAGAGCCGCCTGCTCCGGCAGGCCGATGAGCACCAGCAGCGCATAGACCGCATAGCCGAACAGCGTGTTGAAAACGCCGATCACCAGAAATTTCAGCAGTTGGACAAAAGTTTCGTCCAACAGCAGGGTCGCTAGGCGCTGTTTCATGGCCGCGTTCATTCAATTGCGCGCTCCGCCGCCAGCACCTGGGCGACGCCATTCTGCAAACTGTAGCGCGGGCGGAAGCCAATTTCCTGCGTCAGACGGCGCGTGTCCGCTGCCAACAGGGGCGGGTCGGTCGCCGGCCGCGGGATCGCGCCGAGCCGGATCAGTTCCGGGCGGCCCATCTGAAGCGCGGCCTCCATGATCAGGTCGCGTACGGGAATGGCCTCGCCGCTGGCGATGTTGACGGGGCCTTGCGCGTCGCTCGCAAGCAGCGCGGTGAGCGCGCCCGCTATGTCGGCGGTGTGCATGAAATCGCGGCGTTGCTCGCCGTCGGTGCAATCGACCGGCTCGCCCGCCTTCAAGCCCCTCACCAGGTCGCCGAACAGGCGGCCCGGCGGCTCACCCGGCCCGTAACAGAAGAACACCCGCGCCCACGCAAGCGAAAGACCCAGGGCAGGGGCGGCGTTGGTCAAGGCGAGGCCCGCCGCCGCTTTGGCCGCGCCATAGAGGGTGGCGGGGCGGAGCGGCGTGTCTTCGGACAGCGTTCCGGCGGACCAATCATATTCTGCGCAACTGCCGACCGGGATCGCGCGCTGGCCGCCCGCCGCGGCGAAGGCTTGCACCAGCGCGAACGTGGCCGCGACCCAGTCCAGATTGGCGGGCGAGGTCCAGCGGTCCTTGGCGCCCGCGTGCCAGGCCAGGTGGAGCAGGTGACTGGCCTCGGCTTCTTGTACTACGGCGTTGGTCGCGGCGTGGTCGAGCAGGTTGGCTCTGAGCGCCGCCGCGCCATCCGGTGCCTCACCGGTGCGGGAGAGGACCGTGACGCGATACCCCGACGCCAGCAGGGCCGGCACACACTGCCGCCCGATCAGGCCGCTCGCGCCGGTCAGGAGAACATGGGCGGTCATCGCGCGCCTTCCCTGTCGTCATCGCGAGTGCCGCGGAGGAAAGCCGCGGCGCGCTGCGGTTCCTCGACCCCGCTGCTACCGCTGGATTGCCGCGGCCCCCGGCTCTGTGGCCGGGGCTCGTCGCAATGATTGTGGAGGTCGGCCGGCTGCATCGGTCAAAAAACGTCGATTTCGGGGACGGCGGTTACGAATTTCGCGCCCTTGGCCCGCAGGTCGGCGAGCTGGCCGGCAATCTCTGCCTTCAGGTTCCAGGGCAGGATGACGATATAGTCCGGCGTCTGCTCATAAAGTGCCTCGACCGGCTTCACCGGGATCCGACTGCCGGGCAGCAGGGTGTTTTGCTTAGCCGGGTTGCGATCCACGCAAAAGGCAATGCGGTCCGCACCGACGCCGCAATAGTTGAGGAAGGTGTTGCCCTTGGCCGCTGCGCCATAGGCCGCGACGGTCTTGCCCTCGGCATCCGCATGTTCGAGGAAGGCGAGGAAGCCTTCTCGCACCCCCTCCACCCGCGCGGTGAAGCCTGCATAGCCCGCAAGACTGTCAATCTTTGCCGTTCGCTCCGCCGCGCGCACGGTGGCGACACCGGCTCGTTCGGTGTGACTGGCGTCTTTCAGGCAGGCGTAGACCCGCAACGAGCCGCCATGGGTCGGCAGTTGCTCGACCTCGAACACGCGGAGGCCCGCGGCGGCGAACATTTTCTCGACCGTCACCAGCGAGAGGTAGGAATAGTGCTCATGATAAATGGTGTCGAACTGCACCAGCTTGATGAGATTAAGCAGGTGCGGGAATTCGACAGTATAGACCGCGTCGCCGGAGAGCAGCGCTGCCACGCCCCGAATGAAGTCGTTGATGTCAGGCACGTGCGCCAGCACGTTGGCCGAGCAAATCAGGTCCGGCTTTTTGCCTTCTGCCGCCACACGTTTGGCCAGTGCCTCGCCGAAAAATTCCACCAGGGTAGGCACGCCCTTTTTCTCGGCCTCCGCCGCGGTGTTGCCGGAGGGCTCGATGCCGAGCACGGGCACGCCAGCTTGCGCAAAGTATTGCAGCAGATAGCCGTCGTTGGAGGCGATCTCCACCACCAGACTATCGCGACCGAGCGCCAGTTCGGCGATCATCTTTTCGGCGTAGGCGCGGCAATGGGCCAGCCAACTGTCGGAGAAGGAGGAGAAATAGGCGTAGTCGGCGGAGAAAATCTCGTCCGCCGGCACGACGTCGTCCACCTGCACCAGAAAGCAGCAAGGGCAGACGCGGGCATGCAGGGGGTAGAACCGCTCCGGCGCGTCCGCCTTCGCAAGCGCCACGTAGGAATTGGCGAGCGGAGAGAGGCCGAGATCGACGAACGTCTCGGTCAGCGGTGTCGCGCAGTGGCGGCATTTGGGGGCGTCGGTCATGCGGCCTCGATGCAAAAGCGTTCGTATTCGCCGATCTGGCGGGCGCAAAGGTCGGCGGCGTCTGCGCCGGCAGCCCATTCGCCGTACCAGCCGGCGGTCATGGCGATGCAATCTTCGAACCGGAGTGCCGGCTTCCAGCCGAGTTCTACCCGCGCCTTGGTCGCGTCGAGGGTCAACAGGTTGGCCTCGTGCACCGTCGCGGCGGCGGGGTCTACGTGGATCGCGCCCTTGCCGATGGCCCGGATCAGGGCCTCTGCAACACCCGATACGGGCCTCTCATCGCTGCGGTCGGGGCCGAAATTCCAGCTTTGGTCGGCGGGCTGAGGCTCGGTCTCCGAGCAGAGCCTTTCCGCCGCCATCATATAGCCGCGCAGAGGCTCCAACACGTGCTGCCAAGGGCGCACGGCGCCCGGCGAGCGGATGGTGACGGTGCCCTCCGGTCCGAGACAGGCGCGCACGATGTCCGGCACCAGCCGGTCCTCCGCCCAATCGCCGCCGCCGATCACGTTGCCGGCGCGCACGGCACCAATTCGGGCCGGATGGCCGCCCGTCGCATAAGGCGCGAAATAGCTCCGCCGCATGGCGGCGGTGGCAATCTCCGCCGCACCCTTGGAGGCGGAATAGGGGTCGTGGCCGCCCATGGGGTCTGTCTCGCGATAGCCCCAGATTTGGCCCACATTCTCATAGGCCTTGTCGGAGGTGGCGACGACGGTGCAGCGCACGCCGTTGGTTTGGCGCACCAGGTCCAGCAGCGTGACCACACCCAGCACGTTGGTGGCGAAGGTTTCCACCGGCTTGCGGTAGGAGCGGCGGACCAGGGATTGAGCCGCCAGGTGAAAGATCACTTCCGGCCGGGCTTCGCTCAGCACGGCTTGCAGCGCGGCACGATCGTTCAGGTCGCCGATCTCGCTGCGCACGTCGTGCAAGCCGAGCAAAGACCAGAGATTGGGCCAGGTCTCCGGCTCGTGCGCATAGCCGTTGACCTCGGCGCCCAGGCGGTGCAGCCACGCCGCTAGCCAGGCTCCCTTGAAGCCGGTATGGCCGGTAATCAGGACGCGTCGGCCTTTCCAGAAGCCAAAGTTCATTCCCAGACCTTCCAGGGGGCCTTGCCGGTGGCCCAGTGTTCGTCGAGCTCCTGGCGCTCACGCAGCGTGTCCATCGGCTGCCAAAAACCATGATGCTCATAGGCATGCAATTGGCCGTCATGGGCCAGGTCCTGGAGCGGCGCGCGTTCCCATATGGTGGCATCGCCATTCAAGTACCGGCCGATTTTAGGCGAAAGCACGAAAAAGCCGCCATTGATGACGCCGCCGTCGCCGATGGGTTTTTCGAGAAAGTCGGTCACGGCGTTATTGTCGATCTGCAACTGGCCGAACCGGCCGGGCGGCGGCACGGCGGTGACCGTTGCGAGCTTTCCGTGCGCCTTGTGGAAGGCGGTCAGGCGCGTGATGTCCACATTGCCGACGCCGTCGCCATAGGTCAGGTGAAAGGCTTCTTCGTTTTGTAACAGCGGCAATACCCGCTCGATGCGGCCGCCGGTCATGGTCTCCTGGCCCGTGTCGATCAGCGTGACGCGCCACGGCTCTGACTGGTTGCGCAGGATCTCCATGTCACCGTTGCAAAGGTCCAAGGTCACGTCCGACATATGCAAGTAATAGTTGGCGAAATATTCCTTGATCACATAGCCGCGATAGCCGCAGCAGATGATGAAATCGGTCACGCCGTGTGCGCCGTAGATTTTCATAATGTGCCAAAGGATCGGCCGGCCGCCGATTTCGACCATGGGCTTGGGGATGCGGACCGTTTCTTCGGCAAGGCGGGTGCCCAATCCCCCCGCGAGGATTACGCATTTCATGCGGCCGTTCCCCTTTTCTCAGTATTATCGCGCCCTGTCCCGGCTTATGGCTGTTTTTCGCAAAGCCGCATTTGGCGGATATTAGCACGAATAGTGCTGGTTTCGTATGGTTGTACGGTCGCATGTTGGCACGTTATGGTAAATTTAGACTTACCGTCGGGCCGAAACGCTCACAAAAGCGGCCGGCCCAACCGCCATGTTGCGGTAGAGGCGCCGGGGGCGTCATCGCCGATGCGGACCGTGAGCGTGTTGGCCGCGTTCGAAGGCGGGTGTGTGAAGCGCGCAATCGACTTCCCATCTTTGGTTTTCAGGGCTAGTTCCTCTGCCGGCCCTCCATTCCAAGAGGCCGACGCTCCGGCCACGTCGGGCCGCTCGATGACCAACCGGACGGTCAGAGGCTCTCCCGCGCGCAAGGGGCCAAGCACCGCCAGACGGGCCGGCATTTCCGTTGCGGCGGCGGGCGGAATGACCGCCCATTTCGGCCCCTGCACGCCATACCGGTAGATGCCGATGCCAGCGACCACGAGCCCCAGGGGTATCAGCGCCCATTTGGCAACGAACATGCCGCGCCAAACGCGCCTGGCGGCACTGGCGGGTTGCGGCTCCGCCGAACGGGGGCGGGCCATGCGGGCGCTGCGGGCGGCATAGACCATCGCGCCGGAAAACATCAGCATCGTTCCCGCGGCGCCGAACAGGAGCCAGCCGCTGCGCGAGTAATTTCCGGCCCAGTCGCCGTGGTGCAAATTATCGAAGAAATGCTTGGCCCGGTCCTTGGGCGACCAGTCGCGCGGGGAGACAACGGCAAGGATGGCCATCGTTTTCGGATCGACGACCACCTTGGTCGTGGTCAGCTCGATAGGAAAATCGCGGGGCGGGCCGACGAAGGTGATGCCCTGGTTCGGTGCGAACGGCAGGATGACCGCGGCAATCCGCTGACCGGGCGCCACCGCCTGCGCCGCCGCCACGGCCCGGTCGAGGGTTGCGCCGTCGAACCCCGCCGGCAAGGCTGCCTGCCGCTCGGCGGCGGCCGGTATTACGGGCCCTTTTGTCGGAATGACGCCCCAGACGACGACAAAGTAGTAAATGCCCGTCACGGCCACCGTCAGCAGAAACGGCAGGCTCCAGACCGCAACGAAGCGGTGCAGGCCGCCCCACCAGGGCCGCGCTCCCCGGCCGCGGGGCGGCAGGGTCGTGAGGCCGCGCCAAAAGCGGCGATAGGCGAGCAGGCCGGTCACAACCGATGTCAGCAGGACGAACGCCAGGCTCGAAACCGCCGCCTGGCCGAGGCCCTGGCCGGTAAAGAGGCTGTCGTGGAACGATACGAAGATCTCGCGCACGCCCTCTTTTGGCGAGGCGCCCAGGATTTCGCCGGTGCCGGGGTCGCTCCAGATCTGCACGTTTTCGCCCCATTTCGTCTTCACCTGGACCCGGTCGCCGAAGAACGCGGCCTTGCCGTCGCGAAAGATGAAGGCGATGCGGACATCCGGATAGGCGGCCTGCACCTTGTCAAAGACCTGCCCGAAGCTTCGCGGCTTGCCATTCGGCAGCTCGCCGGACGCAGGTTTGGCGTAGAACGCCGTTTCCAGATCGGTGGAAAACACCAGCAAGGTGCCGGTAGCGAACATGATGCCCAGCAGGATACAGGCATTAAGCCCGATCCAGGTATGGATCCGAAACAGGAAGACCCGGACAGACTGCATGCTCAATTTCTGATACGTCCTAACAAATCGTGCTTGCCCTAGCCAGGATTGTGTTCGAGTTCGGTTACCCGCTCTCCGCCCGGCACTTTGGCTCAGGAAATATGCCTAAACGGTTAACGCCGGCCGGCATTTTGATTGCGAGCCTCTGGCATGGATCCTGCCGGTCGGCAGGAAGGAGGTAAGTGGTTCCCCATGAGGGGCAAATGCTTTAGCTGAAATGCAACCCACCGTTGATATCCAGAACCGCGCCGTTAATATAGGCTGCCGCGGGCGAGACCAGGAACACCAGCGGCCCGGCGATCTCCGCCGCCGTTGCCATGCGCCGCATGGGGAAAGCCGAGGCGTCATAGGCCTCGCCCCGGGTCATGGGCGTGTCCACCGGGCCGGGGGCGACGGCGTTGATGGTGCAGGAGGGGGCCATGCGGGTGGAGGCCCAGTGCACCAGCGCGTGAACGCCGCCCTTGCTCATGGCGTAGTGGGGCGAGGCGCGCACGCCGCCGACGCGGCCCGCGATCGAGCCCACCAGCGCGATGCTGCCCTTGCCGCGGGCCTTCACCTTGGGCATGGCAGCGCGGACCAGGTTCATCGGCCCCAGCATGTTGACTTGGAAGACTTTCTCGGCCTCTTGGTTCCAGCCCTGGTTGTCCCAATCGGTGAAGGGGCAGATGGCGGCACAATCTATCAGGCCGTCGAAGTCGCCCAAGCCGTCGATCCAGGCTTCAACCGCGGTCTGATCAGAGACATCCAGCGGTGCCGCTGCGTGGCCGGAACCCGTCATGCCGTCCAGCGCGGGCTTGCTGAGGTCGGCGGCGCTGACCTGTGCCCCCAGGGCCGAGGCGATGCGCGCGGCTTCGGAACCGATGCCGCCGCCGGCTCCGGTGATGGCGATGTGCCGGCTTTCCAGATTGAATGGGTGCATGATGCGGGCTTCCTTGGCTAAGCTGGGGTCAAGCCTAGCCAGTCTGGAAAGTCGGACCAATAGAGGAGAACGCCGCATGACGGCATCGGGAGCGCCGGCCTTTCAAGGGTTGCGCGTGTTGGATTTCAGCCGGGTGATCGCGGGCCCCGCCTGCACGCAAACCCTCGCGGATTTCGGGGCGGAGGTGATCAAGATCGAAAATCCCGCAGGCGGCGACGACGGCCGCAACATTGCCGGGCCGACGCTGGGCGGGGAAAGCCATTTCCACCTGGCCTTCAACCGCGGCAAGAAGAGCGTCGCGCTGGACACGACCAAGCCGGAAGGGCAGGAACTGGCCCTGCAATTGGTCGACCAGGCCGATGTGGTGATCGAGAATTTTCGCCCGGGCGTCGCCAAGCGCCTCGGCATCGACTACGCGGCGCTGTCGGCGCGAAATCCGCGGCTTATCTATTGCTCGGTCAGCGCCTATGGCCAGGAAGGGCCGTTCAGCGACCGGCCGGGCTTCGACCCGGTGTTGCAGGCGGAGGCGGGCATGATGGCCATGACCGGACCCGTTGCAGGACCGCCGATGCGCCACCCGATCTCCATCATCGACACGTTTACCGCAATCCACGCCACGGCGGCCATCGCCACGGCACTCTATGCCCGCGAGCACACGGGGAAGGGCCAATACATCGACCTGGCTCTGTTCGACGCGGCGGTGGCCGCGATGGGCAATGCGGCCATGTACTATCTGGTCGGCGGAGAGGAGCCGCCCCGCACCGGCAATGCGCATGGTACGGCGGTGCCGGTTAACGTGTTCCAGGCGTCCGACGGGCCGCTCTACATCGCGGTAGGCAGCCAGCGGCTCTATGCGGCGCTCTGCCGGATCCTGGAGCGGCCGGACTTGTTGGGGGACGAGCGCTTTGCGACGCCCACGGCGCGCTCGGAGAACCGGGCGGCGCTGTATGCGATCCTGGATGGCATTTTTGCCGCGCACCCCCGCGCCTACTGGTCGGAGCGGCTGCGGTCGCTGCCGGCAGGCCCCGTGCTGAGTGTAGGCGAGGCGCTGGAGAGCGAGGCCGCCGCCGCGCGCGGACTGGTGCGAGAGGTCGAGCATCCGAATGGGCGGTTGCGGCAGTTGACCTCCATCTACCGCTTTTCGGATACGCCGGTCGCCGACAATCACCGGGCGCCACTGCTGGGAGAGCACACGGCCGAAGTGCTCGCGGCGCTTTGCGGCGTGGACGGGACGCGGCTGGCGGCGCTGCGGGAGGCGGGAGTCGTAGGGTAGTTGACGCCGCTTAGGTTCTCGACATTCTCGCGAGCCTAGGGCGAAGCAATCCATCGGAGTTGTAAGCAGCGATGATGGGTTGCTTCGTTACCCGGATTACATCCGGGCGCCTCGCAATGACGCCAACTCCCTGGATATGCCGACGGTCGACTTGTTATCGCGGAAGGACGCTGGCGCCCATCAGGTGGGCATCGACGGCGTTGGCGCATTGGCGGCCCTCGCGGATGGCCCACACCACCAGCGACTGGCCGCGGCGCATATCGCCCGCGGTGAACACATTGTCCGCCCCCGCCACCTTGTAATCCAACGGCTGCTCCGGAACGCGGCCGAGTTGGTCGCGCTGCACCAGGGTGTTAACGCCCAGATCAGCCAGCACGTCGCCCTCGCGCGGGCCGGTGAAGCCCATGGCGAGCAGGACCAACTCCGCGTCGTACTCGAAACTGCCGACGGACTCGGTGTCATGCGCCCGTCTTTGTTAACCCACTGTACCTTGTCGCCCTTGATCTTGGCGACATTGCCTTCACCGTCACCGACCAATTCTGAGGTAACCATTTCGTATTCCGTGCCGGTGCCGTAGGTCTTGATGACCTCTTCCTGGCTGGAGGAGATGCGCTCCTTGCGCGGCCAGTCAGGCCAAACCAGCGGCTTGTTTTCCTCTTCGGGCGGGCGGTCGAACAGTTCGAACTGGCGCACCAGCGCCGCACCTTGGCGGGTCGAGGTTCCGATGCAGTCGGAGCCCGTGTCGCCGCCGCCGAGAACGATGACGTTCTTGCCGGTCGCCAGGATCTCCTGATCGGCCGGCAGATCATCGCCGGCATTGCGCTTGTTCTGCTGGGGCAGGAATTCCATGGCGAAGTGCACGCCGTTCAGCCCACGGCCCGGCACGTCCAGGTCGCGCGGTTTCTCCGCGCCGCCCGCCAGCACAACGGCGTCAAACTTGGCAGCCAGTTCCTTGGCCGAGACGTTCTTGCCCACATGTGCGTCGTAGACGAAGGTCACGCCCTCGCCTTCCATCTGTTCGACGCGCAGGTCGATCAGATGCTTGTCCATCTTGAAGTCGGGAATGCCGTAGCGCAGCAGCCCGCCCGCCCGGTCGGCCTTTTCATAGACGGTGACGTCGTGGCCGGCGCGCCCCAATTGCTGGGCGCAGGCGAGCCCGGCCGGGCCGGAGCCGATCACCGCGACTTTCTTGCCGGTTTTCTCCGCCGGCGGCTTCGGCACCACCCAGCCGTTCTCCCGACCCTTGTCCGCGATCGCGGCCTCGATGGACTTGATCGTTACCGGGCGCACGAAGGTGTTGAGGTTCAGCGTGCAGCTTTCCTCGCACGGCGCCGGGCAGATGCGGCCGGTCATTTCGGGAAAGTTGTTGGTGGAGTGCAGGTTGTCGTAGGCTTCCTGCCATTCGCCACGATAGACGTGGTCGTTCCAGTCAGGGATCTGGTTATTGACCGGACAGCCGCTGCCGCTGTGGCAGAACGGGATGCCGCAATCCATGCAGCGCGCACCCTGGGAGCGAAGCTCGCCTTCCGGCAGTGGTTTGACGAACTCGCGCCAGTGCTTCAGGCGCTTTTCGACCGGTTCGTAGTCGCGGTCGTGCCGTTTGTATTCCAGAAAGCCGGTGATCTTACCCATGGGCCACTTCCTTGGCCGGAGCCACGCTCGCGGCGGTTTCCTCGGCCGCCAGTTCGTTCAGGGCGCGGCGGAAGTCGTTGGGCATTACCACCACGAACTTGCCGACCATGGCGTCGAAGTTATCCAGAATGTTCTGGGCAACCGTGCTGCCGGTGTAATGGGCATGCCGCTCGATCAGCATGTGCAGGCGGTGCACGTGATAGTGCAGCTGCGGTCCGCCGTTCAGCGTAACCTCGAGCGGATCGGCCGGGGCGGGCTCGTTCGGGTCGATGCGCTCCAGGCTGACCAATTCCGGATTGCAGTAGTCTTCGAACCGGCCTTCGGGGTCGAAGACATAGGCCAAGCCGCCGGTCATGCCGGCCGCAAAGTTCATGCCGGTCGGCCCCAGCACGACCATGCAGCCGCCGGTCATGTATTCGCCGCCATGGTCGCCGACGCCTTCCACCACGCAGTACGCGCCGGAATTACGCACACAGAAGCGCTCGCCCGCCACACCGCGGAAATAAGCTTCGCCGTCGATCGCGCCATAGAGCACGGTGTTGCCGACGACGATGTTTTCTTCCGGCACATAGGGCGCGTTGGCCGGCGGGAATACTGCGATGCGGCCGCCGGAAAGGCCCTTGCCGACATAGTCGTTGGCGACACCCTGCAATTCGATGGAAACACCGCTCGCAAGAAATGCGCCAAAGCTCTGGCCGCCGACGCCGGTTGCCTTGATGGCGATTGTGTCTTCCGGCAGGCCGTCATGGCCGTAGCGCTTCGCCACCTCGCCCGAGAGCATCGCGCCGACGGTGCGGTTGATGTTGCGCACTTGCGTTTCAATCACCACCGGCTCGCGCCGTTCCAGTGCCGGTTCGGCTTGGGCGATCAGCTCGTTGTCCAGCGCCTTGTCCAGGGCGTGGTCCTGGCTCTCGCAATTGTAGATGGCGATCTCCGGACCCACGGCCGGCCGGTGCAGCAGCTTCGCCAGGTCAACGCCGTGCGCCTTCCAGTGCGCCACCGCCTTGCGCTTGTCCAGCATGTCCGTGCGCCCGATCATTTCGTCCACGGTGCGGAAGCCGAGGCCGGCCATCAGTTCGCGCATTTCCTCCGCGACGAAGAAGAAGTAGTTAATGACGTTGTCGGGCGTGCCTTCGAAGCGCCGGCGCAATTCCGGATCTTGCGTGGCAATCCCGACCGGGCAGGTGTTCAGATGGCACTTGCGCATCATGATACAGCCGACCGCGATCAGCGGCGCGGTGGCGAAACCGAATTCGTCCGCGCCCAGCAGCGCGGCCATGACCACGTCGCGGCCGGTGCGCAGGCCGCCGTCTGCCTGCACCGCGATGCGGCCGCGCAGGCCGTTCAGCACCAAGGTCTGGTGGGTTTCGGCCAGGCCGATTTCCCAGGGCGACCCAGCGTGTGTGAGCGAGGTGATTGGCGAGGCGCCGGTGCCGCCTTCAAAGCCTGAAATGGTGACGTGATCCGCCTTGGCCTTGGAAACACCGGCCGCGACCGTGCCGACGCCCACTTCCGAGACCAGCTTCACGCTGATGCGCGCCTGGGGGTTCACGTTTTTCAGGTCGTGGATGAGCTGGGCCAGATCCTCGATCGAATAGATGTCATGGTGCGGCGGCGGCGAGATCAGGCCGACGCCCGGTGTGGAGTGACGCACCTCGGCGATGGCGCGGTCCACCTTGTGGCCCGGAAGCTGGCCGCCCTCGCCAGGCTTCGCGCCCTGGGCCATCTTTATCTGGATGTCGTCGGAATTGACCAGATATTCCGTCGTAACGCCGAACCTGCCGGAGGCCACCTGCTTGATGCGGCTGCGCATGGTGTCGCCGTCCTGCTTCCAGAACGGGTGGTTTTTCTCCAGCGGCACAAAGCGGTCAGGCTCCTCGCCGCCTTCGCCGGTGTTGGAGCGGCCGCCGATCCGGTTCATGGCGATGGCGAGCGTCGTGTGTGTCTCGCGGCTGATGGAGCCGAAGCTCATGGCGCCGGTGGAGAAGCGCTTCACGATCTCCGTCGCCGGTTCCACTTCGTCGATCGGCACGGCCTCGCCAGACTTCAGGTCGAACAGGCCGCGCAGCGTGTAGAGCTTGCGGGACTGGTCGTTTATCTCGTTTGCGAACAGTTTATATTCGTTCGTGATGTTGCCGCGCACCGCGTGTTGCAGATGCGCGACGCTGGTCGGGCTCCAGGCGTGATGCTCGCCCCGGAAGCGGAACGCGTATTCGCCGCCCACATCCAGCATGGTGCGCAAGGTCGGGTCGTCGCCAAACGCGCTTGCGTGGCGGACCACGCTCTCGCGCGCAACTTCCTCCAGGCCGATGCCTTCGACCATGGTCTGCGTGCCGGTGAAGTACCGATCGACGAACCCGGTGGACAGGCCGACGGCGTCGAAGATCTGCGCGCCGCAATAGCTCTGGTAGGTCGAGATCCCCATCTTGGAGATGACCTTCAGAATGCCTTTGTTCAGCGCCTTGACGTAGTTATAGGACGCCTGCTCCAGCGTCGTGCCTTCCGGCAGTTCGTCCACCTGGTCGGCAATAGTCTCGAAGGCCAGATAGGGGTTGATCGCCTCCGCGCCATAACCCGCCAGCACGCACATATGGTGTACTTCGCGTGCCTCGCCGGTTTCGATCACCAAACCCGATTCGGTTCGCAGGCCCTTGCGGATCAGATGGTGGTGCACCGCCGAACAGGCCAGCAGCGCCGGAATCGGAATGCGGGTTTCGCTCATGCCCCGATCGGACAGGATGAGGATATTGTATTCCTCGCTCACCGCTTTTTCCGCCGCCTCACAGATCGCGTCGAGCGCCGGCGCAAGTCCCGCCGTGCCGCTTTCCGCGTCCCAGCAGATATCCAGCGTCTTGGTGCGGAACACGGCGCCGACCAGCACGTCGAACTCACGGATTTTCTCCAGATCCAGGTTCGAGAGGATCGGCTGGTGCGCCTCCAGCCGTTTGTGCGAGGGATCGTGTCCGGTGCCCAGCAGGTTCGGACGGGGGCCGATCAGGGTGGTGAGCGACATGACCACTTCTTCGCGGATCGGGTCGATCGGCGGATTGGTGACCTGGGCGAAATTCTGCTTGAAGTAGGTATAGAGCAGCTTTGGCCTGTCGGAGAGCACGCTGATCGGCGTGTCCTTGCCCATGGAGCCAACCGGATCGTCGCCGGCGGCGGCCATCGGTTCCAGGAAGAACTTCAGGTCCTCCATGGTGTAGCCGAATGCCTGCTGGCGGTCCAATAGCGAAATATTGCTGGTCGGCGGCAAGTGCTGCGCTTCCGGCAGATCCTCCAACTGATACTGGGTTTCGTCCAGCCATTGCTGATAGGGCCGGGCATTCGCAAGCGAGGCCTTGAGTTCGGCATCGTCGACGATACGGCCCTCTTCCAGGTCGACCAGCAGCATCTTGCCGGGCTGGAGGCGCCATTGCTGCTTGATCTGCTCCGGCGGGATCGGCAGCACGCCGACCTCCGAGCCCATGACGATGCGGTCGTCGGTGGTGACCAGATAGCGGGCGGGCCGCAGGCCGTTCCGATCCAGGGTCGCGCCGATCTGGCGACCGTCGGTAAAGCAGACGGCGGCGGGGCCGTCCCAAGGTTCCATCAGCGCGGCATTGTATTCGTAGAAGGCCCGGCGCTTGTCATCCATCAGCTTGTTCTTACCCCAAGCCTCCGGGATCATCAGCATCATGGCGTGCAGGAGCGAATAACCGCCCCGCACCATTAGTTCCAGCGCATTGTCGAAGCAGGCGGTGTCCGATTGCCTGGGGCCGATCAGCGGCCACACCTTGGGCATATCTTCGCCGAACAGCTCGCTTTTCATCGACTGCCGGCGCGCTGCCATCCAGTTCGTGTTGCCACGAACCGTATTGATTTCGCCGTTGTGGCAGATCATGCGGTAGGGATGTGCGAGGCGCCAGGACGGAAAGGTGTTGGTGGAAAACCGCTGGTGGACCAACGCAAACGCGCTCTCGAAGCGCGGGTCGTTCAAGTCGTCGTAATACTTGCCGACCTGGCCGGCGAGCAGCATACCTTTATAGACAATGGTCCGGCTGGAGCAGGAGACCACATAATAGTCTTCGATGCCCGGCAGGTCCCTGTCCGTCACCTGGTTGATCACCTGCTTGCGGGCGACATAGAGCTTGCGCTCGAACATGTCCTGATCCCAGCCTTCAGGCTTGGCGATGAACACCTGCCGGTGGATCGGCTCCACTGCCGCGACGGCTTTGCCGAGGATGTCTGACTGGACCGGCACATCCCGCCAGCCAAGAATTTCCATCCCTTCCGCCGGCACCGCCTTCGACCATAATTCCTCAAACCGGGCGCGGGCCTGGTCGTCCTTGGGCATGAAGACCATGCCGACGCCATAGTCGCCGGCGGGCGGCAGGGGGAAGCCGCAAACCGCGCGGAAGAACTTGTCGGGCATCTGGGTCAAAATCCCGGAGCCGTCGCCTGTCTGTGCGTCGGCGCCGACCGCGCCGCGGTGATCCAGGTTGAGCAGGATCAGAAGGCCATCGCTGATGTGCTGATGCGATTTTCGGCCTTTGATGTCGGCGACGAAGCCGACACCGCACGAATCGTGCTCGTTGCGCGGATCGTAGAGGCCTTGCGCAGCGGGCCGTTGCATCCTTTATCCTCCTGGCAAATGTCCGAAGCCTATCATCAAGCCCGGCGCGTCGTGACTATTCGCGATCTCCCCGCCATACGGGGGGAAATCGTGTGCGCCGATCCGCATCTTATGCTTGGAACGGATCACACGGGGGGTACCATAAAACGTTTGCGCATCGATGATGCGACCGACCGCCTCGTACAGGGACTGTTTACAGGAACATGCCCCATTAATGCCGAAAGGCGGGAAGCTGTTCGTAACCGATCAGACTGACACGAGCAAGCGGTTTCCTAAGCGCACGAGCGGCTGCAAAAGATCTGTGCCGCAGATGCGAAAGGTTTCGGGCACCGCGCGCTAAAAGGCTGCATGAGCGCGCTGGGAGGGCGCGCTCTATTCGGCAACCAGCGTGCTTTCCGCCATGACCGCGTCGATGCTCAGGCCCAGGCCCGGCTGGTCCGGCGGCAGCAGGAAGACGCCTTCGTCCGTGACTTCCTCGCGCAGGGCGGGACCGGTGAAAAGCTGGGTCTGGAAGGCCAACAGGGCGTTGTCCGGCATGAAATATTCGATCCACTGCACGTTGGGCAGACCGGCGGCGGCGTGCAGATGAATGGATTGCAGGTTCCAGGGCGAGACCGGCACGCCCTTGGCCGTGGCATAGGCATGGATCCGCAGCCAGTCGGTCAGCCCGCCGGTGAGTGCCGCGTTCGGCTGGACGATGTCGACGCAGTCCTCGTCGATCAGCCGCTGGAATTCGGCCAGGCCCACATGCTGCTCGCCGCCGGCGATATAGACCGTGCCCGCCATTTCGCGGATGCGCGCATAGCCGGTAATGTCGCCGGGCGGCACCGGTTCCTCCAGCCAGTAAAGATCATACGGCTCCCACGCCTTCAGCATCTGAATGGCGGTATCGACATCCCAGGTGCCGTTCACGTCGACCATCAGCCGGATGTCGGGGCCTACCGCCTCGCGCACGGCCTGGACCCTGGCGGTCGCCTCGGCCGTGGTGACGAAGGAGCGGGTGCCGCGGATCTTCAGCGCCCTGTGGCCGTTGTTCACGTCCTCCACCGCCCGCTCCGCCAGTCTGTCCGCCGGCATATGGTGGGCACAGTTGCAATAGGTCGGGATGTGCGCGCGATAGCTGCCGAACAGCTTGGCGACCGGCATGCCCGCCGCCTTGCCCTTGATATCCCAGAGCGCAAAATCCACCGCGCCGATGGCGAGCCGCATCAGCCCGTCACCGCCCCGCCGGGGTGCTGCCTCGTACATGGCCTGCCATGCCTCGGTCGTCAGACATGGGTCCCGGCCGTTTAACGCCGGTGCGATCAGACCCTGGATCATTGCGGTCAGGATCGGTGCGGTTGTCTGGGTCGCGGTGGCAAAGCCCATGCCGGTCGGCCCGTCGCCCGTCGCTACCTCGACAATCAGGATTTCCGAGCCATAGCCGGCATCGTCCGCATCGGGCGCACGATGGCGGCGGACGGTGATATCGGTGATCTGCATGATGAGAGGTCCTCCCGAACCGGGCGAAGATAGGCGCCGCCGTGAGCGGGGCACAGGGAGCAGGCGGCAGCGGCGGCTGGAGTGTTGGCAGCCTTCAGGTCAGCCGCGCGGCGCAAGCACCATTTGGGTTTGTGTCACCACCGCGGCGAGCCTGCCGCCGTCGACCGTGATCCGCGTTTGCCAAACCTGGGTGGAGCGGCCCCGGTGGATCGGCGTCGCCTCCGCAATCAGCTTCGCACCAAGGGGAGCGCCCGCGAGGAAGTTGGTCTTGCTCTCCAGCGTGGTGGTGCCGTGGCCTTCGGGCAGGTTGACCATGGTTGCGGCCGCACCGACCGTATCGGCCAACGCCATCAGCGCGCCGCCGTGGCAAATGTCCGGTCGGGTGCAAAGCTCTTCGCGCACCGGCATTTCCGCCACCACGCGCTCCGGCTCCACGACGGTAAAGACAATGCCGAGCAGCTTGGCAAAGGGCAGGGGATTGCCGTTCAGCTTTGCGACAAAATCGCTATCGCCCGGGTCTTTATCAGCGGTCATCAGGCCACCGCCTTCTCCGCGTTGCGAATGAACTCATAGAGGTGCTGGTCGACGGCCTGGATATCTTCCTCGAACTTCAGGAACACGTTCAGCGTCTCGCGCACCATGTCGCCTTCCAATTCGGTTGCATGCAGCAGCAACAGCACCCGCGCCCAGTCGATGGTTTCGGAAACGCTCGGCTGCTTTTTCAGGTCCATCAGGCGGACGGATTGGACGAAGTCCACCAATTGCGCCTTCAGCAGCGATGGAATTTCCGGCACGCGGGCCTGAATGATGTCCCGCTCCAGCCGCGCATCCGGGAATGGCACATAAAGGTGCAGGCAGCGCCGCTTCAGCGCGTCGGACATGTCGCGGGTGTTGTTGGAGGTGAGGAACACATAAGGCTTTTTCTTGGCCTTGATCGTGCCCAGTTCCGGGACCGTTATCTGGAATTCCGAGAGGATTTCCAGCAGGAAGGCCTCAAACTCATGGTCGGACTTGTCCACTTCGTCGATGAGCAGAACGCAGCCGTCATCTTCTTTCAGCGCCTGTAACAAGGGGCGGGGGGCAAGGAAGCGTTCGGAGAAGAACACGTCGGAGTGCTTGTGCAACTGATCCATGGAGGCGGCGAGACCTTTCGCGCCCTCCAGCACCTCCTCCATCTTGTCCTTCAGGATCTGGGTATAGAGCAGCTGTTTCGCGTAACGCCACTCGTAAAGGGCCTTGCCCTCGTCCAGGCCCTCATAGCACTGGAGCCGGATCAGCGGTGCTTCCAGATAGGCCGATGTGGTATTGGCAAGCTCGGTCTTGCCGACGCCGGCCGGGCCTTCGATCAGGATCGGCTTTTCCAGCTTGCAGGCGACATAGATGGCGGTCGCAATCGTGCGTGAGCAGATATAGCCCAACTCGGCATAGCCTTGCTGGATGCGCTCAATCGATTGCAGTTTTTCAGCGCGGGTTGCGGCGAGATCGGGCATGACGGAAAAACCGGCTCCAATGCGGCAGAATAGAACGGCCGAAGGGAACGACGGCCTATAGACTCAAGCCGCATCATGCCGCTAGCCGGGACGCGCCGCAAGCTTGGCGGTAAACACAGGCGCATTGGGCGCACGGAACGCCAAGGTCTAGGTTAGACATCGCCCGGCGATGGCGGACGGCGCGCGACCACGTGCCAGATATGCCAGTGTTTCGTCTGCCCCCTGGGGGTCACGCCCTCGTGCTCTTCCTCTTCCAACAACTCTACCTGCCAGTCTTCCAGCAGGATATCGAGCTCTTCCCGGCTGTGGAAAGTCATGCCCTCGCGGCCGCACCAGCTGTCGCGCGGCCCGTAGAGTTGGCCGGAAAAGCGACCCCCTGGGCGCAGCCGTTCGGTGATGCTCCGCCAAAGCGTCGGAAAGTTTTCGGCCGGGCAGATCGGCAGGGCGAAGCTGCTGTTGGTCAGGTCATTGACCGGCCATTCTGCCTGGTCCGAGCGCGCGTTTATGAAGTGAAAAACGCCGGTCCGGGGCAAGTCGGGCCGGGCCAGGGTTTCCTCACCCGCGCTTTCGGCGGGATCAACCCCATAGACGGTCCAGCCCCGGCGCAACATCTCAACCACATCGCGGCCGCCGCCGCAGCCCAGATCGACGGCGACGCCCGGCTTCTCGAACCGGTCGAGTGCGAACAACAGTGTCGGGCGCGGTGGCCGCTCACCCGTGCGGCGGTAATAGCCGCGCCAGTCGCGGGAGGAACGAGGTGTCATATTTTGTCCCGTCTGCTTTTGTCCCGTCTGCGCAATTTCGACCCGACCCTAGCACATCTTGGCCAGAGCGACCCCATATGAGAGAGCGCACGGATAGCGGCGCTTTTGATTGCTGCGCCGATGATAGCGCGCATAGGCTGCCGATCCGGGATCTGACGAAGCAGAAGATCTCACCAACCAGGAGGATGTAATGTCTTTGCAACTTGGCGACGATGCCCCGAACTTCACTGCGGAAACAACGGAAGGCAAGATCGATTTTTATGAATATCTCGGCGACAGTTGGGGTGTTTTGTTCTCACATCCCGCCGATTACACGCCTGTCTGCACGACGGAACTTGGCACTGCTGCCAGGCTGAAAGGCGAATTCGACAAGCGGAACTGCAAGATCATCGGCCTTTCCGTCGATCCGCTCGAGGATCATCATGGCTGGGCCAAAGACATCGAAGACACCCAGGGGCAGGCCCTAAACTTTCCGGTGATCGCCGACGGAGACAAGAAGGTGTCGGAACTCTACGGCATGATCCATCCGAAGGCCGACCCCAAGCTCACGGTGCGATCGGTCTATGTGATCGGACCGGACAAGAAGGTGAAGCTGACTCTGACCTATCCGCCGTCCACGGGGCGGAACTTCGCTGAGATCCTGCGCGTGATCAATTCGCTGCAATTGACCAGCGAACACAAGGTGGCGACGCCGGTCGACTGGAAGGCGGGCGAAGACGTGATCATCGTGCCGTCGCTGTCGGACGAAGAGGCCAAAAAGCTGTTCCCCGACGGCTGGAACGAGGTGCGACCCTACCTGCGCACCGTGCCGCAGCCGGGCAGGTAAGCCCGACGGCCAGGCCAGTTCTGTGGGGCCCCGCCCGGTAGTGCCGCAGTTTCTCTCCGTTGCTTCCCCTGTCACCGAAATCATGGTGGCAGGGGATTTTTCATTCCTCCGTCTCGCGGCGGTCGGGGGCGACTCCGTCGCCGAGGTAGTCCTTGTTTTGCTCCCGCAGTTGGGCGGCGGCTTCATTGTAAACCACGGGAATATAGGCGTAACGGGTGCCATCCTGAACCGGCATGACCTCGTGCAGCAGGCCGCACGAATAGACCATCGCGCAGCCGGTCGGAATCTGGTATATCTGAGGGCCGAACTCGGGGAAGCGCAAATGCCCGCCGGAATAACCGTCGGCATTGAGAGGGATCGTGATGGCGAACATGCGGTGGGCGGTGCCTAAGGCGTCGTTGTCCCGGTGGCGCGCGTGGAAGTCGCCGGGCTGGTAGCGGGCGATGACCGATCGCTCCAGCCGGGTGACGTCGAACTGGAACGCCTTGCGGATTTCGGGGGCGACCCGCCGTGCGATGCGGGCATGCGCCGCCTGTTGCAGCGACTTGTCCCCGATCGCGACATCCTGGCGATGCTTGCGCGTCGGATCGAATGTCAACAGTGTCTTTCCCTCCACATCCTCCAGAATGCCGGAAGGCTTGCCGCCGGTTTCCTCGAAATGGTCGATAAGGCGGCGGCAGAATTCGCCTTCGAACGCCATGGGCACAAAGATGACCGGCGCCTGGGCGGTGGCCGTGCGCGGCGGCCCGAGGGTCGGCAGTGCATTCAGGAACTGGACCAGCGCCAAGGGGTGGTTGTCGGGATCATCGATCTTGTGGCAGGCCAGCACCCGCAAATTCTGGTCGAGCAGCACGGTTAGCGGCTGGAACTCAACCTCCTCGCCCGAGCCTTCGTCCGGAGCCGCGCCGAAGGCACGCGACAGCGTCTGGTCCTCGTCGATGATCCAGCGGACGGCGGGAGCGACGTTTGCCATACCCCGGTCCGACGCCAAGTCATCCGGATCAATGCTGATGCCGACAAACCGGTGGTCGAGGCCGTCATATATATCCGTATTGCCGGCGATGGCTTGCACCATCGCTTGCATCTGCGGCACGCCAGCCGAGCCGAAAAAGCAAAGCGTGGTGAAATGGCCGGCCAAGTCGTCGCTGCAAAGGGGCTGGCCGTCGATCAGCCGGGCATGGAACCGTGGGGCTGGTTCGCCGGGCGCTGGAATGGGCATGGTCACTCTCCGCCAAAAGGGCCGCCGGGACAGTGCGGGCGGCTGCCGCTCACCTCTAGCTCACCGCCGGCGCTTCGGCAAAGGGTTGCCGATCCTGTTGTCGACCCTGTTGCTGGTCCTGCCGCCTGTCGGGGGCGCGATCGGGCAAACGGCGGAGGAGGCGGAACTCATCGCCGCGACGAGTTTCAGGCCCGGTGGCCTCGGCTATCTGGTCGTGGAAATGGAGACGGGGGAAGTCCGTCGGGAACACAACGCGGACCGGGCCTTCATTCCGGCGTCTATGGTCAAGCTGCTAACGGTCTATGCCGCCCTTGAAACCCTGGGGCCGGGCTACCGCTTCGAAACGCCGGTGCTGGCCGTCGCTGGCGGGCCGGGGCTGAACCTGCATCTTTCCGGGAGCGGCGACCCGGTGCTGGTCCAGGAAGACCTGGCGGCATTGGCGCGGAGCCTGAAGCGGAGCACCGGCGCCCGACCGGTCGCGCGCTTTACCTATGATAGCGACGCCCTGCCATTTATCCCGGCGATCGATCCCTCCGACGATCTGGCGAACAGCTACAATCCGCCGGTCGCCGCACTCTCCGTCAACTTCAACCGCCAGTGGCTTAAATGGGAGCGCGCGCCCGACCATCGGGCCCTGCTGGTGCAGGTGCTGCCGGACCTGGGTCATGCAAGGCCGGGCGTTGCCGCGGCGCGCGCGGTCGACGGCCGGCCGGTGCAAGTGCTGGCGGGACCGGTGACGCGGCTGCTGATCGAGCCGCAGGTGCCGAGCAGCGGCAGCCGCCGGATCGCCGTGCATGCGCCGGCGTTGCGCACCGCCCTGATGCTGCGGCGCATGGCGAAGGACGCGGGGCTGGACCTGCCGCTGCCGGAACAGGCGCCGCGGCCGGTGGCCGGTGTGCCGATCGCATCGACGGAAAGCCTGCCCATGGTAGAGATCGCGGACGGCCTGCTGCACTACTCCAACAATCTTTCGGCCGAGCTGGTGGGGCTCGCCGTGGCCAAGCAGCTGGGGCACACCCCCGGCACTTTGCGGGAAGGAGCGCTGGCGGTGCGGCAATGGCTGGGCCGGTCGGTCTCGCCCCTGGCCGGGCAGCACATGGTCTGGACCAACCAGTCGGGCCTTTCGGGACAGGCAAGGCTTTCGCCCCGGGCGCTGCTGTCGCTGCTGTGGTACGCCCGGGCTCGGGAGTATGAGGGCAGGCCGTTTCTGGATCTGCTGCATGAGCCGGAATGGAGCGAGCGGGACGAGGAGGTCAAGATTCACGCCAAGTCCGGCACTATGAGTTACGCCCGCGGCCAGGCCGGCGTGCTGACGGGCAAGGACGGACGGCGCTTTCTGTTCGTCCTCATGAATACCGACTTCAGGGCCCGCGCCGCGTTCGAGGCGAACCCGCAGCGCTTCGGTAATCCGGTGCGCCGAGCGGCGGGACGGTGGCTTTGGCGGGCGCGCACGCTGGAGCGGGATTTGCTGCGCCATTGGTCCGAAACGCTCTGACGTGCACCGGGCAGGGAAGTGAACCAGGCGGGGCTTTTCGTTTGTGGGCTTCTGGCCCAAGATGCGGCCCAACTGGTTTGAACCAGACCAAAAGCAGTACCAATCCGAGGAGATCGCCCAAATGGCGAAAGTGTTTGAAGGGGTGCGGGTGATCGACTTCACCCAGGTGATCGCCGGTCCCTATGCCAGCTATCAACTCGTCCTGCAGGGCGCAGACGTGATCAAACTGGAAAACCCCAAGGGCGGCGACCAGGGCCGGATCATGATGGCCGGCGGGCCGGAATATCTGGATGCGGGCCAGTCCAGCCTGTTCATGTCGTTCAACGCCGGCAAGCGCTCGCTTGGGCTCGACCTGAAGCATCCGCGCGCGAGAGAGGTCATTCGCCAACTGGTGGAGCAGGCGGATGTGGTGATCGAGAACTTCAAGGCCGGGCAGATGAAGAAGCTCGGACTCGACTATGAAACCTTGAGCGCCATCAATCCGAAACTGATCTACTGCTCTGTTTCCGGTTTCGGCGGTACCGGACCGCTGGCGGGCAAGGCCGCCTATGACCCGGTGATCCAGGCCTATTCCGGCATGATGACGCTGACGGGATTTCACGACAACGGCCCGACCAAGGTCGGCTTCTGGGTCACGGATGTGGCCGCCGGCATTCACGCCGCCTATGCCATCTCGTCGGCCTTGTTCGCGCGCGAGCGCACGGGTGAGGGCCGGTATATCGACCTGTCCATGCTGGACGCGGCGCTGAGCTTCATTTCGCCGATGGTATTGCATTACCTCAATTGCGGCATTCAGGTGGGGCAGGTGGGCAATGGCAGCCCGGGCTCGCCCGCACCCAGCGTCTACCCGACCGCGACCAGCCTGATCCAGGTGGCGACCGCGACCCAGGCGCAGTTCGAAAAGATGTGCGGCGTGCTGGAACGGCCGGACATCAAGACGGATCCCCGTTTTGCGGTGCGCGAGGCGCGGGTGGAGAATGGTGCGGCCCTGTTCGACGAACTCTGCAAGACATACCGCACCGACGACGCGCACGACTGGGAAGCCCGGCTGGAAGCCGTGGGCGTGCCCGCGGCGGTCGTCAACACCATTCCCCAGGCCTTGGAGCTGGAGCAGGTGAAGCATCGGGAGGTCATTATGGAGGTGCCGCCGCCGACCGGGCTGGACAAGCCGATGGCGGTGGTGAACGCGGCCTTCCGCCTGAACCAGGGGACGCCGGGCGTGGACAAGGCGCCGCCCCATGTCGGCCAGCACACGGATGCGGTGCTGCGAGAGTTCGGCTTCGCCGACGCTGATATCGCCAGTCTGCGCGCCGATGCGGTGATTGGGTAGAGTGTCGTTAGCACACCATCATCAGCAGCATACGATCACCGGGCCGCGCCGCAGCCGCCCATAAAGGGAGACCAGGATGGCCGCACGCGTATTGCAGGCAGACGAGGTAGGAATACCCGAGTTCAAGGTGGAGGCGGCAGAGGGCGAGGTGTTCTCGCTCGCCAGCCACGCCCGGGCCAAGCAAGCGCTGGAGTTCGGGCTCAGCACGAACGAGCCGGGCTTCAACATCTTCGTGGTGGGAGCCGACCGCAGCGGCCGCCTGACCCAGACCATGGCGTTCCTGCAGGAAGAGATGAAAAGCCGGCCGCAAGCCGCGGACTGGCTCTATCTGAACAATTTCCGCCGGCCGCACCGGCCCCGGCCTTGCAAGTTGCCGGGGGGCATGGGCCGCCGGTTCCGCGACCGGGTGGCGGCGCTGATCCCCGACGTCCGCGCCGCCCTGCAACGCGCCTTTGACGACGAGGCGCACCAGAATACCCTTAAGGCGCCGGCGAAGCGGCTGCAGGAGGAAATCAACCGCCGCATCGCCGAGGTTAGGGCGGAGGCGGAGGCGCGCGGCCTGACACTGGTGCAGACCCAGGGCGGCCCCGCCATCGCTCCCAGCGATGAGAACAAGGAAAAAATGCAGGAAATGTCGCCGGAGGAAATGGCGAAGATCCAGTCGGACGCGCGGGAGATGGCCGAGCGCCTGGCGGAGGTCTCCCGATGGGCGGCGAGCCAGCAGCGCGGCGTTGCGGAACACGCCCAGACCGTTTCGGCGCAGATCGCGGACCAGGCGATCCAGGAACTGACTACGCCGCTGGTAAAGGAATTCACCGGCCATGGCGGCCTGCAGCGATGGTTGGAGGAAATGCGCGTCGACATGCTGGACAGCATCCAGCGCTTCGCCACTCAGCAGCCGCAAGGCGCGCCGCCGCTGCAACCGCCAGAGCTGCGCTACGCCGTGAACCTGTTTGTGGACAACAGCGACAATCCGCATCCGCTCGTGGTACTGGAGCCAAACCCCACCTATGAGAACCTATTCGGGCGCTCGGAATACCGGCAGGCGGGCATGCGCTTCGAGACCGATTTCAGCCTGTTGCGCGCAGGCGCCATTCACCAGGCCAATGGCGGTATTTTGGTGTTGCGGGCCGATGCGCTGGCCGCTCTGCCGCTCAGTTGGACGTTTTTGAAAGCCGCCCTACGGGACGGAGAAATCCAGATCGAAGACCTGCGCCAGATGGCCAGCCTGCCGATCGCCGGCGCGCCGCGGCCCAAGCCGATACCGCTGAACATCAAGGTGGTGCTGGTCGGCGCGCTGAAATGGTTTCACACCTACTTCGTTGCCGACCCCGAATTCCAGACCCATTTCCGCATCAAGGCGGATATCGACCCGGACATGAAGGCCGAGCCGGAGACGTTGAGGCATTACGCCGGCCTAATCCAGTCGCTCGCGCTGAAGCATGGCTCGGAGGGCTGCACCCCAGAGGCCATTAACCGCCTGCTGGGCGTTGCCAGCCGCATGGCGGATGACCGGCAGCGCCTGTCTTCCAGGTTCGAAATGCTGGAAGACATCATCGCCGAAGCCCGTGTGCGCACACCCGAGGGGCCAATTACCCGGGATTGCGTCGAAACCGCCATCGATGAGCGGCTTGAGCGCAACGCCCGGCTGGAAGAAGCGATGCAGGAGCGCATTGCCGATGGCACGATCCTGATCGAAACCAGCGGCTCCGTGGTCGGGCAGGTGAATGGATTGACCGTGCGCGATACGGGCGACCATGTTTTTGGCGGGCCGTCCCGCGTGACGGCCCGGGCCTCCATCGGCCGGCGCGGCCTGGTGAATATCGAGCGTGAGACGGAAACGGGCGGCCCGATCCAGCAAAAGGCCGCCATGATCCTGCAGGGCTATCTGGCCGGCCATTTCGCCCGCCGCATTCCGCTGTCGTTTACCTGCTCGTTAACGTTTGAGCAGAGCTACGGCGGCGTGGAGGGCGACAGCGCCAGCCTGGCCGAGGCGGTGGCGGTCATATCGGACCTTTCCGGCCTGCCGGTGCGCCAGGACGTGGCCATCACCGGCTCGATGAACCAGCGCGGCGAGGCCCAGGTCGTCGGCGGCGTGGTGTACAAGGTCGAAGGCTTTTACAAGGCCTGCAAGAGCGCGCCCGGCGGATTAACGGGTACGCAGGGCGCGATTGTTCCGTCCCGGAACGTGCAGAACTTGGTGTTGGAACGCGAGGTGCGGGATGCGGTCGCCGGGGGCCAGTTTCACCTGTGGGCCGTCGACACCCTGGACGATGCGCTGGAACTGCTGCTGAATGCCGAATGCGGTGTGCCCGACAACTGCGGCGTCTACCCCGACGACAGCATCTTCGGCCGGGTGGCCGAGCAGCTGATCACGTTCAATGAAGCGCTGAAGCACTCGCTCGGACACGACGACTGAGGTTAGAATGGACCTAAGAAACCGCTTCCCCGGTTGGTTCGTGGCTAGGCGGTAATGCATCAGGGCCGCCGACGAACTGTAGGCTCCACCTGTCCCCGCTACGTTCAAGCCGCAGCGGCGTCGCGTTGGCGACCGAGCCATCCGGCAGGTCGGTGCCCAGACTGGCTGCAATGACGCGCAGATTGCCGCCATGGGCGACGACTGCCGGCACGTGTCCGATGGCGCAAGCCTCCAACAGGCCCTGACGGGTGCGGGCGATGAAATGCTCCATGCTCTCGCCGCCCGCCGGACATTCCGCCCAATCCAGATCGTGATTGGGTGTGCCCTGGCGGTAGCCGAAGCGCCGCTCGACGATATTTTGGTTGACCGAGAGATGGGTATGCGTGGCGCGGGCGACGGCCTGCCCGGTCTGGTAGGCGCGCATAAAGGTGCTGGCGATGGTGTGCGTCACCGGCTCCCCACTGATGAGCTTACCCGCCCGCCATGCCTGCGCCATGCCGGCGGCATTCAAGGGCGCGGTGGGAAACTGGACGATACCGCCCGCATTCCCCGCGGTTTCACCGTGGCGGACGAAGTAGAACAGGTCGAGCGGCAGGTCCAGGCGCTCGCGGCCGGCCATCTTCATCAACAGGTCCAGGTTCAATGACATGAATTGTATCTCCGTGCGCGGCGCTCTTTTTTCGGGTGCTGATTTCTGCCAGCACGCAGCGTTGCCGTCGACCTCCATCGCCGGCCTGCGTCCCTGAGCCCCGCCGGAGTTTACTCCGCCGCGCCGGCAGCGCCATCCTTCTTGTCGGGCAGGGTCCACCAATCGGGAACGTGCGGCGTCAGTTCGGCATCGCCGCAGGTAAGCGGTTGCCCTTTCGCAATGGTCTCGAGCCGGATCAGCGCCAGGCCCTGGCCGTCGCTATGGGAGCGAAGCTCGCCGACGTCCCTGCCGTCCGCCCAAATCCGTTTGTCGTCCACCGGCGGGCCACCCTCGATAGTGACGGGCGCCAGACGGCGGCGCAGCAGGCCGCGGTATTTCGTGCGGGCCGTCACTTCCTGGCCCACATAGCAGCCCTTCTGCCAGTCGATGCCGTTCAACTCGTCAAAGCCGCTCTCCAGCAGAAAGGCCCGTTCGACCGGCAAATCCTCGGGCCCGCTGGGAATACCGAGAGAGAGGCGCAGGCGCTCGTACCCCTCGCGATCGGCCGGCTCCAGCCCGGACGGCAGCGCGTCTTTCTCCGACGCCGGCACCACAAGACGGGCGCCCAGCCCGCCATGACGCGGGTCGGTATAGGCGACGCCGCTGCCGCATGGGATGGCGGCCCCCGGATCGGCGGGCAGCCCTATGGCCTTCAGGCTGCCTTCGCCCCATGCGGCGAGCACCGCCCAGTCATCCGTCACGTCCGCCAGTTCCACTTTCGAGCGCAGCTTGTAGCGCCGCAGGCGGGTGAACAGGTCCGCGCGACGCTCGGCCTCACAATCCAGCAAAACGCTATCGCCGCTGCCCGTGATGAAGAAATCGTGGAGAAATTTCCCTTGCGGCGTTAGGAGTGCTGCATAAATGGCCCGCTCCGGCGTAACCTTGGTGATATCATTGGAAATCAACCCTTGCAGGAATGCCACGGCTTCCGGTCCGCCGACTTTGATCAGGCCGCGATCGTCTAACCAGGCCGAATTGACCATGATCATCTCCCATATTGTATTGAGGCCTCAATATAGGGTTCTTTGGCCTGAGTGTCAGTGGGGGTGTCAACGATGAGCACGGAACCGCTGCGCCTGATGCAGGTGATGGCGGGCGCATCCGTTGGCGGCGCGGAAGCCTTTTTCGAGCGCATGGCGGCGGCGCTGGCCCGCGCGGGCGTGCAGCAGCATTTGGCGATCCGCCAAGATCCGGACCGCATGGCACGGCTGCACCCGATTGGCACGGAAATGTCGGTGCACCGCTTCGGCGGCCCACTCGATTTCCTGACGCCGTGGCAGCTTTCGCAAGAAGCGAAGCGCTTTCAGCCGGACGTGACCCTTGCCTGGATGAGCCGGGGCGCGGCGATGGCGCCCAAGCGCTGCGGGAGCGTCGTGGCAGGCTCGGCGGCTATTACAGCCTGAAATACTACAAAGGCTGCCATCACCTGATCGGCAATACCCAGGATATCCGCGACTGGCTGATCCGCCAAGGGTGGCCGGCCGAGCGGACCCATTACATGCCCAATTTCGTCGATGCCGAACCGCGGCCGCCGGTGGACCGGGCCGACTATGACACGCCCGAAGATGCGCCGCTGCTGCTGGCGCTCGGCCGCCTGCATTGGCGCAAGGGTTTTGACGTGTTGCTGGCCGCGCTGGAGACCATTCCCGGCGCCTATCTTTGGGTCGCCGGCGAAGGGCCGGAGGGGCCGAGCTGCAGCGCAGCGCAAGAGCGGCGGGCGTGGCCGAGCGGGTGCGCTTGCTGGGGTGGCGGCAGGAGGTCGGCACCTCTATGCCGCCTGCGACGTGTTCGTCTGCCCCTCCCGCGCGGAGCCGCTGGGCAATGTGGTGATCGAGTGCTGGGCGCACGGCGCGCCGGTGGTGGCAACCCCAGTCACGGGCCCGGCGCGCTGGTACGACGAAGGCGAGACCGGCATACTGGTGCCGCCCGAGGAAGCCTTGGCGCTGGCGGCCGTGATCAAGGGCTTGCTGGCGGACCCGTGCTAAAGCCGCAACCTGCGCATGGCCGGGCGCAAGGCCGGTCGAGAGTGAGTTCACGGAAGAAGCGGTGGTTGCCCAATATCTGGACTTTTTCGAGAAGGCCCGCTTCTGAGATGTGCGGCATCGCCGGTTTTATCCGACGGGACGGCAACGCTCCGGACCCCGCCCTGTTGAGCCGGCTGGCCGACGCTCTGGCCCATCGTGGGCCGGATGGCAGCGGCCGGCACCTGCTGGGCGACACCGGCATGGTGCAGACCCGGCTGGCGATCATCGACCTGGAGACCGGCGACCAGCCGCTGTACAGCGATGCCGGCCAGGCGCTGGTCGCGAACGGCGAGATCTACAACTACAAAGACCTGCGCGCCTCGCTTGACCCGGCCCGCCTGGCGACCCAATCGGATTGTGAGCCGCCGCTGCTGCTCTATCAGGATGAGAGCAGGCGGCCTGGACCGCCTGCGCGGCATGTACGCCTTCGCCTGCGTCGGTCACGGGCGCGGGCGGTCGGGCTGGCCCGCGATCCGTTCGGGATCAAGCCGCTCTATATGGTCGAGCCGGCGGAAGGATCGGCTTCGCCTCCGAGCCCAGGGCGCTTGATCGAGGCCGGACTCGGCCGAGCGAGAGCTGGCCGAGCGAAGGCGCGTGGAACTGTTGCAATTGCACGTTCACCACCGGCGCGGAAACGCCTTTCCGCGAGCATCGCCGGTTGCTGCCGGGGGAGACACGACGATCGAGGGCGGGCGGTCTGTCCCGTCGCGGTTCGCCCGGCGTGCCGGAGGGTGCGCCCGAGGCGGTGGACGAGGCGGCGGCTCTCGTCCGGCTGGACCGCGCAGACGACAGCGTGCATGTGCATCTGCGAAGTCGATGTCGCCCTATGGCATGTTCCTATCCGGCGGGATCGATAGCGCGCGTCATCGCTGGCGCTGATGGCGCGGTGAACGAGCGGCCCGTGACCAAGCCTACACCGCCGGCTTCGGCGCGGCCGCGCGCGACGAGCGGGATGCGGCGGAGGAGATGGCCCAGCGCTTTACCGCGAGCATGTGCAGATCGACTTCACCGACGAGGATTTTTGGTCGCGTTGCCGCAGGTGGCCGGGGCGCTGGACGATCCTTGCCGCCGATTACGCGACATTGCCGACCTACAAGCTGGCGCGAGGCGGCCAAGGGACGCAGAACGTCGTGCTGACGGGCGAAGGCGGCGACGAGCTGTTCGGCGGCTATGGCCGATACCGTGCGCGATGCGGCCTTGGTGGTTCGGCGGACGAGAGCGCCGGGCGCGCGGAGCGATGGACCGCCTGAAGGTATTCGCGGCAAGAGCGAGCTGGCGCGATGGCGACTTGCGGCGCGAGGCGGTTTCCGGCGATGGCCGCTCGCGTCTGCAGGCGGCGCAGGCGCTGGACTGCGCGACCTGGCTGCCCAATGACCTGCTGACCAAGCTCGACCGCTGTCTGATGGCGCATGGTCTGGAGGGGCGCACTCCGTTCCTGGACCCGGAGGTGGCGGAGGCGCTTTTAACCTGCCCGACCGGCATGAAGGTGCGCGGCCGCTATGGGCAAATGGCTGCTGCGCCAGCTATCTGGAAGACTTGGCACCCGGCGCCGGTGCGTTCGGGCGCAAGCGGGGCTTCACCGTGCCGGTGGCGGAATGGATCCGCAGCCGCGGCGGCGCGTTGGCGGACTTGGTGGCGAACCAGGCGGGCGTGCAGGCGCTTTGTAATGCCTCACAAATTCCGGCGCTGTTCCGGGCGAACGACAAGCGGGCGGGGCAGGCGATATGGGCATTGCTGTTTTTCGCGCTTTGGCACGAAATCCACATTGTCGGCGGCCGCCCCGGCGCAACGCCGGAAGAAACGCTGGCGGGGCTTTAAAGTTCGGAATAGGCAGGCGCGGGGTCCGCCATCTGGTCTGTCGCGCGAATCAGGGCCGAGCGGATGCCGGGCTCCAGGGCGGAATGGCCGGCGTCCTCGATCATCACCAGTTCCGAGCGCCGCCAAGCCGCCGTCAGCCGCTGTGCCGTGACCGGTGGGCAAACCAGGTCATAGCGGCCCTGCACGATGACGCAGGGCAGGTGGCTTACCGTCCCGACATTCCGGAGCAGTTGGTCCGGTTCGAAAAAACAGCGGTGGCGGAAATAGTGGGCCTCCATCCGGGCGACCGAGACGGCGAAGCGGTCGGAGGTGAGGCGCCCGTCGCTGGTTCGGGCGCGCAACGCCGAACAGCGGCTTTCGTACAAGGTCCAGGCACGGGCGGCGGGCAGATGCACCGATGGGTCTGGATCGAACAGGCGCGGATAATAGGCTTCGAGCAGATTTTCTCGCTCGTCCGGCGGAATTGGTGCCTGAAACTCCTGCGCCGCTTCGGGGAAAAACGCGCCCATCCCGTACAGGAACCAGTCGATCTCCTTGTCGGTGCCGAGAAAGATGCCGCGCAGCACAAAGCCGGTGCAGCGTTCGGGGTGCGCCTCGCCATAGGCAAGGGCCAGCGTGCTGCCCCAGGAGCCGCCAAAAAGCAGCCATTCGTCGATGCCCCGCTCCCCGCGCAGCTTTTCCAGGTCCGCGACCAGATGCTGCGTGGTGTTGGCCTGGATTTCCGCGCTCGGGCGCGAGCGGCCGGCGCCGCGCTGATCGACCAGGATCACCCGCCATATCTCCGGGTCGAAAAACCGGCGGTAAACCGGGATGCAGCCGGCGCCAGGTCCGCCATGCAGAAACACGGCCGGCCGGCCCTTTGGGTTGCCGCATTCATACCAATAGAGCGTGTGGCCGTCGCCAACGGGCAGCCAGCCTTCGGTATGGGGTTCGATCGGTGGAAACAGTTCCCGCCGGGAATTCGGCGAAACGGACTGGTCGGGGCTCAAGGCATAATCCGTGTTATAGAGGGGCGATGGATATTCGGCATACCAAGGCAAGCTACAGGGCCGGCCGCCGGCTGAAGTTCCTATTCCAACCTGCCATCGCGGCGTTTGCAATATGCTGCCTGGCCTTTTTGTCGTTTCCGCTGATCGCTGTCGATCATGCTGCGGCGGCCGGCGGTGATGTCGCCCTATGGGAAAAGCTAAGTCCTGGACCGTCCGGCCCGGTCGAAGAAGTCTTGGGCCCTGCCTTGCTTCGGGTCGGCGGGCTGGAGCAGCCCGTGCGGCTGGCGGCCCTGTGGGATGGTGATGGCAGGGATAAAGTCACTGCGGCGGTGGACGCGTCGGCTTTGGCATATCTGAGGGGCCGGACAGAACGGCGCGAGGTGCGGCTCCATTTGGATCGGCAGAGCCGGAACCGGTTCGGCGAATGGCTGGCACAGGTCGAAGTGTCGGGGCGCGGTGAAGAACAGGGCTTTTGGCTGCAGGGCGCGTTGCTCGCAGGCGGGTATGCCAGGGTATATACGACGGCCGGAACCGATGCCCTGGCGCAGGAAATGCTGGCCCTGGAAGCGGCCGCACGGCGACAGGGCCGGGGCTTGTGGCAGTTACCGGCGCGCGCTATTCGCTCCGCCGCCAGCCTCGACCGTGACATCGGCAGCTTTCAGATCGTAGAAGGAACGGTGCTTGCGGTGGCAGTTACCGGCAGCCGCGTATATTTGAATTTCGGTGAGGACTGGCGGCGTGATTTTACGGTCGCAATCCGGCGAGTGCATGCCGGCCGCTTTCCTGGCAGGCTGCGTGGCCTGCGGGCGCTTGCGGGCGAGCGGCTTCGCGTCCGCGGCTGGGTATTCGGCTTGAACGGACCGGCAATCAGTGCCGATCATGCCGGCGTTGTGGAAGTGCTGGGGAAGTAGCGATGCGGCTGCGGCCCGAGAAGATGCCCGAACGGATGAAGGAGGGGAAACGATGAAAGAATGGCGGCGCGTGCGTGCGGCAGGCTTGGCGGCGCTGGCGGTGTTGGCCTTGCCCTTGCTGCAATCCTGCACGACCAATCCCGCGACCGGCGGCAGCGACTTTACCCCCTTCATGTCGCCGGAGGATGAGGTGAAGGTCGGGGCGGAAGAGCACCAGAAGATCCTGGCGCAATTCGGCGGCACCTATCAAAATGCTGAAATTCAGGCCTATGTCGATCGCCTCGGGCAGCAGTTGGCCGCGAAGTCGGAGCTGCCCGAGTTGAAATGGACATTCACGGTCCTGGATAGCGAGATTATAAACGCCTTCGCGCTGCCCGGCGGCTATGTCTATATCTCCCGCGGTCTGCTGGCGCTTGCCGACACCGAGGACCAACTGGCCGGCGTGATCGGCCACGAAATCGGCCACGTCACCGCCCGGCATGCGGCGAACCGCTACAGCGCAGCCGTGGGCACGTCGATCGGTCTCACCGGAGCGGCGATCCTGGCGGAGGTATTTTTGGGCAGCGGTACCGGCCAGATAATCCAGCAGGCCGGTGGCGCCGCGGCACAGGGTTTCCTCGCCAGCTATAGCCGGGATCAGGAATTGCAGGCGGATTCGCTGGGCGTGCGCTATCTGTCGCGGACGGACTACAACAGCCAGGCGATGGCCGGTTTCCTGGACAAGATGGACCAGGAGGCAGCGCTGATCGCCAAGCTGCGGGGCGAAGCGCCGCGCGGCTTCAGCTATTTCGACACCCATCCCCCGACCCAGGAACGGGTACAGAAGGCCACAGAAGAGGCGAAGGAAACACCCGGCTCGGGATCACCCGGCTCGCGCGAGGCGTTCTACAAGAAGATTGACGGGCTTATCTATGGCGACAGCCCCGAGCAGGGCTTTCGCCGTGGCCGCCAGTTCCTGCACCCGGGCCTGCGGCTCGCGTTCGAGGTGCCGCCCGGCTATTACATGCTGAACTTTCCGGACCGGTTGATCGCAAAGGGAAGCAACGGGTCCACCATCGTCTTTGACCGCGCCGAGAAGAAGTATCCGATACCACCGGCGCAGTATCTATCGGCCGTTTGGGCGTCCGGGCTGAACCTGCAAGGGCTGCAAAGCCTGACCGTCAACGGCCTGAACGCGGCAACGGGCTATGCCCGCGTCCGTACGGACCAAGGGGATGTGGCGCTGCGGCTTGGAGCGGTCGCATGGCCGGACGGCACCATGTACCGGTTCCAGTTCATCTCGCCGCTTTCGTCTGCACGGCAAAACGACCCGGCATTTGTGGAAACGCTGCGGAGCTTCCGGCAGCTATCGGCGGGGGAGGCCGCCGCCCTGAAGCCGCTGCGGGTCCGGCCGTATCGGGTCAAATCCGGCGACAGTCTGGCCGGGATCGCCCGGCGGCTGCCCTTCGACAAGCTGGCGGACGAACGCTTGCGCGTGCTGAACGGCCTGAAGCCGAACGAATCGCTGGCCGCCGGCCGCTGGATCAAGATTGTCACGGCCGACTGACCTCGCGGCAAACGACCGGCCACAGCCGACCGGTCGGCGATGGGGTTTAAGCGCCTGCGCCGATATAAGTGCGCAGCGCGTGGCCCTCGCTTTCCAACTCGCTGATGCGGGCCTTCACCAGGTCACCGATGGAGACAATGCCCGCCAGATGCCCCTTGTCCATGACGGGCAGGTGACGGACGCGATGGTCGGTCACCATATGCATCAGCTTTTCAATATCGTCGTTCGGCGAGCAGACGACCATGTCTGCCGTCATCAGATCGCGGACGGGCGCCTCCATCACCTCGGCGCCCTGCTCGGCCACGCCCCGCACCACATCCCGTTCGGACAGAATCCCGATCGGAGTCAAATCTTTATCGTGCACGATCACCGCACCGATCTGCGCCTCATGCAGCAGGGTCGCCACATTGCGAACCGGTTCACAGGCGGGAACCGCCGTTACGCTGGCGCCTTTGGACTTCAGGATTTGCCGTACGATCATGGTCTGAGCACTCCCATTTCCTGCAAGTTGAGCAGATCGGCCCTTTATGCGATAATGATGTGGCATTTTGTCTGTTTGCACAAGCCGCCACCGGGTAGTGCTGCCCGCGCATGATAGACATCGGCGGGCAAAACAAGGTGCGGGAACGGAGCCGGCGAGGGATGTCGCATGTTGCGCTTGGATACCCAGCTTCGGGATTTTGACGCGAGAGCGGTGCCGGATCAGGCAAGACGGTTCGAGGCGCTGGGCTTCGACGGGGTGTGGACGTTCGAGGCTGCTCACGACCCATTCCTGCCGCTGGCGCTGGCGGCCAATGCCACCGAGCGGCTGGAGATAGGCACGAACATAACGGTTGCCTTTGCCCGCGCGCCGTTTGCGGTCGCGCAGACCGCATGGGACCTGCAAGCCTATAGCGGCGGCCGCTTTCATCTGGGGCTCGGCACACAGGTGCGGGCGCACGTGGAGCGGCGCTTTTCCATGCCGTTCGAGCGCCCGGCGGCGCGGGTGACTGACTACATCCGCTGCATCCGGGCGATCTGGGACTCCTTCCAGAACGACAAGCCGCCTTCCTATGAGGGCGAGTTCTATCGGTTCCGGCTGATGAACCCGTTCTTCAATCCGGGGCCGATCGCGGATCCGGCCATCCCGATTTATCTGGCCGGCGTGAACGAGCGCATGTGCCGGGCGGCGGGCGAGGTGGCGGATGGTTTCCACGTCCACCCGGTGCACTCGGTCGGCTATGTGAATGACGTGATCAAGCCGGCGATCGCGGAGGGCAGGCGCGCCGGCGGCCGCGAGGACGCGCATGTGGCCCTCTATGCGCCGGTCTTCGCCGTCACTGGCGAGACCCCGGCAGAACGGGCGGAAAGCGAAGCCGAGGTGCGCCGGCAGATCAGCTTCTATGGCTCCACCCCAAACTATCGAGCGGTGCTGGAGTACCACGATTGCGGCCATATCGCCAAGGAACTCTCGGCGATGGTCCGCCAGGGCGAGTTCGAGGCGATGGCCAGGCTGGTGCCGGACAGCCTGATCGACGCCATCGCGATTTCGGCGGAATCGTCGAGGCTGGGCGCGGCATTGCGCCGGCGCTACGAAGGCGTGTTCGACCGGGTCTCGCTCTATTTCCCGATCAGGGAGGGCGAGAGCGACGCCCGCTGGCGCCAGTTTGTCGAGACTTTCCGGTCGGCCGCCTAGATTACCATGGGTTCAGCTGCCCTCCGTCTGTTGAACAATATTAAACATATTGCAATATCTGTTATAATGACAACTGAAATTAGAATACTATATCAGTAACAAGATACAGCATTCGGTCCGAAAATTGGATGTTGTAGTGCAGGGATACTCGCGGCGGTGCTGAAAGGCGCCGTGTGTGGAGCCTGCAATAGCAGGGGCAGCGTATGAGCCGGCGGTTTTAATGCACGGCCCGCTGATAGCAAAGAAGCCACCGGCAAACGGTAGTTTGAAACCACTAATCCCTGGCGGGTTGAAATTGCGAAGGCCGTATAATTCAATTAAAAGTAGATTTCACGAAAAACGTAAGAGGCTTCTCCCTTTCGTTCCGGCGCTGCGAGATGTTGATGTTTCGGATGGCGGCGCGGGTGATGGCTTCCTGGTGCATGCAGGGCTCTGAGCAATTCTGATCGACGTAGGCAGCGGCTCGAGACGGTTGGATGCACCGCGGACAGGCGACGGCGATCTCGCATTCCGGGGTGTGGCGCCGTGATCTGGTACTCTCAGACGCGCTGCTCGACGAAGTCGCGGGCGGTTGCTGGCGCGAGGCGGGCTCCGAGGCCGAGCAGGGTATCGAACGCCACGGCTGTGTGGCGGCGACGGTTCCACCTGAAGACGAACTCGTCGAGGTAACGCCTGAAGTGCTGGCGACGGAGGCCATGGTAGGTCCCGAGCGCCCATCTCTTGAGGTTTGAAAAGACGCGATGGGTCCAGCGCAGGATGATGTGGGCGGCCATCTTGCCGACGACTTTCGGCTCGTGCACATGGTCGGGCAGGCCATTGTAGCCGGACCATCCGTCCGTGACGACGCGGGCACCGGCGGCGGCGACCGCGACGACGAAGGGCTTGAGCGTGGCGCCGGAGAAGTCGGCGATCGGCGCGAGACGAATGCGGCGCGGCTTGCCTTCGGGCGAGAGCTCCACCGCGCCGGCAACGAGCATCTTGCCCTGCGAGCTGCGGCCTTGACCGCCAGCGGGCGGGTCGTCCTTATGGCGCAAGGCGATCTCGGTCTCGTCAACTTCGACGACGTCCTCGAGAAGGCTTCGCTCGGGATCGACCATGGCGCGGCGGAGCTTCGTCAGGAGCAGCCAGGCGCTCTTGTAGCTGCCCAGGCCCAGTTGGGCCTGCAGTTGCAGGGCGGAGATCCCGTTGGAGTGACTGGTTACGATATGGATCGCCGTGAACCAGGTCTTCAGCGGCAGATGGCTGCCGTGCATGACCGTGCCTGCGGTCACGGACGTCTGCCGCCGGCAGGCCGCGCACTCCCAGGTGAACGCCTTGGTCTTCAGCAGCCATCCCTTCGTGACGCCACAGCCCGGGCAGACAAAGCCCTCCGGCCACCGGCGACGCGCCAGATAGTCGGCGCAGGCCGCATTATCCGGAAATCGCGCCTCGAACTGGGCGCGGGAGAGCGGGCGGTCATGTTTCCAGCGGCTCGGCATGCGAGAACATTAAGCGAACGCACCTCGCGACGCAAGCGCAGATCACCACATTTTGTGCCGCCGGAGCCAACGGGAGAAGCCTCAAACGTAATTTCCCCTGCCTTTTATACGTATTGAGTTCACTCATGGGATGGTATGGGCTACACTACAGATAGTATTCAAAGTCTGAAGAGTTCCAGGAGAGACCGTCGCTAATTTCACAACGATGGAGGCTGTCATGGCTAAAGACTGGTTGATTGAAGGCAAGTACGTTGAATACTGCTCCTGTGATCTTGGGTGCCCCTGCGAAAGCATGGCTGAACCCACTAATGGCGATTGTACCGGCGTCGTCGCATTTCAAATTGAGAAAGGCCATTGCGACGGGGTTCCGCTCGACGGTTTGAGTGTGGCGGCGACATTTTATTTTCCCCGGGCCATCCATCACGGCAATGGCGTCATGCACCCAATTATCGACTCCCGGGCGAACGAGGAGCAGCGTGAAGCGATTTTCTATATCCTTTCCGGCGAGGATCAGCCCGTCGGAACCATGTTCCAGATTTTCTCGGTGATCATTGAAACCATAAAGGATCCGCTTTTTGCGCCTATCACCTTTGAGTGGGATTTGGACAAGCGAATGGCAAAGGTGGAGGTCGCGGATACGTTGCAGGCCAGGAGCGAACCGATCAGGAACCCGGTTACCGATGAGGAACATCGGATGTTGACGGTACTTCCCGACGGCTGGGTCTTCCACGAAGCGGAAAATGCCGCTGGTTTTTCAAAAGGAACCGGCCCGATCAAGTTCGACCTTAACCGCCGTCATAGCTCATTGGCCCATGTTGCATGGGGGCCGAACGGTCTGGTCCACAGCTATGATGAATACAAGCAGCAATACGGGCGTCCGTAACTGCAATGGCGGCGATGACAGCAATCGGCTCCACGCTTGAAGCCGCTCTTCGCCGTGATCGGCTGGTCTTTCTTGCAGGACTGACGCTGGTGGTGGCGCTGTCGGCGGCTTGGATCGTCTCGGGTGCCGGCATGTCCAATGGCATGATGATGGAGCCGGCCGTTTGGACCCCGACCTATGCCTTGCTGATGGTCGCCATGTGGGCGGTCATGATGGTCGCGATGATGCTGCCGAGCGCGGCGCCGATGCTGCTGCTCTATCTGAAGGTGGCCAGAAACAATCAGGCCACGGCAGCGCCGCTTGCACCAGCTTCGTTTATGGCGTTCGGCTATGTGCTAGCATGGTGCGGCTTCAGCGTGGCCGCGACAGCGGCGCAATGGGCGTTGGAGCAGGCGCGATTGCTGTCCCCGATGCTGGCGACAACCGATGCCTGGCTCGGCGCGGGTATCCTGATCGCGGCGGGAGCCTGGCAGCTGACGCCGATCAAGGCGGCCTGTCTGCGTCATTGCCGCTCGCCGATCGGCTTTCTCTCCGGGCATTGGCGGCCGGGCAATGGGGGCGCGTTCCGGATGGGTTTGGCGCATGGCGCCTATTGCCTCGGCTGCTGCTGGTTTCTGATGGCGCTGCTGTTTTTCGGCGGCGTGATGAATCTCTACTGGATTGCGGGGCTGGCGGCCTTCGTGCTGCTCGAGAAAACGCTGCCCTATGGCCATTGGCTCGGCCGCCTGGTGGGGGTGGGGCTGGTTGTGTGGGGAGGGTCGATGGTTCTCATCTGACCCTTGCCTATCGCCGAGACCTATTGCAGGCACGAGTTGTGCGCTGCCTGGTCACTGCTTATATCCTCATGGATAAAACGACCGGTCAGGCCGAAGCTGCGGCCGGCAAACTTATCGATGGGGGAACACCATGCTCGCCGAGCGTTCCTGCGGCAAAATTGGCGGGGTAGCCGCCCTCGCGGGCCTGATGTTGCTGGCGCCCGCGGCGGGTGTGCTGGCGTTCGAGCAGGCTGACCTCAACCGGCTCAAAACGACGGGGCAATGCGAGAGCTGCGACCTGCGTGGCGTCGATCTGACGAACGGATCGTTCGTTAAGGCTGCCTTGCGGCGCGTCAATCTGCGCGACGCGGAATTGAAGCGCATTGATCTCAGCGGCAGCCAGATGGAGCGCGCCGACCTTCGCCGTGCCGATATGGAGAAGGCGAACCTGAGCGGCGCAATCCTTCCCCGAGCCTATCTGGCCGGTGCCGACCTCGAAAAGGCGAAGCTGGCCAAGGCGGACCTCTCCCACACGGATTTGCGCAACGCGGATATGGCGAAAATTGATCTGCGCGAGGCAAATTTGGAAGACGCCGATGTTCGCGGTTCGCTGCTCAAGAGGGCTGCGCTCGCTGGCGCCAACTTGGTGAATGCCGACTTGCGGAACGTGATGCTGGAACGTTCGGATCTGAGCCGTGTCAAGGCGGAGAATGCCAAGTTTCATCAGAGCGATCTCGACCGCGTGGCATTCACGGATGCGGATCTGCGCGATACGAATTTTTCGGGCGCGAGGCTGGAACGGGCGGATTTCACCGGGGCCGACCTGCGCGGCGCCGATTTCGACGACGCATTGCTGCGCATGACGATCTTCAATGACGCCAATCTCGAGGATGTTCGAGGGTTGGAGCAAGAGCAATTGAGTCACGCGTGCGGCAACGAAAACACCAAACTGCCGCGCGGCTACCAACTTGCCCCCTGTGCGGCGACAGGAAACGACAGCAAATCGCCGGTAGGTCCGGATAGTTGATTGGGAAGCGGTGCCGGCGCCGGAAGGGGGAAATACCAAGTCTCTGGTGTCAGGCGGTCGATTAGCCAAGCCGATGTTTTTTGCCGAGCATGTTCCCATACGAGATCGTGAAGTAACAAAGGCCTCACTTGCGCGAGGCCTTTGTCGGTAATTCAAGCGCAGGGGAATTCCCCCAGCCTCTGGGTCCAGGTACGAGGAGCCGGTCAGGCTTCCGGTTCTTCGGCCTCGCCCGGGTCGCCCATGGGCCGGCCTCGCTCCCGCGGCCGGTCGTCGTCCGGCAGGGTGCCCAGTTCTTCGAAGTTGATATCTGGGTCGAAGGTGAAGCCGGTGTCGTCCTGTTCCACGGTGCCGCCTTCGGCCTGAATGACCGCTTCTTCTTCGGTGCGGGCCACGTTAGCGGTAATGGCAATGGAAACTTCAGGATGCAGAGCCACGCGCACCTCATGGACGCCCAGCTCCTTGATCGGCCGTTCCAGCAACACTTGGCGGGCATGGATGGTGTAACCGGCTTCCGCCATCGCCTCGGCGACGTCTCGGCCCGTGACCGATCCATAGAGCTGGTTGGTGCCGCCTGCCTGGCGGATCAGAACCACGGACAGCCCGTCCATTTTCTCGGAAACCGTCTCGGCCTCTTCCTTGCGGCGCAGGTTTTCGGCTTCCAGTTGCACACGGCGGGATTCGAAAACCCGCAGGTTTTCTTGGGTGGCGCGCAGGGCCTTGCCCTGGGGCAACAGGAAGTTGCGGGCAAAGCCGGGCTTCACCTTCACCACGTCGCCCATCTGGCCCAGTTTCTCGATCCGCTCGAGCAGCACAATCTCGATCATTCTTCCAAAAGCTCCATCAGGTATTTTTCGGGCGCGTCAGGCGAGCGCGCAGTTTCAACACAGGCTCCGCCAATCCCAGCGCCACGACCGCCAAGGCCAGCCAGCCAAACAAGATCATTACCGCGTAGAATGCAACATAGCTGATTGTCCAGGCGCCGATGCTCGCCAGTGCCGCGTGTATCACGCTCAATCCCTGGAACAGCAGGGGATAGGCCAGAACGATCGCCAGGTTCGCCACCGTAAAGCCGATATCGCCCGATAGCAGATAGCTGAGCAGCACGGCCGCGCCGAACAGGCCGGCCCAGGTCAGAGGGATGTCTATCTCTCGCATCCGCGGGCTCGGCCGCAGGTTTCGGCCGATGCGCTTGACGATCGCCTGGGCCAGCAGACCGTTGACAGTCGCCATCATCATCCAGGACCAGGCCAGTACGCCCGGCAAAACGCCGACCATCCCTTTAACGGTTGCCGCAGGAGCGGTCTGTCCTGCGCCCTGTTCGACCATCTGTACGATCTGGCTGACCAGTCCCGCCACCCACACCTCAAAGCCGTTGCCTGCCAGATTGAACACCATGGCCGCGCCGATCAGTAGAGCGGCGCACCAAAGGGCGAGGGTCCGCAAGAGATTACCCGGCGGATACCAATAATCGTTGCCGTCGGTCCAGGTGCGCTTGCGCAAGGCCAGCGTCACCAGCAGCGAGACAGGCAGGACGGTCGACACCGCGAACAGCAGCCCGGGGATGGCTCCGCCGATCACGGCCAGTGCGATGATACCCGTCGCGCCGGCGATCGCCGCTGCGCGGCCGCCCAGCCAAAGCCCGACGATGAACAGCGGCAGTTGCGCCAGATAGGTGACAATCAGCCCTACAGCCAAACCGCTCAGCGCGGCGGCATAGAGCACGGCGCTGCCGAGCCCGAGGGCGATGATAATCGGGAGTTGACGGGTCATCGCGGCAACGCTGGACCAAGGCCTGGGGCCGACTGGATGCCGGCGCGGCCGCTCTTGGTTATCTCAGTTGATGGTGTAGGGCAGCAGGCCGAGAAACCGGGCGCGCTTGATCGCGTTGGCGAGTTCGCGCTGCTTCTTTGCCGACACGGCCGTGATGCGGCTCGGTACCATCTTGCCCCGCTCCGAAATGAAACGTTGCAGCAGGCGCAGATCCTTATAGTCGATCTGCGGCGCGTTTGGGCCGGAGAACGGACAGGATTTGCGGCGCCGGAAGAAGGCGCGGCGGGCGCTGGTAGCCATGGTTATTCGGCTCCTTCGGCGGAAGGTTCGGTGCGGGTTTCGGCGTTCGCTTCGCGGGCGGGTCTGTCTTCACGCGGGCCGCGATCGCTGCGACCTTCGCGCGGACCGCGCTCACCCCTGTCTCCGCGCGGGCCACGGTCGTCACGAGAACCGCGGTCTCCCCGATCACCGCGATCTCCCCGATCACCGCGCTCTCCCCGATCACCGCGGTCGCGCTGTTGCAGCATCGGCGAGGGGCCTTCCGGGATTTCATCGATCCGGATGGTCATGTAGCGCAGCACGTCTTCGCTGATGCGCATCATGCGCTCCATTTCGGCGACGCCGGCAGGCGGCGTGTCCAGATGCATCATGACGTAGTGGCCTTTGCGGTTCTTGTTGATCCGGAAGGCAAGGTTGCGCAGGCCCCACATCTCGCGCTTGGCGACCGAGCCTTCGTACTTTCCTAAAAGCTCCGCATAGCTATCCGCCATCGCCTCAACCTGAGAAGGCGACATATCCTGGCGAACGATAAATACTGTTTCGTAGTTCGGCATTCTTGGTCCCGGTGGCTAATCATCGGCTGGTCTGATTTGGGAACTTCCGTAGAAATTTCCGTTATCCGCCCGGCGGTTGCCTTAGCTCAGGCTATGGTTTGTTTGGTATCCGAATTGAACCGGATGGCAGCTCGAGCAGCGTTCTCCGGATCGCGGCAATGACCATAGACGATCATCATGGACGGTAATCATGGACCCTGCGTTGAGCGGAAGGCGTCCTTATACGCATTTCCCAAGGCAGTGCAACCCTTATAGGCCGTTACAGGCGATCGAATTTCGGTCGAGCGCCTCGCATATTGTTGATGGTTGTCGCCAGCGGAACTTGACAGCCGTGGTGGCTTCGTCCTCTTAAAATGTCGCGAGCGATGTGGCTGCACAGTTTGATCGGAAAGGAGCGGGCGTGCGGGCGGTAATATTTCCAGGACAAGGATCGCAGGCTGTCGGCATGGGTCACCGGTTGGCACAAGCCTCGCCAACGGCCAGAGAGGTGTTTGAGGAAGTGGATGAGGCGCTCGGCCAGAAGCTTTCCCGATTGATGTTCGAGGGGCCGCAAGAGGAATTGACCCTGACCGCCAATGCCCAGCCCGCGTTGATGGCGGTCAGCGTGGCGCTGATGCGAACCCTGGAGAAGGATGGCGGCAAGCGCTTGGCCGATGGTGGCCATTATGTCGCAGGGCACTCGCTCGGCGAGTATTCCGCGCTGACGGCTGCGGGCTCTTTAGCGCTTGCGGACGCCGCCCGGCTGCTGCGGCGCCGCGGCGAGGCCATGCAGGCTGCCGTGCCGGTTGGCGAGGGTGCCATGGCGGCACTGCTCGGCATGGACCTTGAGGACGTGCAAAAGTTGGTCGCCGATGCATCGGAAGCGGGGGTCTGCGCGATCGGCAACGACAACGCGCCCGGCCAGGTGGTGGTCAGCGGCGCAACGGTCGCGGTGGAACGCGCCGTGCGATTGGCCAAGGAGCGCGGCGTGCGCAAGGCAATCATGCTGGACGTGAGCGCGCCGTTCCATTGCCCCCTTTTGCAGCCCGCCGCTGACGCCATGGAGGAAGCGTTGGCGGAGGTCGATCTGGACGAGCCGGTGGTGCCGCTGATCGCCAATGTCACCGCCGCACCGGTCACCGACCCGGATGAAATCCGCCGGCTGCTCGTACAGCAGGTGACCGCCACCGTCCGCTGGCGTGAGTGCGTGCTGAAAATGGGTGAGTTGGGCGTCGATACGCTGGTGGAAATGGGCGAGGGCAAGGTGCTCTCCGGCATGATCCGGCGCATCAACCGCGAGATGAAGGGCGTGGCCGTGCAGGGCCCGGACGATCTCGAAGTGCTACTGGCCTCTTGGTAAAGCAGGTTGGGGTAGTACGGGCCGGATAACCAGAAAAGGTAGCAAAATGTTCGATCTTTCGGGCCGCCGCGCCCTGGTTACGGGCGCATCCGGCGGCATCGGCGCTGCCATCGCCCGCGGATTGCACGCACAGGGCGCCGCCGTCGCGCTTTCCGGCACCCGCGAACCCGTCCTGGAGGAGTTGGCCGGTGAGTTGGGCGACCGGACCATGGTCGCCGTCTGCAACCTCTCCGATCCGGACGCGGTCAATGACCTGGTGCCACAGGTGAGCGAGGCGCTGGGCGGGCTCGATATCCTGGTGAACAATGCGGGCCTGACCCGCGACGGGCTTGCCATGCGTATGAAGGACGAGGATTGGCAGGCCGTCCTCGACGTGAATTTGACCGCCGGCTTCCGGCTCTCGCGCGCGGCGCTTCGCGGGATGACCCGTGCGCGCTTCGGCCGAATCGTCTGCATCACATCGGTCGTCGGCATCACCGGCAATCCCGGACAGGCTAACTATGCCGCCTCGAAGGCCGGGCTGATCGGCATGAGCAAATCCCTGGCCGCGGAGGTCGCGAGCCGCGGCGTCACAGTGAACTGCGTGGCGCCCGGCTTCATCGAGACGGCGATGACCACGGCGCTGAACGACAAGCAAAAGGAAGCGCTGCTGCCGCGAATCCCCGCAGGCTGCATGGGATCGCCGGAGGATGTCGCGGCCGCGGTCGTTTATTTGGCGAGCGACGAAGCCCGTTACATGACCGGCCAGACGCTGCACGTAAATGGTGGCATGGCGATGATTTGAGGGCTTGCGCACACTGGGCGCTTGCTTTTCTGTTGAAATTGGCCGATTTCCCGTGTCAGCAAGTACGCTTCTTTCTATAGCGGCCCCTGGCAAATGATGGTAACACGCCCACGCATTGTGTAGGGAACCGGTCAATGGCAAACGGGACGCTGCATCGGAACCCGGCTACCGACAAGCCCCTCAATTAACACCTACAATACAAGGACCCGTATCTATGAGCGACGTTAAGCAGAAAGTCATCGATATCGTTATCGAGCACCTGGGCGTTGAGGCCGACAAGGTTACGGAGGATGCCACCTTTATCGATGACCTCGGCGCGGACTCGCTGGATACGGTGGAATTGGTGATGGCGTTCGAAGAAGCGTTCGGTGTTGAAATTCCGGACGAAGCTGCGGAGAAAATTCAAAGCGTGAAAGACGCGATCAATTATATTGAAGCAAACTCCTGATTCGGTAAATAGACGCGGCGGGTCGCAACAGTGTCTCCGCCTGCGGGAGGTTAGTGATGCGCCGTGTTGTGGTTACAGGCATGGGTATGGTGACGCCGCTGGGCTGCGGCGTCGATGCCAGTTGGCGCCGGCTTATCGCCGGGGAGTCTGGGCTGGGAGCTATTACCCGCTTCGACGCCGGCGACCTGCCGGCCCGTATCGCGGCGGAACTGCCGCCGGGAAACGCGGCTGACGGCCTGTGGAATGCGGATGACTGGGTCGAAAAGCGCGAGCAGCGCAAGATGGATCCGTTCATCACCTATGGCATCGCCGCCGCGCAGCAGGCAGTAGACGATTCCGGCTGGAAGCCCGACGACGAGGAGGCGCGCTGCCGGACGGGCGTCATGATTGGCTCTGGCATCGGAGGGCTGGGTACCGTTGCCGATACGTCGGTCACCTTGAACGAAAAGGGTCCGCGCCGCGTCTCACCGTTTTTTGTTCCCGCGGCGCTGATCAATTTGATCTCCGGCCATGTCTCGATCCGCTTCGGCTTCAAGGGGCCCAACCATTCGGCGGTGACGGCCTGCGCCACCGGCGCTCACGCTATCGGCGATGCGGGCCGGCTGATCGCTTTTGACGATGCGGACGTAATGGTCGCGGGCGGCTCGGAGGCGGCGATCTGCCGGTTGGGTATCGCCGGTTTCGCGGCGGCCCGAGCACTTTCGACCGCCTACAATGACGAACCAACCCGTGCCTCGCGCCCCTGGGACAAAGGACGAGACGGTTTCGTCATGGGCGAGGGCGCCGGGGTCGTCGTGCTGGAAGAATACGAGCATGCCAAGGCTCGCGGCGCCAAGATTTATGGTGAGTTGACCGGCTATGGCCTCTCCGGCGATGCCCATCACATCACTGCTCCCGCTGCCGATGGCAATGGCGGTTTCCGCGCCATGAAGGCAGCGCTGAAACGCGCCGGGCTGTCGGCGACGGACATCGACTACATCAACGCGCACGGCACCTCAACTCCGCTCGGCGACGAGATCGAGTTGGGTGCGGTTAAACGCCTGTTCGGCAAGCACGCCTACGAACTGGCGATGTCGTCGACCAAGTCGGCCATCGGCCATTTGCTGGGGGCTGCGGGCGCGGTCGAAGCGATCTTTTCGCTCCTGGCGCTGAAGAACGGCATCGCTCCGCCGACCCTGAACCTGGACGATCCGTCCGAAGGCTGCGACATCAATCTGGTCGCGAAAGAGGCTCAGCGACGCCCCATGCGTGCCGTTCTGTCTAACTCGTTCGGGTTCGGCGGCACCAATGCGTCGTTGATCTTCACCAAGGTCTAGCCGCTGAGACCCGTACCGATGCGGTACCTTATTATTCTCGTCATCATTATCGCCGCCGCCGGCGGTGCCTATCTTTGGTTCGACAAGGCCATCGTCGGCGATGGCCCCGCGAAGCAGGCAGTGCGTGTGTTGATCGAGCGGGGCAGCGGCCTGTCGCGGGTCGCGCGCCAGTTGGAGCAGGCCGGGGTCGTGAAACAGGCCCGCCTGTTCCAGGCCTATGTGATGCTGGAAGGGAAAGAAACCGCGCTGCAGGCCGGCGAATACCAGTTTCCCGCGGGCGACAGCTTGGAAGAGGTGCTGGACCGGCTGGTGCAGGGCGATACCATGCGCCACCAACTCGTCTTCGCCGAGGGTCTGACCACCCATACCATAATGGCGGGGTTGGAAGATGCCGACGAATTGATCGGCGACCTGCCCGAAGACGTGCCGGAAGGCAGCCTGCTGCCGGCCGCCTATGACTTCCGCTATGGCGACAAGCGCGCGGACATTGTCAGCCGCATGCGGCGGGCGATGGACGAGGCTGTCGCCGAAGCCTGGGAGAACCGGGTCGATGGCTTGCCGCTGGAAACGCCGGAGGAGCTGGTGATCCTCGCGTCCATCGTCGAAAAGGAGACAGGCATTCCGAGTGAGCGTGCAAAGGTGGCGGGCGTGTTCATCAACCGCCTGAAAAAAGGGATGAAGCTGCAATCGGACCCGACCACCATCTATGCTGTGACGCGCGGCAAGGGGTTGTTGGGCCGGGGGCTGCGCCGGAGCGAACTGGCCAGCACCGACCCCTATAACACCTATCACGCCGCCGGCCTGCCGCCCGCGCCGATCGCCAATCCTGGCCGCGAGGCACTGATGGCCGTCGCCCAGCCGGCTAAGACGGAGGCGCTTTATTTCGTGGCGGATGGCAGCGGCGGTCACGCCTTTGCCCAAACGCTGGAAGAGCACAACCGCAATGTCCGCAAATGGCGCAAAATCGAAAAGCAACGGAACGCCACTCAATGACCCTCTGCTCCATGACGGGGTTTGGCCGGGCGCAAGGGGTGACGGATGGCCTTGCCTGGGCCTGGGAAGTGCGCAGCGTCAACGGCCGTGGCCTCGACCTGCGCCTGCGCCTGCCCGGCGGCTTCGACGTGTTGGACCAGCCGGTGCGCAAGCTCGCGGGGTCGCTGGTGGCGCGCGGCAATGTGTCCATCAATCTTCAGGTTCAGCGGGAGCGGACGGACAGTCGCTATCAACTCAGCGAAGATTGGTTGGCGGTGGTTCAACAGGCGGCGCTGCGTATTCGAGCGACCGGCGACAGAGACCAGTACTGCCCGATCCAGCCGGAGGGCCTGCTGGCGCTGCGCGGCGTGATCGAATCGGTCGACGATTTCGCTGCCACGCTGCCGGACGAAGGAACGCAAAAGGTGCTGCTGGAGGGAGCGCGGACCGCGCTCCAAGCGCTGGCGAACGCACGACACGATGAGGGCACGGCTCTGTACCAAGTGCTGACCGAGCACCTGAACACGATCGACCGCTTGGCGGCCAGGGCGCGCGAGACCGCCGCCACCCAGCCTCAGGCCTTGCAGGAACGGATGCTGCGCGCGGTCGGAGAGTTGTTCAACCAGTCGCCTGCCCTGCCGGAAGAGCGCATCGCCCAGGAGGTCGCCATGCTGGCAGCCAAGGCAGACGTGCGCGAGGAACTGGACCGGCTGGAGGCGCATATCGCCTCGGGACGGGATCTGCTGGACAGCGGCAAACCCTGCGGCCGCAAATTGGAGTTCCTGGCGCAGGAGTTTCACCGTGAGGCGAATACGCTCGGCAGTAAGTCTCAGGACATCGAACTCACCCGCATCGGCTTGGACCTGAAAGCGGCGATCGATCAGATCCGCGAGCAGGTCGCCAACGTCGAATAACGGCTCGAAGGGGCAACGCGCCGATGGATTCCGTTCTGCGCCGCCGCGGCTTGATGCTGGTGCTCTCTTCGCCCTCCGGCGCGGGCAAGACCACGATTTCACGCCGCCTGCTGGCGGCCGACCCCAACCTGCAAATGTCGGTTTCGGCGACGACCCGCACGAAACGGCCGGGCGAAACGGCTGGCGTGGACTACCATTTCGTCGATGGCCATGAATTCAGCCGGATGCTGAACAAGGGCGAGTTGCTGGAGCACGCCAGGGTCTTCGACCACTGTTACGGCACGCCGAAACGGCCGGTGTACGACGCGATCGCCGCGGGCAAGGACGTGCTGTTCGACATCGACTGGCAGGGGACGCAGCAACTGGGGGAATCCGCAAGGGAGGATCTGGTCTCGGTGTTCATCCTGCCGCCCTCAACGCGCGTGTTGGAGCAGCGGCTGGCAGAGCGCGCCCAGGATCCGCCCGAGGTGGTCGCGGGCCGGATGGCGGCGGCGGCCTCGGAGATGAGCCATTTTCCGGAATACGACTATGTCATCGTCAACGACGATCTGGATTTGAGCGTGTCGCGCGTGCAGGCCATTCTGACCGCCGAGCGCTGCCGCCGCGAGCGGCTGGTGGGACTGTCGACCTTCGTACACGGGTTGCAGGCGGGCTATTGAACGCCTTCGAACACTGACGCCAGCCGGACGAAATCGGCAGGGGTCAACTCCTCCGCGCGGGCTGAGGATGGGATGCCGGCTCTTTCCAGCAAGGGCTCCGGCGAACCGGCCCAGCTTTTCAGACTGGAGCGCAAGGTCTTGCGCCGTTGCCCGAACCCGGCGGCAGTGCAGGCCTCGAGCGTCCTCAGGCGGCAGGGCAGAGGCTCCCGCTTGGGCGTCAGCACCACCACGCTGGAGGCGACCTTGGGCGGCGGGTGGAACGCGCCCGGCGCCAGGTCGAACGCCCTGCGGACATGACAGAACACCTGGGTCAGTACCGACAGCCGGCCATAGGCCTTGCTGCGGGGCTTGGCGGCCAGCCGCTCCGCTACTTCCTTCTGAAACATCAGGGTCAGGCCGTCGAAATCGTCGATGCGGGCGAGCCAGCGGGTCAGCAGCACGGTGGAGATATTGTAGGGCAGGTTGGCGACGATCTTGCGCGGCGGCTCTCCCAGAGCCGCCAAGTCGGTTTCCAGGGCATCCGCCTGCACGACCTCCAGCCGGCCCGGATTGGCCCGGGCAATTTCCGCCAGGGCGGGCAGCGCGCGGGAGTCATACTCGACCGCGACCACCCTGGCCGCGCCGGCATCCAGCAGTGCCCTTGTCAGGCCGCCGGGGCCCGGGCCGATTTCGAATGTGGTGCCTTGGCTCAGGTCGCCCGCCGCCTCTGCAATGCGCGCGATCAGGCGCGGGTCGGTCAGGAAGTGCTGGCCGTAGCGCTTCAGCGGCGCCAGGCCGTATTTGGCGATGACCTCGCGCAGGGGCGGCAGGATGGGTGGCGGCAGAGGCAGCCGATCAGCCATTCGTGCGCGCGGCGGCCGCCCGCCTGCGCGCGATCTGGTCCGCGACGCGGAGCGCCGCATAGAAGCTTAAGGGGCTGGCCTTGCCCGTTCCGGCGATATCGAACGCCGTGCCATGGTCGGGGGAGGTGCGCACGATGGAAAGACCGAGCGTGATGTTGACGCCCTCGTCAAAGGCCAGCGTCTTGAGCGGGATCAGGCCCTGGTCGTGATAAAGGCAGATGGCGGCGTCATAGCGCGCCCGCGCCGCCGCATGGAACATGGAATCCGGCGCGAGCGGGCCGATAATGTTAACACCTTCAGCCCGCAATTGCTCGGCGGCCGGCCGGACAAAGCGGATTTCCTCGTCGCCCATGGCGCCGTCTTCGCCCGCATGCGGGTTCAAACCCGCCAGCGCCAGGCGCGGCTCGGCAATCCCGAAATCTCCGCGCAATGCTTCCGTCACCCGCAGGCTCGTTTCGACGATCAATGCTGCATCCAGGCGCGCGATGGCCTTGACCAGCGGCTCGTGGGTCGTCAGGGGCACGACACGCAGCCCTGCGCCCGCCAGCATCATGATCGACGGCCTGGGCGCGCGGGTCAGATGGGCGAGGTATTCGGTATGGCCCGGAAAGGAAAAGCCCTTGCCGTAGAGCGTCGCCTTGTGCACCGGCTGTGTGACGATCCCGCCGACCTCTCCCGATTGCGCGAGGCGGACCGCGGTTTCGATGCTGTCGATTACCGCATGAGCGTTTTCCGGGTTCGCCCGGCCGAGAGTCACCGCGCCCGCCAGCGCCACCGGCAGCACCGGCAGCGCCGAGCCAAAGCAGCCCTGCGCCTCTGCCGCCGAGCCGACCTCGGCAAGCGGAATATTCCAGCCGAGCCGGTCGCTGATGGCGGCGAGCCGCGCCGCATCATCCACCGCTACGAAGGCCGGAAGGCCTGCCCTGTTCCTGTCCCGCCACCCCGCCAGCGTCAGTTCTCCACTGATGCTGGCGGGGTCACCCATGGTGACGGCCAGCACTAGGAGGGCTCCTCGACCATCTGAATGATGGCTTTTTCGCGCAATTCGCGCATATAGCGCCGGGCGATGATGTCCGCTTCCCGCTGTAGCAGATTCTCCCGCACCTCCTCGCGGCTGGGCAAGCCCAGCGAGCGGGTGCGCTTTTCGCACAGCATCATCACCAGTGCGCCGTTCCGCAGCCGCAGGAGTTCGGAAGGCTGGCCCGGTTTCAGGTTCATGATATAGGGCCGAAGCTCGGGTGCCATATCGGCCTGCCGAAGCTCGCCCATGTTGCCCTTTTCGGGGTCGCCGACGCGCGTTGCATATTCTTCCATGGCTTCGCAGCTATTCAGGCGGGGTCGTGCATTGGCCAGTTGAATCAGAATTTCCCGCTTGCGGCTTTCGCTCGCGCCCGGCGGGAATGGCAGCAGCACCCGGCGCATGTCGTAAACGGTTTCCTGCTGACCTTCGGCCCCGAAGGTGCGCGACTGACGGAGCGCCACCAGATAATAGCCATCCGAAACGCCTATCGGCGGCGTAATCTCGCCCGGTCGCAGCCGTTGGATGGCCTCTGCCAATTCGCTCTCCAACTGATCCGCTCTGACCCAGCCGGTGTCGCCGCCCGCACCGGCGGTTGGGGCCTGCGAGAACTGGCGCGCGATTTCGGCAAACTGCGCACCCCTCAGCAGCTGTTGCCGCAGCCTTTCCGCGGTTTCCCTCGCGCGGGGCAGGTCCGACGGCGTATTGGCCGCGATGAAGATCTCGGCCAGCAGATACTCGGTGCCGCCCTTTTCACGCAGGCTCTGCAGATATTCGTCGACCTCGTCCTCACTGATGACAACCTGGGAGCGCAGGCGCTGCGAAACGACCTCCCGCCATGCCAGAGTTCGCACGGATCTGATCAATCAGCGTGTTGGCGTCGACATTGCCTCGGGCCAGAATTGGAGAAGGTCGCCGGAGCCAAGGCCGTTTCTTTCTTCGATGCGCCCGATTGCCGCCTGAATCTGCTCGTCTTCGACGACGATACCCAGCCGGTTGGCTTCCTGGAGTTGCAGTTCTTCATCGAGCAGTGTCTCGATCACCTGTGCACGGATGCGTGCGGCGGCTTCGCCCGTCAGCGGTGTGCGGGAGCTGGTGGCGATAAAACGCAGGCGCGCATTCACGTCATAGGTGGAAATCGCCTCGTCGTTTACGATTCGGACGATGCGGTTCGACGAGCTCTGCGCCATGGCGCTGGCGGCACCCAATGTCGCTATCGCCAGCAGCAGGGCGGCAATGCAGGGGAGGCACCGTGTGGATCGCAACAGTTCAGCCATTAACCATCTTCAGTGTACAGAAGCCAGGCAGTCCCTAGCATAAGGGCACAAGCGGCCGGTGCCCACGCGGCAAGAGTTGCGGGCAACTGGTCGGACTGACCAAGTCGCAGGAACACTTGGCTTACGATGTAAAAAACCACCCCGACCAAAGCGCCGATTGACATGAGCGCCAACACGCCGCCGCGTCTGGGGGGACGAATCGCAAAGCCGGCCGCAATCAACACCATGGCGCAGAGCACGAACGGCGATGCCAGTGTAGCGTGGAAGTGCGCCCGGTGCGATGCCGCCGAAAACCCCGCTTCCGCGATCCTGTCGATAAAACCCGGCAGTTGCCATATCGGTGTCCGTCGGGGATCGGTCACGTTTTCTTCAATACTGACCCAATCCAGCTTGGTTGCGAGCCTCAGATCATTCAGATGAGATTCTTTCATGGTCGGTCCGACGATACGGGCATCCTCGAAAATCCATTCGCCATCGGAGAGATGGGCCTGGCTGGCGTCAATGCGGAGGTTGAACCGGTCGTGGTCGACAAACTGAAAGACCGTAACGTTCTCGAGGGTCTCATCCTTCGGACGCAACCGTTTGCCGTGAATGACCAAGTCAAAGGCGCCAGAATAGTCATTCAGCCACAACCCTTCCCCGGACAGCAACGGGTTGTTCGGTTGCTTGTTGAAGTGGCGGACCTCCATGTCCTCGAACATGACCAAAGACGCGGCCGCGAGCGGATTGAAGGCCACGACCTTGAAGACGCCGAGCGTAAACGCCACCAGCAGCCCCGGCAGCAAAAGCTGCCAAATGGACAGACCGGCGGCCCGCGCAACCGCCAACTCCTGGTGGCGGGACATGCGCCACAAGGCGGCCATGCTGGCGAACAGCATGGCGAATGGCAGCGTTACCTCGAGAATATAGGGCAGATGCAGCAAGGCCATCGCTGCGATGACGTCGATGGTCACATCGGGGCGCGATGCCGCCCGGCGGATCAGTTCCATCATGTCGATCAAGACGACCAGCACCGCCACGACAGACAGCGACCCCGCAAACCACAGCAGAAATTGACGGGCAATGTAGATCGAGATGCTTATAGGCATCCACGCACCTTCCCAGCAGCTTGTTAGGGAGCGGCTTGTCAGCGTTCGTATGCAAGCGCCGCCGGCGCGGGTCAAGAGTCGACCAAAGGCGACCAAAGGTAGGTCGGGTCTCGTCCATGGTAAGAGGGGGCAAACCGGATGAACGAGACCCGACACGCGCTCGGCTCCGTTTGTGGGGGACGTACAGAAGTCGAGCGCCCGCTCCAACGCACCGAGGGGAAGTCACGTTGAGCGTTCGACTGTAATGTGCAAGTTTCCGCCCCATTGCAAGCCCATTGAAGGGAAACCTTTTTGACTATGAACCGCTTATTGCGGCGATCTTGCCGGCGGCGGAAGGGCGGCGAGCGCTGATGATCGGCAAATTCAGCGCGTGCAGGCGCGAAATCACGGCATTTTCGTGTTCCCTGATGACCGCCCAGCGGTGACCGGTAGCATGAAGCACAATACCGTCCCCGCGCGCAATTACCACATGACCTTTCGTATAAAGCATATCACCGTATTGCCAGGCGGCGGCGGCTAGCGGCAGTGGCTCGCCGATGCTGGCGGCCTGCTGGTCGGAGTCCCGCAAGGCGGCGATGCCGCACTGCGCCAGCGCCAACTGCACCAGGCCGGAGCAATCGATGCCGCCGTGGCCGCGCCCGCCCCACAGATAGGGCAGGCCCAGCAGCCGCTCGGCGACGGCGACCCAATCTGCCTCGACCTCGTCCAGCGGCATCAGGTGAGCGGCAAAAACATAACCGCCGGTCGCCAGCCGGTGGAAGCGGTCGCCTTCGTGCTCGACGGCAACCCTTGCCCCCAGTGATAAGGTGTTTAGCGGCGCCGCCACCTGGTCTTTGTCAGAGAGGACGACGGTTTGGCCCGCCCTTACCTTGTGCGTCGGGGCAGGCCGGCCGGCGGCCAGGGCGTGCTCCGCCACATAGCCGACATAGCCGTCGCTATCGGCCTGCACCCAGGCCCAGCCGCTCCGCCGCTCGAACACCATTATGGTTTCGCCGTGGAGCAACTGGCTGTCCATGGCCGCGCCCGGCTCGCCCCGGCGCAACAGCGGTACGGATGGGGCGCAAACGCAGGCCGGCACGCCTTCCACAAATTGGGCGGCCTCGACCCGGCCTTCGAGGCGGGCGTCGGCCAGGTCCGGCCTGAAGGCGTTCAGACGCCGATCGAGGTCGGTCGGATGAATGGTTGAGCCTGCCATTGCTAGTCGATCTGCAGGAGCCCTTCCATCACCGGGACGGACGGGCCGCCGACGCGTACCGCCGTCACTGTGCCGCCCTTCTTGTCTGCCGAGCCATGGATGGTGCTGGGTCGCCCCATCTCGATACCTTGCGCGATGGTGATGGCGAAGGTTCCGTCCTCGGCAGGCTCCAGATGGGCCAGGAACCCCGTGAGCGCGGCCGCGGCGCTGCCGGTCGCGGCGTCCTCCAGCACGCCATGCAGCGGCGCGAACATGCGGGCCTGCACGCCGGCGCCGCCGGTGCGGGCATAGAGGTAGAGCGCATCGCCTGACAGGCCGGTGAAATGCTCGTCGAACGCCGCCGGGGCCGGCCTGGCCGCCGCCAGCGTCGGCAAGTCCGGCAGCTCGGCGAGGGTGAAGGGCAGGCCCACAGACGCGCAACGGGGCGGGTGGCGAGCGGTGATGATCCGGTTTTCCTGCAGCCCCGCCGCCGCCGCCACATGCGCCACGGGTACTTCCTCGCCCAATTCCAACGCTGCCGGCGCGGTGAATTCGGTGCTGATCGGGCGGCCGGCGCCATCGCCTGCGATGTCGAGTGTGACCAGCCCGCCTTTTTCCTCAAAGCGCAGGGTTTCGCCCACGGACTTGCCGTGCACCTCGCCCAGCGTGGCCAGCACATAGCCTGTTCCGACATTGGGGTGGCCTGCGAACGGCACTTCGCGGGCCGGCGTGAATATTCGCACCTGCGCATCATTCTCCGGCGAGGCCGGGGGCAGGACGAACGTCAATTCCGAAAAGTTGAACTCGCGCGCAATCGTCTGCATCAGCTCCGCCGACAGGCCGCTTGCGTCCGGCAGAACGGCGAGCTGATTGCCGCCGAACCGGCGGTCGGTGAACACATCCACGACGTAATACGGATATCGCATCCCTAACCGCCTTTCCTGCCGAACCGCGCCGGGGCGCTGCCCGTCGATTAGTTGTCCCGCTCCAGAATTTTCTCTCGTTGCTTCTCGTACTCTTCTTGCGTGATCGCGCCGCTCGCATAGGCTTTTTGCAGGTCGGTCAGTTCCTGCCCGGTCGTGGTAGTCCGCACCTCGTTCTGGTTTTTGGTGTCCGCGCCGCCGCCGCCGCAGCCCGCGACGGCCAATCCCAGTGACAATACGAAGGGGCAAACGAGATAACGCAGCCGCATGCTTCGACTTCCCTATAGAAACAGATCAAGACGGTGCCGATCCGTGTTGGTGATTGACGTCTGATCTTATTCGGCTTCCCGGTCTTCCGCCATGGCTTCCAGGCTGGGAAAGTGAAAGTCGGGCTTCACGGGTGCCTCGGGCGGCATGGCCGCGCCCCAGCCGTCCACATCCAGCCGCCGGTCGATCCAGGCGCTGGCGAGGCCGTGCGCCTTGGCTTGCACATGATCGTGAAACAGGGACTGCGCGGTGTGCAGGATTTTGGCGGCCGGAATGCCCGCAACAGCCTCGTGCTCCAGCATATAGGCGAAGTTGCGCGGAGTGGGCTTGTAGCTGCCGATATCTTCCGCTGTATAGACAGCATCGAACACGTCGCCTAGCTTGCTCTTTGAGTGTTCGAAGCCGCCGCGGTCTACATTGGACAGAACCACCAGGCGGTAATGCTTTTGCAGCCGCACCAGCGCCTCGGCCGCATCGGGGAAGGCCGGCCAGTCCTTGACGGAGTTGCCGAATGCCTTGGCTTCGGCCTCGCCGAGAGGCAAGCTCCAGGCTTCCGCCATGCGGTGCAGCGTCGCCGCCAATAGTTCGGGATAGAGCATCGCCGGCGTCTCGCGTTGTTGGGCGGACTCGGCATTGGCGAACGCTTCCAGAATGGCGTCGTCCGATTTGCGAGCTCCCTGCCCCGAGAGCCATGGTCGGATACCGGCGATGATGCCGCGTTCCCAGTCGATCAGCGTGCCGTAGCAGTCGAACGCCAATGTGTTAAAGTCGGAAAGTCTCATCGCGCCGCTCCTCTCCGCGTGTCTATTATTTGCCTGCTTTTACGGCGTGATCATGAAGTAAAAATGCTTGCGGATACGCCCTGACCAATCGCCTCTGCGGCGGAATCGACGACGTAGCCGGGTGGCGCCTATGGCCGGATGCCGAACCGTTTCGGGCCGGTGAAGTGCTTCAACGGCTCTTGCGACCACTCCACCCACTGGCAGAGATAGGGCCGGGTCTCGCGCGGATCGATCAGCTCGTGCATGGCGAAGCTCTCGGCGCGGGCGTTGGGCGAGAGTTTGGCCGCCATTTCCGCCTCCAGCTTGGCACGCTCGGCGACCGGATCGTCGGCCGCCTCGATCTGGCGGCGGAAGGCTACGGCGACGCCGCCCTCCAGCGGCAGCGCGCCCATCTCCGCACTCGGCCAGCCCAGCACATAGGCGTTGTGGCCATAGTGGGCGGCGCCCGCCACGCCGTAGTTCTTGCGCACCACAATGCTCGCCCAGGGTAATTCGCACATGGCGGCCGCCAGCACGGCCGAGGTGCCATAGCGGATGGCGCCTCCTGCCTCCGCGCCCGGCCCGATCATGAAACCGGGCTCGTCGACGAAGGTTACCACCGGCAGGTTGAAGGTCTCCGCGATCTCGATCAGCCGCCGTACCTTTTGCGCCGCCTCCGCCGTCATCGCGCCGGCCAGGTAGCGGCCGTCATTGGCGAACAGCGCGACCGGGTGGCCGTTCAGCCGCGCATAGCCACAGATCAGGGCAGGGCCATAGGCGCGGGCGAACTCGAAAAAGCTCCCTTCGTCCACCACCATGCCGATCAGCTTTCGCATGTCATAGGCCTGGCGGCGGTCGGTCGGCACGATGGAGAGCAGACGGTCGTCGCAACGATCGACCGAGTCGCTGCACGCGGTGACCGGCGGCAGGTCCCACACATTCTGGGGCATGTAGGAGAGGAACCGCCGGATCAGGTCGAGTGCGGCTTCCTCGTCATTCGCCACGGCGTCGATTACACCGGATTTGGCGTGCACCTTCGGCCCGCCCAGCTCTTCTTTGGTGATGGGCTTGCCGAGCGCGCGCTCCACCAGGGCCGGGCCGCCGATCATCACCTGGGCGTTCTCCGCCATGACGGAAAAATAACTCGCGACCAGGCGAGAGGCAGGCAGGCCCGCGACCGGCCCCAGGCCCGCGGTCGCCACCGGCACCGTCTCCAGGCATTGAGCGACGGTCTGGAAGCGCGGCTTCTCGTAGACGGGCGAGCCCACGGGCCCCTTGCCGGTCGAGCCGCTCACCGAACCGCCGCCGCCCTCGTGGATGCGCACCAGCGGCACCTTGTACTGCAACGCCAGTTCCTCGATGTAGACGCTCTTGCGTAAGCCTGCCGAGTTCGGTGAGCCGCCGCGCACCGTGAAATCCTCGCCGCCGACGGCGATCAGCCGCCCACCAATCTTGGCGAGGCCGGCCACGTAATTGCCCGGCGTGAACTCGATCAGGTTGCCTTCGGCATCCCGCTCGGCCCCACCCGCGGCCCGGCCGTGCTCGGCAAAGGAGCCCTTGTCGGTGAGTACGTCGATGCGCTCGCGTATGGTCAACTGGCCTTTCTCGTGTTTCCGTGCAACCGCCTCGTCGCCGCCCTGTTTCAGGGCGAGGGCGCGCTTCTTGTTGATATCGTCGACTTGGCGTTGCCAGCTCATAGGGTGGTTCCTTTGGAGGTCGCGTCCAGGCGGGGGTTCATCGGGCGGATGCTACGCAGCCCGTTCTGTGGTGGCAAACCCCCTCTCGCGGCACGAGCCTGCCGAAAGCCGTGATCTCGCTTCTCTTGGCGAATGTGGCTATGGTTTTCACTGGCTGTTCCGTTCCATGCTTTGAGGCGGTAGAAGGTATCGCCACCATGCGCCGTGAAGCGCAGACGGGAGGCATCTCTCCCGATGGTTAGACCCCGCCATCTTTTGCCAACGGATCCGTTAAGTCAGGAGAATCCCTTTTGAAATCCCCCGCGAAATCTTCGGAGCCCGTGAAATCCCTTGCGGCAATAACAGCCGCTGCCGCTCTGCTGCCTGCAGTTTCGTTCGCCCATCCAGGCCACGAGGCGCAACTCGGGCATATTCATGGCGTGGAAACCGCCCTGATCGTGCTCGCCGTTGCCGGCCTAGCTTATCTGGGCATGCGGATAGTCGTCAAAGCCAGGAACCGGAAATAATATCCTGCAGGAACGGCCGCCACAACGGCGGCCGTTCCCTTCGCTTTTACCGATCCTCATCGCGCCAAGGAGGCCCTGACGAGGGTTATTCGATTGCGCTCAACGGGCGTGCAAGACCGGTCAAAACAGGAAGTCGGTATTGTCGAGATCGGCGATGTTCGTATTCGTCAGCGTGATCGTGTTGCCCGTCAGATCATTGATGACTGCGCTGGCGCCGATTTGGCTCAGATGATTATTGACCAGATCGTTGAAGTCTGTAATCGCCGAAACTGCGGCCAGGTCAATGTCTTCGGCGCCATTCAGGGCGTTAAAGCCGTTGATGATATCCTTACCGAATCCATTTGCGAAAACAAAGGTGTCGCTCCCGATGCCCCCGTTGAGAACATCATTGCCGCCGCGGCCCTCCAGGATGTCGTTGCCGGCGCCGCCGAGGATAGAGTTGTTGCCTTGGTCGCCGCGCAGGGCGTCTGCAAGGGTTGAGCCGGTCAGATTCTGGATGGAAACATACGTATCTCCGGCCGCATCGCTTGTGTTTGCCCCGGGATTGACTAAATCGACTGTGACACCCGAAGCAGCCTGAGAGTAGCTGGCAGTATTGATTCCGCTGCCGCCGACCAATTCATCGGCGCCCTGACCACCTTGCAACACATCGTCGCCGATATTGCCGACCAGGACGTCATCCCCAGCGCGCCCGTGCAGACGATCGTCACCGCCACCGCCGGCAACGATGTTGTTCGCACCGTTCCCCCAAAGCGTATCGTCAAAGGCGCTACCGCCAAGGTCTTCGATATTGATGTAGGAATCGCCGGCCGCATCGCCGGTGTTTATCCCCGGCTGCACCAAGTCGGCCACGACAGCGGCCGTGGACAGCACATAATTGGCAGCGTCGACGCCCGCGCCGCCATTCAAGATGTTTGCGCCCGGACCGCTGTTCAATATGTCATTGCCGCTTCCCCCATAAGCACATCATTGCCGTCGCGGCCGGCTAGCTTGTCGTCCCCGGCGCCGCCAACTATGGTGTTGTCGCCGGCATCGCCGCGCAGGTCGTCGTTAAACTTGGAGCCCTGCAGCTCTTCAATCGAGACATAGGTATCACCCGCTGCCTCGTTCGTGTTCACGTTGGGGAGCGCTAAATCGGCGATAACGCCCGTTTGCGCAAAGACATAGCTGGCCCGGTCGATGCCCGCGCCGCCATCCAAAACATCGGCCCCGACATAGCCCAGCAGGTTGTCGTCCCCAGCGTGGCCGCGCAGCGTGTCATCGCCGCCCCGGCCGTGCAGGATGTCGTTGCCGGCACCACCGACAATCGTGTTGTCGCCCTGGTTGCCGCGCAGGTCGTCGTCGAACTTGGAGCCCTGCAGGTCTTCAATGGAGACGTATGTGTCGCCTGCGGCCTCACCGGTGTTCTGGCCCGTCCGGATCAGATCCGCGGTAACGCCTGTTTTTGCAAAGACATAGCTGACCCGGTCGATGCCCGCGCCGCCAACATGCAGATCGGCGCCGGCATAACCCAGCAGATTGTCGTCCCCAGCGTGGCCGCGCAGCGTGTCATCGCCGCTCCGGCCGTGCAGGATGTCGTTGCCGGCACCACCGACAATCGTGTTGTCGCCCTGGTTGCCGCGCAGGTCGTCGTCGAACTTGGAGCCCTGCAGGTCTTCAATGGAGACGTATGTGTCGCCGGTGGCCTCACCGGTGTTCTGGCCCGTCCGGATCAGATCCGCGGTAACGCCTGTTTTTGCAAAGACATAGCTGGCCCGGTCGATGCCCGCGCCGCCAACATGCCGATCGGCGCCGGCATAACCCAGCAGGTTGTCGTCGCCGGCCTGGCCGCGCAGCGTGTCGTTGCCGCCGCGCCCGTGCAGGATGTCGTTGCCGGCGCCGCCGACAATCGTATTGTTGCCGTTATTGCCGCGCAGGTCGTCATTGAACTTGGAGCCCTGCAGGTCTTCAATGGAGACGTATGTGTCGCCGGTGGCCTCACCGGTGTTCTGGCCCGTCCGGATCAGATCGACGGTAACACGTGTTTGGGCAAAGACATAGCTTGGCCCGGTCGATGCCCGCGCCGCCAACATGCCGATCGGCGCCGGCATAACCCAGCAGGTTGTCGTCCCCGGCTTGGCCGCGCAGCGTGTCGTTGCCGCCGCGCCCGTGCAGGATGTCGTTGCCGGCGCCCCCAATGATCTCGTTGTTGCCCTGGTTGCCACGCAGATCGTCGTTGTGGCTTGAGCCTACCAATTGCTCGATCGAGTTATAGCTGTCGCCCGCGGCCTCGCCGCTGTTCTGGCCCGTCCGGATCAGATCCGCGGTCACACCTGCGGTGGCCAAATTATAAATGGCGCGGTCGAGGCCGGGCCCGCCGTTCAGCGTATCGGCCCCCGGACCGCCGTTGACTACATCATTACCCGGTCCGCCATTCAGGGTATCGCTCCCCAAATTGCCGATCAGCCTGTCGTTGGCGCCCAGTCCCGAAATGATATCGTCGCCACCCAGTCCGTCGATGGTGTCGGGCCCGGTCGTGCCGATTAAGACGTCATTGCCATTGGTGGGAAAATTGGCCAAAGGCACGTTTGTTGTAGTCGTTATCGGCATGTTGCTCTCCTTGTTGTCGCCTGGCGGGCGATTGATGGCTAAGATTATTCACGACCTCCACGAAGGCCGATCAGACCGAGAAACTTGATATTGAGCTAGCACTACCATGCGGCCCAACAGCAGTTGAACCGCAATCGAGCGGTCAAGCGTCGTTTTTTGGCTACCGTTTGTCGCGTACATACCACTCGATGTAATTGCTTATACTGTACTTACACTACCATATTCGTTCTGCGGCATGGTTCCGGCAAGCCTAGCCATTGCCGCCGCCTTCTTTCACTTGCGAACGCTTTTCGTGCGGTCTCTCTTAATGGGAATGGCGGGGAATCACCTTGCGCACCCGCTGGTACTTTACCGCGCTCTCCAGCACGCCGCCGGTCTCCAACTGGCCCACATGCCCGCGGTAGATTTCTTGCCAGGGCGTCTGGTTGTCGAACGCCGGCGGTTCATATGCCGCGCGCCGGCCCGCCAGTTCTTCCTCCGAAACCAGCATATCGACCCGGGCCTTGTTCAGGTCGATGGTCACCCTGTCTCCGCTCCGCAGTAGCGCGAGATTGCCACCCGCCGCACTCTCCGGCGAGGCGTTCAGAATGGAGGGCGAGCCGCTGGTGCCGCTCTGGCGGCCGTCGCCGATGCAGGGCAGGCTCATGACGCCCCGCCGGATCAATTCATCGGAGGGTTGCATATTCACCACCTCGGCCGAGCCCGGATAGCCGAGTGTGCCCGTGCCGCGAATGAACAGAACGCAGCCCTCGTCCATCTCCAGCGCCGGGTTGTTGACGTTCTCGTGGTAGTCCTCCGGCCCCTCAAACACGATGGCGCGGCCGGTGAAGACGTTCTCGTTGCCCGGCTCCGAGAGGAAACGCTTGCGGAAGTCCGCGTCGATGACGCTGGTTTTCATGATGGCGCTATCGAAGATGTTGCCGCGCATGACCAGAAAGCCGGCCCGTTCCTTGATCGGACGGTCATAGGGCTTGATCACGTCGTGGTTCTGCGAGCCCTTGCCGGCGCAATTTTCGCCGATGCTCTTGCCGTTTACAGTCAGCGCGCCTTCGACAATCTTGCCCGCGCCGATCAGTTCGCCGATCACGGCCGGTACGCCGCCCGCCCGGTGAAAGCCCTCGCCCAGATACTCGCCGGCCGGCTGCAGGTTCACCAGCAGCGGCAGGTCGTAGCCGTGGGTTTGCCAGTCGTCGATCGAAAGCTCCACGCCCACATGCCGGGCGATGGCCGCCAGATGGATTGGCGCGTTGGTGGAGCCGCCGATCGCCGTGTTCACCGCAATCGCGTTCAGAAAGGCATCGCGCGTCATGATTTTGGAAGGCGTCAGATCCTCCCAGACGATCTCGACCGCGCGCTTGCCGGTCTCATAGGCCATCTGGCCGCGCTCGCGGTAGGGCGCTGGGATGATGCCGTTGCCCGGCAGCGACATCCCCAGCGCCTCCGCCAGGCTGTTCATGGTGCTGGCCGTTCCCATGGTGTTGCAGTGGCCCATGCTTGGTGCGGAAGCGGCCACCACCTCTATAAACTCCTCGTAGTCGATCTCGCCCGCCGCGTACTGCATCCGCGCCTCCCACAACACGGTGCCGGAGCCGACCCGGCGGCCCTTGTAGTTGCCGTCGAGCATCGGCCCGCCCGAGAGCACGATGGCCGGAATATCCACGGTCGCCGCCGCCATCAGCATGGCAGGTGTGGTCTTGTCGCAACCGGTGGTCAGGACCACGCCGTCGATGGGATAGCCATGCAGCAGTTCCACCAGGCCCAGATAGGCCAGGTTCCGGTCCAGCGCCGCCGTCGGGCGCTTGCCGGTCTCCTGGATCGGATGGGTGGGGAACTCGATGGCGACACCGCCGGCCTCGCGGATGCCGTCGCGCACTCGCTGCGCCAGGTCCAGGTGGATGCGATTGCAGGGCGAGAGGTCGCTGCCCGACTGGGCAATGCCGACGATCGGCTTGCCCGACTGCAATTCCTCTCGCGTCAAACCGAAATTCATGTAGCGCTCGATATAGATCGCGGTCGCGCTCACATCGTGCGGATCGTTGAACCATTCGGCGCTGCGCAGGCGACAGAGTCTTGTCGGACGTGTTCGCGGTCATGGCGCAAATCTCCCGTTGCTCCCGCCGGCAAGAGGCGGGTGTCGTTTCAGCACGCAACAGGAGTAGCACAACGCACGTCGCTATCCGCCATTCAATCCGTCGCCCTGCAACAGAGGGAGCGGGCCGGGTGGTAGTTACGTCTTGTGCGCCAATTCCGACTGGATCAGTTTTTCAATCTCGTGAACCGGATGATTGGTCAGGTTCTTCGCCACCTCGCCGACGACCCGTTGCTCGACCTCCTTGTGCAGTGTCTTGCGCAACTCGCCGAGCACACCGGGTGCGGCAACCAGAATGATACTGTCGAAATCATGGCGATGTGCCATGCGGTAGAGTATATCCGCCAAATCGTGCGCGAACCGCTCCTTCGCCAGTTGGTGCCAGTCCGTGTCATCCACGGCCGAGCGCTGGGGGGAAGGCCCGTCGTTGAACCGGCCGCGCCGATTGGCGGCCTGCTCGCGGGCCGGCGGGTTTTCCTGCTCCTCTTTGCGGACGACTTCAAAGACAGGGTATTCGGCGTCGCCCGCGTTTTCGAAAAACAACGCTTTTTCGCTGTCCGCGATCAAGATCCAGGTGCCATAGGCCAAACTCGACGCCGCACCCGTTTCCGCGTCATAACGGTTACTGTCGCCGGAGCCGGCATTGGCGCCTGCCGACCGCACCCGGCTCTCGCGGTCCTTGTCATGATACTTTCCGGTAACGCGCGTTACGCCGGCCGGCCGCTCGAAGGCGCGTTTCAACTCGTCTCTCGTCGAAAGATCCCGCGCCAGATTTCCGCCCGACCTGCCTTGGCCGGAGATTGAACCGGCAGCGCCGAACGCTTCCATATCATCGTTTTCGGGTTTCCGCTTTTCGCCGTTGGCCATTGTCATTTCCTCCTTTGATCGAGCGGCAGACGGAACATTGTCTGCAACCTGCCAAGTATAAACACGCGAGAGTCGCAAACGGTTCCAGACGGCGGGGCCATAACCTGCCTCCGGTGCGCTGTCGTCATCTGCAGCCGGTACAGCTAGAGTGGTTCCCGGCGGCGCAGTCGGGGAAAGCGGATCGGCGTGCCGTTCCACGCTTGCAGGGAGCCCTTCGATGACCGAGCAAACCGAGCAAGCCGGCGAACGTCAGCCGCTGTTGCTTACCGCCGACGCCCACCGTTTCGTTACCGACAGTGCGATACGGCTGTTGTTTCTGGGCATGTTGGCGTTCTGGTCGCTGAAGTTGATCGCACCTTTCGTTGCCCTGGTGATTTGGGCCGTCGTGCTGACGGTCGCACTCTATCCCGTCTACTCCTGGCTGGCGCGGGCGCTGGGGGACCGGAAGAGGCTTTCGGCCGTCATCGTGACGCTGGTCATGCTGATCATCGTGGCCGGGCCGGTCGGCCTGCTCGTCGCGGGGCTGGTCGAATGGATGGCCGGGTTCGTGAGCACGCTCGCCGGCGGCGGCTTTGTCCTGCCTGGCTTGCCGGAGGCCATCCGGACTTTGCCGCTGATCGGCGGCAAGATCGACGCATTCTGGTCGCTTGCCAGCACCAACCTGGCCGCTGCCCTCTCGGCCATCGGCCCGCAACTGCTTGACGCCAGCAAGACGGTGCTGGGCTCGATCGCGAGCCTTGGCGGCAGTGTGCTGGCCTTTGCCGCCTCCAGCATTATCGCCGGTGTACTGTTCGTGCCGGGGCCGAGGCTCGCGCGGTTTGCCCGCCGCTTCGCCAAACGCATCACCGCCACGCGCGGGGAGGCTTTCGTCGATATGGCGGGTGCCACTATCCGCAACGTCAGCCGAGGCGTGATCGGCGTGTCGTTGTTGCAGGCTCTGTTGATCGGCATCGGCTTTATCGCCGCGGGCGTACCGGCGGCCGGGCCGCTGGCGATCGCAGCGCTGGTGCTGGCCATCATCCAGATCGGCCCGGGCATTGTCGTGATCGGCGCGCTGATCTGGTCTTGGTCGAACCAGGACGCGTTGACCGCAGGCCTGCTGACTGCCTGGCTCGTCCCGGCCATGCTGTGTGACAACATTTTGAAGCCGATGGTCATGTCCAAGGGCCTGACCGTGCCCATGCTGGTGATCCTGATCGGCGTGATCGGCGGCACGCTCGCCTATGGCCTGATCGGACTGTTCCTCGGGCCCATTGTGCTGTCGGTGTTCTATGAATTGCTGGTGGCCTGGGTGCAGGAAGAGGTGCCGGGCGAGGCGGCGAAGGAGCCCGCGAAGGAGACGGACGCATGACCCACACCCTCGGCAACCTGGAAGCGGGCCTGCAAAGCTGGCGGCTTGCGACCAACCACAACCGCATGATCGCGCTGCAGGAGGCCGCGCTCTCTCCGAAAGACGGGCCGGTCGAGCTGGCCTTTTTCGGCTCCAGCGCCTTCCGGCTCACGTCGCCCGCGGGCGTTTCCGTCATGCTGGATCCCTGGCGCAATCATCCCTCGGGCAAGTGGGACTGGTATTTCCGGGATTTTCCGCTGACGGCGGTGGATATCGGCGTCTCCACCCATGCCCATTTCGACCACGACGCGCTCCACCGGCTGGACAGTCATGTGAACCTGGACCGGCTGATCGGAGAGTACCGGTTCGGCGACGTGACCATCACCGGCATTGCCGACAAGCACGCGACCGATGCGAGCGCGGCGCTCTATGACTTCAAGGCGTATGCGCGCGATTTCGACGGCGTCGATATCGAGCCGCCGAACAATCCCCGCTCCTGGGATCATTGCCTGATCCTGGTGGAGACGGGCGGGCTGCGCGTGCTGCACTGGGGCGACAACCGCCACAATCCGCCGGAGAGCGTCTGGCGGATGCTGGAGCGCCTGGGGCGGGTGGATGTCCTCCTGGTACCCATCGACGGCTCTCAGCACGTGATGGGCTATGCGATGGCGGAGAGCGTTGTGGCGCGATTGCGGCCGGCCATGGTGGTGCCCCACCACTACTACATCCGCGAGGTCACCCAACGGCAGAGCACGCTGCAGACCGCCGACGAATGGGTCGGGCGGCAGGAGGGCACGGTCTGGCTGGACGGGCCGCGCATGGTGCTGGAGCGCGAGGCGCTGGCGGGGATGCAGGGCCGGGTGCATTATTTTCGGAGGGAATGTGGCGTTTGATGCGAGGGGGTAGCGGGAAGAGTAAAACGATTCTATCCAATAAATTCCTCAAAAACTCAAAGATATTTCTAAGTATTTCCTCTATTCATTATAATGCTTCTTACTTTTTCAACCATAGATTCATACCAGACTTGAGGAAAAATCGTGCAGCAAGGTAGTCCATGCGACTACAGAATTTATTGCGAAGAGGCTTCTCCCGTTGGCTCCGGCGGCACAAAATGTGGTGATCTGCGCTTGCGTCGCGAGGTGCGTTCGCTTAATGTTCTCGCATGCCGAGCCGCTGGAAACATGACCGCCCGCTCTCCCGCGCCCAGTTCGAGGCGCGATTTCCGGATAATGCGGCCTGCGCCGACTATCTGGCGCGTCGCCGGTGGCCGGAGGGCTTTGTCTGCCCGGGCTGTGGCGTCACGAAGGGATGGCTGCTGAAGACCAAGGCGTTCACCTGGGAGTGCGCGGCCTGCCGGCGGCAGACGTCCGTGACCGCAGGCACGGTCATGCACGGCAGCCATCTGCCGCTGAAGACCTGGTTCACGGCGATCCATATCGTAACCAGCCACTCCAACGGGATCTCCGCCCTGCAACTGCAGGCCCAACTGGGCCTGGGCAGCTACAAGAGCGCCTGGCTGCTCCTGACGAAGCTCCGCCGCGCCATGGTCGATCCCGAGCGAAGCCTTCTCGAGGACGTCGTCGAAGTTGACGAGACCGAGATCGCCTTGCGCCATAAGGACGACCCGCCCGCTGGCGGTCAAGGCCGCAGCTCGCAGGGCAAGATGCTCGTTGCCGGCGCGGTGGAGCTCTCGCCCGAAGGCAAGCCGCGCCGCATTCGTCTCGCGCCGATCGCCGACTTCTCCGGCGCCACGCTCAAGCCCTTCGTCGTCGCGGCCGCCGCCGCCGGTGCCCGCGTCGTCACGGACGGATGGTCCGGCTACAATGGCCTGCCCGACCATGTGCACGAGCCGAAAGTCGTCGGCAAGATGGCCGCCCACATCATCCTGCGCTGGACCCATCGCGTCTTTTCAAACCTCAAGAGATGGGCGCTCGGGACCTACCATGGCCTCCGTCGCCAGCACTTCAGGCGTTACCTCGACGAGTTCGTCTTCAGGTGGAACCGTCGCCGCCACACAGCCGTGGCGTTCGATACCCTGCTCGGCCTCGGAGCCCGCCTCGCGCCAGCAACCGCCCGCGACTTCGTCGAGCAGCGCGTCTGAGAGTACCAGATCACGGCGCCACACCCCGGAATGCGAGATCGCCGTCGCCTGTCCGCGGTGCATCCAACCGTCTCGAGCCGCTGCCTACGTCGATCAGAATTGCTCAGAGCCCTGCATGCACCAGGAAGCCATCACCCGCGCCGCCATCCGAAACATCAACATCTCGCAGCGCCGGAACGAAAGGGAGAAGCCTCACATGCAATTTGTGCAACAAATAGAATTGCCAGGATACACGGTAATATGCCAAAATTAAAATAGATTGATCAGGTTGTTGATGGGTGTTGGAGTAATTCCTCTGCAATAGAAGCAAGAATTCGTTTATTGTTTGAACAAAACAACATACATACGCTAGACTATGAACCAAATGTTTTTATCAGCGTTTTCGCCAAGAGTGTCCCATATTAGGGTTGGGCTTACGGGCTGGAGGTATTTGCATGATTTATGGATCTTTTACTGTAAATTATGATGGCAAAAACTTCATACGGTGGTATGTATAACAAAGCTCAATACCATTTTGAAAATAAATCGACTGTTTTTGAAAGATCATCAGTTTTCACTAACGGGTCGAATGTAAATAACCAGCTTGCAAGCTTCTTTGAAGAAGCTGGATCACGATTTGTAACAAGTGTAATAACTAATCGTCGTAAGCCAGAGGTAAAGGAGTTTTTTGCTGAGTATCTTGCTTTTGCAGAAAAACCTATTAGTCAACAGGAATTCCAGGAAGAGGCTTCTCCCTTTCGTTCCGGCGCTGCGAGATGTTGATGTTTCGGATGGCGGCGCGGGTGATGGCTTCCTGGTGCATGCAGGGCTCTGAGCAATTCTGATCGACGTAGGCAGCGGCTCGAGACGGTTGGATGCACCGCGGACAGGCGACGGCGATCTCGCATTCCGGGGTGTGGCGCCGTGATCTGGTACTCTCAGAGTCTGTCCGGAAACTTCATGATGGATTGCAGAGTTTTCGGATCATGAGGCGGATCGAGGCGAGTTTCAGGAAGGCCAGCGCCTTGGCGTTGAGGCACTCCCAATCCCGGGCCAGACGGCGGCAACGTCCGAGCCAGGCGAAGGTTCGCTCGACAATCCAGCGTTTGGGCAGCACGACAAAGCCCTTGGCATGATCGGAGCGCTTGACGATCTCCACGTTGACCTGGGAGAGGGCCTTTTTCACGCCCTCCTGGAACCGCTCCCCTTGATAGCCGCCATCGGCGTAAAGCTTGAGCAGGAAGGGGTAGAGTCCGAACAGAGCGGCCATCACCATCACGCCGCCGTCGCGGTCCTGGATATCGGCGGCATGCACCAGGGCATGCATCAGCAGGCCCTGGGTGTCGACCAGAATGTGCCGTTTCTTGCCCTTGATCTTCTTTCCCGCATCGTACCCCGGCGGGTCGATGCAAGCCCCCCTTTTTCCGCGCTTTTCACGCTCTGGCTGTCGATGATGGCGGCGCTGGGGGCGACTTCGCGCTCCGCCTGCTCCCGGCAGGCCGCATAAAGCGCATGATGGATGCGGTCGAGCGTGCGATCCCAGGCCCAAAGGTCGAAATAGTCATGGACCGTGCTCCTCGGCGGCAGATCCTTCGGGATCGCCCGCCACTGGCAGCCGGTAGAGAGCACATACATCAGCCCGTTGACCACCTCGCGCAGGTTGACGGTGCGCTTGCCGCCGCCCGGCTTGCCCGGCGGGATCAACGGCTCGATCAACGCCCATTCCTCGTCCGTCAGGTCACTCGGATACCGCAGGTGGTCGCGGTTGTAACGGAGGCGGTTCTCGACCGTCCACATCGGGCACCTCTCTTCGCTATTCGGTGCCAGACAGGGAATCACAGCCGATTCCAGCCCGCAAGCCAAAATCCAACAACCGATTCCGCCGATTCATAAAGTCCTCGGACGGACACTTAGACGCGCTGCTCGACGAAGTCGCGGGCGGTTGCTGGCGCGAGGCGGGCTCCGAGGCCGAGCAGGGTATCGAACGCCACGGCTGTGTGGCGGCGACGGTTCCACCTGAAGACGAACTCGTCGAGGTAACGCCTGAAGTGCTGGCGACGGAGGCCACGGTAGGTCCCGAGCGCCCATCTCTTGAGGTTTGAAAAGACGCGATGGGTCCAGCGCAGGATGATGTGGGCGGCCATCTTGCCGACGACTTTCGGCTCGTGCACATGGTCGGGCAGGCCATTGTAGCCGGACCATCCGTCCGTGACGACGCGGGCACCGGCGGCGGCGGCCGCGACGACGAAGGGCTTGAGCGTGGCGCCGGAGAAGTCGGCGATCGGCGCGAGACGAATGCGGCGCGGCTTGCCTTCGGGCGAGAGCTCCACCGCGCCGGCAACGAGCATCTTGCCCTGCGAGCTGCGGCCTTGACCGCCAGCGGGCGGGTCGTCCTTATGGCGCAAGGCGATCTCGGTCTCGTCAACTTCGACGACGTCCTCGAGAAGGCTTCGCTCGGGATCGACCATGGCGCGGCGGAGCTTCGTCAGGAGCAGCCAGGCGCTCTTGTAGCTGCCCAGGCCCAGTTGGGCCTGCAGTTGCAGGGCGGAGATCCCGTTGGAGTGGCTGGTTACGATATGGATCGCCGTGAACCAGGTCTTCAGCGGCAGATGGCTGCCGTGCATGACCGTGCCTGCGGTCACGGACGTCTGCCGCCGGCAGGCCGCGCACTCCCAGGTGAACGCCTTGGTCTTCAGCAGCCATCCCTTCGTGACGCCACAGCCCGGGCAGACAAAGCCCTCCGGCCACCGGCGACGCGCCAGATAGTCGGCGCAGGCCGCATTATCCGGAAATCGCGCCTCGAACTGGGCGCGGGAGAGCGGGCGGTCATGTTTCCAGCGGCTCGGCATGCGAGAACATTAAGCGAACGCACCTCGCGACGCAAGCGCAGATCACCACATTTTGTGCCGCCGGAGCCAACGGGAGAAGCCTCTCCAGGAATTGCTCAAAGAAAATATGAAAAAAATAAATGTGAGATGATTTTCTAATAATCTATTAGGGAGGTGTCATTCAACTTTATTTATGTCCTGTTTTCATGTGATCTTACTGCTATTTTATGCCAGCCATCTCCGTCCCGCACACAAATCGCACCGTCCGCTCCGCGTCCACGAACTCCCCAAACCCGTCCGGCTTGAGCTCCGCCCAAAAAGCCTGCTGCGCCGCCCGGTCCGGGAACCAGAGTTCCGGCATCCCGGCATAGGGCGCCCGCGCCATGTCCATGCTCAGGTTCACCACATAGCGGAAGCCGCCCACCTTCCGCAGCGTCTCCACCACGTTCGGCAGGTGCACGTCCAGCCAGTGGTCGACCAGCGCCTCCATGCTCACCCCCGCCAGCAGCGGCACCAGAGAGACCTGTTTGACGAAGCCGCTCCTCGTGCACGGGAAGGGCGCATTCAGGGTCGGCACCTCCAGCGGCAAAGCCCCGTCCACCGCCACATATTCACGTGTAGCCCAGGGCCAATAGGGCTCTGCCTTCTCCTGGAAGGTGTCGGTGGGCTCCACCCCGCTCGCCTGTTTGGGCCACGAAGGCGGTTCGGCGTACCAAAGCTGCGCGACGCCGTCCCAGACCGGCCTGCCGTCCGCCAGTGCTCCGTCGATCTGCTCGTCGAACAGGGTCGCCACATAGTGATTGGCAAATGGCCGCCCCTCGGTCTTTGCCCGGGCATTACGCTCGATCACCGCCGGCATGTGGTTGGCGAACCAATGGCAGATCAGTTCCTCGCGGCTGGTCGAGGCCCGGCGCTTGATCAGATACTGCATCTTTACGCCGGGCGTCGGTTCGGGTCTCATCGTAATGTCTCCGCCCTCTCGTACCACCGCCCGGCCCTCATTTGCAGCGCCGGGCTCTTGTGATGCACCACCGCAGGCCTGATCTGCACGGGGCGCGCCGCATCGGTCAGTGATGATATGCTGATACGGCAATGGCTTCAATCCGCGCCTTATCATCCATCCCGTTTCCTGTGCCTGCCGCCCGAGCCCGCCACCGAAACCCCGCTCAGTTTCGGAAAATGCCACGATCGCCGCGCCGCAGCCGTTGCTATAAAGGTAGCGGCCGGCCCCGCGCCGGGCTATGCAAGACTGCATACCTCTACTCTAAAGCGACAGGGCCCGCGTTTCATGTCCTCTTCCCGTATTGTGATAGTCGGCGCCGGCGGTGTAGGCGGCCCGTTCGGCGTTACGCTGGCCCTCGGCGGCGCGGACGTTACCTTCATCGCCCGCGGCCCGCATCTGCAAGCGATCCGGGAACAGGGCTTGCGGGTTGAGGGCGCGCGCGGGGACTTCCACTGGCATCCGGCCCAGGCGACGGATGATCCCGCCAGCCTCGGGCCTGTGGACTATGTCATCTTCACCCCAAAGCTCTGGGATTTGGAGGCAACCGGCGCACAGATCAAACCGCTGGTCGGGCCGGAGACCGCCGTTATCCCCATCCAGAACGGCATCGACGCGGCGGATCGGCTGGCGCCGGTTCTGGGCAGGTCGCGGGTCATGGGCGGGGTCGCGGTCATCAACGCGATTATCGAGCGACCGGGCCTGATCCGGCAGCTCGGCAGCTTTCAGCATTTTACCTTTGGGGAGTTGGATGGCTCTGTTTCGCCCCGGGCAGAGCGGCTGAAAGAAACCTGCGACGGGGCCGGACTCGACGCGACCCTGTCCACCGACATCACCAAGGCGCTTTGGGAGAAATTCGTCTTCCTGGTTTGCGTTGCGTCGATCACCGGTGCCACGCGGCAATGGACCGGTGTCAGCCGCGAAGATCCCGACGGCCGAGCGGTCATGCGCCAGGTAATGACCGAAATCACGGCGGTCGGCCAGGCTTGCGGCGTCGACCTGGCGGACGACTTGCCGGACCGACGGCTGGAACTGATCGACGGCCAGGACGGCCGCTCGATTGCCTCCATGGCCGTCGACCTTTTGCGCGGCAACAGGCTGGAACTGCCCTGGCTGGCAGGCAAAGTCGTGGAACTCGGGCGGGAGAAAGGCGTGCCGACGCCGATCACCCATACGCTCTATGCCGTGCTGAAGCCCCATATCAACGGCCGCCCGGAAGACTCGCCAACCGGCTAGAGCAGATCCCTATCCGTTTGGATCGGGTGAATCTGCTCTAAATATAGGAATTAGAGCATCTTACCCCGGAAAATTGATCCCAAAGCGTTTCAATTTGATCGGGCGATGCTCTGATGTGAGCTTCCAATAGGTCGTCCATTCGGACCAGACAAAGGGGACTGAAGTTACCAAGCTTCAACCTTTCCCGGAGGCAAGGCCGAATGAACATCCACCAGAATGCCCGTCTGACGCTTCTTGGTCGAGAGCGCTTGGTCCACCCGATGCTGAGCAGGGCCGCCGCACGAGTCGCAGGGGTTTGTCCGCGTACGGCCCGGAAATGGCTCAAGCGGTACCAGGCAGAGGGCGCAGCCGGCTCCTCTCGGCCTCATCGGCTGCACAATCTCACGCCGCCTGCGACCATTACCCAGCCGGGTCTTGAGGCGGGCAGGCCCCGCCCGTCTCAGAGACCTGGAGCCCGCCGAACCGGTGCTTCGATACGAGCGCAAGACGCCTGGCGAGATCATCCATATCGACATCAAGAAGCTTGGCCGGTTCGAGCGTCCCGGCCTTCGAATAACCGGCGACCGCACCGGTCAATCGCGCCCGCGCAGCGGCAAGCTGCCAGGAATGGCTGAAAATTCGTTCATGTCGCCATCGACAATCATTCCCGCCTGTCCTTTATCGAAAACCAACGGCAAGGGCGAACGCTTCATCCAGACCGCGCTCCGCCAATGGGACTATGCCAGAGCCTATCAGACCTCTGACCAGCGAGCCGCTGACTTGCCGATCTAGACCCATCTCTACAATCACCATCGACTACACGGCGGCACCGACTCGGCCTAAACCAGGACAACCTGTTGAGGCACCACATCTAGTCACGGATTGCGGGTGGATCAGTTCGGGATCGGGCTCGTTCGCGGCATCCGCATAGCCCTCGCGGTCTACCTGCCAGTGCTTCAGCGCCTTCTTCAGATGGCGATCACTTTCTTTGCCCTTCAGCAACGGAGCAGTGCCTCGATCATGGCCGCCAAATCGTCCCATCAGGCCCAAATGCACCGGCACCCGGCGGCGCAAATGCGGGCCGTCGGTGTCGATCCGGACGACTGCCGCTTTATCCGCCCAGCACTGCGCATAGACGAAATCCGTGCCGGGACAGAGAGTTACCTCGGCAGCATTGATCGCATCGACGCCGGCGCGATCGCCGAGCATACCGATACTGAAGGAGTACTCCGGCTCGATGAACTCCGCGGTGCGGTTGGTATGGGCTGCGGGCGCCTGCAGATGCCGCGCCAGCGCCACCACCTTTTCATTGACATGGCGCGCGCCTATGCCGGCGTGGATGGTCACGCTGCCAGCCTCTTTCAGCAGCGCCGCGCGCCTGCCTGCACAAGCGTGTCCACGATAACTTCGGAAACCTTTGGCATGTGGTTGGAACTGTCAGCACATGGTCATTAGTCTAGTCTACGCAGGCGCGGCGGCGGACAAGGTCGACGGCCGGTTTAAAGCTCTCGGCCTGGGCGGCCTCCCACCAATCGGCATAAAGCGTATCCTCTGGTGCATCGCGCAGGATGTTTTCAGGCAGAAAGGAATGGATGTAGTCCATCGTCTCGCCCTTCTCCGGGCCCACGCGGTGCATCATGTGATGCGGTTGCAACTCGCAGGGATGTCGGAGCCCCGCGGCGGCGGTCATCTCGGTTAGCGCGGCTATCGTCTTTGCATGGAACCGCGCCGCGCGCTCGCCCTGCACCTCCGGCACCAGCCCGCGCTGGCGGGCCGGATCTTGGGTGGTCACACCGGTGGGACAGGTGCCGAGATGGCAACGCATGGCCTGGATGCAGCCAACAGAGAACATGAAGGCGCGCGCCGCATTGCACCAGTCGGCGCCCATCGCCAAATTGCGCGCCAGTCCCATGCCGGAATAGACCTTTCCGCTGGCCGCGAGCCGAATATCGTCCTTCAGACCGCAGCCCACCAGCGCGTTGCGCACCAGAAGCAGCCCCTCGTTGAGCGGCATGCCGACCCAGTCGGACAATTCCAATGGCGCCGCGCCGGTGCCGCCCTCGCCGCCATCGACAACGATGAATTCCGGCTTGATGCCGGTCTTCATGATCGCCTTCATGATCGCGAACACCTCGTAGGGCTGCCCGACGCAAAGCTTGAGCCCCACCGGCTTGCCGCCCGACAATTCGCGCATGTGGGCGGCGAACTCCAGCAACTCGATCGGGGTCGAAAAGGCGGAATGGCCGCGGGGCGACAGGCAGTCCTCGTGCGCCGGAACGCCCCGCACGCGGGCAATTTCCTCCGTTACCTTGGCGCCCGGCAGCAGACCGCCATGGCCGGGTTTGGCTCCCTGGCTCAGCTTGATCTCCGTCATCTTGATCGCGTCGCGGCTGGCGCCGTCGCGAAACCGCTCGGGGTCGAAACGGCCGTTCCGGTCGCGGGCGCCGAAATAGCCTGAACCCAACTCCCACACCAGATCGCCGCCGTTTTCCAGATGATAGTCGCTCAAGCCGCCTTCGCCGGTGTCGTGGTAGAACCCGCCCCGTTTTGCGCCAAGGTTCAGCGCCTTAATAGCGTTGGCCGAAATTGCACCGAAACTCATGGCGGAGATGTTGAAAACAGAGGCCGAATAGGGCCGCCCGGTTTGCTCGTTAGCCACCTCGACCCGCGGATCAGCATCGGTGTCGGCGGCGGGGGCGATGGAGTGCATCAGCCACTGATATTCGTGACCGTCCGTGTCATGCTCGGTGCCGAAGGGGTGGGTGTCGGTCTCGCCCCGCGCGCGGGCATGCACCAGATTGCGTGCGTCGAAGGAAAAGGGCGTGCCGGTCAGATCGTCTTCGACGATGTAGGCGCGCAGGTACGGGCGGAGCATATAGAAGAGCCAGCGGATGCGGCCGGCGACCGGATAGTTGCGCGTAATCGTCCACCTGGTCTGCATCCAGTCGTAGAGACCCAGCGCGACCAGCGGCACGGTCAGCAGCAACGGCCAGAGCCACCGGATGTCGTCGACCAGGGCGAGCAGGAAAAGGACGCCGCTGAGCGCGATAGCTGTCACCGGGATGATCGCGCGCTTGATCGTGTTCAACATGGTCGTTCCTGTGTTGCCGGGCCTGTATTACCGGGGTATCTGCATGGCTCCTATCCGCACCTCTCCTGCCGCAGAACAAGCCCCTCCGACACCGCCAGCGCTGTGTCCCTGCGCTAGCGGCTTCCAGCCGACATCGCTCGGGGGGCACGCTCGCAAAAACAGGTGACGGGGGAGGCGCTGCGGCGTGGCAAAGGTCAGCCCTTGCGGCGTCTCATGCAATGGTCTGTCTGCATGTACATAGAGCGTGCTGCCGTCGCACCGCAAGAAATTCGCCGGGCCGGGCCTCGCCATTTCCCTTACGAACGGGAATGCAGCGCTCCGCCGTAATGCCGGCATCGCGCCGAGACAAATTAAGCGCTGAGACCGGCAGAAAAGCCGTTCAACGGCCGAGCACCTGCTGCGTTGCCGGATCGAACAAATGCATGTGGCTCATGTTGGCGGAGAGTGTGGTGGTTTCTCCGGCCTGCGGGTTCGCGCTCGGATCCAAGCGCGCGCACACTTCCGCGCCGTTAATCGAGAGGTAGACGAGCGTGTCCACGCCCATCGGCTCGACCACGTCGAGCGTCGCAGAAAGCGGGGCTGCGGACTCGCCTTCGCGCGGCGCCCGCACTTCGGTCAGATGCTCCGGCCGGATGCCAAACTCCAGGTCCTTGCCGACATGGTCGCGATAGCGAGCAGTGCTATCCTCCGGTACCGGCAACGCCGTGTCTTCCGACAGCCGGACGGCGAGCCCGTTACCCGCCCGCTCCAGCCTGCAGGGGATGAAGTTCATCGCCGGGGAGCCGATAAAGCCCGCAACGAAGCGGGTGGCGGGCGCATGGTACAGGTCGTTGGGGGCACCGATCTGTTCGATGTTGCCATTGTTCATCACCACGACCCGGTCGGCGAGGGTCATCGCCTCAATCTGATCGTGGGTGACATAGACCGTCGTCACGGGCACCTTTTGGTGCACGCGCTTGATTTCGGTCCGCATCTGCACGCGCAACTTCGCGTCCAGGTTCGAGAGCGGCTCGTCGAACAAGAAAACCTTGGGGTTGCGCACGATCGCGCGGCCCATGGCGACCCGCTGGCGTTGGCCGCCGGACAGTTGGCGCGGCTTGCGGTCGAGCAGGTCTTCGATATTCAGGATTTGCGCGGCTTCGTCCACACGCCGGCGAATTTCTTCTTTCGGGAACCGCTTCAGGCGCAGGCCGAAAGACATGTTCTCTGTCACCGTCATGTGCGGGTAGAGGGCGTAGTTCTGGAATACCATGGCGATATCCCGGTCTTTCGGCGGTACGTCGTTGACCACCTGGCCGTCGATCTTGATTGCGCCGTCGGTGATCTCTTCCAGACCGGCGATCATGCGCAGCGTCGTGGATTTGCCGCAGCCGGAGGGGCCGACCAGCACCACGAATTCCTGGTCGGCGATATTCAGGTCGATGCCGCGAACGGCAAGGACGTCATCATATTTCTTGATGACTTTGTGCAGGGAAACGTCGGCCACGGGATCACCCTTTCGTCGCGCCGGAGGTCAGGCCGGCAATATAATAGTCCATAAGGAAGGCATAGATGATCAGCGGCGGGGCTGCGCCGAGCAACGCGCCGGTCATGATCTGGCCCCAATTGAAAACATCACCCTTAATCAGCGTCGTCACGATGCCGACTGGCAGCACGAGCTGGTCTTCCGAAGTGGTAAAGGCCAAGGGGTAGAGAAACTGCGCCCAGGAGACCGTGAAGGCGAAGATCGTCGCCGCGATAATGCCCGGTATTGCAACCGGAATGAAGATCTTGGTCAAGGTCTGCATCCAGGACGCACCGTCGATCAAAGCCGCCTCGTCCAGTTCCTTTGGAATGGAGGCGAAGTAACCGATCATGATCCAGGTGCAGAACGGCACCGTCAGCGTGGGGTAGAGGATCAGTAATACCCACCAGTTGTTGATTAACTCAATGCCAGTAAGATTGCGGAACTCGGCAAAGATCTTGAACAGCGGGATGAACAGCAGGGTTTCCGGCACCAGGTATGTGAGAAAGACACCGGTCGCGAGCGCGCCGGAACCCCAGAACTTCATGCGGGAAAGGGCAAAGGCAGAGGGGATGGCAATGATCATGGTGATGGTGACGACGAAGATCGAAACAAGCGCGGAATTGCGGAAAAAGATCAGGTAACTGTTCTTGGTAAGCAACTCGATATAGTTTTCGAGCGTCGGATTATACACCCACCAGGGATTGGTGATCGCCGATATCTCCGCGCTTGTCTTCAGCGACGTGATGAACATGTAGATCGGCGGCATCAGGAAGAAGAGCGCGAACAGCACCAGAAAGAAATACGACCAGCGCAGCGCCCAACGGCGGCTGCGGCTCACACTGCCGTATTTCGACCGGGTCGGGCTGCCGGCGGCATCGACGGGATGTGCGGTAGTTGCCATCAGACCTCACTCCCCCGTTTGACGATGTCGCGCAGAATGATCACCGCCGCGATCGCGAGAAACGGCATCATGAACAGCGAAACGCTGGCGCCGAGCGGAATATCGCCGCTTTCGATGCCGACCAGAAACGCCCAGGTCGCGAACACGTGTGTCGTATCGAGAGGGCCGCCCGCCGTCAGGATGCGGACAATGTCGAAATTCGCGAAGGTGACGATCAACGAGAACAGCACGGTGATCGCGATGATATTGCGCATCATCGGCAGCGTTATGTACCAGATGCGCTGCCACCAAGTCGCGCCGTCGATCAGCGCTGCCTCGTAAAGCTGGTCCGGCACCGATTTCAGGGCCGCCAGATACATGATCATGAAGAACGGCGAGCCGATCCAGATATTGACCAGGATGACCGAAAACCGCGCCCAGGCCGTGTCGCCGGTCCAGGGGATCGGATCGCCGCCGAACTGGAGGATGATCCAGTTAAAGGCGCTGTAGGAAGGGTCGAACAGCCAGAGCCAGGCAAGCGTGCTCATTGCCGGCGGGATAACCCACGGCACCAGCAGCATGCCGCGCCACTTGCGCTGGCCCTTGTTGGGGATGTTGTGGACGAAGTGCGCCACGATAAAGCCGATGATGGCTTTGAAGATCACCGCCGAGATGGCGAAGATGCATGATTGCTTCACCACCATCCAGAAGGTCTCGCGCCCGAACAGGAATTCGAAATTTCCCAGGCCGACAAACTTGGTCATGCCTTTGTTCAATGTGGCCAGATGCATGGCATAGCCGGCCGGATAGAGCACCAACAAACCGATCACCAGGAGGAGCGGCAGGGTCATCAGAAACGCGATGGTCGACCGGCGCCGAAGCATGTGTCGCATGCGGCGGCGGGGGACGACCGGTTCTGGAGCGTGGAAGATGTCGGTCATCGCTTGCTTCGATCGTGACGGGAAATGCCCGCCGCCCCGGTGAAGGACGGCGGGTTTCGTTCAGCGGACGGAAGGGTCTAGGTGCGCATATAGCCTTCGCACTCGCTCTCGGCCCAGCGAATGGCCTGATCCATATCCTCGCCTTGCATTATGCGAACAACCATTTTCGGCATCGTGCCCTGGGCGAAGATCTGCGCGGCAATGGCATGGGGGGCCGGCGCTGCGGCGATAGACAGCGTCTGATGGCCATAGGGGTCCGGATAGTGGAACAGTGTACCCTTCGGCGGCTCCACGTTGCCCCAGATGTCGAACTTGGTGAAGTTCGCGAACGGCGGAATGTCATAGCCGCCACTCGCCTCCACCATGGAGTAGGCTGCTTCTTTCGACGACATGTGGACCAGCAGACTCTTCGCCGCTTCCTTCTGCTGGCTGAATTCCCAGATACCCCAGAAGAATGGCAGGAACGGGCCAAAGCGGCCGTTCGGGCCGGACGGGAAGCCGTGGCTCCATAGGTTCTGAGCTATCTCCGGCGCGTCGCGCTTGGCAACCGCCCAGGCGCTCGGCGGGTTCATGATCATCGAACCGTTGCCCGAAACCAGCCACTTGTTGTTGGAAGCGTCATCCCAGGCTGGCGCATCGGGCGCCAGCAGCGGTCCGAGTTCCACCAGATATTCCAGTGCCTTGCGGACTTCCGGCGAATTGACAACGATGGCACCTTCCTCATCCACCAGTTTCGCGCCGAAGGCGTGGAAGAAGGCGCCGACCGAATCGACGCTGTCAGACGTCACGCCGAGACCGATGCCGATCGGATTACCGCCGGCATGGCAGGCCTTGGCCGCCTTCATGAACGTGTCGAGGTTCCAGTCCTTGTCCTGCGGCTCCGCGCCCGCAGGGTAGATCGCCTGGATGTCGATGCCGGCATGTTTCTTGAGCAGGTCGATGCGGGAACAGGGGCCCTTCATCTGGCTGCCTACCGTCGCGGGCACGCCGAGCCACTTGCCATCCACCTTGCCAAGGTACTCAACGGTGCCATTGACCGCGCCATTTTCGTTGATCAGGTCATCGACGATATCGTTCACTCCGTGCAGCTTGTTAGCGTACTGCGCAGGGTACCAACTCGAGAAAGCCATCACGTCGTGGCCTGACTCCGCCAGGGCTTCCGCGGCCCAGGTCAACCGAATCTTAGAGCCTTGGGAGGTAATGTAGTCGAGCTTGACCTCGACATTTTCTTTTTTCGACCACTCGTCGATCAGCTTGCGGGTGGCGCTGTTGGCGCCCGGTACCCAGTGATCCCACAGCCCGACCGAGAGCGTACCGGCGGCATAGGCGCGCTTGACATAGGGTGCGGCCAGTGCCGCCGCCGACACCGCAGCCGTGGTACCGAGGAATTGGCGGCGGGAGGGCTTGTTTTGTAGGTGTTTCATGGGCTTACCTCCAAATCTCTTTTGTTGTCGAGGCGCAATTGTCACGCGCCACACCTTAACCGACATTCTTGTATCTGAAGTCGATGGTAAAAAGGCTATACCCGAATATTGGGGAATCCAAGGCAAAATCGCACCCGGGTCTCTCTCAACATGGCCCTCCCGCAGGCCGGGCGATCGTGGCCGGTGGTTGCGTGGTCGAGAGGCGGTTGGCGTTGCCGCGGTTCGGCGCGCCATTAAGAACTGCCAGCGGCCGTGTCGGCCTTGGATCGTCGGTCTGGTCAGCTTGGATCGTCAGGGCGTCATCGGCGCCCAGCGTCGGGTGAGTTCGTTGCGATCGTCGTAGCTGGCTTCGAAAATCGGAGCGGCGAGGGTGGCGCGCACATGCAGTTCGACCTCGCCCACATTGCGGAAGCCGTGGAACCTGCCCGCCGGAATGATGATGCTCTGGCCACCGGTGACCCCCTGTTTCTGCGCGCCGATCCAAATCTCGGCTTCGCCCGCGACCACCGTCAGCACCTCCTCGACCGCGTGCTGGTGGGTGGGCGCGCCCAGACCCGGGTCGCAGAACTGCTCGAAAATGCAGAGCTGGGCCGAGCCGGTGACGGCGGAGACCAGCATGACCGTGCGCACGCCGGGGCGCCATTCCTCTAGCGGCTGCGTGGCTTGATTGACGACGTGCATGGGGCGCCCCTCCTTCGATCGGGGTGCTGCGGCTGGCGTTCATCTGCGGCGGCGCGGTGAACTTCGGGCATGCATCGGCCGTCAGGATCATTCGCCTGATATCAGACTACCCGCACCGGTCTAACGCCGCCACTGACATGATCGATTGCAAAGGGAGCGGGGCGGAGCTATCCTGCGCCGGATCTCATTGATATAAGGATGGAACTTTACCACCTTAACGCACGTTACCTTTGGTATCTTATCTTCCACACAAGCCGGAGAACTACTCCATGCGGGCACTTAACGTCACTGCATTGGTCTTGGTTATCGTTGGAGCGATAAATTGGGGATTGGTGGGACTGCTCGATCTCAATCTGGTTGCGGCGATCTTTGGTATCGATAGCGTCCTGAGCAACATCGTTTACATCTTGGTTGGGATCGCGGGTCTTTATTGCATCTATCTGATCAAGCCTGTGCTGGACGGCTCCCGCCCTCACCACGCGACAACCAAAACCTGACCCAGTCGCGTTCGGCTGAAACTGCGGCAGGCTAGTTGCAGTTGATGAGGCAGGGCGGCATTATTGTTCTCCTTTCTCATGCAATAGAGAATGGCGCCGCTCGTGCCTCATCATCGTCGCTACAATGCCGCCGCCGACATGGTCGACCGCCATCTGGCGGATGGCCGCGCCGACAGGATTGCGTTCGTCGATCCTGATCGTTCTCTGACCTACAGAGAATTGGTCGAAGAAACGAACCAGGCGGCCAATTTCATGGCCACTCTGGAACTGCGGCAGGAGGATCGAATCGCCTGCGTGCTGCTGGATACCTGCGACTATCCGGCGATCTTTTGGGGCGCGATCAAGGCTGGCGTTGTGCCCATCGCCCTCAACACCATGCTGACGACGGAGCAGTATCGCTACATCCTGGAGGATAGCCGCGCCCGCGCCCTCTTCGTCTCCGCCCCGTTGCTGCCGGTTCTCGAGCCGATCATGAAACAACTGCCGGCGTTGCAGAAGGTGGTAATTGTCGGTGCGGACGGCGATTTCACCGCCAAGCGTGCGGCCCAGCCGGAGACCTTCACGCTCGCCGACACCGTCGCCGACGAGGTGGCGTTCTGGCTCTATTCGTCAGGCTCCACCGGGATGCCGAAGGGGACCAAGCACCTGCATACCTCGGCGATGGAAACCTGCCGCATCTATGCCAAGCCGATATTGGGCATCGATGAGGACGACATCTTCCTCTCCGCCGCCAAGCTGTTTTTCGCCTATGGACTCGGCAACGGCATGACGTTTCCGCTGGCGGTCGGCGGCACGGCGATCCTGTGGCCGGAACGGCCGACGCCGCAAGCGATGTTCGCACTATTGCAGCGGCACAAGCCGACCCTGTTTTTCGGCGTCCCCACCCTTTACGCCGCCATGCTGGCGCATAAACAGGAAGAGGGCGGCGAGAGCGACGCCGGCGGCAATCTGCGCCTGTGCGTTTCGGCGGGCGAAGCGTTGCCGGGAGAAGTGGGCAAGGCCTGGGAGGCGCGCTTCGGAGTGCCCATCCTGGACGGCATCGGCTCGACCGAAATGCTGCATATCTTTCTCAGCAACCGGGCAAATGCGGTGCGCTACGGCACCAGCGGCCAACCAATCCCAGGCTATGACCTGCGCCTGGTGGATGATGATGGCTCATTGCTTGGCGATGGTACCGTCGGCGAACTTGTGGTGCGCGGCCCCACCGCGGCCGAAGGTTACTGGAACCAGCGGCGGAAGAGCCGCCTAACGTTCCGGGGCGAGTGGACTCACACCGGCGACAAATATGTGCGTTCGGCCGACGGCTATTACACCTATCAGGGCCGGACCGACGACATGTTCAAGGTGAGCGGCATATGGGTCTCGCCGTTCGAAGTGGAAAGCGCGCTCATCAGCCATGCGGCCGTGCTGGAGGCCGCCGTCGTGCCGCAAAAAGATGGCGAAGGCTTGCTGAAGCCAAAGGCTTTTGTCGTGTTGAAGGACGCCGGTGCTGCCTCCGACGCGCTGTTCGAGGCGCTGAAAAAGCATGTCCAGGCCAGCGTTGGCGCCTGGAAATATCCCCGCTGGATCGAGGTCGTCGACGAATTGCCCAAGACCGCAACGGGCAAAATCCAGCGCTTCAAGCTGCGCGACTAACAGTCCGCTAAGGCTCCCGCGCTATTTCTTCCTGCACGTCAGCGCAGGGTTCATGCCGGACAACTGAACGCCCCGGGCTGCTCTGTAGTCGAGTCTCGGGTGTGGGCCGAGCCTGGCGGCAGGGCGGAGGGGGTGATGGCGGCAAGCTTCAGACTCCCTTATCATTGCTGGTATGGATAATGTCGTCGCCAATTCTCAGCGCCACGAATGCCGCTTCCTCGGACCGCCGCCGGAGCGGGCCCCGACGCTGGTGCTGCTGCATGAGGGGCTGGGCTGCCTGGGTCTTTGGCGGGATTTTCCGGAAAAGCTGCAGGCCGCCACGGGACTGGGGGTATTCGCGTATTCGCGAGCCGGCTATGGCGGCTCCGATCCCGACCCGCTGCCCTGGCCGCTCGACTATATGGAGCGGCATGCGACAAGGGTGTTGCCGCATGTGCTGAATTCCATCGGCTTCCGGCGCGGCTTGCTGATTGGGCACTCGGACGGCGCGAGCATCGCTGCGCTCTATGCCGGCATGGTGCGCGATCCGCGCGTGCAAGGGTGTGTTCTCATGGCGCCGCACTTCTTTGTCGAGCAGATTTGCCTGGATGCCATTGCCGAGGCCAAAGCGGCCTATGAACAGGGTGACCTGAAGCCGAAGCTGGGCCATCATCACGGGTCGAACGTCGACAATGCCTTCTATGGCTGGAACGCCACATGGCTGGCGCCGGGCTTCCGCACCTGGCACATTACCGATGCGCTGCCTCATCACCACGTGCCGTTTCTGATCCTCCAGGGCCTCGCCGATCCGTACGGCACCGCCGCCCACGCCGAGGCGGCCGCGCAGCTATGTTCCGCGCCGGTCGATAAGCGCCTGATGCAAGGCGTCGGGCACGCGCCCTGGCGCGAGGCGGAGGCGGAGACGCTGGATGCCATCGCCGGGTTCGCAGGACGCCTCTGTTAACGCCGATGCGGCCTTCCCGAATGTACGGCAATGACGGAGACGATGTTAAGAAAGGACCCGCCTCGATCCGAGACGCCTCGGCAATGGCCCGATAACGAGGAACGTCGCCCGGCGCGGCATCTCAATAGATTTTCGGCTCCGGCGTCGGGCCGCCAGCGTGCAGGAAGTCGAAGTCGCAGCCCCGGTCGGCCTGGGTAATATGGTCCAGGAACAGGCGGCCATAGCCTCGCGTGTAGGGCTCCTCCGGCTGGACCCAATGGCTCATGCGCTCGGCGAGTTCCTCGTCGGAGACCTCCAGGCGCAGCACGCGGGCCGCCACGTCCAAGGTGATCATGTCCCCCTCCTGCACCAGCGCCAGCGGCCCACCGACCGCGGCCTCCGGTGCGATGTGCAGCACGCAGGCGCCGTAGCTGGTACCGCTCATGCGGCAGTCGGAGAGACGCACCATGTCGCGCACGCCTTGCTCCAGCAGCTTTTTCGGGATCGGCAGCTGGCCCCATTCAGGCATCCCCGGGGCACCCTTCGGTCCGGCGTTCTGGAGCACCAGCACCGAGTCCTTGGTCACGTTCAGACCGGGGTCGTCGATGCGCTTGTACATGTCGTCCACGTCAGAGAACACGACCGCCGGGCCCGTGTGTTTCATCAGGTGAGGCTCCGCCGCCGTGGGCTTGATCACCGCCCCATCCGGTGCGAGGTTGCCGCGCAACACCGCCGTGCCGCCGGTCGATGACAGCGGGTTGGAGCGCAGGCGGATAACCTCCTCGTTATAGATCTCCGCCCCCTCAATATTTTCTCCCAGGGTGCGGCCGTTCGCGGTCATGCAATCCAAGTTCAGCATATCGCCGATCTGCCCCAGCAGCGCGCGCAGGCCGCCCGCATAATAGAAGTCCTCCATCAGATAGATGCCCGCGGGCTTCAGGTTGCAGAGCACCGGCGTCTGCTTGCTGATCTCGTCGAAACGCTCCAGCGGCAGTTCGATCCCGGCGCGGCCCGCCATGGCGACCAGGTGGATCATGGCATTGGTCGAGCCAGAAAGCGCCATGTCGACCGTGATGGCGTTGTCGAAGCTTTCCCCTGTGCAGAGACTTCGCAGGCGTCAGGTCCTCCCACACCATTTCCACGATGCGACGGCCGGAGCGGCTTGCCATCATCTGGTGGGTTGAGTCCACCGCCGGAATGCTGGAGGCGCCCGGCAGGGTAAAGCCCAGCACCTCTGCCAGAGAGGTCATGGTCGAGGCGGTGCCCATGGTCATGCAGGTGCCCGCCGAACGGGCGATACCTTCCTCCAGCCCGAACCAGTCGTCATCGGAGAGATTGCCCGCGCGCCGCTCCGCCCAATACTTGAACACATCGGTGCCGCTGCCGAGGGTTGCGCCCTTGAAATGGCCGCGCAGCATCGGCCCGGCAGGCACATAGATGGCCGGCAGCCTTATGCTGACAGCGCCCATGATCAAGGCCGGGGTGGTCTTGTCGCAGCCGCCCATCAGGACCGCGCCGTCGACGGGTTGCGAGCGCAGCAACTCCTCCGTCTCCATCGCCAGGAAATTGCGGTACATCATGCTGGTGGGCTTGGTCATCTGCTCGCCGACGCTCATGGCCGGCAGTTCCACCGGAAAGCCGCCCGCCTGCCAGATGCCGCGTTTCACTTCCTCGGCGCGCTGTCGCATGTGGCTGTGGCAGGTGTTCGTATCCGACCAGGTGTTGACGATGCCGATCACCGGCTTGCCGGCAAAATCCTCGCGCGCGAAACCCATCTCCATGGTGCGCGAGCGGTGGCCGAAGGCGCGCATATTGTCGACACCGAACCAGCGGTGCGAGCGGAGGTCTTCGGGCTTTTTGCGGGCGGTCATGGGGCGTTTCCTGAATTCATTTTTGCGGGCTGTCCTTGGCCAAAGCCGGCTTCGTGTACTTCACGATGGTTCCGCCGGTGCCGTCCGTCAACTTGTGGTCACCCTACAGCGTCACGTAATCGCCGCGCCGCCGCAGACGTTCAGCACCTGGCCGGTCACATAGCTCGACGCCTTGCTGGCGAGGAACACGGCCGCGCCCGCGATCTCGTGCGGGTCACCCAGACGGCGGAGCGGGATGGCGTTGTTGACTTTCTCCATCCGCTTGGGATCGGTCCAGAGCGCGGTGGAGAAATCCGTCTTGATCAGGCCCGGCGCGATGGCGTTGGCACGGATGCCCTTCGGCCCGTATTCCAGCGAAAAATTGCGGGCGATCTGATGCTCCGCCACCTTGCTGACCGTATAGGCGCCGATAGTGGTGTTGCCCTTCAGGCCAGCGACGCTCGCGATGATGATGATACTGCCGCTGCCGCGCTCCACCATGTTGGGCAGACACATGTGGCAGAGCCAATAGACCGCTTTCACGTTCACCTCAAAAATCTTGTCGAGGGCGGAATCGGGCATTTCGATACTCGGGCCGTAGTACGGGTTGACACCCGCGTTCGGCACGCAGATGTCGATGCGACCCCATTTCGCCAGGGTCGCGTCCACCATCGCCTGCAGCCTTTCCTTGTCGCCGGCATGGCAGGGGAAGGCCATGGCCTCGCCGCCGTTGGCTGCCCAGTTGGCATCGATGTCGGCGGCGACCTCGTCGCAGGCGTCGGCCTTGCGGGAGGACACCACGACCTTGGCGCCCTGTTGGGCCATGCGGCTCGCGATCGCGCGGCCGATGCCTTTGGTCGAGCCGGTGATGACGGCCACCTGGCCGGAAAGGTCGAAGAGATTGTCGGCGGTCATAAAAGTTCTCGGTATGCAACGCGGAAAGAAAGGCAGCAATCTTAGCGGCTAACGGTTCTGCGGGGGAAGAGTCGAGCGTTGGAAAGCCTCCTGCCGCCACAGTCCTGGTGAAACCGAAGCGGCATCCATTTTGCCAATGCACGCCCTTACAACGGGCAAAGACGAGCAACTTCAGAGCATTGCCCGATCAAATTGAATCGGGATCTGCTCTAGTATTGGCCTACCTTCGCCCCCGCATCGGCCAGCAGTTTCTCGACGCGGCGACCGTACTCGATATAGATAGTCGAGGCTTCTTCGTCCGTCGAACGTCCCGCATCCGGGTCGTGGAAGACGGTGGCCATGTGTGGCTCGATGGAGATTCCGCCGTCGTAGCCGCTGTCGACCAGCGCGCGCAAAACCTCCGGCAACCGGCCGCCTCCCTCGCCCGGATAAGTGAAAACCTCGCGCTCGTCCTCCAGCTTGGCGTCCTTGATATGGATATAGGCCACGTGCGGACGGATCGCGGCAAAGAATTCCAGCGGATTTTGGCTTTGCTCGCCTTCCTTGGAATAGTCCCTCAGGATCGCCGGGTTGCCCGTGTCATAGGCCAGCTTCAAGCCCGGCACATTCTCTACCAGCGCCAGGGAGTGCCGTGGGCTCATGCCACCGTAATTCATGCAGTTCTCGTGCACGGGTGTCAGGCCGGCGTCTGTGAACCGGCGCACGATCTCGCGCAGGCGGCGGAAGCGTTCCTCTGCTTTCTGGGTCTCCGCGTCGCCGCCGCCGGGGCAGCGGGCGTAGCTCATGATGCGCACCAAACCGGTGCCGAGGCGCTGCATGCGCGGGATGGCGCGTTCGACCTCTGCCAGGGTGATCTCGAACGGGTCGTCAATATGCTTGCCCCAGTTGGCAATGGTGGAGCCGAAACAGTTCACCCACACGCCCGCGGCGTCCAGCATATCCGCTGCGCGTTCGAATTCTGCATCCGGCAGGTCGTGGATGTTGGTGCCGCCGATAGAGCGGCTTTCGATGGCGTTCCAGCCCAATTTTTTCGTGACGGCGATCTGAGCCGCCAGATCCTGGCTCGCCTCGTCGGCAAATCCGGTCATATACATGGCTCAGGCTACCTTCTCTTTCTTGCCGCCCGCCTTGGCCGAGCGGTATATGGCTTCGATCAAGGCTACCGCGCGCCGGGCCTCCTGACCATCCACTGAGGGTCTTGCGCCGGTGCGAAGTGCGGCGAGCGCATCCTCATAGTTCCGCTGATGCCAGGCAAAGTCGATGGCGGCCGGGTCTGCCGCGCCCGCGCCGGCCTGCGGCGTTGGAAGCCCGTGCTCGGCGCGGATGTGGTCATCAGCAGGTGATTCCTGCGCAAACTCCCATACCCGGAACCGGTCGTCGGCCAGGAAAACGGAGCCGCCCTCGCCGACGATCTGGATTTCCGCCGGATGACCTTGGGCGGACCAAGCGGCGGTTGTGCCTTGGATCACGCCTAGCGCGCCACTCTGGAATTCCAGCATGGCGACGGCGGTATCCTCCACCTCGATGCCCTGATGCGCCACCAGCCGGGTCTCGGCGCGGACGCTGCGCACGGCGCCCATCACGTGAAGCAGCAGGTCGACCGTGTGGATCGACTGATTCATGAGTGCGCCACCGCCATCCAAGGCCCAGGTACCGCGCCATGCGCCGCTGTCGTAGTAGGCCTGGGTCCGCCACCACTTCACATAGGCGTCAGCGCTGGCGATGCACCCGAACCGACCGTCGGCAACGGCTTTCTTCAGCAAGCCGGTGGAGGGGTTAAAGCGCCTCGGGAATATTCCCGCGAGCATCACGCCCGCCTCTGCGCAGGCGGCGATCATGCGGTCGACGCGCTCGGTAGTCACCTCCAGCGGCTTTTCGCAGATCACGTGTTTGCCTGCCGCTGCGGCGGCCAGCGCCGGCTCAAGATGTGCGCCGCTCGGCGTGCAGATCGCGACCATGTCCAAACCCGGATGCGCAAGGAAAGCCGCACGGTCGGTGTAGGACGCGCCGCCATGCGCCGCCGCAAACGCCTGAACCCTTTCGGCCCTTTGGGCGCAACTGGCCACAAGCACTGCGCCATCCATCGCCGCGATGGCCTTCGCGTGGAAGTTCGCGATCATGCCGGTGCCGACGATACCGATGCCGCACTGGGGCTCTGTCATATGCCGTTCCTCCGCGCTTATGGACGGCGCGCGGGGTTAGGTGGACGGTCAGACAGCAGGAACGCCCAGCGCCTGATGCAAGCGGCCGACGGGTTCGGGCGGCAGGTCCAGCGCCTGGGCGAGATCGCGCAGATACTGGCGCTCGGCATCGGTATCGACCTCGATCGCCAGCAGCGACGCAGCATAGACTTCTGCGGCCAGCTCCTGCGTGTTCACGCGCCCCACCATGCCCTGCATATCCAGGGGCTTTTGAATTTCCGCCATCAGGAAGGCGATGCCTTCCTGCTCAGCGCCGGCTTCCTGCATTTTTCCCATGATCCGCTTGGTTTCGTCGGGCCCGACCTGCCCGTCCGCCTTCGCGGCATTGATCATGGCCAGCATGATGATGTTGGCGTTTTCTTCCAGCTCGGCTTCCTCGGCCGCGTCTTGCGGTGCGCGCATGCCGACCGGCGCTTTCTCCGCAATCTGCTCCGGCGTTGGGTTCTCGGCGGCCTCCTTCGGGTTCAGGGCCGCATAGGCGAGACTGCCCAGAAGCGCCAGCGCTCCGCCGCCGATCGCGCCGCTGCGGCCGCCAAGCAGCGCCCCCGCCAGGGCGCCGAGGCCACCGACGGCCGCGGGGTTGTTGCTTTCGACACCGCGCTTGGCGCTGCCGAAGACCTGGCCGGCGACATCTCGCAGGCTGCCGAGCATGCCGCCGCCCCCGGTTCCCCCACCGCTTCCGGCGCCGCTGCCTCCGGAAAGGCTGGCCAACAGGTCGCCGAGCGGGCTGTTGCTGCCCTGCAACCCGCGCTCGCCGACGGCGTGTTGGGTGCGCTCTCCGCTGGACGGGGCAAGGCCAGAATTCATCAACTGCCCGAGCAAATCTTTCTTATTGAACATGACGGCCTCTCTGTTTTCATAAACCGAATATGACCCCTGCGGGTGCCGTGCATATGTAGTGCCAGGAATCCCCGCCCGCCAGCGCAACCGCGACCTCGGGCCGTCCCGCTCTTATGCCATGTGGCGCCGCAACGGGATCAACAGCAACAGCAGCCCTGCCATGATGCCTGCCAGCAACAGCAGGGACGGAGCGAACGTACCGGTGGCGTCATAGACCGCGCCCAGCGTGAGCGGCCCCAGCACGCCGCCCACTTCCGCTGCGGAAAAAAACAGTCCCGAAGCGGCACCAGCATAGCGCGGGCCGATGTCTTTGATCTCCACCAGCAGCAGGACCATCACCGCCATCATGGAGGAGCGGGCGATGCCCTGGGCGATCATGCCGACTGTCATTAGCGCGGGTTCGCCCGACAGTAGCAGCAAGGCCGCCACGCCCGCTGCAACGAACAGGCCAGCCAGGATCGCGAGGCGGCGGTCAGGCGTGGCCAGTCTCGGGATCATCAGCGCGCCTGCGATACCGACGGCGGTTGGCGTGGAGGCCCAGATACCGGCCTCGGCTGCGCTCATTCCGCTATGACGCAGCAGTTCCGGCAGCCAGTTGTTCAGGCCGTGATTGAAGAAGAAAATGCCGACGCTCATCACCAGCACTAGTTGTACGGGCCGCTGGCCGAGCAGCTTGGCGAAAACCTGCAACTGCGGCTCTCTTGGTTGGGCTTTCAACTCCCGCTCCATCGCACGCGCGGCGGGATGAGCGCTGATGAGCAACCAGAGCAGCCCACAGGCGAGCGCCACGCCCGCAAAGATCATCAGCACCGCGCGCCAGTCATATCCGGTAAGCGGCATGAGCACGCTGTTGGTCAGCGAAAAAGACAGGATGCCACCGGTCGCCGGACCGGTGATATAGATCCCCATGGCCATGCCCCGCTCCGGTCCCTTGAACCAAAGCGAAATCAGCTTCGGCGCGCCGATGGAAACCATCGGGCCGCCAATGCCGAACACCATGACGGCGGCAAGGAGGGTCCAGAAGTCGACCGCATAGGCCCGCAGCAAGCCGCTTGCCGCCACAAACAGCGCAGATAGCAGAAGGCCTGCGCGCGGTCCCCATCGGTCGACGACTGCGCCGCACGGGGCCGCGGTGGCGATGTAGATAAGTTGCCAGCCGCCAAGCACCATGCCCATTTCGGCGTGGCTCATACCCAGATCGGTCGTGACCGGCACCACCAGCGGCGCCATCGACATGGTGGTGAGGCCGAAGCAGAAATAGACCAGCCAGACGCCCGCCAGCATGGCCCAGCGGTAGGGATGAAGATCACGGCCTGCCTCGGCGGGCGCCCTCCGATCCCGCTCCGGCCTCTGGCCTGCGCTCATCCGCGGATCGCCACTCTCGGAGCTCCACTTAAGCGCCACTCAAATCACCTTGCCCGGGTTCATCAGATTGCCGGGATCCAGCACGTCCTTGATCTGGCGCATTAGGTCCATTTCAACGGCGCTTTTCACCTCTGCCAGTTCGTCCCGTTTCAATTGGCCGATGCCGTGCTCCGCGCTGATCGAGCCGCCCAGGTCCAGGACGATCGCGTGCACGAGATGGTTCAAGTCCTTCCACTTGCGCAGGTATTCCTGCTTGTCCATGCCTTCTGGTTGGGTAACATTGTAGTGGATATTGCCGTCGCCCGCATGGCCAAAGGCGCAGGGGCGGCAGCCGGGAATGGCTTGGGTGACGGCTTTGTCCGCGCGCTCGATCAGTTCCGCCACCTTGCTGACCGGGACGGATACGTCATGCTTGATGCTGCCGCCCTCGGGAATCTGGCCTTCAACAATGCCTTCGCGGATGCGCCAGAAATCGTTGGCCTGCTGCTCGCTCTCGGCAATAGCGGCGTCCAGGACCAGGCCTTCCTCGATCCCTTCGCCAAGCGTCTCTTCCACAACCTCGCGCAGGCCGGCGTTCTCGCGGCCTGCGCTGGCCCGCAACAGCGCATAGTGTTCGTACACTTGGCCGAGCGGATCGCGCACGCCGTGCACATGCTTGATGGCCAGGTCGATGCCGAAGCGCTCCATCAGTTCGAACGCCGTGATTTGGTCGCCGGTGGCAAGCCGCAGCCGGCTGAGCAACTCCAGCACGCCGGGCACATCCCGCACCGCCACAAACGCCGTTACCTCCTCCCGCGGGCGCGGGAACAGCTTCAGGCTGGCCGCCGTGATGATGCCCAGTGTTCCCTCCGCCCCGATAAACAGGTGCTTCAAATGATAGCCGGTATTGTCCTTGTGCAGCAGGCGCAGGCCGTTCCAGATGCGGCCATCCGGCAGCACCACTTCCAGCCCCAGCACCAGGTCGCGCGCATTGCCGAAGCGCAGCGTGTTGATGCCGCCGGCATTGGTGGAGAGATTGCCGCCGATCACACACGAGCCTTCTGCCCCCAGCGACAAGGGGAACAGCCGGTCGGCGTCCGCTGCCGCCTGTTGGATGTTTTGCAGAATGCAGCCCGCCTCCACCGTGATGGTATAATCGAGGGGGTCGATGGCCCGAATTTTGTTCATGCGGACGAGCGACAGCAGCACCTGCCCGCCGCTTTCGTCCGGCGTTGCCCCGCCGCAAAGGCCCGTATTGCCGCCCTGGGGCACCAGCGGAATGCCCGCTTTGCGACACTCGGCGACGATGGCGGCGACCTGTTCCGTGGTCTCGGGACGGAGCACCAGCGGTGTCGCACCGACAAACAGCCCGCGCGGCTCCCTCAACATTGGTGAAAGCGTGGCGGGGTCGTCGGACCACCCATTCGGCCCGACAATTTCCTTTAGCGCAGAGAGATCGGCCATCGATTGCTCGCCAAAACACCGGAAACGATCATTAGTGATACGTTAGTGCCTATGGCCCCAGGTTGGTCAAGGGTAACACGTCGCACCAATGCCGTTCGGGCTTTGCATGCACCGCTTGCTATTCGATGGGCTAAGGCTTGAGAACCGTGTTACCAGTTGCGTTGTTTTTGTTCTATGCAATCCTTCTGCGTTTCCGATGGAGTTCAAACGATGACCGAAGCCGAAATAATCGTTCCAGAACTGTGGTGGCTCGGCTTGATGGGCGTTGTCATGATGGTAATGGTGCTGCCCTATGTGTTGGACCGCATCAAGACCGCCGGGCTGGGTGGGGCGTTGGCTAATCCGCAGGACAACAAAGTTCCCCCTTCCGCTTGGGCGGAGCGGATGAAAGCCGCCCATTATAACTGCATTGAAAATCTGGCCGTATTCGCGCCGTTGGTGGTCGCGGTGGTGTTTGCCGGCATGGGCGATGGCATGACGCTGCTGGCAGTCCAGGCATTTGTCATCGCCCGTATCATATACGTCATCGTCTACACGCTCGGTATTCCTGGCGTTCGGACACTGGCATTTCTGGTGGGCTGGCTGGCGACGCTCTATCTGGCGCTGGTGCTGATGAGTTTCGTCTAAGTCACGGTAAGCGCCGGCGATTGCGGGATCATCGAATCCGCGGCAAAGGTTGGGGCATGTTGCGCTTTCTTCATACTGCCGACTGGCAAATCGGCCGCGCTTTCAACATGGTCGAAGGCGACGCTGCCGCGCGCCTGCGCCAGGCGCGGGTGGAGGTGATAGACCGCATCGGCGCGCTGGCCGTGCAGGAAGACGCGTCCTTTATCCTCGTCGCGGGCGACGTGTTCGACGCAGAAGGTTTGAGCAACACCGCCATCCGCGCGCCATTGGAGCGCATGGCGCGCTTCCCGCAGGTCAAGTGGTACCTGTTGCCCGGCAACCACGATCCGGACCGGCGGGAGGGCATCTGGGACCGGTTGCATGCGTTGGGGCCGCCAGCGAACGTCTTGCCCCTGCGGGGGCCAGGGCCGGTGGAAGTTGCCGAAGGAGCCTATCTTCTGCCTTGTCCTTTGGACGCCCGCGCTGCCACAGACGATCCCACCGCCGGGCTCGAGCAGGCTGAGACGCCGCCGGGCGCCATCCGCATCGGACTCGCCCATGGCAGCATCCGTGATTTCGGCGAGAGCGAGGCGAGCCTGCGCGCGGCAATCGACCCGGCGCGGGTGGAGCGGGCCGCGCTCGCCTATTTGGCGCTGGGCGATTGGCACCGCGCCCAGCGCATCAATGCCCGCACATGGTACAGCGGAACGCCAGAGCCGGATCGCTTCGCCTCACCGGGGGAGGTCGCGGCGGGCTATGTGCTCTCGGTCGCACTGGCAGGGCCGAGCGCCTTGCCGGAGGTGAAGCAACTCGAAAGCGGCCGCTATCGATGGGTGGAGTTGGCGGCCGATCTGCACGAACGGGCGGATATCGACGCGCTGGAAATCGCAGCCCGCGGTTTGGGTGAAGATCCCGGCCGCCTCTATCTGCGCCTCAGCGCTCGCGGCGCGCTCAGCCTTGCCGATCGGGCCCATTTCGACTCCCGCATCGGCGAAGCGTTGCGGGCCGCGGTGCTGGCGGTTGAGTTGGACGACCGTGCGCTGGCGGGCGAGCCCGACGCGGACGATCTGGATGCCATCGACAAGCCGGGCGGCGTCCTGCGCGTTGCGGCGGAGAAACTGGCGGGGTTGGCAGAGGAACCGCAATCGCCGGACGCCCAGGCGGCAAGACGGGCGCTCGCCATGCTCTTCGGCTATACGCGCGCGGGGGCAGACCAATGAACCGACTGGTCATCACCGATCTGCGGGTCGCGCAGTTCCGCAAGTTCGCCAACCCCGTCAGGCTCACGGGGCTGGGGCCGGGCTTGAACCTGCTGTGCGCGCCGAACGAGGCCGGCAAATCCTCCCTGAAAGCCGCGCTGGACGCCGCCTTTTTCATCCGGCACGGCGGCACCGGGCAGGCCGTCGAGGCTTTGCGCAATCAGGGCAACGACGCCTCGCCCGTGGTGCAGGTTGCCTTTGACCTTGGCGACGAGTCCTACTGCCTGACAAAGCGCTTTCACCGGCAAAAACGGGCCCGGCTGCTGCGCCCCGACGACAGCATCGCGGAGAACGAGCCGGCGGAAGAGCAGTTGGAGTCCCTGCTGGGCTTCGAGCGGGTCCGCGGCCGGGGTCCGGCGGCCGAGGTGCCGGGGGTCTGGGGCCTGTTGTGGGTGGCCCAGGGTGATTCGTTCACCCCCGCGGAGGTCAACGCGTCGGCCCGCGGGTCGTTGGAGGAGTGTCTCGCGGGTGGCGAGGTCGCCGCCATCACCGGCGGCGCGCGTGGTCATCGGGTGGCAGACCTGGTGCGCAGTGAACTCGCGAAATACATGACCGAGAAGACGAAAAAGCCGACCGGGCGCCATGCCCAATTATTGCAGGAGCAGAAAGACGCAGAGGCCGAGTTGGCGGCGGCACGGGCGGTCAAGGCCGAGTTGGCGAGCCAATTGCACGCCTTGGAGATGAGCAGGCGCGACCGCGACGCGGAAGTGCGTGGTGTCGATCCCGTTGCCGAAGAAAAAGAAATTCAGGCCCTGCGCCAGCAACTGCGCGAGGCGGAACAGCAGGCGATGCAGGTGGACAAGGCCAAGCTCCATCTGGATCTGGCGGAGCGCCGCCTGGCGCAGACGCAAGAGGCCGCCGAGCGTCGCGACGCTTTGGTAGCGCGGGTCAAGACAACCGCCGGCGCTTGCACAAAGGCCGACGCAGATGCCAAGGCGCAGGCCGAAACAGCCAAGGCAGCCGCAGCAAGACTGGCCGCGGCGGAACAGGCGTTTGCCACAGCCGATGACGCCTGGAAGCAGGCGGGGCGTTTGGTGCGGACTGTCGTCGACCGAGCAAAATGGCAACGCCTGAAACAAGCCTCCGGAGAAAAGCAAACCCGGCTGGAGCAGGCGCTGGCTGCGGCGCGGGAATCTGGGGCGGCGGCCAAGGAGGCCCAGGCGCTGCCCGCCACCGATGCGGCGGTAAAAAAGCTGCGGACGTTGGCAGGTAAGCGGGAGGCGGCGGCCGCAGCCCGGACGGCGGCCGCCACAGTGCTGCACTTCTCCCTGACAGGCGAAGGGGCCGCGTCGCTCATGCTGAATGGCGAGGTGCCGCCCGCTTCGGGAGAAGCAGCGCTGACCCGGCCGGCAACCTTGCGGCTGGGCGCGCTCGGCCAAATCGAGATCCGTCCCGGTGTGCAGGATGCCGCCGCCATCGACCGGGCGCTGGCCGATGCGGAGCGGGCTCAGGCGGAAGCGTTGCAGGCCCTGCACTGCGAGAGCTTGGCGGAGGCCGAAGCGCAGGCGGAACGGCGCCGGCAGTTGCTGCAAACCGAAAACGCCGCCGCCGAGAAGGCCCGGCTCTATGCACCCGGCCTGGAGGGGAAGGCGGGCGGGATTGCGGATGCCCTGGAAGCGGTCAACGCGGAAGCGGCACGCGCCGAAGAAGCGCTCGCCGCGACTACGACCCCCGATGTCGCAACGCCGGCTGGCGAGGCTCTATCGGAAGAGGACGCGGAGGCGGCGCTACAGCAAGCGGAGGCGGCCAGGCAGGATCGGAACGATGCGCGGGCACGCGAGCGGCAGGCCCAGGCGCTCGCCGAACAAAGCGCCAACCAGGCGGCCGCAGCGCTTCAGGCTGCCAAGAACAGCGATGCGGCCGCAATCGAGGAGCTGGAGGCCGCGCGCAACGTCGCCTCCGACGACGCGCTGACCGAACACATCACCGCCGCCCGCGCAGCATTGACTGCCGCAAAAGCGCACCATGCAGAGGTCTTGCAGAAATCCCAAGATGCCGGCTCGCCGGAAAGCATTGGCAACCAGATAAAGCGCCTGGAACGGGCGCGGGACGAACGGGGCAAACGCCTCGCGGGTCTGCGGGAGAATATCGCCAGCCTGGAAGCTCAGGTTCGGGCCAAGGCCGAACGCGGCCCCGATGAGGCCATCGCCAATGCCGAGGAACGCCTCTCCCGCCTGGGTTGGGAGCGTGAGCGGATTGAGCGGGATGTGGCGGCGCTGCAACTGCTCGACCGGACCCTGCGCGAAGCACAGGCCAGTGCCGAAGCCAAATATCTGGCGCCCGTTACGCAGAAACTGCGCCCGCACCTCGCCGCCCTTTTCGGCGACGCCCGGTTGAATTTGGCCGGCGATTTCAGTCTCCAGACCCTGGAACGGATGGAGCAGGCGGAAGATATCGCCCAGCTATCGGCCGGCACCCAGGAGCAATTGGCGATCCTTTCGCGGTTGGCCTTTGCCGAGGTGTTGGCCGAGCAGGGACGGCCCGTGGTGCTGCTTCTGGATGACGCACTGGTCTATGCCGATGACCGGCGCATTCAGGACATGTTCGGCGCGCTGGAGCGAGCAGCGGAGCGGTTCCAGGTGATCGTGCTTTCCTGCCGTCAGCGCGTGTTCGACGGCCTGGGCGGCGAGCACCAGCGGCGACTCTCGATCGAAGCCTGCGAGCCGATAGAGATCTGACGGAACCGCTCGAGCTTCAAGCCTCGACGTTTTCCGATCCGCAATACATGCTGCAGAGCAATTCCAGCATCCGGCCGGCGCGCTTGTCTGCGATATGGTAGTATATGGCCTTGCCTTCCCGGCGATAATCGACCAGCCCTTCCAGACGCAGCCGTGTCAGTTGCTGAGACACGGCAGCCTGACGGCTTTGCAGCAAGTGCTCGAGTTCGGATACCGATTTTTCACCGGTGGCGAGAAAGCACAGAATCATCAACCGGCCCTCGTGCGCCAAAGCCTTTAGCAGGCCGGTGGCGTCGCGCGCGTTCTGCATCATCTGCTCGATGTCTTCGCTCTTGAAATTGTCATCCAATACGGCGAGTGCCATGACAGACTACCCTTTTTAACTGTGTGCCAAGGATTGAACGCCCTCCAGTATTTTCTACCCGTCTTCCGGCAGGAGTTATCACTTGATCCGTTCCGCTTTCTGATACCTCCGCTCAGGAGCGCCTCGAACGGTACAATACGCAGGTGGCTGGTGAAATGTGCTAAGCCATAGGTATGAATATACCATCAATTGAATTTAGAATACGAAGATAAACGAATTCGATCACATTTTCTTGAAACGAAAGGGGAATCGATAAAAATTTTGCGTATATCAGCAAATTTTTGTTTTCATCAGCTTGAGCGTATCTACGGCCAAGGTAAACATTCCATATTTCTTTTAATTTCCATTAAATTCCTAATTATACTTATAAAATATTGACTAAGGAGAAGTGATTATGTGCAGCTTTACAGATGGTTAATTTCCGGCTGCGGCCTAAGACTGACATATTCGGCAACTGTGCGGATCGATGGCAGGCGTTCCTAGTTTAACCTCTTCCATGATGTTAGTTCCCTAGGGAACCGTGTTGATCATTGCGGCCATTGTCGGCGAGCCGGATCCGTTCCACCCCTATCGGCCGCCGCCTCCCGAATCGCATCGAAGATCCGGCGGCGCTCCTGCGTCATTCGGGCCTTCCCGATCATTGTATCAGGACTCCCCTCGTTCCAGAGGCAGACGAACCGCCCGCGTCCACTGTCGCCTGTCAGCCGTTCGGTATACCGCAAGTCCGCCAAGGGCTACGCCCTGCCGGCGGTTCCGGACAAGGCGCCTGGGTCGACGCCCAGGCTGGCAAGAGCCTTGCCCCATTTCTCCTCCAGGTCCAGCCCGAACAAGATGTCGTCGTTTGCGTCGGCGACCAGCCAGCCGTTCGCCTGGATTTCGTTTTCCAACTGGCCTGCCGCCCAGCCCGCATAGCCCAGCGCCAAAAGCCTTCTACGCGGGCCGCTGCCGATGGCAATCGACCGCAAAATATCGACGGTCGCCGTCATGGCGACTGTATCGGTGACCTCGACCGAGCCCTTTTGAAAATAGTCGCGGCTGTGCAGCACGAAGCCGCGGTCGCTATCCACAGGGCCTCCCTCGTGCACGAGGATCGTGTCGACCTGCGGGTCGTCGATTCCCAACTGTTCGAGCAGATCCTCGAATTCAATGCTGTCGGCCTCGCGGTTCACCACGAGCCCCATCGCGCCTTCGTCGCTGTGGGCGCAAACGAAGATCACGGCGCGGGCGAAGTGCGGGTCGCCCATTTGGGGCATCGCGATCAGAAAATGGCCCGCAAGGCCGTCGGGCTGGGACAAGCTGTCTGCCATCATGATTGGAAGGTAAGGCGAGGATGGCCCGGTAGCAAGCGGTCTGCCGCAATTGGCGCTGCCGCACATTGTCGTGAAGCCCTGCTGACGCCTGGGAAATCGGGCTTATAGTGCCGGGCCGCAGGATCAGGAGGAGAGCCTCACCTTATGAGCGCATTGCGCCCCGTTTTGTCTTGGTTGGTTGCCCTCGTGTGCCTCGTGTCCGGTCAGGCACAGGCGGCATCGTCCAACTGGGTGGAGAGTGCCGAATCGTCGGTCCGCTTGGTCTCCGCCGTCGAAGCGGTTGGCAATCTCGACGAAGTGTGGCTCGGCCTGGAAGTCCGGTTGCAGCCAGGATGGAAGACCTATTGGCGTTCGCCCGGCGAGGGCGGCTTGCCGCCCCGCCTGGACTGGGGGCAATCCCAGAATGTGGCCGATACGGCAATAGAGTGGCCGGTCCCGAAGCGGTTTGAGATTCTAGGCATCGACAGCGTCGGCTACGAACACCGCGTGATCTATCCGGTCCGCCTGATACCGGCGCAACCCGGCGAGCCGCTGACGGCCCAGGTCGCGCTGGATTATTTGACCTGCGAGACAATCTGTGTGCCGCAGCATGCCAATCTCAGCCTGCACCTGCCGGCGGGAAGCGCCAGCCCCAGCAATTTCGCCTACCGCCTGAACCAGGCGAGGGGGCGGGTGCCCGGGCGGGGCATGCCGGGGATGTCGCTGGAAAAGGCGCAGTTGACTGAGGGCCAGGGCGCGCGCTGGTGGTTGGAACTTCGAACAACCGGCGCCCTGAACGAGCCCGATGCCTTTGTCGAAAGCCCCGACCCGGCCTTTGGCTTCGGCGCGCCCGAAAGGCTCGGGCCCACGCTATTGCGTCTGCCCGTCGACTACGCCGGTGATGACCCCGCGACGCTGACCGCGAAAACCCTGACGGTCACGCTGACGGACGGGGCCCGCGCCATCGAAGACCGGATCGTCGTCTCCGGCGCGTCCGTTTCGGGCGTCAGCCTGTTGGCATGGCTTGCAATATTGGCGACGGCGTTCGCCGGCGGGCTGATATTGAACCTGATGCCCTGCGTCTTGCCGGTGCTCTCCATCAAGCTGATGGGCGTGATCCGCTATGGTGGTGGGGACTACAACCGGGCGAGAGCCAGTTTTCTCGCGACCGCTGCCGGCATCATCATCAGCTTTGCCGCGCTGGCCGGGGCGGCGATCGGGATGAAATATGCGGGGCTCGCCGTCGGCTGGGGCATCCAGTTCCAGGAACCCGCCTTCATCGTGTTCATGGCGCTCGTCTGCGTGCTGTTCGCCGCCAATCTGTGGGGAATTTTCGACGTGCCCCTGCCGGCCAGCCTCGGACGGATCGGCACCGGCCAGGCGGGCGCGCTCGCTACCGGCTTTTTCGCCACCCTGCTCGCCACGCCCTGCTCGGCCCCGTTTGTCGGCACCGCCGTCGCCTTCGCGCTCAGCCAGGGATGGGTCGAGACGCTCGCCGTTTTCCTGGCGATGGGATTGGGATTGGCTGCCCCTTACCTCGCGGTGGCGATCCGGCCACAAATCGCGACTGCCCTGCCGAAACCCGGCCGTTGGATGGTCTGGGTGCGCGCCGTTCTGGGCGTCGCGCTGGCCGCAACGGCGGTTTGGCTCGGCAGTATCTTGTGGGCGCTGGCTGGTCAGAGCGCCGCCATCGGCCTCGCGGTGATGAGCGTGGCACTGTTGGTCTGGCTTGCGATACCTGGGGCCCGTTTGCGGTTGCCGGTCGCCGGTGCGCTTGTCTTGGCGGGCTTGGTGCTGCCGACATTGGTCGCGAATATCGGGGTGAGTATCGGGTCGGGTAAGACAGCGTCCAACCCTGCCCATAACGCCATCTGGCGACCGTTCAGCCAGGACTATCTGGCGGATCTGGTCGCGAGCGGCCGCACCGTGGTGGTGGATGTCACTGCCGACTGGTGCATCACCTGCCAGGTGAACAAGGCTGCGGTTTTGGACCGGGGGGAAGTGGCCCGGCTGCTAGGCAATAGCGAGGTTGCCGCGTTGCGGGCCGATTGGACCAAGCCGAATCCCACCATCCAGGCCTATCTGGCGAGTTTCGATCGCTATGGCATTCCATTCAACGCGGTTTATGGGCCGGGCGCGCCGGACGGTATCGCACTGCCCGAACTGCTGACCGAGGAAGCCGTTCTCCGGGCCCTGAACCAGGCATCCGCGGGTGTGCATTAGCGTTTGCCTGATTGCAGGCATAAAAAAAAAGGAGCGCTCCCTTTTCTCTAGGAGCGCCCCTTTTCCGCCAACGAGAGCGTTACCGCTTAGGCGACTTCGAACAGACCGGCCGCGCCCATGCCGCCGCCGATGCACATGGTGACCACCACATACTTGGCGCCGCGGCGTTTGCCCTCGATGAGAGCGTGGCCGACCATGCGGGCGCCGCTCATGCCATAGGGATGGCCGATCGAGATCGCGCCGCCATCGACGTTGAGCCTGTCATTGTCGAATGCCGAGCTGGTCGCGGCAATAGAGCACCTGCACCGCGAAAGCTTCGTTCAGCTCCCACAGGCCGATATCGTCGATCTTGAGGCCGTGGCGCTCCAGCAGCTTCGGCACGGCGAAAACCGGGCCGATACCCATTTCGTCCGGCTCGCAGCCTGCGACCGCCATGCCCCGATAGATGCCGAGGGGGTAAGCCCGCGCTTGGCAGCTCTTCCGCGCTCCATAACCACCGACGCCGATGCGCCGTCCGACAGCTGGCTGGCGTTGCCGGCGGTGATAACCCCGCCTTCGCGCACGGGCTTCAGGCTGGCGAGCCCTTCAAGGTTGGTTTCGGGACGGTTGCCTTCGTCCTTGGTCAGGGTGACGCTCTGGATCGATGTCTCACCGGTCTCGCGGTTGGCGACGATTTTGTCTGCGGTCACCGGTATGATCTCGTCGTCGAACTGGCCGGCCTGCTGCGCCGCGGCGGTGCGCATTTGCGATTGCAGACGCATATTCGTCCTGCACCTCACGGCTGACGCCGTAGCGTTTCGCGACGATTTCGGCGGTGTCGATCATCGGCATGTGCAGGTGCGGGTGCTTTTCGACCACACGCGGGTCTTTGCTGCGGTACTGGTTGGCGTGTTCGTTCTGGACCAGGCTGATCTGCTCCAGCCCGCCCGCCACGATCGGACCCATGTTGTCATCGATGATCTGCTTGGCCGCGGTGGCGATCGCCATCATGCCGCTGGAGCATTGCCGGTCGATGCTCATGCCGGCCACGCTGGCGGGCAGGCCACCGGCTAGCGCCGCCTGGCGGCCGATATTGAAGCCGGTCGAGCCCTGCTGCAAGGCCGCGCCCATGATGCAATCCTCGACTTCGGCCGGGTCAATTCCGGCCCGCTCGACCGCCGCCCTCACGGCGTGGCCCGCCATGGTGGGGGCTTCCAGATTGTTGAAGGCGCCACGGTAGGCTTTGCCGATCGGCGTGCGGGCGGTGGAGACGATAACAGCTTCGCGCATGGGATGGTTCCTTACCTGCGAAATGGCGTTGCCGCGGTCCTGCGCACGTCGAACAACGGCCTTGATCATGAGTGTAAATATAATTGTGCCGGGGTGAAACCGCGAGTAACGTGTGTGGGATACAATTCGAGGAGTGGAAGCATGACCGATCAGATTCAGGTGTTCTGGCAGCCCCATTGAACGTCCTGCCTTCGCGTGAAGGAATTTTTGGCGGTCCGTGGGATCGCGTTCGAATCGATCAATGTGTTGGAAGACGAAGGCGGAATGGACAAGCTGCGGGCCCTGGGCGCGCGGAGCATTCCCATCGTCGCCAAAGATGGCAAGTTTGTTTTCGCCCAGGTGATCAAGGATGTGGTCGAGTTCCTGGAACTGAACGAAGACACCGGCCCGAAACTCTCGCCCGCGCAGTTGGCGGAGCGCTATGACCGCGTGCTGACCGCTGCCGTCGCCAGCGTCCGGCAAATGCCCGATGACGCGCTGGAGAAAGAGTTGCCGAACCGGCCGCGCTCCTATCGCGTGCTGATGCATCACATGTTTCAGATTCCGACGGAGTTTCTGGACTCGCTTGCGGAACAGCGGGTACTTGCCTACGAGAAGCTGGTTGCAGCGCCGCCGGCCACCATGACCACCAGCGGCGACATTGCCGATTTCGGCGCGGCCCTGCAGCAGCGCTTCATTGCCTGGTGGCGGGACGAAGGCCAATCGCTCGATTACGGCAAGCCGTTCGAAGCCTATTTCGGTACGACCACGCTACACGAGATGCTGGAGCGAACGGTCTGGCACTCCACCCAGCATGTGCGCCAGGTGCAGAACCTGCTGGAGCAGCAGGGTATCCAGCCCGACGACAAGCTGGGCCCGGAAGCCATCGAAGACCTGCCGCTGACGGAGAAGGTCTGGGACGAGTAGCTTCCGCTACGTCCCCACCTTCAGCGTCTGGGTCAGGCTGCGCAGGCAGGCGATGACGCTGAGCGCCGTGATCTTGCCGGTCTTGGGGTTTTCCTCTGTCGGGACGGTCGCAATATCGAGGGCGAAGCGGGCGCTGTCGGCCTCTACCTCGATGTGATGAGTGTTGCGGTCCACCGTCGGGTCCGCCCAGATTTGCAGCCGGGTGTCGTCCGGCCCGATGCCGGCGAGCGACAAGGCCGCCGCCACATTGACATTCGCGGGGAAACCCATTGCACCTTCGCGTGCCGAGCCATCGAACACCAGCTTCGGCTGGGTCAGGCCATCGACGGAAATATTGTTGCTCACCAGATGAGGCGCGCCTTTCAGACCGCCCGGCGGCTTGCGCGTCACCATGGTGACGGAGTGGATTTTCCCTTCTGCCGCCGCCCGCACGGCATCCAGGCCCAGCAACGCCCCTGTCGGCACGATGATTCGGGCGCCCGTTTGCTCGGCGCGCTCCACAAGATGCATGCGCGGCAGCAATGCGCCGACACTGGTGGGGATGAAAATCCGCCGCGCTTCGATGGCGGGCTCGGCGATTTCAGCGAAAACCTCGGCGGGCGCGCATTCCAGCACCACGTCGCATTGTGCCAACTCGGCCAGCTCCACCACCGGCACCGGCTTTCGCAAGGCTGCCATACGCTCGGCGGCGAGGGCCTTGTCGTTCGCCGACACCATGCCGAGCGATAGACCCGGAATTTCGCCGCGGTCCAGAACGCCCGCCACCTGGCGGCCGATGGTGCCGAACGAGCCGATGCCGACGGTCAAGTTCATCGCACCCTCAATCGTCCAGAAACGCCCGCAGGCGCGCGTTATAGGTCTCGGGCTGCTCCAGATAGGCGGCGTGGGCGGCCTGGCCGATAATTTCCCGCCTGGCGCCGGGAATGGCTTCGACCAGTGCTGCGGTCGCCGCTTCCGGCGCGATCCGGTCTTCGGCGCCGGCCAACACGACTACCGGGATATTCAAATTGGCCGCCTCCGCCCGGTTGTCCGAGACGGACAGGACATGCACCGCCGCCCGATAGCCGGAGGTCCGGATCTCGCTCGCGATCGCGGCGACCATTGCCTTTACCGTATCGGATGCGCCGGGCGCGCACATGTTCTCTGCCCGTGTCCGGCCGAACTCTTCCGGCGTCATTTCTTCCTGATCTTTCAGCCGCTGTTCATAGGAGCCCCAGTCGCGGAAGCCGATGCGGGTAGCCGACAGCACCATGCGCCGGACCGTGCCCGGGTGCCGGGCTTCGACCTGGGGCGCGATCACGCCGCCCATGGAATGGCCGACCAGATCGACAGGCTGGTCGATACCGATGCCCTTCAGCAGTTCGACCAGCGCATCGGCGTAGTCAGATGGCGTGGGGTTGGGGATGGTGTGATCCGCAGACCCGCCATAGCCGGGGCAGTCCCAGGCGACGACGCGCCGCGTATCGCTCATTTGCTCCAGTTGCCGCTGCCAGGATGCCGCGCCGCCGCCCAGGCCATGCAGGCAGACCAATGGTGTGCCGCCACTGCCGGCTTCACGGTAGGCGATGCGGCCGGTGCCGGTCTCGAAGGTCTTGGACTGGATATCGGCCATGGCGGTGCCGCCTCCTTTGTGTTTACTGGCTTACGGCGTGTTGGCGGGTTTCGCGCCACCAGATGTAAAGACCGCTGGCACATACCACGGCTGCGCCGGCGATCTTCATCCCGCTCGGTATGTCTCCCCAGACGACATAGCCGATCAGCCCCGCCCAAACCAGGGAGAGATAACGGAAGGGCGCGACGATGGCGCCGGTGGCGAGCTGGAAGGCCAGGATAATCAGCCACATAGCCAGCGCCACCAGCATGGAGGCCGCCAGAAAAAGCAGCCAGTTCTCGGGCGTGGGCCAGGTCAGGCCGAGCCAAGGCACGCTGATGATGCCGCCCACGGCCAACGCGACCATGCTCCAGAACAGGGTTGTGGTCGGCGGGTCGACGCCGCCGAGCTTGCGGGTGAAGATGTCCCGGAGTGCGCCGGTCAATGCAGCCAGTAGCGGGATAATGATGGTCCAGGCGACGGGAGCTCGGCCGGGGTCCGTGATCAACAGAACGCCGAGGAAACCGGTGACGACCGCCAACCAGCGCCGCCAGCCGACGCTCTCCCCCAACAGCAGTGGCGAGAGCGCCGTCAGCATGACGGGACTGAGGAAAATGACCGCGAGCGCATCCGCCAGCGGCAGATAGAGGAAGGACAGCGTGACAAAGACCGAGCAGACCAGGCCGATAATGGTGCGGAGGGCCGTCAAACCCGGCTTGGCGGAACCGATTGCGGTGATGCGATTGCCCATGAGCACATGCAGCGCCAGCGTCCACGGGATCGCGAGCCCACCCTTGTAGAGCATCACCTCGCCGATATTATGGCTCTGCAACAGCCACTTGGTCAGCGCGTCCTGTCCGGTCAGCAGCAAGGTGGACAGCAAGATGCAAAGGATTGCGTGCGGGATGTTTTGCTGCATCGGCGGGATCGACACTCGCGCCGCGATGGCTCTATACCGGCGCGGAGAATAGGGGGCTTCTATTGATGCGTACTATGGCGAGGCGGATGTCGGATGGCGAGGGGCCTCTGCGGTTGTGAAAGCCGCTTCGCCCGCCCATCGGCAGCGCCAGTTGCTGGGGTTATGCACGGCGCGGAGGATGGTAGTTTGCTCCGGCGGCACGCGGTAGATGTTAGGTGAGAGCCCAGGGGAACAGCCGGACGGGTGGGTTAGCCGATACCTGCTCGGGTGCCATGAAGGCATTGGCGGCAAGCCTCTGGAATTGCGCATGAAGCTGGAGTTGATATTCATCCGCTTGATCGGCGGACCAATGTTGGAACGCGAACAGCCAGGTAGGAATCGGCATCCGGATAGGCGTTCGCGTGGGCTTCGGCCTCCACCCACGCTTCCAAAGCGGCGGGCAGTGTGAGTTTATGCCGGCGGCTCCTTCTGAGGTCCAGATCAATACCAATTTATGCCAGAACCGCCCAAAACCCGCCACTAATGCCGGTCTTCGTGCCGGTTGCGCCCGCTGAGCCACGCCGGCACCGGCCATTCAGACCTCCTGCGCCTTCAGCCCGCGCTGCACCGCCGGCCGTTCGCTCATCCTATCGAACCAACGTTTTACGTTCGGCAGCTCGTCCCAAGGCATGTCCACCCATTCATGCCGGTGACACCAGGGATAGACGGCGATGTCGGCAATAGAGTACTCGCCGCAGATGAAATCCTTGCCCTCCAACTGCTTGTTCATCACGCCATAGAGGCGGTGGGTCTCGTCGGTGTAGCGTTTGATGCCATAGGGGTTTTCCTCCTTGGCCGCGCGGCGGAAGTGATGAGCCTGGCCCTGCATCGGGCCGACGCCGCCCATCTGCCACATCAGCCATTGCAGCACCTCATAGCGCTTGCGCGGTTCGGCGGGCCAAAGCGGGCTGCCCGATTTTTCCGCCAGATAGATCAGGATGGCGCCGCTCTCGAACAGGCTGAACTCGCCGCCGCCGGGGCCGTCCGTGTCGATAATCGCCGGAATGCGGTTGTTCGGGCTGATCTTCAGGAACTCGGGCTTGAACTGCTCGTCCTTGCCGATGTTCACCGGGTGCCACTCGTACGCCATGCCGAGTTCTTCCAGCATGATGGAAATTTTGCGGCCGTTCGAAGTGTTCCAGGAATAGAGATGGATCATGGGGCAGAGACCTTCCCGTTGTGTCGTTGATTGTCGTTGGCTAGGCACTCGCGTTGCATGCGCCGCGGTTGAAGTCAATTGCCGCCGCGCACAGGGTGCCTATGATGGCTGCCTACTCTAGCGTGGCAAAGGGCCGATCCGCCAATGTCCCCTGAATATCCGCCCGACTATCCGATTGAGTTCGCCTGGCCGGACATTACCCCTTACGCAGACGGCAACACCGGCATGCCCTATGTCTGGACCTTCGACAGCGGCAGGCCGGGCCGGCACGTGATGGTCAACGCGGTGACGCACGGCAACGAGCTTTGCGGCGCGGTCGCGGTCGACCTGTTGCTCAAGCTGCGGATCCGGCCGAAACAGGGCAGGCTGACGCTCGCCTTTGCCAATTATGAGGCCTACAATCGCTTCGACCCGGCCGAGCCCTGGGCGACGCGCCAGGTAGAGGAAAACTTCAACCGGGTGTGGGTGGAGGAGCGGCTGGACGGCGACGAGGACACGCTGGAACTGCGCCGCGCCCGCGAGATGCGGCCGGTGTTCGACCAGGTGGACGATCTGCTGGATATCCATTCCATGTCCACGAACTCGCCGCCGCTGACCCTGTTCTGGGGCAATCAGAAAGAGCGGGACGCCTATCTGCGCACCGGCTATCCGGCCTATGGCATCGGCGGGCCGGTGCATGATGCGGGCAAGCGCATCATCGAGTACACGCCGTTCAACGACGCCTCGAGCGACAAGACGGCCCAACTGGTCGAGTGCGGCCAGCATTGGGCCGACTATACCCGCAAGGCCGCCATCGACACGACCTTTCGCTTCTTGGTGGCGATGGGCGCGATCGATAGGGCCGAGGCGGACCCGCACCTGCACGATGCCAATCCGCCGGCACCCAAGGTGTTGGAGGTCACGCACGGGCTGGCCGCGAAGACCGATCGGTTCGTGTTTGCCGAACCTTATATTGGCCTGGAGAGCATTGCCAAGGCCGGCACCGTCATCGCCCATGATGGCGAAGAGCCGGTGGTGACACCCTACGATCATTGTGTTTTGGTGATGCCGAACCACCGTGCCGGCAAGGGCCAGCGCGTACTGCGGTTGGCGAAGCTGGTACTCTGATCTTGCATTAGATGGGAGGCTGACAGTGACGACACCAAGTACCGAAGATACGCATGCCATCAAGGCGCTGATACAACACCAATTCGATAACCTGAGCTGGACGCCTGAATCGCCCGGCAAGTGGAACGGTTTCGTGGCTGATTTCTACGAAGGGGCCCGCTTGTATCCATCGTCGCGCCCCGTTTCGCCTGCGGGGGTTGACGAATTCGTCACGCGGATGCAGAGCCTTGCGAAAACTTCGTTGCGGACATTTGATGAACATGTAACGGGCACCAAGGTCGTAGTGTTCGGGAACGTCGCAATAGCAGCGGCCGGCGTTGAAATCGCCGAGAATGATAATCCGCCGAGCCGCAGTGCCGAGATGATGTTGCTCCTAAAGGAAGACGAAACCTGGAAGATCGTAGCGCAAGCCTGGGACACTGAGGCGCGCGCCGGCCAGTTATTGCCCAAGCCGCTCTTGGATCGTGATGATTCAAGCCAATGATGGTGTCAATCGTTGACTGCTAATACCAGCGCAGTCTTGACTGACAATCTCTGGGGCTGTTTCTGGATGGCCATCGCGGCCTGCTGCTTTACCACCATGGGCGTTGCCGCGCGCGAGCTGCATCTCGCGGGCTTCAGCACGCCCAATATCATGGTGTGGCGGAGTGCGATCGGCTTGACCATGGCGACGGCCATCATCCTGCTTTCCGGGCGTTTCTCTCAGTTCCGCACCTCTCAGAAGAAGGGACATCTGGTCCGCAATTGCGTGCACTTTGTCGGCCAGTTTGCCTGGTTCTATGCGCTGGGCCTGCTGCCTCTCGTGCTGGTCACCAGCCTGAACGCCACCGTGCCGCTCTGGGGCGCGATCCTCGCCATCGTGTATCTGAAGGAAAAGGTGACGGTCCAGCGCCTGATCGTCATCGTGCTGGCGTTCGCGGGCGTGCTGATCATTCTGCAGCCGGGCTCGATGGAGATCCACCATGCCACCTTCGTCTCGCTGGTCGGCGCCATGGGTTATGCGGGCGCGATGATCCTCGCCAAAAAGCTGACGCTGAAAGACAGCGCCATGACCGTCGTCTTTTGGATGATGCTGATCCAACTGCCGATGGCCGGGGCGTTCTCGCTGGGAATGCTGGAATGGACCTGGCCCGGCTGGGGCGATCTGCTCCCCATCGCCGTGGTAGGCGGCACCGGCGTTCTGGCCCACTTCGCCATGGCGACCGGGTTGCACAAGGCCGACGCCACCATCGCCATGCCGGTGACCTACATCCAGTTTCCGCTGGTGGCGGCGCTCGGGTATTTTTTGTACACCGAAATTCCCAGCATCTACACCGGGATCGGCACGGTGCTGATCGTTTCCGCCAATTGGTACAATATTGTACGAAGAGCCTAGTGGTTCGATGCCAAGACGGGCTTCGGTTCCGGGAAGATCGGAAACTGCGTTGCCGCACCGCAAACCGAAAGTAATTCAGTGCCGCAGTTGCTATTGACCCTCTGCCTGCTGTTCGCTGCCATAATTGCCGTTCCCTGTACCGCATTCGGACAGGAAGAAACGCCGTACCAGGTCCAGCCGCTGATTGTCGATCCTCTGGAAACGCCGGCGGACCGGGAACTGGTTTTCGCCACCAAAGAGGCGGCCCCCTTTGCCTTCCGCGGGCCTGACGGCGAGTGGACGGGGATTTCTATCGAACTGCTCAGTTCGATTGCCGATGAACTGGACCTCTCCTACCGCCTGGAAGAGGCGACGCTGGCGGCGATGATCGACGGCACCGCCGAGGGCCGCTTCGACGGCGCCATCGCTGCCATCTCGATCACTCCCAGTCGTGAAACGAAGATCGATTTTACTTTTCCGTTTTATTCCACCGGTCTCGGCATCGCCGTAAATCCCGCTATCGGCGGCGGCTGGCTGCGTGTCGTCCGCAATTTTTTCAGCTTGGAATTTCTGGGTGTCATCGGCGGCTTGATCGCGGTGCTGCTGGTAGCGGGGTTCGCCGTCTGGCTGTTCGAGCGCCGCGGAAATCCGGAGGAGTTCGACCCGTCGCCGTCGCGAGGCCTCGGCGCGGGCTTCTGGTGGGCCGCGGTCACGATGACAACGGTCGGCTACGGCGACAAGTCGCCCAAAACACTGGGCGGCCGCATGGTTGGATTGGTCTGGATGTTCGTCGGCCTGATCATCATCGCCAGCTTCACGGCGGCGATAACCGCCTCGCTGACGGTTGGACAGCTGAGCGGCAAGGTGCGGAGCATTAGCGATCTTTCGAGCGTCGCTGTGGGCGTGGTTGGCGAGTCGTCCGGCGCGGAGGAATTGGCCGACCGGCGCATCACCGCCCGGCCGTTCCCCAGCATCGCCGCCGGATTGAAGGCGCTCGCCGAGGAGCGTATCGATACCTTTGTCCACGACCGGCCTTTATTACTGTATACGGTCATCAATGACTACAGTGATCGCCTCGACGTCCTGCCGGAGACCATCGGCCGCGAGGACTATGCAATGGCACTGAGGCAAGGGTCGCCGCTTCGCGAGCCGGTGAACCGCGCACTGTTGGCACGGATACGTGCTCCCAATTGGGGTCGCGTGATCAAGAGCTATCTCGGCGAAAACGAGTAACTTGCGGCCTGTAGGCCAGCCAAACCGGAGTCAGATTATGGCACACGAACGCTTCCGCAAATTCAACATGCGCGACCGCTATACCGGCTTTGTCGGCCAGGACATCGACTTCGACCTCTGCATGGCCGTCAAGGCGGGCAACCGCATCTTCCTGCGCGGGCAATCGGCCACCAGCCTGGAGGGCGTCTATGCGGGCGACGACCCCGCCGCCCAGGCCGAGACTGCCATGCAGAATGTGAAGACCCTGCTGGAAGAAGCCGGATCCTGTCTGGAGCATGTCTGCAAGACCACGATCTACATCACCGATTATGCCTACCGCGAATCGGTCTATCGGGTGATCGGGCGTTGGTTCAAAGGCGTGCATCCCTGCTCGACCGGCCTGATCGTGGCGGGGCTCGCCAAGCCGAACCTGAAAATGGAGATCGACGTGGAAGCGATCATTCCAACCTAAGGAGGGCGGCGTCAGTCGTCATTCTTGCGTCCAGCCGGCGATGCCCGCAAAGATAAACCAGCCCATGGATCATCGCTGGAGTCTCCGCTCGTGCCTGTCGAACTCACCCGCGTTGACGAGTTTGCGCTCGTCACCCTGAACCGGCCGGAAGCGTTGAACGCGCTCTCTTTTTCCATCGTTGAGGAAATCGATGCCGCCATTACCAATGCGGCCGAAAGCGACGCGCGGGCTCTGCTGTTCACCGGAGCGGGCGACAAGGCCTTTTGTGCCGGAGCCGATATCAGCGAACTGCGATCGCTGCCGCCCCATCGTTTCCGCGAACAGCTGCGGCGGGGACAGACTGTATTCGCGCGGCTCAGCGAACTGCCGATATCGTCATTCGCGGTGATTAACGGGCTAGCCTTGGGCGGCGGTATGGAGTTGGCGCTCGCCTGCACCTTTCGCGTGGCCTCGGCCAAGGCCCGGTTGGGCCTGCCGGAGATCAAGCTTGGCGCGGTGCCGGGCTATGGCGGCACGCAGCGGCTGCCGCGGCTGGTCGGCCTTGGTCGGGCGCTGGATATCGCCATGTCGGGCCGGTTCGTCGGGGCGGAGGAGGCGCTGGCGATAGGCCTGGTCAATCGGGTGAGCGAGGGTGATCTGCTGGCAGATGCCATGGCCTATGCCCGGCAATTCACCGGCTATGGCCTGCCTGCGCTGCGCCTGGTACGGGAGTCGGTGATGCGGGCGGCGGACTTGCCGTTGGCGGAAGGACTAAAGGCGGAAGCCGAACTTTCCGCCATTTCGTTTTCCACGGAGGATGCGAAGGAGGGGACGGGCGCCTTTCTGGAAAAGCGCCCGCCCCAATTTCGGGACCGGTAGTCGGGTCATAGCTCGGCCGTGGCTGGCCGGTTTCGGTTCGCCAGCCAAGCCAGCAGCACCGCCGGAACCAGCAAGACAGCCGCGGTTATGGCCAGCTCCAGATTGGTATGGCCGATAATCTCATTGCCCGGCAGCATCAAGACCAGGCCGCCCGCAAATAATAACGCCCGGATCAGCCACCCAACCGGTCCCCAGACAACCAGTCGCCCGATGCCGATCAAATAGCCTTGTAAGCCGGCCGAGAGCAGCACGACCCCGATCAATGCCGTCACCAGGACGACAACGACCTGGACAAAGCTGCCTTGCAGGATCAACGCCGGGTTGAGGACGAAGAAGAACGGCACGAAATAGATGATCGTGCCCAGTCGCATGGCCTCCAGGCCGGTGCGGATCGGGTTGGCCTCGGCCACGCTGGCGGCCGCATAGGCGCCGATGGCGACCGGCGGCGTGATGAAGCTGATCATGCCCCAGTAGAGCAGGAACAGGTGCACCGCCAACTCGTTCAGGCCTGGCTGACCGCCGATTGGGTGCACCAGAGCAGGCGCGACCGTCACCGCCAGGAACAAATAGGCGGCCGTCACCGTCATGCCGATGCCCAGTACGAAGCTGGTCAGCGCGCCCAAGATCAGCAGCGTAAGCACGTCCTGACCGGCGAGATTGACCAGCTCGTATGCGATGGAGCCGATCTTGCCGGAAAGCGTCAGCGCGCCGATGATCAGACCGATCCCGGCCAGGATCGCCGCCAATTCCGTAAAAAGCTTGCCGATGCCGACCAGAAAATCCTGAAATCTGCGCAAATTCCAGCGATGCCGCGGCGATGCCTGGTTGATGATCAGCAACAATGCCGTGGCATAATAGGGCGCCTGCGCCTCTCGCTGCATGTAAAGCAGCATGACGATCAGCAGTGCAAAGACGAAGACGAAATACCAGCCCTGTTTCAGCACATCCAGGGCACGCGGCAACTCGCTCGTGGGCAGGCCCTTCAGGCCGAAGCGCGCCGAATAGGCGTCGATCTGGACGAACAGGCCGAAATAATACAGGACCGAGGGGATGATCGCGGCAATGATGATTTCGCCGTACGGAATCTCCAGATATGTGGCCATGACAAACGCGGTTGCGCCCATGATCGGCGGCATCAGCACGCCGCCAGTGGAGGCGCAGGCTTCGACGCCGCCCGCATAGGAGGCGCGGAAACCGACCCGCTTCATGGCGGGAATGGTCATGACCCCCGTGGTCAACACGTTGGTGATGACCGAACCGCTCATGGATCCCATCAGGCCGCTGGCGAAAATGGCGACCTTTGCGGGCCCGCCCCGATACTTGCCCAGCATCGCGAAAGCCAGATTCAGGAAAAACGCGCCGCCGCCCGTGAACTGCAAGGCCACGCCGAACACCAGGAACCCGACCACCAAGTTGGCGAAGGCTTTCATCGGGATGCCGAGCACGCTTTCCGTGCCGAAGATGTGGAAAGCTCCCGCGACCTCCCAACTGACCGATTGGCCTTCGAAAACACCGGGGAAGTCGCTTGCATAGACCGGGTAGACCGACAGGATCACACAGATGATGAAAATCGGCATGCCGCCGCCGCGCCGCGCCGCTTCCAGCACGATAGCCCACATGATAAAGGCGCAGATTGCCGGGATCTGCGGCGGCAGATACTCCCACCCGTCCAGCAGGATCTCGTTGCCATGCAGAACGAAGTAGACCGATATGCCGAAGGTGATGGCCGCCAATAATATATCGTACCACGGCACCCGATCAGATGGGCCGACGCCAGGCCATGGCTGGTAGAGAAAGAAAACCAGCGGCAGCAGCAGGCCGAGCATGGCGTAGAAATACTCGGTCTCCAGCGGCACATAGAGCCCCAGCCTGTTGCCCAGCCCAAAAATCACATAGATCGACAACGCGATTGACAGCAAGGCAGAGGTCAGTAGCAGCGTCCACCAAAAGGGGGATAGCTTGCGGTGGCGATCAATGGAGACTTCGGCTTGTTCGACGGCCTCTTCGGCGAGATAGTCGACAGGCTCGGGTTGCGGCTTGGTCATGGAGGACAGACAATTCCCGAAAGAGGTCAAAGACAAATGAGAGGATCAAGAGTTACCGAACCCGCCACAAAGAAAGGAGCGACGGGCCGATCGGCTAGGCAAAGGTAGGGCCGCAACGAGGCGGCGTGATAGGGCCTAACCCTCCAGCGGTTCCCTGAACGGTACCGACAGGCCGGCCGCCTCAAGATGTTTCGCGCGGATCTCCAGCCATTTCAGTTCGTGCTGGTCCTCCGGGACGTCCATAGACTGGAATTCTTTCCACGCGGCAGCCAGCACTTCATTGCGATGGTGTAGCGCATCCGTGTTGGCCTGGGCGTCGTCGGTCCACTCGTCGATTTCTTTCCAATAGCGAATGGCGCCCGGATGGTAGGGGAACACCCATGACAGGTTCTGGTTTTCCACTTGGTAGCCGTCCATGCCCGGCCCGGAATTTTTATAGAACTCATAGTTTTCCATAACAGCCTTTGTCAGGCTGTAGGCGGTTTCGTCCGCAAGATCCGGCAGGCTGACAAAGATCGGATAGGGATACGCGGCGCCCTCGTACGACTTGCCGCCGTTCGGGTTGGTTTCGATGGCGACGGCGTTGGTCACGGTGACCTTGTAAAAATAGGGTGCGACCGCCTGAAAGCGGTTCCAGCCCTCAGTGTCGTCATGCGGGAACGGCAATTGCCGAATGCCGCGGGGGCTGGCTGCGATCTGGGCATAGACGCTGGAAATGGTCGAGCCCCAGGAGGCGTCAGCCTGGCCGTCGATGATCGCCTGCATGCCTTGGCCCCAGCCGGGAACCACAACCTTCTGCACATCGTTCCAGGTGAGGTCGGCAAAGGCGAGGCCGGCCGTGCTGTTCAGGTTCAGCGCCGGCGCGCCGCGAACCCAAGTCACGCGCTTGCCCTTCAGACCCTGGTAGCTGTCGATGCCGAGATCGCCGGCGACGATCAGGCCCGCGCCGTTGCGGCCGATATTGTTGAACAGGTTATAGATCGGCGTCGGCCCCCACCGGTCGGCGGCGAACATGAACACGCCTTCCTGCGCAAAATAAGAGGCGATGCCGCAGGCACAGATCTCCGCCTGGTTTGCCTTCAGTGGCAGCATCCGGCTGACATCGTTCTTGCCGGGGATGATGCGCAGGTCGGTACCGTATTTAGACTTCAGCATGTTGCCCAGCCCGACCGATTGCGCATAGCCCGAGGACGTCGTGCCATAGGCGGTCCACGAGAGCTGCTCCGGCAATTGGACATCCTCCGCGACGGCGGGGCCCCCTGTGGAGAGAAGGGCCGTCGCCGCGGCCAAAAGCATGCGCATGGTGTTTTCTCCCTTTCGTTTTTCCAAGCCTCGACGGCTATGGAGAAGCCTTTTCGGTTGCCGCGATATCAGCATGGGCCGCCAGCGAACGCAAGCGCCGCCCCAAAGTCGGCAGCCGGCGTGGTTCCGGCCGCCAGCCGTGAGGCAGTTCGTGCTGTCAGTCTGAGGCCAACGGCTCCTTGAACGGCACGGGCATGCCTGCGTCCGTCAAATGCTTTGCGCGGACTTCCAGCCACTTGGTTTCATATTCGGCCTCGGCAACATCTATGGAAGTGAAGTCTTCCCAGGCGGCGGCGAGCACGTCGTTCCGGTCGTTCAGCGCGTCGGTCTTGGCCTGCGCCGCATCGGTCCAGACCCCCGCTTCCTTATAGTACCTGATTGCACCTGGATGGTAGGGGAAGACCCAATCGAAATTCTGGTTCTTCAGCTGATAACCGTCCATACCCGGGCCGGAATTCTGAAAGGTGTCGTAGTTGTCCATGACGGCTTTGGTCAAGCTGTAGGCAAAGTCGTCCGGAAGACTTTCGAGCCCAACGAAGATTGGATAGGGATAGTTGGCACTTTCAAACGGCATTTTGCCGCTTGTGTTGTTCTCACCGGCGATGGCGTTGCTGACCATTTGCTGGTTCCAGTGAGGCGCCACGGCCTTTGCTCTTTCCCATCCGGCTGTGTCGTCATGCGGCAAGGTCGGCAGGAACAGGCCGCGCGGGCTGGCGGCGACCTGATTGAGCGCGCTGGAAATGGTGGAGACGAAGGCCGCGTCCGTCTGTCCGTCGATCAGCGCCTGGACCGACTGACCCCACCCCGGGAAGACCGCCTTCTCCACATCGTCCCAGGTCAGTCCTGCAAAGGCCAGTCCCGCGGTCGCGTTCACGTTGAGCGCAGGCGCGCCCCTTACCCAGGCGACGCGCTTGCCTTTGAGGTCGGCGAGGGTCTTGACGCCCAGATCGCCGGCGACGCCGAACATCTGGCCATTGCGGCCGATATTGTTGAACAGGTTATAGAGCGGCGTCGGCCCCCACTGGGGCGACGCGAACATGAAGACGCCCTCCTGGCCGAAATAGGAGGCGATGCCGCAGGCGCAAAGATCCGCCTGGCCGGCCTTCAGCGGCAGCATGCGGCTGACATCGTTCTTGCCCGGAATGATGCGCAGGTCGACGTCGTATTTCGCCTTCAGCATGTTGCCGAGACCGACTGACTGGGCGTAGCCGGAGGAGGTGGTGCCATAGGCCGACCAGGATATCTGGCTCGGCAGGTTTACGTCCGCAGCGGCGGCGGGGCCCGCTGCAACCATGGCCGCAACGGTTGCGGCAAGATAAAAGCGCATGACGTAGTCTCCCTTTTCATTGTCGCGGCCTTTTGCGGGCGGCGCGCGTGCTTGGTGCACGGGGAAACTTCAGCATGCGCGCCGCCTCGGCGCAAGGAATACCGCGCCGAGGCGCAAAAAACGCCGGCGAAGCGAAGGCCTCGCCGGCGCTCAGACGAGAAAACGCGTACGGGCCTATTCCGGCTGCCGCAGCGGCGCTTTGAACGGCACGGACATGTCGGCATCGGTCAGATGCCTTGCGCGGACTTCCAGCCATTTGATTTCGTATTCATCCTCGGCAACATCCATGGAAGTGAAGTCTTCCCAGGCGGCGGCGAGCACGTCGTTCCGCTCGTTCAGCGCATCGGTATTGGCCTGATTGTCATCAGTCCACTCGCCGATTTCTTTCCAATAGCGGATCGCGCCCGGGTGATAGGGAAAAATCCAGGATAGATTTTGGTTTTTGACCTGATAGCCATCCATGCCCGGGCCGGAGTCCTTGAAGGTTTCGTAGTTTTCCATGACCGCCTTGGTCAGGCTATAGGCGATGTCGTCCTCCATGTTCGGCAGGCTGACGAAGATCGGGTAGGGAAAGCCCGCACCTTCAAACGATTTGCCACCGCCGGGATTGTTTTCGATTGCAACGGCGTTTGTTACTTCGACCGGATACCAGTGCGGTGCAATCGCATTGGCTCGTTTCCAAGCCTCCTTGTCGTCATGCGGGAACGGAAGATGGATCAGGCCACGCGGGCTCGCATTGATCTGGTTGTATTTCGAGGAAATGGTCGAACCATAGGCGGCGTCCGCCTGGCCATCGATGATCGCCTGCATGGATTGGCCCCAGCCGGGCATGGTAATTACTTCGACGTCGTCCCAGGTCAGCCCGGCAAAGGCGAGAACCGCGGTGCTGTTCAGATTCAATGCCGGAGAGCCTCTCACCCAGGTGACACGTTTGCCCTTCAGGTCGGCATAGCTCTTCACGCCCAGGTCGCCCGCAACGATCAGACCGGCACCGTTGCGGCCGATATTGTTGAACAGGTTATAGAGCGGCGTTGGCCCCCACTGGGGCGAAGCGAACATGAACACGCCCTCCTGGCCGAAATAGGAGGCGATGCCGCAGGCGCAGATCTCCGACTGGCCGGCCTTTAGCGGCAGCATCCGGCTGACGTCGTTCTTGCCCGGAATGATGCGGAGGTCCGTATCGTATTTGGCCTTGAGCATATTGCCCAAACCAACCGATTGGGCATACCCGGAAGAGGTGGTGCCGTAGGCCGTCCAGGATATCTGGCTCGGCAGGTTTACGTCCGCAGCGATGGCGGGGCCCGCTGCAACCATCGCCGCAACGGTTGCGGCAAGATAAAAGCGCATGACGTAGTCTCCCTTTTCATTGTCGCCGCCTTTTTCGAGCGGCGCATGTGCTTGGTGCACGGGGAAACTTCAGCATGCGCGCCAAGTCGGCGCAAGGAATACCGTGCCGGCACGCAAAAATCGCCGGCGAAGCGGAGGCCTCGCCGGCGTTGAAAAGACAGGTCAGGTGCAGGAACTATTCGGCCTGCGGCAACGGTTTCTGGAATGGAACGTCCATGCCGGCATCGTTCAGGTGCTTGGCCCGGGTTTCCAGCCACTTGGCTTCATAGTCGTCGCTGGAGACGTCCATGCCTTTGAATTCGCTCCAGGCCGAGGCGAGCACGTCGAGCCGTTTCAGGATCGCGTCGTTGTTACTCTGCGCCGCGTCGGTCCAGACGCCCGCTTCCTTGTAGTAGCGGATCGCGCCTGGATGATAGGCGAAGACCCACTCGAAGTTCTGGTTCTGGATCTGATAGCCATCCATTCCGGGGCCGTTGTTCTTGTACGCCTCGTAATTCTCCATCACCGCTTTGGTCAGATTGTAGGCCAGATCCTCTTCGAGGTTCTCCATGCCGACAAAGATCGGATAGGGGTAGTTATTGCCCTCATACGGCATCTCACCAGACGTGTTGTTCTCACCTGCGACCGCAGTTTTGATCACCTGCTGGTTCCAGAACGGCGCCACGGCTTTTGCCCTCGCCCAGGCCTCTTTATTGTCGAACGGCAGGGTCGGGAAGAACAGGCCACGCGGGCTGGCCGCCAACTGGTTGTAGGAACTGGAAATCGTCGATCCGACCGCCGCGTCGGACTGGCCATCGATGATCGCCTGGATCGACTGGCCCCACCCCGGCACCGCAATGACCTCGACATCGTCCAGGGTAAGGTCGCCGAAGGCGAGCGCGGCCAGCAGGTTGATCTGCAGCGCCGGCGAACCCTTAACCCAGGAAACGCGTTTGCCCTTCAGGTCCGCATACGTCTTTACCCCCGCATCGCCGGCAACAACTGTCTGCTGTCCGTTGCGGCCGATATTGTTGAACAAGTTATAGATCTTCGTCGGTCCCCACCGGTCGGACGCGAACATGAAGACGCCTTCCTGACCGAAATACGCCGCAATGCCACAGGCGCATATATCCGCCTGACCCGCCTTCAGCGGCAGCATGCGGCTAACATCGTTTTTGCCCGGAATGATGCGGAGGTCCGTATCGTATTTGGCCTTGAGCATATTGCCCAACCCAACCGATTGGGCATAGCCGGACGAAGTGGTGCCATAAGCTGTCCAGGACAGTTGCTTCGGCAACTCCGCCGCGACGGCCGAACCCGCCGCCATTACTGCCGCCACGGCGGCGGTGAGTACTGAACGCATACTATCTTCTCCCAATTATCCGCCACAGTTCGCGGGCGGTTATCCCTGTGTAAGAAGAGAATATGAGCATGGGTATGGTCGGAACGCAAGGGGAAGAGAAGACGCCGGTGGCGGAACCTGTCTCGCCACCGGCGCGATCTATAACCGTAATTGGTTAACGACTATCCGGTCGGCATGGGCTCCTTGAACGGTACCGACATGCCAGATTTGTTCAGATGCTTGCTGCGGATTTCGAGCCACTTGGTTTCGTGCTCGTCGCTGCCAACGTCCATCGTTTGGAATTCCCCAGGCCGTCGCCAACACGTCCTGGCGCTTCAGGTTCGAGTCCTGCCTGGATTGCGCCTGCGCCGCGTCGCTCCAGACGCCCGCTTCCTTGTAGTAGCGGATGGCGCCCGGGTGATAGGGAAACACCCAGTCGAAGCTCTGGTTCTTGAGTTGGTAGCCGTCCGTGCCGGGCCCGTTGTTCTTATAATCCTCGTAGTTTTCCATAATGGCTTTGGTCAGGCTATAGGCAGTGTGGTGCGCAAGGTCGGGCATGCCGATGAAAATCGGATAGGGATAGCCGGCGCCCTCGAACGACTTGCCGCCGGTGGGATTGTTTTCGATCGCCACCGCGGCGGTGACGTTTACCGGATACCACCATGGCGCAACGGCGTTGGCGCGCGCCCAGGCTTCCTTCTCATTGTGCGGGAAGGGCAAGTGGCGGATGCCGCGCGGTCTCGCCGCGATCTGGCTGTAGACGGCGCTGATGGTCGAGCCATAGGCGGCATCGGCCTGACCGTCGATGATGGCCTGCATGGAGTGGCCATAGCCGGGCACCACAACCTTCTGCACATCATCCCAGGCGAGACCGGCGAAGGCGAGGACGCCGGTGCTGCTCAGGTTCAATGCCGGCGATCCCTTTACGCAGGTGACGCGCTTGCCTTTCAGGCCCTCGTAGCTGTCGATCCCCAGATCGGCGGCGACGATCAGACCGGCGCCATTGCGGCCGATATTGTTGAACAGGTTATAAAGCTCGGTCGGCCCCCACCGGTCGGATGAGAACATGAAGACGCCTTCCTGACCGAAATAGGAGGCGATGCCGCAGGCGCAGATATCCACCTGACCGGCCTTCATCGGCAGCATTCGGCTGACGTCGTTCCTGCCGGGAATAATTCGCAGATCGACGTCATATTGCGACTTCAGCATATTGCCGAGGCCGACGGACTGTGCATAGCCGGAAGAGCCCGTATTACAGGCGGTCCAGGCAACCTGCTTCGGCAAGCCTTCCGCCTGCGCTGCCGATGCCGCCAAGGCAACGGCAGCCGCAATGCCGATTATCATTCGACCCATTTCGATCTTCCTGTAGTGTCGGATTGAGGAAAACTCATGGACGTGGCGGCGGCCAAAATCGGCGCACCATAGGCCAGCCTGCACCGACCTCTCTAGCGGACGGGGTAGCAAGCACCGGTTGGGTCAATGAGTTGAAACGATAGGTTTTTTTACTGTTAGAAAGCGAATCGGAGCGCGATGCGCTTGTTGAGGCGACATTGCCATGCAGACCTATGATTTTATCGTTGTCGGCGCGGGCTCGGCCGGGGCGCCGCTCGCCTACCGCCTGTCGGAGAACCCGCGGCATTCGGTGCTGCTGCTGGAGGCGGGGCCGCCCGGGCATATCTGGGCCCGTATTCCCATCGGCTATGCGAAGCTGTTCAAGAACCCGGTCGCGAATTGGCTCTATTCGGGGGAGCCCGAAGCCAGCACCCACGGCCGCCGCCTGGCGGTGCCGCGCGGCAAGATCCTGGGCGGGTCCAGCGCGATCAACGGCATGGCCTTTGTCCGCGGCCAGGCGCAGGACTACGACACCTGGGCGCAAATGGGCAATCGAGGCTGGAGTTATCGCGAGGTTCTGCCCGTCTTCAAGCGGATGGAGCGCTATGCGCCGGGTGAAGGCGAGGACGCGTTCCGGGGCAGGGACGGCCCGCTGCGCGTGACCAACCCGAAGCCGACCGATCCGCTGCTCGCTGCCATCGTGCAGGCGGCGGGGCAGGTGGGCATTCCCTACAATCCGGACTATAACGGCGCGTCGCAGGACGGCATCGCCATGAGCCAGGCCTCGATTTCCGGCTGGTGGCGGATGAGCACCGCCGCCTGCTACCTGAAGCCGGCCCGCCGCCGCCCGAACCTGCACATCGAAACCCATGCACACGCTGAAAGTCTGATCCTGGAAGGCAGGCGCTGCGTCGGCGTCCGCTACTCGGTCAACGGCCAGAAGCGTGAGGCCCGGTCGGGGCGGGACCTGATCGTCAGCGGGGGCACCATCAATTCCCCGCAATTGCTGGAACTTTCGGGCATCGGCCAAGCCGAGCGCCTGCGCACCCTGGGAATCGAGGTGCAGCACGACCTGCCGGGGGTGGGCGAGAACCTGCGCGACCACTTTGCGCCCCGTACCCGTTGGCTGGTCGGGGCCAAGGGTTATACCCTTAACGACCGTACCCGCGGCCTTGGCCTCACCTACCAGGCGATGCGCTATGTGCTGCGGCAACCGAGCATGATGGCGGCCGTGGGTGCGCCGATGCGCGCCTTTGTGCGCTCGCGAGAGGGGCTGGAGGCGCCCGATTGCCTGCTCGGCTGGGTGCCGATGCTGGCGGAGATGCGGGAGAAGGGGCCGGTCATCTCGAAGAAGTCCGGCATGACCTGCTACGCCCATCCCATGCGGCCGGAAAGCAAGGGCCACATCCACGTCACGTCGGCCGATCCCCGGCAGCCGCCCGCGATCAGTTTCAACTTTCTGTCTGCCCGCGTGGACGAGGAAATCACGGTTGCGGCCATCGCAATCGCGCGATCCATCATGCGCGCGCCCGCACTGCAACCCCTGCAACTTACGGAGACAGGGCCGGGGCCGGATCTGAACACTCCCGACGAGATCATTGATTGGGTGAAACGGACCGCCGAGACGACCTATCATCCGGTCGGCACCTGCAAAATGGGAAGCGACCCGATGGCGGTGGTGAACAACGAGTTGAAGGTGCACGGGATCGAAGGCTTACGCGTCGCCGATGCCTCCATCATGCCCACGCTCGTCAGCGGCAACACCAACGCGCCCAGCATGATGATCGGCGAGCGCGCGGCCGATTGGGTATTGGGAAGGGCGGCTGGGTAGGGCTGTTTCCGAACCAAGTGAAGCGCTCCTGCCTTCTCTCCCGCAAAAGCGGAAGCTCATTCCTGAGAGCCTTGCAGAAAGCAGAATTCCATGGGTTTGGCGCTCCGGCACGGATCTTGGTCAAACCAGGGACTACGAAGGAGTTGTGGCCCAGTTTGACGGGAAGCCGCTCTGGAGCCGTTCCCACCGACAAAAAAACCCATTCGCCCTCCTTTTTTTCGCGTCCGATTAGAACGCAAATCAAAAATTCATCGGAAATATTCGAGCATCAAAATATTTTATTGATTGATATCCGTCGGATATTGCGGAGAGCATGTTAAGGTTAGGATTCGACAATTTCAGATTTATGGAGGTACCGATCATGCCTAGCTGGTTCGCCACTATTCGATCCACCGCCGCGGCGGCGGCTTTGCTCGCGATGGCGCCCGGCGCTGCTCTCGCGGTGCCCGCGATATATGATATTGATTTCAGCAATGGCGGCGGCACGGCGATCGGAACGTTTCAAGCGCCTGTGGGTGGCGGCCCCGTCACGAACCTGATGGTCACGTTGGATGGCGTGCACTTCGACACGATGGACTCGGCCACAACCAATTTGGCCTACAGCATCGCCCTGAACGAGTTCACTTGGGCCACGGCCACGCCCTCTTTCACCAACTCGGTAGCCGTTGCCGGCGTGTGCGCGGCTTCCGCCTGCGACCTGACCCTGTTCCCGGACCCCGACCCGCTGGTTCCGGGCGATTATCAGGCCATCGACCAGAACTTCAACAATCTGGGGCCGGGAACCAAATATTCGATCAATCCGACCCCGACCGAGGTCATACCGGTGCCCGCAGCCCTGCCATTGGCCGCCACGGGGGTCGGTATCCTGGCGTTTCTGCGCCTCCGTCGCTCGCGTTACACCCGCTGACCGCGGTCGTCATGGTTGCTCCGGTAGCGGCGGTGGAGTAGGGATCTTCCCCGGATTTCCCTAACTCAATACGCGCTGGAGAACAGGCTTGTCCGACGTCGGTTTTCGCAAATGGCTCGGCCTCACCTATGAGGTCATGGAGGACGATCGCGCCATCGTTTCTCTGGAGTTGGACGAGGACAAGCGCAACGTGCGCGACGTCGCCCATGGCGGCGTGGTCGCATCCCTGGTGGATGTCGCCATGGGCACGGCGGCGGCGGGCGGCAACTACGCGACGCGCAAGCGCTATACGGTGACGCTGGAGTTGAAGGTCAACTATCTGGCGCCCGCCCGCGGCAGCAAGTTAACCGCCGAGGCAAAGGTAGTGCGCGGTGGCGCCCGCACCTTTGTGGTCGAATGCCGGGTGGTAACCGACCTGGGTGTGGAATGTGCCATCGCCCTCGGCACCTTCATCACGCGCCGCCCCACAGAAGAAGACGCGAGGCGCGAGGCCGAAGGGCTGCCGCGTTAAAGAACGGTGGGTTCCGCTTCGGCGAGCACGATGGCCTTGTACGCATGCCAGGTCGCATGCCCGACCAATGGAAACGTGACGACCAGTCCGATAAAGATCGTCGCCATGCCTAGGATCATGAGCGCGGCGATGATGCCGGCCCAGAGCAGCATCGCTTTCGGATTCTGGATCAATGCCTTGACGCTGGTGACGACTGCGGTGACGAAATCCGATTCCTTGTCCACCAAGAGCGGGATGCTAATCGCAGACAGCGCAAATCCGCTGATCGCCAGCACGCCGCCGACGATCGATCCGACGATCAGCATGGCGACGCCGTTGAACGTCGACAGCAGCATTGGAATGAACTCTGAAAGCGGGGAAACTGCGGGTAGCCGAAAAACAAGCCATAGATCAGCGCTGCCATGTTTATCCAAAACAAAAACAACATCGCCAGGATGATACCGACATAGCCCAGTTGCAGCGGCGAAGCGGTCCTGACGAACGCTACTGAACCCAAAGTGATGGGTTGGCCATTGTCGAGGCGCCGGCTGGCTTCATAAAGCCCGACGGCGAGCAGGGGCGCGAGCAGCAGGAAGCCGGCGGCAAGGGGAAAAATGATCACTTGCGATTCCTGATAGATTAGCGCCCCCATCAGCACGAAAGCGCCGAGAGCGAAGATCAGGCCATACCCCAGAGAGATGGGCCAGACGCGCCACATGTCACGCCATCCGGCCGTGAGCCACTCCCACGGCATGTCGAAGGGGATATTGGCTACCGCATATCCCAAAGAATTCCGACGGACGCTGGCGTGTTGCATTCTGGCTTTCCCTGGATTTTCGCACCCTGGATTTGTCCCGGAGGGGCTCTTATGCTCACTCTTATATCAGTAAAGGAAGATCGATGATTGATCGAGATCAAATGCAGGTTTGGCTGAGTGAAGCGCAAGGGTATCCCGGCGGATCGGAGACGGCTGACCGGGCCGTGCGCATCATCGCCCGCACAAAACAGAGTCTGGCAATGCTGGCGCCGGAAACGATGTTCGATACGGAGCCCGCGCAAATCTTCGTGGTTCTAGAGAATCTGGCCCCACAGGATTCAGTAGCGGATTTAACCGATGACTGACCCGTGCCTCTGGAGCCTGACAGAGGCCGCGGATGCGGTCGCCTCCGGCCGGATCTCGTCGCGGGAGCTTACCGAAGCATGCCTCGCGCGGATCGCGGCGTGGCAGCCGGTCCTGAACTGCTTTATCCATGTGGAGCCGGAACTCGCGCTCGCGATGGCCGATGCCGCCGACGCCGCGCGGGCGCGCGGGGAGGAACTCGGGCAGCTACATGGCGTTCCGCTCGCCCACAAGGACATGTTTTACCGGGCAGGAGTGCTATCGACCTGCGGCAGCAAGATCCGGCGGGATTTCCGGCCCGACCACACGGCGACCGTGATGGAGCGGATGGACGCCGCTGGCGCCCTTTATCTCGGCGGCCTGAACATGTCCGAATTCGCTCTGGGGCCGACCGGGCACAACGACCATTGGGGCCATTGCCGCAATCCCTGGAACCCCGCGCATATTACCGGCGGTTCGTCTAGCGGTTCCGGCTCGGCGACGGCGGCTCGGTTGACCTTTGCCGCGCTGGGCTCGGATACGGGCGGCTCGGTGCGCCTGCCGGCCGGCGCTAATGGGCTGGTGGGCATGAAGGTCACGGCCGGCCGGGTCAGCCGCTATGGCTGTATGGGCCTCTCGTTCACGCATGACGGCATCGGGCCGCTCACCCGCACCGTCAGGGACAATGCGCGCCTGCTGGGCGTGATCGCGGGCTACGACCCGAACGATCCGACCACCAGTCGCCGCGCCGTGCCCGACTTCGAGGCCGCATGCGATGCCCGCAACTTGAAGGGCGTGCGCATCGGTGTGCCGGACACCTATTTCCGCGCCTCACTCGACCCGGCGGTGGCCGAGCATGTGGACCGAAGCCTGCACGTGTTCGCCGAATTGGGGGCCGAGGTGAAGCCGGTCGCCATACCCGACCCGGACGCGAACATCGACCTGGCGAATATCATTACGGCAAGCGAAGGCGCGACCTTGCACGCGCATTGGCTCCGAACCCGCCCGAACGACTATGGCCCGCAGCCGCGGGCGCGTCTGGAGGCGGGTTTCGCGGTCAGTGCGACGGACTACCTGACAGCCTTGCAGTTGCGGCCGCGGCGGGTGCGCGCGTTCGTGGAACAGGCGTTTGCGGAATGCGACATGCTGCACGCGCCGACCTTCGACGCGCCGCTCCCGACCATCGCAGAGACGGATGTCGGCGACCGGCAGGGGTTTGCGGCGCTGTTGGCGCGCACGTCCCGCTGTACCCGGCCGATGAACTATCTGGGACTGCCGGCGCTGAGCGTGCCGGCGGGGTTCGATGCAAACGGATGCCCAACCTCGTTCCAGCTCATCGGGAGGCCGTTTGCGGAGGCGGCTCTCTACCGCGCCGCGGCGGCCTATGAGGCAAGCGCTGATTTCGCCGCGACGGCACCGAGTTTGCCCGCAGAAGATGCCTGAATGGGTTTCCGGCGTTCATTCTCGTACTCCGGAGGCGGTTTGCCGGTATGCCGGAGGCGGTTTGTCCACATGTCAGCGAGCATCGCGGGGTTCGGAAGCGCTTCGATGATGCCTGGACCATTCATAGAGAGCGATCGCCGCGGCGTTGGAAACATTCAGGCTCTCCATTCCCTCGGCGATCGGGATTTCCACCAACGCGTCGCAACTGCGCGCCGTCAACTGGCGGAGACCCTTGCCCTCCGCGCCCAGCACCCACGCGGTCTTGGCGGGCGGAAGATCCCGGCCGATCGCCTGCGGGGCGGGATGGTCGAGGCCCAGGCACCAGAAGCCCGCTTCTTTCAACTGCTCCAGTGTTCGCCGCAGATTGGGCGCCTCGGCGATCGGCACCCGGTCGAGCGCGCCGGACGCCGCCTTTGCCAGCGCGCCGGTTTCGTTGGCCGCATTGTGGCGGGTGACGATCAGGCCGGACGCGCCGAACGCCGCCGCCGACCGAAGGATGGCGCCGACGTTGCGCGGGTCCGTAATCTCGTCCAGCACAAGAAGAACCGCGGTTTCGCCTGCCGCTGCCGTGGCCAGAACATCGTCGACCGCCATCGGCGCCAGCGGCCGCACATAGGCGGCAATGCCCTGATGCACCGCTTCCGGCCCGAGCAAATCATCGAGCGTTTCGGCGTCCACGATCTGCGGCGGCGTCCGCTTGCTGACGGTGTCGCCAAAGCGCTCCCAGAACGTGCCGGTGGCCAACACCCGGCTGATCTGGCGGCGCGGATTGGCAAGCGCGCTCAACACCGGATGGCGGCCATAAAGCCAGATGTTTTTCGACTGCGCCGCCACCGCCGGCCCGCCGGCGCTCAGGCGCGGGGCGATTGTCGGTATGGGAGCGGCGATTGGCCGGGCGAGGGCGCGGGTTGCCGGATCGGGCCATGGGGCGATGGTCTCCTGTCGCCGCCACAACGCGGGCGAGGGGGCGGGCGTGAGGTTTTGTCTCCTCATCCGTAGTTGACAGCGTGGGGTCCCCGCAATATGTGTCCACACCTTGCTGACGCGGCGCGGCAATTCCTGTTGCTTTGCCGCGGCGACGGAGGGGTGCCCGAGTGGCTAAAGGGGGCGGGCTGTAAACCCGCTGGCGTACGCCTACGTTGGTTCGAATCCAACCCCCTCCACCACCGCGTCGGCAAGTGCGGGTGTAGTTCAATGGTAGAACCCCAGCCTTCCAAGCTGGTCGTGTGGGTTCGATTCCCATCACCCGCTCCACCCGCCGCCCTCCGCTTCGGCCGGGCGCCGTAGCAGAATGTTAACGAGTTATCGGTTTGGATCGTCGAGGAAGCTAAGAGACCATGGCGAAGGCAAAGTTCGAGCGTAATAAGCCGCACTGCAACATCGGGACGATTGGCCATGTCGATCATGGCAAGACGTCGCTGACGGCGGCGATTACGAAGGTGCTGGCGGAAACCGGCGGCGCCGAGTTTCAGGCGTATGACAGCATCGACAGGGCGCCGGAAGAGAAGGCGCGCGGCATCACGATCTCGACCGCGCATGTGGAATACGAGACCGAGAACCGTCACTACGCGCATGTGGATTGCCCCGGCCATGCCGACTATGTGAAGAACATGATCACGGGTGCGGCGCAGATGGATGGCGCGATTCTGGTGGTCTCGGCGGCCGACGGCCCGATGCCGCAGACGCGCGAGCACATTCTGCTGGCGCGTCAGGTGGGCGTGCCGGCGCTGGTGGTGTTCCTGAACAAGGTCGACCAGGTGGACGACGAGGAACTGCTGGAGCTGGTGGAGCTCGAGGTGCGCGAGCTGCTGTCGTCCTATGACTTTCCGGGCGACGACATTCCGATCGTTAAGGGCTCGGCGCTGGCGGCGCTCGAAGACAAGACGCCGGAGATCGGCCACGACGCCATTCTGGAGCTGATGAAGGCGGTGGACGACTACATTCCGCAGCCGGACCGCCCGGTGGACCGTCCGTTCCTGATGCCGATCGAGGACGTGTTCTCGATTTCGGGTCGGGGCACGGTGGTGACGGGCCGGGTCGAGCAGGGCGTGGTGAAGGTGAACGAGGAGGTCGAGATCGTCGGCATCCGCGACACGCGCAAGACGACGGTGACGGGCGTCGAGATGTTCCGCAAGCTCTTGGACCAGGGCCAGGCGGGCGACAATGTGGGCTGCCTGTTGCGCGGCATCGGGCGCGAGGACGTGGAGCGCGGCCAGGTGCTGGCCAAGCCCGGGCTCGATCACGCCGCACACCAAGTTCAAGTGCGAATGCTACGTGCTGACGAAAGAGGAAGGCGGTCGTCACACGCCGTTTTTCTCGAACTACCGGCCGCAGTTTTACTTCCGCACGACGGACGTGACGGGGACGGTTGAGTTGCCGGAAGGCACGGAGATGGTGATGCCGGGCGACAACATCGCGATGACGGTGAACCTGATCGCGCCGATCGCGATGGACGAAGGCCTGCGCTTTGCCATCCGCGAAGGCGGCCGCACCGTCGGCGCCGGCGTCGTCGCGAACATTATTGAGTAGGACTTTGGCGCGTAGTTTGCGCGCTTGTGTAAATGCCGCTGCGGGCGTATCTGTCCCGCATGGTTGCTCCGCGGCGGCTGAAGGAGTGTAGCTCAATTGGTAGAGCATCGGTCTCCAAAACCGAGGGCTGGGGGTTCGAGTCCCTCCACTCCTGCCAGAGACCCACTTGGCGCGGGGGCAGCCAAGCGCCGCACCCCTGAGAAATCGCTTGGGCTGGCAAGCGTGGTTGACAGTCCGTTGCAAATCAGTTTTTATTAAACGTTCGGAGCGGGTCCGGTTGATTTTGGGCCCCCGTAAGCATTTCAGGATTGGTGTCCTGGACTGCGCCCGATCGATCCCTAATCCGCGATGATTGGCAATATGCAAGCAATGGCAAGTCCAGGTGCATTTATCCGTCAGGTCCGGCAGGAAGCCTCCAAGGTAACCTGGCCGACCCGCAAGGAAACCGGCATTACGACCCTGATGGTGTTCATCATGGTCATTCTGGCGGCGCTGTTCTTTTTGGCGGTTGATCAGATTCTGGGCTTCGCGGTCCGGTTCATTCTGGGCTTGGGAGCGTGATCGGTGGCAGCTCGTTGGTACGTAATCCACGTCTTTTCCGGCTTTGAGAAAAAGGTCGCTGACTCGATCCGGGAGCAGGCCGAAAAGCAGGGCATCGGCGACCAGATCGAAGAGGTTCTGGTGCCGACGGAAGAGGTATTCCAGGTCCGTCGCGGCCAAAAGGTCAAGGCCGAAAGCAAGTTTTTTCCGGGCTATGTCCTAGTGAAGATGGACATGACCGATCACGCCTGGAACCTTGTCAAGAACACGTCGAAGGTCACCGGCTTCCTTGGGGCGGGCAAGCGGCCAAGCCCGATCTCGGAATCCGAAGCACAGCGCATTCTCAGCCAAGTGCAGGAGGGTGTGGATCGTCCGGCGCCGTCCGTCGTCTACACAGTGGGCGAGCAGGTCCGGGTTTGCGACGGGCCGTTCGCCTCGTTCAACGGGCTTGTCGAAGAAGTTGATGCGGAGCGGGCGCGGCTGAAGGTGTCCGTTTCGATTTTTGGGCGCGCGACCCCGGTCGATCTCGAATATTCACAGGTGCAAAAAGCAGTTTAAATCTGTTGGTTTAAGCCTGATGGTGCAGTTTTGCGGAAGGGCTGGTCTCCGCCCGTACCGCACCCCGGCGGCCGGCTGTTCGGCCGTGCGGTCTTTCACTGGAGCGTATGAATGGCAAAAAAGATAACCGGCTATATCAAGCTGCAAGTGCCAGCTGGTAAAGCCAACCCATCCCCGCCGATCGGCCCCGCTCTGGGGCAACGGGGCGTAAACATCATGGAGTTCTGCAAGGCGTTCAACGCGGCGACGCAGCAGATGGAAACGGGTATGCCGATCCCGACCGTAATCACGGTATTCGCGGATCGCAGCTTCACCTTTATCACCAAGTCGCCACCGGCCACCTATTTCCTGAAGAAGGCCGCGGGCATTCAGAAGGGCGCGCAGAACGTGAAGACCGACAAGGCCGGCCAGGTCACGGTCGAGCAATTGCGCGAGATCGCAGAACAGAAGATGGCTGACCTCAACGCCACCGACGTAGATGCGGCGGTTCAAATGCTGCGCGGCTCGGCCCGCTCCATGGGCCTTTCAGTGGTGGGGAGGTAACCAATGGCTGCTGGGAAGCGTAAACGCAACAATGCGGCAAGCACCGACCGCGACAAGCACTATCGGTTGGATGAGGCGGTGGCTCTCTTGAAAGAGCGGGCGAATGCCAAGTTCGATGAAACGGTCGAAGTGGCGCTCAATCTCGGGATCGACCCCCGTCATGCCGACCAACAGGTGCGCGGCGTGGTGAACCTGCCGAATGGCACCGGCAAGTCAGTGCGGGTCGCGGTGTTCGCCCGCGGCGCCAAGGCGGAAGAGGCTACGGCCGCTGGCGCGGACGTGGTCGGCGCCGAAGATCTGGCGGAGGCGATCCAGGGCGGCCGCATCGACTTTGAGCGCGCCATCGCGACGCCGGACATGATGGCCATTGTCGGCCGTCTTGGCCGCGTGCTAGGTCCACGGGGCCTGATGCCGAACCCGCGTCTCGGTACGGTCACCAACGATGTCGCTGAAGCCGTTCAGGCGGCGAAGGGCGGTCAGGTGCAGTTCCGGGCCGAGCGGGCAGGTGTTATTCACGCGGGCGTCGGCAAGGCCTCATTCGGTCAAGAGCAGATCGCCGGCAACATCCGGGCGTTCGTGGATGCGATCAACCGGGCGAAGCCGTCCGGCGCGAAGGGCACTTATCTGAAAAAGGCGGCGGTCAGCACCACGATGGGGCCGGGCATCCGCCTTGACGTTTCCGACTTCCGTTCGCAAGAGGCAGCGGCCTCTTAATTTGCAAGAGGCAGCGGCCTCTTGAACCGGGAGACGACAATTCCCTGCCGCTCGGCGTCTTGGCGCCAGGCGGTGGAGAAGACGGCGGCGGCGGCGATCTGCGGAACGCCAAAGCGGCCAACCTGTCCGAGATTGCGGGCGCCGTTCCAGGGAATTCCTGATGGATTCCCATGGCGGCTTAAAAACCGCCCGCATGAGATAGGGGCACGATCGGTTTGATACATTGGGCGCGGTTTCTGCCACGCACTAGGTTCTGCCGGATGCCTCGCCTCTCACACCCCAATGCTGCATGGCGGCAACGGGGTCAGGGCTAGAGGGACAGGTCGAACCTCCGGCGGTCCGGCGCTCCCCCTCGGGAGCGATTGGGCAGTCGGGTTTTTGACCGGAGGGGCGGTTTTTCCGCCCCAAAGGAACCGTGCAACTGGCGTTTGCCGTGCTGCGGCAGGCGCCATGGATGGAGTAAAGGCCAGTGCTGCGGAAGCAGAAAGAAGAACTGGTCGAACAGTTCAGTGAGCAGCTCCAACAAATGGGCGTGCTCATTGTGGTGCAACAGTCCGGCATGACGGTTGCGGAGATGACCACTCTCCGCACCAGAATGCGGGAGGCTGGAGCGATGTTCCGTGTCACCAAGAACCGGCTTGCCAAGATCGCGATCGAAGGCACGCCGTTCGAAAGTGCAACGGACCTGTTCCAGGGACCGACTGCGGTGGCCTTTTCGGTCGACCCCGTGGCAGCGGCCAAGGTTTGCGTTGCGTATGCGAACGGGAACAACAAGTTCTCGGTCGTTGGCGGCGTGATCGGCAGCCGTGTCATGGACCGAGATGCGGTCGAGCAGCTCTCGAAGCTGCCCTCTCTGGACGAATTTCGGGCCAAGCTGGTTGGTCTCGTCAACGCCCCGGCCGGCAAGCTGGTCGGTGTGTTGCCGCAACCCGCCCAGCAGCTCGTTACGCTTGCCGGCGCGCCGCAGGCCAAGCTGGCCCGCGTGTTCGCCGCTTATGGCGCAACCGCCGCTTGAACCGGCGGCACACTACGCGTCACACCAAAAGGAACTGTTCGGCACATCCGTTACCCGACAGATGAACCGATCTTAAAAGGATACACGTTATGGCTGATCTTGAGAAACTCGTTGATGACCTCTCGAACCTGACCGTTCTGGAGGCCGCCGAACTGGCGAAGCTGCTGGAGGACAAGTGGGGCGTTTCCGCCGCCGCGGCTCCGATGGCGATGCCGATGATGGGCGCTGCCGGCGGCGACGCCGGTGCGGCTGCGCCGGCTGCCGAAGAACAGACCGAGTTCGACGTGATCTTGGCCGCCATCGGCGACAAGAAGATCAACGTCATCAAAGAGGTGCGTGCGATCACCGGTCTGGGCCTGAAGGAAGCCAAGGATCTGGTTGAGAGCGCGCCGAAGGCAGTGAAGGAAGCGGTGGCGAAGGCCGAAGCCGAAGAGCTGAAGAAAAAGCTCGAGGATGTCGGGGCCTCCGTGGAACTGAAATAGCTTCTTTGTCGGTTGGCATGCAATGCCGGGGTGTTGCGGCGGTCGGGCGGTTTTGCCGGCCGGCCGCGACCCTCGCGTCTTGGTTGCTGGCCACAAAGAAACTGTTTGGGCGCAGATCGCAAGCTTCCCATTTGGGAGTGACGCGTTGCGCCGATTTGCATTGGATTGAGAATGGTTCCGTACCGGCACACGCCGGTACCTACGGCGGATCGGTGAAGGAGAAACGGGCATGACAGGGACGAATGGCGCAAAGGCGAACGGCGCTTCTATGGGCATGCTTGGTGGCGTGAACCGCTTGCGGCGCAGCTTTGGCGAGATTACCGAGGTCGCCGATCTGCCGAACCTGATCGAGGTTCAAAAAGCCTCCTACGACGGCTTCCTGCAATTCAGCGCCGGACCGGAAGAGCGCAAAACAGGCGGTCTTTGGGAAGCGCTGACCTCTGTCTTCCCGATCAAGGACTTTTCCGAGAAATCACAGCTTGAATTCGTCGATTACGAGTTCGAGGCGCCAAAATACGACGTGGAAGAGTGCATGCAGCGGGGCATCACGTATGCTGCGCCGCTGAAGGTGACCTTGCGCCTGGTTGTTTGGGATATCGACGAGGACACGGGCGCCCGTTCGATCCGCGACATTAAGGAGCAGGACGTCTATATGGGCGACATGCCGCTCATGACGGACAAGGGCACCTTTATCGTCAACGGCACCGAGCGCGTGATCGTCAGCCAGATGCATCGCTCGCCCGGCGTGTTTTTCGACCATGACCGGGGCAAGACCCATGCCAGCGGCAAATACCTCTATTCCGCGCGGGTCATCCCTTATCGTGGCTCCTGGCTCGATTTTGAGTTCGATGCCAAGGACGTCGTTTATGTGCGCATCGACCGCCGGCGCAAATTGCCGGTGACCACCATGTTGATGGCGTTGGAGAGCGAGGAGACGGAACAGCGACGCAGCGACTTGGCCGCGCAGGGAGACGCGCTGCCGCTGGAGGAAGTGCGCGGCATGTCGCCGGAAGAGATCCTCGAATATTTCTACGAGCGTGAGGTCTTCACGCGCGAGCCGGAAGGCTGGAGTTGCGCCTTGGATCAGGAGAGGCTGCGCGGCGCAAAACTGAATGCCGACCTTCGGGATGCGGCCACCGGCGAAATCCTGGGCAAGGCCGGCACAAAGGTGACAGGCCGTACGCTGCGCAAGATAGAAGAGGTCGGGGCAACTCGGGCGCTCAAGGAAGACGCGGAACTGATCGGCCGGTTCATCGCCTATGACATCGTCAACCTGGAAACCGGCGCGATTCATGCCGAAGCCGGGGACGAGGTAACGGAAGAGCTGCTCGAAACGCTCCGGGACGCCAGCATCGATGAGCTGCAGCTGCTCGCCATCGACTTGGTGAATATCGGGCCCTATATCCGGAACACGCTCACACTCGACAAAAATATGGAGCGCGAGGACGCACTCAACGATATTTACCGGGTTATGCGCCCCGGGGAGCCGCCGACGCCGGAATCGGCGGATGCGATGTTCCGCTCGCTGTTCTTCGATTCCGACCGCTATGACCTTTCCGCCGTTGGCCGGGTGAAGATGAACGCCCGCCTCGACCTGGATGCCCCGGACACGATGCGGGTGCTGCGCAAGGCGGACATTCTGGCGATCGTGAAGACGCTGGTGGGCCTGAAGGACGGTGTCGGGGAAATCGACGATATCGATCATCTGGGCAATCGCCGTGTACGGTCGGTGGGCGAACTGCTGGAAAATCAATACCGTGTTGGCCTGTTGCGCATGGAACGCGCCATTCGCGAGCGCATGAGCGCGGTCGATGTCAATTCGGTGATGCCGCAGGACCTGATCAACGCCAAGCCCGCCGCGGCCGCGGTGCGCGAGTTTTTCGGCTCGTCCCAGCTCTCGCAGTTCATGGACCAGACCAATCCGCTGTCGGAAATTACTCACAAACGGCGGCTCTCGGCGCTCGGCCCGGGCGGCCTGACCCGTGAGCGCGCGGGCTTCGAGGTGCGCGACGTGCACCCGACCCATTATGGTCGCATCTGTCCAATCGAGACGCCGGAAGGCCCGAATATCGGCCTGATTAACTCGCTGGCGACGTTTGCGCGGATCAACCAGTACGGCTTCATCGAAAGCCCGTACCGGCGCGTGGTCGACGGTGTGGTGACGGACGAAGTCGTCTACATGTCGGCCATGGAAGAGGGCCGTTATGCGGTGGCCCAGGCGAACCTGCCGCTCGACGAGAATAGCCGCTTTGTCGACGATCTCGTCAGCAGCCGCAAGGCGGGCAACCCGCAGATGGTGCCGCGCGAGCAGGTCGACTTTATCGACGTGTCGCCGAAGCAGCTGGTTTCGGTCGCCGCCGCGCTGATCCCTTTCCTGGAGAACGACGACGCCAACCGCGCGTTGATGGGCTCCAACATGCAGCGCCAGGCTGTGCCGCTGTTGCAGTCGGATGCGCCGTTGGTCGGCACGGGCATGGAGGTGTATGTGGCGCGCGATTCGGGTGCGGCGGTCATGGCGCGACGCAGCGGCGTCGTGGACCAGCTCGACGCGCAGCGTATTGTCGTGCGTGTTTCGGAAGACGAGGCGGCAGGTGACACCGGTGTCGATATCTACAACCTGCAGAAATTCCAGCGCTCGAACCAGAGCACCTGCATCACGCAGAAGCCTTTGGTGCGCGTCGGCCAGCAGGTGAACCGGGGCGAAATAATCGCCGACGGTCCCTCCACCGACCGGGGCGAACTGGCGCTCGGCCGCAACGCGCTGGTCGCGTTCATGCCCTGGAATGGCTACAATTTCGAAGACTCGATCGTGATTTCCGAGCGGATTGTCCGTGACGATGTCTTTACCTCGATCCACATCGAGGAATTCGAGTTGATGGCGCGCGACACCAAACTGGGCCAGGAGGAAATCACCCGCGACATTCCGAATGTCGGCGAAGAGGCGCTGCGCAACCTGGACGAAGCCGGCATTGTGTATGTCGGGGCCGAGGTGCAGGCGGGCGATATTTTGGTTGGCAAGGTGACGCCGAAAGGCGAGTCGCCGATGACGCCCGAAGAAAAGCTGCTGCGTGCGATCTTTGGCGAAAAGGCCTCTGACGTGCGCGATACCTCGCTGAAGGCGCCGCCGGGCGTTACGGGCACCGTGGTGGAGGTCCGGGTGTTCTCGCGCCGCGGCGTGGAAAAGGACGAGCGCGCGCGGCAGATCGATCAGCACGAGATCGAGCGGCTGGCAAAAGACCGCGATGACGAACGCGGCATTCTCACCCGTTCCTATAATGCGCGGCTGCGGGAATTGTTGCAGGGCCAGACGGTCACCAAGGGCATCGAAGGCTGCCGGGCCGGCACCGAGCTTACGGCCGAGGTGATCGCCGACCTAACCAGCGGCGAGCTCCGCCGGCTGGTGGTGGGCGACGATGCGGTGATGAAGGAAGCGGAGGCGCTCTCGCAGCGGTTCGACCAGGGCGTCAAGGCGCTGAACGAGCGTTTCGAGAGCAAGATCGAAAAGCTGGAGCGCGGTGATGAGCTGCCGCCCGGCGTGATGAAGATGGTCAAGGTCTTTATCGCGGTGAAGCGCAAGCTGCAACCCGGTGACAAGATGGCCGGCCGCCATGGCAACAAGGGGGTGGTCAGCCGTATCGTTCCAATCGAAGACATGCCGCATCTGGAAGACGGGCGTCCCGTTGACGTGGTGCTGAACCCGCTCGGCGTGCCGAGCCGCATGAATGTCGGCCAGATCCTCGAAACCCATTTGGGCTGGGCCTGCGCGGGCCTGGGCCGCCAGATTGGCGAGATCATGGATGCCTTCCCGCAAGGGGCGGCGGAAATCGCCGATTTGCGCCAGAAACTGCATCAAGTGTATGGCGAAGGGTATGCAGAGATCCTCGATGGCATGGATGACGACCAGCTGATCGACATGGCGCACAACCTGCGCGAGGGCGTGCCCATCGCGACGCCGGTTTTCGACGGTGCGCGCGAGGATGATATCCGCGAGAAGCTGACGCAGGCGGGTCTGCACGAATCCGGGCAGTCAACCCTGATCAACGGGCGGACGGGTGAGGCGTTCGATCGCAAGGTCACGGTGGGCTACATCTATATGCTGAAGCTGCACCACTTGGTTGATGACAAAATCCACGCCCGTTCTATCGGCCCCTACAGCCTCGTCACCCAGCAGCCATTGGGCGGCAAGGCGCAGTTCGGCGGGCAGCGTTTCGGCGAAATGGAAGTGTGGGCATTGCAGGCATACGGCGCAGCCTATACGCTGCAAGAGATGCTTACCGTGAAATCCGATGATGTGGCCGGCCGAACGAAAGTCTACGAGGCTATCGTTCGGGGCGATGACACGTTCGATGCCGGCATTCCGGAATCGTTCAACGTGTTGATCAAAGAACTGCGGTCACTGGGCCTGAACGTGGAATTGCTGGAGGAGCAAGGCTGAGCCTGCTTCACCGAATACTGACGATGCGCGGCGCCGGCCTCGATGCCGGCGCCGTAGAGCTGCGTTGTCCACATGTCCTCCATTCATGGGCACAAATTTATGGGCATAGGAGATAAGCTATGAACGAACTGATGCGCTTCTTCGGTCAAGTGGCGGCCCCGCCGAGCTTCGACCGCATTCAAATCTCCATTGCGTCGCCCGAGCGGATCCGGTCTTGGTCCTTTGGCGAAATCCGCAAGCCGGAAACGATCAACTACCGCACCTTCAAGCCGGAGCGCGATGGCCTGTTCTGCGCCCGCATCTTCGGGCCGATCAAGGACTACGAATGCCTGTGCGGCAAGTACAAGCGCATGAAATACCGCGGCATCATCTGCGAGAAATGCGGCGTAGAGGTGACCCTTTCCAAAGTCCGCCGCGACCGCATGGGTCATATCGAGCTGGCCTCGCCGGTGGCGCATATCTGGTTCATGAAATCCATGCCGAGCCGCGTCGGCCATATGCTGGACATGACGCTGCGCGACCTGGAGCGGGTGCTGTATTTCGAGCAGTATATCGTGGTGGAGCCGGGCCTGACGGACCTGAAGGAACGTCAGATCATGACCGAGGACGAATTCCTCGACGCGCAGGATACGCACGGCGAGGATGCTTTCACCGCCATGATCGGCGCCGAGGCGATTAAGGCGCTGCTCTCGCAGATCGATCTGGAGAAGGATCGCGAGGCGCTGCGGGAGGAACTGGCGACCACCAACTCCGAAGCCAAGCGCAAAAAGGCGGTGAAGCGCCTGAAACTGGTCGAAGCGTTCCTCGAATCCGGCTCGAAGCCCGAATGGATGATTATGGACGTGATCCCGGTCATTCCGCCGGAATTGCGCCCGCTGGTGCCATTGGACGGTGGCCGGTTCGCGACCAGTGACCTGAACGATCTCTACCGTCGCGTCATCAACCGGAACAACCGCCTGAAGCGGCTGATCGAGCTGCGCGCGCCGGACATCATCATCCGCAACGAAAAGCGGATGCTGCAGGAATCCGTCGACGCCCTGTTCGATAACGGGCGCCGCGGCCGGGTGATCACCGGCGCGAACAAGCGGCCGTTGAAGTCGCTCAGCGACATGCTGAAGGGCAAGCAGGGCCGTTTCCGCCAGAACCTGCTCGGCAAGCGCGTCGACTATTCCGGCCGTTCCGTGATCGTGGTCGGCCCGGAACTGAAGCTGCACCAATGCGGCCTGCCGAAAAAGATGGCGCTGGAGCTGTTCAAGCCGTTCATCTACTCGCGGCTCGAAAAATACGGGATGGCCTCGACCATCAAGGCGGCCAAGCGCATGGTGGAGCGCGAACGGCCGGAGGTTTGGGACATCCTGGAAGAGGTGATCCGCGAACACCCGGTCATGCTGAACCGCGCGCCGACCCTGCACCGCTTGGGCATCCAGGCGTTCGAGCCGACCCTGATCGAAGGCAAGGCGATCCAGTTGCATCCGCTGGTCTGCACCGCCTTCAACGCCGACTTCGATGGTGATCAGATGGCCGTGCACGTGCCGCTGTCGCTGGAAGCACAGCTTGAGGCGCGCGTGCTGATGATGTCGACAAACAACATCCTGTCGCCGGCGAATGGCAAACCCATCATCGTGCCGACCCAGGACATCGTGCTGGGCCTTTATTACTTGTCCTACGAAGATGCGAACGGGGAGGAAACCGGCCGCACCTTCTCCGACTATGCCGAGTTGCAGCATGCGCTCTATGCAAAATCGGTGACCTGGCACAGCAAGATCAAGATCCGCTGGGAAGAAATCACCACGGCCGGCGAGAAAATCGTCCGCACCATCGACACGACGCCGGGCCGCATGACGCTCGGTCAGTTGCTGCCGAAGATGCCGGGCGTGAGCTTTGACTGGGTCAACACGACGATGACCAAAAAGGCCATCTCCACCCTGATCGACAGTGTCTACCGGACCTGCGGTCAGAAGGAGACGGTGATCTTTTCCGACCGGCTGATGACGACCGGCTTCGGCAATGCGACGCTGGCCGGCATTTCGTTCGGCAAGGACGACATGGTTATTCCCGAAAGCAAGGGAAAGCTGATCGAAGAAGCGCAGGCGCTGGTCAAGCAGTTCGAGCAGCAATATCTGGATGGGCTCATCACCCAGGGCGAGAAGTACAACAAGGTTGTCGATGCGTGGTCGACGATCACCGACAAAGTCTCATCGGAGATGATGAAGGCGATCCAGACCACCAAGCCGGGCGAGCCGATTAACGCCGTCTACATGATGGCCCATTCCGGCGCGCGCGGCTCGGAAGCGCAGATGAAGCAGCTTGCTGGCATGCGCGGCCTGATGGCCAAGCCGTCGGGCGAGATCATCGAAACGCCGATCATCTCGAACTTCAAGGAAGGCCTGACCGTGCTGGAGTACTTCAACTCCACCCACGGCGCGCGCAAGGGCCTGGCCGACACCGCGCTGAAAACTGCAAACTCCGGCTACCTCACCCGCCGCCTGGTGGACGTGGCGCAGGATTGCATCATCACGGAGCTTGACTGCGGCACCAAGGAAGGCTTGACGATGGAGGCCATCATCGACGGCGGCAACGTGATCGAACCGCTGGCCGAGCGCATCCTGGGCCGCACGCTGACGGAGGATATGATCCATCCGTTGACGGGCGACACGATGCTGGAGGCCGGTGAGATCGTCGATGAGGAGATGGCGGAGGCTATCGAAACCGCCGGCGTCGACAAGGTCATCGTCCGTTCGCCCCTCACCTGCGAGACGGTCACCGGCATTTGCGGCAAGTGCTATGGCCGCGATCTGGCGCGTGGCACGACCGCAAACGTCGGCGAGGCGGTCGGCGTGATCGCCGCGCAGTCCATCGGCGAGCCGGGCACGCAATTGACCATGCGGACCTTCCATATCGGCGGCGCGGCCCAGCGTGGCGCGGAACAGTCCAGCATTGAAGCGATGCATGCGGCGACCATTCAGGTGGTGAACCGCAATGTGGTGATCGACTCGAACGATGTGCCGGTCGTCATGGCGCGGAACTGCGAGATCGTGCTGATCGACGAAAACAACCGGGAACGCGCCCGCCACCGGCTGCCGTATGGCGCCCGTATTCTGGCGGACGAAGGTGTTTCGGTCGAGCCGGGCCAGCGGCTGGCGGAGTGGGATCCCTACACCCTGCCGATCATCACCGAGGCCGCGGGCATCGCCCATTATGTTGACCTGAACGAAGGCGTTTCGGTGCGGGAGGTCACGGATGAAGCCACCGGCATCTCCAGCCGGGTGGTGATAGACTGGCGCCAGCAGCCGCGCGGCGCCGATCTGCGTCCGCGCATCACGCTACGGGACGAGGCGGGGGAGGTGGTCATCCTGCCGAACGGTCTGGAAGCACGCTATTTCTTGAGCGTGGATGCAGTCCTGTCCATCACGGACGGCCAGAAGGTCCGGGCCGGCGACGTGCTTGCGCGCATTCCGCGCGAAAGCTCGAAGACGCGCGACATCACGGGCGGTCTGCCGCGCGTTGCCGAGTTGTTCGAAGCGCGCAAGCCGAAGGATCACGCCATCCTCAGCGAATCGTCGGGACGGGTCGAGTTCGGCCGCGATTACAAGACCAAGCGGCGCATCATCGTGCGCGATCAGGACGATCAGGATGTTGCTACCGAATACCTGATCCCGAAGGGCCGCCATGTTGCGGTGCGTGAAGGGGATTATGTGGAGAAAGGCGACCTTTTGATGGAAGGCAACGCCGTGCCCCACGACATCCTGAACGTGCTGGGGGTGCCGGCGTTGGCCGAATATCTCGTGAACGAGGTGCAGGAGGTCTACCGGCTGCAGGGCGTGAAGATCAACGACAAGCATATCGAGGTGATCGTTCGCCAGATGCTGCAGAAGGTCGAGATCACCGATCCGGGCGACAGCATGTTCCTGATCGGCGAGCAGGTGGATCGGGTCGAATTCGACCAGGCCAACGCCAAGGTCATCAAGGAGGAAGGCGCCCGGCCCGCACAGGCGCGTCCCGTGTTGCTCGGCATTACCAAGGCGTCGCTGCAGACCCAGTCCTGGATCTCTGCGGCCAGCTTCCAGGAGACCACGCGCGTGCTGACCGAAGCCTCCACCAGCGGCAAGATCGACACGCTGAACGGTCTGAAGGAAAACGTGATCGTCGGCCGCCTGATCCCGGCCGGCACGGGCTCGTACATGCGGCAGGTGCGTCGGGTGGCGCAGGAGCGTGACCGGCAGCTTCAGGCGGACCGGGAGGCGCTGCCGGCGCCCGACACAGCCGGCTCCGACCAGCCTATCCGGGAAGCCGCGGGCGACTAGACCCACCGGCCAAGATAAGACCAACGCCGTGTCATCCCATGGATGCCGCGGCGTTGGCGTTTTGGCGAAGACGTCCTGGTGGAGCGGTTGCCGCAATTTCGTTCCGGAACGAGACTGACAGGCAGTGGCAACCTTCGCGCCGATCGCTTTCATCTGCCTTTGGGCCGGCGCGTTCATTGCGGTGCGGGCCGGATTGCCCGACGTATCGCCGCTATTCTTTCTCACCATCCGGTTCGCTATCGCCGGCGTGGTCCTGACGGTTGTGCTGAGTTTGCTGCAGCCGCGGCGCTGGAGTGAGTTGAAGGGTCGTTGGCAAATAACGGCCCTTGCGGGCGTGTTGATGAACGGCTGCTATTTGGGCGGTGCGTACCTGGCGATGATCGAGATCACGGGCGCAACCATGGCGCTGGCAGGGTCATTGCATCCGATCATGGTGGCCGTGATCTCGATCCCCTTGCTGGGCGACCGGTTCGGCTGGCGCCAATGGCTGGGGTTTGCGTTGGGCACGGGTGGGGTTGCCCTGGTGGCCGGCATCAATCTGGCCGAACTGCAAAACAGCACCGGCATGATATTGGGGCTGATCTCGGTCGGCGCCCTGGTCGCCGGAACCCTGTTGTTCGCTCGCTTTTCCCGCGGCGTACCGGCGGCCCATGCCAATGCGGTGCAGTTGCTCTCCGGCGCCGTGTTTTGCGGGTTGATGACGGTGATGTTCGAAGACGTGCGGCTCCACCTGACTCCGGCGAGCGTGGGAACGCTGTTATATCTGACCTTCGGCGTCTCTTTGGGCGGGATGGGTCTCTATCTTTACATGCTGAACCGGGGCGCGGCCGGCAAGGTGGCGGCCAATTTTTACCTGACGCCCGGCCTGACCGCCATTTTGGGTTATCTGCTGCTGGGGGAGACCCTGGCGCCGCTGGCCATTGCGGGGTTTGTCATTGCATCGGTCGGCATCTGGCTCGTGAATGCGCGGCGGCAGCCCGAGCGGGCATAATCAGCGGGCCGGCTGCATCCGGCTTTCCCGGTAGATGACGAACAGGCCGCTGCCAACGATCACCGTGCCGCCGAGGATGGTATAGAAGTCGGGCAGATCGCCGAAGATCCAGTAGCCGAGCAGCACGCTGGTGACGATGCGGGTGTAGTTGATCGGCGCCAATAGCGAGGCGTCCGCCAGGCGGAAGGCGTTGAACATGCAGATATGCGCGGCCAGCCCGACGACGCCCGCCAGTACGGCAAATCCGACCTGATAGAGGGTGAGCGGCGTCCAGAAAAAGGGGGCAGCCAGCAGCGCGCCCGCAGACGCGATTACCTGAGTATAGAACAGGGTGGTCATGGTGCCGTCATGGCCGGCGATCTTCCGCGTCAATAGCTGGAACAGGGCGAAGAACATGGCCGAGCCGATTGGCAGCAAGGCCGCCCATTGGAACACCTCGCTGCCCGGGCGAACGACGATCATCGCCCCGGCCAGGCCGACGACGACGGCGGCCCAGCGCCGCCAGCCCACTTTTTCGCCCAGCATCGGGCCGGCCAGCGCGACCATGAACAGCGGACCGGTAAAGTTGATCACCGTCGCCTCCGCCAACGGCAGAAACTGCAGCGAGGCGAAGATAAAGGTCAGGGAGGCAAGGATGCTTAAGCCCCGCGCCACTTGCAGCGCCGGCTTTTTCGTTTTCGCCAACCGGCGGAAGTCCTGCCGCGTCACCGCCATGTAGACAAGCAGCGCTGTCAGCACGCTGACCAGGTACAGCCAGACGACCTGCGGGCTAGGCATGCTCTCGCCCAGCACTTTGGCCATCGCGTCGGCCAGGGCGATGAAACAAAGGCCGAGCGTAAAGACAAGGACGCCGCTTATGGCCGGCGGAAGGGGGCTGCGCGCGGGCCTGGAACTGCGGGGCCGGGAGGTGTGCACGGGCCCCCCGTCAGGCTTTCGCTTGCAGTTCGCTCAGGCGGGTCGTGGATGTGTTCAGCTCCAGGCTGGTGCGCACCTCGACGATGACCGGGCCGTTGTGCTTCATGGCTTCCGCGATCACCGGCACGGCGTCTTCGGGGCGGAGAATGCGCAGGCCCTTTGCGCCGAACGCGGCGGCGTAGGCGGCGAAGTCGGGGTTGCGGAGGCGCGTCACCGGGTGGTCGCGGGTCGGAAAGTGGGTTTCCTGATGAAAGCGGATGGTGCCGTAATGCTCGTTATTGGCGACGATGATGCGGGGCTTGGCCCCCGTCAGCATGGCGGTCGCCATTTCCGAGCCGGTCATGAGCGCGCCGCCATCGCCGACGAGCCCGAACACCTGCCGATCTGGAAAACGGAGAGAGGCAGCGACGGCTGCGGGGATGCCCATCCCCATCGCGCCAATCTCGGAGCCGATCAGCAGATTGGTGCGGCGAAAGCGGAAGCGGTGATGCAGCCAGGACATGAAATTGCCGGCGTCGGAGGTGATCACGGCGTCCGGCGGCAGCAGCGCGTTCATTGCGTCTATGACGTGTGCGAAGTCGATGCCATCATCGGCATCACGCGGCGGCACCTGCGATGAATCGATATAGGCCTTGTGCGCCCTGTCGCACCAGGCGCGCCGTCCCGGTGGCGGCGCCGGAACATTGTGCGCGGCGAGGGCGTCCAGGAACATCGCAGCGTCGGCGACGATCGCGCCGTCGGTATGGAAGCGCACGCCGATTTCCGCCGGATCGGGAAAGACATGCACAAAGCGCTGGTTTGCTGAAGGGATCGTGTAGCCGAGATTGGGCGCACCGGTCAGCCGCGTGCCGATGGCAACGATGGCGTCTGCATCCCAGGCGGTTTGCCTGACCGCCATCGGCGGACGGATTCCAAGCTCGCCCGCATACAGGGGATGATCATGGTCAAAGACGTGCTGATGCTCGTATACCGGCATGACCGGCACCTCCAGCATTTCGGCCACCTTTACCAGCGTGTCCTTTGCCTTGCCAGTATGCTCGCCGGCGATGATCAAGGGGCGCTCGGCGGTGCTGAGCAGTTCGATCACGGCGGAAACTTCGAAGTCGCAGGCCGCAGGTGTCGCCAAATGCAGCGGTTTCGCCGCCACTGCGTCGGTTGCCGCCTCCAGCACGTCGGTAGGCAGGGCGACGACGACCGGGCCGGGCGTGCCGCTCTGCGCGATGTGGAAGGCGCGGGCGACAATCTCGCCGATGCGGTCTGGGTCGTTCACCTGCTCCACGCGCTTTGCCATGTCGGCAAAGGTTTTGGTGAAGTCCATTTCCTGAGTGTGGGTAATGCCGATCCGTTTAGTGCCGACCTGCCCCAGCAGCACCACCAGCGGCACGCCGCCCTGGTGGGCGGAATGGATGGCGACGCTGGCATTGGTCGCACCGGGACCGCGGCTCGCAAAGACCACGCCCGGCAGTCCGGTACATTTGGCATCTGCCACCGCCATGAAGGCCGCGCCGCCCTCGTGCCGGCAGGAGACGATATCGATCACTGGGTCTTCCACCAGCGCATCCATAACGGCCAGGTAGCTCTCGCCCGGCACGCAGAACGCGCGGTCGATGCCGTGCAGACGCAGTGTATCGATCAGAACCTTGGCGGCGGTGTTGGGCATTGATCCCTCTCCCACGAGGCAGAATCGGTGTTAAAATGATGCCGTGACATCGCACGAAAGCTTGACGAACCGCAACGCTTCCGACAGTGGAACAGGGAATGATGAGGCGTTATGCTTGTAGCATGGCACCGTTCGTGGATGAAGAAGTATGGAACATGGAAGAGCGCAGCGCAAAGTTTCCAATTGGCCAGATCGTGCGGCACCGCCGCTACCCGTTTCGCGGCGTGATCTTTGACGTGGATCCCATATTCTCGAATTCCGAGGAATGGTGGCAGTCCATTCCGGAGGAGGTGCGGCCGCGGAAGGACCAGCCCTATTATCACCTGTTCGCGGAAAACGCGGAGACCACCTATATCGCCTATGTCTCCGAACAGAACCTGCTGGAGGACGAAACCGGCAAACCCATCCGGCACCCGGAGGTTTCGTCGATATTCCAGGGCATGATGAACGGGCGGTACGTTCTGCGCAGCGAACACGCCAACTGACGAAAGGCCTGCTAAAATCAGCGGCATTCTGTAGCTTGAGTTGCAATCGCGCCCGTTGGTGGGGCGGGGCTCACCGCGGCCGTGATAAGGGCAAGCAAAAAAGGAAGCGCCAGCTATGCGAGCGTTTGAAGGTATTCGCGTGTTAGACGCAACCCAGGGAGTCGCCGGACCCCATTGCGCCATGCTGTTGGCCCAGCATGGGGCGGACGTGGTGAAGGTGGAGCCGATTGCGGGCGATTGGGGCCGCGCCATCGGCAAGAAGCATGGCGAGCATTCCGCCTATGGCCTGTCGGTCAACCGCGGCAAGCGCTCCATCGCCCTGGACCTGAAGCACCCGGACGGGCTCGCCGTCGCGCAAAAACTGGCGTTCAAGGCGGATGTGGTGCTGGAAAGCTTCCGGCCGGGCGTCATGGGCCGGTTCGGCCTGGACTATGCCAGCGTGCAGGCAAAGAACCCCAAGGTAATCTATCTGTCGGTGACCGGCTATGGCCAGGAGGGACCCTATAGCAAGCGCCCGGTTACCGATTCGGTAATCCAAGCCTATAGCGGCTGGATGTCGATCAACCGGGACAAGGACGGCCTGCCGCAACGCATTTCCATCATCGCCATCGACGTGATGACCGGCCTCTATGCGTTTCAGGCGGTTGCGCCGGCGCTGTTCCTGCGCGAGCGGACCGGCGAGGGCCAGTATCTGGATGTGCCGCTGGCCGGTGCCGCCGCGGCGTTCCAGGCGGGCAAGATGATCGAGTACCAGCTGGAAGGGGCCGAGCCTTCCGTGCTGGGCGCGCCGCTCGGCACGTTCAAGACCGCCGATGGCTACATCAACATGAACGCCCGGCGCGACGCCCACTTTCGGACCTTGTGCGACCTGATCGGCAAGCCGGAATGGAAGGATGACCCGCGCTTTGCAACGCCGGAAGGGCGTATCGCGAACGAGGCCGCCCTGATGCAGGTGATCCGCCCCGCCATCGAGATGCGGAGTTGCGCGGAATGGCTGAGGGCGCTGGGCGACGCCGACATTCTGGCGGCGAAGGTCAACGATTTCGGCGACCTGTTCGCGGACGAGCAGGTAAAGGCCGTCCGCCAGATCGAATGGGTCGAGCAAAAGGGCTTCGACCAGCCCCTGCCCGTGCCGCAGATCCCGGGCTTACCCATGATTGAACCAGGCTCTTTCCTTGCGCACGTACCCGACCCGGGCGAGCAGACCGACGAGATTTTAGCGGAAATCGGCTTCGACGCTGGCCGGATCGCAGCCTTGCGGTCGGCCGGCGCCATTCGATAAGGCGCCTCGCTACGGGCAGAAGCCGGATGCCTGTTTCAGACAGTCTCTGCCCGCGCCTTCATGAGCTTTAGCGCATCCACCACGGTCTGGACCCGGACCGAGCTCCGGTCGCCCTGATACACCCGATGCAGCGTTTCCGTTTTTCCGCCGCGGCTTGCCACCGCCAGGTGCACGGTGCCGACCGGCTTTTCCGCCGAGCCGCCGCCGGGGCCGGCGATCCCGCTGACGGCGACGGCGATGTCCGCATCCCGGCCGGCAACCTGCAACAACCCCTCCGCCATCTCGATCACGGTCTGGTCGGAGACCGCGCCGTGAACCTCCAGGGTGATGGGCTTGACGTCCAGCACCTCCTGCTTCGCCTCGTTCGAATAGGTGACGAAGCAGCGGCCGACGCAGTCGGAAGAGCCGGCGATTTCGGTCAGTGCGCCGGCGATCAGGCCGCCGGTGCAGCTTTCGGCGGAGGCGCCACGCAAGCCCGCCCGGCGCATCGCCTCCAGCGTTTCGGTCGCGAGGGTCAGGATTTCGGCGGGAAAGATGCTCAAAGCAGGCCTCCAAACTTCAACAGAAACAGGCCGAGCGCGGCATAGACGCCGGCCATCACATCGTCGGCCATCACGCCCAGACCGCCGTGAATGTTCCGATCGGCCCAACTGGCGGGCCAGGGTTTCAGGATATCCGTTGCCCGGAACAGAAGGAAGGCGATTACGGCGTCTGGCCAGGCGAGCGCGGCTGGCACCAGGGCAATCCATTGGCCTGCCACTTCGTCGATGACGATTTCTCTGGCATCGTCCTGGCCGATCAGCCGCGAATGTTTGCCGCTGGCCCACCAGCCGAGCAGCGAAACGGCCATCGCAGCCGCCGCCAGTAAATAGGCGCCGCCCTGCCAAAGCAATACCATCCCAAATGGAAGGGCGGCGAGCGAGGCCCATGTTCCCGGCGCGATCGGCATCAATCCGATGCCGAAGAAGGTTGCGATCTGAGAGGCGGGTTGTAAGCCCCGCGAACGCACTACTCGCAAGACGGCAGGCGCAGGGTCGCAACGGCGTGCGCCGCGATGCCTTCCTCGCGGCCCGTGAAGCCCAGCCGCTCGCTGGTGGTGGCCTTGACGGCGACGCGGTGCAGAGGCAGCCCGGCGATCTCCGCGATGCGGGCCCGCATCGCGTCCCGCAGCGGGCCGATCTTGGGGCGCTCACACACAAGGGTCAGGTCCAGATGCACGATGGCGCCGCCCCGTTCCCGCACCAGCTTCGCGGCGTGCTCCAGAAATACCGCACTGTCGGCACCCCGCCATTCCGCCTCGCTCGGCGGGAAATGAGAGCCGATGTCGCCGTCCGCCAGCGCGCCGTAGATCGCGTCCGCGAGCGCATGCAGGCCAACATCCGCGTCCGAATGGCCGGTGAGGCTCCTGTCATGGGGGATATGGACGCCACCAAGCGTGACGTGATCGCCGGCCCCGAAGGCGTGCACGTCGAAGCCGAAGCCGGTGCGGGTCTCCATCTGGGCCGTCAAATGCGTTTCCAGGGCATGCAGGTCGGCCGCGGTCGTGACTTTCAGCAGTGCCTCGTCGCCTGCCACGACCCGGACATTCTTGCCCGCCGCCTGCAGCAGGTCGGCATCGTCGGTGAAGTCCTCGTGGCATGCGTTGCGGTGGGCCTTGAGGATCTCGCCGAAGCGGAAGCCCTGTGGGGTTTGCGCCCGCCAGAGATCTTGCCTTGGTACCGTCTCTGCAATCGCGCCGTCTGCGTCCGTCCGTTTCAGCGTGTCCGCCATGGGCAGGGCAGGGATGGCGCCATCGTGGTCGTGAAGCGCCGTCAAGACGCGCTCTATCACCGCAAGCGGGACCAGCGGGCGCGCGGCGTCATGAATGAGCACCAACTTTGGCGCAGGGCTGAGGGCGGCCAGCGCCTCCAGGCCATGACGGACCGATGCCTGGCGCGTTGCCCCGCCCGCGACCGGCGGCAGCAGCGATCCCGGGGACAGGCCGCTGACCGCTGTTTCGTAAGAGACCCGGTCATCGGCATGAATGACACAGCAAATGGAGCCGATCCGCCGGTGCATTCGGAATGCATCGACCGCGCGGCGCAACAGGGACTTGCCGGCCAGAAGCTCGTACTGTTTCGGTCCTGGCGCGCCAAAGCGGTCACCCCGGCCTGCAGCGACAATCAGGGCCGCGATCTTTGTCATCGGATACTCCTTCGCCGAGGGCCATAGCATGCACGGGGCGGGCGCAACAGGGCGCTTGCCTGAACGGCGGCTCATGGTTATTCTGCTTAAAAATCAGCCATTGCAAAAAGTGCTTAAAATCTATGCAGTGTACAGGCTCGCCTCCCCCTGACGCCGAGGCCGTGCTGGAGGCGCTCGCGGCTGCCGTCTTGGTTGTGGAGGCCGACAATAGCATTAGTATGGCAAACAGTGCGGCAGAGCATTTGCTGCAGACGAGCAGAAGCGCATTGGTCGGGCGCAAACTCGAGGCGATCATCCCACCGGACAGTTTGGTGCAAACACTGGTAACGCAGGTTCGAGCCAGCGGCTCCAATATTGCGGATCACGACATTCCGCTGAACACGCCCCGGATCAGTCTTGCCGCGGTCTCCGTCCAGGTCTCGCCGATTTCAAATAGTGCGGGCGACCGGCACCTGGGGGCGGTGGTGCTCAGTTTGACAGCCAATACCATCGCCCAGCGCATCGACCAGCAACTGGCACAGCGCCATGCCGGCCGCTCGGTGGCCGCGATGGCGGCCCTGCTTGCCCATGAGGTGAAAAACCCCTTGGCGGGCATTCGGGGCGCGGCCCAACTGCTGGAAGGAGGCCTTTCGCGGGAGGACCGGGAACTGATCACGTTGATTTGCGATGAGGTCGATCGCATCAACGCATTGGTCGATCGTATGGGATTGGCGTCCGACTCAAGAGGGCTGGAGCGTGGCGGGGTCAATATTCACGAGGTGTTGGAACGGGCGCGGCGGGTAGCCGAAGCCGGCTTCGGCGGTAATGTGCGGATGATCGAACAATATGATCCCTCCTTGCCGCCCGCGTTTGCCAATCGCGACCAACTCATTCAGGTGTTCGTTAACCTGATCAAAAATGCCTGTGAGGCGGCCGGGAACCGCCAGCTTGAGATTGTGCTCTCAACCGCCTACCAACATGGCGTCAGGATCGCCGTGCCAGGCGCAGCCAAGCCTGTCGATCTGCCGCTGATGGTCCGGGTGCAGGATAACGGGCCGGGCGTTCCGGAGGGCGTGCGCGAACACCTGTTCGACCCGTTTGTCTCAGGCAGGACGGGCGGGCATGGCTTGGGGCTGGCTCTGGTTGCGAAAATCGTCAGCGAACACGGTGGACTGGTCGAATGCGACAGTGTGCCGGGGCGCACCGTTTTCACCGTCATGTTGCCGGTGGTCGGAAGTCGCGAGTGGGGAGAACCAGCATGAGCGAGACAGTATTGGTGGCCGATGATGACCGGGCCATTCGCACGGTCTTGACCCAGGCGCTGACGCGCGCCGGCTATGAAGTGAGGGCAACCGGCCACGCCGCGACACTCTGGCGGTGGGTGGATGACGGCGCCGGCGACGTGGTGATCACAGACGTGGTGATGCCCGATGAAAACGGCCTGGACCTGGTGCCTCGCATCAAGAAGCGCCGGCCGCATTTGCGGGTGATCGTCATGAGCGCGCAATCCACCCTGTTGACGGCGGTGAAAGCGACAGAGAGGGGGGCTTTCGACTATCTGGCGAAACCGTTCGATCTGCGGGAATTGGTGCGGACGGTGGAGCGGGCGCTGGCGAACCCGGCTGCCGAAGCCGACGCCGGCATCGAGCCGGCGGAGCAACTGCCGCTGATTGGCCGCTCTCCGGCGATGCAGGAAATCTACCGCATCCTCGCCCGTCTGATGAGCACGGACCTGACGGTGATGATCCACGGCGAGAGCGGCACCGGCAAGGAACTGGTCAGCCGCGCCTTGCACGACTATGGCCAGCGACGGCACGGGCCCTTCGTCGCCGTAAACATGGCGGCTTTGCCGCGGGAGTTGATCGAAAGCGAGTTGTTCGGCCACGAAAAGGGCGCGTTTACCGGTGCGGTTCAACGGACCGCGGGCAAGTTTGAGCAGGCTTCCGGCGGTACGCTATTCCTGGACGAAATTGGCGATATGCCGCTGGAGGCGCAGACCCGGCTGCTGCGTGTGCTGCAGGAAGGCGAGTTCACCACAGTCGGCGGGCGCTCGCCGATTCGGGCGGATGTGCGCATCGTGGCCGCCACTCACCGCGACCTGCGCCAACTGATCCGGCTGGGGCAGTTCCGGGAGGATCTTTATTACCGGCTGAATGTGGTGCCCATCCGCCTGCCGCCGCTGCGGGAGCGTACCGAGGATATTGTCGATCTGGCGCACCATTTCCTGGCACGGGTTGCCGATGAGGGCTTGCCGGCCAAGCGCATTGAACTGGCCGCGATTGCCCGCCTGCGCCAGCACCGCTGGCCGGGCAATGTGCGCGAGCTTGAAAACCTGATCCGGCGGCTCGTGGCGCTCTATGCCGATGACGTTGTCCGCCTGGAATCGGTGGAAATGGAACTGGCGGAGCTGTCGGCGCCATCCGAGCCGGAAGAGGTGCCGGCTTCGGCCGACCCGGACGACGGGCTGGAGGCGGCGGTCGAGCGTATTTTGAAGCGATACTATGATGCTCACCAGGACGTATTGCCGCCGGAAGGGCTGTATGGGAGGGTTTTGCGCGAGGTGGAAGCGCCGCTGATCCGCCTGACGCTGGGCGCCACCCGTGGCAATCAAATCCAGGCGGCAAAAGTGCTGGGTCTGAACCGGAACACGCTGCGCAAGAAGATTCGCGAGCTTGGCATTCCGGTTGTTCGCGATTTGAGTTGACGGGTTTTTTTGCATCTTTAGCCGCGCATCGCGTGAAGTGAACCGGTGCGGTTGGCGCGGCGGACCGGTATGTGTAAGGAGAAGCTGTCCATGTCGGGCCCACTTCCATGCTCTATCGAAAGGAGACAGGATGTCCGCCGTTCCGGCCGACTTTCCCGAGGCTTACCGGGTGAGCGACCCTGTCGACCCTTTTGAAGTAATGACCGGGAATTTTTACGAGCCCCTGGAGCCCGGCGGCGATCCGCGGGTCGTGCTGCGGGTGGAAGAGAAGCACTGCAACTCCAGCGGCATGACCCATGGCGGCCTGCTCGTGACCATGGCCGACCTGACCTTGTGCATGATGGCGCGGCAGGGGCTGGAGAATGAGCGCGTGATTACCGTGTCGCTGGATTGCCAGTTCATCAGCGCGGGAGCGATCGGAGATTTTCTGGTTGCCCGGGCGGAAGTCACGCGCCAGGGCGGCTCGCTGGTGTTCGTTCGCGGCGACATCAGGGCGGGTGAGCGCGTGCTTTTGACCGCCAGTGCGGTAACGAAGCGCGTGAAACGGGAATGGGATGCCTGAGCGATGGCCCGCTGGTTCGGTGTGCTCGTGCTTCTGGGTGGTTTTTGTCTCGCCGCTATCGCCGGTGGCGGGCAAGGCGTCGCGGGCGGGTTGGATAGTCCTGAAATTACCGATTACCGGGTTTGGCGGTCGACCCGCTGCTACAAGCCGCAGCCGCCCTCGGTTCAGATTGTCGATCCTTTGTCGTTCAACCTTTCCGTCGAAGGTTTTAACCAATATCTGGCGCATATGCGCCGCTATCTTGAATGCGCCGAGCAGGAAGCAAACGAGGATTTCGCCAGCCTGAAACGGGTGCTGGAAAAGGGACTCGCGCGCACCCGGGGCGAGGCCCTGCAGCAACTGGAAGAGGCGCAGAAGGAGATCGAACAGTACCGCAGCCTTTACGCGACACCCGACGGCCCGAAGACCGACACGCCAAAACAACAATAGGTTCCCATCGCCTCATGAACACGCCATCTGCCTCGAAGGTGGGCGCCCCAAAAGTGGGCATCGTCAGCCTTGGATGCCCGAAAGCCCTGGTCGATTCCGAGCGTATCCTGACCCGTCTGCGGGTGGAGGGGTATCAAGTCGTCGGCGACTATAGCGGCGCGGACTTGGTGCTGGTGAATACCTGCGGCTTCCTTGACAGCGCCAAGGCGGAGAGCCTGGAAGCAATCGGCGAGGCATTGCAGGAAAACGGCCGCGTCGTCGTGACCGGCTGCCTGGGCAAGGATGCCGACCTGATCCGGTCACGCTACCCTGACGTTCTCGCCATTACCGGCCCGCATCAGTATGAGCAGGTGATGGAGGCCGTGCACGACGCGGCGCCACCGATTCATGACCCCTATCAGGACCTGGTGCCAGAGGCGGGCTTGCGGCTGACGCCCCGCCACTATGCGTATCTGAAGATTTCGGAAGGCTGCAACAACCGCTGCTCGTTCTGCATCATCCCGCATCTGCGCGGCGACCTGGCCTCGCGCCCGCTGGCGCAGGTGATGTTCGAGGCGGAGGCCCTGGCGCGCTCCGGCGTCAAGGAACTGTTGGTCATCAGCCAGGACACCAGCGCCTATGGTCTCGACCTGAAATATGCGCCCAGCAACTGGAAGGGGCGTGAATACCGGACGCGCTTCTATGACCTGGCCGAGGCGTTGGGGTCGCTCGGCGTTTGGGTGCGGCTGCATTATGTCTATCCCTATCCGCATGTGGATCAGGTGCTGCCGCTGATGGCGGACGGCAAGATCCTGCCCTATCTGGATATTCCCTTTCAGCACGCGAGCCCGCGGGTGCTGAAGGCCATGCGCCGGCCGGCCAATCAGGAAAAGGTGCTGGAGCGGCTGACGGCATGGCGCCGGCAGGTGCCGGATCTGACGCTACGCTCGACCTTTATCGTCGGCTTCCCCGGTGAGACGGAAGAGGATTTCGCCTATCTGCTGGAGTGGCTGGAAGAGGCGCAGATCGACCGGCTCGGCTGTTTCCAGTACGAGCCGGTGGCGGGCGCGGCCTCCAACCAATTGCCCGGCGCAGTCCCCGACGCGGTGAAGCAGGAGCGCTTCGACCGGCTGATGCAGTTGCAGCAGTCGATCAGTGCCGGAAAGCAGGCGGCGAAGATCGGCCGCGAGATTGACGTTATCATCGACGAGGTGGACGAGGACGAAGCCGTCGGCCGCTCTGCCGGCGACGCGCCGGACATCGACGGGCTCGTCTATCTGGATGGAGAGAACGAACTGATGGTGGGCGATATCGTGCGCGTCAAGGTAACGGACGCCGACGCCTATGACTTGTGGGGAGAGGTTGCGGACCAGACAGAAGCGGCGGCATAAAGCTGCTTGCTGCCCGTGCCGCTACGTTTTGCGTATGGCGTTTCGAATCGTGTAGAGTTAAATGATGGCGCAATGGCCGGTGCGCGGTCGTTTTTCAAAGCATTTCCGGTCGCGGTAAGCGCCTTAACGGCGGTAGTAAGCTTATGATCCAAATCGTTCTCGTCATTCACCTGTTGATCGCCCTCGGCTTGGTGGCGGCCGTACTGCTGCAACGCAGCGAAGGCGGCGGCCTCGGCATGGGCGGTGGCGGCGGCGGTGGCTTCATGTCCGGCCGCGGCACGGCAAATCTGCTGACCCGGACCACCGGCATCCTGGCGGCCGCGTTTTTCGCGACCAGCCTGATCCTGGCCATTCTGGCCAGCGGCGCGCGCCAGGGCGGCTCGATTATGGATACGCCACCGGAGCCGCCGGCCCAGTCCGGGCCGCAGGTTCCCGCCTCCCAATGACGGTCGAGGCCGTCAACGTCGGACCGCGCTTCATTTTCATCACGGGCGGAGTCGCCTCTTCGCTTGGCAAGGGCCTCGCCTCCGCAGCCCTGGCGGCTTTGCTGCAATTGCGGGGTTACAAGGTCCGGATCCGCAAATTCGACCCCTATCTGAACGTCGATCCCGGCACCATGAGCCCCTATCAGCACGGCGAGGTGTTCGTGACCGACGATGGCGCGGAAACCGACCTCGATCTGGGTCATTACGAGCGCTACACCGGCATCTCCGCCCGCCGCAGCGACAGCGTTTCCACGGGGCAGATTTATTCCGAGGTAATCCGGCGCGAGCGGGCGGGCCTCTATCTGGGCGCGACGGTCCAGGTCATCCCGCACGTCACCGACATGATCAAGGAATTCATGCAGCGCGACCTGGAGGGCGAGGATTTCGTGCTGGTGGAAATCGGCGGTACGGTCGGCGACATCGAGGGCCTGCCGTTCCTGGAGGCGATCCGGCAAATGCGGCTGGAACTGGGTGCGGAGCAGACCATGTTCGTCCATCTGACCCTGGTGCCCTACATTCCGTCCGCGGGCGAGTTGAAGACCAAGCCCAGCCAGCACTCGGTGCGGGAACTGCAAAATCTGGGCATTCAGCCCGATATTCTGCTGGCGCGCTGTGACCGCGAAATTCCGCCGGACGCCAAGCGCAAGATGGCGCTGTTCTGCAACATCAAGGAACCGCGGGTGATCCCGGCGCTCGACGTGGACACGATCTACCGCACGCCCATCACCTATCACGAGGCCGGACTAGACGATCAGGTGCTCGCCTATTTCGGGCTGGAGGCGCCGCCGCCGGTCCTGGACGAGTGGGACGAGATCGTGGAGCGGGTGACGACCCCGGAAGGCGACGTGCGCATCGCCGTGGTGGGTAAATATACCAACCTGCTGGACGCTTATAAGTCGCTGATCGAGGCGCTGAACCATGGCGGCATCGCCAACCGGGTGAAGGTGCAGCTGGAATGGATCAGTTCTGAGTCGGTGGAGGACGGCAGCGCCGCCGAAACGCTCGCCGGCGTCGGCGGCATTCTGGTGCCCGGCGGCTTTGGCGAACGGGGCAGCGAGGGCAAGATCGCCGCGATCAACTATGCCCGGGAGCACAAGGTACCGTTCTTCGGCATTTGCTTTGGCATGCAGATGGCGGTGGTCGAGTCGGCGCGCAGCCTGTTGGGGCTGAACGACGCGAATTCCAGCGAATTCGGCCCCTGCGAGCACCCGGTGGTCGGCCTTTTGACCGAGTGGATGCATGGCGGCGAACTGCAGCGGCGGATGGCCGACAGCGATTTGGGCGGCACGATGCGGCTCGGCGCCTATGATGCGGAGCTGACAAGCGGCAGCCTGGTCTCCAGTGTCTACGACGGCGCGCGCCATATCCAGGAGCGGCACCGGCACCGCTACGAAGTGAATATCGGCTACCGCGAGCGCTTCGAGGATGCCGGCCTGCAGTTCTCCGGCGTGTCGCCGGACGGGCAACTGCCGGAAATCGTCGAACTGCCGGGGCATCCCTGGTTCATCGGCGTGCAGTTCCATCCTGAGCTGAAATCGCGGCCGATGGCGCCGCATCCGCTGTTTACCGCCTTTGTCGCCGCTGCGGTAAATCAGTCGCGCCTGGTGTAGCGGTCGCAAAGGAACGGACATGACCCAGCCGAACCCTCAAGTCGCCGCCGGCGCGGTGATGTTCAGTCAGAACGCGCCGCTCGCCCTGATCGCCGGCCCCTGCGCCATGGAAAGCCGCGGCGCACGCCCTGGAAATGGCGGAAGCGCTTACGCAGCATCGCCGCGCGGCTGGGTATCGGCTTTGTCTACAAGTCCAGCTTCGACAAAGCGAACCGTACCAGCCTGGGCAGCGCCCGCGGCATCGGCCTGGCGGAAGCCATGCCGATCTTCTCGGAGGTGAAGGAGAAATTCGGTTGTCCGGTCCTGACCGATATTCACGAGCGCGAGCAGTGCGCAGCCGTCGCCGAAGTGGTGGACATCCTCCAGATCCCCGCATTCCTCTGCCGTCAGACCGATCTGCTGGTGGCCGCGGCGGAGACGGGCGCTGTGGTCAATGTGAAAAAGGGCCAGTTTCTGGCGCCCTGGGACATGGCCAACGTGGTGGCCAAGGTGACGGGAGCGGGGAACGCCAACGTCCTCGTCACCGAACGGGGCGCGAGCTTCGGCTACAACACGCTGGTCTCCGATTTCCGCGGCCTGCCGATCATGGCGCAGATGGGCGCGCCCATCGTGTTCGACGCAACCCACTCGGTGCAGCAGCCGGGCGGGCTCGGCGGCAAGTCGGGCGGTCAGCGGGAATTTGTGCCGGTACTGGCGCGGGCGGCGGCGGCGGTCGGCATCGCGGGCCTGTTCGTCGAAACCCACCAAGATCCCGACAGCGCGCCGAGCGACGGCCCCAACATGGTGCCCTTGGCCGCATTGGAAGGCATGCTGAAGCCGATCATGGAACTGGACCGAATCGCCAAAGCGAACCCCGTTTCCATCTGAGAGGCTCTGTCCCGATGACCGCTATCGTCGATATCCATGCGCGCGAAATCCTGGACTCGCGCGGCAACCCGACCGTCGAGGTCGAAGTCGAGCTGGAAGACGGCTCCAAGGGCCGGGCCGCGGTGCCGTCCGGCGCCTCGACCGGCGCCTATGAGGCGGTGGAGAAGCGCGACGGCGACGCGCGCTATGGCGGCAAGGGCGTGCAGGATGCCGTCAACGCCGCCAATGGCGAGATTTTCGACGCGCTCTCCGGCCTGGACGCCGAGGAACAGGTCTATATCGACCGCGCCATGATCGAACTGGACGGAACGCCGAACAAGGGCCGCCTGGGCGCGAACGCCATTCTGGGGGTCAGTCTTGCCGTGGCGCGCGCGGCGGCGGTGTCGCTCTCCCTGCCGCTTTACCGTTATGTGGGCGGCGTCTATGCCTGCACCCTGCCGACACCGATGATGAACATCGTTAATGGCGGCGCGCACGCGGACAACCCGATCGACATCCAGGAATTCATGATCATGCCGGTGGGCGCGGCCAGCTTTGCCGAAGCGCTGCGCTGCGGGGCCGAGGTGTTTCAGGCGCTGAAGGGCAAGCTGAAGGCGGCAGGCCACAACACCAATGTTGGCGACGAGGGCGGCTTTGCCCCCAACCTGGCTGGCACCCGTGAGGCGCTTGACTTCATCATGCAGGCCATCGAGGCCGCCGGCTATGAGCCAGGCGGCGACGTGATGCTGGCGCTGGACGCGGCCGCGACCGAGTTCTTCGAGGGCGGCAAGTACAACCTGGCCGGCGAGGGCAAGACGCTGGACGGGGCCGGCATGGCGGCTTACCTGTCCGACCTTGTGGACAACTACCCGATCGTCTCCATCGAAGACGGCATGGCGGAGGACGACTGGGACGGCTGGAAGGCCCTGACCGATGCGGTCGGTGACCGTTGTCAGTTGGTGGGCGACGACCTGTTCGTCACCAATCCCGTTCGTCTGAAGGAAGGCATCCAAAAGGGCGTCGCCAACTCCATCCTGGTGAAGGTCAACCAGATCGGCACCCTGACCGAAACTCTGGAGGCAGTGCAGATGGCGCACCGGGCAGGATATACCGCCGTCATGTCCCACCGCTCGGGCGAGACCGAGGACACGACCATCGCCGACCTGGCGGTCGCCACCAATTGCGGCCAGATCAAGACCGGCTCGCTCGCGCGTTCGGACCGGCTGGCCAAATACAACCAATTGCTGCGAATCGAAGAGCAGCTGCACGCCGCCGCCCGCTATGAAGGCGGCGGCTTCCTCCGCAAGACATTGGCCTGATTGGCGTTCGCGGCGTTCGCTTGACCGCGCGCGGCTGATCATGGCAGGGAATGGGCATGGTGACGGAATGGCTTTTTCATCTTGCCTCCCCCTGGCGCGCCGTCCGCCGCGCCGCCATCCCGCTCGGCCTTATCGTTTTTTTCTGCTATCTGGTGCTGAATGGGCTGTATTCCGAACGCGGCTATTTTAACATGCAGAAAAGGCAGGTCGAACTGGGCGCCGCGGAGACGGAGTTGTCGATCCTGCGCGATGAGCGCATGGCTCTGGAGCAGCGCGTCGACCTGCTGAAGGGCGAAGCCATCGGCCGCGACCTGCTGGAGGAGGAAGCGCGCCGCGTGCTAAACCTCGCCCATCGGGACGAGGTCGTGGTGCGGATGCCGCCCACCGCCGAAACCCTTTATGGCGATGTCGGGAGCGATACCGGGGGCGACGGCGGAATCTCTTCCCGTACTGGCGGTTCCGGAAATCGGAACTAGATATTAGCCTCAGCGGTTTGCTTTCAGCGTTTTGTGGTGCAGGCCGGGATTTGCTGAACAGGCCGGACTTGCTATGCTGAGAGCATGGCGACCTTGAGTCAGGGAGAGAAGCCTTGCCCGATAGTGCTGCGGCTCGCAAAGCGGGATCGAACGAACTGCCCTCGGCGGAGGTTGTGAAAGACCTGTGCCGGGAAATGCTCCTGATCCGGCGCTTTGAGGAGCGCGCGGGGCAGATGTACGGGATGGGCCTGATCGGCGGCTTCTGCCACCTCTATATCGGGCAGGAAGCGGTCGTGGTGGGCATGCAGACGGCGGTCGAGGACGGCGACAGCGTCATCACCGGCTACCGCGACCATGGCCATATGCTGGCAACGGGCATGGACCCGAAAGGCGTCATGGCCGAGCTGACCGGGCGGGAGGATGGCTATTCCAAGGGGAAGGGCGGCTCCATGCATATGTTCAGCAAAGACAGGGGCTTTTATGGCGGTCACGGCATTGTCGGCTCGCAGGTCTCGCTCGGCAACGGGCTGGCCTTTGCCCACAAATACCGCGGCGACGGCGGCGTTTCCTTCACCTATTTCGGCGACGGCGCCGCCAATCAGGGCCAGGTCTACGAGTCCTTCAACCTGGCGGCGTTGTGGGAATTGCCTATCGTCTTCGTGATCGAAAACAACAAATACGGCATGGGCACGTCCGTTTCGCGGGCGGCGGCGGGCAAGGGCCTGTACCTGCGCGGCGAAGGCTTCGGCATTCCTGGCAAGCAGGTTGACGGGATGGATGTGGTCGCGGTCATGCAGGAAGGCCGGGAAGCGGCCGATTATGCGCGCGAAAAGGGCCCTATCATCCTGGAGATGCAAACCTACCGCTATCGGGGACATTCCATGTCCGATCCGGCGAAATACCGGTCGCGGGACGAGGTTTCGAAGGTGCGCGAAGAACGCGACCCTATCGAAAGCCTGCGCGCGCGCGCTACCGAGGCGGGCTTGCTGGACGAAGACGTGTTTAAGGCCCTCGACAAGGAAATCCGCGAGATCGTTGCGGAAGCTGCCGAGTTCGCGCAACAGTCGCCCGAGCCGGACCCGAAAGAGCTCTATACCGACATTCTGGCCGACGCCTGAAGCGCGCCTCTGGGAGAAACCGCAAGATGGCAATCGATATCCTGATGCCAGCGCTGTCGCCGACCATGACGGAAGGCAAACTGGCCAAATGGCTGGTGAAAGAGGGTGACGAGGTCAAACCGGGCGATATCCTGGCGGAGATCGAAACGGACAAGGCCACCATGGAGTTCGAGGCGGTCGACGAAGGCAAGGTCGGCCGCATTCTGGTTGATGAAGGGGCGGAGGGGATCGCCGTCAACGAACCCATCGCGGTGCTGGTCGAGGACGGCGAGGACGTGCCGGAGCGGGCCGCGGGCAAGAGTGCCAAGAAAGGCAATGGCAAGGACGGCGGCGACGGCGAAGCGGCAGAGGCCGGCTCCGGCTCAGAAGAGAGCAGAAAGTCAAAGGCTGCAAAGAGCAAATCCAAAGGTAAAGCGAAAGATGTAGCCGCCAAAGCAAAGCAGGGCGGCAGTGATAGCGGCGAAGACGGCGAGGACCAGGACGAGGAGCGGGCGCCCGCCGGTCCCAAGCGCACCATCGAGCCCGAAGTGGTCGAGGGGCTGCCCGGCGCCGACATTCCGGCGGAGCCCGCATACGGCGAGACCCAGAGCCAGACCGTGCGTGAGGCACTGCGCGACGCCATGGCCGAAGAGTTGCGCGGCGACGAACGCGTTTTTGTCATGGGCGAGGAAGTGGCGGAGTACGAAGGCGCCTACAAGATCACCCAGGGTCTGCTGGCGGAATTCGGCAGCCACCGCATCAAGGACACGCCGATCACCGAGCATGGCTTTACCGGGCTGGGCGTGGGCGCGGCCATGGGCGGGCTGAGGCCAATTGTTGAATTCATGACCTGGAACTTCGCGATGCAGGCGATGGACCAGATCATCAATTCGGCCGCCAAGACGCTTTATATGGCCGGCGGCAAGATGGGCTGTCCCATCGTCTTTCGCGGCCCGAATGGCGCGGCGGCGCGGGTCGCGGCCCAGCACTCTCAGTGCTATGCCAGTTGGTACGGTCACATTCCGGGCCTAACCGTGGTCTCGCCCTATAGCGCGGCGGACGCCAAGGGCCTGTTGAAAAGCGCAATCCGCAACCCGAACCCGGTGATCTTTCTCGAGAACGAAATTCTTTACGGCCAGTCGTTCGAGGTGCCGACCGACCCGGACTGGACTGTGCCCATCGGCAAGGCGCGCATTCTTCGGGAAGGCGCGGACGTGACCATCACAGCGTTCTCGCTGATGTGCCGGGAGGCCCTCGCCGCTGCCGACGAGCTGGCGGAACAGGGGATTGAGGCGGAGGTGATCGACCTCCGCACTATCCGGCCGCTGGACGTGGCGACGGTGGTGGCCTCGGTCCGCAAGACCAACCGCTTGGTTTCCGTGGAGGAAGGCTGGCCCTTTGCCGGCATCGGCTCCGAAATGGCGGCGTTGATGATGGAGCACGCCTTCGATTATCTGGATGCGCCGGTGCTGCGGGTGACGGGCGAGGACGTGCCCATGCCCTATGCCGCCAACCTGGAAAAGCTGGCCCTGCCCAGCGCCGAGCGGATCGTCAAGGCTGTGCGCAAAGTAACATACGCTGACTAAACACAGCGCAGAATAGTTCCGGCCCGCCGGAAAGGGACCACATATGCCGACGCAAATTCTGATGCCGGCGCTTTCGCCGACCATGACTGAGGGCAATCTGGTCAAATGGCTGGTGAAGGAAGGCGACGCCGTGAAGCCAGGCGATCTGCTGGCAGAGATCGAGACCGACAAGGCCACAATGGAATTCGAGGCCATAGACGAAGGCACCGTTGGCCAGATCCTGGTGCAGGAAGGCACGGAAGGGGTCGCCGTCAACGAGCCCATCGCCGTACTGCTGGAGGAAGGCGAGGAGGCGTCGACCCTGGACGACGGCGGCGGGGAGAAAAAACAGGCGAAGGAGAAAAGCGCCGAAGGAGCTAAGGCCAAGAAAGCGAAGGCCAAGAAGCCCAATTCCGGCTCGGAAGAGAAGGGCGCCGGTTCGGACGAGAAAGACGAGGGCAAGAAGGCCCGGAAGGCCGAAAAGGAAAGCAGCCGGCAAACACCTTCCCGCAAGAATGGCGAAGCTCAAGCCACGCCGCTAGCCCGCCGGATGGCGGAGCAGGCGGGACTGGACCTGGGCCAGCTTACCCCTAGCGGCCCCAGCGGCAAGATCGTCAAGGCGGACATCGAGCGCGCGCTCGCCGGCGGCTCCAATGCCGGCACCAGCCGCGTTGCCGTTTCGGGTGAAGACGGCGGTCGCCTGTTCGCCAGCCCGCTCGCCCGGCGCATGGCCAGGGAAAGCGACCTGCCGCTCGCTCGGATCGAAGGCTCTGGCCCGAACGGGCGGATCGTCCGGCGCGATATCGAGCGCGTGCTGGAAGAGGGCCTGCCGCCAGAGGCGGAAGAAGCGGCTCCTGTCCAGGCCGAGGCCGCCGCCGGCAAGGCAACAGCGAAGAAGCTGGACAAGCCGGAACTGGCCGGCCTGCCGGACTATGAGCTGGTGCCGCACACCGGCATGCGGAAGACCATCGCCCGCCGCCTGACCGAGTCGAAGCAGACCGTCCCGCACTTCTACATGACGGTCGACGTGGAACTGGACACGCTGCTGGCGGCGCGCAAGCAGATCAACGCGAACGCGCCCGAGGGCGTGAAGATCTCCGTCAACGACTTTATCATCAAGGCCGCCGCCCTGGCGCTGATGCGGGTGCCGGACGCCAACGCCGCCTATACCGAAGAGGGCCTGCTGAAGTTTAACTCCGCCGACATATCCGTGGCGGTCGCGATCCCCGGCGGGCTGATCACGCCGATCATCCGCGAGGCGCACAAAAAGGGTCTCGCGGAAATCTCGGCGGAGATGGCCGACCTGGCCAAGCGTGCCCGGGACGGTAAGCTGAAGCCGATGGAGTTTACCGGCGGCACGTTCAGCATCTCCAACCTGGGCATGTTCGGCATCAAGCAGTTCGATGCGGTCATCAACCCGCCCCAGGGCGCCATCCTGGCGGTCGGCGCGGGCGAGCAGCGGCCGGTGGCGAAGGACGGCCAGTTGGCGGTCGCAACCGTGATGAGTTGCACGCTGTCGGTCGACCATCGCGTGATCGACGGTGCGCTGGGCGCAGAGCTGTTGGCCGCGTTCAAGCCGCTGATCGAAAATCCCTCGCTGATGCTGCTGTAGCGATTTCCGCCCCGCAATCTCTCCATCGCCGTCATCAACTCAGTTGTTCTGTTTTTGGGATAGATAGCGTTGCCCACTTGTGCGGTGATGATGGGAATGAGTTTTTGGCGGCGGCCATGAGCGCGACGGTTGGCTTCTTGCCTGCCTTGCGCGCACGGAGATAGACGACGCCAAAATAAAAGCGCTTTCAGGAGGTGCCCCGCCCATGCCGAAACTCGCCGCCAACCTCTCGCTGATGTTCACGGAGTGGGACTTCCTGGACCGGTTTCAGGCCGCCGCCGACCACGGCTTCAAAGGCGTGGAGTTCCTCTCGCCCTATGAGCATGCGCCGGAGGCGGTGGCCAAGGCGCGCGAACAGGCGGGGCTCGCGGTGACGCTGTTCAACCTGCCCTTCACCGACAAGGAGCGGGGCTTTGCGGCCCTGCCGTGGCGCAAGACGGAGTTCCGCGAGGCGCTGGCCAAAGCCTTGGAATACGCCGAAGCGCTGCAATGCCCGCGCCTGCACGCCATGGCAGGCATTCCGGGCGACGATGCGAACGCCGCGGTGGTGGCGGACACCTATTCCGCCAACCTGGCTCGCGCCGCCGAACAGGCCGCCGCCAAGAACGTCGATATCCTGATCGAGCCGATCAATACCCGCGATATTCCGGGCTACTACCTGAACTATGTTGAGGATGCGGCGGCGCTGATAGCGGGGGTAGGGGCAGCGAACCTGAAGCTGCAATTCGACATCTATCACCGCCAGATCATGTCCGGCGACGTGATGATGGGCATGGCGGCGCACCTGCCGCTGATCGGTCATGTGCAGATCGCGAGCGTTCCCGACCGGCACGAGCCGACGACGGGCGAACTGGACGATCTCCTGGTCCTGCGCTATCTGGACGAACTGGGCTACACCGGCTGGGTCGGTTGCGAATATCGGCCAAAAGCCGGTACCGTGGAGGGACTGCGCTGGATGAAGAAGGTCAAATGAGACCGATCGCAGCGCGCCAGCATGGTTGGCCGTGGCCTGCGCCGGAGGATGGTGATCCCAACGGGACTCGAACCCGTGTCTTCAGCGTGAAAGGCTGATGTCCTAACCACTAGACGATGGGACCACATCGCGCGGTGCGAGCGGGCCTTCTAGCGGGCTCTGGCGCGGATTGCAACCGGCGACTGGCGGATGCTTGACAGGGCGCGGCACTCCGCCCGATGGTGCGCGCCAAGTTCCCCGCCTTTGGAGGCCTCCTCCCGTGAACGCCACCTCGCCCACGATCTCTCAAGAAGTCGAAGAAACCATCCTCGACGCCGTCGATAAGTTTTTGGAGCGCGATGTGCGCCCGCACGTGCTGCGGCTGGACCATGCCGACGAGTACCCGCACGATATCGTGGAGGGCATGAAGGAACTCGGGCTGTTCGGCTCGATCATTCCGGAGAAATACGGCGGCCTCGGCCTGCCGGCGTCCACCTATGCCAAGATTGTTGAGCGCGTGTCGGCGGTGTGGATGTCGCTTTCGGGCATTTTCAACTCGCACCTGATCATGTCCGCCGCCGTGGTACGGTTCGGGACGGATGAGCAGAAGCGCCAGTGGCTGCCCAAGTTCGCAACGGGCGAGGTTCGCGGCGGCCTGGCCCTGACTGAGCCGAACTGCGGCACCGACCTCCAGGCGATCCGCACGGTCGCGAAGCGCGATGGCGACGACTATGTCATCAACGGCACCAAAACCTGGATTTCCAACGGCATCTACGGCTCGTGCTTTGCCCTGCTGGTGAAAACCGATCCGCACGCCCAGCCTCGGCACAAGGGCATCAGCCTGTTCCTGGCGGACAAGCGTGACGGCTTCACCGTCAGCCGCAAGCTGGAAAAGCTCGGGTACAAGGGCATCGATTCGGCGGAACTGGTGTTCGAGGACTATCGCATTCCTGCTGACCAACTGGTCGGCGGGGAGGAGGGCCGGGGCCTCTCCCATGCGCTCGGCGGGCTGGAATTAGGCCGGATCAACGTAGCGGCCCGGGGCGTGGGTGTGGCGCAGTCGGCGCTGGACCTGGCGGTGAAATACAGCCAGCAGCGCGAGACTTTCGGCAAACCCATCGCCGATCACCAGGCGATTGCGATCAAACTGGCGGACATGGCGACAAGGCTGGAGGCGTCAAAGCATCTGGTGCGCGCCGCTGCCGCGGCCTACGACGCCGGCGAGCGCTGCGATATGGAAGCGGGAATGGCGAAGCTTTATGCGACCGAAACCGCGCTCTTCAATGCCACGGAAAGCATGCGCATCCACGGCGCCTATGGCTATTCAAAGGAATTCGACGTGGAGCGGCTCTACCGCGACGCGCCGCTGTTGTGCATTGGCGAGGGCACGAACGAGTTGCAACGCATCATCATCGCCCGGCAGTTGATCCAGCGGAACCCCGCCTAGCCGGTTGCCGGAACAATCACCTATTCCTGGAAAATCTTTCAACGGCCACTACTGTTTGTAAAGGGAACAAATTTTCAGGCGGAGGCGGGTCATCATATGTTGAAGGAAGTGGTTTCTCCGCCCGAACTGGCCGAGCGCGCCGGGCGGGTGATGCAGCAGATTTGTGATCGCGGGTGGGCCGTTTCCACCGCGGAAAGCTGCACCGGCGGGCTCGTCGCGGCCCTCCTCACCGACATCGAAGGCTGCTCCCATGTGTTCGACAGCGGCTTCATCACCTATGCCGAGGCAGCGAAGACCGACTTGCTGGGCGTCGATGCGCAACTTCTGAAGCAGAATGGGGCGGTTTCGCGCGAGGTCGCGGTCGCCATGGCCGAAGGGGCTTTGAGGCGGTCGCGGGCCGATATCGCGTTGGCGGTCACCGGTTTCGCCGGTCCGACAGACACGGCGGGCGAGGAAGGCACGGCTCATTTCGCCCTGGCCCAGCGTAACCATTCAACTCGCCACCGCATGGAGAATTTTGGGTCCCAAGGCCGCGATATCATTCGTCAGCTTTGCCTCAAGACGTTACTTGAGATGCTGGAGGAAGCGGTTCGCGCATCCTGACGCGCCTCAACCAGCGGCCGCCAGGTAGATCCGATCGATGGTCTCGGACAAGCGGACGAGGTTCCCGGCCGTGGGATCGAACTGACTATTGCGCGCCAACCGTTCCGCCCAATCCAAAATGGCGCGCCCGCCCCAATCGTCAGGGGGCTCACAGAGAAGGCGGCTGCTGGTGCCGGTATGATGCCGGGCTTCGAAATTATAGAATGAGCCATTGCGGTTGCGCATCGAAACACCGCCTTCCGTTCCGTGAAAATCGGCGGAGATGACCGCATCACGCCCAGCCGACAGGTTCCAGGAACAGGCGATCCTGATTACCGCCCCCGTATCGAGCCGAAGCGTGGCAACAGCGTAATCCTCGACGGTATCACGCGACCGAAGCGGACGGCCGCCGGCGAACAGTTCGGCCGAAACCTCGCTGATCCCCGGAAAATCCAGAACCCAAAGGGCCAGATCCACCAGATGCACCCCAAGATCCATGATGCAGCCGCCCCCTGAAAGGAGCGGGTCGTAAAACCACGGCTTGTCCGGCCCATAGGCGTTGTGAAAGACCAGGTCGGCAGCAAAGACGGCACCGGTGTCGCCCTGCCGAACCGTGTCGCGGATGGCTTGCATGGCGGCAGTGTGACGGTAACACAGATCCACCGCCAGCAGGCGGTCGGCCTTTTCTGCGGCGACGACGGCTTGCCTTGCCTCGACGGCCGTGCGGCCGAGCGGCTTTTGGCAGAAAACCGCCGCCCCTGCGGTGAGCGCCGCGATGGTTTGTTCCGCGTGCAGGGCGCTGGGGGTGGCGATGACGATACCGTCCGGTTTTTCCTCCAGTACATCAGACAAGCTCGCGCCTCGCACCGCCCCGGGTATTGACGCGCCCGCCTCGGCGACGGCCTCTGCCACGGGGTCGGCTAGCGCGACAATCTCGGCCAAGCCGGCCTCCGCGATCGCCTGCATCCGGTGACGCCCAATCCAACCAAGACCGAGAAAGCCCAGCCTGGGCCGAGCCTTGGCGCCGGCCGCAATGACAGGCGGCTCTAGCCGCATGTGACCCACGCCTTCACGAACCCTTCTGGCTTGTCGCGGGTGGCGTCCAGCGCCGCGCCCAGTTGGTCCAGTCCATAGCGATGGGTGACAAGTGGGTCGGGGTCCAGCCGACCCGCAATCACTGCCTCGACCGCCTGTCGCATACCCTCGACGCAGACGGTCGGGTTGCGCTCGTGGGCGTTGATCACGTCGATGCCGCGCCAGTTCCAATTTTGCATGTTCACCTGCCGCGGCCCGTCCTGATGATAGCCGGCGATCACCAGGCGGCCGCCTTCGCCGACCAGTTCTCCGGCAAGGTCGAGCGGCCACTGCAGGCCCACCGCCTCGATCACCACATCGCAGAGCGTGCCCGCCGACAGTTGCCGCACCTGGTCGATGATGGCCCAGTGATCCTCCATGGCGATAGTGCCCGCCGCTCCCATTCGTTGCGCCAGCGCCAGCGAGCTTTCGCGGCGCGAGATGGCGATAACCTCGGCGTCCGCATTGGCGGCCAGCCTTGTCAAAGCGGCGCCGATAAAGCCGATCCCGATGATGCCCACCCGCATGCCGGCCTCGATGGCGCTGCGCCGGAAGATGTTCATGACGCAGCCAAACGCCTCGCCGGGAAAGGGGCGGCCGTCCAGTTCCGGGGGCAATGCCACCACCTGATCGGCGCTGGCCAGATCGAAGGCGGCATAGCTGTGCTGGCCCAGAAAAGCGACACGGGTGCCCGGTTGCAGACCCGTTACCCCGGCGCCCAGAGCGTCGATATAACCCCATCCCTCATGGCCCGGCGCGCCGGGCTCGGTGGGAAACGTCATCCAGTCCGGCCCCGCCCACGGCGCCAGATTGGAAGCGCAGACGCCGCAGCCCTCCAGCGCGATCCGCACCTGGCCCGGGCCAGGTTGGGGGATCGGACGCTCCACCAGATCGAACCGTCCCGGCCCGGTCAGCTGTGCTGCCCACGTCCGATCGGTTGCGCTCGCTAGCCGAACTGTGGGTGAGCTGTCATTCATGAGGGGGTGCTCCACTATCGCCGAAGGTCACAATTGCCGCGCATCGATCCCTGAAACCAGAGGGGCGCGGCACCGGTAAACCAAGGGAAGTGTGACCGACCTTCCGCTTGTTATCCAACAGATTGCGGCCGCTTCGGTTCCAGCCGAAACCGTCCGAAGCTAATCGCTCCCCGGAAGGTGAGCCCCGCGGCCGAACCATGAGGCCGAACCATATAGTGGCGCGCCGGAACCATACAGTCACGTAACGGAACCATCTTTAACCTTCGGGCGTTAAAACGAATATCGCAATGCTTTGATAACGCTGTAGGGCGGGGTGGACGTTGGCAAACGTATTGATAACCGGTGGCTGCGGGTTCATCGGGCGGCACGTGGTCGAGGAGCTTCTTCATCACGGGCATACCATCCGTGTCTATGATGCACTGATCGAGCAGGTGCACGAAAGCGGTGCCGTGCTGCCGGAAGGCGCAGATTTTATCCGGGGCGACATGTGCGATGACCGAGACACTGCGCCGTGCCTTGGCGGGTTGTGATGCGGTGCTGCATCTGGCGGCCGAGGTCGGTGTTGGACAATCCATGTATGAAATCGCCCGTTATGTCGGCGCCAATGATCTAGGCACGGCAGTGCTGCTCGAGGCGCTGCTGGATCATCCCGTGCAACGGCTGGTGGTCGCCTCCTCGATGAGCGTCTATGGCGAAGGCCGCTACAGGACCGCGGATGGCAGCATCATTGATGACGCGCGCCGCGATCCGGCGGCGATGCGCACGGGGCGATGGGACATTTCAGGGCCGGACGGACGCCCTTTGCACGCCGTGCCGACCGACGAGACCAAACCAGTGGACTTGGCTTCGATCTATGCGCTGACCAAATACGCCCAGGAACGCGCGGCGCTGATCTTCGGCGATGCCTACGACATCCCGGCCGTGGCGCTGAGGCTTTTCAATGTGTTCGGTGCGGGCCAGGCATTGTCCAATCCTTATACCGGGGTGCTGGCGAATTTCGCCTCGCGGCTGGCGAGCGGCGAGCGGCCGACCATTTTCGAGGATGGGGCGCAGCAACGCGATTTTGTGCATGTCCGCGACGTCGCCCGCGCCTTCCGGCTCGCACTGGAGACGCCCGGCATCGGCGGCGAGGTCTTTAACATTGGCTCCGGGCATGCTTATAGCATCGCTCGGGTCGCGGAACTGCTGGCCGGCGAAATGGACCGGCAGGACCTGGCGCCCGAGATCCTGGGGCGCTGGCGCGCCGGTGACATTCGCAACTGCTTTGCCGATATCACCAAGGCTCGCGAGAGGCTGGGCTTTGCGCCCGAACTGCGGCTCGAGGAGTCGCTGGGAGAATTTGTCGACTGGGTACGCGGGCAGACGCGTAATCGACCGGGGGCCTGAGATGCGGCGTCAGCTCGAGGAGCGGAGGCTGGTATCGTGAGCGGCGCCATTATGTATGGCTTCGCCGAATGGTTCCGCCCAGGCGAGCATGGGCGCGTCGAACAGGTGCTGCCGGCCATGCGTGCCGCCGGCGCCAGTTGTCTGCGCACGCATCTGTCCTGGGCCGAGTATCACGCCGAGGGTGGTGAAGCGTGGTATGACTGGCTGCTGCCACGGCTGGGCCGCGAGTTCGACCTGTTGCCCTGTGTGCATTACACGCCGCCGTCGCTCTCGCGCACCGGGTGCACGTCGGGGCCGCCCCGCGATCTGAAATCGTACGCCGATTTCATCGACCACGTGCTGAGCCGCCACGGCCGCCATTTCCAGCCATGTCGAATTGTGGAACGAGCCTAACAACCTGCTCGACTGGGACTGGCGTCTGGACAGCGACCATCAGATGTTCAGTGAAATGGTGGGCGGCGCCGCTTACTGGATCAACCGGCGCGGCTGGAAGGCGGTGCTGGGCGGCCCGTGTCCGTTCGATCCGCTCTGGCTCGACCTGATGGGGCAGCGCGGGTGTGCTGGCCGAGATGGCGGCGGTCGGTCTGCACGGATTTCCGGGCACCTGGGACAGCGAGGAAGGGTCGTGGCGCGGCTGGGGCGCGCTGCTGGACGAGACCCGTGCCATCCTCGAGCGCTACAATCCCGACGCCGAAATCTGGTTGACCGAGGCCGGCTATTCCACCTGGCGCAATGATGAGGCCGAGCAGGTGCGCCGCTTCGTTGACGCCGTCGATGCGGTCGGCGCGGCCGATACGATCGACGCGGCGGATGCGGGGGCCTGCCGGCTTTACTGGTATGGCTGGCGCGATCTGCCGGCAGAGGTCCCGGTGCAGGAGGGGCTGTGGTTTGATCCGCGGCATTATCATATGGGTGCGGTCGACGCCCAGCAACCGGCCGAAACTGCTGGCGCGGCTGTTGATGTCCGGCGGGATAGAGCGGGCGCGCGAGGTGGTGCAGCTTGCCGCTCCGGCGGTGAAAGCGGGGGTGCGTCCGGTGGTGATTACGGGCGGCAGCGGCTTCATCGGCAGCAATCTTGCCGACAGCTTTCTGGCGGACGGGCGCGATGTCATCGTATTCGACAATCTTAGTCGTCCCGGGGTCGAGCAGAACCTGCATTGGCTGGCCGGGCCGCCATGGCGCTCGGCTGCATCCGGTGCCGGCGGATCTGCGGGATACGACCGCGATGCGGGAGGCGCATCAAGGATGCCTCTGCGGTGTTCCATCTGGCGGCGCAAACGGCGGTGACAACCAGCCTTGCCAATCCGGTTGAAGATTTCGAGATCAATGCCCGCGGCACGCTGAACGTGCTCGAAGCGGTGCGCGCCACGGAGCGCAAGGTGCCGGTGATCTTCGCCAGCACCAATAAGGTTTATGGCGCGCTGGATGATCTGGAGATGATCGAAAGCGGCCGACTGTTATCTGCCCGTCGCACGAGGGATCCGCACAAACGGCATTGGCGAGGAGCGCAAGCTGGATTTCTGCACGCCCTATGGCTGTTCAAAGGGCGTGGCCGACCAGTATGTGCTGGATTACGCGCAATTCTTCGGCATCCCGGCGGCGGTGCTGCGGATGAGTTGCATCTACGGTCCGCGCCAGTTCGGCACCGAGGATCAGGGCTGGGTCGCGCACTTCCTCATCCGCGCGCTTGAAGGGCGCGCCCATCACCATCTATGGCGACGGCAAGCAGGTGCGCGACGTGCTGTATGTGGGTGACGCGGTCGGCGGCTTATCGAACCGTTCTGGAGCAGATCGGCGCGGTCAACGGCATGGCCTTTAATCTTGGCGGCGGGCCGCGCAACGCGGTCAGCCTGCGCGCTGGTGTCTGGACTGAGATCGCGCGGCTGACGGGCGAGCCCTGCGATATCGGCTATGAAGACTGGCGGCAGGGCGATCAGTTCTGGTTCGTCGCCGATACCGGTTTGCTCGAGGCGCGGACCGGCTGGCGGGCGCGGACCGGCTGGAAGGATGGGCTGGCCAGCTTGCAGAGTTGGTTGCGGCAGAACCGAGGCCTTGCAGCGAATCGGAAGTTGCAGACCGGCGGCGGGCGATCGCGTGACCGGCTGCTGATGACCCTCGATGCGGTGGGCGGCGTGTGGCGGTACGCGCTCGATCTTGCCGGCGGCCTGCGCGAGCAGGGGTATCGAGGTGATCTTTGCCGGTTTCGGCCCTCCTCCCACGGCGCAGCAGCACGCCGAGGCCGAGGCGGTGGGCGTGCTGGAGTGGTGCGATGCGCCGCTGGAATGGATGGTGTCGGATCCGGCGGACCTGGCCGAGAGATACCGCGGCTGATCGCCGGGCTTGCCCGGCGGCACCGGGCTGATATCACTGCACCTCAACCTGCCGGGCCAGGCGGCAGGGTTGGACCTGCGATCTGCCGATCGTGACGGTGTCGCATTCCTGCGTGTGTACCTGGTTTGCGGCGGTGAAAGGCAGCGGCTTGCCGCCGGGTTGGGGATGGCAGGCGCGGCTGACCCGTGCGGGATTTGAGGCGGCGGACGCCGTGGTTGCCCCCTCGACGATCCCATGCTGACGCACTAGGCGCCTGCTACGGGCCGGTCGACCGCCTGCATGTGGTGCACAACGCCAGCGTTGCGCCGGCCGGAATCGAGGGGGCCGTGCGGTCCGGCGCCATCGTGGCCGCTGCCGGGCGCTGGTGGGACGAGGGCAAGGACGCTGCGACGCTCGACCAGGCGGCGGCGCTTGTCCGTTGGCCCGTCTGCATGGCGGGGCCGACACGCGGGCCGGACGGGACGAAGGTGACGTTGCGCCATGCTTATGCGCAGGGGCCGTTGCCGCATGACCGGACGCTCGCGCTGTTGCAACAGGCCGGCGTGTTCGTCTCGCCCTCGCTGTACGAGCCTTTCGGCCTTGCCGTGGCGGAGGCGGCGCGGGCCGCGCGTGCCGCTGGTGCTGTGCGATATCCCCACCTATCGCGAATTGTGGGACGAGGCCGCGCTGTTCTTCCCTGCGCGCGACGCGGTGGCGCTGGCGGATATGGTAAACCGACTGATCGGCGACCCTGCCCTTAGTTCCCGGATGGGCGCGGCCGCGCGGCGGCGGGCGGCCAGCTACAATCTCGCGGCGCAGGTCGACGGCATGATGGCGATCTATGAGGCGGTGCGCGTGCGCCGGTCGGTGGCGCTGGAGACCCACTAGGATGCGCTTTGTCTTTTACACCCATTCCCTGATCTCGGACTGGAACCACGGCAACGCCCATTTCCTGCGCGGGGTGATGCGCGAATTGCAGAGCCTCGGCCATGAGGTTCGTGCGCTCGAGCCGGGATCGTCCTGGTCGCGCGAAAATCTGCTGGCGGAGCAGGGCGAGGCCGCGATCCAGGCTTTTCACCGCACCTTTCCGATGCTGCGGTCCGACCGCTACGGCCCGGCTACGCCCCACGACGAACTGTTGAGGGCGCGGACGTGGTGGTGGTGCATGAATGGACCGACCCTGCTCTGGTCGCTCAATTGGGCGCGCTGCGCCGCGCAGGGCGCGCGCTCTACGCTGCTGTTCCATGACACCCATCACCGCGCGGTCAGCGCTGCGGGCGAGATCGGAAGCGCTGGATCTCTCGGGCTATGATGCGGTGCTCGCTTTCGGCGACACGCTGCGTGAGCGCTATCTGCGGGCGGGTTGGGGGCGGCAGGTATTTACCTGGCACGAGGCGGCGGATGTGGCGCTGTTTCGCCCGCTGGAGCATGCGCCCGAGGCCGATCTGGTGTGGATCGGCAACTGGGGCGATGGCGAACGCAGCGCCGAACTGGGCGAATTCCTGGTCGAGCCGGTGCGTGCCCTGCGCCTGTCCGCCAGCGTGCGCGGCGTGCGCTATCCGGACGAGGCGCTGGCGCAGCTTGAAGAGACCGGCATCGTCTATGGCGGCTGGATCGCCAATGCCGACGTGCCGCGCGAGTTCGCCCGTCATCGGGTGACGGTGCATGTTCCGCGTGCGCCCTATGTCAGGGCGTTGCCGGGCATCCCCACCATCCGCATGTTCGAGGCGCTGGCCTGCGGCATTCCCCTGGTGAGCGCGCCCTGGGACGATTGCGAGGGCCTTTTCCGCCCGGGCACGGATCATCTGCGCGCCCGCAACGGGGCCGAAATGCAGCGCCGGCTTTCGGCGCTGCTGGCCGACGGGCCGATGCGTAGCGAGATCGCCGCCGCCGGCCTGGAAACGATCCACGCCCGGCACACGTGCCGCCACCGCGCCCGCGAGCTTCTGGCGATCCTGGCGGAGCTCGGCGCTGCTACCCCAGAGACCGCCACCCCTAAGTCCGCCACCCCAAAGACGGAGCGGGTCGTATGACGAAAGTCGCCTTTTACGGATCCAGCCTTCTGTCCGCCTACTGGAATGGCGCCGCCACCTATTATCGGGGCATCCTGCGGGCGCTGGCCGCGTGGGGCTATGATATCACCTTCTATGAACCCGATGTTTATGACCGGCAGGCGAACCGCGACATCGAACCGCCCGACTGGTGCCGCGTCGTGGTCTACGAGGGCACGGTTGCCGCCCTGCGCGCAGCGGCGGCAGAGGCGGCGGCCGCTGATATCGTCGTGAAGGCCAGCGGCGTGGGCTTCGAGGATGATTTGTTACTGTCTGCGGTGATGGCGGCGGCGCGCCCCGGTGCCCTGCGGATCTTCTGGGATGTGGATGCGCCCGCAACGCTGGCCGAACTGCGGCAGGCGCCGGATCATCCGCTGCGCCGCGCGCTGCCGGGTCTGGATCTGGTACTGACCTATGGCGGCGGCGATCCGGTCATCGCCGCTTATCGCGGCCTGGGTGCGCGTGACTGCGTGCCGGTTTACAATGCGCTCGACCCCCAAAGCCATCATCCGGTGCCGCCCGAGCCGCGGTTCGAGAGCGACATCGCCTTCCTCGGCAACCGTCTGCCCGACCGCGATGCGCGCGTCGCCAGCTATTTCTTCGCGCCCGCCGCCCTCTGCCCCGATCATCGTTTTATGCTGGGCGGCTCGGGCTGGGAGGGGCATCCGATGCCGAGCAATATCCGGCGGCTGGGCCATGTGCCGACGCGCGACCACAACGCGCTGAACACGACCGCGCGCATGGTCCTCAACATCGCCCGCGACAGCATGGCCGAAACCGGCTTTTCCCCTGCAACCCGGGTGTTCGAGGCCGCCGGCGCCGGCGCCTGCATCCTCACCGACGCCTGGGAAGGCATCGAACTGTTCCTCTCACCCGGCGATGAAATCCTTGTCGCCCGGGACGGGCGCGACGTGGCCGAATTCGTGCAGACCCTGTCGAAAGAAGAAGCCGCACATATCGGGCAAAATGCATTGGCGCGGGTCTTGGGCGAACATACGTATGACCATCGCGCCGCGTTGGCGGACGATCTGTTCCGCACCCGCGCCGCGCTGTCACGGGAGGAGGCGGTATGACCGCTCCGCTGGATATCGTAATCCTGGGCCTGTCGCTCTCCTCGTCCTGGGGCAACGGCCACGCGACCACCTTCCGCGCGCTCCTGCGCGGGTTGGCGGAGGAGGGGCACCGGGTCCTGTTCCTGGAAAAGGACGTGCCTTGGTATGCCTCGCAGCGCGACCTGCCCGCGCCGGATTTCTGCACGCTGGAGCTCTATGACGATGCGGGCGCGATGCTCGCGCGCCACGGCGAACGGCTGCGCCGTGCCGATGCGGTGATCGTCGGCTCTTATGTTCCGGAGGGCGTGCGCATCATCGACGCGCTGGCAGCGCTGAACCCGCGCCTGCTGTGTTTCTACGACATCGATACTCCAGTAACGCTGGAGCGGTTGGACAGCCACGAAGCGGAGTACATCGCCGCCCGGCAGGTGGGGCTGTTCGATATTTATTTCTCGTTCTCGGGCGGAGCGGTTCTGGATCATCTGGAAGAGGTGCGCGGCGCGCGGCGGGCCGAGGCACTTTATTGTTCGGTCGATGCCAACTCCTATGCGCCGCTGGAGGTGCCGCCGCGGTGGGATCTGGGCTATCTCGGCACCTACAGCCCGGACCGTCAGCCGTCGCTCGAGGCCCTATTGCTGGAGCCGGCGCGCTTGCTGCCCGAGCGGCGCTTTGTGGTGGCGGGGCCGCAGTACCCAGACGATCTGGACTGGCCGGAAAATGTCGAGCGGATCGACCACCTGCCCCCGGCGCGCCATGAGGAATTTTACAACGCCCAACGCTTCACGCTGAACGTAACCCGCACTGCCATGCGGCGCATGGGCTGGTCGCCGAGCGTGCGGCTGTTCGAGGCCGCGGCTTGCGCCACGCCGATCATCAGCGATGCTTGGTGCGGACTGGACGAGCTGCTGCCGGATGGCGAAGCGATTGTCATCGCCCAACATACGAAGGATGTCGTGGCAGCACTGACCGAACTGACGGAACGCGAGCGCCGCGCCATCGGAGACAACGCGCGCTGTCGCGTGCTTGCCGGCCACACCGGACAGGCGCGCGCGCGCGAACTGGCGGCGGTGCTGCAACGGGCATCGGCCGACAGGCTGGAGCGGACGTAAGGAGGGGAAGGGCAAACGATGCAACGCGCCAATCTTTCCCGGCAGATCGCCGAACTCGGCCCCTGGTTTCACAACCTGCGCATCGAGGGCATTGAGACGGCGCCGGATCATTTTCTAGGCGATTATCCGCGATTTAAGTGGGAAGGGTTCCGCCATGCGGTGCCCGACGATCTGTCGGGCCGCACGGTGCTCGATATCGGCTGCAATGCCGGGTTCTATGCGCTGGAAATGGCGCGGCGGGGCGCGGCCGAGGTCGTGGCGATCGATTCCGACCCTCACTATTTGCGGCAGGCGAGGTTTGCCGCCGAAAATGCCGGCGCCAGCATCACTTTTCGGCAGATGTCCGTCTATGATGTAGGCACGCTCGGCCGGCGCTTCGATCTGGTGATCTTCATGGGCGTGCTCTACCACCTGCGGTATCCGCTGCTGGCGCTGGATCTGCTGCATGAACATGTGGTCGGCGAACACATGCTGTTCCAGTGCATGCAGCGCGGCTCGGCCGAAGTCGCAAACATCGAGGCCGATTACGATTTCGATGATGACCGGCTGTTCCGCGAGGAGGGCGCGCCGCGCCTGCATTTCGTCGAACATCGCTTTGCAGGCGACCCCACCAACTGGTTCGTGCCAAACCGCGCCGCCGTCGAGGCAATGCTGCGCGCCGCCGGTTTCGGCATCGTGGATCATCCCGAGCCCGAGGTCTATTGGTGCCGGCGCGCCGAGCGGCCCGCAGACCTAGAATTGCCGGCCTGGCTTGCTGAGCCGGGCCGTGCGGGGGTGGAGAAGTGACCGCAGTTTAACAGAGGAAAACCATGTCATGACCACAGCGACCACCACAACCGATCACGACGCGATCCGCAAATGGGCCGAGGCGCGCGACGGACGGCCCGCCCGCGTGCAGGATACCGCACACGGCGGCGGCGGCCTGTTGCGTATCGATTTCAACGAACCCGAAGAGCGCGCTGGAAGAAATTTCCTGGGACGAGTTTTTTCGGATCTTTGAGGAAAACAAGCTGGCGTTTCTCCATCAGGAGAAGCTGGAAGACGGCAGCACCAGCCGTTTCAACAAGCTGGTAGACCGCGAGAACGCGTGATTCCCGGCACGGGCCTGAGACCGGCATGCGATGACAGCGACGAAGATCCCCAGGCTCGTCTATTTTCCTGACGATCGCCCCGGCATCAGCCGGCGGCGGCGGGGCCGCGGTTTCAGCTATTACAGCCCGCAGGGCGAGCTGATCCGGGACACGGTCGAGCGTGGGCGCTTTCCGCTATCGCCGTCCCGCCGGCTTACGAGTCGGTGTGGATTACGCCCGAACCGCTCGGCCATCTGCTGGCCACGGGACGCGACGCAAAGGGACGCAAGCAATACCTCTATCACCCGCACTGGGCGGCAATGCGTGCCGAGCACAAATATGACGGCCTCGCCGCTTCGGGCGCACGCTGCCGCGGTTGCGCGCGCGCATCGCCGCCGGTCTGAGCGCGCCTGTGGGGTCGCGAGAGTCTGGCGTTGGCGGCGGTGCTGGCACTGCTGGACCGCGCCTCATTGCGGATCGGCAGCGAAGACTACGCTCGCGAAAACGGCAGCTACGGCGCAACGACGCTGCTTGCTCGGCATGTCCGGTTTGATGCTCGCGGCGTGTATCTGGATTTTCCGGGAAAGCGGGGCACGCCGGTCCGCTGCCATCTGCACGGACCCCGCTTGCAGCGGGCGCTGCACCGGGTCCAGGACTTGCCAGGGGCGGAACTCGATCGCGTGGCAGGACGAGGACGGCCTGCCCCACGCGGTGCGCTCTGAAGAGGTCAACGCGGCGCTGGTGGAGATTTGCGGCGAAGGCACCACGGCCAAAACCTTTCGCACCTGGAATGGCACGGTCGCCGCCTTTGCCGTGGCGGTGCAGGAGGGGCCGCTGCGCATCGCCGACATGGCCGAAGCGGCAGCGGAGCGGCTCCACAACACGCCAGCTATCGCCCGCACCAGCTATATCCACCCGCGGGTGATCGCGCTGGCCGAGCTTTCCGAGGCGGAACGTATTGCCCGGCTGGAAAAGCTGCGCGCGCTGGAACTCAGCCGCCTGCGCGCCCACGAGGGGCACTTGGTAGCCTTTCTCGAAACCACGGGTCCCGCCGCGGCCTGACTGGCGGCAAGCGCGGGCAGATTGCAGGCGGGAAAAAACGAAAAACACGGAACCTTAGGCCCCACTTCGCGTTCCTCAGATGCGACCGCTAAACCCAGTCAGGAGGTTGTTATGGCTAAGGAGAAGACGTTACAGGACCTGTTCCACGATACGCTGCGCGACATCTATTTTGCGGAGAAGAAGATTCTCCAATCACTGCCCAAGATGCGCCGCGCCGCAAACAACGAGAAGCTTCAGAACGCGTTCGAAAAGCATCGTGAGCAGACCGAGGATCAAATCGCTCGCCTGGAGAAGGTGTTCGAGATCATCGACAAATCCGCGCGGGGCAAAACCTGTGAGGCTATCAAGGGCATCATCGACGAGGCCGAAGAACTGATGGCCGATTTCAAGGATACGCCGGCCCTGGACGCGGCGCTGATCTCCTCGGCGCAGGCGGTGGAGCATTACGAGATCGCGCGCTACGGCACCCTCTGCCGGTGGGCCAAAGAGCTGGGCATGAAGGATGCCGCCGATCTGCTGAACCAGACCCTTCAGGAAGAAAACCAGACCGACAAGGATCTGACCAAGTTGGCCGAAGCCACGGTGAATGAGGCCGCTCAGCCAGCGAAAGCGTCCTAACCGACCTTTCATTGACCCGCCCGTTGGAGCCGGAACTCGTGCCTCTGAGTTTTCTGCAGAGGCGCGAGCAAACCTCGCGGGGAGGCGCCAGTCTGCGAAACGCGGTCGTCGAATTGGACAGGACAGGTTTCCGCTGAAGGATTCGGACCCACTCGCAACCTGATGCCGAATTTACGCCCTGCGCAATCAACCGAGAGAAACCTGCCATGAACGATAACGATTTTCAGCCGATGGACAGCCCGATGCGCCAGCCGGGGCTCGAGCATGAAATGGACCCGAAACCGAATTACACCCCGCGCTATCCCGGGCTCGGGCCGGCTGAAGGGCAAGGTGGCGCTGATCACCGGCGGCGATTCCGGCATCGGACGCGCCACCGCCGTCCTTTACGCGCGCGAGGGCGCCAAGGTCGCCATCGTCTATCGCGACGAGGACCGCGATGCGGAAGAGACGCGCGATCTGGTGGAAAAGGAACGGCTCGGAAGCGCTGCTGATCCGCGGTGATGTCGGCGACAAGGCGTTCTGCAAGGACGCGGTGGCCAGACGGTCGACAAGTTCGGCAAGCTCGACGTTCTGGTGAACGATGCCGGCGAGCAGCACGCGCAGGAGGAGCCCGAGGACATCGAGGAAGCGCAGATCGAGCGCACGTTCCGCACCAATATCTTCGGCACGATCTTCATGACGCAGGCGGCGTTGCCGCATCTGCAGAAGGGCGCGCGCATCATCTGCGTCACATCCGTCACCGCCTTCAAGGGGCAGGATCTGCTGATCGACTATGCCTCTACCAAGGGCGCGATCCTCGCGTTCATCCGCGCCATGTCGAGCAAGCTGGCGCCCGAGGGCATACTGGTGAACGGCGTGGCGCCGGGGCCGATCTGGACGCCGCTGATTCCCGGCCTCCTTCCCCGAAGAGGCGGTGGAGAAGTTCGGCCAAAACGCTCGCCCTTGGGCCGCCCCGGACAGCCGAACGAGGTGGCGCCGAGCCTGCTGTTCCTGGCCTGCGAGGATTCGTCTTACATGACGGGACAGGTGCTGCATCCGAACGGCGGCACGCTTGTCGGCGGGTGACCAGCCGCCGATGGGCCATTAAATACGCTGGTGACCCCGGCAGGATTCGAACCTGCGACCTACAGATTAGGAATCTGCCGCTCTATCCTACTGAGCTACGGGGCCTTGAGCGTCTATATACACCCATCCGGCAGCCTCTTCCACCCGACAGCTGCGGCGACATGATTATATCGCCGACGCAACCTGACTCATGAACCGCCGAAGCTGGGCCTCGTGGAAGGCGGGGTCGTTGCTGCCAATGGAGACCACCACTTCCTGCACCCCCGCCGCGGCATAGGCACGGAGCGTCGCAGCAATATCTTCGTCGGTTCCTCTTAAAGAGCGCCGTTCGCCTGCCGCGCGGGTATTGGATGCATCGTCGAATTGCAGGGCGGAACTGATGGAGACCTTCAGGCTCGCCGGGTCGCGCCCGGCCTGCCGCATCATCCCTGCCAGAGTCTCCATGCCCGCCGCCACCTCGTCCGGCGACTGGCGGAGCGTGTGCCAGCCGTCGCCATAGCGCACGATCCGGCGCATGGCGGCTGGGCTGGAGCCGCCGACCAGGATCGGCGGATAAGGCTTTTGCAGCGGCTTCGGCGAGAATTTCAGGCCCTCATAGCGGTAAAACTCGCCCTCGAATTTCGGCACCGCCTGGGTCCAAAGCGCCTGCAGCGCACCCAGCACCTCGTCGGCGCGCCGGCCGCGGGTCTTGAAGTCCACGCCCAGATTGTCGAATTCATCCTTGGTAGTGGCCACGCCAACCCCAAGATCCACCCGCCCGCCGGAGAGGTGATCCAGGGTCGCCACCACCTTGCCGAGCCGCGGCGGATCGTGCCACGGCAATACCAACACCGACGTTCCCAGGCGCACCTTCGATGTCACCCCTGCCGCCGCCGTCAGAACGGTTAACGGCTCGTAGTAGGGCAGATCGCCCAGCCGGTCGGCGATATAGGAGGAGTGGAACAGGTGCTCGCTGGTCCAGACGCTGGAACAGCCGAGTTCCTCGGCCAGGGCGGCCAGGCGGATGAGCGCGCCAGCGTCCTCGACTCCCTGATTACCGGGAATGCTGTAGCCGATCTTCATGGGTCGATCCTCTCACAATGGCCTTCATGCTAGCACGCGAAAGCGGCGGACAAGAAGCCTTTGTCCCCGCCATCTTCCCGCCCCTGCCACGCTGTGCCATAGTGCGGGCAATCAACCGAAACGACCGAAGCGAGGAACCATCCCATGAAAGCCGCCGTGATGTTCGAGGTGAACAAGCCTTTGGAAATTTGTGAGGTGGAAGTGCGCAAGCCCAAGGCGCGCGAGGTGCTGGTCCGAACCGCGGCGGCTGGCCTTTGCCACTCGGATTTGCATTTTATGGAGGGGCTGTATCCGCATCCGCTGCCCGTCATCCTGGGGCACGAGTCGGCGGGCGTCGTCGAAGCGGTCGGCTCCGAGGTCGACCATGTGAAGCCCGGCGATCACGTCATCACCTGCCTGAGCGTCTTCTGCGGCCAGTGCAAAAATTGCGTCACCGGTCGGCCTAACCTCTGCCTGAACACGAACGTGAAGGAACCGCCGGGCCAGGCCGAAAAATTCATCTGGGACCGGCCGGAAAAGCTGAACAACTTCGCGAACCTTTCCTCTTATGCCGAACAAATGCTGGTGCATGAGGGCGCGGTGGTAAAGGTGCGCAAGGACATGCCGATGCCCCAGGCGGCGCTGATCGGCTGCGGCGTCATCACCGGCTTTGGCGCGGCGGTGAAGTCGGCCAAGGTCGGCTTCAACGACACCGTGGCGATCATCGGCTGCGGCGGCGTCGGCATGGCGGCGCTTAACGGGGCGGCCTATGCGGGTGCCAGCCGTATCATCGCGGTCGATACCAACCCGGTGAAGTTGCAACTGGCAGCCAAGCTGGGTGCGACCGACCTCGTCAACGCCACCGAAGGCGACCCGGTCGAGCAGATCAAGAACCTGACCGACGGCGGCGTCGACCATGCCATCGAGTGCCTGGGCACAAAGCGGACGGCGGAGCAGGCATTCGAAATGCTGGCGATCGGCGGCACGGCGACCATTGTCGGCATGGTGCCGTTCGGCCAAAAGATGGAGCTGCACGGCGCCGATTTCCTGCGCGAGCGCAAGGTGCAGGGCTCATCCATGGGCTCCAACCAGTTCCGTGTGGACATGCCGAACCTGGTGGAGCTTTACATGAGCGGTCGCCTGCAGCTCGACGATTGGGTTTCCGACATCATCAAGCTGGAGGAAATCAATGACGGCTTTACGGCGATGAAGGAGGGCAGGGTTGTCCGCTCCGTCATCGATTTCGGGGTGGTTTGACCTACGTTTGCGCTCAGCCTGGGGCTTTTTAGGGCAGGTCCCGATCCGGTTGGATCGGGCGATGCTCCAATCGGGATCCCCCCGTGATTGCGCAACGAGAAGCGCGGAAGTTAGGGTGATACGGGTGTGACCGTGAGATTATCGACCCCGACAAACTGGTCGATGCTGTCTTTGCGGGCTTGCTCGAAACAGGCCTTGGTGGTGAGAAAGATCGTATTGACCCGCTCGCGCCGGATTAGAGGACCTGCTATGTCGGTGTTGATCGGATGGTCGGCGATGTCAAACCGCGGCGTGGCGTAAGCGTCGGGTATTTCCTCTCGCGTCAGGCACAAGTATTGCAGCCGATAACTGTCCTGTATCGCCAAATCATGGTGGCGCACCTCAATTAACTCATCGGCTATAGCGGCAGTCGACCATCCCATAAAGACTGCCAGCAAGACGGATAGGCGCTTCATTTTCTATCTCGCTTTCTCGGGTGTAGATGGGCAACTTCCAGATGATTCACCGGTCGGGAAATCCACGGGGCTTATTCAGGGAAGGCTGCGCACTTCCCAAAGAGAGCAGGAAGGCGATCAGTGCCCGCTTGTCGCTATCGGGCAGCGCCAGAAACGCCTCCCTGGCCGCTCGCGCCTCGCCGCCGTGATGCAGAATCGCCTCCGAGAGCGTCGAGCAATCGCCACGATGGCAGTAGGGGGCGGACGTCGCCAGATCCCACAGTTTCGCCGTCAGGAAAAGCTCGGTCGGCACATTGTCTTGGCGCACCCGCTCGTTGCAGAGAAACGATATCTCGTCATCACAGAGCATGTGCCGTTTGAAATCCGTGTAGGCGGCCACCCACGTTTGGCCTTTCTCGTCGCGGAACACGCCGCCGGTACCGGGGCTGGTGGGCAGCGGCAGTTCGATCGCCCCACCCACATATTCGGGCGTGACGGCGCCCGGCCGGTTGAACGGGTTCGGTTCCGAAAATACCGGGGAGGCCAACGGCAGCGCCTGCCGGTGGCAGGAGCCGCAGCCGGTGCGTTCGAACGCCATTGCACCGCGTCGGCGCGAGGCGGCATCGGCTTCCGGGGCCGCTGGCACTTGGCCGGGAGCCGGCAGCGCCGCTTGAAACAGAGTAAGCGCCGTCGTCTGCCCGATGGTGAATTCCAATTCGACGCCGTCGCCATCGAAGTCCCGCTGGCCGGTACGCGTCCAGCCGAAACGCTCGACCGCCTGGATGCCGTGATGCTGGTTCAACGCAAACAGGGTGAACTCGCGCAGCGAGGCGGCAACTCCTTTTGCGCCAAAGGGTCGTATGACCAAGTCGTCGTCGATTCCCTGCAGTCCTGCGGTGTCGATCGAGCCGTCGGTACGGACCATGATGCTGCCGAACGCTATCCCCTTGGCGGCCAATGTTATGCGGGTCGGTTCGCCGCTGGCCCGGGCGCGGCGCAGGCCCTGGTCGCGCTGGCGGCGCAGTTCAGTCGAAATTTCACGGGCGACGGTCTCGATGGCACCGGCGCCGAAAACCGAAATGGTATTGCGTTCGCTGGTGATCTCCGGATGCATGTCGAATGCCATCGGATCCGACAGGTGTGCGCCGACAAACACATTGTTGGAGAAATCGCCGGAGCCGCCGACCGCCGGTTGATTGTGACAGCCGGCGCAGGAGTTAGCGTCCGGCCCGGCGAGATGATGCATCGAGTTCGCCCGGCTCACCGGCCGCCTGGGGCTCGGCTTCGAGTCGCCGGTTGCTTCCGGCCGGCCGGCGCCATCCAATCTATTGAAACGGACTTCGAACAGGCGGCGCCCGTCCTCGAGCATCGCCTGCAATCCGCTGGGATCGCGGGCGACCCGGTCGTGGTCGGGAAACACCTGGATCGCGGGCGGCTCCCAGATTTGGATGGCTGCTTCGAGCCGCTCGCCTGCCGTGACGGGCTGCGCGGCTATCCCCAGCGATGCCGCCAGCACCAGAACTATTGCGGTCCTTCGCATTGATCCGTCATATCCTGTCGCAGGTTGCCGCCGCGGTCCGCCACGTGACGGGCGCGGCGGCCGGACCTGCTCAGCTAGCGCTGCTCGAGCCATTCCCAACCCGCGGGATAGGCTTGCATGGTCGCTGCAATTGTCGCCATGCAGGCCTGGATATAGAAGCGCTCGAACGCGCTCATCATGTCCGTGAATTGGGGCATCACGTCGCCAAAGGCATTCCGACCCGACAACATGACCGGAACGAACTCGCCCCTGTCCGCCAGCGGAATGGCGGAGCGAAGCGCATCGATCACAACCTCCGATTTCCGGTGGATCGTCTTGATATCCTCCAACTGTGCTTTGAGGATGTCGTCGATCGTCTCGAAACCGGCCGCCTTATGGCGCTTCAGCCCGCCGGCACCGGAATAACGCATGCCTTGCGCGGACGGCCGTTCCACCGGCCCGAGTTCGGCCAGAACCTTGCCCAGCGCCAACTCGTACCGGTCGACCCGCATGCCTTTTTTGCTCACGGTTTCCTCGTGGAACGCCAACAGTTCTGCCTGCTGTTCCCGCAGATAACCGAGGGCGTTTGACGTTGCGTGCAGGAGTTCGAGAGCTTCCTTGAATTTGTCGGGCGCAGGTTTTCCGTCCAACTCCGCCAGAATACCGCTTTCGATCGCCCGGTTGGCGGCGTGATATTTGGTCAGAACCTGCTCGGACAATGCCTGATAAACTTCAGCGCTTTCATGGAAAAAGATGACAGTGGCAGCACGGTCACTGTAAACTCCATGTCACATCGCATTATGAGCATGTGTCGGTGCAGAATACGCCGCTGCCGACAAAGCAATCGCAGCAATTAACTTACGCATAAGGCAGTACTCCTTGGCTGGTTGTGTTTATATACTACCAAATCCTACCGATATCGACAACGCGACATTGAAATGTGATCACCCGATAATCGCATCCTGGGGGTTGCTACCGATGCATTGCGCGGGTGCGGCGAGCAAACTAGCATGCCTTGCATAGCCGGCCCGGCCGGTGGCGCGTGCGTTCAGGGAGAAGCACCATGCATGTCGGCGTTGCCATGTTCGCGACAGACTATTCCATCGCTCCGACCGAGCTTGCCCAGGCGCTGGAGGAGCGCGGCTTTGAAAGTCTGTGGCTGCCGGAGCACAGCCATATCCCACTCAGCCGCAAGTCGCCGTTCCCGCAGGGTGGCGACCTGCCGAAGAAATACTACGACGTGATGGATCCGTTCGCGGTGGCCGCAGCGGCCGCGGCGGTAACGACGAGGCTGAAGGTCGCGACGGGCATTTGCCTGGTGCCGCAGCGCGATGCGATCCAGACGGCAAAGTCGGTCGCGACGGTCGATCAACTGTCCGGCGGCCGGTTCCTCTTCGGCATCGGCATCGGCTGGAACCAGGACGAGATGGAGAACCACGGCACCGACTTTAAAAAGCGTATCACAGTCTGCCGGGAAAAGATCGAGGCCATGCAGCAGATCTGGACCCAATCCAAGGCCGAATATCACGGCCAATACGTTAACTTCGATCCGATGATGACTTGGCCGAAGCCGGTACAGAAGCCCTATCCACCCATCTGGGTGGGCGGCAACATGCCTGCCGGAGCCAAGCGTGCCCTGCAATATGGCGATGGCTGGCTCCCCCATGCCGCCCGGCCGGAATACCGGCTGCTCGACCGGTTGGACGACTGGGAAGCGATGAAACAGGAGGCAGGGCGTAACATCCCGGCACACCGTTCGGGGCGGAGCACGACCCGGACATCTGGCCGGAATACCGGGAGAAAGGCATGGCTCGGATCGTGATCTCAATGCCGTCCGAAAGCCGGGATGTCGTGCTGCCCAAGCTCGATGGGATGGCGGCCGGGGTCGCGCGGGTGAAAGGTTGACACCGCCCGTTGCCCAGTCACGGGATGTGGCGCCGCCGGCAAAAAACCACGGCCTGGCCCTTGCATATTTCCGGTGGCCGGCCTAGTTGAGGCCCCCGCAATGGAATGACTGACCTGGAGTGACCGAATCGGCTTTCAATGAAGCCCGTGCCGAACCAAGTTCGGCTGGTCCCATTCAACAGAGCGAGCAAACTGCATGAAGCTGGATGAGATCTTTCTGCCGCCCGCCGCCGCCAACGGCGTCGAAGCCACGACCAGGCGCCAGGTTCTGGGTGCGGTCGCGGCAAGCCTGGCGGCGTCTCATGGCCTGGATCAGAAGCAGGTGTTTGAGGTTCTGCACGAGCGCGAGCGCCTGGGCTCGACTGCCATCGGCGGCGGCGTCGCCATTCCCCATGCAAAGCTTCCAGGCCTCTCGGGCTTGGCCGGCTGTGTGCTGCGGCTCAAAACGCCCGTTAATTTCGAGGCTCACGACAATGAACCGGTAGACATTGTCGTGGCGCTGCTGGCCCCGGAAACGGGTAGCGCCGATCATCTGCGGGTGCTGGCCCGACTTTCCCGCCTGTTGCGCGATCCACAGCAGCGGGACGCATTGCGGACCTGCCCGGATGCCGAAGCGCTCCGGCTTGCGCTAACCCACGAGGCGGAGCAACGGAAAGCGGCATAGGAAAGTGCCGATGTGAAAAGGTCGGAGCAACGCCGTTCCGCCCCTGTAGCCGTGAGCATCTTCCTCACCCAATCGATCGCTTCGATCGTTAACCGATCGACTGACCGCCCGGCGTTCCTTATTCTTCGCCCATCATGTATCGGGACTGTAGTTTATTGGACGGATACGAGTTCCATATCGTTTTGCATGACGGCCGCCATGGCCTGAACCCGGTTTGCGGCAAAGCCGATAACGCTGCCGTCGGCCGCACAAATCGCAAAACCGTTCATCCCGTCCATTTGCGCCTCCCGCAGATAAGCCATTCGATGCATGCCCAGACCCGCCAAGTCCTGTTCGGAGACTGTGAATGTATCCGTGTCGGTCATGGTGACTACCTCTCCCCTGCATTGATGGTGAACTGTTGCGGTTTGCGATCCTCCTCTGTGGGAAGTTCGCCTGTGTGAATTTCTATCGTGCGGCTGCGCACTGCGGGCTCTGGGCGGACCAGATCAAGTAACAGTAGACCGTGCCTTAAATTGGCGCTGTGCACCTCGATACCTTCGGCGACCAGGAAGCGCCGCTGAAACTGACGGGCGGCGATTCCGCGGTGTAGGTAAATCCGCTCGCGCTCGTCTTCCGCCTTTTTCCCACGTATGAGCAATTCATTGCCTTCGACCGAAACGTCCAACTCCCTTTCCGTGAACCCGGCGACCGCGAGCGTGATCCGCAGCGAATTGGAGCTCAACTGCTCGATATTGTACGGCGGATAACCCTCCGCCGTGGTTTTGGATACACTGTCGAGCATCCGCTCGAGACGGTCGAAGCCCAACAGCAAGGGGCTGTCAAAAACGGGAACCCGTGACACTTGCGCACCTCCTTTTGCGTCTAGCCAAGCGAACGCTGGCACGGGAAATCGGTGACCCACCAAGCGGCGTCACCGTTGCGACGGCGGCCCTAACGATGCGGCCTGCCGTGGCATTGAAATGGGAACTGTGCGCCTGGATTCAACGGCAGAGGCCGCGAAGGACGGCAAGCACCGCTGCCGAAGCGTCGGCAAATCCGCCGCAACACGCGACACCATGGCGTCCCCTGATGCACAAATTTACAAATACATATAGATGCATGAAAAATGCTCCCAGACACGCAAAAGGATGCGTTATGAGTGTGAAAGCACGAGTTCACGGTGCTGCCTTGGCAGTGATAGCCGTGGTGATGGGCAGTTTCGGGCCGGCATTTGCCGACGCGGAAGTGCAGATGTTGAACAAGGCGCCGGATTCGAACGAACGAAACGTCTTTTATCCAGCAATCGTGAAATTACAGCCGGGCGAGACGGTCTATTGGGTGGCGACCGACAAGGGTCATAATGTCGAGTTGGTGAAAGGCTCCGTTCCGGAAGGCACGCCGCCATTCCGCTCGAACATGAACCAGGATGCATCGTTCACCTTCGATAAGCCCGGCGTCTATGTCTATAAATGCACGCCGCACTATGGCCTCGGCATGGTGGGAATCGTCGTTGTCGGCGACGATCTGAGCAATCAGGACGAGGTCTCGGCCAAACGCTATCCGGGCAAGGCTGGTAAGCGGCTCTCCAAAATGTTCGGGGAAATCAGCCAGTAGGCTGCACGGTATCCTGGCCCGGTATCTCTGGGCCACAACGATCACGGCAACCTCGCCCCAGGTGGCCTTGACGAGTTTGCTCATGGTCCAGAATCCGACCGGGGCGAGCGCCCTCCCTGGTCCCAAGGAAACACGATCCAGGTATCCTGGCTGACCATGGTCACGAAAGTATCTACGTACGAGCGGTCCGCCGGCTTGGCATAGACAGTGGCGAGATGCGCCCGGGGCAGCAGCCGGCGCACCAGCCGCGCGGTCACGCCGGTATCGACCAGATCGTCGACGACCAATAGGTCCTCGCCGTCGCCTTCGATCGCCTTCAGCGATTGGGCCTGTCCTTGGACCTTGCCTTCATAGCTGGCGACGCAGACTGTATCCACCTTGCGCAGGCTCAACTCACGGGCGACGATCGCGGCCGGCACTAGGCCGCCGCGGGCGATGCCGACAATGCCGGTGAATTTCAGGTCGGCGAGACGCCGGTCGAGCGCCTGGGCGTCTCGATGCAGGTCTTGCCAGGAGACGGAAAAGAGATGGGCGGGCGGTGTTGCCATGGCGGCGGCTCCGGGTGAAGGGTTGGCGGAAGGTTCGGGAAATTCTCATCGCCAACGCTGGTTTGCTTTGTTCTGCCTTGTCGCATTTTACCTTGTCAAAGGCCGCGGGACCGGCTACATGCACCCGCTCCGTGATGGTGTCGTTCAATGCGGCATCGTCCGGCCAAGCGCCCGTAGCTCAATTGGATAGAGCGTCTGACTACGGATCAGGAGGTTGGGGGTTCGAGTCCTCCCGGGCGCGCCACTCTTTTCAAAGACTTAGCAAAATCTTTCAACTCAGAAAGTCGGAATTTCGACTAGGTTTCCGACTGACCTTGTCGGCGGGCCAGGCGGGCCTCGAAAACGGCCTGGGCCTGGGTCAAGGTCTTTGCGCGGTAGCGCTTGCTGGCGGTGCTGCCGTCGCGCCAGCCGCCGACGCTGTTCAGGCCGCCTTCGGTCGCGCCGGCGTCTTCGGCATCAGTGGCGGCAAAGCGCCGGAGCTTCTGAAAAGTCAGGTGCTGAACAGATGGCATAGTTTCGCTTGCCAAACGGCGCAGGCGCGCAAAGCGGCGCTGGAAAATCCGTGCTTTCGCGCTGGTCTAGATAGGGGCGCCCGGTCGCCTCGCTGATCAGAATCCGCGGCCCCGCATAGCCTTCGGCGCGATTTCTTCCAATTTGTTCTGCGATGCGTTCCGACAGACCCGGCACCAGGCCCAGCGGCAGCAGCAGGTCCGTGCCGGTCTTGGACCGCCTAGGTTCCAGACACCGCCACGGATCTGGGTTGCCTCCATCAGCAGGATATCGGTCAGCCGCTGGCCGAGCCATTCGTTCAGCTGGATCGCGGTGCCGACGCTGAACAGGCTGGCCATGGCCGTCTGGGCTGGCGTCGGCCATGGCGATCATGTGGTGGACTTGTTCCGGCGTCCAATCATGGACGGCGGCGGTTGCCCAGGGCTTCACGCTGCGGGCGGGGTTGCGCTCGATCCATTCCTGGTCGATGGCGAAATTGTAGAGCTGCTCAGCATGATCAGCGTGCGCTATGCCTTGACCGGGTGGATCTGGTGGCAAGCGGGGTACCAGTGCCGCACCAGGCCGCGGGTCAGATCGGCCAGTTCGGCATCGCCACACCAGTTTTCGATCACCTGGCAGCGGTAGGCATAATCCCGCCGCGTGCGGATGCGCACGCCCGTATAGTACGGGCTGGCCTGCCAGAGGGCGATCAGCTGGCGGATGGACACATGCGCCCGCCAGTGGCCGCGGGCGGTGCGTTGGCGCCAGCCTTGGTTTCGGCGTTCAGCTGGCGGGCGAGTGCTTCGGCCCTTGGCTGGTCGCGGCCCAAGGCCCAGACCTTTCAGCCAACGGCACGGAGCGCCGGGCCGGGCTCCCAGTGCCAGCCGTCGCCCTTGCGGCGCAGGTAGGGGATTTAAATGGTGGCCATGGTGTTTCCTCCGGTCGTTAGCGGCGCAGGCATGTTGCGCCAGGCGTGTTAGCGTGCCAAGCGGCGGCGGGCGACGCTGGCGTTCGGCGCGGCGATGGTCTTCGGTTTCGTCGATGCCGGCGCCGCCCGCCGGCAATTGCCGAATCGCCGATATAGGGGCGATGACTGGGAGGTGCTGATGGGCCAGATGGGCTTCTTCGACGTTTCGAAACGCTACGCCGGGCTGGACGCGAAGTCGGATCCGCTGGTGAAGCTGAACGCCATCCCCTGGGCGTATTTCCGGCCGCAGTTGGAAGCGGTCTGGCGCCGGCCGCCGGAGGCCCGAAAATCCAAGGCTGGCCGCAAGCCGTGGGATGTGGTCGTGATGTTCAAGGCGCTCGTGCTGTGCGAGCTCTACAACCTCTCCGACGAGCAGTTCGAGTACCGGGTGCGCGACCGGCTGTCGTTCATGCGCTTCCTGGGCTTGGGTCTTGAGGATCCGGTTCCGGACGCGACGACGGTCTGGCAGTACCGCGAGCAGCTGGTCCAGGCTGGCGTTGTCGGTGAGCTGTTCGGCGCATTCGACGGCTACCTGGAGGCCCAGGGCTGGCTGGCGATGGGCGGGCAGATGATCGACGCCTCGATCGTGCCGGTGCCCAAGCAGCGCAACGGCCGCGATGAGAATGCCGCGATCAAGGCGGGCGAGACGCCCGAGGGCTGGGACGAGAAGCCGGCGAAGAAGCGCCAGAAGGACACCGACGCGCGCTGGACCAAGAAGCACGGCAAGTCGCACTACGGCTACAAGAATCACGTCAACGTCGATCGGCGACACAAGCTGATCCGCCGCTACAAGGTGACGGACGCGGCGACGCACGACAGCCGGGTCATCGACGACGTGCTGGACGACGGCAACACGGCCTCGGACGTCTGGGCGGACAGCGCCTACGGTCGGCCGAGATTGAGGAGAAGCTGGAAGACCGCGGCCTGAAGAGCCGCATCCACCGCAAGGGCCATCGCAACCGCCCACTCAGCAAGCGCGAGAAACAGGGCAACAAGACCCGCTCGAAGGTCCGCGCCCGGGTCGAGCACGTGTTCGGCGCGCAGACCAACGACATGGGTGGCACGCTGGTGCGCAGCATCGGCATCGCCCGCGCCAAGGCGCGCATCGGCCTGAAGAACCTTGCCTACAACATGCGCCGCGTGGTCCACCTGAACGGCCTCGCCGCCGCCCGCGGGCCGACGTGAGCGGGGTGGCGACAGCAGAAGTGCGTCTGGAGCGCAGCTGAACGGGCAAAAACAACCAAAAAAGGCCGCAAAACGGCGCCCATCGCGGCGTTCAGCGGCGAACGAGGTTCAACATCGGCCCAGAAGCGGCTACGCAGCCGTATTTATCGAAGTGCCCCCAATTGAAAGGTTAGCGTGTGGTGAACCCGACCTTGCTGGCGCTGTGCCCGGCGTGAGAGTCTCTGTCGTAATAGCGGGCGATCGATGTCCGCTTAAATTACGCGGACACGTATCTTGGCAAACCAAGGCAAACGCAAGCGGCGAAGCTATTCGACGGTCTTGAAGCGTCGGGTTGTGGCCGAGACGTTGGAACCAGGTGCTTCAGTTTCAGCGGTTGCCCGTCGCCATAGTCTCAACGCCAACATGGTGTTTGTGTGGCGCGACGATCCACGGTTCGGTCCTGGCCGGGAAGTGGCGGCATTCCTGCCAGTTGAGATCGAGCCGGATCGATTGCCGCCGGCCCAAGAGCCGCCCGACGGTGCCGGTCAGATTGAGATAGCTCTGGCCTCGGGGCACAGGCTGAGGGTCAGAGGTCTCTTCGATATCGATGCGGTGCTTCGCCTGGCCAAGGGTCTGGCCTCGTCATGATCCCGATACCCGCCCATACGAAGGTCTGGCTGGCTGCCGGGGTCACGGATATGCGGAAGGGCTTCAACGGCCTGTCTGCACTTGCCGATAAGGTTCTGAGCGAAGACCCGTTTTCCGGCCATCTGTTCGTGTTTCGTGGCCGCCAGGGTGACCTGATCAAGATCATCTGGTTTGACGGCCAAGGCGCCTGCCTGTTCTCAAAGCGCCTGGAGCGTGGCCGGTTCATATGGCCATCGCCAGCAACCAGAAAAGTCTCGCTGAGCTCGGCGCAGCTGGCAATGCTGCTGGAAGGTATCGATTGGGTGCGTCGGTACAAACCGGCAGGAGGTAGAGGGTGAAAGTCCCTTACGGTGAAGGAGTAGCGATCCACATCGACCCCGAGTCATGCGGGCGTCGTCGCGAGGCGGCGCGCGAAGCGTTGACAGGGGCGCGTATAGGCCAGCCATTGAGCGGCGTAAGACTTCACAATCGGAGCGCCGATGCTCTCCAATCGGCAGAAGGCAACATCGATCGTCGCGCTATGCGAGCGACGTTCGGGCTCCGCGTCGTCGTTAGACCCTGGCATGTGCGTACACCTTCTGTGCGGGAACCGAGAGATCTCTGCGTCGCCCCGGCCAGCCGGGCTGAGGGCCGCATGGGGAAGGCCGGAGGCCGAAGCCCGTGACGCACGGCGCAGAGAAGTCGGACTCGCGCATAGTACCTGCGAAGCTGGTGAACAAAGCGACGACCGTCGCGGCGGAGCCGGTGGAGGGAAGGCGCGGGACCGCGGGAAATGCGGGCGAGCAAACCACGGTCCGGACGCAGAGCCGGTCAGCCGTGTCACATGCGCAGACCCGCATACGAGAAGCGGTCAACAGGAACAAGCAAGAGAAACTGACCGCCCTGATGCACCACGTTACGGTAGATGTCCTGCGGCACGCCTTCTTCTTATTGAAGAGGCGCGCCGCGGCTGGCGTCGATGGAATGACGTGGGCCGACTATGACAGGGATCGAGAGGTTCGCCTCCTCGATCTCCATGGTCGGCTGCATCGAGGCGCGTACCGAGCGTCGCCCTCGCGGCGTAGCTACATCTCCAAGGCGAACGGTGACAAACGGCCGCTTGGCGTGGCCGCTATGGAAGATAAGATCGTCCAGGCGGCCATGGTGTTGATCTTGACGCCGATCTATGAAGCGGAGTTCCTGGGTTTCAGCTACGGGTTCCGGCCGGGGCGCAACCAGCACGATGCGCTGGATGCGCTCGCGTTCGGGATCAAGGGACGCAACGTCCGACTGGATCCTCGACGCCGATATCCGATCGTTCTTCGATACGATCAACCATGATTGGTTGATCAAGTTTGTCGAACATCGCATCGGCGATTCGAGGGTTGTCCGCCTGATCGCCAAATGGCTGAAGGCGGGCGTGATGGAGAACGGGCTGAAGATCGCGACGGAAGAGGGGACGCCGCAAGGCGCGGTGATCTCGCCGCTCCTGGCGAACATCTACCTCCACTATGTCTACGATCTTTGGGCCCACGCCTGGCGGCGGCGCATTGCTGGCGACGTGGTGATCGTACGTTATGCGGACGACACCATCGTCGGGTTCCAGTACGAAGGCGACGCTCGCCGGTTTCTCGACGATCTCAAAGCACGGCTTGCCCGCTTCGGGCTTTCGCTTCACGCCGACAAGACGCGACTGATCGCCTTTGGCCGCTTCGTGGCCAGGGACCGACAGCGCGCCCGCCTCGGCCGCCCGGAAACGTTCGACTTCCTGGGGTTCACGCACGTCTGTGGGCGTAAACGCGGGAGCGGCCATTTCCAGCTCGTGCGAATGACCCGGCGTAAAAGCAAATGGACGGCCGTGGGGCGGATCGTTGAGGGACTGCGGCGGCTCCGTCACGCACCCATCGACAAGCAAGGTCGCTGGTTGGCCTCGGTTCTGAAGGGGCACTATGCCTACTTTTCCGTGCCGACCAACATCGCGGCGGTGCGCGCTGTTCGTCATCATGCGAAGGTCCGCTGGTATCTGAGCCTTCGGCGACGAAGCCAGCGCACAAGTCTCACATGGCGACGTATGAACGCCATCGTCGCGGCGCACTTGCCATGGCCAAACGTCCTCCATCCGTGGCCGGAGCAGCGCTTTCTCGTCAAGCACCCGCGGTAGGAGCCGTATGCGGGAATTCCGCACGTACGGATCTGTGCGGGGGGCGGTCAGAAACGACCGTCCCTACCGCGACCGGGCGCCTTTGCGAACGTGGCAGCCGCTAGTAACGGGCTGATAATCAATCGATTTCTGTCATTTTTGGTGGTTTCAGGATTCCCATAGGCCTCTGATTTTGCCATAAATCCTCATGTTCAAACCGCCCTCCAATTTGCCCAGTGACGTCGCCGAGTTGCAGGCGATGATTGCCTTGCAGAACGAGAAACTGTCGATCTTCGCGGCAGAGATCCAAGAGCGTGATTACCGGATCGAGAAGCTCAAGCATGAGTTGGCCGGGCTGCGGCGTCACCGGTTTGGCTCCCGCTCCGAAGCCCTTGATCAGCTTGAACTGACACTGGAAGAGGAAGAGATCGCCCGGGCCGCGGCAACACCGCCGCGTGATGACGATAAGGCTAGCCTGCATTTCTCACGAGGATAGGTGCATCGGGGCATAAGATCGGGGAAAATGTGAGTGTGGACATACACTTGACCCGACTTCAGGAGCAGCCCCAATGCGGACAGAGTGTAACCGGGAAGCCATGCTATTTGCACGCCTCGATCGTCGCGACGTGGTCGCCGATTTCGGTGGCGGGGCGATCAGTTCGGATGCCGGAGCGTTGCTGCTGGGGGCGACGGACCGGGCGGTTAATCTGGTCGAGCGCTTTGCTGCCTGTTTCACCGATGGCCGGGCGGCTGAGCGGGTGGTCCACGACGTGCGCACGCTGATAGGCCAGCGCGTGTTCGCCATCGCGCTCGGCTATGAGGATCTGGTCGATCACGACGACCTGCGCCACGATCCGGTGCTCGGCCCCTTTCTCGGCCGACTGGAAGCACGCCGGCCGGACTGCGCGCCGCTGGCGGGCAAGAGCACGCTGAACCGCCTGGAGCAAGCGCCGGTCTGCAACGACCGCTACCGCAAGATCGCCCACGATCCCAAGGCGATTGAGAATGTGTTCGTCGATCTGTTCCTGGACGCGCACACCAGGCCACCGGCACGCATCACGCTCGACCTGGACGCCACGGACGACCCGATCCACGGGCGCCAGGAGGGGCGCTTCTTTCACGGTTACTACGATTGCTACTGCTACCTGCCGCTTTATGTGTTCTGTGGCGAGCATTTGCTGGCGGCCAAGCTTCGGCGCGCCAATATCGACGCCAGCGCCGGTGCAGCCGACGAGATCGCCCGGATTGTCCGGCACATCCGCGAGCGTTGGCCTCGGGTGCGCATCCTGCTGCGCGGCGACAGCGGCTTTGCACGCGAAGAGCTCATGGCCTGGTGTGAGGCCAACCGGGTCGATTATCTTTTTGGTCTGGCGCGCAATTCCCGTCTGGTGGACCGGATCTACGTTGACCTGGCCTGGGCAGGGGAAGAGGCTGAGCGCACCGGCAGGCCCGCCCGGCGCTTCGCCGACTTCCGCTGGACCACGCGGGACAGCTGGAGCCGGCGCCGTCGGGTGGTGGCCAAGGCCGAGTGGATGCCGGGCCGGGGCGAGAGCGGCGCCAACCCGCGCTTCGTGGTCACCTCGCTTGCGTCGGGGGACCTGGACGCCCGGACGCTCTACGAGCGCGTTTACTGCGCCCGCGGCGACATGGAAAACCGGATCAAAGAATGCCAGCTCGACCTGTTTGCCGACCGCACCAGTGCGGCGACGATGAAGGCCAACCAGTTGCGGCTGTGGTTCGCCTCCATGGCCTATGTGCTGCTGTGTGCGTTACGGCGAAAGGGCCTGGCGCATACCCGGCTGGCGAGGGCCACCTGCGGCACGCTGCGTCTGAAACTGCTGAAAATCGGCGCACAGGTGACCGTCACCGTCCGTCGTATCCGTGTGGCGATGGCCTCTGCCTGTCCTTATGCCGACGAGTTCGCGCTCGCACACACACGGCTCTGCCGCTGAAGCACGCTCCGGCATCGCCTCCACCCGCCCATCAACAACATCGGACCCGACCTGATCCCGACCGCGCCCCAACGGCGCAACGAACCGGCATGCTCAAGCCCCACGCGTCCGTCATCCAAAGGTCAGCCAGCCATCTCCCGATCAGGAAGGCAACACTGGTGAGAAATGCGGGCTAGTTGATAGATGATCTAAAAGTCAGGCACGTTCGCCTTCAACTCCTCCTGCCAGACGGTTGCCACGCTGTCGCTCGGAGCGCGCCAGTCGCCGCGCGGGCTGAGCGCCCCACCGGGCGATACTTTCGGCCCGTTCGGCAGCGCCGAGCGCTTGAACTGGCTGAAGGCAAAGAAGCGCCAGAGGAATTTCTCCAGCCAACCGCGAATGGTGGCCAAGTCGTAAGCGTTTTTCTTTGCCTCCGGAAAGCCAGCCGGCCATGCGCCCTCGGCCGCGTCCCGCCAGGCGTGCCAGGCGATGAACGCAACTTTGGACGGGCGCTGGCCAAAGCGAATGATGTGATGCAGGAAGAAGTCGTTCAACTCGTAGGGACCGATCTTGTCTTCCGTGCTTTGGATACCGGCTTCCGCTTCGGCGGGGATCAGTTCAGGTGAAATCTCGGTGGCGAGAATGGCCTCTAGCACCTGGTTGGCATCTGCGGAGAACTGCCCGGATTCGCGCGCGACCCAGCGAATCAGGTACTGGATCAACGTTTTCGGTACGCCGGCATTGACCCCGTAATGGCTCATTTGATCGCCCACGCCATAGGTGCACCACCCGAGCGCAAGTTCCGACAGGTCGCCCGTGCCGATCACAAAACCTTTGTGGTGGTTTGCCAGCCGGAACAGATAGTCGGTGCGCAGGCCCGCCTGGGTATTCTCAAAGGCGATGTCGTAGACGTTTTCGCCGTCAGCATAGGGATGGCCGATATCACGCAGCATCTGGCGAGCGGCGGGGCGAATATCTATTTCTTCCGCCGTCACGCCGAGCGCGCGCATTAACTTCCACGCATTGCCTTTGGTGGTCTCGCCGGTCGCGAAACCCGGCAGCGTGTAGGCCAGGATGGCCGTGCGTGGCAGACCCAGCCTGTCGCAGGCTGTAGCCGCGACGATCAGCGCATGAGTTGAATCAGCCCCCCGAGACGCCGATCACCAGTTTCTGCGCGCCGGTCGCTTCGATGCGGCGGCGCAGGCCCTCTACCTGGATATTGTAAGCCTCATAGCAGTCATGGTCGAGCTTGTCCTGCCGGTTCGGCACGAACGGGAAGCGGCGCACATGCCGCTTCAGGCCGACATCGCCCAAGGCCGGTCGATGGGCGAACGCGATGCGGCGAAACTTGACCCCGCCGTTGCGGCTTGCCGCGCCAGCGGACGTCGGCGAAGGTCGAGGTGCGTATCCGCTCTGCCGTCAAACGTTCAGTGTCCACGTCCGCGATGCAGAGTTGCGGCTCCAGGGAAAAACGCACCGCATCTGCCAGCATTTCGCCCAGTTCGTAGATCGCACCCTGGCCATCCCAGGCCAAGTCGGTCGTGCTTTCGCCCGGTCCGGCGGCGGAATAGACATAGGCTGCCATGGCCCGCATGGACTGGCCTGCGAGAGCAGGTGCCGGTCGTCCGCTTTGCCGATGGTGATGTTCGACGCCGAGAGGTTGGCCAGAATCAGCGCGCCGGCCAGCGCCGCTTCGGAGGAAGGAGGAATCGCGGCCCAGTAGTCTTCGCAAATTTCAATATGGAAGGTGAGAGCGGGGAAGTCGCTCGCCTCGAAAATAAGGTCAGTACCAAAAGCTACTGCCTCTCCGCCGAGAGACATAGTCTCGCCCTTGATATCGCGGCCATGGACGAACCAGCGCTTCTCGTAATATTCGCGGTAGTTCGGCAGGTAGGACTTCGGCACGATCCCGAGGAATCGTCCCCGCGAAAGGGCGACGGCGCAGTTGTAAAGGCTGCCGCGAAAGCGCAGCGGCGCGCCGACCAGGACGACAGGCGAGAGCTCTTCGCTTGCCTGGCGGATGTCCTCCAATGCCTGCTCTACAGCGTCCAGCAAGGCCGTTTGCAGGTGCAGGTCGTCAATGGCGTAGGAGGAGACGCACAGTTCCGGGAATACCAGCAGATCGACGCTTTCGGAGTGCGCCTTCCGGGCCTCGGCGATGATGTTAGTGGTGTTGAAGGCCACATCCCCCGGGCGGCCCCGCGGCGCGCTGGTGGCGATGCGTACAAACCCATGCCGCCGCATGGCATAAAACAATTCTGGGCCGGTAGTTTTGAAAGGCACGCGCGTTTCTCCTGGCGACGTGGGCCGGTCGCCCACGCAGTCGAAGCCAATTATAGCCCCCCAATCTCTCCGCGGCGAGCGCTAGCTATCCGCCGCTCATCGCCGTCAGGATGTAGATCGTTTCACCTGGAGGAAGCTTCGTCTGTAAGGTCGCTCGCCTGCCATCGACAAAGATGTTGATATGCTTGCGGATCGCCGGACTGGTATCGCGCAGGCGGTCGCGCATGCCGGGCCAGCGCTCGTCGAGGGCCAATAGCAACTCATCGACCGTTGCCGCCTTGAGTTTGACTCGCGTTGGCGCGTCCGGAAACAGGCTGGCGAAAGGCCGGGGTAAAATTGCCGTCACATCGGGTGGCGGTTTACGGTCCATTTTGGTACCTCAGCCGCCGGTCCGCATGGCTTCAACGGAAAGGATTGTCGGCAGATGCTCCGCAATCCGTGTCCAGTTCTCGCCTTCGTCGCCGCTTGCGTAAACCTCGCCGGAAGTCGTACCGAAATAGAGCCCGGCCTCTGTTTGACTGTCCGTTGCCATCGCCTGACGCAGCACCGAGAGATAGGCGTTTTGCTGTGGCAACCCGCTACGAAGAGCGCGCCAGGTCTTGCCTGCGTCATCGGTGCGCCAAACCGCGGCCTGTCCGTTCAGGGAAAAGCGTCCGCCGATGTCGCTGTTCAGGGGAAAAAGAAAGAGCGTATCTGGATCGCGCGGATGGGCGATGGCCGGAAAGCCAAAGGTGGAGGGCAGGCCAGGCTCGATGCTTTCCCAGGAGACGCCGGCATTGTCGCTGCGGTACATGCCACAATGGTTCTGCTGATAAAGCCGGTCCGGCATGCCCGCAGCCATGGCAAGCGCGTGCACGCACTGCCCGAATTCCGGATAGCGCTGTTCTTCCGGGGCATAGTCCTGCCGAGTGCCCTGGTTGCGCATCTCCCAGGTTTGGCCGCCATCAGTCGACGCCAGCACGCCGACCGCCGAAATGCCGATCCAAAGCCGGTCGCGCTCGGAAGGGTGCACCAGGATATGATGCAGGATTAGCCCCGCGCCGCCCGGCATCCATTCCAGCCGGGTCGGGTGCGACTGCAAGCCATCCAGATGCTGCCATCTCTCGCCATTGTCGCTGCTGAGGAACAAGCCGGCCGGTTGAACGCCCGCGTAGAGACGGTCGCCATCCAATGTCAAACTCCAAACGGCATTGATGGGCGTTTCGCCCTCAGCATAAGCGAGGCCGGCGCTGGAATGCGTCCAGGTCTTGCCGATGTCGGTGGACTTCCAGACCGCTGGCCCGAACCATTCATTGCCCCCGCCCGCATAGATCGCGCCGCTTGCCGGATCGGCGACCGCGTGATTGATTGGCCAAGTTTCACAATAGGGGCCGGCAACTGCCCATCTATTGCGTGATGTTCCACCGTCGAGGATAAACAGGCCCTTTTTAGTGCCAACCAAAAGACGGACATGGACACCCATCTCTGTATTCTCCGCGAATGGCGCGGGCTTTGCCACGCCGCTTGCCTGTCACTGCTATAATGGCTCTCGTTGCCATAGCTGGCGGCAGATTGGTTGACATGTGGGTTGATGTCAACATATATGGTGGATGGATGACACCAATTCGATGCCAACGGCAATGCGCGGCGATCTTCCGCTCTCCACCACCCGTGAAGTGCGTGACCGCTGCATCTGTCTGCACCTCCAACGCGCCACCCGTGCCATCGCACGCCGGTTCGACCAGGCTTTGCGACCGTTTGGGCTGACGAACGGGCAATTCTCGTTGCTGATGGCGCTCAATTGGCAGAGTCCGCCGCGAATGAAGGATGTTGCCGCGTTTCTGGCGATGGACCGGACAACTTTGACCGCCACGTTGAAGCCGCTGGAGCGCCGGGGCATGGTCCAGGTGATGCCAGACGCAGCCGACCGGCGCAGCCGGTTGCTCTACATTACCGACGCTGGCCGGGATGCGCTCGTGGCGGCGTTGGATACGTGGCGCGCCACCCATGACGAAATCGACGCGCTGGTTGCCGACGGTTCTCTTGACGAAATGCGGGCTGGCCTCGAATTGCTGGCGCGGTAATTGCGGCGCCAGTTGCGAGATCCATACGTCAGGTCGGCCCGTCAGTTCGGCGGACTTCACCCGCGATCTCGCGAACGGCGGTCAGCGCCTTGTCCACCTTGGCCTCGTCCACGTCCAGGTGGGTGACGGCGCGCATCAGGCCCTTGGGTCCATAGCCCGCGCCGATGCGCACGCCTTTTTCCAGCAGGCGCCTGTTCATCTCCACATTGGCGATGCCAATGCCGCTCGCGTCGAAGAACACCATGTTGGTCGCGATCTCCGGCGGGTCCAGCAGGATGCCTTCGATCTGCGCCAGGCCCCGGGCCAAACGGCGGGCGTTCGCGTGATCCTCGGCCAGGCGGTCGATGTGATGCTCCAGGGCATAAACTCCCGCCGCCGCTATAATCCCCGCCTGCCGCATGGAGCCGCCGAACTGATGCTTCCAGTGCCAGGCCTCGTCGATCAGATCCCTGGAGCCGACCAGCACCGCGCCGACCGGGCAGCCAAGGCCCTTGGAGAGGTCGATCCAGGTGGTATCAAAAAGTTGGGCGTAGTCCTTGGCCAAGCGGCCGCTGGCAACCGCCGCATTCAACAGGCGCGCGCCGTCCATGTGCATGGCAAGTCCCAGTTCGCGTGCGGCGTCGGAAACACCCTTCATGGTTTCATAGGGCCAGACCGCGCCGCCCCCGAAATTGCTGGTTTGTTCGACCGAAACCACTTTCGCTGCCACGCGATTGTGCTTGTAGGGGCGAATCGCGCCGCGCACTTGATCGGCCGTAAAGATGCCTTGTTCCCCCTTCAGCGTGATCATCATGGCGCCGGAAAGGGCGGCCGGGCCGCCTGCCTCCGCATGAATCGGGTGGGCGAGTTCGTCCAAGATCACGCCATCGCCCTGACGGCAATAGAGACGGTAGGCGATGGCGTTGCACATGGTGCCGGAGGGCACGTAGACCGCGGCCTCATGCCCCGTCAGTTCGCAGGCCAGTTCGCAGAGCCGATTGACAGTCGGATCCTCGCCCGCCTGTTCGTCCCCGACCTCTGCATTGGCCATGGCCTGGCGCATGCCGGCGGTGGGGCGGGTGCTGGTATCGCTGCCGAAGTCGATTTCGATTGCTGATGGGGCGGGCATCGCTGTTCAAGTCTCACGGGGTGAAGGGGCAGACAGAGGTTAGCAAATGGCCCGGGCTTTGCCTATCGGGTCGGCGTCGGTGGCACGACGCTCGGCAGGGGCGTCTTCGCGGGGCCGATGGGGCGGCCGATCGGATTATGTGCGGGTGGCAGGCGACAAGTTAAGGGTCGCCACCGCCAGCAGGTGTGAGACATGCCACAGCAGGCGTCCTTGGTCCTGCACTAGTCTAGTCTCGAGGTTTCGAGAGCAGGACAGCATATGGAGCTACTGTTATGCGAGGATTTCAATGTCCTACCAGGTTTCGTCAGAGGCTAGCCATCGCTGCGGGCGCTGTATCGGTGCTGGCACTGGTTGCGCAGGCAGCCAGCGCCTTCAATTTCTTTGGCATTTACTGGGAAATGAAGAAGGGCGGCAGGTATGAAGCGGTCGCTTTGGGAATTCCCGGAAGCGATATCCAAAAAGCCTTCGACATGCATGCGGATGAGGGCAAGGTTCCGACCCGGTTCGAGGGCTACGAGGCCGACGGCAAGCCATTCTTCAACTTGGTGTTCCGCAAGAAGGGCGGAGGTGCATGGGCTGCGCGGCACGGGATGAGTGGCAAGGGCTTCCAGAACTTCTTCGACGAACAAGCTGGCAGGGGCCGTTGCCTGCGTTCGCTGGATGTCTATCGATCGGGCAGTTCCGCCCGCTATGTTGCGATCTTCAAGACCAATAACTGCAGCAATCAAGTTGTTTATCACGGCGTCTCGCGAAACGAGCACCAGGCTCGCTTCAATGACATCACGCAGAAAGGCTGGGTTCCGGTCAATGTCTCTGTCGCGATCGTGGACCGCAAACGCGTGTACGCCGCCTTCTATGTAAAGAAGAAGGGGCCATTCGTCGCCAGATCGTTAATGACAGCCAACGACCTGGGCCAAGAGAACCGCAAACAGTTCGAGGCGGGACTTCGGCCAGTTTATCTGAACGCCTATACAAACGAGAGTGGCAAGGTATATTTCTCCGCCATCTGGCGCGATGTGAGAGACGCCAAGGTGTCGGTCGGCGGCAAGGACACAGCCGGCTTGCTGGCAGTGGCTGATGAAGCAACCGAAAATGGGCTGGTGACCCGATACGTCACCGGCTATGGTGTGAGCGGCAAGCATCGGTTCCACGTTGCCCTGATCAAACCATAACATCATGTGGGCCGGTCGACCGGGCAAACGCCTGTTCGGCCGGCGACATCTTTGCTATTGTTCAGGCATCGAACAGCATAGGAACTGATTGCCATGTTAGGTTAAGAAGACGATGGCGATGTGTAAGTCGAACGGGCTTCGTCACCACATTGGGCATCTATCTGCTCTGCGGGCTGATCATCTTCTTGATTTTCCATTTGGCAAGTCATGAATATTATTAGTCAGTCTCGCGGCATCTGGCCTATCGGCCGCCAAGCCTTTAGGCTGGTTGCGAGGTTTGAACAACAAAAAACCAGGGAAAGCCCATGTCCACTTACGACTATATCGTTGTCGGCGCCGGGTCCGCCGGTTGTGTCCTGGCAGCGCGTCTGAGCGAAGATCAATCCAAGAGCGTGCTGCTCTTGGAGGCCGGCCCCGAGGACAAGTCGATGTGGGTCGACATTCCGGCCGGCTTTACCAGGCTGCTCAATCATAAAACGCTCAACTGGAACTATGAGACGGAGCCGGATCCGGGCATGCACAACCGGCGGATTCCCATTCCGCGGGGCAAGATGCTGGGCGGGTCATCGTCGATCAACGGCATGCTGTACGTGCGCGGCAATCCGCTGGATTACAACTCGTGGAGCCAACTCGGCAACCGCGGCTGGTCCTATGAAAGCGTTTTGCCTTATTTCAAAAAGTCGGAAAATTTCGAAGGCGATGGCGACGACACCCGCGGCAAGGGCGGCCTGCTGAACGTCGCGCCAATGCGGGAGCATCACGTGATCTGTGACGCCTGGATCAAGGCGGCAGGCGCCGAAGGCTTCCCGATCAACAAAGACTACAACAACGGCCATCAGGAAGGGTTTGGATACTATCAGGTGACGCAGAAAAACGGGAAGCGGCACTCGGTGGCTCGCGCCTTTCTGGACCCCGCCAAGGGCCGCAAGAACCTGCATATTGTTACGGGCGCCATGACCGAGCGGGTGGTGTTGGAGGGCAAAAAGGCTGTGGGTGTCGAATATTCCGTCGGCGGCAAGAAAGAGATCGCAAACGCCGGGCGCGAGGTTATCGTCTGCGCCGGCTCGGTATCCTCTCCCGGCATTCTGGAACATTCCGGCATCGGCCGTCCTGAGGTGCTGAAGGCGCTCGGCATCGACGTGCTGCACGAGTTGTCGGGTGTCGGCGAAAATTACGGCGACCACTGCGCGCCCCGCATGCGCTGGCGTGTGACGCAGCGTATTACCCTGAACGAGCAGAGCCGCGGCCTCAACCTGGCGAGAGAAGTGCTCAAATATTACACGAGCGGCAGGGGTATTCTGACCCTGACCGCAGGTGTCTGTTATGGCTTTGTCAAAACCAGCGAGCATGTGGAAGAGCCGGACATGCAGTTCCACTTCGCGCCGGCATCATACGGCACGGCGGCGACGCGCCTGCTGGAGAAAGAGCCGGGCATGACGACGGTGATCGGTCAGTGCCGCCCTGAGAGCCGCGGTTCGATCCACATCAAGTCCGCCCAGGTTGGTGAAGCTCCGGCAATCCGCCCTAACTTTCTGTCCGTGAAAGCGGACCAGGATTGCACGGTGGCGGGCCTGCAGATGGCGCGACGGATCATTGAAAACCCGGTTATGGACCCGTATCGGCGGTTCGAGGTGGCGCCGGGCCCGGATTGCAACACCTATGACGAGTGGCTGGATTTCGCCCGCTCCAATGCCCAGACCACCTATCACGTGGTCGGTACCTGTAAGATGGGTCCGGAGCACGATCGCAATGCGGTGGTCGACGATCAATTGCGGGTGCACGGCATTCAGGGACTGCGGGTGATCGACGCTTCCATCATGCCGACGGTGCCTAGCGGCAACACGAACGCCCCAACCATTATGGTGGCCGAAAAGGGCGCGGACCTGATCAAAGAAGCCGCCGCTGCTAACTGATTCAGCGGCCCTCCAGACGGGGTCGGTTCGGAACCGCCGACCCAGGCAAGGCTGGTGGCCGGACTGGGCTGTTGACCGTCAAGCATATATGGGAGATGCCGGACGAAACTGTTCGCGCGCGTTAAGACAGGGCCTGTCGGATACAGGATTCCCATGGGTGGGCAAATCGTGATTATGGGATGGCCCGCCCCTCTCCGGAGCAATCATTTAGAGCGCGTTTGAGAAGGGGATACCATCGGGGCAAATCACGTGATTCATGGGCAGTCGGCTTTCCGAACATGAGGCCCGACGCCGATGCCCCGATCCAAGAGACGCAAGCCTTACCCTACCGATCTGACCGACAGCCAATGGGCTATCCTGGAGCCGTTGATCCCGGACGCAAAGCCCGGTGGACGGCCGCGGAAAGCCTACAAGCGCCGGATCGTCGAGGCCATTCTCTATCAACTTTGAGCCGGGTCTGCATGGCGGTTGCTGCCGCATGATTTCCCGCCCTGGCAGACGGTCTACTACTATCTGCGCCGCTGGCAGGCCGAGGGTGTCTGGACGACCGTTAATCATACGCTGCTGATGGCCGACCGGGAGCGCGCCGGGAGGGAAGCCTCTCCCACCGCCGCCATCATCGATAGCCAGTCCGTGCGCAGCGCGGATCAAAAAGGGGGCGGAAAGGCTTCGATGCGGGCAAGAAAATCCACGGCCGCAAGCGCCATATCCTGACCGATACTGATGGGCGTCTGTTGCGGGTCGAGGTGCATGGTGCCGATGTGCAGGATCGCGACGGCGCCAAAGGCCTGCTGCAGCACTCGCGCAGCCTCTATCCCTTCGTCGAGCGGGTCTTTGCGGACGGCGGTTATGCCGGAAAGCTGGTCGTCTGGGCCAAGGACAAAGCCAACCTCGTGCTTGAATTCGTCCGCCGCATGCCATGGGCGGAAGGCTTCGTCGTCATCAAACGGCGCTGGGTCGTCGAACGCACCTTCGCGTGGATCATGAAGTGCCGGAGGCTCGTCCGGAACTACGAGCAGCTTCCCGCCGTCGCTGAAACCCTGATCGTCATCGCTGCATCTGCTACGCTGCTCCGGCGCTGGCCGTGATGCTTCTCAAACACGCTCTAAGATTGCTTTTGTTTCAAGCGAGAGAGGAAGGGAACGATGTCGATTGATGTGCTTGGAATTGATCTTGGCAAGAATGTGTGCAGCCTCGTCGGGTTGGATAAGGCAGGCACTGTCGTCATGCGCCGGCGCCTTCGAGGTGATGGCGTTGTGGAGTTTGTCGGCAGGTTTCCAGCCTGTATTGTGGCGATGGAAACATGCTGCGGGGCGAACCATTGGCGCCGTCGTCACCGCGCAGGCCGTCCAGCACGGTGCGGATCTTGTCCTCTGCCGAAAAATGGCGGCGGGTTGCGCGCCGGATGTCTTTCACTACCCGCTCAGCAGGGGCCTTCACCGGCGATCTTCTCGAGGAGGATTGGGTCTTCATCTTCGTTCCTTCGTCACTACGACGAAGCCCCAATCCTCCTTAATTCACAACCTCAAATTGTGCCATAGGTGCTGACGGTGAACACATGACCGTGTCTTTGGACGTGACCGGACGATCTACGACCCCTGGCATTATGTGCCAGTTCTTGAACGCAAACCTGGCGCTCTGAGGAACGGCGCCCCGTTCGCTCTGAGGAACGGCGCCCCGTTCAAGGAACTGATTTTGCCGCCCGCGATGCGCAAAGCGCAGGAGCGACTGTCCGGTCTTGACGATGGCGACCGACAGATGGTCGCGCTGCTGCCGGCCGCCCGGGACCATGGCGTCGAGACGGTCGAGCAAGCCTGCGCCGAAGCGATGAATACCGGGCTGCGCAGCGCCGATGCGATCCTCAACATTCTCTCGCGTCAGACCCGGCAGGCGGCGCCCCGGGAGCCGGTTGTCCTCCCCGCGCATCTGCGACTTCGCCACGAGCCACTCGCCGACTGCGCCCGCTACGATCGGCTCGCCGGGGAGGCCGTCCGTGGAGCGGCATGAATTGATCGACATGATGCGCGAGTTAAAGCTCGCGGGCATGCGCTCCGCCTATGACGAGATCATGCGCGCCGGTCTCCAGCACCAGCGCGGCGCTGTCGAGATCCTGGGCGATCTGCTGAAGGCGGAACTGGCGGAGAAGACCGCCCGCTCGATCCGCTACCAGATGAGTGCCGCAAAATTCCCGGTGATGAAGACCCTGGCCGAGTTCGAGTTCGACGCCACTCCGGTCAACGAGGCGCTGGTGCGCAGCCTCCACGATGGCGACTTCCTCGACGAGACGCGCAACGCCGTGTTCGTCGGCGGCGCCGATCGTGCGTCATACTGCTCACCTCGCTATGTCATTGGAACTTAATGACTGTCTGATCCGGATTTGGTGGTGGCGGGCGTTTTGCGTGCGGAATGGCCGGTCCGCCTGCAGCGATGGCCTCGACATCCGAGCGCTTGATGATCCATGGCGCGCCCTTGCAGTGCTGTCGAGCCCGAAAGATACCGTCCTGGATCATACGTCGGACCGACATCGCGCTGCAGCCAATGAGATCGGCCGCCTCCGCGAGGGTGACCTCGCCACGCGCCGCCCGCTCGCCCTCTTGATAGACCGCGATGGAATGCTGGTTTCGGAAGCTGCACACCCGCGATTGGGTCCAGCCGTTGAGACGTCCCGTCTTGAAGCCTTCCCGATTGAGGAGCGCCGCCATCGCCTTGTCGGGCATGAGACGCGCCAATGCCCGGATGAGGTCCTCGGTCGCGGGCGCGGCCGCCCAGCGGTGTTGTCCGGTCTTGTTCTTTTGAACGGTTAGCGCGGTGTGATCGCCACCCTGCCAATGCAACAGAAGCTCGATCTGATCACCTTCCACACGGACCACGATCTCGTTGAGAACAGCGCGGAGGATCCGCTTGCGCGTCGCGGCGGTGGCGCGGGGATGCTCCCAGGCCGCGGCTATATCCGCTCCCATCGCCATGAGGTTGCGGCGTTCATCATTGCTGATCGCGTCGGGCTGTTGTCGGGCCGCCACTTCCAACTCGGACTCGATCGCGCTGACTGCGGCGAGGGCATCATTCCAGCGCCGTTCCGGCTCGCCGGCCACAAGTCGATTATCGGGATCGACCGCATCGTACTGACGCTGCATCCGCCGGGCCTCAAATCGGGCCTGTTCCAGCGAGAGTTCGACGTGCCGCCGCTTTGCGTCGTCGTCGAGCGCATGTGTCGAAATGGCTTGCAACGCGGCTTCGACGCCGAGCGGCTGAAGCAACCTGACGACTTCGGCGCCAACGGCTTGATCGACCCGTAACGAACCGAAGGAGATGCAGGGGCCGGCTCCATGGTTGATCATGGCGCCGCGGCAATGGTAGCGCCCCGTGTTGCCGTCGCGTCCGCTGTAGGCGACATGAAGCTTTCGCCCGCAGTGGCCGCAGCGCAGTAAGCCGGCCAGGATGAGTTCGCCTTTGCGAAGGGCACCGCGCGCCTTCATTCCCATACCGTTGGCGTTATCCGCGATCAGGCGCAGGTTCCTCTCGAATTCCGCCCAGGAAAGGTAGCCGGCATGATGATCGAGGATCAAGACATCCCAGTCTGCCCGCTCTTTGCGGAACCCTCGCACGATTCGCTTGCGACCATTCTCGATGGCCGTCCGGCTGCCGGTCCGCCCGAACGCATAGGCGCCCGCATAAATGGGGTTTGTCAGAAGGTGATGGATCGTGTTGTAGACGGGCATCTTCCAGACAAGCGCAGGTCCCTCGTCCCGGCGATGGTTGGCGCAGGGAAGCATGATTTGCTCTGCACGCAGCGACAGATGCACCTGGCGGATGCTCTGCATCTCGGCGAAACGGGCAAAGACCAGTGCGATCGCTTCGCGCACGCGCAGATCAGGGTCTTGTTCGATCCGATCTCGGCCTGCTCTGATGTAGCCGACAGCCACGGTCATGAAGAGTTCGCCGCGTCGCGCTTTCTGCTTGAGAGCCTCGAACGACCGGGCCCGCAGGATCGAGAGTTCGAGTTCGCTCATCGTGCCCTTCATGCCCAACAGGAGCCGGTCGTTGGGATGGCGAGGCTCATAGGTGCCGTCCTCGTCCACGATCAGCGTACCGACCAAGCCGCAGAACTCGATCAGCGTATGCCAGTCGCGGCCGTTGCGGGCCAGACGCGAGGCCTCGATGGCGAAGACGGCGCCGACGCGCCCTTCGCAGATCGCGGCCAGCAGCCGCTCGAAGCCGGGCCTGCTGACACCGGAACCCGATCGGCCAAGATCGTCGTCGATAACCGATACGTCGCTCCAACCAAGTGCCCGCGCCCGGTCGGCGAGGCCGTACTGGCGACGCTGGCTCTCGTGATTGTTGGCGACCTGGCCGGCGGTCGACTGCCGCACGTAGATGTAGGCTCCGCGGGCCAGGTGATCAGATGTGATCTTCATGATCGTCCTCCACCAGGCCCATTCTGACCTTCGTCGTCTCCTTCAGAAGCAGACTGACCAGCGCCAGGAGATTCGACCGTTCCGGGACCTTCAGCGTCAGGGGCGGATCCTCGCTTGCGAACAGATCGGGATGGCGTTGAATGGTGCGCGGGCGCCGCATGCTGATCTCCTTCGCGGCGGGGATCGCCGCAAAGCGAGATTAAACAGGCATCGAGTTCAAGCCGAAGCAGCCGCAGGGAGGTCACTGCAAGTCGCGGCCTATCGCAAACGCAGACCGACGCGGCGCTTTCTTCTAGCATCCAGCCGGGGATTTGCGCCAACGTGCCGTCCGGCTGTCGGATGGTCAGGTGGACGGCGCCGCCATACCTCTTCCGCGCCGTGACGATGACAACTTCACCGCAAAGAGGGTGATACCGATAGTGGACCTTGCCGTCGTCACTATGGGGACGGGCATTATGACCCTGCTTCGGCCGGTACCGGCAAATCGCATCTGGTCACCGCGATCGGCGCGAACGCGGTCAATCACCGACGCCGCGTCCGGTTCTTCAGCGCCGTCGATCTCGTCAACCGGCTGGAGGCCGAACTCCGCGAAGGGCGCGCCGGGCGGCTCACCGATCAGCTCACCCGCGTCGATCTGGTGATCCTGGACGAGCTCGGCTATCTGCCCTTCGCTCAGGCCGGCGGTCAGCTCCTCTTTCATCTGATCAGCCGGCTGTACGAGCGAACCTCGATCCTGGTCACGACAAACCTCGCCTTCGCGGAATGGCCGACCATCTTCGGCGACGCCAAGATGACAACGGCGTTGCTCGACCGGCTGACCCATCACTGCGACAACCATCGAGACCGGCAACGACAGCTGGCGCATTCGCAACCGGAACTGACAGGAGAGGGGCCTGGCGCCGCTCCGTTCGTTGGTGACTGCACGTCGCCAGGCCCCTCTCCCTGCACCACCTGCGCGAGAAACGGGCCGTCGATCAGTTCACCGACAAGGGGTCAAAATTGCGCGCCGATTGGGGGTCAGAGTTCAGCGCTGATTGACAGCCAACGGTAGTCCTCGCCTTTGGTCAGCATGTGCCAACACAGAGTGGTAAGCTTGCGCGCCACGGCGACGGCGGCGATCTGGTGGCCACGGCGTGCGCGGATGCGGATGAAGAATGCGCGCAGTGGTCCCGGCGCCTTCGCGGCGGCCCAGGCTGCCTCGACCAGCATTGCACGAGCATGGCTGCGCCCGGCCTTGCTGATCCGGCCGTAGTGGGCGGGCCCCAGACCAGATTGGCGGACGCGCGGGTTCAGCCCGAAGTAGCTCACGAGCTTTTGGGCACTGTTGAACCGGTCGATGCTGCCAATCGCGGCCATCAGCCCGGCCGCGACGGCGAGGTTGACGCCAGTGATTGTCAACAGCCGCCGGATCGCTTCGTCATCCAGCGCATCGGCAGCAATGTCACGGTCGAGCGCGGCGAGATCTTCCGAAGCCGGTCCAACTCCCGGATATGGCGTGCGATCGCTGCGTGCTCGTCGCCCGGCAGCGGCTGGCGCGTTAGCCAGTCACGGCCACGTTTGTTGAAGAGATCGGCATGGGGGCACTTCGGGATTAGATGCGCATGCAGGATGGCATGCACCTCGTTCTTGATCCGGGTGCGGTGCCGGACGACTTGATAGCGGCGCGCCACAAGTCTGCGCATTCGTTCCGTCGCCGCGTCCGGAGTCCAAATCTCCGGCAGATAGCCGGCTGCATGCAAGCTCGCCAATGTCGCTGCATCGACCTTGTCGGTCTTCACATGAGCATGGGCGATCGCCTTCACCTGGAGGGGATTGGCGATCACCACCCGCTTCACATGGGGCGACAGAACCCGGGAAACCGCCATGCAGTTTCCGGTTGCCTCAATCACCACTTCGTCCGTTTTGAGAAGCTGCCTGCCAAATCCCTCCAGGGCCGTTCGGGTCATCTCGACCCGCCCCTCGTGCCTGGTCAGGCCGTTCTCCCAGATCACCACCTCCCCGAAGGTGCGGTGAATATCTATTCCGATTACGCGTCCCATGCGCGCCTCCCTTACCCGTTGAAAACAGCGGGAGCGGCGGGCGACACGACAACTACGGATTCGCGCTCTCGGCGCAACCGGGCGAGTTGCAGAGGCGGCCAGCTACCAACACGAGCTCGCAGCTCATCGTACAGATCGGCCTGCCCGCACCTTCGTGCTCCCGGTGCCTCTGTCCCGGATGCTCGCAGCATACGCCAGGTCCTGAAGAACCTCGCCGAACATGGGCACCGAGAATTACATACCGGTTACCAACCCGATCGAAAGCACCTTTGCCACTGTCCGTCACCGCACAAGGCGGACCAAGGGGTGCCTCAGCCGCAAGACGGGCCTGGCCATGGCGTTCAAGTTGATGATGTCGGCCCAGGCCAAGTGGCGAAAGCTCGACGGCCGAAACCGCATGCCCGAACTGATCGAAGGCGTTGCCTTCCGCGACGGCGTCGGCCTTCAAGCAGCCGCCCGATCAGCCGTCACCAAGATTTGGGTATATCTCCGAAGCCCTGGCCGAATAAATGAGGAGGCTTCTCCCTTTCGTTCCGGCGCTGCGAGATGTTGATGTTTCGGATGGCGGCGCGGGTGATGGCTTCCTGGTGCATGCAGGGCTCTGAGCAATTCTGATCGACGTAGGCAGCGGCTCGAGACGGTTGGATGCACCGCGGACAGGCGACGGCGATCTCGCATTCCGGGGTGTGGCGCCGTGATCTGGTACTCTCAGACGCGCTGCTCGACGAAGTCGCGGGCGGTTGCTGGCGCGAGGCGGGCTCCGAGGCCGAGCAGGGTATCGAACGCCACGGCTGTGTGGCGGCGACGGTTCCACCTGAAGACGAACTCGTCGAGGTAACGCCTGAAGTGCTGGCGACGGAGGCCATGGTAGGTCCCGAGCGCCCATCTCTTGAGGTTTGAAAAGACGCGATGGGTCCAGCGCAGGATGATGTGGGCGGCCATCTTGCCGACGACTTTCGGCTCGTGCACATGGTCGGGCAGGCCATTGTAGCCGGACCATCCGTCCGTGACGACGCGGGCACCGGCGGCGGCGACCGCGACGACGAAGGGCTTGAGCGTGGCGCCGGAGAAGTCGGCGATCGGCGCGAGACGAATGCGGCGCGGCTTGCCTTCGGGCGAGAGCTCCACCGCGCCGGCAACGAGCATCTTGCCCTGCGAGCTGCGGCCTTGACCGCCAGCGGGCGGGTCGTCCTTATGGCGCAAGGCGATCTCGGTCTCGTCAACTTCGACGACGTCCTCGAGAAGGCTTCGCTCGGGATCGACCATGGCGCGGCGGAGCTTCGTCAGGAGCAGCCAGGCGCTCTTGTAGCTGCCCAGGCCCAGTTGGGCCTGCAGTTGCAGGGCGGAGATCCCGTTGGAGTGACTGGTTACGATATGGATCGCCGTGAACCAGGTCTTCAGCGGCAGATGGCTGCCGTGCATGACCGTGCCTGCGGTCACGGACGTCTGCCGCCGGCAGGCCGCGCACTCCCAGGTGAACGCCTTGGTCTTCAGCAGCCATCCCTTCGTGACGCCACAGCCCGGGCAGACAAAGCCCTCCGGCCACCGGCGACGCGCCAGATAGTCGGCGCAGGCCGCATTATCCGGAAATCGCGCCTCGAACTGGGCGCGGGAGAGCGGGCGGTCATGTTTCCAGCGGCTCGGCATGCGAGAACATTAAGCGAACGCACCTCGCGACGCAAGCGCAGATCACCACATTTTGTGCCGCCGGAGCCAACGGGAGAAGCCTCTAAATGAGAACCTGGGGCGGCATCCAAACGGGGCAAGACCAAATTGCCGGCAGGCTGATGATGGGATCAGCGCAGACGGGTCGCAGACGGCACCACGGTTTCCAGCGTCATATAGCTGGAGCGCTGCACAGCCTATTCGTCGGTCTGCCCCAAATGGCACCTGCAATCGATCATGACATGGTTTTCTGTAGGGCACTTCGATAAATACGGCTGCGTAGCCGCTTCTGGGCCGATGTTGAACCTCGTTCGCCGCTGAACGCCCCGATGGGCGCCGTTTTGCGGCCTTCTTTGGTTGTTTTTGCCCGTTCAGCTGCGCTCCAGACGCACTTCTGCTGTCGCCACCCCGCTCACGTCGGCCCGCGGGCGGCGGCGAGGCCGTTCAGGTGGACCACGCGGCGCATGTTGTAGGCAAGGTTCTTCAGGCCGATGCGCGCCTTGGCGCGGGCGATGCCGATGCTGCGCACCAGCGTGCCACCCATGTCGTTGGTCTGCGCGCCGAACACGTGCTCGACCCGGGCGCGGACCTTCGAGCGGGTCTTGTTGCCCTGTTTCTCGCGCTTGCTGAGTGGGCGGTTGCGATGGCCCTTGCGGTGGATGCGGCTCTTCAGGCCGCGGTCTTCCAGCTTCTCCTCAATCTCGGCCGACCGGTAGGCGCTGTCCGCCCAGACGTCCGAGGCCGTGTTGTCGTCGTCCAGCACGTCGTCGATGACCTGGCTGTCGTGCGTCGCCGCGTCCGTCACCTTGTAGCGGCGGATCAGCTTGTGTCGCCGATCGACGTTGACGTGATTCTTGTAGCCGTAGTGCGACTTGCCGTGCTTCTTGGTCCAGCGCGCGTCGGTGTCCTTCTGGCGCTTCTTCGCCGGCTTCTCGTCCCAGCCCTCGGGCGTCTCGCCCGCCTTGATCGCGGCATTCTCATCGCGGTCGTTGCGCTGCTTGGGCACCGGCACGATCGAGGCGTCGATCATCTGCCCGCCCATCGCCAGCCAGCCCTGGGCCTCCAGGTAGCCGTCGAATGCGCCGAACAGCTCATCGACAACGCCAGCCTGGACCAGCTGCTCGCGGTACTGCCAGACCGTCGTCGCGTCCGGAACCGGATCCTCAAGACCCAAGCCCAGGAAGCGCATGAACGACAGCCGGTCGCGCACCTGGTACTCGAACTGCTCGTCGGAGAGGTTGTAGAGCTCGCACAGCACGAGCGCCTTGAACATCACGACCACATCCCACGGCTTGCGGCCAGCCTTGGATTTTCGGGCCTCCGGCGGCCGGCGCCAGACCGCTTCCAACTGCGGCCGGAAATACGCCCAGGGGATGGCGTTCAGCTTCACCAGCGGATCCGACTCGCGTCTAGCCCGCATTTCTCACAAAGGGAGATGCATCGGGGTCTGAAATCGGCAAAAATGTAAGTGCAACCAAACACTTATTCCTCTTTCAGCGGAGCCCCCGATGCAGACAGAGTGTAACCCGGAACCGATGCTGTTTGCACGCCTTGATCGCCGCGAGGTGGTTGCGGATTTCGGCGGCGGCGCGATGACCTCGGATGCCGGCGCGTTGCTGCTGGGCGCGACGGACAAGGCGATCAATCTGGTCGAGCGCTTTGCCGGTTGCTTCAGCGACGGGCGGGCGGCGGAGCGGGTGGTTCACGACGTGCCGGCCCTGGTCGGCCAGCGCGTGTTCGCTATCGCGCTGGGGTACGAGGACGTGGCCGATCACGACGACCTGCGCCGCGATCCGGTGCTTGGGGCGGTGCTGGGCAAGCTGGAGGCGCACCGGTCCACTTGCGCGCCGCTCGCCGGCAAGAGCACGCTGAACCGGCTGGAGCACGCACCCACAGAAGAGCATCGCTACCACAAGATCGCTCATGATCCCGGCGCCATTGAGGCGGCCTTCGTCGATCTGTTCCTGGACGCACATACGCGCGCGCCGGCGCGCATCACGCTCGACCTGGACGCCACGGACGATCCGATCCACGGCCGTCAGGAAGGGCGCTTCTTTCACGGCTACTACGATTGTTACTGCTACCTGCCGCTTTACGTGTTCTGCGGCGATCACCTGCTGGCGGCCAAGCTGCGGCGCTCGAACATCGACGCCAGCGCCGGCGCGGTCGAGGAGATCGCCCGGATCGTCGCCCACATCCGGGAACGCTGGCCGCGGGTGAAGGTGCTGCTGCGCGCCGACAGCGGCTTTGCCCGCGAGGCGCTGATGGCCTGGTGCGAGGCCAACAGGGTCGATTATCTGTTTGGCCTGGCGCGCAACAGCCGCCTGGTGGACCGGATCTACGTCGACCTGGCCTGGGCCGAGGACGAGGCCGGGCGCACCGGCCACTCTGCCCGCCGCTTCGCCGACTTCCGCTGGACGACACGGGACAGTTGGAGCCGCCGCCGGCGGGTCGTCGCCAAGGCCGAGTGGATGCCGGGCCGCGGCGAAAACGGCGCCAACCCGCGGTTCGTGGTCACCTCGCTGCCGGCCAAGGACCTGGACGCCCGCACCCTCTACGAGCGCCTCTACTGCGCCCGCGGCGACATGGAAAACCGGATCAAGGAATGCCAGCTCGACCTGTTTGCCGACCGCACCAGCGCGGCCACCATGAAGGCCAACCAACTGCGCCTCTGGTTCGCCTCGATGGCCTACGTGCTGCTGGCCTCACTGCGCCGGATCGCGCTGGCGCATACCCGGCTGGCCAAGGCAACCTGCGGCACGCTGCGTCTGAAACTGCTGAAAATCGGCGCCCAGGTGACCATCACCGTCCGCCGCATCCGCATCGCCATGGCGTCGGCCTGCCCCTATGCCAACGAATTCGCGCTCGCACACACGCGATTGTGCCGCTGACCCGCGCAGCCGCGCCGCCTACGCCCGCCCGTCAACAACTCTGGACCCGCACCGGCTAACACCGCGCCCCTCACGCGCAACGGACAAGCACGCCCACACATCCCCCGCTCAAGCCACTGCTATCAAGCAACCGTCTACGCCGAGGACGGCAACGCTGGTGAGAAATGCGGGCTAGCCCGGCGTAGCGTTTCGAAACGTCGAAGAAGCCCATCTGGCCCATCAGCACCTCCCAGTCATCGCCCCTATATCGGCAATTCTACCGGGATCCGGCTGGATCGCGACATTTTTCGAGGTGCCCTGTAGCTTAATTTTTGGTCTGAACGGCGAAACCATGCTCGCATGCTGGAGTTAATCCAAATCGTGTGCGTTTCGGTAATCGAGCTTCATATCCGGCCGTTGCGCTTCTTTGGTCATCACCGCATTCCCGCAAACCAGCAACTCCAAATCCGTACCCATGAAACACCGGAATGCATCCACCGGAGTCAGTACAATCGGTTCACCCCTAATGTTGAAAGACGTGTTAACGACGATGGGACAGCCGGTTCTTTCCTTAAAGCCCGATATCAACCGATGGTAAAGAGGATTGGTGTCGGCATGAACGGTCTGAACGCGAGCAGAATAATCCACATGGGTTACCGCTGGAATCGTGGAGCGCGGCACATTCAGCTTATCAATCCCAAACAACTGTTGGTCTTCCTCCGACATGGGGAAGCAGTGCTCCTTTAGGATGTCGGCCACCAACAACATATACGGACTTTCGTAGTCAAGGTCGAACCACTCAGCTACGTCCTCATATAGGACAGAGGGGGCAAACGGCCGAAAACTTTCCCGATACTTTACCTTGAGGTTCAGGGTCTTTTGCATCTCTGGGGAACGAGGGTCTCCAATGATTGATCGCGCGCCAAGAGCGCGGGGCCCGAACTCCATCCGCCCCTGAAACCAGCCAATCGCCTTCCCTTCCACCAACGCGTCTACGGTGCGGGAAAGCATGCCTGCCTCGTCAAAGGTCTCGAAGACTGCTCCCGCTGATGTAAGTTGCTGTTCAATAGCGCTCTGGCTGTATTCAGGGCCGAGATATGCGCCCTGCATCCGGTCTTTATTTGTGGCATGACGGGGTTGACCGAGTTCCCTGTGCCAAACAGCTAATGCCGCCCCGATGGCGCCGCCTGCATCCCCTGCTGCGGGCTGAACCCATATATTATTGAACGCGCCTTGCCGGAGGATCTCTCCGTTTGCAACACAGTTCAGCGCGACGCCGCCAGCCATACAAAGATTGGGAATACCAAACTCGTCTGCCAGGGAACGAGTGATCTTCAGCACGACTTCCTCAGTGACAGCTTGGATAGAAGCCGCCATATCCATATGGAACTGAGTAAGCAAATCGCTCTCGGGCTTGCGGGCCGGAGCCCCAAATAACTCTTCGAACTTCCTGCCGGTCATTGTCAGGCCAGTCAGATAGTTGAAATAATCCATGTTAAGGTGGTAGGAACCGTCCTCTTTCAGATCAACAATATTATCCAAGATCAAATCCTTGAACCGCGGCTCTCCATAGGGAGCTAATCCCATTACCTTATATTCACCACTGTTGACCTTGAAACCGAGGTAGTAGGTAAAGGCAGAATAGAGCAAGCCGAGCGAATGAGGGAAACGGATTTCCCGAACCATTTCCAGATTTTCCCCACGCCCAATGGCTACCGTTGTAGTAGCCCACTCCCCCACGCCATCGAGCGTAAGCACCACAGCATTTTGGAAGGGCGACGGATAATAGGCGCTGGCGGCATGGCTGTAATGGTGCTCGGCAAACAATAATCGGTCAGCGTCGCGAAAAGCCGGGTCGATCTTTTTCAGCTCCCGCATGAGCATCGACTTCTGAAATAGCTTTTCCCGAAGCCAAACCGGCATTCCCATTAGAAAGGATCGGAATCCGTCCGGCGCGGCAGCCACATAGGTTTCCAACAAACGCTCGAACTTGAGAAAGGGCTTGTCGTAAAACGCTACATACTCGACTTCAGACAGCTTCAACCCCGCGTGTTCCAGCACGAAACGCACAGCGTGCCCCGGAAAACCCGCGTCATGCTTCCGCCGCGTAAACCGCTCCTCCTGAGCGGCTGCGACGATCTCCCCATCAACGATAATCGCGGCGGCGCTATCGTGATAAAAGGCGGAGATTCCCAGAATGACGGTCATTAAAATAGCGTGTAGATAAAGGGAGCCACTGCGGTTCCCTGGGTGAGCACGACCAGCCCGCCCAAGAGTGCGAGGACAAGAAGAACCGGCATCATCCAGTACTTTTTTCGCTTAAAAATAAACTGGGTCATTTCAACAACGAAGGACACGTTACTTCTCCTCATGCGCAGTTAAAACTGATTATTCATCGGTCCCACCGGATCCTGTCTTGGTATCCAATAAGTCTTGGCCGCCGGATCCGGGTGACAATGCAGCGGATCTTTTTTCAGAACTCTGAAAACCAGCCCGGTAGGCACAATGGCGACCCCGAAGATGAGCCCCATTACGACTGGCGTTACAATTCGACCAAGAAGCAGCCCAAGGCGAAACCATAGTCGGTTCAGAGGCCGCAAAATATTAGGGCGCGCAGCAGCGACTATTACCAGCGCGAGCGCTGGGATAAGCAGCCAGTAGCGCACTGGTTCACCGTTGATCAGCGGGAAGAGCGCGATCACAGTGAAAATTCCACCAACTAACAGGCCGAATTGGCGCTCCGATCCCATCTCCGGATTGTAGTGCGGGTCCATTTGTCATCCCTTTCGCCGGAGCAATTTCATGATAAACGTCATAGTCGTTACCTTGCGCCATCCACCGCGGGCGACTGGCGCTGAATAAATGACGACTCCTGTGACTTCAGTGCTTCTGCCATTTTCTGCGCAATGATTTCGTTGCCTTTGGCGGAAACGTGGTGCCAATCGATGTACAAGGGCTCACGCACGTCATCAAATGCATGGCCCAGGAAATAGATTCCCTCGTCTTCGCGCCCAGCCAGCCGCCGTTCGGCCATCTCGAAAAGCACGCGTTGGCTTTCTAAAAGGCCGGGAGAAACTACATCTAATTTATGAGCTTCCCACTCTCCCACGGGATCCCTCGTGCCGCTCAACTGGTGCGGCTGCCAGAAAAAGAATGACCGGAAGCCGTACTCGCGCCCAAGCGCCCTGACCTGCCGAATATTGGCTTCCCATACATCGAGCGTCGCCTTTGCGTTTTCTTCGATATTTGGGATTATCTTGCTGTCCCAGTTCTCATCAGGCGGCGTGAGGCCCAGCCACTGCTGTAACTTCGAAACCAGCAAGGGATAATTCGATTTTTCATATAAATGTCTCAACCCGCTCCACTGCTTTCTCTGCTGCGCTTCGGCGAAATCAGCACGGATAGAATGCGGATCGCGTGGGATCGCCGGTGAGTAGACGCCGGAATATCCGTCATTTACGCCATCGTAAAATACGACGATGTCCGGTATGCGACCTTGCGACAACAACGCCATCAGATAAGCGACCTCCTGCGTTGAGACATACGCAGTTTCGCCCAAATTGCTCACATCGTAATCCGGCCCAAACTTCCGTTGCAGAAACGCAGGAATTGTCTCACTGTCAATCGCGCCAGTTCCCCAAGTGGTTGAGCCGCCAAGCACAAATACCTTCATAGCTTCGGGGCTGGGAGCACTCAGCTTAGGCGTGATGCGTTCACCGTTTTCATCAACATTGATGAATTTCCCCGCACTCTTGAACCGTCGCCAGTGATAATACGGAGCAAAATCTACCGCCCAATTAGTGTCAAATTCGCGCCAATATTCCACCCGTTCACGCCAGCCGTCATACACACTCGCCCTGTATCTTTGGTCGAGCGAATCACGATGGCGCAGGTCTTTGGCGACCCCGACCGCAAAATGCCCTACTATCAATATGATAATGAACGCGCCTAATTGCACGAGCATTAGCCGAAGCAAAGACGCAGCTTGATTCACGATGCCGATAAGTCTCTCCGAATAACATATTATTCTGTTTTGCATACGTTAGCAGGTAAGAGACCCGATATCAAGCTATCTGCCCGAGATCAATCTGCGTTAAACGAATGATATTGATAGCAATTCTCATTATCATTCACGGATTCGGCTATGATATCTGCTGATATTCTCTCAGCCCTACTTTGTGCAAAATCAGCGTCAGATTCAGGTTAACTGGAGTGCCTTTCAGAGTGACATGACAAGACCGCCCGGAAAGAACTGGGCCGAATTGACATGAGCTTTAAAGCAGGTCATTTGATCTGAAATTTGAAGCGGTCCGACCAATCCGGGCAGCTGTTCAATGGCCTCATTTGAGTAATTGCCCATCCCCTTGCACAGTTCCGCAAACCATGACTTATGCGGCGGACAAATTGGAGAAATGCCCGAAAGTTGGTGACGGTCTGAGAGTCCGTCCGGAAACTTCATGATGGATTGCAGAGTTTTCGGATCATGAGGCGGATCGAGGCGAGTTTCAGGAAGGCCAGCGCCTTGGCGTTGAGGCACTCCCAATCCCGGGCCAGACGGCGGCAACGTCCGAGCCAGGCGAAGGTTCGCTCGACAATCCAGCGTTTGGGCAGCACGACAAAGCCCTTGGCATGATCGGAGCGCTTGACGATCTCCACGTTGACCTGGGAGAGGGCCTTTTTCACGCCCTCCTGGAACCGCTCCCCTTGATAGCCGCCATCGGCGTAAAGCTTGAGCAGGAAGGGGTAGAGTCCGAACAGAGCGGCCATCACCATCACGCCGCCGTCGCGGTCCTGGATATCGGCGGCATGCACCAGGGCATGCATCAGCAGGCCCTGGGTGTCGACCAGAATGTGCCGTTTCTTGCCCTTGATCTTCTTTCCCGCATCGTACCCCGGCGGGTCGATGCAAGCCCCCCTTTTTCCGCGCTTTTCACGCTCTGGCTGTCGATGATGGCGGCGCTGGGGGCGACTTCGCGCTCCGCCTGCTCCCGGCAGGCCGCATAAAGCGCATGATGGATGCGGTCGAGCGTGCGATCCCAGGCCCAAAGGTCGAAATAGTCATGGACCGTGCTCCTCGGCGGCAGATCCTTCGGGATCGCCCGCCACTGGCAGCCGGTAGAGAGCACATACATCAGCCCGTTGACCACCTCGCGCAGGTTGACGGTGCGCTTGCCGCCGCCCGGCTTGCCCGGCGGGATCAACGGCTCGATCAACGCCCATTCCTCGTCCGTCAGGTCACTCGGATACCGCAGGTGGTCGCGGTTGTAACGGAGGCGGTTCTCGACCGTCCACATCGGGCACCTCTCTTCGCTATTCGGTGCCAGACAGGGAATCACAGCCGATTCCAGCCCGCAAGCCAAAATCCAACAACCGATTCCGCCGATTTATAAAGTCCTCGGACGGACACTGAGGGGCGGCATATCATGGCGTTGTCGAAGCGCCTTCAATTCTCTGACGAGAAAGGGATATGATGGTGTTGTCTAATCGAGGTGGGAGGGTCAAGCCTCTTTTCGGCTCGAGATACGTTTGCCGGGTGCACGGTTGTCTTCGCGGTCGGCATCAGCCGCCGCATGATGGAGCTTCGCGGGAGGAGCCTTCAATGTGGACGACGCACTTTGCTGAGCCAGCGGTGCAACCCCATCAACGGAATAGCTCGGCCCACGTCCCGGCAGGGACGTCTCAAGCGTTCAGATCTTGAACGCTATCTTCCAGATTTCATGCTGTGGCTCCGGCGCTTCGGTCAAACAACTCGCCGGTCTTGAGCATCGCGTGCATCGTCACGGCCAGTTTTCGGGCTACGGCAACGGCAGCTCGCTTGAAGCCAACCCGCTCCCTAAGCTTGAGGCCCCATGTCCGCAGGACACTGTCGGCCAAACTGCGGGTCAGGATGACCGTGGCGGCTTCGTAAAGAAGGCCGCGCAAATGACGATCGCCTCGTCGAGATATGTGGCCATCATAGTCTACCTCTCCTGATTGGTAGCGACGGGTTGTCAGACCGAGCCAAGCGCCGACGGAGCGGGACTTCTTGAAGTTGCCGGGGTCCCCTCAATGGCGGTTGCGAAAGAGGTCGCGGTGATCACACCAACGCCAGGGATTGACATTAAAATCTGACACGCTTGGCTTTGACGTGCAGCAGCGACAAGCTGGCGGCCCATTTCCGCAGCACGCATGCGCATGCTGCGCCACGCTTCCAGCATCGGCAGCACGATGGGAGCAAGTCCTTCCTGATCGACAAGCAGGACGCGGACATTTTTCTCAAACGTGCTCCCCTTGCCTGCGGGAACGAGCAGCCCGAATGTCTTCATGATGCCGCGGATCCGGTTCGAAAGCTCGGTGGTGATCCTGACAAGCCTGGTGCGTGCCGCCACGAGAGTGCGGGTCAGCATGCTTTCGAACCCTTTTACCCGCACCTCGCGGAAGAAGCCCGCCTCTGCAAGATGCGCCAAGCCATCGGCGTCGTTCGCATCGGTCTTGTTGGCGGCCATGTCGAGCGCTGCCTTGGCGTGGCGTGCATCAATGCAGATCGCCGGCATCCCCTCTTCTTGCAGCGCATGATAGAACCATACGGACAGAGGCCCGGTCTCGAACACCACGCGTTTTACGGCGGGTGCCCGCTTACGGATAAGTTCAGCAATGATCCTGGGATCGGAGGCGCACCTGCCGCGCCAGATGCGCTTTCCTTCACGGCGGATCGACACCGCTGTCTCTTTCATGGACACGTCGAGACCGATATATTCTTCCATGGCTGTTCTCCATCTGATGCTTGGGCCCGGCGTCCAGTCGTGAGCCCGTATTTCCATCCTATCGGGGAACAGCCGCCCTCCAAGAATATGATCAGTTCAGGGTAACTCGCTCCCGCGATTACCCTATGTGGATGCCGCCATCTTCTGGCATCGCAATGTGGCGTCAGGATGAAATCACGGCATAATGCTCGAAAGGACGCATCAACATGGCGCAAGCTACCATCATCGGCCTTGATCTCGCAAAGAATGTTTTCCAAGCTCATGGTGCATCCGAGACCGGTTCGGTCGTTTTCCGCAAGAAGCTCACCCGCAACCAGGTTCTTCCGTTTCTCTCCGAACAACCCAGCTGTATTGTTGCCATGGAAGCATGTGCGACAGCACATGGCTGGGCGCGGGAGATTGGTAAACTCGGTCATAGTCCGCGTCTAATCCCGCCACAATACGTGAAGCCTTACGTTAAACGCCAGAAAAACGATATGGCTGACGCTGAGGCGATTGCTGAGGCGGCGTCACGCCCGACCATGAGGTTTGTCGAGGTCAAGTCCGAGGATCAACAGGTCAGTGCCATGGCCTATCGGACCCGGCAGATGTTCATTGGCCAGCGCACCCAAACGATCAACGGCTTACGCTCGCATCTGGCCGAGCACGGTGTGATTGCAGCGACAAACAAGTGTGGCCTGAAGAGGCTATCCGCGATGATCGAAGATGAGACGGTGGCCCTGCCGGATAAAGTCAGGGGAATGGCCCGTGTCTATGTCGATCACATTGCGGGACTGACGGCGCAAATCGCCGAGATGACCGAGGCGATGAAGGCAGTGGCAAAGACGTCAACGGTCGTGAAACGACTACAGACCGTGCCGGGGGTCGGGCTACAGACCGCCATGGCCATAGAAACCTTCGCGCCAGATCCGATGTGTTTCACCCGGGGTCGAGATTTCTCGGCTTGGCTGGGACTGGTGCCCAAACAGAATTCTACGGGCGGCAAAAGCCGTCTTGGAAAGGTCTCGAAGATGGGACAAGGGGACATCCGCAGCCATTTGATACGTGGTGCCATGTCTGTCATCACAGCCGCCACTCGCTTTGGTGTCAAAAAGGGTTCCTGGCTCGAACGCCTTCTTGCACGAAAACCAAAACTCGTGGCGGCGGTCACCTTGGCCAATAGAATGGCCCGTGCGATCTGGGCGATGATGACGAAGAACGAGGATTATCGGACCCCCGAGGCGGTGGCGTAGCAGCGATACGCGCAACCGCCGCCCCGGTGTAAGAGAAGTGTGAGGAGGTCACTGAAACTTATGGGAGATTGATCGGCCAGATCCGGACTGGGAAAACCACCTATGTGGCATTGAGCTTTCAGCTCTCGGATATGATTTGGACCCGGTTGCGCATCACCATACCGGCCCGCGGCCATGAACAGCGCCGCCATAAACAGGCCTTATACATGACCGCACCTGATCACACACTCATCCGACATATCCCATTTGGCCGCTCTCCCGTGAGGTTACGGCCACCTGAATGGAGTTTCCAAGCATCTTCTGCCTCGAATGGTGGTGGAATGGTGGGAACCGGAGGTGAGGAGCGGCTAAGCGGGCCGCGCCGACCGATTTCGGCACCGTTTCTTCGGTGTTCGGGCGCACCTGTCCGGTCGCAGGTGATGCGTCCTCCAGTTCTTGATCGTCCGCCGGTCATACAGACACCGTGGTGACCGGTGGCCCGCGCAAGGTGTTGATCAGGCCGAGGATGCCCGCGAAGACCGCTTGCGGCAGTGCGGCTGCAGCCATCTGGAATATGGCGTAGCGGCCATGACGCACCAGTCGTGCCCCGGTTTTGATCAGGCGTTCGCGCAGGGATGTCAGTGACCAGCGCTCGATCAGTTCTGGTGTCGCCGCTGTCCGCAGGAAGTTGGCGAGGTTGTAGGCCAAGACGTGGAGTTGTAGCCGCACGGCGTTCGCCGCGAACTTCATGCAGGAGAGCCGCGTCCATTTGAGCGCGTATTTGCCCTCTTTGATGTGCTGCTCGGCGGTGCCCCGGCCCTGGTAGAAGGCCAGCACCCGCTCGTTCGGCAGGCTGCGATTGGTGACGATAAAGCCGACGGTCGGGAACAGTTCGCCCGGATGAAACTCGACCTTCGCCACGATGCGGCGGGCCTTTGACCAGCTTTTCGCCCGGTAGTGGAAGCTGGTGTAGAGGCGCACGACGTGGTTCGGCGGTCGACCGGGGCCTCGTTTGGTCAGGTGATCAATCCGTTCGTGGAGTTTGGCATTGCCCTTCATTCGGATGGCGTAATCCCAGCCCTCGGCTTCCAGCAGGTCAAACAGCGCCGGGATGGCGAAGGCCGCATCGGCCCGGAACCGCCGCCTTTTGATCGAGGGCCGGGCGGAGGCAGAATAGCGCGCCAGAACCGGCTTCAGCACATCCTCCCAACCATCGGCGCTGTGGACATTGCCGGGCCGCAAAGCGCACCGTTCCAGATCGCCGAACTGGTTGAACACGAAAAGCGGGTGCAGGCACTTCTTCTGGAAATGACCATTCCATGCCGACCCTTCCTGATCGCCGTGCACCGGGCTTTCCGAACTGTCCATGTCCAGAGTGATGACCTTCGGCGGGCGCTTGTCGTGCACGGCGTCAATCCAGCGCCCCGGCAGATCGATCAGCACCGCGAGGTTCTCAGGCTGGGTCAGCATCTCGGTCTCGAACCGGCCCATGGCACTCGCGGAGGCTGCGCCCGTCTTCATCGCACGTCCGCCGACAATCTGCCGCATCACCGGATCGCGGCACAGCCGGTCTGCGTCATTGACGTCTTCATATCCGGCCAGGCGCGAGAAAACAGATTGGCGCAGGAAGCCCGCGAGGCGGTGCCGTCCGTTCTGGCCAGTGCGAACATCAGCAAGCAAACCCGCAGCCATGTCCGACAGGCCAAGAGCATCGTCCAGTTCGCGGTGCAGCAGCAATCCGCCATCCGAACTGATCGCCGAACCCCGGAACTCCACCTTGACCGAGCGGTCAAATTCCAGCCGAAGAGGCCCCGATTTCGCTTCACCCGTCGCGTCCATCGCCAAGTCCCCACCCCATCATCGCTAAGCTATTGATGAGGATAGGTTATCACCTATCACCGGGTCGAGAAATCCTTGTTTATCTGGGATATCCGGGCTCATAGGTTCAAAACCCCTTGCACTAACGGCGGCATCCATACATGCCACACGCCGGAAGTTACCATCACGCAGTTGCCTGATCCATTCGGATTTGCAGCCGATCCATTGACGGAGCTCGTCCGCAACGGTGCTCGCAAGCTGATCGAGCAGGCAATTGAGGCCGAACTTTCAGCCCTGCTTGCAGCGCATGCCGACGACAAAACCACGGCTGGCCGTGCTCGGCTCGTCCGCCATGGTCATCTGCCGGAACGCAACGTCCTGACCGGCGTCGGCGCAATACCGGTGAAGGTGCCACGTGTACGGGATCGTGGGACGGGTGATGACAAGATCACCTTCACGCCCAGCATCCTGCCGCGTTACCTGCGCAAGGCGATGTCGGTCGAGGAACTGCTGCCGTGGCTGTAGGGCACCTCGAAAAATGTCGCGATCCAGCCGGATCCCGGTAGAATCGCCGATATAGGGGCGATGACTGGGAGGTGCTGATGGGCCAGATGGGCTTCTTCGACGTTTCGAAACGCTACGCCGGGCTAGACGCGAGTCGGATCCGCTGGTGAAGCTGAACGCCATCCCCTGGGCGTATTTCCGGCCGCAGTTGGAAGCGGTCTGGCGCCGGCCGCCGGAGGCCCGAAAATCCAAGGCTGGCCGCAAGCCGTGGGATGTGGTCGTGATGCTCAAGGCGCTCGTGCTGTGCGAGCTCTACAACCTCTCCGACGAGCAGTTCGAGTACCAGGTGCGCGACCGGCTGTCGTTCATGCGCTTCCTGGGCTTGGGTCTTGAGGATCCGGTTCCGGACGCGACGACGGTCTGGCAGTACCGCGAGCAGCTGGTCCAGGCTGGAGTTGTCGGTGAGCTGTTCGGCGCATTCGACGGCTACCTGGAGGCCCAGGGCTGGCTGGCGATGGGCGGGCAGATGATCGACGCCTCGATCGTGCCGGTGCCCAAGCAGCGCAACGGCCGCGATGAGAATGCCGCGATCAAGGCGGGCGAGACGCCCGAGGGCTGGGACGAGAAGCCGGCGAAGAAACGCCAGAAGGACACCGACGCGCGCTGGACCAAGAAGCACGGCAAGTCGCACTACGGCTACAAGAATCACGTCAACGTCGATCGGCGACACAAGCTGATCCGCCGCTACAAGGTGACGGACGCGGCGACGCACGACAGCCAGGTCATCGACGACGTGCTGGACGACGACAACACGGCCTCGGACGTCTGGGCGGACAGCGCCTACCGGTCGGCCGAGATTGAGGAGAAGCTGGAAGACCGCGGCCTGAAGAGCCGCATCCACCGCAAGGGCCATCGCAACCGCCCACTCAGCAAGCGCGAGAAACCGGGCAACAAGACCCGCTCGAAGGTCCGCGCCCGGGTCGAGCACGTGTTCGGCGCGCAGACCAACGACATGGGTGGCACGCTGGTGCGCAGCATCGGCATCGCCCGCGCCAAGGCGCGCATCGGCCTGAAGAACCTTGCCTACAACATGCGCCGCGTGGTCCACCTGAACGGCCTCGCCGCCGCCCGCGGGCCGACGTGAGCGGGGTGGCGACAGCAGAAGTGCGTCTGGAGCGCAGCTGAACGGGCAAAAACAACCAAAAAAGGCCGCAAAACGGCGCCCATCGGGGCGTTCAGCGGCGAACGAGGTTCAACATCGGCCCAGAAGCGGCTACGCAGCCGTATTTATCGAAGTGCCCTATAGTCAGTGGCAGACGCAGACGATGCGGGGAAGCAGTATGGATCCGAACAGGTTCAATAACGACAACTGGGGCGCGCAGGCGCGCATCGGCATGTTCATCGTCGGTTCCGAGGCAGTGCCGGAGGCGGAGTGGCAGGCCATGGCACCGTCCGGCGTCTCCGTGCACGCCGCCCGGGTGACGGCGGCGGCGCCCTGGGCCACGTGGCACGCCAATCGCCAGGGCGTGGATCTCGCCGACGATGTGGCCCGCGGCTGCCGGCAGTTTGCCGCCATGCAACTGTCGGCCGTCGTCATCGGCCACACCTCCAGCAGCGTCGTCGGCGGCAAGGGTTGGGACCAGGCCACCATCGCGGCAATGCGCACCATCCTGGGCGACGCCGTGCAGGTCACCACCAATGGCATGGATACGGTCGCGGCCCTGAAGGCCGTCGGCGCCGAGCGGCCTTTCCTGGTCGCGCCTGCCTGGTTCGGCGACAACGCCATCGCCGCAGCGTTGCAATACTACGCCGACCACGGGCTCGCGCCTGCCGGCCATCTGCGCTACGATCCCGGCGGGAAATGGCGTCAGATCCCGCCTCAGGATCTCTATGCGCATGGCATGGGCTTTGCGCAGGAGATCGAGCCGCTTTACCGGCAGATCGCAGACGCATGCCCGCCTGCCGCCGACGCGGTGTTCATCGGCGGCACGGGCTTCCGCTGCGTTGGCATCATCGAGGCGCTGGAGGCCGCGCTAGGGCGGCCCGTGGTCACCGCCAACCAGGCGAGCCTCTGGCGCTGCCTGCGCCTTTCCGACATCGCGGACCCGGTGGAGCGCTACGGCAGACTGTTAAGCCTGCCGTAGTTACCCCTGACCGCGCGACGGTCACAGCCAGTATTTCGTTCTGATGCCGCGCAGGTCCATCTCGAAGTCCAGGCCGATCACGGGCGGGCGCGCCAGATACCAATGCACGCCATGCACCGCATCCGGCCCCATCCGCGCCAGCAGTTGCGGCTCCAGCCAGCCGGCGTTGGTCGAGGCGGTGTAGACGTTCACCGTGGTGACGTTCTTCCAGGCCATGCCGAGGCCGGCCAGCCGGTCCTCCATGATCTCCATCACCCGCGCGGTCTTCTCGCGCATGCCGTCGGTCGACATGTCGCCCTCCCGAACGACGCCGTCCGGGCCGGTCTCGCCGCCGCCGGCGCCGCGAAAGGTCGGCGGCGCGTCCTGGTTCTCGACCGTGTAGCTGAAGCCGTACATCAGCGTTTCGCCCGGCGGATTCAGCACCGGCGAGACGTTGGTGCGCCCCACCGGATTCACGTCGCCTTCGATAATGTCCCAGTCTTCCAGAATGCCGCGGTAGCCGGTGTTGAACTCGTGAAAACCTTCTGCTGACATTGGCGCCGGACAGCGCAGCTCGACCCCGCAAAGCGCCTGTTTCGGCCGGCCCGCGGCCGCCAGTTGCCGCTCGATCGCATCGAAACCGGCGCGCCAGGGCAGGGGCCGGCGAAAGACGGCGCTGACTACCTCAAAGCCCGGCATCGCCGCAGCACCCGAGGAAAAGGGGTAGCCGGCGGGCAGATAGATATAGCCGCCCCTGGTGTTCTGAACCGCTTCCATGGTCTTGCTCCTTCCTGTGTCGGAAAAATAGTAGTCATGCGCCTTCGATCCCCCGAGAGCGATCCCCCGAGAGCTTGGCGTAACGGCCTTCTAAACACGCGTCACCCGGCAGAGCAGCGACTTCAGGTTGGTCTGCTCGCTGATCGGGCAGCGCTGATCCTTGTCGGTCAGGTAGTTGACAGGCTTCCAGGGGTGATAGGGCTGCTTCTCACCCCAGCCGATCGGCACGAACACGGACGTCTTGCGGATGCCGGGATAGATCCAGGCGCGTGCTTCGGTTTCGCCGTGTGCCGTTTCGATGCGCACGCGCTCGCCGTCTTGAATGGCCAGCGATGCCGCCGTTTCGGGGTGGATCTGGCAATAGAGGTCCGGCCACATCTCCTGCGCCTGCCACGAATTATGCGTCCAGGAATGGAAGTGCGGCGCTGGCGGGCGGCCGCTCACCAGTTCCAAATTAAAGCCCTGAGCGCGCAGCTTGGCACCCGGTGTGGCGTTCGCGCCCGAGACGATCCGGCCGCGCGAGGCCAGCACCGCGCCCTTGTAAAAGGGGTTGGGCACACCTTCCGATGCGTCGTCGTCCAGCAGTTCCACATAGGGCAGGTCGATCAGCCCTTCGCGCTCTCCATAGAATTCCGGCAGGACGGTCATGCCGAGGGCCGTAAACTTGGCCTCCTGCTCCTCTGTCCAGAATTCCAGCTTGCCGCTCTGTGTCGGAAAGCGGTGGCCTTCCGGTGCGCCGTGGGCGGTAGTGCCCTCCCTGTATAGCGTCTCGATTTCCGGCGCGTCCTCGCTCGCCACCGGAAAACGTACCCAGCGGTAGGCGCGGGAATGCAGGCGTTTCTGCGTGACGCCGCGCGCCTGCTCGTTCTGGATCATGGCCTCGTCCCAGAACACGGCCGGGTCTTTCCATTCCTCGCGCATCACGTCGTCGAAGCCGAACCGCTTGCCGAGCTCGATCCAGATCCAGCCATCCGCCTTGGCCTCGCCCGGCGGCTCGATCATCTTGTCGATCCAGACGATGCGCCGGTCCTCGCAGGCGCGCCCCACTTCGCCCTTTTCGATGCCGGTCGCGACTGGCAGCACATAGTCGGCATAGGCGCTGGTCTCGTTCAAAAACAGGTCGATATGCACCAGCAGGTCGAGCGCCGAGAGCGCGGCGCGGCTCTTTTCCTGGTCCGGCCAGAGCGCCAGGGGGTTGTTGTTGGCGATCAGCGCCTTCAGCGGATAGGGCCGGCCGGTCAGCATCGCCTCGCTCCACGCGGTCGGGCTGGTACGGATGCGCGGCCGGTTCGGCTGGACGCGGTGCTCAGCGGGCGCGTTGGCCTCTACCGGGCTGGTGGCGCTCATGTTGAAATAAGCTCCGCCAGGCCGGCCCCAATTGCCGGTGATGGCGGCCACATACATCATGGCGCGGTTGGTCTGGACCGAGTTGGTGTGCTGGTTCAGGCCGCGGCTGCCGAAGATGACGCAGCCGTCGGCGGCGGCGATCTCTTCGGCAAGCTGGCGGATGTCGGCGGCGGGCAGGTCGCAGATCGGCGCGGCCCAATCCGGAGAATACCGGCGCTGGAACAGGAAATCGCGCCACCGCTCCCAGCCGACCACCCAGTCCCGGCAGAACGCCACATCATGCAGGTTGTGTTCCAGAATGTGGTAGGCCAGCGCCAGGGCCAGCGCCAGATCGCCGCCCGGCCGGATCGGCAGGTGCCAGTCGGCCTTGCTGGCGGTCACGGTCTGGCGTGGATCGACACAGACCATGCGGGCGCGGTTCCGCAGGCGCCAATCGTTGATCATGCCGAAATGGACGGGTCGCGTTTCCGCCTGATTGTCGCCGATATAGACATAAAGTTCGGCCGAGCCCAGGTCGTCCGGCGTATAGGAATTGCCGCTGCCGCCATTCCCCTGCACCAGACCATAGGCGATATTCTTGCCGGACGAGCAATAGGGCTCGGTCGTCTCGAAATTCGGTGTGCCGAACAGTTGGTAGAACAGGCGGATATAGCCCTTGTTCGTCAACGTGCCGGTGCGGGTGCCGGCGAAAATGCCCAGCGCCTCCGGCCCGTATTCGGCGCGGATGCCTTTGATCTTGTCCGCGATTTCGTCCAGCGCCTGCTCCCAGGAGATCGGCTCGAAGCTGCCTTCGCCCCGCTTGCCGACGCGCTTCAGCGGGCGGGTCAGGCGTTTCTCGCTGGTGTAGAGTTGGAGCGAAAGCTGCGATTTCGGGCAGACCCGGCCTTGCAGCATCGGGTCTTCATCGTTGCCGGTGACCTTCACCAGCTTGTCGCCCCTGAAGTGAAACTTGGTGGTGCAGGCGTTGAAGCAGATATTGCAACCGCCGGGCTCCACGCGGTCGGCCATGCGCTCGGCCCGCGGCACTTTATAAGGATAGACCGAGGGCTCGTCCTCGAACGTGCCGCTGTCGGCGACGGCGGGCATTGCGCGGCCGGTTGCCGAAAACGCCTGCGCCTCGCCGATCAGCCGGTCCAGATAGATCGTGCCCGGCTCCAGCAGCCAGGGATCGTTGTCGACCAGCTTGCGCCCTTCGGCTTCCGCCTCTGCCAGCAAGTCGTCCCGCTCGCCGAAGCGGATGGCCCTGCCGGGGCAGACGCTGGCACAGGCGGTGGTGGGCTCGCCCTCGGCGCGACGCTCGACGCACAGGTCGCATTTGACGGCGTGGTGCCCGCCGCGTCATAGCCCATGGCGCCATAGGGGCAGGCCGCCACGCACTCGCCGCAGCCGACGCAGCGGTCCTCGTGCACCTGGACGATGCCGGTCTCCGGATCCTTGCTGATGGCCTTGGGCGTCACCGGGCAGGCGCGCAGGCAGGCGGGCCGCTCGCAATGCTGGCAGGCCATGGTCAGAAAATCGAGCGCCGGTCGTTCGGCACCGTTCCGCGTCTCGCCCGGCAGCCACAGCACGCGGTTGCGCCGCTCGCCCGGCCCCAGGCCGTGTTCGGCCTTGCAGGCGGCCTCGCAAGATTTGCAGCCGGTGCAGCGCTCCAGGTCGATCATCAGGGCCAAGCGGCTCATGGTTCAAAAATCCCAGGGTGTAATGTGCCACCAGTAAATTTCGCGCCCGTCCGCGACATAACCCGCGAAGAACAGGACCAGCAGAACGTGCAGCAGCATGCCGCCGACAAAGGCCCAGGCCAACAGCCGGTGCACCAGCCGCCAGTTGCGTTGCGCCGGCGACAGCATGGCGGTAGCGCCGGTCAGTTTCAATTCCTCGTCGCAAAGCCGCTGGTAGGCGAGCGCCCTTCGCGGCCGCCGCAGCCAATGGCGCGGCTGCAGCGAGAACGTGGCCTCGCTGGCTTGCGGATCGAGGCCGGCCAGCGCCTCCCGCTTTTCGGCGATCAACGCCTTGAGGCGCTCGCGCGTCGCGGGTGCTGGCGCGGTAAAGGCCGCGTGCTTTCGCCCGAAAGTGCCGGCCATGGCCACCGCCCCGGCGCTGCGCGACCAGAGGCCGAGCGCCACCAGCGCCGCCAACA